>NZ_JARWMI010000002.1:1150000-1407500 GCF_030758035.1 Rhizobium sp. AN68 | reverse complement strand
TTCCATATTGATGGGTGTTGCGCTGTTTGCAGCTCTCGATGGCCGCCAGCAGCTTGCCATTCCGGCCGAGGCCTTCGCCAAGGCGGATATGGGCAACAATACCGCGGAAGCGGCACGCCGCGGCACACGCCTCATTGCGCCCAATATTGCGGCCCGGCCCTCGGACCGCTCGATCATGGAAGTCTCCACCGTTATCAACGAGGGCGACAAGGAAGTGGTCCGCAAGGTTCCCTTTTCCCACGTCAAAATTCCGCTGGCGTCCAACTACGCCAAACAGGACGATTATCCCGCCTTCGATCCCCTGAACATTTTCGCAAGCGGTGACGACAAGGACGCCCCGGCGCCGGCGCCAAGCCGAACGGGCACAATCTACGGCTCCGAGGTCGAATCCGAAGTCAGCCTGAAAACGGTCGCCTTTCCGATCCAGCACTCCAAGTATCCCTTCGCCGGCTCCCTGAGCTTCGACGAGGTGGAGGAGGCAGTGCGCTCGAACGGCTCGATCCTGACAGACGGTAACGAGCAGCTTGCAGCGCTCTATTACATCGACCCCCGTCGTTTCGATAATGATGAGGGTGATGTCGATATCACCGCCGGTCTTGCCGCCCGTGTCGTCGAACAGAATATGTCGGTTTCGACCCCTCAATCGCCCTCGGTTCCGGTCAAGGAATATGCCGACGACGTTATCCCTGCCCGCCAGACCGAAACCATCGAAGCCGCTTTATTCGGCGCGGGTTATTCGAAGGCGCAATCCTCCGAAATCGCTGGCCTGTTGTCACCGCAACTCCAGTCGAACAATGTCGAAAGCGGCGATGTGCTCCGCGTCGGCATTATTCAGGAAGACGACAAAAGCGACATCGTACGCGTAAGCCTTTACCGCAAGGGTCGCCACATGGTCACCATGGCCGTGGACGATCGCAAGAATTTCATCAAGGCCAGCGAACCGCCGAAGCTCGACGCGGTGGCGACGGCCTTTGACAGCACCCCGGCACCGGCCGCCGGCCGCGATCTGCCCAGCGTCTACGATGGCGTTTACCGGGCGGCTCTGGCCTATGGCATGAATCAGGGCATGGTCTCCCAGCTCATCAAGCTTTTGGCCAGCAGCGTCGATTTTCAGGCGCAGTTGAAACCGGCAGATACGCTGGAGGCCTTCTTCTCCGTGGAAGATGCGGATGGCAAGGCGACGGACAAGTCCGAACTGCTCTACGTCAACGCCAAGTTCGGCGATAACGAGACGCGGTTTTACCGGTTCCAGAACCCGGACGATAACAGCATCGACTATTTCGACGAGAACGGTAAGAGCATCCGGCAGTTCCTGTTGCGCAATCCGGTTCCGAACGGCCGTATGACATCAGGTTTCGGCATGCGCCGCCACCCCGTTTTGAAATTCAGCCGCATGCATACCGGCACCGACTGGGCGGCAGCCCGCGGCACGCCGATCATCGCGACAGGCAACGGCACTGTCGAAAAGGCCGGCTGGGCCTCCGGTTACGGCAACCAGACCCTGATCCGCCACGCCAATGGCTACGTCTCCTCCTATAACCACCAGAGCGCCATCGCCAAGGGTGTCACCGAGGGTTCAAAGGTCCGGCAGGGCCAGGTAATCGGTTATGTCGGTTCGACCGGCCTTTCGACCGGCGCGCATCTGCATTACGAGCTGATCGTTAACGGCACGAAAGTGGACGCGATGAAAGTGCGTCTGCCTGGCGGCAAATCGCTTTCCGGCGTAGCGCTCGCGCGGTTCTCCGACGAGAGAAAGCGGATCGACAATCTACTCAACATCGAAGAAAAACCCAATCAGGTGGCGAGCCGTTAGTCCGCCGGGCCTCGTGACCAGAGGGACCGCTATACGAAAAAGGGCTCCGTTACCGGAGCCCTTTCGTTTTATGCCGCATCAGCGGTTTCAGTCTCGGCCTCACCCTTTGGGGGCTTGACCTTGAAAAGCAGCCGGTCGGTGCCAGAGGTCACCTTGACCCGCGATCCATCCGGGATCTCGCCGCCGAGGATCATTTCGGCAAGCCTGTCCTGAACCGTCTTCTGGATCACCCGCTTCAGCGGACGTGCGCCGTAGGCCGGATCGTAGCCCTTATTGGCAAGCCAGTTGCGGGCATCCTCATCCAGTTCGAGCGTGATCTTGCGATCACCCAGAAGCGAGACGAGGCGCTTGAGCTGGATCTCTACGATCGCACCCATCTCGTCGCGCCGCAGGCGATGGAAGAGAATGATATCGTCGATACGGTTGAGGAATTCCGGCCGGAAATGCGACCGGACCCGTTCCATCACTAGGTCGCGAACCGAATCCACATCGTCATTGTCGCCCATCTGCGTCATGAATTCCGAACCGAGGTTCGAAGTCATGATGATGATGGTGTTCTTGAAATCGACGGTGCGGCCCTGGCCATCCGTCAGGCGGCCATCATCCAGCACCTGCAACAGGACGTTGAACACGTCCGGATGCGCTTTCTCGATCTCGTCAAACAGCACGACCTGATAGGGCCGGCGGCGAACCGCTTCCGTTAACGCACCGCCCTCTTCGTAACCGACATAGCCGGGAGGCGCACCGATAAGCCGGGCAACGGAGTGTTTCTCCATGAATTCCGACATGTCGAGGCGAACCATCGCGGTCTCGTCGTCGAACAGGAACCGGGCGAGCGACTTGGTCAGCTCGGTCTTGCCCACGCCCGTCGGGCCGAGGAAGATGAACGAGCCGATCGGCCGGTTCGGATCCTGAAGACCGGCGCGCGAACGGCGAACCGCCTTGGAAACGGCCTGAACGGCCTCGCCCTGCCCGACCACGGACTTGGCAAGATCGTCTTCCATGCGCAGCAGCTTCTCGCGCTGGCCTTCCAGCATCTTGTCGACAGGAATGCCGGTCCAGCGGGAAACGATGTGGGCGATGTTGTCCGCCGTCACCACTTCCTGGACCATCGAGCCAGCACCGCTGCTGTCACGCGCTTCCGCCGCAGCCAGCTCCTTTTCGAGGCCCGGAATGATGCCATAGGTCAATTCACCGGCGCGCTGGAACTGGCCGTTACGCTGGGCACTTGCCAGTTCGTTGCGGGCATCGTCCAGCCGCTTCTTGAGGTCTGCGGCATGGCCCAGCTTCTGCTTTTCCGCCTGCCAGCGGGCCGTCAGGGCATCGGCCTTTTCTTCGGTATCGGCCAGTTCGTCCTCGAGCTTCTTCAGGCGATCGACGGATGACTGATCCGTCTCCTGCTTCAAGGCTTCGCGTTCGATCTTGAGCTGAATGATCCGGCGATCCAGTTCGTCCAGTTCTTCCGGCTTGGAATCCACCTGCATGCGAAGGCGCGAAGCGGCTTCGTCCATCAGGTCGATTGCCTTGTCGGGCAGGAACCGGTCGGTAATGTAGCGGTTGGAAAGCGTTGCAGCTGCAACCAGGGCCGAATCCGAAATGCGGACCTTGTGGTGCTGTTCGTATTTTTCCTTCAGGCCGCGCAGGATCGAGATCGTGTCCTCAACGGTCGGCTCATCTACGAGCACCGGCTGGAAACGACGGGCAAGGGCCGGATCCTTTTCCACGTGCTTGCGATATTCATCCAGCGTGGTGGCGCCAACGCAGTGCAGTTCACCTCGGGCAAGGGCGGGCTTCAGCAGATTGGACGCATCCATGGCGCCATCGGCCTTGCCGGCACCGACCAGCGTGTGCATCTCGTCGATGAACAGAATAATGCCGCCATTTTCCGCCTGCACTTCGTTCAGGACCGCCTTCAGGCGCTCCTCGAACTCGCCGCGATACTTCGCGCCAGCGATCAGCGCACCCATATCCAGCGCCATAAGCTTCTTGTCTTTAAGGCTTTCGGGCACATCGCCATTGACGATGCGCAGCGCAAGACCTTCGGCAATCGCCGTTTTACCGACGCCGGGTTCACCGATCAGCACGGGATTGTTCTTGGTGCGGCGTGAAAGCACCTGAATGGTCCGGCGGATTTCGTCGTCACGGCCAATCACCGGGTCGAGCCTGCCTTCGCGGGCTTCCTCCGTCAGGTCGCGCGCGAACTTCTTCAACGCGTCGAAGCCCTGTTCGGCATTGGCGCTGTCAGCCGTGCGGCCCTTGCGGATTTCATTGATGACCTGATTGAGCGCCTGCGCCGTCACGCCGCCCTTTTTCAGGGACGCCGAGGTGGAAGCAGAGTTTTCGATCGCCAGCGCCTGCAAAAGACGCTCGACGGTGACGAAACTGTCACCAGCCTTCTTGGCGAGTTCTTCCGCAGTCGAGAACACTTTCGCAAGTGGAGCCGTGAGGGAAAGGCCGCCATTGCCGCCGGAAACCTTGGGCAATTTCGCCAGTGCCGCATCGTTGGCCAAGCGCACTTCCTTGGCGTCGCCGCCAGCACGCTCGATCAGCGATGCTGCCATGCCCTGCTCGTCATCAAGCAGAACTTTCAGCACATGTTCGGCAGAAAACTGCTGGTGATTTTCCGCAAGCGCAAACGTCTGCGCCGATTGCAGAAAGCCGCGAACGCGCTCGGAGTATTTTTCAATATTCATAGTCGAACCTCCATATACCGGCCCGCCCGCTTTCGGCACGGATCCGGGTGTTTGGGTTGAGGCTCCCTCAAAGGCAAGCCCCGCTACGGCAGTCGCGTTTTACAGATTTCACGATTGCCGCCTCTTGATGGACGGTTACCGCTGCATGCGGCATCCGTCCTTACTGCAGGAATATGGGAGGCATTTTCATCGGTTTAAAGGGGAGGAAAACGACTGCCGGGGAAATTTTAGCCGGACTTGATAAGCGTCACGACTGTTTGCCGCGATTGCCCCCTTCGAAAAGCGCCCAAGCTTTTACACCCGACCCCAAAAACAAAAAAACTCCGGCAAGCCGGAGTTTTTTCAATCGCGTGGTATTTTGAAAACTCTGCTTATTCAGCAGCGTTTTCGAGCGTGGCAGGTGTTGCCTCATCACCGGCTGGCGTATCTCCGCCTTCGGCACCCTCAGCACCTTCCGCGGTTGCGGCGCGGCGCGGGCGACGCGGGCGTGGGCCAGTGGCGCGGCGGGCCTTTGGTGCGCGTTCAGTCGCTGGCGCTTCCGTCTGCTGCTGCTGTTCCTCGACGGCCACTTCCATAGGCGTGCCTTCGATGACGGGCTGAGGCGCCTGGCTGGCGTCGTATACCGGCTGCTGCCGTTCGTCCGAAGCCTGCGGCTGGCGCGGCTGGCGCTCCTGCCGTTCGCGGCGGTCCGGGCGCTCACGGCGTTCCTGACGCGGCTCGGAACGCTCGGTGCGCTCCTGCCGTTCCTGGCGCTCCGGCTGCTGAACCCGTTCCGGCTGTTCGAACTGCTGCTGCGGTGCACCATCGTCACCGTCGTTCATATCCATATCGTCGGCATCCGAAGCATTGTATTCGCCACGGTCGTCGCGCTGGAAACGCTCCTGCATCTGGGCCTGAGCGGTGGCGATGATACGATTGTAGTGTTCAGCGTGCTGCAGATAGTTTTCAGCGATCACGCGGTCGCCAGCACTCTGCGCGTCCCGCGCAAGGGTGGCGTATTTTTCCGCTATGTGCTGGGCTGTGCCACGAATTTTAACATCGGGACCGGAGCTGTCATAAGTCCTGGTAAGCGGGTTACCGCCCTTGCGGTTGAAGTTGTTGTTGTTACCGCCACCATTGTTATTGTTGTTGTTGCTTCCACGCCCCCGGCCGCGCTTGTTTTGCTGTCCTGGCCTCATCAATTGCTCACCTGAATTCTGTTTTGCTGACAATCTGGTTATTTTCATGCAATTCCGGGCGGAAAACCGCTGGAAACTTTTCCTGAAATTGCTCCATTACGCGCCCTGCTGGAGATAACCCCAGACAAGACCCCGCGTATGACGACCGGTCGCGCAAAATGCTGCAACGAGCCACCTGCGAACAAAGTTTACTGATTCACATGCCGGAAACGCCCAGCCTTCAGGGTTCTCAAAAGAACCCGCTTCGGGACTGACCCATACCCTGACGAATCTAAATTCGTCCTCAGCCACCCGGCATGTGGCGGCAAACTATCCCGCTTCATGCGGAAATCCAAGCCTTTTCTTTTGCTGTGCAAAATATCCTTGCAAATAATCCGCAGACGTATCGCGAACAACTATCTCCGGAAGGTCAAAACTCTGTCGTTGCCGCCATAATCCTTCACAGCGTCGAGAAGAGAGAAGCCGTGGGAAGCAAATATAGCGGAAACATCAAGCCTTTGATCGAAACCGATCTCCACACCGACAATCCCGTTTTCCACAAGAAAGCGGCCTGCGTCGGCAGCAATGAGGCGGTACGGTGCAAGGCCGTCCTGACCTCCGTCCAGCGCCGCCATCGGATCGTGATGGCGAACCTCTCGGTCTAGCGTTGTGACGATGTCACTTCTTATATAAGGCGGATTCGACACAATTATGTCAAACCTGCCAGAGATTTTTTTGAACCAGTCGCTACGCATGGTTTCAAAACGCGAGGCGAGACCATTTCGGGCAGCGTTTTTCGCTGCGGTTTCCAGCGCATCGGCGGAGATATCGCTGCCGACGCCAGTTGCTTCCGGACATTCCTTGAGAAGCGCCAGACAGATCGCACCCGTGCCCGTACCCAGATCCAGAATGCGCGCACTGCCCTTGTCGGCAACATTTTTTTTCAACGCAGGCAACAGCGTATCGACCAGAACTTCCGTATCCGGGCGGGGTTCGAGCGTCTCCGTCGATAAAAGAAGATCGAGCCCGTGAAATTCGCGGTAGCCGAGAATACGATGGACTGGCTCTCCGCCTGCGCGCCTTTCGACCATGGCGGCAATGCGGGCGCTTTCTTCCCGAGTGACGGGATGGTCCGGTTTCATCACGAAATCGGTCAGTGAAAAACCGGTAACGTCGGCGACCAGCAGGCGCGCATCAAGCAGCGGATCGGCGATGCCCGCCGCCTGCAGCCGTTTGCGGGCTGCGGCAAGCTCGGTCGAAACGGTCCCGTCAGCGCCGCCACTCAAAGCTGTTGTTCGCCGAGCTGGGCAAGCTGACCGGCCTGATAATCAGCAATCAGCGCGTCGACAAGCTCGTCGATCTCGCCTTCGATCATCCGGTCGAGCTTGTAGAGGGTCAGGTTGATGCGGTGATCAGTGACCCGCCCCTGCGGAAAATTGTAAGTGCGGATGCGCTCGGAACGGTCGCCGGAACCGACCTGGCTCTTGCGGTCGGCTGAACGCTCGCTTTCCACCTTCTGTCGCTCGATGTCGTAAAGACGCGAGCGCAGAACCTGCATGGCCTTGGCGCGGTTCTGGTGCTGCGACTTTTCAGAACTGGTAACGATCAAACCCGTCGGAAGATGGGTGATGCGAACGGCGGAGTCAGTGGTATTGACGTGCTGGCCACCTGCACCCGAAGCCCGCATCGTGTCGATACGGATATCTTCCGGGCGAATTTCGACATCGATATCCTCCGCCTCCGGCAGCACGGCAACAGTGGCTGCCGAGGTGTGGATGCGGCCGCTCGCTTCTGTTTCCGGCACGCGCTGCACCCGGTGCACGCCGGATTCGAATTTCAGCTTGGAAAACACCCCTCGCCCGCTGATCGTGGCGATGATTTCCTTGTAACCGCCCGCCTCGCCTTCGCTTGCGGAAAGAACTTCAACTTTCCAGCCCTTGGCTGAAGCGAAGCGCTCATACATGCGAAACAGATCGCCGGCGAAAAGTGCCGCTTCGGATCCGCCCGTGCCGGCGCGGATTTCGAGGATGGCGCTTTTTTCGTCCGCCGCATCCTTGGGAAGCAGCAGGACCTGCATTTCCTTCTCAAGCTGGCCAATTCGGGCCTCGACCTCCGGCAGCTCCATTTCCGCCAGATCGCGCATGTCCTTGTCGGTCGTCTTGTCGGCAAGCAGCGCCTGCAGACCGGCGGCCTCGGAGACCGCCTTTTCGTATTCACGGACTTTTTTCACCACCGGCTCAAGTTCGGAATATTCCGAAGCCAGCTTCACATAGACATCCGCTGCCGGACCAGCCGACATCCGCGCTTCGATCTCTCCGAAACGCCTTTCCAACTCGCGCATTTTTTCGACGGGAAGCTTCGCCACCAGTCACTCCGATTATGAAACAGGTCTTTTAAATGGGAATGGAATGCGTCGCGGCAAAGCGTAACAACACCTCGCGCGCGCTTTCCAGCGAATTATGATCGTCGAGCGCAGCGTTCAGCTCATCGGCAAGGCTCGCGGCATCAAGCCCGAGAAGCATGGCCTTGACGGGACCAATCGCCGTCGGCGACATGGAAACCGAACGGAAACCAAGGCCGATCAAAGCCATGGCCGAAAGTGGCTTGCTTGCCATTTCGCCGCAAAGCGTGACCGAGGTGTGGTGCTTTTCGCCAGCGCGCACGATATCGCGCAGAATGCGCAGGAACGGCTTACCAAGATTGTCGAAACGATCCGAAACCCTTGCATTGCCGCGATCGACCGCCATCGAAAACTGGAACAGGTCGTTCGAACCGACGGAGACGAAATCCACTTCCTGCATCAGCTCATCGAGTTGCCACATCAGCGAAGGTACTTCCAGCATCGCACCAAATTGCAGCTTTTTCGGAAGCGCATGGCTGAATTTCGAAAGATGCTGCACTTCCTTCTGAAGCAGATCGCGCGCCGCGCGGATTTCGGAAACCTCCGTCACCATCGGCAACATCATGCGTAGTTCAGCACCTGAGGCAGCACGCAGAAGCGCGCGCATCTGTGTGCGCATCAGACCCGGGCGGTCGAGCGACAGGCGGATCGCCCGCCAGCCGAGCGCCGGGTTTTCCTCTTCCTGGCCGCGCATATAGGAAACGACCTTGTCGCCGCCAATATCCAGCGTGCGGAAGGTAACGCTCTTGCCCTTGGCCTGCCGCAAGACGGACCTATAGAACGCTTCCTGCTCCTCGCCCTTGGGCATGTTGGAGGCGATCATGAACTGCAGCTCGGTGCGGAACAGGCCGATGCCATCGGCGCCGGATTCCTCGAGCTGCGGCAGGTCTACGAGAAGACCCGCATTCATCTTGAGGTTGACCTTCTGGCCATCCTTGGTGATCGGCTCGACATTGCGAAGCGCGCGGAACTGCTCTTGGCGCTTGGCACGCAGGCGCACCTTCTCCTCATAGGCGCGCTGCAAATCCGACATCGGGCGCAAATGCACCTGGCCGTCATCGCCGTCGATGATGATGGGATCGTTATTTTCAGCGAGGGCGACGATGCCCGTCGCCTGCCCGATGATCGGAATGCCCATGGCGCGCGCCACGATCACGACGTGGCTCGTCACCGCACCGTCTTCGAGCACCAGGCCGCGCAATTTCTCACGCGGGTAATCCAGCAATTCGGCGGCACCCATGGCGCGCGCCAGAACGATGGCGTCCAGCGGAAAATCATGCTCGGGGCTTCGACCGCCGAAACCGATCAGCTGGCGCAGCAGCCGGTTGGCGAGATCGTCGAAATCATGCATGCGCTCGCGAAGATAGGGATCGGTCAGGCGCATCATGCGCGCCTTTGTGTCGCTCTGCACTTTCTCGACCGCAGCTTCCGCCGTCAGGCCGTTGCGGATAGCTTCTTCCATGCGCCGCACCCAGCCCTGATCGTGGGCGAACATGCGGTAGGTCTCAAGAACCTCCCGATGCTCGCCTTCTGTCGGGACGTCGCGGCGCTGCAACATGTCGTCGATCGACAGGCGCAGCGAACCGATGGCGTCGGCAAGACGCAGGATTTCGGTATCGGCATCCTCATTCAGCAGATTGGTGACAACGATTCTGGGGGTCGTGCAGCACGACATGACCAAGACCGATGCCTTCGCCATAAGCATCGCCATCAATGGAAACGGCACGCGTCAGGTCCAGCTCCACACCGGGGCGGGTGATCTTTTTCAATTCGCCGCTCGCCACTATTTCAGCGATAAGCATCGCGGTTGTCTCAAGCGCTTCAACTTCATCCTCCCGGTATGTTCGGCTGACCTTGTTCTGGACCACAAGAACGCCAAGAGTGCGACCGGAGCGCAAAATCGGCACGCCGAGGAAGGAATGATAAATTTCCTCACCCGTTTCAGGAAGATAGCGGAAAGCCGGATGCGCCTGCGCATCGGAAAGATTGAGAGGTTGGGCGGAAGCGGCAATGGTACCGACAAGACCCTGCCCCATTTTCAGCTGGGCAAGATGCACGGCATCCTTGTTGAGACCTTCGGTAGCGTAAAGCTCCAGCACGCTGTCGGAACGCAGCACGTAGACCGAGCAAACCTCCGCCACCATGTTGCTGGCTATCTGACGGACGATCTGGTCCAGACGGTCCTGCGGCTCAAGGTGCTCCGCCATCATTTCGCGCAGCCGCTTTAGCAGGACGCGCGGACCTGCAGAAAGGTCTCTCATCGCGTTTGCTCCCCGACGCTTCCGATCCGAATGTCATAATATTCGAGAATCAAAACGTCATTTAAAAAATTTATAGCGCGAGAAGCGCGTCCCGCAAGGGACACGCTTTCATGAAACGCCACATCGGAAGAACGCAACCCCGAAGAATCGGAGCATCGGGAACCGATGTCTCGAACTTAGTTCTTATCGAGACCGTAAGCAGAATGCAAAGTGCGAACGGCCAGTTCGGCATAGGCACCGTCGATCAGGATCGAAATCTTGATCTCGGAGGTGGTGATGGCCTTTATGTTGATGTTCTTCTCGGCAAGCGCCTTGAAGGCGCTGGCAGCAACGCCAGCATGGCTGCGCATGCCGATACCGATGACCGAAACCTTGGCAAGGCCGGTCTCGTTCTGTGCAACGTCGAAGCCGATCTGGGCCTTGTTCTCGTCCAGAACGCGCAGAGCCTTGGCAACGTCGCCAGAAGGAACGGTGAAGGTCATGTCGGTGCGCGACCCATCTTCGGAGATGTTCTGCACGATCATGTCGACATTGATATGCGCTTCGGCCAGTGGCCCGAAGATCGCGGCGGAGACGCCCGGACGGTCGGCCACGCGGCGCAGCGAGATCTGTGCTTCATCCTTGGCATAGGCGATGCCGGTTACGACTTCCTGTTCCACGATTTCTTCCTCGTCACAAATCAAAGTACCGGGCGGGTTGATGAGGTCGCCCATGCCCGGCGCATCGGGATCCTCGAAGCTGGAGCGAACGAAGGTGCGCACCTTGTGTACCATGGCAAGCTCGACGGAGCGAACCTGCAGAACCTTCGCACCGAGAGACGCCATTTCGAGCATTTCCTCGAAAGCGATCTTCTTCATGCGGCGAGCCTTGGGCTCGATGCGCGGATCGGTGGTATAGACGCCATCGACATCGGTATAGATATCGCAACGGTCCGCCTTGACGGCGGCGGCGATGGCAACGGCTGATGTGTCCGAACCGCCGCGGCCGAGCGTCGCAATGCGGTTATCCGGGCCGATGCCCTGGAAACCGGCAACAACGGCAACCTGGCCCTCGCCCATGCGGTGAACGATATCCGAACCGTCAATCTCGAGAATGCGGGCGGCACCATGTGCATTGTCTGTGCGGATCGGAATCTGCCAGCCCTGCCATGAGCGTGCATTGATGCCCATGGATTGCAGCGTGATCGCCAGAAGACCCGATGTCACCTGCTCGCCGGATGCAACGACCGCGTCATATTCGCGTGCATCGTAAAAGGAGGCGGCGTTGGCGCCAGCCACCTTCGCAGCATTCTGCACCCAGTCCACCAACTCGTTGGTTTTACCGGACATGGCGGAAACGACCACGGCCACTTCATGGCCGGCATCCACTTCGCGTTTCACATGCCGTGCGACATTGTGAATGCGTTCGAGGTTCGCGACGGACGTGCCGCCGAATTTCATGACAATGCGAGCCATAGCCTTGACCAGTACCATCCCTTTTTTCCGCCAGCCGTTTTTCAGGTGCGGACAAGAACAAACCCAGTCGGCTCTTTTTTTGATAAAGAGCCTCAAGTTGCGGGTCTCTTAGCGAAAAGGCGGGGGGCACGCAATGCCGTTTATGAACCATGCGGTACGCCTTTTTTTATAGCCCCGGCGAAAGAAGATGTCGGGATGGAATGGGCGACCGCATGCGGCGTTGTGAAAGAGCGTACCGCAGTGCACTGTACAAACGGGCCTATTCGCAGTATGGAGCGCGGCAATGCAACCGGCCAGATGGCCGTAATGGCCTGCATCGGCTGCCCCGGAGACTTTAGGACCTATTGGTTTCGGGCGGATGCAGGCAGCTTCATATCCGAAAGACGGTAGATGACAGACACCCAGGGTATCGCCCCGGCGATCGCGCAGGCGTTGGAAAAACGCGGCTACAAAGATTTGACCCCCGTGCAGAAGGCCATGCTTTCGCCGGAACTCGCCGACAAGGACGCGCTGGTTTCCGCGCAGACCGGCTCCGGCAAGACAGTTGCCTTCGGCATTGCGCTCGCGACCACGCTACTGTCGGAAAACACCCGTTTCGGCCAGGCTTCCGCGCCGCTGGCACTCGCCATTGCGCCAACCCGCGAACTGGCCATGCAGGTCAAGCGCGAGCTGGAATGGCTTTATGAATTCGCTGGCGTATCGATCGCGTCCTGTGTTGGCGGCATGGATATCCGCAGCGAACGACGCGCACTGGAGCGAGGCGCGCATATTATCGTCGGCACCCCCGGCCGCCTCTGCGACCACATCAAGCGCGGCGCGCTCGATCTGTCGTCGCTACGCGCCGTGGTACTGGACGAGGCCGACGAGATGCTCGATCTCGGCTTCCGCGAAGATCTGGAATTCATTCTGGAAGAATCGCCGGATAACCGCCGCACGCTGATGTTCTCGGCCACCGTTCCGCGCAGCATCGCCAAGCTTGCCGAAAGCTACCAGAAGAACGCCGTTCGCATCGCCACCGCTTCAGAACAGAAGCAGCATGTGGACATCGAATACCGCGCCTTGCTGGTGACTGGCTCCGACCGCGAAAACGCCATCATCAATGCGCTGCGCTTTTACGAAGCCCGCAACGCCATCGTTTTCTGCTCCACACGTGCGGCCGTAAACCATCTGACGGCCCGTCTGAACAATCGCGGCTTTTCCGTCGTGGCGCTTTCAGGCGAACTGACCCAGAACGAACGCACGCATGCGCTTCAGGCAATGCGTGACGGTCGCGCCCGGGTTTGCGTGGCGACTGACGTTGCTGCACGCGGCATCGACCTGCCTGGTCTCGAACTGGTTATCCACGCCGACCTGCCGACCAATTCGGAAACGCTTCTCCACCGTTCCGGCCGTACCGGCCGCGCCGGGCAAAAGGGCGTCAGCGCCATCGTGGTGCCTGTCAACCAGCGCCGCAAGGCCGAACGCCTTCTGGAAGGTGCCAAGGTCAGCGCAGCATGGGTTCGCCCGCCTTCGGTCGAAGAGATCGTTGAACGCGACGGCGCCCGTCTCCTGGCCGACCCGGCTCTCACCGAGGCCGTGGCCGATGACGAGCGTGATTTCGTCAAGCAGCTGCTCGAGCAGCATGGCGCGGAAAAAGTAGCAGCCGCCTTCGTGCGCCTTTACCACGCCGGACGTTCCGCCCCGGAAGACATCACCGAAGTCGCGCTGGACAATACTCGCAAACCGCGCCGCGACAGCTTCGAAACCCCTGAAAACGACGCGCCGCGCCGCGAACGTTCCGACTTTTCCGACAGCGCTTGGTTTTCGCTTTCGGTGGGCCGCAAGCAGAGCGCCGAACCCCGCTGGCTCATCCCCATGCTCTGCCGCTTCGGAAAGATCACCCGTCAGGATATCGGCGCCATTCGCATGCAGCAGACGGAGACCTTTGTGGAACTGGCGGCCGATGCCGTCGATCGTTTCACCTCCGCCATCGGCAAGGACATGATGCTCGAAAAGGGCATTCGTCTGAAGGCGCTGGAAGGCAAGCCGGAAATGACTGGCAGTGTTCGCGAGGACACCCGCCCGGCCACGGCCCAGCGGAAGTTCAACAAACCCAATAATGCTGGCGGCGCAGCCGACGACCGCAAGGGCGACGACAAGCCCTGGAAAAAGAAAAAGACTTTCGGCGACAAGCCCAAATTCGAAGGCAAGAAGGACCGGCCTTTCGAAAAGCGCGGACCGAAGCCGGCAAAGGGCTGATGCGCGGGTCATTACCGTGCGGTAAATCCTCGGCTTAAGGCCGAGGATGATGCCAAGTAACCGGCAAACTTCATCACAAAAAAAGCCCCGCTTTTGCGGGGCTTTTTATTGTCTTGATGGATCAGAACGTCAGGACGCGGTCGCCGTTTTCGTCCTTGATACGGCTTGGAAGGCCGATCTTGTTCAGAAGGTTCAGGAAAGGCTGCGGTGGCAGTTCTTCCACATTGGCCATCTGCTTCACATCCCACTCGCCGGTGGCAATCAGCATGGCGGCAGCGACCGGAGGAACGCCGGCGGTGTAGGAAATGCCCTGCGATCCAACTTCCTCGTAGGCTTCCTTGTGGTCGGCCACGTTGTAGATGAAGACTTCGCGTTCCTTGCCATCCTTGATGCCCTTGACGACATCGCCGATGCAGGTCTTGCCGACATAGTCGGGTGCAAGCGAAGACGGATCCGGCAATACGGCCTTGACCACCTTCAACGGCACGACTTCCAGACCTTCGGCAGTCTTGACCGGCTTTTCGGAGAGAAGACCGAGGTTCTTCAGCACGGTGAAAACGTTGATGTAGTGATCGCCGAAGCCCATCCAGAAGCGCACATCGGCGCCATCCATGTTTTTGGATAGCGAATGCACTTCGTCATGGCCGGTCATATAGGCCTTCTGCTTGCCGACAACCGGCAGATCGAATTCCTGGCCGACCTCGAACATCTGGTTCGTCTGCCACTGGCCATTCTGCCAGGAATAGACGACACCGGTGAATTCGCGGAAGTTGATTTCCGGATCGAAGTTGGTGGAGAACCAGCGGCCATGGCTGCCAGCATTGATATCGACGATATCGACCGAGGTGACCTTGTCGAAATATTCATCCTTGGCAAGGCGGGCATAGGCATTGACCACGCCGGGATCGAAACCGACGCCGAGCAGTGCCGTTACGCCCTTTTCCTTGCATTCGGCAGCGCGCTTCCACTCGTAGTTTCCGTACCACGGCGGCGCCTCGCAAATCTTGGTGGGATCCTCGTGGATCGCCGTATCCATATAAGCAACACCCGTGTCCATGCAGGCACGAAGAACGGACATGTTGACGAAAGCCGAACCGACGTTGATGACGATCTCTACGCCGGTTTTCGTAATCAAGGCTTTCGTCGCCTCGATATCCATCGCGTCAAGCGCATGGGCCTCAAGTTTCACATCTGTCTTGAGGCTCTTCTTTTCGCGTACGGACTCGACAATCTTGCGGCACTTTTCCAAAGTCCGTGACGCAATATGAATGTCTCCCAATACATCGCTGTTCTGGGCGCATTTATGCGCCACGACCTGTGCTACGCCACCGGCGCCGATGATCAGAACGTTCTTCTTCATTTCAGGTGATGCCTCCTTTTCCCCGCAGGGATCAGCTTCGTTTCATGTTAAAACAGGGTTTAAGACAGGCTTTGCTCGAAATCGGCAAAGTCGAATTCGCGAACGGCACGCACGCTGCCGTCGAGTTCCTTGATGGCAATCGCCGGCATCTTCACGCCATTGAACCAGTTCTTCTTGACCATGGTGTAGCCGGCCGCATCCTCAAAGGAGATACGATCACCGACCTTCAGCTCCTTGTCGAACCGGAAGTCGCCGAAAATATCGCCCGCAAGGCAGGATTTGCCGCAGACCATGTAGGGATGTTCGCCCTCGTTCGGCAAAACCTTGGCGGTTTCGCGATAGATCAGGAGGTCGAGCATATGCGCTTCGATGGAGCTGTCGACGACGGCGAGGTTCTTGCCATTGAACAGCGTATCGAGAACCGTCACTTCAAGCGTCGTGCTCTTGGTGATCGACGCTTCGCCGGGCTCAAGATAGACCTGAACGCCGTATTTTTCCGAAAAGGCCGCCAGGCGATCACAGAACTGGTCGAGCGGATAGTTGTCGCCGGTAAAATGGATGCCGCCGCCGAGGCTGACCCATTCCGCACGCGACAGGAGCGATCCGAATTTCTCTTCAATCTGCGTCAACATGCGGTCGAACAACGAAAAATCGCCGTTTTCGCAATTGTTGTGGATCATGAAGCCGGAGATCCGGTCCATGACCTTGTCGACCTTGGCGACATCCCATTCGCCGAGACGGCTGAAGGGACGTGCGGGATCGGCAAGATCGAAGCTCGAAGAGCTGACCTGCGGATTGAGGCGCAGACCCCGGGTGATACCGGAGGCCTTTTCTGCAAAGCGCTCAAGCTGGCTGATGGAATTGAAGATGATCTTGTCCGCGTTCGAAATCACCTCGTCGATTTCGTAGTCGGCATAAGCGACGGAATAGGCGTGGGTTTCGCCACTGAATTTCTCGCGGCCCAGACGCACTTCATAAAGCGACGACGAGGTGGTGCCGTCCATATATTGCGACATGAAATCGAAAACCGACCATGTTGCAAAGCACTTCAGCGCCAGAAGCGCCTTGGCGCCGGATTTTTCCCGCACATAGGCAATCTTCTCCATGTTGCGAAGAAGTTTTGTCTTGTCGATGAGGTAATAGGGCGTCTGAAGCATGGCTTTTCACATATTGATTGAAGTCAAGGTCCGTCTGGATGATGGGCCTTATATGATGCTTGTTACAGGAAAACAAATGTCCGGCACCGAATTCCCGGAAAATTGCCCCCGCCGCAAAATCCGCGGGAGAAAACTCGCCAAGCCGCGGAACCAAGCGGGCATCGGCGCGTTTGAATGGCGGACAATCGGGTTTACGGCTGCCGCAACGAAAGTTCGTAAGCGTCGGCATTGATCCGCGGCGGCAGTCTTTTTGACCTGACGCCATTTCCATCAACGATGTTCCAGGAAGGACTTCACCCATGGCAAGCGTGCGTAGCAGCGTCAACGACAAGATCCAGCAATCCCTCGAAAACGGCGATGCAGCCGATGTGGCAGCACAGCTTGCCCAACTTCGCGAAGATCTGGCAAATCTTGCCAAGAGCGTTAAGGCGCTGGGCGTTGGAGCCTCGCATGAACTGAAGGCGCAGGCCGCCCGCGTGGCCGACGACGCACTGACCGCTTCCGGCGAGATGGCCGACAGCGTTCGCAACGAAATTTCCTCGCTGAACGACAATCTGACGGATCAGGTCCAGAAGAACCCGCTGCAGTCCCTCGGCATCGCCGTTGGTGTCGGTTTCGTGCTCGCCCTCCTCACACGTCGATAAGGCTGCATCATGCTTGAGGCATTGCTGGTCTATCTGGGAGACACCCAGCGTGAAGGACGCGTCGTGACACGGCGCCTGCGCGCCACGATAATCCTTTGGGTGCTGACCGGGATATTCTTCCTGATCGCCTTCGTAGCTGCTGTCGTGGCGGGGTCCATCTATCTGGCCCGGCATGTCGGCGCAGGGCCGGCCGCGCTTGTCGTAGCCGGTACGGCGTTTCTGCTTGGTGTCATCATGTTGGTGGCGCTTGCGATCGTCAAACGTCCGAGAGCCTATGCCGCAAGACGACCCGTCGCATCCTTGACGGCGGCTCCCTTGACCGCAGCACCTCTGGCGCTGCAATCGCTCCTGACGCTGGCGATCCAGGCGCGCCCCTACGCGACGCTCGCCGTTGCCATGGCTGCCGGCTTTCTGGCAACCAGAGCCAACACCAGGAAAAAGAAATAGGCACGCCTTCAGGCGCGTTTAAGGCTCTTCGTCAAACTCTCATTCGCTGCTGCGCATCCGGACCATGGATGCGCAGTTTTTTTTATGTTACCCGCGATGGATAGACTGGTTGATGGTGCTCAGTGCCACGCCGCCCTTATTTGAACAAAGTGAAATACAGTCTCCCGCACGTCCCGTTTTTTTTCTGAAAGGCGATTGATGAAGAAGAAAGTCCTTGTCGTCGGCGGTGCCGGCTATATCGGTTCGCATACCTGCCTTCTCCTGTCTGAGCGGGGATATGAACCGGTCGTTTTCGACAATCTGTCCAATGGACATGAGGAATTCGTCCGCTGGGGACCCTTCGAGCAGGGCGATATTCGCGACCGCGCGCGGCTGGACGAGGTTTTCGCCAAGCACCAGCCGGAGGCCGTACTCCACTTTGCGGCGCTGATTGAAGTCGGCGAATCGGTAAAGCAACCCGTGGCCTTCTACGACAACAACGTCATCGGTTCGCTCAACCTGCTGTCTGCCGCCATCGATGCCGGGGTCACGGCATTTGTTTTCTCCTCCACCTGCGCCACCTACGGTTTGCCGGAACAGGTGCCGATTGACGAGACGCACCGTCAGGCGCCGATCAACCCCTACGGCCGCACCAAATGGGTAGTCGAGCAGGCGCTGAAGGATTACAGCACCTATAAGGGGCTGCGCTCGGTGATGCTGCGCTATTTCAACGCCGCAGGTGCAGATTTCGAAGGCCGCATCGGCGAATGGCACAAGCCGGAAACCCACGCAATCCCGCTCGCCATCGAGGCGGCACTCGGTCGGCGTCAAGGCTTCAAGGTGTTCGGCACGGATTATGACACCCGCGACGGCACCTGCGTGCGTGACTACATCCATATTCTCGATCTTGCCGACGCCCATGTGCGGGCAGTGGACTATCTGCTGGCGGGCGGTGAAACGGTTGAACTCAACCTTGGCACCGGCACCGGCACGACTGTGAAGGAGTTGCTGGCTGCGATTTCGGACGTATCCGGCCGCCCCTTCCCGGTGGAATATACCGACCGCCGCGATGGCGATTCCACCACCCTTGTCGCCAATAACGACAAGGCAAAGGCGGTGTTGGGCTGGGAGCCGCGTTATTCCCTGTCTGATATCATCAAATCCGCCTGGGCTTGGCATTCCTCGCGCAACGCCGGGGACTGAGCGAACGCAATTTAAAACAAAAAGACACCGGCCAATGGCCGGTGTCTCTCGCGGGACGCCTGTTGAGGTCGATCCCGCTCCTGCCTCCCAGGTAAGGGGATCAGGGCTTGGTGGCGGACGTGGTGGTGCTGTCCGGAGCTGCAGGCGTTGCCGCGCTCTTTTCGCTGGCCTGCTGTTCCAGCGTCTTGAATTCCGGAGCAGCCTTCAGCGTTTCCGCCGTTTCGGTCGTCGTCAGGCGAATGGTGCCGTCCTGCGTGTTGCGGGTCATCGTTACCTTGTCCATAGGCACCGCGACATCCTTGGCACCTATACCGAGGAAACCGCCGACACCAATCACGGCTGCGACGAGACCGCCGTCTTTTTCCATGATGAGGTTGGTGACGTTACCGATGCTCTCGTCGGCTGCGGTATAAACCGACTTGCCGATGTAATCATTGGCACTGATCTGCGTTTCGCCCTGCTGGGTGATGTAAGCACCGCCCGTCGTCGCGGCCGCGCTATCATTGGCCAGAGGAGCCGCCGGCGCCATCGGGGTGGCGGGAGGCGTTGCCGGTTCGGTCTGAGCACTCGGATTTGCCGGTGCTGGCTGGGTTGTACCCTGAGCGATGGCAAGCGGCGCGAAAGCCGTCGTGCCCATCAGGGCGGCGGTGACGAGTATCGTAAGTTTCTTTGCCATTTTCGTACCTTCCTTTCATCGTTTTCGACTGGCCGGGCGGTGACGAGTTTCGCTTTCCACTCCATGACCGGTTCGCTTTGCAAACGGGCTGACCATTGAAATGGTTCCGATTTTTTCAGTCGCATAGACGCGATTGCGACATTTTGCGGCTCCCGAACGAAAAAATCAGGCATTGCTAAAGGAAGATGGCGCGGTATTATCCGTGACGTAACAATGCCGTAACTGCCGGAGTTTTTGCATGCCTCAACCCGGCAAAAAACTGAAAAACACGTTCTCGGCTTTACGTCGACGCAGTGCGAATTTTTTTCCGACGGCCTCCATCGGCACCTATCTGGTGGTGATGGCAACCGTCATCACCCTGCCGCTTATCCTTTTCGGCGGCTACTTGATGCTGCGCCTTGAAAGCGAAAAGCGCGACGACCTGCAACGGGAGACGATCGAGGATGTCAGGGTCGTCAGCCGCAACATCGATCGGCGCCTGCAGGAAATCGCCACCTCCCTCAATCTGCTGTCGCAATTCCCGGAACTCGAGAATGGCAATCTTGCCGCTTTTCAGGGACGTGTTGCCGAAAGCCTGAAACGGGAGGGCCTGTACGCCATTCTGGCTACCATGGAAGGCGAACAGTATCTCAATACCCGGGTGTCATTTGGCCAGCCTCTCAGCAAGGTGCCGGCCGAGGCCAATCTGGCCAAGGCAATCGAATCCCGTCGGATCACCGTTTCGGACATGTTTTTCGGCGCGACGAGCAAGGAATGGGTGTTCAACGTTACCTTGCCGCTCGACCCCAATCTGGGTTCCGCCGGAGATGCCCTGATCCTGACGCAGAATACAAGTGACCTGAGCCGGCTCATTCCCACGGAAAACCTGCCGCGCAACTGGGCGGTCGCCATTATCGACGGTAACAATCGTGTTGTCGTTTCCAGTGCGCAGAATGGGGTGGAAGTGGGCAAGCCATTTGCCAGCCCCGCCATTCTTTCAGAAATGCAGGCCTTCAGCGGCAATTTCTTCGACGACAAGGGCAACCTCTATGCCTATGCCCAATTGCCGGGCTGGCAATGGCGAACTGTGATGTGGGGGCCACTTGCCGCAAGTCAGGCAGCATTGGTCGACACGTGGCGGCAAATGATGATCGGCAGCACGATGCTCGTGCTCATCGCCATCGGCGGCGCCTATCTGGTCGGCCGGCAGTTGCGCAGTTCCATTCGCGATCTCACGCTCATGGCTGAACGCATCGGTGAAGGCGAGATCGTGGCGCCCGTCGATACCAAGATCAAGGAAGCCAACCAGGTCGCCGTCGCGCTCTCCAATGCTTCCTTCGACAGAAGCCAGTCGGAAGAACGGCTGCAACTTCTGCTGCACGAACTGGTTCACCGCTCCAAGAATATTCTTACGCTGGTTCAGGCGATGATCCGGCAATTGGGGCGGGAAAACAAAAGCATCCCGGAATTCCAGAAAGAGGTGGACCACCGCCTGCGCGGTCTCGGAATGTCGATCCGGGCATTGGCGGAGGTTCAATGGCAAGGCTTGCCGATCCGTAAGCTGATCGAGACCCACCTCGACGTTTTCGGCACCGTTTCGGAACGCTTCGAGCTGTCTGGGGACGATTTCATGCTTTCTCCGGAAGCGGCGCAAAATTTCGGGCTCGTGGTGCATGAGCTGACGACGAACTCCATCAAATACGGCGCCCTGTCGGTTGCGCTCGGAAAAATCACGGTGAGCTGGAAGCCGCTCGAAAAAGATGGACGTCAGATGATTTATATCGTCTGGACCGAAACGGGCGGGCCACCGGCGACGGAACCAAGCCGCAAGGGCTTTGGTACCACGGTCATCAAAAGGCATGCGGAAGGCGCATTCGGCGGACAGGTGGTGACGGAGTATCGCGAAACCGGGTTCGAATGGTCGCTTGAAGCGCCGATGCGCTATTTTATACCCAAGCGACCCGATCAGGCAGGCCCGCTTTGAAAAATGGCGTGCTGGATCCCCGTACCAGCAGACGAAAAGCAGCTAATTTCGCCCTCCACAAAAAAAATACGTTTTAGTGGAACCGAATTAGGGCGGATGCATTTTTACTGCAGGCCAAGCAATTCCCCCGTCCCCGCCTGACGCTTGGCTGACAATAAACAGGTTTCACCCCTGAAAACCTGTCATAATAAAAAAGCACGGCTCTTTCACGGGCCGTGCTTTTTTTTGCGTTCTCGCAAAAACGGCCGAAGTGCTGCCTATGAGGCAGGTCTCCAACCGAGGGCCATTATTTCGAAATTTCAAATGTCGGTGACGTCCCCGGAAGGAAATTTAAGCCGGTAGACGATCCGCTCCGGCGTGAGGTGATATTCGGCACTCCCGCCCAATGCGGATGGAACGACCTTTTCCAGCACGACGCTGCCGAAACTGCCGCGCCTCGCCTGCGCCGGCTCTTTCGATGGCATGATCGGCTCGATCCACTCAACGATACAAAAATCGCCTTCCTGTCGGCATTGCAGCGAGATTGGCGGATGATAGGCGAGATTGCCGCTATGGCTGACCGTATTGACGACCAGCTCATGGAAAGCCAGACCGATATAAAGCGCGCCATTCGGATTGAGCAGCAGGTTTTCACCTTCCATGTGAATGAGATTAGGATATTCCGGCACATAGAGATCGAATTGCTGGCGAAGAAGCTCGAATATGCGAGCACCTCTCCAGTCGGAATCCGTGATGAGATCCTGACTTTGGGCAAGAGCGTGTAACCGGCCCCGAAACTTGCGCAGAAAATCATCCTTGGTGAGGCTGAAACGGGCCGTCTGGCCCGCAAGGCTCTGGATGATCGCCAGGAGGTTCTTGGAACGGTGGCTGACCTCGCGCAGCAGCGAGCGCAAAAGCTGCTCGCGCCGCCGTTCCGCCGTCACCTCGCGAATAGTGGTTTTCATCACCGCCTGCTTCGCCTGGTTGAAGGTGGAATGGATCTGGAACTGGAAAACCCGGTCATTGCCGGCATTAACTTCCAGCATGCCCCGACTGCCCACCACATTCATATCTTTTTTGAGTTCGGCAAGCCGCTCTGAAAGATCGGTGCCAAACACATTTTCATCCGTGGGATGGCTATCGGTCGG
Source organism: Rhizobium sp. AN68 (assembly GCF_030758035.1). Classification (NCBI taxonomy): domain Bacteria; kingdom Pseudomonadati; phylum Pseudomonadota; class Alphaproteobacteria; order Hyphomicrobiales; family Rhizobiaceae; genus Rhizobium; species Rhizobium sp. AN68. The sequence goes on along the minus strand of NZ_JARWMI010000002.1, from coordinate 1,384,927 downwards.
CAGACGCCACACATCCGGCAGATTGGCCACGAATATATACTCCCGGTTCCAGTCTTGTAACATGACTGTCTCGCCCGAATCGAGCAAAGCGAGGACGAGCGAATCGTGTAGCTCGCTCTCGTTCCTCTCCGCGTTATGCCATGCCAGCCGATGCAAATTCATCTCCCTGCAAAAAGCCGTGAGATCACCTCACGACCGTAACCGCGAACGTCCGGGTACCGTAGTTGTTCCCGGACAGTCTACGGTTTCGGCAAATTTCACGCCGCGACGCGAGAGCTTTCGTTGAAAAACAGGGCCTGGCTGATAAGCGCTTTCACCATGTCCGGGTTGAACGGCTTCGTAACGAGGAATGTCGGCTCGGGCCGCTCACCCGTCAAAAGACGCTCAGGGAAGGCTGTAATGAAGATCACCGGCAGAGACGTCATCTGAAGGATCTCCTTCATGGCATCGAGCCCGGAGCTGCCGTCTGCAAGCTGGATGTCGGCAAGGATCATCTTCGGCTGCGTGCGGTTGAAGAGATCGATCGCCTCCGCATGCGTGCGGGCAATACCCGTAACGCGATGGCCGAGATCGGTGACCATCTGCTCGATATCCATGGCGATCAGAGGTTCGTCCTCGATAATCATGATATCGGTGGCAACCTGGCGGGCGATTTCAGAGGCCGCCTCATCGATCAGCTGGCCGATCTGGGCTTCAGTTACCCTCAGAACCTCTGCTGCTTCCGAAGCTGTGAACTCTTCGACCGTGGTCAGAAGGAAAGCCTGGCGGGCGAGCGCTGGTACCGCAGAGAGGTTGGCGGAAGCGCGCTTTTCCCAACCTGACAGGTTTTCATCGGCCTTTATATTGATCGTGACGGAACTAAAAATCGATACGAACAATTGATAAAGCGAAACCCGATCGTTGCTTGTCGGCGGGAAGATGCTGATATCGGCGATCAGAGCTTCAAGTGTTGCTGCAACATAGGCATCGCCAGTGGATTGAGAGCCGCAAACGGCACGCGCGAACCTGCGCAGATATGGCAGGTGCGGTGCGATGCGTGTAGAAACTGACATGGAATTCTCCCCTTTCATGCGGTCTGCAACGCAAACCCACGATAGCAACGTGCGCATCATAAAAAAAGTTCCGGATCGCCGGAACTATTTTTTTCATCGCGCATTCTTGCCACGACACAAAAGGAATACCGGACGTTATGAACATATTTCAATCGGACCAAGATTCTCCGGACAATCCGGCCAACCCTCAGGTCCCGCACTCTGGACGTGCGGTGATTTCCCGCAAGCTCAGGGAACTCTACGATGCTGTTCAGGAAGAAGGCATCCCTGACAAATTCCTCGATCTTCTCGAGAAACTCGATGAAGCCGAAAACAGAGCCAAAGACAAGGCTTCGGGGGAATGATGGCGAAAGAGCCGGAGCAGACAGAATACAATTTCAAACGGGAAATGCTGGCGGCACTGCCAAACCTGCGCGCATTCGCGATCTCACTCATCCGTTCGAGGGATCGCGCTGACGACCTCGTGCAGGATACGATCATGAAGGCCTGGGCGAAACAGGAGAGTTTCCAGCCTGGCACCAACATGCGCGCATGGCTGGTGACGATCCTGCGTAACGAATTCTACAGCCAGATTCTGCAAGTCCGGCCGCGAAGTACAGGATACCGACGGGGTTTACACCTCGCGCCTGTCGGTGCCGCCAGAACAGCATGGTTCGGTCGATCTTCAGGATTTTCGTACGGCACTTGCAAAGTTGCCCGACGATCAGCGCGAAGCGATCTTGTTGATCGGCGCCTCGGGCTTTGCTTACGAAGAAGCAGCCGAGATTTGCGGGTGCCCGGTTGGCACGATCAAGAGCCGTGTCAGCCGCGCGCGATTGCGCCTGCAGGAACTTCTCGGCATCGAAAACGAAAACGAGTTTGGTCCTGACGCGCAGATGAGCGCCGTTACCGCCGCAGCCACCGCGCGCTGAGCTGGCAGAATTCGCAAAGCATTAGACGGGTAGGCTCATGCCTGCCCGTTTTTCTTCGCCGCGTCGTCAGATACCGGTCTCCTTGACCGACTGCATCACGACGAATGTCGAAGTGTTGGAAACCGATGGAAGGCTGGAGATTTTTTCGCCGAGCACCCTTCGGTATTTGCGGATATCGCTGGTGCGCACCTTCAGTAGATAATCGAAGGCGCCGGCGATCATGTGGCATTCCTCCACCTCCTTGATCTTGCGCACCGCCGTGTTGAATTCCTCAAGCGCCTTTTCGCGTGTGTCGGAAAGCTTGACCTCGGCGAAGGCGATATGGTCGACGCCCAGTTTCTGCGGATTGAGCACCGCACGGAAGCCCAGAATATAACCTTCATCCACCAACCGCTTGAGCCGCGTCTGGCACGGCGTCTTGGAGAGGCCGACCCTTTTCGACAGTTGCAGCACCGACATGCGCCCGTCTTCGCTGAGGGCCTCGAGAATCTTGAGATCGAAGTGGTCCAGATCGTCTGTTTTATGACTATTAGCCATGTGATTTCACGCCAATTTTGAATAATAAAAGTTCATATGGCCTGTTCTATCCTCAAAATAGGACCATAGCAATTTTTACGGCAATGATATTGTACACAGCAGAATGACAAGCGGCGAGCGGAGGACACGCTGCCGCTGACAGTCTGTCTTCAACAGCTTTTTCAGGATTTTCAGAATGGCCGATGGTGCAAGCAAAGCCGATGTAAACCCGCAGCAGACGGTGAACGGTATTTTCCAGAATTTTGCACCGCCCGTGCGCGAGCAGAGCCCGTTGCGCAAAGCAATTACCGCCGCTTACCGCCGCCCAGAGGAAGAGTGCCTGGCGCCTCTGATCGATGCTGCGACCGTCACGCCCGAGCAGGCCGCAGCCATTCGCACCACGGCAACCAAGCTGATCGAGGCGTTGCGCGCCAAGACGAAAGGCACCGGCGTCGAGGGGCTGGTGCAGGAATATTCGCTCTCCAGCCATGAGGGCGTGGCCCTGATGTGCCTTGCCGAAGCACTGCTGCGCATTCCCGACACCGCCACCCGCGACGCGCTGATCCGCGACAAGATCGCCCGCGGCGACTGGAAGTCCCACATCGGCGGCGGGCGCTCGCTGTTCGTCAACGCCGCAACCTGGGGTCTTGTCATCACCGGCAAGCTGACCTCGACGGTCAATGACAGCGGCCTTTCGGCGGCGCTGACCAAGCTGATCGCCAGGGCTGGCGAACCCGTCATTCGCCGCGGCGTCGATATGGCGATGCGCATGATGGGCGAGCAATTCGTGACCGGCGAAACGATTGGGGAAGCGATCAAGCGCTCGAAACCGCTGGAGGAACAGGGTTTCCAATATTCCTACGACATGCTCGGCGAAGCGGCGACCACCGCCAAGGATGCGGAGCGTTATTACAAGGACTACGAAAACGCGATCCACGCCATTGGCAAGGCCTCCGCCGGGCGTGGCATCTATGGTGGCCCCGGAATTTCCATCAAGCTTTCGGCCCTGCATCCGCGTTATGCCCGTGTGCAGGCAGAGCGGGTAATGGCGGAGCTTCTGCCGCGTGTGAAATCCCTGATGCTGCTCAGCAAGAAATACGATATCGGCCTCAACATTGACGCCGAGGAAGCCGACCGGCTGGAACTGTCGCTCGATCTTCTGGAGGAACTGGCGCTCGACAAGGATCTTGCCGGTTGGAACGGCCTAGGCTTCGTTGTGCAGGCCTATGGCCGCCGCTGCCCCTTTGTTCTCGACTACATCATCGATCTCGCCCAACGTGCCGGTCGCCGCATCATGGTGCGTCTTGTCAAGGGCGCCTACTGGGATGCGGAGATCAAGCGCGCACAGGTGGACGGGCTGGAAGACTTCCCGGTCTTCACCCGCAAAGTGCACACGGATGTCTCCTATATCGCCTGCGCCCGCAAGCTGCTTGCCGCGCGTGACGTCGTGTTCCCGCAATTTGCGACCCACAACGCCCAGTCCATGGCTACCATCTACCATCTCGCTGGTCCGGACTTCAAACTCGGTGATTACGAGTTCCAGTGCCTGCACGGCATGGGCGAACCGCTTTACAGCGAAGTCGTCGGCAAGAAAAAGCTCGATCGTCCCTGCCGCTTTTATGCGCCTGTTGGCACCCACGAGACGCTGCTTGCCTATCTCGTCCGCCGTCTGCTGGAAAACGGCGCGAACTCCTCCTTCGTCAACCGCATAGCAGATCCCGCCGTGCCGGTGGCTTCCCTGCTGGAAGATCCGGTCACCGTGGTCAAGGCTTACCCCGTTCCCGGCGCACGGCACGACCGCATTGCTGCACCCGCTGGTCTCTTCGGCCCCGAACGGGCAAATTCCGCCGGCCTCGATCTTTCGAATGAAACGGCACTTGCCGCGCTGGACAACGTCCTTAAGGCAGGTGCGACGACGGAATGGAAAGCCGCAGCACCGCATGCAGGCGGAAAGACACGCCCGGTCCTCAATCCCGGCGACCACAATGATGTCGTCGGTTATGTAACCGAACCGACAGAGGCCGATGTCGAAGCGGCAATGCAACGGGCCGCAGCCTCCAACTGGTCTTCCACGCCGGTCGAGGAGCGCGCCGCCTGCCTGGAGCGCGCTGCCGACCGGATGCAGGCCGAAATGCCGGCCCTGCTTGGCCTCATCATGCGCGAGGCCGGAAAATCCATGCCGAACGCCATTGCCGAGGTGCGCGAAGCGATTGACTTCCTGCGTTATTACGCAGCGGAAGCCCGGAAGACCTTCAAGGCCAACGAGACACCGCTCGGCCCGGTCGTCTGCATCAGCCCGTGGAACTTCCCGCTTGCCATCTTCATCGGCCAGGTAACGGCAGCACTGGTTGCCGGTAATCCGGTACTGGCAAAGCCCGCCGAAGAAACCCCGTTGATCGCCGCGCAGGGGGTACGCCTGCTGCATGAGGCAGGCGTTCCGCAGGACGCCGTGCAGCTTCTGCCAGGTGACGGCAAGACCGGTGCGGCACTAGTCGGCTCAGCGCTCACGGCGGGTGTGATGTTCACCGGATCCACTGAAGTGGCGCGGCTCATCCAGGGTCAACTCGCAGGCCGGGTTCTCGCAAACGGCCAGCCCGTTCCCCTGATTGCCGAGACCGGCGGCCAGAACGCCATGATCGTCGATTCCTCAGCGCTTGCCGAGCAGGTCGTCGCCGACGTCATCGCCTCTGCCTTCGACAGTGCCGGCCAGCGTTGCTCGGCGCTTCGCATTCTCTGCCTGCAGGAAGATGTGGCCGACCGAACCCTGACGATGCTGAAGGGCGCGCTGCACGAATTGCGCATCGGGCGCACCGATAGCCTTTCCGTCGATGTCGGCCCCGTGATCACCGCTGAAGCTAAAGGCATCATCGAAAAACACGTTGACAGCATGCGCGCACTCGGCCACCGGATCGAGCAGATTTCGCTTGCCGGCGAAACCGGCAAGGGCACCTTCGTGCCACCGACAATCATCGAGATGAAATCGCTCGCCGATCTTAAGAAAGAGGTCTTCGGGCCGGTGCTGCACGTCATCCGGTTCAAGCGCGACAATCTCGACCGGCTGATCGACGAGATCAACGCCACCGGCTATGGCCTGACCTTCGGCCTGCATACGCGTCTTGACGATACCATCCAGCATGTCCTGTCGCGCGTCGCGGCCGGTAATCTCTATGTGAACCGCAACATCATCGGCGCCGTGGTCGGCGTCCAGCCCTTTGGCGGGCGAGGCCTCTCCGGCACCGGCCCCAAGGCGGGCGGTCCGCTCTATCTCGGCCGCGTCACACAAACCGCGCCGAAGATCGACCGCGTTGCCAGCCAGCAGGACCAGGCGGCTGTCGATCTCGCCCGCTGGCTGGATGAAAACGGCCAGAGCGTTGCAGCCGAAGCCGCAAGACAGGCCGCAGCCCTATCCGGCCTCGGTTTCGAAACCGAACTGGCAGGCCCAGTCGGCGAACGCAACGTCTATGCGCTGCATCCGCGCGGCAAGGTGCTGCTTATTCCGGCCACGGAGCAAGGGCTCTATCGCCAGCTTGCGGCAGCGCTTGCCACCGGCAACTCGGTCGTTATCGATAATGCGTCGGGGCTGGAAAAGTCGATCTACGGATTGCCGGCAACCGTCACCTCGCGCATCACATGGGCTGACAGCTGGGAAAAATCCGCACCGTTCGCCGGCGCGCTGATCGAGGGCGATGCGGAACGTGTCGTTGCGATCAACAAGAAAATCGCCGCCCTGCCCGGTCCTCTGGTTCTGGTTCAGGCCGCCACGACGGAAGCGCTTGACCGTGAAACCCAGCCCTACAATCTCGACTGGCTGGTGGAAGAAGTCTCCGTCAGCGTCAACACAACGGCTGCCGGCGGCAATGCCAGCCTGATGAGCATCGGCTGATTATCTGGTTCCGGCAGGGTCTCGACCCTGCCGGTCCATCACATCACCCACCGATTTCACCACGACCGAAAAGCTGGTTCAGAACCTGCTCTTCAAGCCGCGCGAATTCCGGGGTGCCGTGTCGGCGCGGACGCGGCAGTTTCACATCGAGATCAAGGGCGATGCGCCCCTCATCAATCACGACGATGCGGTCTGCAAGTGCGACGGCTTCCGAAACATCGTGCGTAACGAGAACGGCGGTGAATTTCTGCTTGCGCCAGATGCGCTCCAGCAGAAGCTGCATTTCGATGCGGGTGAGCGCATCTAGCGCCCCGAGGGGTTCATCCAGCGCCAGAATTTGCGGATGCGCCACCAGCGCGCGTGCCAGCGCCACGCGCTGCTTCTGGCCTCCAGACAGGACATAGGGCCACTCGCCCGCCCGGTCCTTTAGCCCAACCTCTTCGAGAATGGCAAGCGCCTGCTCGTTCGCCGCCTCACCTTTGGCGATGCCGGTCAGGCCCACGGATACATTGTTTGCGATGCGCTCCCATGGCAGAAGGCGCGGCTCCTGAAACATCATGCGAGTGCGGCTCGATGCGTCTTTCGAAACGGTGCCGCTTGTGGGCGCATCAAGACCGGCCAAGATACGCAGAAGCGTGCTCTTGCCGCATCCACTCTTGCCGATAATAGCCAGAAACTCGCCTTCCCGCACATCGAGATCGATGCCGCGCAGAACCGGTTTATCGCCAAAGGTCTTTGTCACATTGCGGAAGCTGAAAGCGACCTTGCTGTCGTTCTGCTTGCCGCGCTGTTCAACCTTGGTCTCTGCCCCGGAAGGGGAGGATGATGGGGCATCGGGGCGTCTCAACGTCGTAACATTGCTGGTCGACATGGGTTACCTCAGACTTTCTTGAAGGCTGGATGCCACTGCAGGAAGATGCTTTCGAGGAAGCGGGCGAAACTGTCCGCCAGCTTGCCAAGAAGCGCGTAAATAAGGATCGACAGCACGACGACATCGATCAGCAGGAACTCGCGCGCCTGCATGGCCATGTAGCCGAGGCCGGAAGAGGAGGAAATTGTTTCCGCCACGATAAGCGTCAGCCACATGATGCCGAGCGCATAACGCAGGCCGGTGAAAATGGACGGCAGCGCGCCGGGCAGGATCACTCGCCGGAACAGGGTGAAGGGCGACATGCCATAGGTACGCCCCATCTCCACCAGTTGCGGATCGACCCCCTGAATGCCGAGCAGCGTGTTGATGTAGATGGGGAAAAACACTCCGAGTGCCACGAGGAAAAGCTTTGCCTCCTCGTCGATGCCGAACCAGAGGATGACGAGCGGAATGAGCGCCAGATGCGGGATGTTGCGGATCATCTGCAGCGTCGTGTCGGTAAAGCTGCGGGAAAACCGCGACAGTCCGTTGGCCAGCCCGAAGATGAAACCAATCGCGCCGCCAACGGCGAAACCGGCCAGAGCGCGAGCGGAGCTGACACCGATATTGGCGATGAGTTCCCCTGAAAGCAAAAGCCGCCAGAAGGCTTCCGCGACGGCAGAGGGAGCCGGCAGGACGTTTGCCGAAATGAGACCGACGCGGGCAGCAAGCTCCCAGCCGGCAAGAATGATGGCAGGAAGCAACCAGCCCGTGATGCTTCCAGCCTCGATACGCCTTCTGATGCTCATCGCGAAGCCCTCCGTATCCGGGATCAGTTGGTGGCGCCTGACCAGACGGCATCCTTGATGCTGATCTGCTTAGGGATCAGGCCCAGGCGATAAAAGCGGTCGGCAGTTTCCTGCTGGCTGGCAATGATCTTGTCATCGATTTTCGAAATACCGAATTCCGAACGGTTCGCAGCCAGCGTCTGCGCTTCCAGCGGTACACCTGTCACCTCATGCAGGGCTGCCGCAACCTTGTCGCGGTTGGCGGCGGACCATTTGGCCGCCTCGCCCAGGGCATCAAGCGTTATATTGATGGTGTCGGCATGGGATTTGGCATAGTCGCGGTTGGCGAGGAAATAGGTACTCACATTGAGAACCTCGCTGGTGCGGGCCAGAGTGACGGGCTTATAGCGCGTCTCGGCAATTGCATAGAACGGATCCCAGACGGCCCAGGCGTCGATCTTGTCGCTGGCAAAGGCTGCCGCCGCGTCAGCCGGGCTGAGATAGACCACGTCGATATCGCTAAATTTCAGGCCGTTCTTCTCAATTGCCGCCACCAGCAGATTGTGGGCGCTTGTGCCCTTGCCGACGCCGACCTTCTTGCCCTTCAGATCGGCAACCGACTTTATACCGCTCTCGGGCTTGGTGAAGATCGCCTCACCCTTACCGTTTGAGGGAAGAGCCGCAACGTAAACGATGGCCGAACCGGCCGCCTGACCGAAGATTGGCGGCGCATCGCCCGTCCAGCCGACATTGATGGAGCCAACATTCAAGGCCTCCACCAGCGGCGGGCCTGCGGTGAATTCGACCCACGAAACCTTGACGCCCTTGGCCTCAAGCGCCTTTTCGATAACGCCCTGTTGCCTCGCGATCACCGGCAGGCCGGTTTTCTGATAACCGATCTTCAGCTCTTCCGCCGCCTGCGCCTGCAAGGGCAGCACGGATAATGCAGCGGCAACAAGAAAACTGGCGGAGAGGGCACGACGGGTAATGGCTGGCATCTTAGCTCCTTGTCGCCGACCCCCTGGGGCCGGTTTGCGATATGGAGCAATGCTAGGGTTTTCGATGAAAACGATAGAGAGAGGATAATTCAATATGAGCGATATTGCGGGAATAAAATTCCGCAGAGACGCCTCTTTCCCGCAAATCATCGCAGGAAGCATTACCAAGCCTGCTTAACAGACGAATGCCGGTGCGGACTGGCCGCACCGGCATGATGGATCAATATCGCTATCGAACGCGCAAACTTGCGAAGCGATTTACTCGATATCGAAGGAAACGCCCTGCGCCAAAGGCAGCGCCTTGGAGTAGTTGATGGTGTTGGTGGCGCGGCGCATATAGGCCTTCCATGCATCCGAACCGGATTCGCGGCCACCGCCGGTTTCCTTTTCACCACCGAATGCGCCGCCGATTTCCGCGCCCGAGGTTCCGATATTGACGTTGGCGATGCCGCAATCCGAGCCTTCCGAAGACAGGAAACGTTCCGATTCCTGAATGTCGCGGGTGAAGATCGACGACGACAGACCAGCGGCAACGGCGTTATGCGCGTCAATCGCCTGATCGAGATCGCTGTACTTCATCACATAAAGGATCGGCGCGAAGGTCTCTTCCAACACCGGCCCCGCCTGTTCAGGCATTTCGACAAGTGCCGGCTTTACATAATAGGCATCCGGCGCACCCGTATCCACTCGCCCGCCGCCATTCACCACGCCGTCATGCGCCTTGGCCGCTTCGAGCGCCTTCTGCATGCCGTCGAAAGCCGCCTTATCCACCAGCGGTCCGACAAGCGCCGATGTTTCGAGCGGATTGCCGACGGATACGGAGGCGTAGGCCTTTTTCAGACGCGGCACGAGCTGGTCGTAAACACTGTCATGCACGAAGAGACGGCGAAGCGTGGTGCAGCGCTGGCCGGCCGTGCCCATGGCGCCGAAGGCAATGGCGCGCAGCGCCATGTCGAGATCGGCAGACGGGCAGACGATGCCGGCATTGTTGCCGCCCAGTTCCAGAATGGCGCGGGCGAAGCGCTTCGCCAGACGCGGGCCGACATCGCGGCCCATGCGGGTGGAACCGGTTGCAGAAACCAGGGGAACCTTGGGGTTGTCCACCAATGCTTCACCAACGGCGCGGTCGCCGATCAGAAGCTGCGACAGCCCTTCCGGCGCATCGCCAAAACGGGCTACGGCACGTTCGAAGATGCCCTGAACCGCAAGTGCCGTCAGCGGGGTCTTTTCAGATGGCTTCCAGACCACCGAATTGCCGCAGACTAGCGCGAGTGCCGCGTTCCACGACCAGACCGCGACCGGAAAATTGAAAGCGGAGATAACGCCGACAACGCCGAGCGGATGCCAGGTTTCCATCATACGGTGGCCGGGGCGTTCGGTGGCGATGGTGAGGCCGTAAAGCTGGCGGGACAAGCCGACCGCGAAATCGCAGATATCGATCATCTCCTGCACTTCGCCGAGACCTTCGGACGGGACCTTGCCCGCTTCCAGCGAGACGAGCCGACCGAGATCTGCCTTGAAGGAGCGCAGTTCTTCGCCCAGAAGCCGGATCAGTTCGCCACGGCGCGGAGCAGGCACGTTGCGCCAAATCTTGAAGGCGGCATCGGCCTTGTCGACCACGGCTGCGACACCCTCGACCGAAATGGTCTTGAGGCTTGCGATCTGTTCACCCGTTACCGGGCTGAACGACGCCATATCGCCGCCGGTATAAAGATCGCGGGCGACGCCCATTCTGTCGAGCAGGGCCGCGGCTTCCTGTTTCACGTCAAGCTTCGTGGTCGCATCCATGTCAAATTATCCTTTTTGGCTCAAAGGGGAGGAAAGGCCGTTTTTGATACGGCGCTTTCAACTCCCGTCGCTGTTCTTTCCCCGAATTTATCATTTTGTGAAACGGCGCCTCCGTCGAAGCCGGCAAAACACCATTCCATTCTTTCCCGTAATCATATATGGCCATAATGACCCTTTTCCAATGAGGAAAGCGGGTAAGTTGATGCGAGAATGGTATGGATCCGCGCAGAAGACTGGTCCCTGATATCGTAACCCTGCAAGCATTCGAGTGTGCCGCAAGGCATGGGAATTTTACCCGTGCGGCGGAAGAACTCAACCTCACGCAAAGTGCGGTCAGCCGGCAGATCGGCGAACTCGAGGCGCAGACCGGAATGCAGCTTTTCGAACGCATCCGCCGGCGCGTCGTCCTGTCGGAAGCGGGTCGCAAATTCCTGCCAGACGTGCGGCGCCTGTTGCAGCAATCCGAACAGCTGATGGTGCGCGCGGTCTCGGCCGGAACATCTCATGCATCACTTTCCGTCGCCACCCTGCCAACCTTCGGCAGCCGCTGGCTGATGCCGCGTCTGCACCGCTTCATCGACGCCAACCCGGAAATGACCATCACCATCGGCTCGCGCTCGCACCCTTTCGATTTCGATGAGGAAGGTTTCGACCTCGCCATCCATTACGGCCAGCCGGTCTGGGCGCACGGCACCTGCACCTTTTTATGCAACGAAGTGATCGTGCCGGTCGCCAGCCCCGCTCTGCTTCAGCGCGCGGGAATGAGAGAGCCGGAGGATTTTAACCGACAACCGTTGCTGCACGTGACCACACGGCCGAAACTATGGACTGAGTGGCTGGAGATGAATGGGGTAACGGCGGAGAATGCCTATAGAGGCAGCCGTTTCGACCGGTTTTCGATGATCATTGAAGCAGCCATAAGCGGCATTGGCTTTGCCCTTCTGCCGAAATATCTGATCGAGGCGGAACTCGTCTCCGGCCGTCTCGAAATCGTCTTCGACATTCCACTGCAAACCGACAAGAGCTATTATGTTGCCCTGCCGGAAGGGCGGCAGGACAATGTCCTTGCCCGCGCCTTCCAGGCATGGCTTCTCGATCAGGTCGGCAAGCCGGCCTAGATATTCACACAGTGCCGCCGATGGAAACCTCGTCAAGCCCCGGCAGATCGGGGCCGACCGGCACGATCCGGGTCGGATTGAGCGCCTTGATCGAATAATAACCGCGCTTGATGTGGTCGATATTGACCGTGTCACGCACGCCCGGAATGTTTAGCACCCGCATCATATAGGCCTGCAGGGCCCGATAGTCGGCAATGCGGCGAAGGTTGCACTTGAAGAGGCCGTAATAGGCGGCATCGAAACGCACCAGCGTCACGAAAAGCCTGACATCCGTTTCCGTCAGGCGATCGCCGAAGAGGAAGGGACCGCCTGATGCCAGGCGAGTTTCAAGTTCCTGAAGTGTCGCGAAGACGTCGGCAAAGGCTTCCTCATAGGCAAGCTGGGTGGTGGCAAAACCGGTTCTGTAGACACCGTTGTTGAGGCGGGGATAGATATGGTCGTTGAGCGCATCAATCGCGTCCCGCAGATCTTCCGGATAAAGATCGATGCCGTTATCGGCCAGATCGCCGAAACCGGAATTCAGCATGCGGAGAATGTCGGCGGATTCGTTGTTGACGATGGTTTTCGTCTTCTTGTCCCAAAGAACCGGAACGGTGGCACGGCCGGTATAATGCGGATCGGCGCTGGTATAGGCTTCGTGCATATAAGCGAAGCCGTTCAGCCCGTCGCGATCCGAACCTGGATAATCGCCGAATTTCCAACCCTCGTCGGAGAGCGCCGGCTCCACAATTGAGACCGAAATGACATCCTCGAGCTTCTTGAGCTTGCGGCCGATCAGCGTGCGTGAGGCCCATGGACAAATCAGCGCGACATAGAGATGATAGCGCCCAGCCTCGGCCTTGAAACCGCCCTCTCCCGTCGGGCCTGCTGAACCATCAGACGTTACCCAGTTGCGGAAGCCGGATGTCTGGCGAACGAAACCACCCTTCTTGTCGGTCGCCTGCACCGGGTGCCATTCGGCGGTCCACTTTCCATCCACGAGCATTTTGGGCTCTCCATTCATCTATCGATGAAAAGCTTATGGGGCCGTCTGCACCCACCCCACAAGCCGCGCTTCGGTTGACGCACTGTTTCCGATCGATGGATGACTTCAAAGCCGATTGCGGAAAAACGGATTCCAGCGAACTGTGCCGAGCCTGACCCTTTCGCGGATCATCGTCAGAAGTCCCGATGCGGCGATGACACCCAGCCCAAGCACCGCGATCGCATCCGGATATTCGTGGAAGAAAGTCATGCCGATCGCCACGGCCCAGAGGATCTGAGAATAATGCGAGGGTGCAATCTGGCTGGCCGGCGCGATACGTGTTGCGACGAGCAGCGTTATCTGTCCCGTCGCCGTGCAGAGGCCGATGAAGGCAAAGGCGGCGAACTGGTGCAGATTGGGCATGACGAACTCGGGAATCGAGGCAATGCCGTTGAAGGTGAGGCCGTAGACCAAAAGCACGCCCATTATCGAGGTGCGCTTCTCCTTGCCCGCAAGCGAGCGGAGCAGCACGATGGTCATCGCCGCCAGGAATGCGACACCGATGGCTGCGACGTGCCCGAGTTCCAGCGCCTTGAAGCCGGGCCGCACGACGAGCAGAACACCGACGATGCCGGCCAGAACGGCCGCCCAGCGCCATGGCCCTATATCTTCCTTCAATACGACAGCCGACAGCACTGTCACAAACAACGGTGAGAGAAAGATCAGCGCATAGGCTTCGGCCAGCGGAATGGTGGTGAAGGCATAGATACCGAGAATACCGGCGAACAGGCCGGAAATCGCCCGCCCGTGCACCGCAAACGGACGGCTCATGCGCCAGAATTCACGCCACCTTTCCTCACGCGGCTTGCTGAAGAAGATGAAGATGCCGGAAAACAGGATGCTGAAAAAGCCGATCTCGAAAACGCTGATCTGTGATCCAAGCGACTTGATCGTGGCATCGCCCAGGGAAAAGGTCGCATAAGCGAACAGACCGAGCAGAAAACCCTTTTGCATTTGAACTTCCCCGAACAGCGACCGCAACGCAAAGCGCACCCCGGCCGCTTAAAGCAACCCGGACGCCCCTTAAGGGACAGACAGTCTGGCAGATTTGATCCTCACCCTATGGCTAGACCCGGCTACCTATGAGTGCAAGCCGCAAAAGCCGCAAAAACACCCGATCCGACCGCATCGATGCAGATGGCCGCAAGGTGCGGCAAATTTGTCCCGTCGACGCCATCATATCACCGTCACGGAAAGAGGTTAGCCCGTGTTGATCGTGGCGCTTGGCGGCAAGCGTGAAGGCGGCTAAACAATGTGGTGTGATTGCACCCGCTGATTTCGCCTGAAGCTTGCTGCGCGAACATCGCCTCACGAACCGAAAGGAAGAAGAATGCGGATAGTGATGATCGGTGCCGGTTATGTCGGCCTTGTTTCCGGTGCGTGTTTTGCCGATTTCGGCCATGACGTGATCTGCGTGGACAAGATGCCGGAGAAGATCGAAGCGCTGAAAAGCGGCCATATCCCGATCTTCGAACCGGGTCTGGAGGTCATCGTTGCCAACAACGCCAAGGCGGGCCGATTGAGCTTCACCACCGACCTCTCCTCCGCGGTTGCCAATGCCGACGTCGTCTTCATCGCGGTCGGCACGCCCTCGCGGCGCGGCGACGGCCACGCCGATCTCGGTTATGTCTATGCGGCGGCGAAAGAAATCGCCCATTCGCTTGACGGCTTCACCGTCATCGTCACCAAGTCCACCGTTCCCGTCGGCACGGGGGACGAGGTGGAACGCATCATCCGCGAAGAAAACCCTTCGGCCGATTTTGCCGTGGTTTCCAACCCGGAATTTCTGCGGGAAGGCGCGGCCATCGAGGATTTCAAGCGACCGGACCGCATCGTCGTCGGTCTTTCCGACGAGCGCGCCCGCCCGGTGATGACGGAGGTTTACCGTCCGCTCTATCTCAACCAGTCGCCTTTGCTCTTCACCACCAGGCGCACTTCGGAACTGATCAAATATGCCGCCAACGCCTTTCTGGCGATGAAGATCACCTTCATCAACGAAATGGCGGATCTGTGCGAAAAGGTCGGCGCCAATGTTCAGGATATTTCGCGCGGCATCGGCCTCGATGGCCGCATCGGCGCGAAGTTCCTGCATGCCGGTCCGGGTTATGGCGGCTCCTGTTTCCCCAAGGATACGCTGGCGCTTGCCAAGACCGCACAGGACTATGACGCCCCTGTGCGGCTGATCGAGACCACCATTGCCATCAACGACAACCGCAAGCGCGCCATGGGCCGCAAGGTCATCAACGCGGTGGGCGGCGACGTGCGCGGCAAGAAGATCGCGGTCCTTGGCCTGACCTTCAAGCCCAATACCGACGATATGCGCGACAGCCCGGCGATTGCCATCATCCAGACCCTCCAGGACGGCGGCGCCAAGGTGGTCGGCTACGATCCGGAGGGAATGGTGAATGCCCGCCATGTGATCGAGGATATCGACTATGCAAGCGGCCCCTACGAGGCTGCCGAAGGCGCCGATGCCGTCGTGATCGTGACGGAATGGAACCAGTTCCGCGCACTCGATCTGCCGCGCCTGAAGGCCATCATGAAAAACCCCGTTCTGGTGGATCTACGCAATATCTACCGCACGGACGAGGTCACCGGGCACGGCTTCGTTTATGCCGGCATTGGCCGCCCACACGACAGCAGTTCCGACAAGGGCCAATAGCGGTTTCGCCTTCGAAGTTTCATTAAAACGGTTTTTGCGCTTCGGTTCGGCCGCAAACGCACCAACGGATTTGGGATATAGTCATCATGCGTTATCTGGTTACCGGCACCGCGGGCTTCATCGGTTTTTACGTTGCCAAACGGCTGCTCGATGCCGGCCATTTCGTAACCGGTTTCGACGGCATGACGAAATATTACGATGTCAGCCTGAAAGAAAAACGCCATGCGATCCTTTCCCGCTCCAACGGTTTCAGGGCGGAAATCGGCATGCTGGAAGACACGGATGCGCTGAAGCGCGCGGCAGAGGCTGCCGAACCGGAAATCATAATTCACCTCGCCGCGCAGGCGGGTGTTCGCTACAGCCTCGAAAATCCACGCGCCTATATCGATTCCAATCTCATCGGATCGTGGAACATGCTGGAGCTTGCCAAGAACCTGCGTGTCAAACACCTGATGCTGGCTTCAACTTCCTCCATCTACGGCGCCAATGAAAAAATTCCCTTTGCGGAAAGCGACAAGGCCGACGAGCCGATGACGCTTTATGCGGCCACCAAAAAATCGATGGAATTGATGGCGCACAGCTACGCCCATCTTCACAAATTGCCCACCACAGCCTTCCGTTTCTTCACGGTTTACGGACCGTGGGGACGGCCGGACATGGCGCCAATCAAATTCGTCGACGCCATCTCGAACGGCGAGCCGATCGATATTTACGGCCAAGGCAATATGAGCCGCGACTTCACCTATATCGATGACCTCGTTGAAGGTATCGTCCGGCTGAGCCAGGTCATTCCGTCCGAGGAAAACCGGGTAACTGAGGAAGGCGTCACCGACACGCTGTCGCACCACGCACCCTTCCGCATCGTCAATATTGGCGGCGGCCAGCCGGTAGAGCTGATGCACTTTGTCGAAACGGTCGAAAAGACGGTCGGCAGGCCGGCAATCCGCAACATGTTGCCGATGCAGCAGGGCGACGTCCCCCGCACCTTCGCTTCACCCGATCTTCTGAGGGCCTTGACGGGCTATGTGCCGCAAACCCCGGTCGAGGAGGGCATCAAGGCCCTCGTCGCCTGGTATCGTGACATGCAGTCGACAGAGCTGCGCGAATAAATCAAAGCGTCGCTAGAAGACGATTTGAAAGCATACCGCCGGAGGCGCTCTGCATGGCGATCTTGGTTTCCACGGCTTCGATGATCGTATCGCTGAAATCGACATCGGTGAGGTCGCGAATGTTGGAGAGACCGCCGGGCGAAAACACGTTTACCTCCAGTATCTTGTCGCCGACAATATCAAGCCCGACCAGGAACATACCGTCTTCCACCAGCTTCGGCCGCATCATTTCGGCAAGCGCCACAATCTCGTCCGTCACCTTCACGGCCTCGGCAGTGCCCTTGGCGTGAATGTTGGAGCGCAGATCGCCTTTTGCCGGAACGCGGCGCAAAGCCGCATATTGTCCGTCGCGCATCAGAGGCTTGCCATTCATCATGAAGAACCGAATATCGCCATCCTTGGCGGCCGGCAGATAGGCCTGTGCAATCAAGTAACCTTCGAGACTGACCGCCTCGAAAATCTGGTTGAGATTGGCCTCCTTGCTGGAGCCGATCTTGAAGACGTTCTTGCCGCCTGAACCCTGCAGCGGCTTGACGATGACACCCTTAGGGTGGGTATCCGCAAATGCGCGTATTTCATCGACATTGCGCGAGATGATCGTGGTCGGGCGTAAGATTTCCGGAAAGCTCTGGAAATAGAGCTTGTTCTGCGCCAGCGCCAATCCTTCCGGGTCGTTCAAAACCACAACGCCGCGCTGTTCTGCCAGCCGCCCGAACAGAATGCCGGCATGCACCGCCCATGGCCGCGTCGTCTGATCCAGCGAGGGATCGTTGCGCAGCATCAGCGCGTCGATTTCCTCTACATCCATGGTACGCCGTTCCAGTGCTTTGTCCTGAAGTGCCGCGTGAAAAGCATCGGCTTTCTTGTATTTGGCCTTCGGTAGAACGGTGGCGTGTACGGTCAGGCTATCATCCGAGCGCAAGGTAAAATCGCCAGGCGTCAGATACACCACCTCGTGACCGCGATTGAGCGCCGCCATGGCCAGCAGGCCGGTTGCGAAAGTAGGCCCCTCAGTTTCGATGGAATTGACGAAAAATGCGATACGCATAAGCCCCTCCTGTAATATTACAATGTCGCCAGTTCGGCGATGGATAATCCGGCCCGTATCTTTTCCAGCCGCTCATTGGCCTTGGCCGGCAGCAGAAAAGCGGGACGTACGCCCGGCGGACGCAAGAGGCCGCGCAAGGCAAGCTCCTGCATCACCGGGAAATGGGCAGCGGCAATCTTGCCCATCCAGAACGGATCGAGCGCGCCATCCTTGCGCAGATGCTCCAGCACCTCCGCAAGCCCACGCAGATAGATCGCGTCCTTGGAAAGACCGCCGCCACGATAGATGCGCAAAACCATGTTGAAGGCGCCAGCCTCGTCGAAACCATGATCGCGGGTCATAGTCCGGAACGTCTCAACAAAAGTCGCGCCGTCCAGCATGGCGGCGCAGCCGACGACACGGCCGGCGATCAGCCGCAGGCGCTCGCGCGTCATGCCGCCGGCCAGATGTTCCGCCAGCACTGCCAGCCCTTCCTGCACGCCCTCGTAACCGGAAAGGCCGGTGCGGAAGAGCCGGAGGCCCTGAAACGAACCGTTGAAATAGGTGAGGAGATGCACGCCGATCTCATGCGACAGCAGCGCCTCGACCCGGCGCTGTTCCATGACGGTGTGGCGAGAAATCAGGAGCTTCTCGCCCGTCACCATCAGGCCAGGCGGCAGGTCATCCCTGATCTCGACACGCGCCTTGAATTCCGGCTCCTCCGCCAGATAGGTCTCGATCATCTCGCGCGATTTTTTGGCGACCGCATAACAATCGACCATGGCGATTTCGCCGCTCTCATCCTTGCGTGGGCAATCGGCAAGCACCTTGAGCGCCAGCGTCAGAAGCGCGGGTTCGACGGCACCGTAAAGGGCGCGGGAGAAATCGGTGAAAGTACGGCGATGCAGATTGGCGAGCATGGTCAGTTGCAGATCGATCTCCTGCTGTTTCTCCCGGTAGAGATGATAAAGCACCGGGTCTTCCAGATGATCGAAAACGACGGAATAGAGCTTGCGTTTCTGCTCCTCGACGTCAACGCCGAGCGGCCGGTAAAGCAGGCGCGGCGCATATTGGAAGCTGCCATCGCGAAATTCCTCGAAGGCCCGGCGGGCATTGATCGGCGTCACGGACAGAAGAAAATCAAAGGACGAGACGATGTCGTCTATTGAACGATCGGCACGTCTGACGGCATCAACGAAGGCCTTGCGGCCGAGCGCGCGATGGCTGGTAACCTTGAGTGCATCTTTACCGGCAGCGAATGACGAGAAGGCCTGAAGGCCGGCATCGAAAATATCCGCAATCATCGTCTCGCGCAGGCCGGGATAATCGGCGCCGGATTCAGGCTGTCGGTAGATCGGCGCGAAACGCACGCTGATGCAGGGAAAATCAAGCCCGGCATTTTGAAATCTGAGGATCGGATCGGCATCCGGTTCGGGCCGGGTTATGCGGGGCGTGCGGAAACGCACTTCGGCATCACAAACCGCCTTAATGAAAACACGGCGTGCACTTTGCGTTTCCGGCTCAGATGTTGCCGAGACGGAAACCTCATAATGCGGCAGGAAAGGTGAATCGTCAGCGAGCAGAATGTCGTGTTCCAGTTCGCCGATATCGAGAACCATGAAGGCGCCGAAACGTTCGCGCATGGCCGTGCCGACGGCTGCAATCAGGGGTGCAGCCTCCTGAATGCTCGATGCGATCAGATAAGATGCATGCGCAGAGGCGATATCGCGGGCCGCAAGGTCCTTGGTGCCACCAGTCAGATGCAGGCAAAGAAACGGCAGCGGCCGGTCGATATGCAGCCGGCCGTTCTTTCCGACATCACGACGGACGGCTTTGCCGGCCTCAAGGCAGGCGACGACATCGTCTACCAGCTCGATAACCTGTAACGGTTCACCACGCGCCGAGGAGACGTTCATCGCCGCGCCCTCAGGCATTCTTCGAGAACCGGCTGAAGTGCGGTGATAGCGTCGCGAATATCGGAAACGACGCGCTTATCCGGCTTACCGGTCCACTCGTCCATGAAGAATTTCTTGAACTCCACTGCGATGGCGCAGCCGTTCTGCGCAAAACGCTCGTGAATAAACCGGGTCTGCTCACCCTTGCCCTGAAAGGCGACGTTCTCGCGTACATCAAGGCGGCGTCCGCCGATGGTGGCTGTCGCAAAATGATGGCCCACCGCACTGACGACGTCACTCCAGCGGCTGCGATCCATGGAAAATGTGCCGATATTGATATCAGGCGCTTCCGCCTGGGGCGTTTGCGGCGCTGTAGCGCCCTGCCGGCGATGATTGTAGCTGTGTATGTCCAGCACGACAAAAGCACCATGCCGCCGCTCGACGGTTGAAAGAACTGCTTCGAGCATTGCGTAATAGTCGGCATGAAAATCGAGCGATTGCCGGGTGGCCTCTTCCGGCGGCTCCTGTTTCCAGACCTCCAGCCCCCAGGATTGTTCCGGCTTCAGATAAACTGCCTGATCGGCGAACCGGTTGAGATCGATTTCGAAACGCGAATGGTGAACGACAATGCGGTTTGTCATTCCCGCGATCATCTCGCCGGTAAAAGGGTCTTCCTCTCTCAGCCGCTGGTCGGCGGAAAGAGCCATCAGCGAGGCTATGTCCGGGCGAATGAGATGACCATCATGAATGGCCGTGCCGATGATCGGTGAATTGCCGAAGTCGATCGACCAGAAACCCTTGTTTTCGTCGTTGCCGCGGCACTCGCCGTCACTGTGTCTGGCTGTCATGCTGCCTCCCCTGCATCTGGGCTAAAACAGCACGACTTGCCGGTTTGTTCCGATAAAAATTGCGCGCGATACATTTGTCCTTGGCAAGAATCCGCCTGAAAAAATGCGGAACCATACCGGAAAGCTCACGTTGTTCTGGCAGGAGGGCCGCCGTGTCAAACGGACACGATGGCGCTGAAGAACATCGGGATTTTTCCGTTTTCTCCCGGTGGCCAACGAAATGGCAGCCGAGCTTCTTACCCATCCGGCGCCCTCCGTCCCCGCTTTCCACGCACAAGGAACCACGACATGGAAAAGACCGAAACGCGTAAACTTGCAGAAGAATATCTGCGGCTCGGCGGCACCCGCCAGGTCATGATCGACGACAACAAGACCTTCGTGCGCCAATGGGAAGACGAACCGGCAGAAGCCGAGACCTTCTGGCAAACGAATATCGAAAAGCTCGATCCGGAGCGCCGTGAGGATGTGGAGTTTTTTCTGTCCTCCGTGAATTCGGACAAAGACGAAAACAGATAAACAGGAAGGAAACAGACATGACTGCCATCAACACTGCAAAAATCGTCATTCTCGCAACGGACGGCTATGAGCGTTCGGAACTGCGCGTGCCCTATGATCAGCTGAAGGCCAAGGGCGCGGACGTCAAGATCGCCTCGATCAAGGATGGTGAGATCAAGAGCTGGGACGAAAAGAACTGGGGCGACAGCATCGCCGTCGATATTTCCGCGAAGAACGTCAGCGCCAATGATTTCGATGCACTCGTCCTGCCCGGCGGCCAGATCAATCCGGACGTATTGCGTCATGACGACGATGCAATGCGCGTGGTGCGAGATTTCGTCAAATCCGGCAAGGTCGTGGCTGCCATCTGCCATGCCCCTTGGCTTCTGGTTGAAGCAGATGCCCTGCGCGGTCGCGACGCGACCTCCTATTGGTCGATCAAAACCGACCTGAAAAATGCCGGCGCCAACTGGAAGGACGAAAAGGTTGTGACTGATAAGGGCATCATCACGTCTCGCAGCCCCGATGATCTGGACGCCTTTGTCGCCAAAATCATCGAGGAGGTCGAAGAAGGCAACCACGAGCGCCGCGCTGCCTAAGGGCAGTAAGCGGAAAAAAACCAGAGCGCATCCGGCCTATCCAAAATGGCCGGATGCGCTCTCTGTCTTTGTTTGTTCGCATTTTCCAGACGTAACCCGCCAGGCATTTCCACCGTAAATGCCCTGCACCTTTCAGGAAAACTCCATGCCCACATCGGAACTGACGAAGGAACGCGACCTCAGGGAATCGAAACCCCTTTGGGCCGACACGCCACGCATAGGCCTCCGCACCAGAAATACCCCGAGTTCCGACCATTACGATACGATCGTCGTCGGCGCCGGCATCAGCGGCGCGCTTGCCGCCCATGCGTTGCAGAGACCGGGGCAATCCATGCTGATCGTCGACCGGCGTGATCCGGTGATGGGCAGCAGTGTCGCCAGCACTGCGATGATACAGCACGAGATCGACACACCCCTGATCGAGCTCAGAAAGATGATCGGCAAGGATGCTGCTGATCGGGCGTGGCAGCGCTCCGCGCGCGCCGTGCTGCGGCTGGAGGAAATCGTTTCTTCGCTTGGCATTTCCTGCAGCATGGAGCGCAAACAGGCGCTTTATCTTGCCGGAGACGAGATGGGTTTGCGTGCATTGAAGGCCGAAGTGGCAGCGCGCGAAGAGGCCGGGATCGAAGCCCGCTTTCTCGACACCGCAAAACTTAAAAACGACTATGCGATTGAGCGGACAGGGGCGATCCTCAGCGATATCTCCGCTTCCGCCAATCCGGCGCAGCTGACGGCGGGCCTGTTGCGCCACACAGCAGGCGCCGGCGCGGAGATCGTTTCACAACTTGAAATCACCGATCTTCGAAATCTCGGTGACGAGGTGGTCGTCGCCACGGCACAGGGCAAAATCATTTCTGCACGCAATATCGTTTTCTGCACCGGATACGAATTCCTGAAATCGCTCGAAAGCCCGAAACACCAGATCATCTCCACCTGGGCGCTGGCGAGTGCGAAGGGTATCGATCTGCCGGACTGGCTGAGTAGCCATATCCTCTGGGAGGCTTCAGATCCCTATCTCTACCTGCGCACCGACCGGGACGGGCGCCTTATTGCCGGTGGTGAGGATGAAGAGAACTCCACATCCTACCTGTCTGAGAGCAAGCTTGCCTCCAAG
Source organism: Rhizobium sp. AN68 (assembly GCF_030758035.1). Taxonomy (NCBI): domain Bacteria; kingdom Pseudomonadati; phylum Pseudomonadota; class Alphaproteobacteria; order Hyphomicrobiales; family Rhizobiaceae; genus Rhizobium; species Rhizobium sp. AN68. The sequence goes on along the minus strand of NZ_JARWMI010000002.1, from coordinate 1,362,250 downwards.
GCGGATGCAATCAAACGCAAGATCGAAAAGCTTCTTGGCGTCGACATCGGCGAACCCGAATATCGCTGGGCGGCCGGCTTCGGCACGACCACCACGGGCCTGCCGCTGATCGGCGCGGTTCCCGGCATGAAGAACGTTTATGCCGTCATGGGCTTTGGCGGCAACGGCATCACCTTCAGCCAGATCGCCGCCGAGATAGTCGCCGCCGCCGTTAATGGTGGCAAGGATCCCGACGCCGATCTCTTCCGTTTCGACTGATGCCCCCTCGTCATCCCGTATGCGGCGGAGCGTCTGCTGGAATATAAAACGTTGCGCGCAACAGAGCCGGAACCATAGGGGCTCCGAAAGGTTTGTCTCCAGTGCGCAATGGCGTACATCACGCACTTTCACACCATGGGAGAAGAACCAATGGCCGAGAAAAAACTCGACGACCTGTTTTACGATACGCTGAAGGATATCTATTACGCCGAAAGGCAGATCCTGAAAGCTCTGCCGAAAATGGCGCGGGCAGCGACAGACCCGAAGCTGAAACAGGCCTTCGAAAAGCACAAAGAAGAAACGCAGGGCCAGATCGAACGCCTGCAGGAAGTGTTCGAGATCATCGGCAAGCGGGCGCAGGGTAAGACCTGCGAGGCCATCCAGGGCATCATTGCCGAGGGCGAAGAGATTATGGACGATTTCAAGGGCACCGCAGCTCTCGATGCCGGTCTCATTTCCTCGGCCCAGGCGGTCGAACATTACGAAATCGCCCGTTATGGCACCCTGAAGGCATGGGCTGAAAAGCTTGGACATGCCAACGCCGTTACCCTGCTGGATGCGACGCTGAAGGAAGAGTCCAAGACGGACGATGCGCTGAGCGCGCTTGCCAAGACATCGATCAATGCCGCAGCACAAAAAAAGGCGGCCTGATCGCCTTTTCCAACTGCACAAGCAAAAACCGGAATGGTCACCCATTCCGGTTTTTTTTGTTTGATTGGCTCCGCCTCGTTTTACGGCAGGGTATAGGCGATCACATAGTCGCCCGGCTTGGTTCCGACAGAGCCGTGACCACCCGCGACCATCACAACATATTGCTTGCCGCCATCCAGCGCATAGGTCATGGGCGTTGCCTGCCCGCCAGCCGGCAGACGTGCTTCCCAAAGCTGTTTGCCGGTGGTGAGGTTGTAGGCGCGCAGATAGTTGTCGACGGCAGCACCGAGGAAGGCCACGCCACCCTTGGTAATCATCGGCCCGCCAATGCCCGGTACGCCCACCTTGAAGGGCAACGGCAGCGGCGTCATGTCATGGACCGTGCCGTTCTTGTGCTTGTAGGCGATATCGCCGGTGCGCAGGTCGGCACCCGCGACATAACCCCACGGCGGTGCCTGGCAGGGGATTTTCAGCGGACCGAGGAACGGTCCCATGAAGACGCCATAGGGCGCACCGTCATTGCGGTTCAGCCCCTGCTCACTGCCCTTCTCGTCCTGGCCCTTCGGCGGGATGTCGGTGCGCGGCACGAGCTGCGAGGTAAAGGCAAGGTATGTCGGCATGCCGAACATGACCTGACGTTCGGGATCGACCGCGACGCTGCCCCAGTTGAACGTGCCAAAATTGCCGGGATAGATGATGGAGCCGTTCAGCGAGGGCGGCGTGTAGCGGCCCTGATAGTTCAGCTGATGGAACCGGATGCGGCAGGCGAGCTGATCGAACATGGAGACGCCCCACATGTCCTTTTCCTTCAGCGGCTCCGGCTTGAACGACAGCGCCGTCGTTGGCTGAGTCGGGGAGCTGAAGTCCTCAGGGATTGTACCGCCCGGTGCCGGTTCTTCCGTAATCGGCAGAAGCGGCTCACCCGTGCGCCGGTCCAGAACGTAGATATCGCCCTGCTTTGTAGGGCCGACGAGTGCGGGAACGCTTTGACCGTTCTTGGTGATGTCGAGCAGCACCGGCTGGGCCGGCACATCCATATCCCAGAGGTCGTGATGAACCGTCTGGCGCACCCAGCGATCCTTGCCGGTATTGATATCGAGCGCCACGATGGAGGAGGAATATTTCTCCACATTCTCGCTGCGACCCATACCAAGCTGGTCCGGCACCTGATTGCCGAGGGGTACGTAAACGAGGCCAAGCCCCTCGTCGTAGCTCAACACGGACCAGCTGTTCGGCGAGTTGGTAGTGTAGGTTTCGCCTGCGGCAATTGGCTCGGTCTTTTCCGGATTGCCGGAATCCCAGTTCCAGATGAGTGCGCCGCTGTTCACATCGAACGCACGGATGACGCCGGACTGTTCCTGCGTGGAGTAGTTATCGTTCACCGCACCGCCGATGATGATCTTGCCCGCCGCGATCACGGGCGGCGAGGTCGAATAATAATAACCGGCAGGATTGTATTTCATGCCCTGTTCCAGATGCAGCACGCCCTGATCCGCAAAGGATGTGCAGATCTGACCGGTCGCTGCATCAAGCGCAATCAGCCGCGCATCCGAGGTCGGCAGGTAAACGCGCTGGGCGCAGGCGGTGCCCTGTGCGGCATTGGGTTCGGCATAATAGGAAACACCGCGGCACGTCTGATGCTGGCGGTCCGGGTTAAGACCGACATTGGGGTCGTATTTCCATTTTCCTTGCCGGTGGCGGCATCGATGGCGATCGCCCAATTGTGCGGCGTGCAGATATAAAGCGTATTGCCGATCTTGAGCGGCGTTACCTGATAGGTGGTTTCACCCACATCATCCGGTAGCTTCACGTCGCCGGTCTGGTACCGCCACGCTTCCTTCAGCTGCGAAACATTATCGACATTGACCTGCGTCAGCGGCGAATAGCGCTGGCCATAAGGCGTGCGGCCGTATTGATGCCAATCGCCATCCGGCACGTCGCCGCCATAGATCGGAGCGGACGCCACCTTCTCCTCAGACAAGGACCCTGCCTGGTCATGCGGATCCTGCGCCATCGAATATCCCGCCACCACAATGGAGGCGAGAACGGAGAGCGCGAGTGGCCAGGCATTCGGGCCGTAATTCAGCCCTGTCGGGCTTGAAAAACCGAGAGGCTTCCTGACCCAGGGCACCAGCAACCACAGGCCGATAAGAATGACGATGCCACCCCGCGGCCCAAGCTGCCACCAGTCGAAACCCACTTCCCAGAGGGCCCAGGCGAGTGTCGCGACAATGAGGACGGCATAGACGTGGAGAGCTGCCCGGTTACGCTTGAACAGCAGAATGGCTGTCAACAGGAAGGCCATACCGGAAAGGACGTAATAGAAGCTCCCGCCCAACATGACGAGCTGAGAGCCGAAACCGAACAGCGCAAGGCCGATCAGCGATAGAATAACCGCAGTAACGGTGACTGCCATGAATGAAACCCCCGATTCCTGTCACTTTGCGTGAAATGGAATTGGGGGCAATCTGGTTCCATACAAACTCAACATTCACCGTGAAAAATTTCACGGCATGATGGTTATGGGTTTTGTGGCGCCGGCGCAGTCTCCGTCTGAGCGTTTTGCGGCCGGTTCTCGTCGGGTTCAAAAACCGCATATTCGACGACCGTCCAGACCACCAGCGCGAGAAGCAGACTGACAACCAGGATGACAAGAACCGGACGTCCTTTTACCCCTTGCCGCGCCCGCGTTGCGGTTTCATTTTTCGGATCATGCCGACCGCCAAGATAGCTGGTATTTTCTCTGGCCATGTCTCTCACTCCCTGTAACCCTGGTGATTTAATTCACAGGGACACAGTTTGTTCCAGACAGCAAAATCAGCTTAGCCGTACTCTGCGACCGCAAGTCTATCGCAACCGGCACCGTCGCACTCATCGACCGCACTGAAACTTTGCCCAATCCCCAGCCACGAGAATGGTGGCCGGCGATTGACGTCTTCGGTTTCGCACTGGATTTCCGGCGGGTTTTCAGAAATCGACAGCCACAGCGGTGGTCCCGCCGTTTCAAAGTCGCATTGGTCGCCGGCGGCTTCGAGGTATCTCGTCGTGTCGCGGCGACGCACCCGCCATACGGGCAGCATCTCCAGAAAATTGAGAATTCGTATCATCATGATTGTCAGGCGAAATATCTATTAAAAACAACGTCCGCACTGTGGCACGCCCGCCGCGCAAGCGCATCCCTGCGAAGGTACAAGCGGAACGAATGGTCGGATTGTGCCAACATTCCGTCATACAGTGTCAGATCGGCTTCGAAACAATCGCGTCAGCGACCGAGCTGCACGATCCAGCGTGTCCACTCTGCGCTATCCGGTTTGATAATATCCGGTATGGTATCGCGGTTTTCGGATGCGAAATGCCGCATCTGACGCGGCGACAGGCCGAAGGTCTTCTTGAAAACGCGGCTGAAATTTTCCGGGTTGGTGAAGCCATAGGACGCCGCCACCTCAGCTATCGTCATATGGGCCGACTGCGGCGCCCGCAGGAAATCCATTGCCCGTTCGAGGCGCCTATGGGTGATGCAGGCCGAAAACCCGCCCAGCGGTTCGAAAAGCCGGTAGACGGTGCGTCGCGATACGCCGAACTCGCCCATGACCTTTTCCACCGACAAGGCCGGATCGAGCAGGTGATTGTCGATATAGCGCCTGATGGATGCTCGCAGCGCCCGCTGAACACCCTGCGCATTGTCTTCCCGGACATGATTATTGATGGCAGCCGCGGCAAGCTCCAGCAATGGCGAGACCGTGGCCGCGCCGTCATTGGCGTTCATGACGTCAAAGTGGCGGTAAACGCTGGTCATCGTTTCCCGCAGCAGAGATACCAGGGGCAAACCGGCTGGCAGCACGCGCTCGTGATTATTGCCGGAACCGATGAGCCTGCCTTCCAGCAGCCGGCGCGGCACGACAAGGCTCAGATGATCGTGATCGGTTGTGGCTGTGGCCAGCGGCTGCGCCATGTCAATGATGTAGAGATCGCCCGGGCCGGCAGTCTCGCCCGCTCCGCGCCGCGACATGCTTTGGCCGCTGGCGTAAAATTGCAGGAGAAAGCCGTCCATCCCGTCCCGGGCAATCTTGTGGCGCGAGCGGTCGAAATCCTGCGCCGAGGACTGGGTGCGGCCAAGCGCGACATTGCCGATGAAGGCTGCATCGACACTGGCAAAAAACCCGTCATCCTGCGATCTGCGCAGGCGGGCATCAAAAAGCACGTTGATCGAATCCCGCCACAGCGCCATGGCGTCGCGCTTCGGCACATGGCGTGTATCGAAACGCGAGCGCGCTAACGGAGCTTCCGAAAACCCTGTGTTCATAATACCGCTGTTCCGTGAACACGGCGCTGACCCCGCCGCACGCAAAACTATACAGTATTGAAATCGCCCCACAATACCGGAAGGATAGCAGATCGTTCGCTTGAGCCGGATGCGCGAAAATTATTTAGCGGTCCAGCCGCCATCGATGGAAATGGTGGTGCCGGTGATGGAGCGCGCCATATCGCCGGTGAGGTAAAGCGCCATCTCCGCCACTTCCTCCGGCTGCACGAAACGTCGAGTCGGCTGCGGCGCAAGCATCACCTTCTTCACCACCTCATCCTCGCCCATGCCATGCAGGCGCGCCTGATCGGCAACCTGCGCCGCGACGAGTGGCGTCCAGACGTAACCGGGGCAGATGGCGTTGCAGGTAATGCCAAGTTCGGCCACTTCCAGCGCCACGCTTTTCGTCAGGCCCACCACGGCATGTTTCGTCGCCACATAGGGACCCTTGAAGGGTGAGGCGCGCAACCCATGCGCGGAAGCAATATTGACGATGCGCCCCCAACCCCTTTCCTTCATGCCCGGCAGGGCTGCACGGATCGTATGAAAAGCGCTGTCGAGGGAGATCGCGACAATATGGGAGAAATCGGCGAAATCGAATTCGTCGATCGGCGCGACCTTCTGGATACCGGCATTGTTGACGAGCACGTCGATATGACCGAATTCGGCAATGACGGTTTCCGGCAGATGTGCACTCTCGTCATAATTGGCGAGGTTGGCGGAAAAATAGACCGGCCGGTGCCGCGCCACCTTCGCAACCGCCTCCAGTGCCTGCGTCGCCGCATCCACGGTTTCTATGCCGTGGACGGCGACGAGAAATCCCGCCTCGGCAAAACGTGTGGCGATGGCAAGGCCAATGCCGCTGGTGGAGCCGGTGACCAGAACGGTTTTCGGTTGATCCTCCATCATCCTAATCCTTCAGTTGCGGCAGGTTGCGGAAAAGCTCGAGCGCTTCGGGATTGGCGAGCGCGTCGGTGTTTTTCACCGGCCTGCCATGAATGGTGTCGCGAACTGCGATTTCGGAAATCTTGCCCGAGCGCGTACGGGGAATGGCCGTGACGGCAATGATCCTTGCCGGAACATGTCGTGGCGTAGCACCCGAGCGGATGCGCGTACGGATGGTCTTTTCGAGGACCTCCGTCAGCGCTGCACCCTCTTTAAGGCGCACGAAGAGGATAACCCGCTGGTCACCGTCAATGTCCTGACCCACGGCAATCGCTTCCTCGACCTCCGGCACTGCTTCCACCTGACGGTAGATTTCCGCCGTACCGATGCGAACCCCACCGGGATTGAGCGTCGTATCCGAGCGCCCGTGGATGACATATCCGCCGGTGGCACGCATTTCGGCAAAATCGCCGTGCGCCCAGATGCCTGGGAAGCGATCGAAATAGGCAGCCTGATAACGAGAACCGTCCTCATCGCCCCAGAATTTGACCGGCATGGAAAGATGGGCATTGCGGCACACGAGCTCACCAGCCACGCCGCGAACGGGATGGCCTTCATCGTCCAGGGTATCGACATCCATACCGAGCATCGCGCCCTGCAGCTCCCCACGATGAACAGGTTGCAGCGGATTGCCGCCAAGGAAACAGGCGCATATATCCGTGCCGCCGGAAATGGAGGCGAGATGCAGATCGGCCTTCCAGTCGCGATAGATATAATCGAAGGATTGCGGGATGAGCGGCGAGCCGGTGGAAAGGATTGTCCGAAGGGATGAAAGGTCATGGGTTTCGCGCGGTTTCAACCCTGCCTTCAGGCATGCGTCGATAAATTTGGCCGATGTTCCGAAGGTCGCGATCCGTTCGGCGTCAATGAGATCGATCAGCCGCGCGGGCGACGGATAACCCGGGTTGCCGTCATAGGTGACGAGGGTGGCGCCATGCGCCAGGCCGGACACCTGCCAGTTCCACATCATCCAGCCGCAGGTGGTGAAATAGAAGAAACGTTCGCCTTGCCTGATATCGCATTGCAGCTTCTGCTCCTTCATATGCTGAAGAAGCAGGCCACCGCCGGAATGGGTGATGCATTTCGGCTTGCCGGTGGTGCCGGAGGAATAAAGGATCGCCAGCGGCGCCTTGACCGGCAGTCGGTTGAACGCGATTTCACCCGGCTCAAAGGGCGAAACGAAATCATTCAACGTCACGCAGCCGAGATCGGAAAGGCTGGCGGGAACAACGTCACCAATCAGCACAATCTTTTGAGGTGCAGCGCTTTCCACCACCGCGCGGATGGTCGGTCCGACATCGATCCGCTTGCCGGCATAACCGTATTCCGGCACGGCGATGAGGATTTTCGGATCGATCTGCGAGAGCCGGTCGGACGCCCCCGCCGGGCCGAAATCCGGTGAACAGGACGACCAGATGGCTCCGATGGCGCTCGTTGCCAGATAACCGACGATCGCCTCGATATCGTGGGTGACGATAGCGCCGATACGATCGCCTTCCTGCACGCCTGCGTGGACAAGCGCCTGCACCATGCGGGAGACATCCGCATAAAGCTGCCTGCGGCTGATTTCACGCCGCGTGCCATCATCGCGATGGGCGATGATCGCCAACCGTTCATCGGCATCGCGCAGCAGGTTTTCGGCATAATTGAGCCTCGCGCCGGGATAAAACTCGGCTTCCCGCATGGTCGCGCCAGGCTTGAAGGCCCTTTCGCCGCGCGTGCCGATGATCCCCAGCTCGTCCCACAGGGCATTGTAAAAGGCATCCGGTGCCTCAATGGACCAGCGCAGCAGGCCGGAATAATCATCAGCCGAAAGCCCATGCAGCGATGCGGTCCTTGTGGCAAAGGCAAAAAGCGCCGAGTGCTCCAGCCTTTCCGTTGGCGGTACCCACAGAATATCCGACGGCGTGGCGTCCATCATGCCTCGCCTCCGCGTAGCATTTCGACGATTGCGGAGAAATCACGCGCGCCACCGCCCTCACCCACGAAGTTCTCATAAAGCGTCGATGCTGCGGCGCCAAGTGGAGTGGCAACGCCGGCTCCACTCGCGGCCGCCTGCGAGAGTAGCAAATCCTTCAGCATCAGCGCCGCAGCGAAACCCGGTTGATAATCATTGTTCGCCGGTGATGTCGGCACTGGTCCCGGCACCGGGCAATAGGTGGTGAGCGACCAGCATTGACCCGATGAGGTGGAGGCGACATCGAACAGCGCCTGATGCGAAAGGCCGAGTTTTTCGCCCAGCACGAAGGCCTCGGAAACCGCAATCATGGAAATGCCGAGGATCATGTTGTTACAGATCTTGGCCGCCTGGCCGTTGCCGCCCTTGCCGCAATGGACGATCTTCTTGCCCATGGCTTCCAGCACCGGCTTGGCCGCCGAGAAAGCCTCGGCCTCTCCGCCACACATGAAGGTCAAGGTGCCGGCACTGGCACCGCCCGTACCGCCAGATACAGGCGCGTCGACGGAGGGGCAACCGGCGGAAGCGGCAAGCTCGTGTGCCTTCAGGGCACTGTCCATATCCACCGTCGAGCAATCGATGAGAAGCGTTCCGGCAGCTATTTTCTGCACCAGATCACCATATACCGAAACAACATGTTCCCCCTTCGGCAGCATGGTTACGATCACTTCTGCCGCATCAATGGCTTCGGCAGAATCCAAAGCGACGGGAATTCCGGCCTCCCTCGCCGCCGCGCGGCATGCCTCGGAAAGGTCGAAACCCCTGACGGCATAACCGGCCTTGACGAGATTGGCGGCCATCGGCAGGCCCATATGGCCAAGTCCGATAAAAGCGACGGTCTTCATGGGAACGCTCCTCTTAGCGATTATCCGCAAGGATCATGTCGGCAGCCTTTTCGGCAATCATGATCGTTGGCGAATTGGTATTTCCGGACGTGATCCTCGGCATGATGGAGGCGTCCGCCACACGCAGACCTGCAAGCTTGCGGAATTTCAGCCGCGTATCGACAACACTTTCGGCATCGGAGCCCATGCGCAGGGTGCCGACGGGGTGGAATATGGTCGTGCCGATATCGCCCGCAGCGCGGGCCAGATCGTCGTCATTCTCAAAAGTGGGGCCGGGCCGGTATTCCTGCGGTTTGAACCGCGAAAAGGCGGGCTGGTTGACGATGCGGCGCGTCAGCCGCATGGAATCGATGGCTACCCGGCGGTCGCCTTCCGTCGACAGATAATTCGGTCGGATTTCCGGCTGCATGGCGAAATCCGGTCCTTTCACATGCACTGAGCCTCGGCTTTCGGGCCGCAGATTGCAGACACTTGCCGTAATGGCCGGAAAAGTGTGAACCGGATCACCAAACTTGTCGAGTGACACCGGCTGGACATGATATTCCAGATCCGCCGTCTCCTTTTCCGGAGAGGAACGGGTGAAGACACCAAGCTGGCTCGGCGCCATCGACATCGGCCCGGAGCGGGTCAAAGCATATTCGAGGCCGATCCTTGCCTTTCCGAACAGGGTGGAGGCCCTCTCATTCAGCGTCAGGACGCCTGAAACCTTATAGACCATGCGCAATTGCAGATGATCCTGCAGGTTCTCGCCCACACCTTGAACTTCCGTCACTGTGTCGATACCGGCGGCCTGCAACACGTCGCCGCGGCCAACGCCGGAAAGCTCCAGAATGTGCGGTGAACCGACTGCACCTGCCGAAAGCACCGTTTCGCGCCGTGCACGCATCTTTTTCAAGACGCCGTCGTGGTGAAACTCGACGCCGGTGACCAAGCCCTCTTCGACAATGAGACGCTTGACATGGGCCTTGGTCATGACTGTCAAATTCCGGCGGCCAAGCGCCGGTTTCAGAAAAGCCTTGGCCGTGTTCCAGCGCCAGCCCGACCGCTGGTTCACATCGAAATAACCGGCCCCTTCATTGTCGCCCCGGTTGAAATCTTCGGTCGCAGGAATGCCGGCCTCACCCGCCGCCTGCTGAAAGGCATCAAGCACATCCCAGCGCACGCGCGCCTTCTCCACCCGCCATTCGCCGCCGGTGGAATGCATGTCGCCCTTGCCGCGATAAAAATCCTCCGACTTCAGGAAATAGGGCAGGATATCATCCCATCCCCAACCCTCGCAGCCAAGTTGACGCCAGACATCGTAGTCGCGGGCCTGACCGCGCATATAGATCATGCCGTTGATGGAGGAGCAGCCGCCGAGAACCTTGCCGCGAGGATAGATCAACGACCTTCCGTTAAGCCCAGGTTCTTCCGCCGTCTTGAAACACCAGTCGGTGCGCGGATTGTTGATGCAATAGAGATAACCGACCGGAATATGGATCCAGTGATAATTATCGTTGCCGCCCGCTTCTAGCAGCAGGACGCGATTGTTCGGGTCTTTCGAGAGGCGGTTGGCGAGAACGCATCCCGCACTTCCCGCTCCGATGACGATATAGTCAAATTCCGCCATGCTATTCTCCATGGGGCGCCCTTGCCGCGTCGCCCCGGACGCGGAGGAGCCTTCCCCCTGTTTCAAAAATTCTTATCCCCGGTGCTGAAAACCCAGTTTTCGCCCGAGCCGCGAAGCGTAAAATTCACCGATCAGGCCGCGCCGGAACACCAGAACGCAGGCCATGAAAACGAGGCCGGTGATGATGGTGACCGGGAAATCGGATGTCGCGAGATAGTTCTGCAGCGCGACGACAAGCCCCGCACCGAAGATCGGGCCGATCATGGTGCCAATACCGCCAAGCAGGGTCATCAGGATAACCTCGCCCGACATCTGCCAGGCCACATCGGTCAAGGTTGCGAACTGGAACACCAGCGCCTTCAGGCCGCCCGCAAGACCGGCAAGCGCCGCCGACATGACGAAAGCACCAAGCTTGTAACGCTGCACGCTGTATCCAAGAGAAATGGCGCGCTGCTCGTTTTCGCGGATGGATTTCAGGATCATGCCGAAGGGCGAGTTGACGAAACGCCAGATGACGAGAAGTGCCAGCACGAAGGCGGCAAGCACCGTGTAGTAAATGTTCAGCGGCGCGTTGAGATCGAGAAGGCCGAAGAGGTGTCCACGCGGCACGCCCTGCAACCCGTCCTCACCATGGGTGAAGGGTGCTTGAAGGCAGAAGAAATAAAACATCTGCGACAAGGCAAGCGTGATCATGGCGAAATAGATGCCCTGCCGGCGAATGGCGAAAAAGCCGATGACGAGGCCAAGAAGGGCGGCACCCGCCATGCCAATGAGGAGGCCGATCTCGGGCGTGACGCCCCATTCCTTCACCGAATAGGCGGTGAAATAGGCAGCGCCGCCGAAAAATGCCGCATGGCCGAAGGAAAGCAGGCCGGTGTAACCGATCAGCAGATTGAAGGCGCAGGCAAACAGCGCGAAGCAAAGCAGCTTCATCAGAAAGATCGGATAAACGAACATCGGTGCAGCGATCAGCACGGCCAATCCTGCCAGTATCAGCACGGTCTTGATGGTTCCAGCGGTTGCGGAAACCTCGGCCTGCGGCATCGCGCCGGCTGTCGGGTTGTGAGTGGCTTTGGACATATCAGGCGTCCTTTCCGAAAAGTCCGGCGGGGCGGATGAGCAGCACAAAGGCCATGATGACGAAGATGACAATGTTGGACGCTTCCGGGTAGAACACCTTGGTCAGGCCTTCAGCGATACCCAGCATGTAGCCGGTGACGATGGCGCCCATGATCGACCCCATGCCGCCGACCACGACGACGGCGAAGACGACGATGATGAGGTTGGTGCCCATCAGCGGTGAGACCTGATAGATCGGCGCGGCCAGCACGCCGGTGAAGCCGGCAAGGCCCGCGCCCAGCGCGTAGGTCAGCGTCAGGAGCACAGGCACGTTGATACCGAAGGCCTGCACCAGTGTCGGATTTTCCGTCGCCGCCCGCAGATAGGAGCCGAGCCTCGTCTTTTCGATCAACGCCCAGGTGGCGATGCAGGCGACAAGCGAGATGACAACGACGAAAGCGCGGTAGTTCGGCAGGAACATGAAACCGAGATTGGTACCGCCGGCAAGCTCGCGCGGAACCGAATAAGGCTGACCCGCCGCACCATACAGCCAGCGGAACGTGCCTTCCACCACCAGCGCCAGGCCGAAGGTGAAGAGCAGCCCATACAGCGGATCGAGATCGTAAAGCCGCGACAATAGCAGGCGCTCGATGATCGCGCCGAAAAGTGCAACGACAAGCGGCGTCACCAACAGTGCCCACCAGAAGCTGATGCCGAAATATTGCAGGCCGAGAAAGGCGACGAAAGCGCCAAGCATATATTGGGCACCATGGGCGAAATTGATGACGCGCAGGAGGCCAAAAATGACGGCAAGGCCGAGCGACAGGAGCGCATAGAACGACCCGTTGATGAGACCGATCAGCAATTGCCCGAGCAGGGCCTGAAGCGGAACGCCGAAGAGCATCGTCATCGTTAAACCCCCAGCACTTTATTGAGTTCGCCCATGCGGCCGGAAAGCTCGCCCACCGGAAAATTGCTGACCATCTGGCCATGATCCATCAGGTAGAAACGATCCGCGATGCGGCTGGCGAAGCGGAAATTCTGCTCGACCAGAACCACTGTCATGCCACGACTTTTCAAGGTCTTCAGCACCTCGCCGATGCGCTGCACGATTACAGGCGCAAGCCCTTCGGTCGGCTCATCGAGCAGGAGAACCTTGACCCCTGTGCGCAGGATGCGCGCCATGGCCAGCATCTGCTGTTCGCCGCCGGAAAGCTTGGTGCCGGGGCTCGCCCGGCGTTCGTAAAGATTGGGAAACAGCTCGTAGATTTCATCGAGCGTCATGCCGCCGGATGCGACGACGGGCGGCAGTTTCAGATTTTCCTCGACGCTCAGTGTCGCGAAGATGCCGCGCTCTTCCGGCACGAAACCGAGGCCGTATTTCGCCGTGCGATGCAACGGCACCGGCATCAGATCCTTGCCGCCGAGCTTGATCACGCCCTTGCGGTTGCGGATGATGCCCATGATGGTGCGCAGCGTCGTGGTCTTGCCAACCCCATTGCGCCCGAGAATGGTGATGGTTTCGCCTTCGCCGACGGTCAGATCGACACCGTGCAGCGCCTGGCTTTCGCCGTACCAGGATTTCAGGTTGGAGACTTCGAGCATTGCCGCCATATCACGCCTCCTCCGTGCCCATATAGGCCGTACGCACGCGCGGATCGGCGGATACGGTGGCGTAATCGCCTTCCGCCAGAATTTCGCCCCGCTGCAGCACCGTGACCTGATGGCAGATATCCGCCACGACCTTCAGATTGTGTTCGACCATCAGCACCGCGCGCGTTTTGGCCACTTCGCGGATGAGATCGGCGACATGCGCGACATCCTCGCCCCCCATGCCCGCCATCGGCTCATCGAGAAGCAATACCTTCGGGTCGAGCGCAAGCGTGGTGGCGATTTCAAGAACGCGCTTGCGACCGTAGGAAAGATCGGCCGCAAGTGCATTTTTTTCCCGTGTCAGGCCAACCGTTGCGATCAACTCCTCGGCACGTGCATTGAGCCTGTCGAGTGAAGAGAGCGGCAGCCAGAATTGCGTTGAAAGGTTATTCGGCCGCTGCAACGCCACCCGCACGTTCTCAAGAACCGTCAGATGCGGAAACACCGCCGATATCTGGAAAGACCTGACGAGACCGAGCCGCGCCACCTTGTCCGGCGGCGTCTTTGTTATATCCGTTCCCATGAAGGTGATCGCCCCGCCTGTCGGCTGGAGAAACTTGGTCAACAGGTTGAAGACCGTGGTTTTGCCGGCGCCGTTCGGCCCAATAAGTGCATGCACGCGGGCATGATGGACGTCGAGATCGACGTTTTTCACGGCCGCGAATGCGCCAAAGGTCTTGGAGAGACCGCGCGCCGAAAGCACGACGCGGGGTTCCGCCTGACCGGCAGGGGCGGGAGCGATCATCATGAAGTTCCCCCTTTTACTGCGTTACCAGCGGGCAACCGCTTTTTGCGGGGTCCATGAAGGCTTCCTTGCCGGGGATCGTGGCAAGCACCTTGTAGTAGTCCCACGGCTGCTTGCTCTCATCCGGCTTCTTTACTTCCATCAGATACATGTCGTGGATCATGCGGCCATTGGCGGCCACATGGCCATCCTTCGAGAAGACGTCGTTGACAGGCATTTCCTTCATGGCCTTTGCCACGGCGTCAGCATCGTCGGTGCCGGCCTTATCGATGGCCTTCAGGTAATGCAGCACGGCGGAATAGGTACCAGCGTGGACCATGTTCGGCATGGCGCCGGTGCGTTCCTTGAACCGTTCGCCGAATTTGCGCGATTCATCGTCGCGGTCCCAATAGAACCCTTCCGTCAGCGTCAGGCCCTGAGCCGCTTCGAGACCGAGGCCGTGCACTTCGGCAAGCGTAAAGAGAAGGGCCGCCAGCCGCTGCCCGCCCGCAACGATACCGAATTCAGCGGCCTGCTTGATGGCGTTGGAGGTGTCGAGACCGGCATTGGCAAGGCCGATGACCTTCGCGCCTGATGACTGCGCCTGCAACAAGAAGGAGGAATAATCCGTAGAGGCCAGCGGATGGCGCACGGAACCCAGCACCTTGCCGCCATTGGCCTTGACGAAGTTGGACGTGTTTTCTTCCAGCGAATAACCGAAGGCGTAATCCGCAGTCAGAAAGAACCAGCTGTCGCCACCCTGTTTCACCAGCGCACCGCCGGTGCCGACTGCCAGCGAATAGGTGTCGTAGGCCCAGTGGAAACCATAGGGGCTGCACTGCTTGCCCGTCAGTTCCGTGGTCGCAGCGCCCGTGTTGATGGTGATCTTCTTTTTGTCCTTCGAGAGAGCCTGCACGGCAAGGCCGACCGAGGAAGAGGTCAGTTCCATGATCGAATCGACCTGTTCGGTGTCGTACCACTGCCGGGCGATGTTGGAGGCGACATCCGCCTTGTTCTGGTGGTCAGCCGTTACCACTTCCACCGGCGCGCCCAGCACCTTGCCGCCAAAATCCTCGACCGCCATCTTCGCGGCCTCATAAGAGTATTTACCGCCGAAATTGGCGTAGACGCCCGACTGGTCGTTCAAGATGCCGATCTTGACCTTGCCGTCCGAAATCTCGGCAGCGTAAGCGGCGGTGCCTGCCGCCAGTGCCATGGCCGTGGATAAAACGATACTCTTGCGCATGACTTCTCCTCCCAGAGATGATTGCGAGCCTCAGATAGGTCTGTGCAACGGTGAACGAAGGCGCATGGCGATCGTCCCACGGTATTGCACCACAACGGTCGCGCCACCCTCCTCAAAGCAGCGCCTCCCTATGTAGACTTCTCGAATTCGGCCGTTGACACAAGAGCGGGGCATCATCAAATTGCGAACAGGAACTGTTCATTTTTGAACAGACCTGGCAATGGAGACCGAATTGGCCACGCCTTTTACCTGGGACGACCTGCAATATTTTCTGGCGGTGGCCCGCACCGGGCAACTTTCATCGGCAGCGCGTAGTCTGCGCACCAGCCACGCCACCGTCTCCCGCCACATCGACCGGCTGGAATTCTCGCTTAAAACCAAACTGTTCGAGCGAAATCCACGTGGTTACGAACTGACGACGGTCGGGCGGCGCCTGGTCGATACCGTCGAGCGCATCGAGGCGGAAGCGGAAAGATTGCAATCGGATATTTCCGAAAGCGGCAGCCTGCTGCGCGGCGTGGTCAGGCTCAGTGCGCCTGAAGGTTTTTCCAACTTTTTCTTCGTGGAAAGGCTGAAAGACTTCGCCGTCACCCATCCGCACATCATGGTGGAGATGGTTACGATCCAGCAGATCATGGCATTGTCGAAGAAAGAAGCGGATGTGGCGGTCACACTCGATCCGCCGAAAGCAGGCCCCTACATCAACGAACAGATCGTCGATTACACGCTGCATATCTACGCATCGCGTTCCTATCTTGCCAGCCACCCGAAAATCACCCGGCGCGAAGATTTGCCCGATCATTTCTTTATCGGTTACGTGCAGGATCTCATCTTCTCGCCGGGCCTCGATTACATGCGCGACGTGATGCCCGGCCTCCGGCCTAACTTCCAGTCATCAAGCATTTTTGCGCAGTTGACTGCAACGCTGAGCGGACGTGGCCTTTGCATATTGCCCAACTTCATCGCCGCGCGCTTTCCGGACCTGCAGATGGTGCTGGCAGGTGAAGTGGAACTGCGGCGGGGTTACTGGCTGACAAGCCATCAGGACCTTGCCAATGTGCCGCGCGTGCGCTCGCTGATGGATTTCATTCTCACGACGGCGCGCGCCCACCAAAATCTCTTCATCCTCGACCGCAAGACGATCGCCTGAAACAACCGTCGTTCACATTTCGGCGACACCGTGTCTACGCGTGGCGGATTGGAGAATCCGCACTGCAGCCTATATGACTGACAATAACGATGCCGGCTCAAGTCAGCTGCAGCCTAAACATTTGGAAGGTCATCATGAAAAAGATCGGATTTCTATCCTTCGGACACTGGACGCCCTCGCCCCAGTCGCAGACCCGCTCTGCTGCAGACACCCTGCTGCAATCGATAGACCTGGCCGTTGCTGCGGAAGAACTCGGCGCCGACGGCGCTTATTTCCGTGTCCACCACTTCGCCCGCCAGTTGGGATCACCTTTTCCGCTGCTTGCCGCCGTTGGCGCAAGAACGAAAAGTATCGAGATCGGCACCGGCGTCATCGACATGCGTTATGAGAACCCCTTTTACATGGTGGAGGATGCGAGTTCAGCCGATCTCATCGCCGGCGGACGCCTGCAACTCGGCATCAGTCGCGGTTCTCCCGAACAGGTGATCGACGGCTGGCGCTATTTCGGCTACCGCCCTGCCGAGGGCCAGACCGAGGAGGACATGGCGCGCCAGCACACCGAAGTCTTCCTCGAGCTTCTGAAGGGCGAAGGTTTCGCCGAGCCGAACCCTCGGCCGATGTTTCCCAACCCGCCCGGCCTGCTGCGGCTGGAGCCGCACTCCGAAGGGTTGCGCGAGCGCATCTGGTGGGGTTCCAGCTCCAATGCGACGGCGGTTTGGGCGGCAAAGCTTGGCATGAACCTTCAAAGCTCCACCCTGAAAACGGATGAGACCGGCGAACCCTTCCATGTGCAGCAGGCCGAACAGATCCGTGCTTACCACGCCGCATGGAAAGAGGCTGGACACGCCCGCGAGCCTCGCGTGTCGGTCAGCCGCAGCATCTTTGCCCTCGTCAACGATCGCGACCGGTCCTATTTCGGTTACGGCAACGAGAGTGACGACAAGGTCGGCTATATCGACGACAAGACCCGCGCGATCTTCGGCCGCAGCTATGCCGCCGAGCCTGAAGCGCTGATCGAACAGCTGAAAACCGACGAAGCTATCGCCGAGGCCGACACGCTGCTTTTGACCGTGCCGAACCAGCTGGGCGTCGACTACAACGCCCATGTGATCGAGACGATCCTAAAACAGGTGGCGCCCGCACTCGGCTGGCGCTAAGTCTGGCAAAACCTTCATCATGCCCACGCCGTCACCCCGGATTAGATTCTGGGTGACGGTGCGATCCAGTCTTTGATAGCGCACGATTCCTTTGACGGCGCCGGCGCCCCGTGGCCGATGCAATCCGGGCTGAAGCCTCTGGTTCATTTCACCGCTTTGCCGTAGCGGGCGATGCTTTCGGCTAAAGGCGTGGTGCTGGCGCCGGGATGCTCCGGGCGCTTGTAAACACCATCGCGAACATGGATCGGCTCTTCGAAATGGTCCTTGATCCACGGAATATATTCGAGGATGGTCGATGCCGGATGCCAGTAACTCAGATGCACATGCACCTGGCTCATCTCACCGGCATGCGGAACGACAGGCAGGCGATTGGCGAGCGCGAGGTCAGCTACCTGGATATATTCGGTGATGCCGCCAAGTCGGGTTACATCCGGCTGGACATAGGCAACCGCGCCCGCATCGATAAATGACCGGAACGCATCCACCGTATAAAGCTGCTCTCCGAGAGCGATGGGAATGGATGTGTTGCGTGCCAGCCGCGCGTGGCTGGTCACATCGTCGTACCAAAGCGGTTCTTCGAACCAATAAATATCCAGATCCTTTGCCGCCGCGCAGAAGCGCTGGCATGTCGGCAGATCCCACTTGCCGTTACCATCGATAGCGATGCGTATCGCGGAGCCGAGACGCTTGCGCACCGCCGCGAGGCGTCCGATATCAATATTCGGATCATCGTGCCCGACCTTGATTTTCAGGCGGGTAAAACCTTCCTCTTCAACTGCCCTGGCGCTGCCCGCCAGCAGATTTTCGAGATTGAAGGAAAGCCAGCCTATATCGGTATTGTAAGCTTCGACCCCTGTGGTGCGCGCGCCGCCGAGGTATTGCCAGAGTGGCACGCCCGCCTTCTTCGCCTTCAGATCCCAGAGCGCCACATCGACCGCAGCCAGCGCCAGATGGGTGATGCCCGCGCGGCCGACCCATTGCAGGGACGGATAACGGGCAAGTTTTGTCCACAGCCGCGAATGTTCGGATGCATCCTCGCCGATCAGCAGAGGCGCATAGCAATCGCTGATGCAGGATGTGATCAACCGGTCGGACGGCAGGTGCGCATGGGTACCGGTGAAGCCGTATCCCTCAAGGCCGTCACTCGTCGTAATTTTTGCGCCGACGACGCCCCAATGGGTGATGCTGTGGGTGGAATCGGAAATGGATTCCGATGTCAGCGGCAGATGCAGGATGAAAGGTTCGACAGCGGTTATTTTCATGATCGGTCAATTCCTCGACGCTTGAGCAGCCTTTGGGGAGGAATAAACGGAAGTTCCGTTCTGATCGAAGCTCCACCAATCAACCAGTGGAATGTCGCCACTGCCCCGCGATCAATGACCGCAGGAGATGAAGCCTCAGGGGTTGCCCGGCCACCCTCCTCCAGCAGCCAGCTTCCGATGACGGATACAGCTAAAGCAAAATCGATCATTGTAAAATAAAAAATTTTTTATTTTTTATATTCTGTCATTGCCTGTCACTCGCTGTTAGGTGATGGTGTTGCCATGAACACACTGATCAAAGTCACGCTCGCCGACCAAGCGCATCAGGAACTGCGGGCGCGCATCGTCAGCGGCAGATTGCGCGGCGGCGAACGGCTGTTGCCCAACGAACTTGCCGCCGATCTCGGCATCAGCCCCACGCCGGTCAAGGAAGCATGCCTGAAACTCGAGGCAGACGGGCTGGTGGTCAATTCCTCAAGGCGCGGCATGGTAGTACGCGATTTTACCGTGGAGGATGTGGAAGAACTCTACGCCGCCAGAATGCTGCTGGAAAAAGGCGCTGTGGAAGTGGCCTTCGATGCCGGGCAGCTGGACGAAGCCTTGCATGCGCAGCTTCTGGAAAGCCTTGCGAAACACCGCGAATTTGCCAAGAGCGCGACGCTGGACGATCTCTCCAAAGCGCTGTTTCACGATCGCAGCTTCCACACGGCCCTTGTTTCGGCCGCGCGCATTCCGGTCATTTCCGGCACGCATGGGCGCATTCTCGACCAGACCCACACGGTTTTCGTATCGATCCTTGGCGACTACGCCCGCTCTGTCGAGGAACACCAGAATATTGCCGATGCCATAGCCGCCCGCAGCAAGGCCCAGATTATCGACGCCCTATGGCGCCATCTGGAGCGTAGCCGGCAGAATACACTGCGGCAGGTGCGTCTGCTGAGAGAGGCCGGCGCCTGAGCGTATCTCCGCAATCTTTTAAAGTCCTGAAAAAACAACAGGCCGGAAATCCGGCCTGTTCCACTTATTCATCGGTCAATCGTCGATCTCAAGCCGTCGCAGGCTGCCGTGCCGCCTTGCGGCGCTCCACGCGGGCGCGGATGGCGTCTACATCCGTTACCGGAGTGGCGGCAAAAAGCTGGCGCGTATAGGCGTGCTTCGGATCGGCAAATAGTTCCTCGCGCGTGCCCTGCTCCACGGCTACACCCTTCGAGATAACCATGACGTCATCGGCGATATAGCGAACGACGGAAAGGTCGTGGCTGACGAAGACGTAGGTCAGCTCGAACTCTTCCTGGAGGTCTCTCAGCAGGTTCAGCACCTGCGCCTGCACTGAAAGATCGAGTGCCGAGACCGGCTCGTCCAGCACCAGAAGTGCGGGGTTGAGCATCAGCGCCCGCGCAATCGCGATGCGCTGCCGTTGGCCGCCAGAAAACATGTGCGGATATCGGTTGAAGTGTTCGGGGCCCAGCCCCACCTTCACGAGCATGGCTTCAGCCCGCTCACGACGCTCGGACGCCGGCATTTTGGTGTTGATGACAAGCGGCTCCATCAGCACGTCGCCAACCTTCTGGCGCGGATTGAGGCTACCATAGGGGTTCTGGAACACCATCTGCACCTTGGAGCGCATGTCCGTGCCGGGACGGCGCTTTGCGATATCGACCGGCTGGCCGTCGATCTTCAGCTCGCCACCGGATGCCGGATCGATCAGCGCGATGATGCGCGCAAGCGTCGATTTGCCGGAACCGGACTCGCCGACGATGGCGAGCGTCTTGCCGCGCTCGACGGCAAAATCGATGCCTTTCAACGCCTGCACGGTCTTTGCTCCGCCGAACAGGCCGCCCGGAACGTGATAATGGCGGGTAATGCCCTTGCCTTCGACAACGATGCTCATTGAACGCCCTCCTTGCCGAAAAAGTCGGAAACCGTGGGCAGGCGGTCGCCGGTCGCATGTTCCGGCAGCGCGGAAAGCAATGCCTTGGTATAGGGATGTTGCGGGGCCTCAAACAGGCTCAGCACATCCGCTTCCTCCATCTTGCGGCCCTTATATTGCACGACCACGCGGTCTGCTGTTTCGGCCACGACACCCATGTCATGGGTGATGAGGATCAGCGCCATGCCGTATTCTTCCTGCAGATCCATCAACAGATCGAGGATCTGTTTCTGGATCGTCACGTCGAGCGCGGTGGTCGGCTCGTCGGCGATCAAGAGACGCGGTTTGGAAGCGATGGCGATGGCGATCATCACACGCTGGCATTGACCGCCGGACATCTGGTGCGGATAGGCATTGAGCTTGGTTTCCGGATCGGGAATACCGACGGACCGGAACAGCTCCAGTGCGCGTGCACGCGCCGCAGACCGGCCCATGCCGAGATTGAGGCGCAGCACCTCCTCGATCTGGAAACCGACCGTAAAGGACGGGTTGAGCGACGCAACTGGCTCCTGGAAGATCATGGTGATCTCACGGCCGATCAGCTTGCGGCGCTCCTGCGGCGACATGGCCAGCAGGTTTATACCATCGAAGATCATCTCGTCGGCGGTGATCGTCGCCGTATCGGGCAAAAGCCCCATGACGGCGAGCATGGATACCGACTTGCCGGAACCGGACTCGCCGACGATGGCCAGCACCTCATGCTTGTCCACGGAGACGTCGATGCCGTTGACGGCCGTGAACGCGCCGGTGGCGGTGGCGAACTTGACGGTGAGGTTCTTGATTTTCAGCAGGCTCATCGCTTAGCTCCGCTTCAGTTTGGGATCGAGCGCATCGCGCAGCCCGTCACCCATCAGGTTGATGGCGAGCACCGATACGAGAATCGTCAGGCCGGGAAGGGTAACGACCCACCAGGCGCGCAGGATGAACTCGCGGGCTTCGGCCAGCATCGTGCCCCATTCGGATGCGGGCGGCTGCGCGCCCATGCCGAGGAAGCCGAGAGCCGCCGCATCGAGAACGGCAGATGAGAAGGAGAGCGTCGCCTGCACGATCAAAGGTGCAAGGCAGTTCGGCAAAATCGTCTTGAACATCAGCCGGAAATTGCCGGCACCCGCCACACGGGCGGCGGTGACATATTCACGCCGAAGCTCGCTCATGACAGCTGCACGCGTCAGACGCGCGAAATGCGGCTGATAGACGATGGCAATCGCGATCATGGCGTTGGTCAACCCCGGACCCAGGATCGCAACCAGCACCAGTGCCAGAAGCAGCGATGGAAACGCCAGGATGACGTCCATCACGCGCATGATGACAGTGTCCACCCAGCCGCCGAAGAAGCCGGCGACGAGACCGATGACAATGCCGCCGACAAGGGCGATGGAAACAACGACGACGCCGATGAACAGCGAATATTGCGCGCCATAGATCAGTCGGGACAGCATGTCGCGGCCGACAGCGTCGGTGCCGAGCAGGAATGCGGTACGGCCTCCATCCTGCCAGACCGGCGGGACGAGCAACGCGTCTCTATATTGCTGGGTCGGGTCATGCGGGGCAATCACGGCTGCGAAAACCGCGATCAGAACCAGAAGAAGGAAGACGGCAAGGCCGACGACGGCGCCACGGTTCTGGCGGAAGTAGAACCAGAAATCGGCGATCATCCGGCGGCGGATGGCGGCGTCGGAAAGCCTGACGCCGGGAGCTGTGGTCACATCGCTCATTTGTGACGGATCCTTGGATTGATGAGGCCATAGGTGAGATCGACAAGCAGGTTGACGATCATCACCAGACCCGCGATCAGAAGCAGGCCGCTCTGCACGACCGGATAGTCGCGGCGCGAGATGGAATCGATCATCCACTTGCCGATGCCCGGCCAGGAGAAGATGGTTTCGGTCAGGATTGCACCCGCCATCAGCACACCGATCTGCAGGCCGATGGTGGTGATGACCGGGATCATGGCGTTGCGCAATGCGTGGACGCCGACGACACGGGACGGCGACATGCCCTTTGCACGCGCTGTCCGCACATAATCCTCACCGAGGACTTCGAGCATTGCCGACCGTGTCTGGCGGGCAATAACTGCAAGCGGGATGGTGGCAAGCACCACCGAAGGCAGGATGAGATGTGACAGAGCCGAAGCGAAAGCACCCTTCTGCCCCGAAATCAGGCTGTCGATCAGCATGAAACCGGTGACGGAAGGGAAGAAATACATCAACGAGATACGGCCCGACACCGGTGTCCATTGCAGGATGCCGGAGAACATGATGATGAGCAGCAGGCCCCACCAGAAGATAGGCATGGAGAAGCCAACCAGCGCCGTCGTCATGGAGATCTGGTCGAACCACGAGCCACGGCGGATTGCTGCGATGACGCCGACCGGCACACCGATCAGTGTGGCGAGGATGATGGCGACGAGGCCAAGCTCGACTGTCGCGGGGAAGAGCGCCAGGAACTCGGTCAGAACGGGTTTCTTGGTGACCAGCGAATTGCCGAGATCACCCTGAAGCAGCCGCCCGAGAAAATGGAGATATTGCTGCCAGATAGGCTGGCTGAAGCCGAGCTGTTCGGCAAGTTGTGCATGCCGCTCGGGCGAAATGCCGCGCTCACCCGCCATCAACAGCACGGGATCGCCCGGCAGGACGCGAACGAAGGCAAAGGCAACGATGGTAATCCCGAGAAATGTCGGAACGAGATAGAGAAGTTTGCCGAAAATGAACCGGATCATGGTTTTTTCCTGAAAAGACGCGCGAAAGAACCTGAGTTCTTCCGCGCGTCCTGTTGTTTGGGATTACTCAGCGATATCGACGGATTCGAAGGTGAAGTCGCCAAGCGGGCTCATGGTGAAGCCGGAAACCTTGGCGGACATCGGAACGAACTGCGTGGAGTGCGCAAGCGTCGCCCACGGAGCCTGTTCCTTGAAGATCACCTGCGCCTGCTCATAAAGCTTGGTGCGCTCGGCAACGTCAGTGGTCTGCTTTGCCTTGGAAAGCAGTTCGGAGAACTCCTTGTTGCACCACTGAGCACGGTTTGCACCGCCTTCGCCGGTTGCAGCGCAGGAAAGCAGAACGCCCATGAAGTTATCAGGGTCACCGTTGTCGCCGGTCCAGCCGAGGATGACGGCACCGTCGCGGTTCACTTCAGTCGACTTCTTGAGGTATTCACCCCATTCGAAGGAGACGATCTCGGCCTTGACGCCAACCTTCGCGAAATCCGACTGGATCAGCTCGGCGGTGCGGCGGGCATTCGGCATGTATGGACGCTGAACCGGCATCGCCCAGATCTTCATCGTCAGATCCTTGACGCCAGCGGCTTCGAGAGCCTTCTTGGCAGCTTCCGGATCGTAAGGATCGTCCTTGATGCTGTCGTTGTAGGACCACATCGTCGGCGGGATCGGGTTCTTGGCAACCGTGCCGGCGCCCTGGAATACGGCGTCGATGATCGCCTGCTTGTTCATCGCCATGTTCAGCGCCTTGCGGACTTCCGGCTTGTCGAAAGGTGCAACGGTGGTGTTGTAGGCGAAGTAGGCAACGTTCAGGCCCGGCTGTTCATCGAGCTTGAGGTTGGAATCGGCACGGATGGTGGCGAGGTCGGCCGGGGCCGGATAAGGCATAAGGTGGCATTCGCCAGCCTTCAGCTTCTGCAGACGAACGGCAGCGTCCGGCGTAATCGCGAAGATCAGATCGTCGATCTTCGGAGCTTCGCCCCAGTAGTCGGCGTTCTTCTGGTAGCGGATGACCGCGTCTTTCTGATAGGCGACAAACTTGAACGGGCCGGTGCCGATCGGCAGGTTGTTGAAGTCTTCCTTGGTGCCGGCCTTATCAAGCGTATCAGCATATTCCTTCGAAACGATCGAAGCGAAAGGCATCGCGATATTGGCAAGGAACGGTGCTTCAGGACGGGTCAGCACGAACTTCACGGTGTAATCGTCAACCTTGACGATTTCCTTGATCAGCGACGGCATTTCCATGGAGTTGTAATATTCGTAGGTGATGCCTGCGATATACTGGTTCCACGGGTTCTTTGTGTCACCCTGGCGGTTGTAGCTGAAGATCACATCATCGGCGTTGAAATCGCGGCTTGGCGTGAACTTCTCGTTGGAGTGCCACTTTACGCCCTTGCGCAGGTGGAACGTGTATTCGAGGCCATCGCTCGAAACTTCCCACTTTTCGGCAAGGCCTGGCTCAACTTCGGTCGTGCCCTTCTTGAACTCGGTCAGACGGTTGTAGACCGGATGCGCGGAGGCATCGAAGGTGCCGCCGGCGGTGTAAGGCGAAGGATCGAAGCCTTCCGGAGATGCCTCGGAGCAATAAACGAAGGTCTTCGCCATGGCGGGCACGGCGGAAGCCATCGCAAGCGCAGAGGCTATAAGCAAACTGCGGGTCAGCGTTTTCATCTGGTGGTCCTTTCCCTCTTTTTCTGAGTTTATGCGACCCCGTTTTAAGGGGCCTACCTGTCCTGGTCAGCGACGACGCGGAGCCCCGTGTCGCCGTTCGGTCCTGTGCCTCCCGACCAATTACCCGGCGACCGGCTGGAACAGCCGGTCGAGGTTCTTTTCCGGCGGGCAGAACCAGCGTGGTCCCGCCTCCGTCATATAAGCTATATCCTCGAGACGGACGCCGCATTCCCCATAAACGCACAGCATCGGCTCGATGGAAAAGCACATTCCCGGCTGAAGTGCCGTGGCATTTCCTGCAACGATATAGGGTTCTTCGTGAATATCCAGCCCAAGCCCATGGCCGGTGCGATGCGGTAGACCCGGAACCTGATAATCCGGCCCAAAACCGGCCGCCTTCAGGCTGTCGCGCGCGGCCTTGTCCACGTCCGAGCAGGCAGCACCGACCCGGGCCGCGTCAAAGGCAGCAGCCTGCGCGTCCCGCTCGGCGTTCCAGAGAAAACGCTGCCGTTCCGTCGGCTGGCCGAACACATAGGTGCGGGTGATATCCGAACGATAGCCATGAAGGATGCCGCCGAGATCGACCAGCACCATGTCGCCGTCAACAAGCGTCTGCGCATAGGGCACGCCATGCGGATAAGCCGTCGCCTCGCCGAACTGAACCGCCACGAAAAGCGGCTTCATGCCAAGCGCAACATGTGCGGCGTTAACGAAGTCAGCCACTTCCGTGGTGGATATGCCGGGACGCAGCCCCTCGAACACGGCCTTCTGCACGCCGTAGCTCGCATCCATCGCCGCCTGGATGATGGCAATCTCGGCTGCGGATTTGACCTGCCGCTGTGCGACAATCATCGGCTGGGCGGAAATGATGCGGCCTTCCAGACGCTGCATCAGGGCCGATGCGAAAACGAAAGGAGTGGCAGGATCGATCGCGACAAGGTGGCCGGGACAGCCGAGCGCTTCGATGCGCTTTGCCATCAGGTCAAAAGGACTTTCATCCTCTTCCCAGACGGCAAC
This sequence comes from Rhizobium sp. AN68, assembly GCF_030758035.1. Lineage (NCBI taxonomy): Bacteria > Pseudomonadati > Pseudomonadota > Alphaproteobacteria > Hyphomicrobiales > Rhizobiaceae > Rhizobium > Rhizobium sp. AN68. The sequence goes on along the minus strand of NZ_JARWMI010000002.1, from coordinate 1,336,097 downwards.
TTCGCCCTCGATACGGATCATCGTCCGTAGTTTCGGCTCCTCAAATGCCGGACTGACATAGACCGGCTTGCCTTCTGCCGGCACCAGGGCGCCGTGAATGCGCTCCGAAAGACCAAGCGACAGGCCAGTATAATAGGTCAGCGACGATGATGCATCGAGCCAGACCGCCTTGATATTTTGCTGGATTAGCTGCGCTTGCAGGCCGCGCAACCGCAACCCGAGCTCGTCTTCAGCGATCGATGAAACCGCGATCGGCTGAAACCGCTTCAGCGCCTCTTGAAAGTCTGCCATTCTCTCCCCGCCGCTTTCAGGCGCACAGACACAAGCGTGTCGGCAACTCCCAAGCGTTCTTTTGCCAATGCTTAAACACAGGCCGGGGCCTAAGCAATGGGCCAGGACGATGCACCGCCACAAAACTGTGCATATTCATCTAGACATAACGAAATCGTGATCGACACGCGCCCGATTTCGACAATCATCGCCTTGACGGGAAAATCAGAAATCCCCCGAAAACTTAAGGGGAAAAGCGGGGTATCGGTCATCCGGGCGCAGACGGCGCGCAGAAACCTCACCGCAAGATGCATTGGAAAAAGAAGCCCAGAAAAGGAAAAAGCCTGCCGCGGGAGGAGGTGCGGCAGGCTTCAAACTTGATCGGTGATTGGGAGGAGGAGTACCACCGATCCGCATCGAGCGACACTGGGAGGAGGAGTGCGTCGCTTCGATGTTTTGAATATAGCGGTATCCGCGATTTTTAACAGAGCAAGTCTCGCAATGCAGCATTGCATTTTTGCATAGCTCGAAAATTCCTGCTTTGTTTTTTAGCACTCCCGCAGAAGACGTTGGAAATCAACTTTCCCGATGCACTTGAAAACCGGCAAAGGACTGGTTGACCGGCATGAGTTCGAGGCTGTTGATGTTGATATGTTTGGGCTGCGAGGCGACCCAATGGATCGTATTGGCGATATCCTCGGCCGTGATCGGATTGACGCCCTTGTAAAGATTGTCCGAGGCATCCTGATTGCCGCCGGTGCGAACAAGCGTGAATTCCGTTTCGCACATGCCCGGTTCGATCGAGGTGACGCGCACGCCCTTGCCATGCAGGTCGGAGCGCAGACCTAGCGAGAATTGCCGCAGGAAGGCTTTCGTTCCGGCATAGACATTGCCGCCCGCATAGGGCCAGTGCGCAGCTACCGAGGAAAGGTTGATGACAATGCCCTTGCGGTCGATCAACGTGGGCAAAAGATGGTGGGTGATGTTCAAAAGACCGGTGATGTTGGTGTTCACCATGGTCTGCCAGTCTTTCAGCGGCACCTGCGGTGCAGGTGCGGTGCCGAGCGCAAGCCCCGCATTGTTGACGAGAATATCGATGTCCCGGAAACCTTCCGGCAAAGCCGCAAGTGCCTTTTTAGTGGCATCTTCGTCGGTAACATCGAAGGCAGCGCCGTGAAAGGCGGAGCCGAGTTCTTGCGCCAGGGCCTCCAGCCGTTCCGCCCGCCGACCTGTGCCAATGACCTTCCAGCCTTCCTTGACGAAGCGCCGCGCCGTGGCCTGTCCGAAGCCGGACGTGGCGCCGGTGATGAGGATGGTACCGCTCATGATGATGTCTCCAGTAAATTCGTTCTGTCGGGATCAGTCTGTGTCAGTAATTTTTCAGCGGCGGCCGCCAGACAGCGCTTATACGCCTCGAGATCCGTATAGAGAGCCTCTGCCGTGGCGTTGCCGACGATGACAACGCCGCCGCGCCGCAAAATTCCGCCGTGCAGCATGAGATTGTCGACCATGTCGAAATTCTCGATCGACAAACCGTCCGGGCCGCGATAGCGCCCTGTTTCATCGATTGCGGCAACACCGTTATATTGCGCCATGATGCGGGTGAAGTGATTGGCCGCGACATTGGTGTAGGCGAAAACCGGCTTGCCCAGCGCGCACATGAACCCCAGTTCGTAGCTCGTTCCCGTATCGGCGGCGATGCCGCGAAACGGCGTGAGATTGGCGATGACCGCATCCGCTTCCAGCATCATCCGCTCGTCTATGGCATTGACGTTGCAGCCGTGGCCGATTTTCGTGTCCGCGGGCGGAATTTCCAAATCGCCCGGCGAAAGCGGCGTAAACCCGGCCTCGCGTGCAAGCGAGGCCTTGAGGTCGAGCATTTCACGGGCATTCGGGAGGAAGACCTCCGGCCCGGCGAGATAGATTTTCTTTGTCATAGGAAATTTCATACAATTTGGAGAAACAGGATTTTCGCAAACCTAACCCGGAGACTTTCGCAAACGCAAGTACCAAGCGGACATGCGCCAAGGCGCGTCGGAGCGACCTACAAAACGGTATCGTCAAACCTGTCTTTCCGTTATAGCCGGAGCAACGAACTGGACATTCCCGGAGCAAGACAATGGCAGCAACCATCCGTTATCACGAAGGCGATATTTCCGCCGCAGATGCCGCACGCTACCTTGGCGCCATCGCAATCGATACGGAAACACTGGGGCTGGTGCCACGCCGCGACCGTCTCTGTGTCGTTCAGCTTTCTCCTGGAGACGGTACGGCGGATGTCATCCGCATCGCCGCCGGCCAGAAGGAGGCTCCAAACCTCACCCATATGCTTGCAGACCCTGCCCGGCAGAAGATTTTTCACTATGGCCGTTTCGATATCGCCGTTCTGTTCCACACGTTCGGTGTGACGACGACGCCGGTTTTCTGCACCAAGATCGCCTCCCGCCTGACCCGCACCTATACCGACCGGCACGGGCTGAAGGACAATCTGAAGGAAATGCTTGAGGTCGACATCTCCAAGGCGCAGCAATCGTCCGACTGGGCAGCAGAAAAACTGTCACCCGCACAGCTCGAATATGCCGCCTCCGACGTGCTGCATTTGCATGCGCTGCGCGACAAGCTGACCCACCGCCTCGTGCGTGATGGTCGCCTCGATCATGCCGATGCCTGTTTCGCGTTTCTGCCGACCCGTGCCAAGCTCGATCTTCTGGGCTGGGACGAAACGGATATCTTCGCCCATAGCTGAGCGGTTTCACACTTCGTTTAAGGACTGATTTACCGAAACTGCCTATTCTCGGCCGCAACTTTGGGTGGCCGGGGACTTCCAGATGATTACACCGTTGCAGCAGACGGCAAGCATTGCAGTCAGCGACCTCATGCGGTCGATGGTGGAAACCATTGAGGAGCGCCATCGCGAAGAGCAGGAAAAAGCGAACGGCACCAAAAAAGACGAGACGATAAAGACCCAGCCGCAGCCGGACCAAAGCCATCGCGTTGCCAATGAAAAGATAAGCGCCTATCTGTTCGGCGCCATGAAGCCTGATGGCGATGCCTTCGCCTCGCTTGTCTCCCGTTTCTCGTCTGCGCTTGGCATCACCCAGGAAAACGATGAATCGAACGCCGCTTTCGCGCAAAGGCTTCAGGACGCGCTGACCCTGACCGACGGCTTTGAAAAAACCGATGCGGCAGGAAAAGCCACGCCGATTTCGCTGAAATCCTTCGGCGTTTCGGAAGCGCAGGTCGTGGAAGTCCTGAATAACGGCGTAACTGCCAAGACCGCGCCCATGGCAGCACTTGCCGCACGCATTGCCCAAAATGCCGGCCTGAGCGGCAAGGAAGAAGATTTCGGCGTGCAGATGTCGAAAGCAATCATGGCAGTGCGCGCCACCGCACCCAAAAATGTCAATGATCTCGAAGAATCGACTGGCCTCAAGGAACTTGGTATTTCCGCGCAGCAGATGATCGCCGCAATCGCAAACCCATTTGGCGATGCGGCACGCGCCGTGAAGAATGCGATGAACGATCAGGCGCAGGGCACCCAATTCATGACACGGGAAACGATGAAGGTCATCCAGCGCCTGGAAGACGTCGCCGATCCGAAAACCAAGGAAGAATTGCAGGCCGAACGCGGCAAAAACCGCATGGGCGAAATCAACGATGCCGAAGTTGCGGCGGAGCGGGAAGAGGATATCCAGACCCGAGACGCACAGGGCAAGCTGGAGGATGTGCAAAAACTTCAGGACGTCGTGAAGGAACACATAGACGCTGCCGCCGAAGAAAAAGCGCAAGGCACTGACGGGCAAGGCCCGGTCGATATTTCATCGGAAATCGCCCTTATCTCCGTGCTCGCGGCAACGCCATCTAGCCAAACGGCCCCGGCCGAAAATGACAACGAACCCGCAGAGACAGACGCCGCAACCAAGACGGAAACCGATCAGAAAGACGACGCCGAAAAACTGCTTGATGCTCAGGCAGTCGTCGATAACGCCCGCAGCGCCATTTTGCCGATCTCGATAGACGACAATGGAATTTATGCACTGCTGAAGAAGAAGGCGGCATGATCTCGCCGCTACCGATAGTCACTTGAGCGAAACATGATGTGAGTTCAAACATGTCTCAAATTTCCGGCATATCCGGCAGCGCCGGCCTCGATGCCGAACCAAATGCGGCGCAAGCGCTGCTCTCCATCGCCGCTCCGCCACTGGCGCCGAATGACGACAATTTCGTTGCCGCAAGCGAGGAAGACAACCTCATCGCCCCCGTTGAAAATCGTCCCGAGAGAGGTTTTCCCAAGGCGAGCTGGCTCGACGCGATGCCGCCGGAAGCCTTTGAGGCAGCGGACAGGGAACCGGACCATATTTCATCGGTCAATTCCGACGATAACGGGCTTTACCGCATGTTCATCAGCGTCTCTCCCTGATTGCCATATCGACACGATTTTTATGGTTAGCGAATTCTTAATATCTACGGCCCAGACTTAGGGTTGATGATTCTGTGTGCATCGCGAAGAGCTGGCATTCCTGCCAGCGACGCACACGGCGCTCCCGCATGAGCGGGCGAGATGACACCTGTACATCACCGGCGCGGCAATCTTTCAACATAGGCCAAATGCGGATCAGAGAGCCAGGGACTGGCCCTTTCGTAGCCAGCGGCGGTAATCGATAGGAACGGAGCGCAGCATGTTACCGCCTGTACCGAAAATTCCGGCAGCCGATGCCGCCTATGGAGCCGCAGCCTCGCAGACGCAGCGCGGGGAGCCGAAGGAGGCCGTGCAGCCGCAGGCAAGCAATCTTGCTCCCGACAATGGCAGCAGTCTTTTCGCCAAAGCCGCAGTCACCTCTCTCGCCAGCGAATATCAGCTTTCCCGCAGCACCGCCGTTCTGGCGGAGGCGCTTGGCAAGCTGATGAACCTGCCAAGGCGCGACGGCGAAGCCATTCAAACCTATGTGATGCGTCTGACGGATGCGCTGCGCGCCCTGCCCGCACCGCAGCGCCTGGCGCTGGAACAACAGGTCAGCAAAGTCCTGCAGGGGTTGAGCCTTTCGATGCTCGCAGAAATCCTGAAACATCCAACCGGGCCGGATGCCGCAAGGCTTGCGCTGCTGATCGAACTTTCCCGCTACAAGGGAACGGATCTTGCGGCGAAGGCGGTGGTGTCCTCTTATCAGCAGAACAATTCGGCCAATCCGGTGACCGCGCAGCCAGTACAAGCGAGACAGCAGAACGGCCAGAGCCAGAGTGCTGAGGGCCGCCCAAACCCGGCAACGACCACCACAACAACAGCACAACCGGCAACCGCCGCCACACCCGGCCGGCTGTTGCCTCTGCTTATCGGCCCGCTTGCCCAAAGCGCCGCCGCGATAAAAGCCATGGTTGCGGCGCAGGCAGCGCCGCAAGGCCCACAGGTCAATCTTCCCGCCCCACCTGCCGACATGTCCGACTCTCCGCACGATGCGGCAAAACCGGAAGGGAAAGCCGCCGAAAGCACCGTACGCTTGCCTCAGCCGCAAACGGGCAGCACAACAAAGGAAGCTTCGACAGATGCCCGCCCGGCAAATCCGCCACGGGCTGAGAACGCCGAGATGCGCCCTGCACTTCAGCATCGGGACACGATGAAGCTGGAGCCGAGGGAAACCCGCACTACCTTGCCCTCGCCATCCGGCCAGTCCACGGCTGGCGTCAAGGATATGGAAAACCTGCTCCTTGCTGCAGTGGCCGGCAAACTTCCCGCCAAAGCCACCACCGCTGCCCAGCTTTCCGCCACGCCACCGGGCGCCATACCGCAACCACTCGAAGAGCGGCCTGCCGAAAAAACTGCCCTCGCAACGCCCATCCACCCGACCGGGGAGGAAACGGAGACGATTACCAACCGGCCAGAAGCCCAGCCCATGCCGCGCGCCGCTCTCGACCCGGAAGCAAGAATGGCGATGCTGGAACAAACGGCTTCGCAATCGCTGATCGCTGCGGCTCTGGCAAAAGACGGCACGCCGTTACCGCTCGTCGCATACCCACCGGCGGAAGAGGACCACAGATCGGAAACGCCGCATCGCGGGCGTGGTCCATTTTCCGAGGATGAAGCGAATGGCGAGGCGGAGGGCGAAAATCCCGACGGTCAGGACGAGATGGAAGAGAGGGTCGCCGCCAATGACGAGATTGGGGATGGGGAAAATCCGCGGACAGCGGCTTTCGACGACAGTGCGGAAAATTATTACCTCAAGATGAGTGGCATGCACTGAATTCCGCGCCGCCCATTGGCCTGTGCCACGAACACTATAGCCAACAAAAAACCCGCCGGAAAATTCCGGCGGGTTCTTTATATCAAACGATCTCTAGCGATTATTCGCTGCGGTTCTTCAGAGCCGCACCGAGGATGTCGCCGAGCGAAGCGCCAGAGTCGGACGAACCGAACTGTGCGACGGCTTCCTTCTCTTCAGCGATTTCCAGAGCCTTGATCGAAAGCATGACCTTGCGGTCCTTCTTCGAGAAGTTGACGACGCGAGCGTCGAAAACCTGGCCAACTGCGAAACGCTCCGGACGCTGATCGTCACGATCGCGTGCGAGGTCGTTGCGGCGGATGAAGGAGGTGATGTCCTCGTGGTTGACGAGCTTCACTTCCACGCCACCGTCGTTAACGGCGATGACTTCGCACGAAACGACTGCGTTCTTGCGCAGGTCGCCGGACGTTGCGGCTTCACCGACAGCATCCTTGCCGAGCTGCTTGATGCCGAGCGAGATGCGTTCCTTCTCGACGTCAACATCGAGAACGACGGCCTTGACCACGTCACCCTTGTTGAACTCTTCGATGACCTGTTCGCCCGGACGGTTCCAGTCGAGATCCGACAGGTGAACCATGCCGTCGACATCGCCTTCGAGGCCGATGAACAGGCCGAATTCGGTCTTGTTCTTGACTTCGCCTTCGACTTCAGTGCCGGCCGGATGGCTGAAGGCAAATGCCTGCCACGGGTTTTCCAGCGTCTGCTTGAGGCCGAGCGAGATACGGCGCTTGGACGGATCGACTTCGAGAACGACAACGTCGACTTCCTGGCTCGTGGACAGGATTTTGCCGGGATGTACGTTCTTCTTGGTCCAGGACATTTCGGAAATGTGGATCAGGCCTTCGATGCCCGGCTCCAGCTCGACGAATGCACCGTAGTCGGTGATGTTCGTGACCGTACCGGAGATCTTCTTGCCAACCGGGTACTTGGCGGAGATGCCATCCCACGGATCGGACTCGAGCTGCTTCATGCCGAGCGAGATACGGTGGGTTTCCTGGTTGATGCGGATGATCTGAACCTTGACCTGCTGGCCAATGTTGAGGATTTCCGAAGGATGGTTGACGCGGCGCCATGCCATGTCGGTAACGTGCAGCAGGCCGTCGATGCCGCCGAGGTCAACGAACGCACCGTAATCGGTGATGTTCTTGACGACGCCGTCAACAACCTGGCCTTCTTCGAGGTTCTGAACGATTTCAGAACGCTGCTCGGCGCGGGACTCTTCGAGAACCGTGCGGCGCGAGACAACGATGTTGCCGCGACGCTTGTCCATCTTGAGGATTTCGAAGGGCTGCGGGTTGTGCATCAGCGGGGTAACGTCGCGGATCGGACGGATGTCGACCTGCGAACGCGGAAGGAAGGCAACTGCGCCGTCCAGATCGACGGTGAAACCACCCTTGACCTGGTTGAAGATAACGCCTTCGACGCGCTCGCCAGCTTCGAACTTGGCTTCGAGCTTGACCCAGCTTTCTTCGCGGCGAGCCTTCTCGCGCGACAGAACGGCTTCGCCGAGTGCGTTTTCGATGCGCTCAACGTAAACTTCGACTTCGTCGCCGACCTTCAGCGTGCCGTCCTTGGACTTCGCGCCGAATTCCTTCAACGGTACGCGGCCTTCAACCTTGAGGCCAACGTCGACGATGGCAACGTCCTTCTCGATTGCCGTTACGATACCCTTGGCAACATAGCCTTCGGCAAGATCGTTAGAGGCAAAGGATTCTTCGAGAAGCGCTGCGAAATCTTCGCGCGTGGGGGTAGATACTGACATGAAATCTCCTGATTGCATCCGCGCGAGAGCGAATACAAAAGCGCCGGTGGGCTAGCGTTGTTGATACCCGAACCCATGCCCGCCTTTTCAAAAGGCTTCCCGGCGCAAGGACATGTCTTCAGGCAATTCCGGACTAAACGCGGACCGATTCAAGCGGTTCCGCGAAAAACCTGTTTCTTCAGGGCGGCGTCGATAATCATCCGCGCGGCCTGAAACGCCGCCTCTATACTCATTTCCGACGTATCTAGCAAGTGCGCGTCTTCAGCCGGTTTCAACGGGCTGTCGGCTCGGCCCATGTCGCGCTCGTCGCGTTTCTTCACCTCGGCGAAAATGGCGTCGTAGTCTGCAACGCTGCCGTTGGCGACAATTTCATCATAACGCCTGCGCGCCCGCACGTCCGGCGAAGCGGTGACGTAGAGTTTCACCGGCGCATCAGGGCACACCACCGTGCCGATGTCGCGGCCATCCAGAACCGTGCCCGGTTCCTTTGCCGCAAACCGCTGCTGCGCTGTCACGAGCGCGCGCCTCACCGGCGTCATCACCGCAATCCTGGACGCCGCCTCGCCGATATCGTGCCTTGAAAGCACCGCGCGGTCGAGGCCGGCAAGGTCGAGTTGCAGCGCCACCTTTTCAGCGACTTTCTCGTCATCGAGCGACAGGCCGGCGTCAAGAAGTGCCTTGGCCGTGGCTCTGTAGGTCAGCCCGGTGTCGAGATGATGGAAACCATAGGTCTCCGCAATCTTGCGTGACAAGGTCCCTTTGCCCGCCGCAGCTGGCCCATCTATGGCAATCGTAAAGGTCATGAAGCTTTCTGCCTGTGCGTCCATCATTAATACAGTAGAGTGCGTCGGCCTCCAATCTTTATGAGCAGCCTGACATACAAGTCGCATCATGGGAGGGCGGCCTCCAAAGTTTGTCTTTGACACGAAAGACCGCAACGATTAAGGGGACCGGCTAGAAATTTTACCGTCTATGCCGGTTTTACGGCGTACACACCGAAACTCATTCGACAATTTGAGGCTTAGACAGTGGCAAAAGCGGACCTTGGTACCAAGCGCACAGACCCCGATACCGGCAAGAAGTTCTACGATCTGAACCGCGACCCGGTCGTTTCTCCCTATAGCGGCAAGTCCTGGCCGCTCTCTTTCTTTGAAGAAAGCACCGCTCAGGCAAAGCTCGAGCAGGCTGAAGAAGAAGAAGTCGCGGAAGTCGATGCCGAAAACACGGAAGTCGAACTCGTATCGCTGGAAGACGCCGACGGCGACAACAGCGGCGACGATATCCCGGACCTGGGCGACGATGACGACGACGTGGAAATCGGCGACGACGACGACACCTTCCTTGAAGCCGACGAAGACGACGATGACGACGACATGTCCGGCATCATCGGCGTACCGGGCGACGACGAAGAAGCTTGATCTTATTGGATAAACCAGCCCGGCGACAAAAAAATGAAGCCGGGCTGTTTTTTGTGCTTGCACTCTTCGATTAGCCGAAGTAGTAAGCCGCCACCGAACGGAACAACAGCCGCTTCGGTTCCCGGAACCGGACGAAATGCCGGAACCCTTATGGGGCTATAGCTCAGCTGGGAGAGCGCTTGCATGGCATGCAAGAGGTCAGCGGTTCGATCCCGCTTAGCTCCACCAAACCTTCTAAAATACAAATTTCTATCGTCCAGCACGGGCGTTCGTGCGGCATTGTCTGTTCTTCGCGTTGACTATTGCAAGAGCGCCCGCACATCCTGCCCGTTGATCCGACATTCCACCGACGGAACGCCGCCGCCTTCTTCCAGCACCCGGCATTCCAGATATTTGCCGCGCAGGCGGTTCTCCAGCGCCTTGAAGGCGTTCAGGCCGCAGGCATAACGGCGGCCGTCAGGTCCGGCGCAAACCCGGTTGCGGTCGATGTCTTCCACGCCGGCGAGGCGGAACTCCTGTCCTTTGAAGGTGAAGCGATTGTTGGACGCAACGCGCAGGCGCTGATCCGCATATATTTTCAGGGGGTATGGATCGGGCGGGGTCGGAATACGCTCATAATTCTGATGGCGGGGATCGACCCTGACCGGAGAGGTCGTCCACAGCGTTTCCGTGTTTGCGGAGAGGCCAGTCGCTGGATATGCCGCCTCGCCATTCATGAGCGAGGCGATGCGGATGCCGGCTATACCAAGCCCCGTGACCAGCACGATCTGAAACAGCAAAATGAAAACCTGCCGAACCATGTCACCGCACATCAAAACAATCGACAAGAAATAGATCGGCGTTTTTCAAGACAGACCGAACGCGATAAATATTACATCAATAAAATCTTGCGCGAGGTGATGTCTCGCACCGTGCCCATCGCCATGATTGGAATGCGGTCACCATCAAGGATAACCCTGCCCGTTGTCCGCAGCCAGCGAAAATCGCCGGATTTGAGTTCGATGCGGTATTGCTGATCATAGAACACGCCGTTCGTCAGCGAGTTGTAAACCGCCTTGGCCACGCGCGCGCGCGAGCCGCTTTCGATCTGATCTATGAAATCATCCACGGGAATGCCGCGGGCGGCTTTCTCTTCGGAAAATTCGCGCAGGCGAGCCGCCACAGCATCCAGATAAACCAGATTCTGTCCCACGTTCCAGGTGTAATAACCCACAAGTGTTTCTTCGAGATATATATCCTCTAACATCGGCCTTCTACATTATGGATGCTTTTGACGCGGGTCTTAACATAAAGGACGATACGCGACTAACCACAAGCACTTATTCTTTTGTCTGATCGCTACGTAAAGTTTTACATGCGCGGCGGCATCCGCGTTTCCCCGCCCGCTTGTTGGCGAACAGGCATTCCTGTGCCAAAGAAGGTCGATACCGACGCCATCTACCAGAGGAGCCGCCGTGACCATAGGGCTTGCCCACGCCGAACTCATCGCCGTCGTCACCGCCATCACCACGGACGAGCCGCGGGTAATGACCGTGCGGGCGGGCGCGGCACTTCCATCAGGGCCGTTTGAATTCGGACACAGGACGCTTCAGAGCGGGTTGAGAGAGTGGATACACGAACAGACACATCATCCCGTCGGCTATCTCGAACAACTCTACACCTTCGCCGACCGGGACCGCAACAATGACATTCTTGGCGGAAGAACCATATCGATCGGTTATCTCGGGCTGGTTCGCGAACAGGAGCCGCCCGGCAATGGCCGCCCTATCTGGCATGGCTGGTACGAGTATTTTCCTTGGGAAGACCATCGGCAGGGCCGGCCGGCGGTTCTGGACACAATCATCGAGAAGCTGCGCTGCTGGGCGGATTCCGACCCTGCCTGCAAAGGCCAGCGCCATTTACGCGCCGACTTCACCTTCGGCCTTGATGGCGGCGGCTGGAACGAGGAACTGACACTTCAGCGCTACGAATTGCTCTATGAGGCCGGACTGGTCGAAGAAGCCCAGAGTGAGCCTCGGATCAATTTCGGCAGACCGATGTTTGCCGATCACCGTCGCATTCTTGCCACCGGCATCGCGCGCCTCCGGGCTAAGATTAAATACCGGCCTGTAGTTTTCGAACTGATGGCCGACGCTTTCACCCTGCTGCAATTGCAGCGCGCGGTGGAGGCGCTCGCCGGTCTGACGCTGCACAAGCAGAACTTCCGCCGGCTGATAGAACAGCAACAGCTGGTGGAAGAAACTGGCGACATGGCGACCGAAACCGGCGGACGCCCTGCAAAGCTCTTCCGATTCCGCCAGACCGTTGTGGATGAACGCGCCCTTTCCGGAACCAAACTGCCACTCTCCCGCAATTGACATATGCTCACAATGAGAATATCTGTTTGCCGTAGATATACTCAAATAGAGTATAAATGGGAGAGTGCCGTGAACGAACAGATATCTGCCGCAAGCCTTTACGACCGCGTCAGCCGCGTCATTCCCAAGGCGGAATGGATGGGTTTTCAGGATGATGTGGAGGCGATCCTCGATCTGAAGCGCAGGCGCAACGCCGTCATCCTCGCCCATAATTACCAGACGCCGGAAATCTTCCACGGCGTTGCCGATATCGTTGGCGACAGCCTCGCCCTTGCGCGCAAGGCAATGGAAGTAGAAGCGGATGTGATCGTTCTCGCCGGCGTGCATTTCATGGCCGAGACGGCAAAGCTGCTAAATCCGGGAAAAACCGTGCTTATTCCGGATATGGCCGCCGGCTGCTCGCTCGCCGATTCCATCACGCCCGAAGACATCGCACTTCTGCGCAAGGCCTATCCCGGCGTTCCTGTCGTCACTTACGTGAACACGTCGGCGGCGGTGAAGGCGGCTTCCGACATATGCTGCACCTCCGGCAATGCCCGCCAGGTGGTGGAATCGCTCGGCGTGCCGCGCGTGCTGATGCTGCCGGACGAATATCTGGCGAAGAATGTAGCGCGGGAGACCAATGTCGAACTCATCGCATGGCGCGGCCATTGCGAGGTGCATGAGCTTTTCACCGTCGACGACATCAGGGAATTGCGCGAAAGCCATCCCGGCATCACCGTTCTCGCGCATCCCGAATGTCCGCCCGATGTCGTTGAGGCCGCAGATTTTTCCGGCTCGACCGCTGTCATGTCGGACTACGTCGGCCGGGAAAGACCGGCCCGCGTGGTGCTTTTGACGGAATGCTCGATGAGCGACAATGTCGCCGTGCATCATCCCGATGTTGAATTCATCCGCCCCTGCAACCTCTGCCCGCACATGAAGCGCATCACGCTCGGCAATATCCGCACAGCGCTTGAAGAAAACCGCCACGAGGTGACAATCGATCCGGCTGTTGCGGTCGCCGCCCGCCGCGCGGTGGAAAGGATGCTGGCGGTATGAGTGAGGCTCTGTCGCAATATGCAGGCAGGACGGTCATCGTCGGCAGCGGTATTGCCGGCCTGATGGCAGCATTGACGCTCGCACCGCAACCGGTCCTGCTTCTGACCCGCGGCGCGCTCGGTGGCGAAACGTCCAGCGCCTGGGCGCAGGGCGGCATTGCTGCAAGCCTTGGCGCTGACGACAGCACTGCACTGCATCTTGCCGATACGCTCGCCGCAGGCGACGGCCTCTGTGACGCGGCTATGGCAGCAGATATCGTCTCCACCGCCCCCGCAGTCATCGATGCCCTGGAACTAGCCGGAGTTCGTTTCGACCGCGATGCACAAGGCAGGCTCGTTTTCGGGCTGGAAGCCGCCCATGGCCGCCGGCGCATCCTGCATGCCGAAGGTGATGGCTCGGGCGCGGCCATTGTGAGGGCTCTTGCAGCCGCCGTTCTCAACACGCCGTCCATCGCAGTCCTGGAAGGTGCGGAGGTGCGCCGGCTGCTGACAGAAGGCGGGGCCATAGCCGGTCTCATCTGCGCCGGGCAAAAGGGCAGCTTTGTTCTGCCGGCCACAAACGTCATTCTTGCGACCGGTGGCCTCGGCGGGCTGTATGAGGCCACCACCAATCCCACCGGCAATTTCGGACAGGGGATCATGCTCGCCGCGCGCGCCGGAGCCATCCTCACTGATATGGAATTCGTCCAGTTCCACCCAACGGCGCTTTCCTCTCCCCGGCGGCCGCTGGCTCTGGTCAGCGAGGCGGTGAGGGGCGAAGGTGCCGTTCTTCTCAATGAAAGCGGCGAGCGTTTCATGGCGACCGTTCCGGGTGCAGAACTTGCCTCCCGCGATATTGTCGCCCGCGCCATCGACCGGGAAATCCTGCGCGGCGGCAAAGTCTTTCTCGATGCCCGCAAGGCGATCGGCAGCGGTTTTTCGGCGCGTTTCCCGTCAATCGACCTGCTATGCCGCGAGGCTGGTATAGACCCCGCCCGCGAACTCGTGCCCGTCCGTCCCGCCGTGCACTACCACATGGGCGGCGTCGCCACGGATGGTAATGGCCGTAGTTCCGTGCCGGGCCTATGGGTTGCGGGCGAAACCGCCTGCACCGGTCTTCACGGGGCCAATCGGCTGGCCAGCAACTCCCTGCTGGAGGCGGCTGCCATGGGCATGCGTGCGGCAAAAGATATTGCCGCCCGACCGGCATCAAAACGGGTGACAGCTGTCACGCCATTCGCAACGCCTGTTCTTTCGGCAGCAGACCCGTCTATCGTCAGGCCCATCGTCTCCCGCCATCTCGGCATCGCCAGGCATGAAGCGGGGTTGATCAGCGCGATCAGCGAACTTCTCCCACTGGCCGAACAGAACGGCCCGGCATCCGATCCCGCCATCGTCGGGCTCGCAATCGCCGTCTTCGCCGCCTTGCGAAGAGAATCGCGCGGGGCCTATTTCCGTAACGATTTCCCGGAAAAGGACGCGACCGCCACAAGGCGCAGGCTTTGCCTGTCCGATGTCATCGCCATTGCCCATGACCTCTCATCGTCCAATCTTTTTTCTTCCAGCATTGCGCGGAGCGCCTGACATGACCCTCACCCCTCTGCCACGCATTATCGTGGAGCCGCTTGTCCGCAACGCCCTTCTGGAAGACCTGGGTCTGGCGGGCGACATCACGTCCGCCGCAGTCATCCCCGCTGATCATCGCTCAGTCGTCGTCATGGCGGCGCGTGAACCGGGTGTCATCGCAGGTCTTGATGCCGCAGAACTGGCTTTCCAGTTGGTGGACCCGACAATCGTGATGAGGCGGCAGGTGCAGGATGGCGCGGCGGTCGCTCCGGGCGATATTATCGCGACGATCGAGGGTCCCTCGCGCGGTCTTTTGACGGCGGAGCGCACCGCCCTTAATTTTCTCGGCCATCTCTCAGGCATCGCGTCCGTCACCGCTACAATTGCTGCCGCCATCTCCGGCACCAGAGCCTCGGTTGCCTGCACCCGCAAAACGACGCCGGGCCTCAGGGCGCTGGAAAAATATGCCGTGCGCGCCGGCGGCGGCATGAACCACCGTTTTGCCCTTTATGATGCTGTTCTCATCAAGGACAACCACATCGCCGTAGCCGGCGGCGTGCGTGACGCTATCCGCAGCGCCAAGGCGGGTGTCGGACATCTGGTCAAGATCGAGGTCGAGGTCGATACGCTCTTGCAATTGCGCGAAGCGATGGAGGAAGGGGTCGATGCGGTTCTACTCGACAACATGCCGCCGGAACAGCTGCGCGAGGCGGTGCAGATCGTCGCCGGACGCGCCATAACCGAGGCCTCCGGACGCATCACCCCTCAAACCGCAGCAGCCATTGCAACAACCGGCATCGATCTCATCTCCGTCGGCTGGCTGACCCACAGCGCGCCGGTTCTGGATATCGGGCTGGACTTTCAAAGCCAAAGCTGACGAAAGCAAGGAGACCGGAACAAAATCCTCGATTGACCGTTAATTCCCTGCCTGGGGTCAAGAGGCGGGGGGATCAGTGCGCGCAAAAGCCTGTCCATATGCCTGCGGACCTCTCTCACAAAGGAAAGGCCTGTTATGGAAGACGCACAAATCGGCTGGATTGCAGCAATCATCATCGGCGGCGTAGCCGGTTGGCTTGCCGAACAGTTCATGAAAAGCAACATGGGTCTTTTCATGAACATAATTCTCGGCATCGTTGGCGCCATCGTCGCCAATTTCCTGCTTGGGCTTGTGGGCATTTCGCTCGGAGGCTGGATTGGATACCTTATCGCCGGTTTCATCGGCGCATGCATTCTCATTGCCATCGGGCGCGCATTTCGCCGATAGAGGGAGGACACAATGAGCTTTTTCGACAAGATCAAGAACGCGATTTTTGGCAAGGCAGAGGCTGCACCGCAGACTTCGGCGCCAGCTGGCGCGCCCACGACAGGCGCAAGCCCGGCCGCTCCGGCTCAGCCAGCAGCACCAGCACCGACAGCCGCTGCTCCGGCATCCACCGGCAGCGTCGATGTCGCCTCCATTCTGGACGCGGCGGTCAAGCAGAACGGGCAGAAACTCGACTGGAAACATTCGATCGTCGATCTTCTGAAAGCGCTCGATCTGGACAGCAGCCTAACCGCTCGCAAGGAACTGGCAAGCGAACTCGGCTATACCGGTGATACCTCGGACTCAGCCACAATGAACATCTGGTTGCACAAGGCTGTCATCAAGAAGCTGTCTGAAAACGGCGGCAAGGTTCCGGCAGAACTTCTGCATTGAACCAGTGACCGGGAGAACCGCGATGGACGACTATTCAAACTTGCGAGAGCAGATCGGCCAGGACCTCGACACCCTGCACAGGACAGAGAATCCGAAATCGATTTTCGAGATTGCCGACGACTATCTTCTGGGAAACCCAAATCTGAAGAGAGCGCTGGTCGAAGACATCATCAAGGAAGAAGCGGACAAGCGCGGCATCGCGATCCACTGAAACCGCGCGTGTCAATCGCGGCGATTTCTACAAGAAGGGCGGCATCCAGATAGGACGCCGCCCTTTTTTGCCCCGTGCCCCGAAGCGTTATTTTTCAGGCTTGGCCCCGGCCTTTCTGGCGTTTTCTTCCATCAGCTCATACCACATGGCGTTCATGACGGCGAAAATAGCGGCGAGAGGCAGGCCGAGCAGCCAGGCGAAATACCACATGTTCGATCTCCTTGTATTTGTTCGATATTAATAAGCGTGGCCGCTGTCTTCACGGATCGCCTTTTCATCCACCTTGCCCCACAGCACGCGATAGACCCATGAGGTGTAAGCGACGATGATGGGGATGAAGATGAGGGCGACGACCAGCATGATGAATAGCGTCATATGGCTCGACGATGCGTCCCAGACCGTCAGGCTCGATTTCGGATCGATCGAAGAGGGCAGGATGAAGGGAAACATCGTCAGACCGACCGTCGAGATGATGCCGAATATGGCAAGCGAACTGGAAAGCAGCGCCAGCACCTCACGCCCGCCCCTTAACAACAGGAAGGCGACGAGCGGGAAGGCAAGACCGAGCGCCGGTGCCAGCATCATCCATGGATGGGCCGCGTAATTCGCAAACCAGACGCCGCTTGCGACCTCGACCGTCTTTGACAACGGATTGGACGGACCGTCGGTCACAACTTCCGAGGTGAAGCGATACCCGTCGATACCGAGCCACAACAATACGCCACCAAGCGCAAAGAGACCTGTGGTGGCAAGTGCTGCAATACTGCCGAAACTGCGGGCACGCGCAGCGACCGGCCCTTCGGTCTTCAGCACCAGCCAGGCCGCACCATGCATCACCAGCATGCAAACGGAAACGAGGCCGCAAAGGATTGCGTAAGGGTTGAGAAGCTCGAACAAAGTCGTGCCGTCGTAAAAAATCCTGAGGTCATCGTTGAAGCGGAAGGGTACGCCCTGCAGCACATTGCCGATCGCCACACCGAAAATCAGGGCGGGAACAAAGCCACCGACAAACAGCGCCCAATCCCAGGTACTGCGCCATGTCGTGCTCTCGCGCTTGGAGCGGTATTTGAACCCCACCGGCCGCAGGATCAGCGCAAACAGGGTGGCGAACATCGCCAGGTAAAAACCTGAAAACGACACCGCATAAAGCGGCGGCCACGCGGCGAAGATGGCGCCGCCACCAAGGATGAGCCAGACCTGATTGCCTTCCCATACCGGGCCGATGGAATTGATGACGACACGCCGCTCGAGATCCGTTTTCGCGACGAAAGGCAGCAGCGCGCCCGTGCCAAGATCGAAACCGCCGGTCACGGCAAAACCGATCAGCACCACGCCAAGCAGCAGCCACCAGATGACGCGGAGGACTTCGTAGTCGATGAGTTGATGCAATATCATGATCGTTTACTCCGCAGCGACGAGTTTTTCAGGAACGAGCGGCGCTTCCGGCTCGTGATCCGGATCCGGCCCCTTGCGGATCGCCTTCAGCATCAGCCCCATTTCGACGATGAACAGCACCGTATAGATGGCGATGAAGCAGAGAAGCGTAATCAGAACCGTTGAAGCGCTGAGGCTGGAGACGGCGGCGGCCGTCGGCAGCACGCCTTCGATGATCCATGGCTGACGGCCGAATTCCGCGACCACCCAGCCCATTTCCGCAGCAATCCACGGCAGCGGAATGGCGAAGACGGCCACCTTCAGCAAGAACGGATAGTGATCCAGCCGGCGGCGGGCGGAGAGATAAAAGAAGGTTGCCGTCAACAGGATGAAGAATATGCCGAGACCGACCATGATGCGGAACGCCCAGAACAGCGTCGGCACATGCGGGATGGTATCGGCGGCGGCCTTGGCAATCTGCTCCTCCGTCGCCTGGCGCGGATCGTCGACATAACGTTTCAGCAACAGGGCGTAACCAAGCTCGTGGCCGAGCTCCGCAAAGGTGCCACGCACCTCTTCGGGCAGTTCCGCGCCCTTGCCGGTGGCACGTATCTGCATCAGCGCATCATAGGCCTTGATGCCATCGCGGATGCGGGTCTTTGCGAGTTCCACCAGATCGTTGATACCGGGGATTTCCGTGTCCAGCGAGCGCGTGCCGATAAGGCCCATCACCCACGGAATTTTCACGGCGAAATGCGTCTCCCGGGCTTCCTGATCAGGAAAACCGATGGCAGTAAAGGGGGCGGGTGCTGGTTCCGTTTCCCACATGGCTTCGATCGAGGCGAGCTTCATCTTCTGGTGTTCGGTCGAAAGATAACCGCTTTCATCACCCAGCACGACGACCGACAGTGCAGCAGCCAGGCCGAAAGAAGCTGCAACCGTCATAGACCGCTTGGCGAGATCGACATGGCGGCCTTTCAGCACGTACCAGGCGGAAACGCCGAGCACGAAGATGGAGGCAGTGACATAACCCGCAGAAACCGTGTGCACGAACTTCGCCTGGGCGACCGGGTTCATCAGCACCGCGAAGAAATCCGTCACCTCCATGCGCATGGTCTGGGGGTTGAAAGCCGATCCCGTCGGGTTCTGCATCCAGCCATTGGCGATCAATATCCACAACGCCGAGAAGTTCGAGCCGATCGCCACGCACCATGTTGCGATGAGATGGCCGAGCTTGGACAGCTTGTCCCAGCCGAAAAAGAACAGACCGACAAAGGTGGCTTCCAGAAAGAAAGCCATCATCCCTTCGATCGCCAGCGGCGCACCGAAGATATCGCCGACATAGTGGCTGTAATAACTCCAGTTCATGCCGAACTGGAATTCCATGACGATGCCGGTGGAAACACCAAGCACGAAGTTGATGCCGAACAATGTACCCCAGAATTTCGTCATCTGCCGCCAGATGGTGCGGCCGGTCATGACATAGACCGTTTCCATGATGGCGATCACCACGGACAGTCCGATCGTCAGGGGAACGAATAGAAAGTGATATAAAGCGGTAACAGCGAATTGCAGGCGCGATAGCGCCACGATGTCGAGTTCCATGTTTTTACCCCACCTTTCAGGAAAGGCCGGCCTTCTGTTACGAAACGGCGCCGGCCCTGAAAAAATCACTCAGTCCGGACGCAATGTTTGCAGCATTACGTCGTATTCCGGGGTGCCGCTTTGACATTGATCAAGTTGGCGCCCCTCTCTCAGCACGATGATGCGATCGGCAAATTCCGCCTCACGGCGATTGTGGGTTATCATCACGACAGTCTTGCCTTCCGCCCTCGCAAACAGCCGGCCGAGCACGTCACGGGCGGTTTCGCCGTCCAGCCCTTCCGTCACCTCGTCGAGAAGCCAGAGTGGTTTGTCGCGTAGAAGGAAACGGGCAAGGGCGAGCCGTCGTGACTGACCGCCGGATAGACCCTGCCCCGCCTCGCCAAGTCTCGTATCCAGCCCTGCGGCGAGGGTTTTGACATGCTCGCCAAGGCCTGCCGATTGAAGGGCATCCCGCAGTTCACGCTCGGTCGCGGCAGGTTTTGCCAGCCTCAGATTATCAGCGATGCTGTCTCGAAAAAGCTGACTTCTCTGCGTCATGAGCGAGCAAGGCAAAGCGCTGACCCTGCCCGCCGCCGGTTGCACTTCACCAGCCAGAAGCTGGATGAGGCTGGTCTTGCCCGCACCGCTCGGCCCGATAATCGCAATCGTCTCTCCGGCGGCGATTGCAAGGTTGATATTCGTCAGGACAGGATTTTCGTTCCCATCCCGCTCCAGCCGCACACCATCCAGCTCAGCCACCAGGCCCATGGCAGGCACGCGCGGACAGTTGGCGGCTGCTTCAGCGGAAAGACGCGGCGCAATGCGTCTTGCCGAAAAAAGCGTGCGCCCGAGTTCCATTGCTCCACGGCGCAGCGCCGTGAAGGGCTCCAGCGCGGCGAAACAGACAAGCAGGCCGAGGGCGGCAGTCGGCGCGGTCACAACGTCCTGCTCCGCAAGCCAGGCCATGCCGAGGAGAGCCGCACTCAAAAGAACCGCCGCTGAGATGCCGAATGAAAAACCGGCATTGGTTTCGATCCGGTTCAAGCGGTCATCGCAGGCGAGCAGATAATTGTCGGCCCGTTCAATCGCCGCAACCTGCGCGGAGAGACGGGCAGTCGTGAGCAATTCCACCTGTCCGTTGACCAAGTCCGCCGTGCGGGCACGAAGCGCTTCAAGCCCGATTGCCCGGCGACGCGCAAATTTTTCCGCCGTCAACGCCGAGCGCACTGAAATGCCAAGACCCGCCGCAATGAGGAAGAGGGCCGCCAGAACGCCCGCAAGCGGATTGAGGAGGGCAAGACCGATGCCTGTTGCGATTGCGGCGAGGATTGCGACGGCGGCGGGTACCAGCACGCGCAGATAAAGCGAATCCAGCGCATCGATATCCGCAGTCAGCCGGTTCAGCAGGCGGGCGGGCCTCGCCTCCAGATGTTTCGCCGCCTGCGGTGCGGCAAAGCCACGAAACAGCTTTTCGCGAAGCGCTGCAAGCACGGACAGCGTCGCCTCATGGGTGGTCATGCGTTCGCCATAACGGGCAGCGGTGCGTGACAACGCCAGCAGACGGATGGCCGCCGATGGCGCAAAGACGTCGAAAGCATAGGCCGTCGCGGGGACCAGACCGGCAATCGCGGTCGCAGTAATGAACCAGCCGGAAACGCCGAGAAGGCCTATACCCGCCAGCACCGTGGTTGCTGCCAGAACCGCGCCAACGAGCAGCATGCCGCGACGCGCCGACCAGAACAGGGAAATAACAGGTTTCAATATCGCAAAACGCGCGATCATGACTGCCCCCTCGAATGGATCGTCGTCATATCCACGACCCTGTCCATGCGCGCGGCGAGCACAGGATCATGGGTTGCGACGATCAATGTCCTGCCTTTTGCAAGTTGCAGCAGGTTTTCGGTGACGAGCGCAGCCGTCTCCCGGTCAAGATGCGCTGTCGGTTCATCGACCAGCACAAGCTGCGTCGCCGGATCGGCGAAAGCACGCGCAATGGCGAGGCGCACCGCCTCCCCGCCCGAAATACCGTAGCCGCCGTCTCCTATAGGCAGATGCCGGCGTGCTTTCGACAATGCATCCAGCCCGGTGCAGCGCAGCGTCTCATCAACCATACCTTCGCTGACACCGGCGCGGCCAAAGCGAATGTTCGCCTTCAGGGAACCGGCAAAAAAGAACGGCTTCTGGCTGACCCAGCCGATTGTCTTGCGCAGTCCATCGGCAGTCGCATGACCAAGCGTTACGCCCCCGATCCCTATTGTACCGCCGTCAGCCTCGGCCAAGCCGGCAATCAAGGAGAGTACAGTGGATTTACCACAACCGGAAGGCCCAAGAATCGCAACTGTCTCGCCTGACTGGACCGTAAGATTTAGATTCCGAATGGCAGGCGGAGCATTCGGATAGGCGAAGGAGAGATTAGCCAACTCCACCAGACCGGGCGTCGGAAAAGGGGCCATTGCGACCTCCTTACCCTCACCCACGATGGCTTTGCCAGCCCGCGTCAATGTGTCGAGCGCGCCCAGCGCCGCCTCGCCGGCTGCGCGGTCGTGCCAGACGGCGGACAACTCCCGCAGCGGTTCGAAAAAGGCAGGCGCCAGAAGCAGGATGAACAGCCCCTCGGCAAGTGTCAGCTTCTCGCCCCACGCGCCGAAATCGAGAAAACCGAGCAGATGGAAACCGATATAAACGGCTGTCATGGCAACGCCGAGGGCAGCGAAAAGCTCCAGCACCGCCGAGGACAGAAAGGCGATCCGCAGGACAGCCATCGTCCGCTTCTTGAGGTTCTCTGCGTCCGTCCGCAGGCGTCCAGCGGTCAGATCAACGGCTTCCAGTGCGCGGATCGTTTCCAGGCCACGCAGGCGATCGAGCAGGAAAGCATTCATGTTGCCGGTCTCGGCCAGCTGCTTTTCACTGGCAGCCTTCGCCTGCCAGCCGATCAGCGCCATGAAAAGCGGGATAGTGGGCATGGAAAGCAACAGAACAAGCGCCGCAATCCAGGTAAATGGCAGGATTGCCAGCACGAAAACCAAGGGGACAATGGTAGCTTTCATCCGCGCAGGCTGGAACCTGGAGAGATAAGGTACCAGCGCTTCGGCTGCCTCCGCGATGACGCTTGCGGCCTCGCCGGAGGCCGTGCGCGCCAGATCAAGCGGCGACACCTCCGCGACGGCATGAAGCGCTTGCAGCCGCCGCCGCGAAAGGGCGGCACGCGCGGCGCGAAACGACAGTCTCGCGGCAACTTTTTCCAGCCATGCCTTGATGAGACCGAGAATGAGAACAGCCACGGCCGCCGGCACGATCGCCGTCATCGGCGCACCGTCGGCAATGTTTCCGACCGAAAATGCAAGCAAACCCGCCTGCGGCAACCAGAGCAGAGCCGGCAGGACATGCAGCAGGGCGACCGATCTTCCTACCGCGGGTGCCTTCGCGATTTCCGCCATACCGACACCCTTGTCATTGGTGGATTTACCGAAGAAGCGCCGCCGTGCCTTATCGGGAGAGACCGCCGCTGGAACTGGACAGTCTGCATCATCGTCATTGGCGGATTGCCGGATTTCTGCGGACATGCTCACGGACGATCTCCTCACCTGTCCTTCTTGGCACGGGGTCTGGCAAGAGAGACGATCTTGTCCTTGGCCTCCAGAAGCTTCGTGACCTTCGAGCCGAGTGCCAGAAGCGAAGCCAACCGCTCCGTCTCCAGCTTCTTCACATCGTCATACCAGCCGGTGAGCTGCTCGATCAGCGTTTTCATCTCATCGATGCGCTTCTGCGCATGCCGCTCCTCTTCGTTTTCCGGCTTCTCCATCAGGATTTCACGAAGCACGCTGAGTGTCGGGTCGATCTCGCGCTTCTTGCGCTCTTCGGCAAGGGTGCGCAGAATTTGCCACACATCCTCCGGCGTCGTGAAAAAATCGCGCCGGTCGCCGGGGAAATGCTTGAGAATTGCAAGGTTCCACGCCTGAAGCTCCTTCAGGCTCATCGACACATTGGAACGGGAAATGCCGAGCGACTCGACAATGTCGTCCGCGCAGAGCGGCTTCGGCGAGATGTAAAGCAAAGCATAGACCTGGCCGACCGTGCGGTTGATGCCCCAGCGGCTGCCCATCTCGCCGAAATGCAGCACGAACGACTGAACGAGCGGAGAAAGATTGATGGGCATTTCTTTGCTTCCTGTATTTTCAGTAATTTCTGAAATTTCGATAAAGCAAAAAATGGCAATCGGCAAATCACCTTTTTGACCTGCGTCAAAATGTGCAAATCAGAAGAGGCAAAGTCTGCCGGGGATCAGGGCTGCGCCCTCTGGCACACTTTCACAGCCCGCGATGCACGAAATGATATCGATAACATCAAACACATCTTGTTGTAGATGGAAGCGCGCGCATGAAAAATCGGCGGCGGATTAATCCACCGCCGATCAAGACGTCGACAAACCGGCGTGCGCAATAGGCGCTTACGAAAAAGCGATCTGCACCTTCATTGCGCGGCTGCGGTCGGAGGCAAATTCGAAGGCCGAGATGGCGTCATCGAGGTCCACCGTCTGGGTGATGAACGGCTTGACGTCGATCAGGCCTTTGCGCATCAGTTCGACGCCCGTCGCGAATTCCTCGTGGAACCGGAAAGAGCCGCGCAGATCGAGTTCCTTGGCAGTAATCGCCATCATCGGCAGGCTCATATCGCCACCAAGGCCGAGCTGGACGATGATGCCGCGCGGACGCAACGCCGTAATCCCGCCCGCAAGTGCAACGGCGGCACCGGAGCATTCATAGAGAACGTCGAAGGTTCCCTTGTTCGCGCCGTACGTCGCCAGCGCATCAGGCTCATCCTTGCTGTTTATGACGCGGTCCGCGCCCGCTTCCCGCGCCTTGGCAAGCGTGAAGTCCGAAAGATCGGTCGCGACGATTTCAGCGGCACCGGCACGGCGGGCAGACAGGATGGAGAGAATGCCGATGGGGCCGCAGCCGGTGACGAGCACGCGTTTTCCGAGCAAATCGCCGGCGCGGCGGGTGGCATGGAGTGTTACCGCCAGCGGTTCCGCCATAGCTGCCTCACCGGCACTCAAACCGTCGGCCGGAACGCATTGCAGGGCATCCGCGATGAGAACCTCGCGGAAAGCGCCCTGAATATGCGGAAACGGCATGGCGCTGCCATAAAAGCGCATGTTGAGGCACTGATTGTGCAGGCCTTCCTGGCAAAAGCGGCAGGTCCTGCACGGACGGGACGGCGAAACCGCGACCAGACCGCCAACCTTCAGCCCCTCGACGCCCTCGCCCAGCTCCTCAACAATGGCGGAGACCTCATGTCCCAGCACCATTGGTTCGCGAAGCCGTACCGCGCCGAAACCGCCGTGATTGTAATAGTGAAGATCGCTGCCGCAAATCCCGCCCCGAGCCAGACGAAGACGCACTTCTCCTGCCCCCGGCGCCTCCTCCGGCCGCTCCTCGATGCGCACATCCTTTGCCCCGTGGGCGACAATCGCTCTCATAAATATCTCCCGTTCGATATCGCGCCTTAAACGGCGCAACAAAATAATCCCTATCCCAATCATTGCCGCCGGCCGCGTCTCCGCCGCCCTGCAGCCTCCCCGCGCGCATGTTGCGTACCGAAAACAGGCGTTTAAGCCTTGACATCCACGTCTGAAAGGGATGAATGTTATCGATAACATAAACCGGCATGAAAGCAATGTCGAGAGACTGGAGGAAACAGTGGGCCTTAATTTGTTCGATCTTTCCGGCCGCCGCGCCCTGATCACCGGCTCGTCGCAGGGCATCGGCTTTGCGCTGGCGCAGGGCCTGGTGGAGGCGGGAGCCGAAGTGGTGCTGAACGGCCGCGACGAGGCAAAGCTGAAAGCAGCCGCCGCAGGCATCAAGGGTGCCAAGACGCTCGCCTTCGATGCCACCGATCATGACGCGGTGCGCAAGGCCATCGACGGTTTCGAGGCGGAAGTCGGCCCCATCGATATTCTGGTCAACAATGCCGGCATGCAGCACCGCACACCGCTGGAGGATTTTCCGGCCGACGCCTTCGAGCGCCTGTTACAGACAAACATCGCCTCGGTGTTCCATGCAGGGCAAGCCGTCGCGCGTCATATGATCAGCCGTGGACGTGGCAAGATCATCAACATCGCCAGCGTCCAGACCGCTCTTGCCCGCCCCGGTATCGCGCCGTACACCGCCACCAAGGGCGCCGTCGGCAATCTGACGAAGGGCATGGCGACGGACTGGGCGAAATATGGCCTGCAGTGCAACGCCATTGCGCCGGGCTATTTCGACACGCCGCTCAACGCGGCCCTGGTGGCAGACGAGACGTTTTCAGCATGGCTTGAAAAACGCACGCCCGCCGGCCGCTGGGGCAAGGTCGAAGAGCTTGTCGGCGCCTGCATTTTCCTGTCGTCCGATGCCTCGTCTTTCGTGAACGGACATATTCTTTACGTCGACGGCGGCATTACCGCCTCGCTTTGAAGAAGCCGTAACCACGACGCTTTGGGAGGAGACCGTGAGCACCATGACCGAGAAGAACAAAATCGCCCTCATCGGCGCCGGCGCGATGGGCGGCGCGATCGGTACGCGGCTGATCGAGACCGGCAATCACCTGACGGTTTTCGATCTGGACGCGGAAAAGGTGGCGGCTTTGACCAGCCTTGGTGCGCATAGCGCCGAGACGGCGGCGCAAGCGGCTTCGCTCTCCGATGTCGTGATCCTCAGCCTCAATTCGCCGAAAATCGTCCGCGCCGCCGTTTTCGGCAAAGATGGCGTGGCGGCGGGGGCCAGGCCCGGCACGCTGATCATCGACATGTCCTCCATCGATCCGGAAGCGACAAAAGAACTGGCGGCGGATGCGGCTGAAAAAGGGCTGCGCTGGGTGGACAGCCCGCTTTCCGGCGGCGCGCCGAAGGCACTCGTCGGGCAACTGACCCTGATGGCCGGCGGCACCGAAAAGGATGTGGCCGATGCCCATCGCGTGCTGCGGCACGTGGCCAGCAACTACACCCATATGGGTCCAAGCGGCGCAGGCCAGACGACGAAGCTCATCAATCAGGTTCTTTGCGGGCTGAACTTCCTTGCCGTAGCGGAAGCAACGCAGCTTGCGCTGGATGCCGGCGTCGATGCCGCCAAAATTCCGCAGGCGCTGAAAGGCGGCCGCGCCGACAGCGCAATTCTCCAGGAATATATGCCACGTTACGTGGCGAAGGATTACCGCCGCACTGGCCGCATCGACAATATGGTCAAGGACCTGAACGGCGCGCAGGATCTGGCTCGACGCACCAACACGGCCATGCCGCTGACCGCGGTTTGCGCCGAGGTGCACCGCATGCTGACAGCGGCGGGACTTGGCGGCGAGGATCAGGCCGCCCTAATGGAATTTTTCTCCGGCGCGAAACGCACCTTCACGGAATGATTTGCGCCATGGCCAGGGCAATAACACCTTAGAGGCCCAGCTGACGCGAGGTCATTAAGGTGTGCCACCGTCATGGCCATTGCGAAATGTCTCCGCAGCGAAGATGATCGGGCGAATCGGCGGCGCAATCGGCCCGACGGCCGCAGACGCTTGCATGAAGGACAATTTCCCGATGACCACTTCCGCAACAGGCACGGGGATTGCCAGCCTGACCGTTTCCGGAAACGGCTTCAGCGCCGAGATCGCTTATGAGGGCGCTACCCTTCTGAGCTGGCGGCCACGACTTGCCGATGGCAATGAAAAAAACCTTGTCGACGGCTATTCGTCGCTTCAGGAATTGCAGTCGCAGAACGGCGTGAGAAACGGCATTCTCGCCCCCTTCACCAATCGCATTCCTCAGGGCCAATTTAAATTTGGCGGGGAGATGCACCGTATCGAGCCGGTGCTTGCCCACGAGGACCTCGTCTTCCACGGATTTGCCCGTGCCCTGCCCTTCGCCCTCGACCGGTCTTTCGAGGAAAACGACGCGCACATTATCGTCTTTCGTGCCGAGATATTGCCGGCCGAATTCAAGGGCTATCCCTACCATCTCGCCATCGAGGTGGAATACCGGTTTGCCGGCCATGCGGTTACCATCGATATACGTGGCATCAATGGCGACGACCGGCCTTTGCCCTTCGCGGCCGGCTGGCATCCCTATTTCCGTCTGCCCGGCATATCCTCCATCGACGATCTCCTTCTCACCCTACCGTCGCGAACAGCGATCGAAACGGACGAGAATTTGATACCACTCACCGACAGTGAGACGGGCATTCTCAAACGGGACGATGCAGCGTTTCTTTCTGCCGCGCCGCTCGCAGGCCATGTGCTGGATGTCTGCTTTACCAATCTGATCCCATCCGCAAACGGGCTTTACGAGACTAGGATCGAAAACCGGAACGATGGTTCGAGCCTGACCGTTTGGCAGGAGCGCGGCCACATGCATGTCTTTACCGGCGATACGCTTGCCCGCGACAGGCGAAAATCCATCGCGCTCGAACCTGTGGAAACACCGACAAACGCCTTCAACCAGCCGCAACTTGAAGCGGACATTACCCTTCAACCGGGTGAGACCCGAAGTTTCCGCTTTGGTTTCCGTTTTGAAGCCGGGCGCTGAAAAAAGACCAAATATTGCGATCAGATATGCGTCGTCGGGAGTGAAGACGACAGCTTCACCGTCTCCATGGAGATATAGGCGGACATGTCGTAAAGCTCGACCCGCCGGAGGATCTGTTTGTAGATGGTGTCGTAATATTCGACATTTGGCAGCACGAGTTTCAGAATATAATCGAAATTGCCGGTCAGCCGGTGCACCTCGACGATCTCCGGTATGGTGCTGACGGCGGCGTGGAACCGGTCCAGCCAGTCCTCCGCATGCAGGCCGGTTCTCACGAGCAGGAAAACCGTGGTCGGCAGGTTGATTTTCCGCCGGTCGAGCAGCGCCATTGTGCCGGTCACATATCCTTCCGCACGCAGACGCGTGATACGGCGGGAACAGGCGGAAAGCGATAACGACACCTCATCCGCAATATCGGCGAGAGGTGTTTCTGCATTCTCCTGGAGAATCGCAAGGATTCGGCGGTCACGGTCGTCAATCATTGCTCAAGAATGCATCAGTTAACGTAGTGGCGCAAGAAATTTGCGAGCTGAGCATAATACACGCCCAGAATTTGCAATCTGCCTTCTAAATCCCTGAAAAAACGCATGCCGTTTTCATCGCGGCAATGGCATTCTTGTCATCAATCAAACTTTTATAAGGGAACGCCTATGAAACGGGTCGGTCTGATCGGCGGCATGAGCTGGGAATCCACCGCAACCTATTATCGCATGATCAACGAGGCCGTTCGTGACATCCGCGGTGGGCTAGTATCGGCCGATATCGTCATGCATTCGCTCGATTTTTCCGAGGTTGTCGCCCTTCAGAAGGCTGACCGCTGGGATGAGGCCGGCGCGCTTTTGGGCGCTGCGGGTGCGCGTCTTGCCAATGCGGGTGCCGATTGTGTGCTGATCTGCACCAACACCATGCACCTCGTTGCGGAAACCGTTGAAAAAATGTCGGGCGTCACTCTCATCGACATCATTGATGAAACTGCCACCGCATTGAAGGCGGATGGACGCCGCAAGCCGCTTCTGCTCGCCACGCGCTACACGATGGAACATGGCTTCTACACCGACCGCATGCGCCGCCACGGCGTCGATGTGGTCGTGCCCGATGCGGATGACAGGGCCGCCATCCACGACATCATCTTTGGCGAATTGTGCCAGGGCGAGATCAAGTCGTGCTCGCGCGAGCGCTACATGTCGGTCATCGAGAAAGCCCGTGCGCTCGGCGTCGATTCCGTCATTCTCGGCTGCACCGAAATTTCCCTGCTGATCGATCCCGATGCCCTGCCTTTGCCGGGTTACGATTCGACCGCCATTCACGCCCAGGCCGCTGTCGGCTTCGCGCTCGGAAACAAGGCCCTGAACAGAGCTGCATGAATGTGCCGCCTTTTTGCCTATTCCGGTAAACCGGTCTGGCTCGACAGTCTTCTGATCGAGCCGGAAGCGTCGCTGGTCAGCCAGTCCATGGCCGCAAGGGAAGCTAAAACCGTCGTCAATGGCGACGGTTGCGGTCTTGGCTGGTATGGCGAGCGCGGAACGCCCGGCGTTTTTCGCGACACCAGACCCGCCTGGTCCGACGCCAATCTGGCCGCCCTTTGCCACCAGCTTCGCTCGGGCATGTTCATGGCCCACGTCCGCTCCGCCACATCAGGCGAAGTATCCCGTGCCAATTGCCACCCCTTTGCGCATGGTCAATATCTGTTCATGCATAACGGCCAGATCGGCGGCTACGAGCAGATCAGGCGCGACATTGATTCCCTCATACCCGATGATATTTATTCCGCCCGGCGCGGCACCGGCGACAGCGAAGCCATCTTCCTGATTGCCGCCGGCCACGGCCTTGATGCGGACCCGGTTCGGGCCATTTCCACCGCGCTGCGCCTCTGCCTGGAAAAGATGGTCGCGGCGGGTGTTTCTTCCGCGTTGCGGTTCAGCGCCGTGCTGATGGATGGCGATTGCCTGCACGCCTTCCGCTGGTCAAGCGACGACAAGCCGCCAACGCTTTACTGGCGCGGGCTTGAAGAGGGCATCGCGCTAAGCTCGGAACCCTTTTCCTTCGATTGCACCCCATGGTGTGCGGTGCCGCCAAATACCCGGGTGACGATCCGCGCCGGCGGTATGACCACTGAACCTTTTTCCCTGCCGTAGACGTCGCATTTCATGACGGCCGAGGCCATTTTTTTCAGTTTGGCCGCCACCGGTGGGCGCGGCTGCGGCAGCGTCGTGTTTATTTTCATTGAATTATCTCCGCCGCGAAGGCTAGTGTGTGATCCGATAGACCGAAACAGATTTCAGGACCGGTGAACCATTTCAGAAGTGTTGCAGCCCCTCTCCCTTTCTTGAACGATGCCCTGCATCGCAACGACCATGCAAACCCGTTCATGAATGACGGACAATGGGCAGGCAATGCCTTTGGCGATCCTCAGGACGCTGAAGAAAAAGTGTTATTTTTCATTACCCTAAGCTGTTCAAATTTCCACAAAAAATGCTGTTGCCACGCCTCCATATCGATGCATAAACTGGCATCAGTAAAGGCAAACCGGATCGACCTCATCAGACCCTCTCCTCCCACCAAGGTGCTGACCGACCAATGATCAATAATCTAAACGCCGCCGATCTTCCCCGTCCCGCCCCGCGCAGTTCCAACCCGGAAATCATGGCAGCGGAAATCATCGAGCGCCTCACCTACCGTATCGGCAAGGACGTAAAAGTTGCCAAGCCGCATGACTGGCTGACCGCGACCATTCTCGTCGTTCGTGACCGCATCATCGACAAGTGGATGGCCTCCACCCGCAAGGCCTATGCCAACAATTCCAAGCGCGTTTATTACCTGTCGCTCGAGTTTCTGATCGGTCGCCTGATGCGCGATGCGATCTCCAATATCGGGCTGATGCACGAAATCAGGGACGCGCTTTCTTCGCTCGGCGTCGATCTCGATGTCATTGCCGGACTGGAACCGGATGCGGCACTTGGCAACGGCGGTCTTGGCCGTCTCGCTGCCTGTTTCATGGAATCGATGGCAACCGTCGATATTCCCGCCTATGGCTACGGCATCCGTTATGTGCACGGCCTTTTCCGCCAGCAGATGGCGGACGGATGGCAGGTGGAATTGCCGGAGACGTGGCTGGCGCACGGCAATCCCTGGGAATTCGAACGTCGCGAAAGCTCGTATGAAATCGGCTTTGGCGGATCGGTGGAAACCATCGGTGGATATGAGGAGCCGCAGCGCTTCGTCTGGAAACCTGCCGAACGCGTCATTGCAATGGCTTACGACACGCCTGTCGTCGGCTGGCGAGGCACCCGCGTCAACACCTTGCGCCTATGGTCGGCGCAGCCTATCGATCCAATTCTGCTTGCCGCCTTCAATGCCGGCGACCACATCGGCGCGCTGCGGGAAAGCAACAAGGCCGAAAGCCTGACGCGCGTTCTCTACCCCGCCGATGCGACCCCAGCCGGCCAGGAATTGCGTCTGCGGCAGGAGTTTTTCTTCTCCTCTGCCTCCCTGCAGGACATTCTGCGCCGTCACCTGCAGCAATATCCGGATTTCACCTCGCTGCCCGACAAGGTTTCGATCCAGCTCAACGACACGCATCCGGCCATTTCCATCTGCGAAATGATGCGCCTGCTATGCGATGTCCACGGCCTTGAATTCGACGAAGCCTGGAAGATCACGCAGGGCACCTTCTCCTACACCAACCACACGCTTTTGCCGGAAGCGCTGGAAAGCTGGCCCGTACCGCTGCTCGAGCGGCTTTTGCCGAGGCACATGCAGATCGTCTATGCGATCAATGCCAATACGCTGGTCTACGCACGCAAGGAAAAGAAGATGCCGGATCAGCAGATCCGGTCCATCTCGCTGATCGACGAAAACGGTGAGCGGCGCGTGCGCATGGGCAATCTCGCCTTCATCGGCTCGCATTCCATCAACGGTGTCTCGGCACTTCATACCGAACTGATGAAGGAAACGGTCTTTGCCGACCTGCACAGCCTTTATCCCGAGCGCATCAACAACAAGACCAACGGCATCACCCCGCGCCGCTGGCTGATGCAGTGCAACCCCGGCCTGACCGGATTGATCCGGGAAGCGATCGGCGACGATTTCCTCGACGATGCGGAAAAGCTGACAGCGCTCGACCGCTTCGCCGACGATGCCGGTTTCCGCGAAAAATTTGCCGAAGTGAAGCGTCTGAACAAGGTGCGGCTTGCCAATACGGTGGCGCAACGCATGGGCATCCGTGTCGATCCCTCGGCCATGTTCGATATCCAGATCAAGCGCATCCATGAATACAAGCGCCAGCTTCTGAACCTTATCGAAACGGTGGCGCTTTACGACCAGATCCGTTCTCACCCGGAACTGGATTGGGTACCGCGCGTTAAGTTCTTCGCAGGCAAGGCAGCGCCGAGTTATCACAACGCGAAGCTGATCATAAAACTTGCCAACGATATTGCCCGGGTCATCAACAACGATCCGGCCGTGCGCGGGCTTCTGAAAGTGGTGTTTATTCCGAACTACAACGTCTCGCTTGCGGAAATCATGGTTCCGGCCGCCGATCTGTCCGAACAGATCTCGACGGCTGGCATGGAAGCCTCGGGCACCGGCAACATGAAGTTTGCGCTGAACGGCGCGCTCACCATCGGCACGCTTGATGGTGCGAACGTCGAAATGCTCGAACATGTCGGCGAGGACAACATCGTCATCTTCGGCATGACGGCGGAAGAGGTGTCGAAAGCGCGCGCCGAGGGCCACAACCCCCGCGCGATTATTGAACAGTCGGTGGAACTGTCGCAGGCGCTGTCATCCATCGCCTCTGGCGTATTCTCACCCGACGACCGCTCCCGCTTTGCCGGGCTGATCGACGGCATTTACAACAGCGACTGGTTCATGGTCGCGGCCGACTTCGACGCCTACGCCGAAGCGCAGCGCAAGGTGGATGCGATCTGGAGCGATCCGGAAAGCTGGTATGCGAAAACAGTCCGTAACACGGCGCGTATGGGCTGGTTCTCGTCCGACAGGACGATCCGGCAATACGCCGCCGATATCTGGAGAGCCTGATGAAAAAACCGCTCAATTCGGCCGAAGAGAAAAAGACTGGCGAAATCACGAAGGCTGAAATCGAGGCGATCAAGAGCGGTTTGCATTCCAACCCCTTTGCACTTCTCGGCGTTCACGAAACGCCGGGAGGTTTTTCTGCACGGTGTTTCATTCCGGGGGCTGAAGAAGTATCTGTCCTCACACTGGACGGATCTTTCGTCGGCGAACTGAAGCAGCTCGATCCGGAGGGTTTCTTCGAAGGCCCGGTCGATCTCACCTCGCGTCAGCCGGTGCGTTATCGCGCCTGTCGCGACGATGCGGAATGGGCGGTGACCGACCCCTACAGCTTTGGTCCGGTTCTTGGACCGATGGACGATTATTTCGTCCGCGAGGGATCGCATCTGCGACTGTTCGACAAGATGGGCGCTCATCCGCTCAAGCTTGAAGGCGTCGAAGGTTTCCACTTCGCCGTCTGGGCTCCCAATGCGCGGCGCGTCTCCGTCGTCGGCGATTTCAACAATTGGGATGGTCGACGGCATGTGATGCGCTTCCGCAAGGATACCGGCATCTGGGAAATTTTCGCACCTGACGTCTATGCCGGCTGCGCCTATAAATTCG
Source organism: Rhizobium sp. AN68 (assembly GCF_030758035.1). Classification (NCBI taxonomy): domain Bacteria; kingdom Pseudomonadati; phylum Pseudomonadota; class Alphaproteobacteria; order Hyphomicrobiales; family Rhizobiaceae; genus Rhizobium; species Rhizobium sp. AN68. The sequence continues at coordinate 1,302,380 of NZ_JARWMI010000002.1, read as the reverse complement.
AGATTCTCGGCGCAAACGGCGAGCTTCTACCGCTGAAGGCCGACCCCTATGCACGGCGTGGTGAACTGCGGCCGAAGAACGCCTCCGTCACCGCACCAGAACTGGCGCAGAAATGGGAAGATCAGGCCCACCGGGAACATTGGGCGCAAGTGGACCAGCGCCGGCAGCCGATCAGCATTTACGAGGTGCACGCCGGTTCCTGGCGGCGTCGCGAGGACGGCACCTTCCTAAGCTGGGACGAAATGGCCACCCAGCTCATTCCCTATTGCACGGATATGGGCTTCACCCATATCGAGTTTCTGCCGATCACCGAACATCCCTACGATCCGTCCTGGGGTTACCAGACGACCGGGCTTTATGCCCCGACCGCCCGTTTCGGCGATCCGGAAGGTTTCGCCCGCTTCGTCAACGGCGCCCACAAGGTCGGCATCGGCGTGATCCTCGACTGGGTTCCTGCGCATTTTCCAACCGACGAGCACGGCCTGGGCCTGTTTGACGGGACAGCGCTTTACGAACATGCCGACCCGCGCCAGGGTTTTCACCCCGACTGGAACACGGCCATCTACAATTTCGGGCGCATCGAGGTATTGTCCTACCTCGTCAACAACGCGCTTTATTGGGCCGAAAAATTCCATCTCGATGGATTGCGCGTCGATGCCGTCGCCTCGATGCTCTATCTCGATTATTCCCGCAAGGAAGGCGAGTGGATCCCCAACGAATATGGCGGGCGCGAGAACCTGGAATCCGTCCGCTTCCTGCAGAAGATGAACTCGCTCGTCTACGGCACCCATCCGGGCGTCATGACCATTGCTGAAGAATCCACCTCCTGGCCGAAAGTGTCGCAGCCGGTTCACGAGGGCGGCCTCGGTTTCGGCTTCAAATGGAATATGGGTTTCATGCACGACACGCTGAGCTATTTCTCGCGTGAGCCGGTGCACCGCAAGTTCCACCATCAGGAACTGACATTCGGCCTTCTTTATGCCTTCACCGAAAATTTCGTGCTGCCGCTTTCCCATGACGAAGTAGTGCACGGCAAGGGATCGTTGATCGCCAAGATGTCCGGCGACGACTGGCAGAAATTTGCCAATCTCCGGTCCTATTACGGCTTCATGTGGGGCTATCCCGGCAAGAAGCTGCTGTTCATGGGGCAGGAGTTCGCCCAGTGGAGCGAATGGAGCGAAAAGGGATCGCTCGACTGGAACCTTCGCCAATATCCGATGCATGAGGGTATGCGCCGCCTCGTGCGCGATCTCAACCTCACCTACCGTTCGAAAGCCGCTCTGCACGCCCGTGACTGCGAACCCGAAGGTTTCCAGTGGCTGGTGGTCGATGATCACGAAAACTCGGTCTTCGCCTGGCTGCGCTCGGCGCCCGGCGAAAAACCGGTTGCGGTTATCTGCAATCTGACCCCGGTCTACCGGGAAAACTATTATGTGCCGCTTCCTGTTGCGGGGCGGTGGCGGGAGATTCTCAACACCGATGCCGAAATTTATGGCGGCAGCGGCAAGGGAAATGGCGGACGCGTTCAGGCGGTCAATGCCGGTGGGGAAATCGGGGCGATGCTCGTCCTGCCGCCCTTGGCAACGATCATGCTCGAACCGGAAAACTGACAGACAGAACGGGAGGACAACCATGTCGGAAAAAAGAGTTCAGCCCCTGGCGCGTGATGCAATGGCCTATGTTCTCGCGGGCGGTAGAGGAAGCCGTTTGAAGGAATTGACAGACCGCCGGGCAAAACCAGCGGTTTATTTTGGCGGTAAGGCCCGCATTATCGATTTTGCACTTTCGAACGCGCTGAATTCCGGCATTCGCCGCATCGGCGTCGCCACGCAATACAAGGCTCACTCCCTCATCCGCCACCTGCAACGCGGCTGGGACTTCTTCCGTCCAGAGCGTAACGAAAGCTTTGACATTCTGCCGGCCTCGCAGCGCGTGTCCGAAACGCAATGGTACGAAGGCACCGCCGACGCCGTTTACCAGAACATCGACATCATCGAGCCCTATGCGCCTGAATATATGGTCATTCTGGCCGGCGACCATATTTACAAGATGGACTACGAATACATGCTGCAACAGCATGTCGATTCCGGCGCGGATGTAACGATCGGTTGCCTTGAAGTGCCACGCAAGGAAGCGTCGGGCTTCGGCGTGATGCATGTGAACGAAAAAGACGAGATCATCGACTTCATCGAAAAGCCGGCCGATCCGCCCGGCATTCCCGGCAATGAGAATTTCGCGCTTGCCTCGATGGGGATCTACGTCTTCCATACGAAATTCCTGATGGAAGCGCTGCGTCGCGATGCCGCCGACCCCACCTCCAGCCGCGACTTCGGCAAGGACATCATTCCCTACATTGTCCAGCACGGCAAAGCCGTCGCCCACCGTTTTGCGGACTCCTGCGTGCGTTCGGATTTCGAGCACGGACCATACTGGCGCGATGTCGGAACCATCGATGCCTATTGGCAGGCCAATATCGACCTGACGGATGTGGTGCCTGACCTCGATATCTATGACAAGTCCTGGCCGATCTGGACCTATGCAGAAATCACTCCGCCGGCGAAATTCGTGCATGACGATGAGGACCGCCGCGGTTCTGCCGTGTCGTCGGTTGTGTCAGGCGATTGCATCATTTCCGGCGCCGCCCTCAACCGTAGCCTTCTGTTCACAGGCGTGCGCGCCAATTCATACTCCCGCCTTGAGAATGCCGTAGTACTGCCGAGTGTAAAGATCGGGCGCCACGCCCAGCTCAGCAACGTCGTCATCGACCATGGAGTGGTCATTCCGGAAGGACTGATTGTAGGAGAAGACCCCGAACTGGATGCCAAACGTTTCCGCCGCACGGAAAACGGCATTTGCCTTATCACCCAATCGATGATCGACAAGCTGGACCTGTAGAGCCCATGAATGTCCTTTCGGTTTCATCCGAAATTTATCCCCTGATCAAGACCGGAGGGCTCGCCGACGTTACCGGCGCCCTCCCCATCGCGCTCGAAGCCTATGGCGTGAGAACGCGCACATTGATACCCGGATATCCGGCGGTGAAAGCCGCCGTGACGGACCCCGTCAAATGTTTTGAGTTCACCGATCTTCTTGGCGAAAAGGCCGATCTGCTCGAAGTCCAACATGAGGGGCTAGACCTTCTGATCCTTGACGCGCCCGCCTATTACGAGCGTTCCGGCGGCCCCTATCTCGGCCAGACCGGCAAGGATTATCCTGATAACTGGAAGCGCTTTGCGGCGCTCTCGCTGGCAGCTGCACGAATCGGCGCCGGTGTGCTTCCCGGCTGGCGGCCGGATATGGTGCACGCCCATGACTGGCAGGCAGCGATGACCCCGGTCTATATGCGTTATGCCGAAACGCCAGAGATCCCGAGCCTTCTCACCATCCACAACATTGCTTTTCAGGGTCAGTTCGGGGCCAATATCTTCAGCAAGCTCGAATTGCCCGCCCACGCCTTCGGCATGGAAGGCATCGAATATTATAACGATGTCAGCTTCCTCAAGGGCGGCTTGCAGACGGCAACCGCGCTCAGCACGGTCAGCCCATCCTATGCGGAAGAAATCCTGACCGCGGAATTCGGAATGGGGCTGCAAGGGGTGATCGGCAGCCGCGCCCATGTGCTGCACGGTATCGTCAACGGCATTGACGCCGATGTCTGGAACCCGGCCACCGACCATCTGATCCACGACAACTATTCCGTCACCAATCTCAAGAACCGCGCGCTGAACAAGAAGGCCGTCGCAGAACATTTCCGCATCGACCAGGATGACAGCCCGCTTTTCTGCGTCATCTCCCGGCTGACCTGGCAGAAGGGCATCGATCTCATGGCGGAAGCCGTGGACGAGATCGTTTCGCTCGGCGGCCGTCTGGTCGTGCTGGGCGCCGGCGATGTGGCGCTGGAAGGCGCGCTTCTGGCTGCGGCATCCCGCCACCATGGCCGCGTCGGTGTCGCCATCGGTTATAATGAGCCGCTGTCGCATCTGATGCAGGCGGGTTGCGATGCGATCATCATCCCCTCGCGCTTCGAGCCCTGCGGCCTTACCCAGCTTTACGCGCTGCGTTATGGCTGCGTTCCCGTGGTTGCCCGAACCGGCGGCCTTGCCGATACGGTGATCGACGCCAACCATGCCGCCATCGCCAATAAATCGGCGACCGGTGTACAATTCTCACCCGTCACGGTCGACGGTCTGAAACAGGCGATCCGCCGCACCGTGCGTTATTATCACGACCCGAAACTTTGGACACAAATGCAGAAACTCGGCATGAAATCCGATGTTTCCTGGGAAAAAAGCGCTGCGCTCTATGCCGCGCTTTACAGCCAGCTTATTTCGAGAGGCCATTGAAACAATGATCAAGACCGTTCAGACGACACCCTTTCAGGATCAGAAGCCGGGCACATCCGGCCTGCGCAAGAAGGTGCCCGTCTTCGCCCAGGAAAATTATGCCGAAAACTTCATCCAGTCGATCTTCGACTCGCTTGAGGGCTTTCAGGGCCAGACGCTGGTGATCGGCGGCGATGGCCGTTATTACAACCGCGAAGTCATCCAGAAGGCGATCAAGATGGCGGCCGCCGCCGGTTTCGGCAAGGTGCTGGTCGGTCAGGGCGGCATTCTCTCCACTCCCGCCGCCTCCAATATCATCCGCAAATACAAAGCCTTCGGCGGCATCGTGCTTTCCGCCAGCCATAATCCTGGTGGCCCGACCGAAGATTTCGGCATCAAATACAATATCGGCAATGGCGGCCCAGCGCCGGAAAAGATCACCGACGCGATCTATGCCCGCTCGAAGGTCATCGAAAGCTACAAGATTTCCGACGCTGCAGACGTCGATCTCGACAAGGTGGGCAGCTTCAAGGTGGATGAACTGACGGTCGACGTCATCGATCCGGTCGCCGATTATGCCGCTTTGATGGAAGAACTGTTCGATTTTGCCGCCATCCGCGCCCTGATTGCCGGCGGCTTCAAAGTTGTCGTCGATTCCATGAGTGCCGTCACCGGCCCCTATGCCGTGGAAATCATCGAAAAGCGTCTCGGCGCGCCGAAGGGCTCGGTCCGCAACGCAACGCCGCTGCCCGATTTCGGCGGCCACCACCCCGACCCGAACCTGGTGCACGCCAAGGAGCTTTACGACGATGTCATGAGCCCGGAAGGTCCCGATTTCGGCGCGGCGTCGGATGGCGACGGCGACCGCAACATGGTGGTCGGCAAGGGCATGTTTGTCACCCCGTCCGACAGCCTGGCGATCATCGCCGCCAATGCGCGGCTCGCGCCCGGTTATGCCGCCGGCATTTCCGGCATCGCCCGTTCCATGCCGACAAGTGCCGCAGCCGACCGCGTCGCCGAAAAGCTTGGGCTTGGCATGTACGAGACGCCAACCGGCTGGAAATTTTTCGGCAATCTCATGGATGCCGGCAAGGTTACAATCTGCGGTGAGGAGAGCTTCGGCACCGGCTCCAACCACGTGCGCGAAAAGGATGGCCTGTGGGCCGTGCTCTACTGGCTGAACATTGTCGCCGCCCGCAAGGAAAGCGTGAAGGACATCGTTACCAAGCACTGGGCCGAATATGGGCGCAACTATTATTCCCGCCACGATTATGAGGAAGTGGATTCGGACGCCGCAAACACGCTGGTGGCCATCCTGCGCGAAAAACTCGCAACACTTCCCGGCACCAGCTACGGCAATCTTAAGGTCGCAGCTGCTGATGATTTCGCCTATCTCGACCCGGTGGACCAGTCCGTCAGCAAGAACCAGGGTATCCGCATCCTGTTCGAAGGTGGTTCGCGCATCGTGCTGCGCCTTTCCGGCACGGGCACTGCGGGCGCAACGCTCAGACTTTACGTCGAGCGCTATGAGCCGGATGCGGCCCGTCACGGCATCGAAACGCAGGCGGCGCTTGCCGACCTTATTTCCGTTGCCGATACGATCGCCGGCATCAAGGCCCATACCGGCCGCAACGAACCGACCGTCATCACGTAAGGTTTTGCATTGCACGCACCGTTTCCGGCAACGGGCATAGCGAAAAACTTGGCAGGCGGCCATGAGGCCGCCTGAGGTTACTGACTAACCTCCCCGCCAGACTCGATATCATCATCTTCCGGAGAGAGAGACCATGCAGAAACCAGCCGTTTTCCCCAAAGGCGTAACCCAGACGGAAAACGGAACGGAATTTGCGGTCTATTCCCGGCACGCCTCACAAATCGACCTTTGCCTTTTTGATGCGACGGGCGAAAAAGAGACGGTGCGTTTGCCAATGAGGCGCGATGAGAATGACATTCACCGGCTGACAGTTGCCGAGGCCGGCCCCGGTGCGCGATATGGCTACCGCGCCGACGGTATTTACGCTCCCGAACATGGCTTGTGGTTCGACCCCGCAAAACTGCTGCTCGACCCCTATGCCACGGAGATAGACCGGCCGTTCCGGCATGATGCCGCGCTTTTAGCCTATGGCGAAGACACGGGCGCGATCGTGCCGAAGGCGATCCTGTCGCAATATGAGCAGGTCAGGCGCCAGCCGCCACGCTTTGCCGAAGGCGGGCTGATTTACGAACTCGCGGTTAAATCCTTCACCAAATTGCATCCTGCCGTGCCGGAAGAGCTGAGAGGCACGGTGGCAGCGTTGGCTCATCCTGCCATTATCGCGCATTTGAAAAAAATCGGTGTCGATGCGGTGGAGCTGATGCCGATCACCGCCTGGATCGACGAGCGCCACCTGCCGCCGCTTGGCCTTTCCAATGCATGGGGATACAACCCCGTTGGCTTCATGGCGCTCGATCCGCGCCTCTGCCCCGGCGGAGTGCGGGAGCTGCGCGACACGGTTGCAGCCCTGCACGCGCAAGGCATTGGCGTCATTCTCGATCTGGTCTTCAACCATACGGGTGAAAGCGACAGCGAAGGCTCCATCCTGTCTTTGCGCGGACTGGACAATCTCACCGCTTTCCGTCACCCGGAAGGAAAGCCGGGCGTGCTGGTCAATGACACCGGCACCGGCAACACGGTGGCCTGCGATCATCCCTATGTGCGCCAGCTCATTATCGATCCCTCAGGCATTTCGTTCTCAATGCCGGTATCGATGGCTTCCGTTTCGATCTCGCGCCCATATTGGGACGAACGGCTAGTGGCTTCGACATGGCCAGCGAAACGCTTGCCGCCATGCACTCTGACCCGGTACTATACGACCGCGTGCTGATCGCCGAACCATGGGATATCGGCCCCGGCGGCTATCAGCTCGGCAATTTTCCGGAGAGCTTTCTGGAATGGAACGACCGCGCCCGCGACGACATGCGCCGGTTCTGGCGCGGCGATGCGGGAACGACCGGGGCGCTGGCCAATGCGCTTTCCGGCTCTTCGCCGATCTTTTCCCGCCATGGACGTGCAAAAAGCCGCAGCGTCAATTTCCTTGCCGCCCATGACGGTTTCACCCTGTTCGATCTCGTCAGCCACGAACACAAGCACAATGAGAAAAACGGCGAGAACAATCGCGACGGGCATAATGAAAATCATTCCTGGAACAATGGTTTAGAGGGATTGACGGACGATCCTGCCGTCGTGGCCGCCCGCCACGCGGATGTGAAAGCGCTGCTTTCCACGCTCTTCGTCAGTCGCGGCACATTGATGCTGACCGCCGGCGATGAGGGTGGCCGCAGCCAGCATGGCAATAACAATGCCTATTGCCAGGACAACGAGATAACGTGGGTCGACTGGTCGTCGCTCTCCCAGGAGCTGACTGACCACACGGCATTTCTTGCAGCACTTCGCAAACGCTTCGGCGTGTTTTCGCAAACCGAGTTTTTCTCCGGCAACGGCGATGTGACATGGCTTGCCCCCGGCGGAGAACCGATGACGGTCGCGGAATGGGAAAGGCCGGACATGCCGGCTTTCGCCATGGTGCTTGCCACGCCGGACCACGAGACCGAAAACGACGCGGAGCTTGCCGTGCTCATCAACCGCAGCCATGAGATCGTGCCCTTCACCCTGCCGGGCGACGACTGGCAAGCGATCGGCACGGATTTCGGCAATCCGGCCTTCCTGCCTGCCCGCTCGGTAGTGTTTTATCTGCGCGGTTGATCGCTTGGCCCCGGCACCTTTATAAGTTCCGAAAGGCAATCGAGAAGAGGTAACATGGCAAAGGAAATAGCGCTGGCGGAAATGAAAAATTTCGTCGGCACGGAGCTGGGCGTTTCCGACTGGATCACCGTCGACCAGACAATGATCGACGCCTTCGCAAAAGCGACGCTGGACGAACAGTTCATCCACACCGACCCGGAACGCGCCAAGGCGGAAAGCCCCTTTGGCGGCACTATCGCGCATGGGTTCCTGACGCTCTCGCTGCTTTCGGCTCTGAATTACGATGCCCTGCCCCGCATTCGCGAAACGACCATGGGCATCAACTACGGCTTTGACGCCGTCCGCTTCGTCACGCCGGTCAAAAGCGGAGCACGGGTGCGTGGCCGTTTCACTTTGGCCGAGGCGCGGTTTCGCGGCGCCGCCATGCTGGTAACGACCTATGATGTGACGGTGGAGATAGAAAACGAGAAAAAACCGGCGCTCACTGCCCGCTGGACAACCATCACCCAGTTCAACCCCGAGGACAGGCCGCAAGACGCCTGATGGCGAAGTAAATCCCAATTTGAGATCGGAGTGTCTGTGAGATTCGCATATTTGATAGAACCTCCGTTCAACTACAGGAACGAATGCGGCGATGTGACCGGGTGCGATGTGGAGTTGGCGCGAGTCATTCTAGCCATGATCGGTATTCATGACATTGAATTCATCGAAACCGAATTCTCGCAATTGTTGCCTGGGCTGAACGAAAACCTTTGGGATATGACTACTGGCCTCTTCGATACCGCTGAACGCAGAAAGATCGTGACGTTCAGCCATCCCATCTGGGCGTTGCCTGATGGACTGTTGGTGAGGAAGGGCAACCTCAGAGATCTGGACGGATACGCATCGGCAGCAAAAAATCCGGAATGTACGCTGGTCGCGATCCGTGATCAGATCCAACATCGCGCAATTATGGAAGCGGGCGTGCCCGATGACCGCATTCTCATTTGCGAGACCTACGACGAGGCCGCTCAGGCCGTATTGGATGGGCGTGCCGACGCCTATGCCAGCGTGGCCATGGCCCATCTCGGTTTTATGCAGCAAAATCCAGAGCTCGATTTGGAAGTTGTCTCCGTTTTACCGAAAGAGAGACCAGCAGCCTCAGGCGCATTTGCTTTCCGCCAATCCGACCGGGAACTCCAGAGCGCGGTCGATGCGGCGCTCCTTTGTTATATCGGATCAGACGAGCACGGTGTGATGATGCGCAATTTTGGTTTTGATGATCAAGCCCTCGTCAACGGCGAGGCCAGTCTGGCAAAGTAACGCCAAACTGCGCAAAGGAGACGGCCCAATGCATGATGAAGCCGTAAGAGACGCGTTTCTCGCACAGGCAAGAGCCTGCGACAGCCTCGGTTCGCCCTTTACCGCACGGCTTTGCCGCGCGGTGGCGGCGCGGCTGGATCGCCAGACTGACGTTGGCGAGATGATCTTGTCCTGGCCTGGCGATGTCGGCCCGTCCGGCGATTCCGTCCCACTGCGGCTTGCCGGTGCCCTGCATGCGCTTGTCATCGAGGACAAGATCGCTCCTCTTGTCGATATAGCACCCGAAGACGAGAATGCGCTCTGGCAGGCTTGCGCAAGTGCCTTGCGCTTCCATTCGGGCTTCATCCTCGAAAGACTGAAATCGCCGCCGCAGACCAACGAAGTCCGCCGTTCCGCTGTGCTGCTGCCGGGTTTTCTTTCCATTGCGGAGCTTTTGGGCAAGCCGCTGGTCCTTTCAGAGGTCGGCGCCAGCGCCGGCCTGAACCTGCAATTTGACCGCTACCAGTATCGTCTTGGCGATCTTGCCTGGGGCAGGCAATCCGAAGTGTCCATGTCGCCGGAATGGCGCGGAGACACCCCGCCCGACAAGCGGATAGAGGTCATCGAGCGCGCCGGCTGCGATCTTAACCCACTCGATCCGTCGTCTGCCGAGGACCGGTTGCGGCTGATGTCATATGTCTGGGCCGATCAGACCGACAGGCTGGAGCGCACGGCGGCCGCCCTGCGTATTGCGGTGGAGAACGGCTTGCACGTTGAAAAGGCTGACGCAATTGACTGGCTGCAACGCCGCCTTGCCGCGCAACATTCGGGCGCTGCCCATGTGGTCTACCATTCCGTCGCCTGGCAATATCTGCCCGATGCGCTGAAAGAGGCAGGCGAAACGCTGATCGCCGAGGCTGGAAGCCGTGCCACCCCTGAGGCTCCGCTTGCCCGCCTGCAGATGGAGGCAGATACGACGCCGGGAAGCGCCGCAATCACCCTGCAAATCTGGCCGACCGGTAAGAAACAAGAAATCGGCCGCGCCGATTTCCATGGGCGATGGGTGGAATGGCAGGGGTGGAAAAGCTAGACCGCCACATCCTGCGCCGCTTCCTGCAACAGGCCGCCTACATATTCGGCGAAGGAGCGCCAGCACTCTACCCGGAACGTATCGTCAGCCACGCGCAGCAGCACCACTTCCGCCTTGCCGAAAACCGTTCGCGAGCAGGCGCCGATCGGGAACTGTGCGATAGACAGATCCTGCGGGCAACCGGCGTTCAGGGCTACCTCCGCGCCGGGGCCGGAAACGATGACAGCCGTGTTGCGGTGGGAAACGTCGGTCGCCGAAAACAGGCCGGGAACGGTGGCGAGCGCCGCCATCAGGTCGCTTTCGCCCTGATCGATCACCAGCCATTCGTCCGGACCAAGCCAGAGAGCGGAGCGCAAACCCGATGTGACAGAGCTTTTCGGGCTGTTGGGCAATAACAGGCCGAGTGCATCCGAGAGGGCCGGCAGTGCGCTTTCCCTTGCGCGCAGCGACAGCCGCGACGCCGAGGCGGCGGGCTTCAGCGAGACGAAGGGCGAACCACCGTGGAAATCCTCGAGTACGGATTTGCGTTTTGCGTGAAGTGTGTCAGCCATTGAGACGGGCTCCTTCCTTGTCGAGGAAGACCATGTCGGTCACTTCGACGGCAATTGTTTTATCGGCAAGCGGGATGTAGAGCGTTTCGCCTATGCGCGCCCTGCCATCCGCCACCAGCGCAAAGGCGATGGAGTGGCCGAGATTTTCCGACCAGTAGGCGGAAGTGACATGGCCGAGCATGGTCATGGGTTTCGGCTGGTTTGGATCAGCAACGATCTGGCCACCCTCTTCGGGAACAGTCAGCCGGTCCTTCGTCTTGAGGCCCACAAGCTGCTTTCGACCGGAGCGCATGAGATCCGGGCGTTTCAGACCGCGAATACCGACGAAATCCGTCTTCTTCTTGGAAACGGCCCAGGCAAGCCCGGCATCGTCAGGCGTCACGGTGCCGTCGGTATCCTGTCCGACGATGATGTAACCCTTTTCGGCACGCAGGATGTGCATGGTCTCGGTGCCATAAAGGCATCCGCCCACCGCTTCGGCCCGTTCACGGATCGCGGTCCAGACGGCAGCGCCGTAATCGGCCGGAACGTTGATTTCGAAACCAAGCTCACCCGTGAATGATACACGGAAGAGACGCGTGGGCACACCGCAGAAGGTGCCTTCCGCGACCGCCATATGCGGGAAGGCTTCGGGCGAAATATCGATACCCTCGACGAAAGGCGCGATCACCTCGCGCGCTTTCGGTCCCTGCACCGCAATCACCGCCCATTGTTCGGTCGCCGATGTCAGCCAGACATTCAGCTCGGGGAATTCGGTCTGGAGATAATCCTCCATGTGCTGGAGAACGCGCGGTGCGCCGCCCGTCGTCGTCGTCACATGGAAACGGTCCTCGGAAAGACGACCGACAACACCGTCATCGTAAACGAAACCGTCCTCGCGCGTCATGATGCCATAGCGGCAACGGCCGGGTTTCAGTGTGTCCCAGGCATTTGTGTAGATGAGGTTCAGGAACTTAGCCGCATCGGGGCCGACCACCTCGATCTTGCCGAGCGTGGAGGCATCGAACACGCCGACGCTTGTCCGCACCGTCTTGCATTCGCGGTTGAGCGCCTCGTGCATATCCTCACCGCCGCGCGGGAAGAACCATGCGCGCTTCCAGTTGCCGACATCCTCGAAAAGGGCGCCTGCCGCAGCCTCTTCGTCATGCATCGGCGTCTTTCGGGTCGGGTCGAACAGCGCACCGCGCGAATGGTTGATGAGCGTGCCGAAGGTGACCGGCGTATAGGGTTGGCGGAAAGTGGTGAGACCGACCTTCGGCAGATCCCGCCCAAGCGCTTCCGAGGCAATGGCAAGGCCATGCATGTTGGACATCTTGCCCTGATCGGACGCCATGCCATTGGTGGTGAAGCGCTTGATATGCTCGACCGAATGCATGCCTTCACGCACGGCCAGGCGAATATCCTTGGCGCAGACATCGTGCTGGAAATCGATGAAGGCCTTGACGCCGGTGCCTTCGCCTGCCCCTTCCGCAGCGCCGATCATGCCGCCGGTCCAGGCGCGCGCATTCTCACCGGAGAATTCCGCTGCACCGCCACCTGCGGCAGCAGCCTCGGCGATCAATGCGGCGAGATCGTCCGTGCCGTTGCAGGCGCCGACTGACACACAATTCTGCACATGGATGTCAGGCAGGAACCGCTGGTTTGCCGCGTCAAACTTCAGCTTGCCGCGCGATTGCGAGAAGAGATGCACCGAAGGCGTCCAGCCCGCCGAAACGACGAGCGCGTCGATGGCGATCTTGCGCTTGTTAGAGCCGCCATTGCGGCCAACGCTCATGGAAGAAACGCGCAGCCGCCCTGACGTATCGTAAACACTGTGACCCGCCAGTACCTCGATGCCCAGCGCCCGCGCCTCGTCCAGCAGCTGCCGATCGGGGTTCTCGCGGCAATCCACGATAGCGGCGATCTTCACACCCGCTTTCTTGAGATCGAATGCCGTCTCATAGGCAGAATCATGGGCTGTGTAGACACCGACATTATTGCCGACGGTCACGCCGTAATGGTTGAGATAGATGCGCGCAGCAGAAGCCAGCATGATGCCGGGACGATCATTATTGGCAAAGACCATGTGCCGCTCGATCGCGCCTGCCGCCAGAACGACCTTCTTGGAGCGGACCTGCCACAGTCTTTCACGTGGCTGGTGTTTGGCCGGCGTGGCGAGGTGATCGGTCACACGCTCGGCCAGCGCCACGAAATTGTGGTTGTAATAACCGAACGCTGTCGTGCGGGTCAGAACACGCACATTGGGCAGCGATTTCAGTTCAGTCAAAACTTTTTGCGCCCAGTCATATCCGGACAGGCCGTCGATGACCGCACCGGTATCAAAACGCAGCGCGCCGCCAACTTCGGCATTCTCATCAACCAGAATGACGCTGGCGCCAGTTTTTGCAGCGGTGAGCGCCGCTGTCAGCCCGGCCACACCGCCACCGGCCACCAGCACGTCGCAATGGGCATAGCGGCCGGAATAATGATCCGCATCCGGCTCGGTCGGCGCCTTGCCGAGACCGGCTGCGCGACGGATGATCGGTTCATAAATCTTGTGCCACGCGGCCTTCGGCCACATGAACGTCTTATAGTAGAAACCAGCCGCAAACATCGGCGACAGGAAATCGTTGATCGCACTGATATCGAAGGACAGCGACGGAAAGCGGTTCTGCGAGGCGATGATGGCGCCGTCGAATACATCCTGCACCGTGGCGCGCACATTCGGCTGCTTGCGCAGGCTGTCACGCGACACGTCGATCAGCGCATTCGGCTCCTCCGGGCCGGCGGAAAGGAAACCGCGCGGCCGGTGATATTTGAACGAACGGCCAATCAGATGCACGCCATTCGCCAGAAGTGCGGATGCAACGGTGTCGCCTTCCAGCGCCTGATAGATCTTGCCGTCGAAGGTGAAGCGTGCCGTTCTGGCAGGTGTCAGGCGACCGGCGCCCTTGATACGATAATCGCCGCTCATTGCGCAGCTCCCTTTTGGGCGGAAAGAACCGCGTCGGCATCCGGTTTCGGCTCGCCTGCCTTGTAGGTCATCAGGAATTTGTCGCTGACGGAATCGCGCGCGGCGTTGAAAAAGCGGCCGCAACCGTGAATGTGGCGCCAGCGCTCGAAAACGAGACCTTTGTCATTGTCGCGAATGAAGAAATATTCGGCAAAGGCCTCGTCCGAAATATCGGCAATGTTTTCCGGCCGGGCGATATGGGCTTCGCCCGCCCAGCGAAATTCGAGTTCGGAACGGTCTTCCCGGCAATAAGGGCAATGGATCAGAAGCATCGTGGCTCCACCTTCAAAGAGAACTTTCCGGAAGCATGCTTCCGGCGGGTTGGTCACACAGCCGCTTTCCCATCGCAACGAAGGGGGAAAGCCGCTTCAAGAGCTGCTCGAAATTATCGAATGGTTTCAGCGCCGAGGCCCGACCCATATTGATGATGGCAACCGCCATCATGTCGGTGTCGATCGCGAAGGGCTCGTCCTGCGCACCATTTTCCTTCTCGCCGACGAAATAGACCAGCTTGTCCGCGAGACTCGGCGCGCAGAGCAAAAGGCCTTTTTCCGCCACGAAAGGCCAGTCGCGTTCACCCTGCATTCTCTGGATTTTCTGGCTACGAAAATCCCCCATCTCGGGGATGAGATTGCCCGCCGGCACGACCGCCGCCGCAACACCCATGTTTGCCGAAAGCATAACCGCCGCCAGCATCAGTGCGCCACGGCGGCGGCAGCGGCCTCGTCGATGAGGCGTCCGGTGCGGAAACGATCGAGCGTCAGCCCCGCCGCCAGACGGTGCGGTTCGCCGCGCGCGATGAGATGCGCAAACAGATTGGCCGAGCCCGGCGTCGCCTTGAAACCGCCCGTGCCCCAGCCGCAATTGACAAAGAGATTTGGCACCGGCGTCACACTCTGAATGGCGGAGCGATCGGGTGTGTTGTCGGTAATGCCGCCCCATTGGCGCATCATCTTGACGCGGCGGAAAATCGGGAACAGCTCGCAGATGGCGTCAAGCGTATGCGTGATGATCTGCAGGCCGCCAGTCTGGGAGTAGGAATTATACTGGTCGGTGCCAGCACCGATGACCAGCTCGCCCTTGTCCGACTGGGAGATATAGGCATGCACCGTATTGGACATGACGACACAGGGGAAGATCGGCTTCAGCGGCTCTGATACCAGCGCCTGTAACGGGTTGGAATGCAGAGGCACACGCACATCCGCCATTTTCATCAGAACGGAGGAGTGGCCGGCGGCGGAAACGCCGATTTTCTTTGCGCCAATGAAACCGCGATTGGTCTCGACGCCCGTGACCGCGCCATCAGGTCCGCGCCTGATGGCCGTGACTTCGCAATTCTGGATAATGTGCACGCCGCGATCGGAAGCCGCACGCGCATATCCCCAGGCCACCGCATCGTGACGCGCCGTGCCGCCGCGCCGCTGGAGGGCAGCACCGTTGATCGGATAACGCGCATTGCCGGAAATCTCGAGTGGCGGGCAATAGGCCTTGGCTTGTTCCGGCGTCAGCCATTCATTGTCGATGCCATAGAGACGGTTGGCATTGATATGGCGCTTGAAGGACTGCTGGTCGTGAATATTGTGCGACAGCATCATAACGCCGCGCGCCGAATACATGACGTTGTAATTGAGATCCTGGCTCAGGCCTTCCCATAATTTCAGGGAATGCTCGTAGATATCCATGCTCTCTTCATAGAGATAATTGGAGCGGATGATGGTGGTGTTGCGGCCGGTATTGCCACCGCCTAGCCAGCCCTTTTCCAGCACCGCTATATTGGTAATGCCGTGTTCCTTGGCAAGATAATAGGCGGCCCCAAGACCGTGGCCGCCGCCACCGATGATGATGACGTCATATTCCTTGCGCGGCTCGGGCGACGCCCATTGCGCATCCCACCCCTTATGACCCCGCAACGCCTCGCGCGCCACGGCAAAAACGGAATATTTGCGCATTCGCAGTCTGCTCCTCAAGAACCGGCCAGAAGCCGAAAGCATAGCTCCGGCACATATTATACACATGGCAAATCGGCATCGGAGGCAATATCCATTTTGCGACGCCGCAATGCTTTTGTTTCGACATTGCAGGCAGAATGCCGGGATAGCTGGATTTTGGCTGTTGAATATGCGGTACCGTAT
This sequence comes from Rhizobium sp. AN68, assembly GCF_030758035.1. Classification (NCBI taxonomy): domain Bacteria; kingdom Pseudomonadati; phylum Pseudomonadota; class Alphaproteobacteria; order Hyphomicrobiales; family Rhizobiaceae; genus Rhizobium; species Rhizobium sp. AN68. The sequence goes on along the minus strand of NZ_JARWMI010000002.1, from coordinate 1,286,270 downwards.
GGACTTGCTGCAAATGTTCTGATATTGCACGTCACCAATCGCTAGGCTCGACGGCCGAACGAACGATTTTATTTGCGTGCGAATGCCTTTATTCTCACAGCAAGACAACCAAACAAAAGGAACGGGTTTCACGTGCAGGTACTAGTCCGCGACAATAACGTTGATCAGGCGCTTCGCGCTCTCAAGAAAAAGATGCAGCGCGAAGGCATTTTCCGTGAAATGAAAATGCGCGATTATTACGAAAAGCCTTCCCAGAAGCGCGCCCGCGAAAAGGCTGAAGCTGTTCGTCGCGTTCGCAAGCTGGCACGCAAGCGCGCACAGCGCGAAGGTCTGGTTGCAGCTCCGCGCGCAGGCCGTTAATAGGCCGTCTTTTGGACGTTTTTGAATGCTTGTTGGGCGGGGGCGATCAATTCGCCGCCGCTCTTTGTGTTTGTGGCCGGAGAATGATCTTGAGACCGGCCTGCGAGGGAACCCCCACCGAATGACCGCTGTTGATGCCTGTGTTGTGAAAAACTCCGATGCCTCCACGCGCCGGGTGCTCCTGAAAAACAACAAGAGATTCCGTGTTTCCCTTGTCGTCTGTACCGTCCTTGCCGGTCTTTCCGGCTGCGCTACGTCCAACCAGACTGACGATGTCTTCAGGATCGACCGTGCCCAGGGCTCGCAGGAAAACATTGCCTCGCTCACCTCGGTCATCAACGCCAATCCGCAGGATCCGGAAGGCTATAACGTTCGTGGCTCGGCTTACGGCCGCGCCGGCGATTCGCGCCGCGCCATCGAGGATTTCAACAAGGCGCTGCAACTGAACCCGCGCTTTTATCAGGCCTATGCCAACCGCGCGCTAGTGTATCGCAATTCCGGCCAGCAGCAGCAGGCCTTGCAGGATTACAACGCGGCTTTACAGATCAATGCGAGCTATGACGTAGCCCTGATCGGCCGTGGCAATCTTTACCGCCAGTCCGGCCGCGTCAACGAAGCTTTCAACGACTTCTCCCGCGCCATCGAACTCGAAACCACCGATGGCCGCGCGTGGCACAATCGTGGCCTGATCTACCAGCTGCGCAACCAGCATGCCCAGGCCATCGAGGACTTCTCCAAGGCCATCTCGCTGTCCTCAACCTCGCCGGAACCCTATAACGGCCGTGGCCTTTCCTATGTCGCGCTGAACGACGACGAAAACGCTTTCGCCGATTTCAACCACGCCATTTCGCTTGATGGCAACGTCGCAGAATCATGGGCCAACCAGGCACTGGTCTATGAGCGCCGCGGCGAGATGGCGAAAGCCGCAAAGTCCTATTCGCATGCGGCACGGCTTGATCCGAAATATAAGCCCGCGCTCGACGGCATTGCCCGCACGCGCGGTGCCGGCGCATCCTGATCAAAAACAGATACGAACAGAAAAGCCGGCGGTGCGACACCTGCCGGCTTTTTTATGGGAAACTTTTAAAGCCTCAATGGCTGTCGCGGCGCGCCTCGGGCGTGGCATCCCCCGCCCACAACTCCGCCTGCACCGCATTTTGAAACTCCATGACCTCGCGCCGCATGGCGGCGTCCTCATAGCCGAGGCCCGTCAGATAGGCGGCCAGTTCACGGCACTCCCTGCGCCAGAAATCATTCGCCTCCACACCATGCAACCGGTCGAGCATGGTTGCGCACCGTTTTACGTTGGCAATACGGTTCTTTGCCGGAAAGGCGATTACTTCCGAATTCGTCGTCACGCGGGCACCTTGCTCTTCGAGGAATCAATACCGACTTTTTAAAGGCTGGATGGTTAACGAAGTCTGCTATGCAGGAGAGAAGGCCGCTAACGCCTTGCAGGGACGGGTTCTGCAGCCTGTCAGACGCAAGAATCTGCGCTGGCGGAGGACACCGATCCGGGCAAATCGCCGATTACCAAGGAATTTACCAATCAAGATTACCGAAATTTCATGCCGTGGGAGATAGAAGAAGTATATGTGTGTTGAAACAACACCGGTCTCATCGTATATTCTTGCAAAGAAAAAAAATGCCGCAGCGCAGCCAAAAACGGAGAAATCGTTCTCGGGAGGAGAGCACCATGTATGCACCTCGTGTATTTTTCAGCATGATTGGTGCATTGCTTGCCTTTGCGGTCGCTACATATTTCATCCAGGGGTCGTTCTATACGGCATTCATCCAGACCCTCATCTGCGCCGTCATTCTGCAAACCGGTTATTTTATTGCACTTCTGGTTCTGGTCGCCCGGGAGAAACGCCGGATGCGCGAAACCTTCGCGCTTGATCGCAGCGCCGAGATCATGACGCCGGACACGGTAAGCAGCGCCCCGCCACATGGCGCGAAACTGACCGATATGTGACCTCTCACGCACATTCTTTTATTGCGCCGCAAAAAAATCACTTGCATCCACACCCCTGACACTTTCTGCTGACCAAATCCTGACGGTTCGTCACAGCAGAAGGACAACACATGGTGAGCGGTTCACAGCCCATTTGCGTCATCATCGCTGCGAAAAATGCATCTGATACGATAGATATCGCCATCCGCTCCGCCCTTGTGGAGCCGGAGGTCGCCGAAGTCATGGTGATCGACGATGGCTCCACCGATACGACCAGCGATGTCGCACATGCGGCGGATGACGGTACCGGCCGTTTGCGGGTCGTGCGATTCGACGTCAATCGTGGCCCTTCGGCCGCCCGCAACCATGCGATCTCGATTTCATCCGCACCGCTCATCAGCATTCTCGATGCGGACGACTTTTTTTCAAAGGCCGTTTTGCCGCCATGCTGGAAAATGACGGCTGGGATCTGGTGGCCGACAATATCGCCTTCATCCAGCAATCGGTTCCGGGCGCGTCGTCCATGCAGCCGGCCCGCTTCGAACCACAGGCCCGGTTTCTGTCGCTGACGGAGTTCGTGGAAGGCAATATTTCCAGACCCGGCGTGGAACGCGGGGAAACCGGCTTTCTGAAACCGGTGATCCGCCGCGCCTTTCTGGACAAACATGCGTTGCGGTACGACGAGCGTCTGCGTCTCGGCGAAGACTACGAACTTTATACCCGCGCGCTTGCCGCCGGTGCCCGTTACAAGGTCATCCGTCATTGCGGTTACGGGGCGATTGTCCGCGGCAATTCGTTGAGCGGCCGTCACAGCACGGAAGATCTTCGCCGTTTATACGAAGCGGACAGGGACATTCTCACCAGCTGCAAGCTGTCGGCCAGCGAGACGGCGATCCTGCTCGAGCACGAAAAACACATCCGCGCGAAATTCGAGCTTCGCCATTTTCTCGATGCGAAAAAGCAGAAAGGGATGGGCGGCGCGTTGAGCCACGCTCTTGCGCGCCTGCCTGCCCTGCCGGCCATCACGCGCGGCATCTGGACCGACAAGACCGCCCGTTTTCGCAAACCGGCGCCGGTTCGGGATATTCGTTATCTGCTGGACGGTACGCCGGTTTCCTGAGGGAAAACCTCCAGCGGCGAGGATGATAGCAAGTTCGATATTCTCTCATTCGTCATGCCGGACTAGATCCGGCATCCAGTCATGGCGCGTCTGCGCCATGAAGAGAGTCTTTGCGATCAAGGACTTGAGCGCGCTGGACCCCGGACCCAGGCCGGGGTGACTGTGTCCGAAATTGCTGAGGCAACCCGCCCTCAGAGATAATCGCGTTTGACCGTTTCCAGAACAGCGGAAAAACGCTCCTTGCGTTCCTCCAGCCTGCCATCCGGGCTGAGACGCGGTTCGGCACGGCTTGCCTGCCAGAGCGCCAGCGTGGAAGGTGCTGCCAGCACTTGCTTGGCCAGTTTGCGCAGCGACAGGGATTGGCTTGCCTGCGGCCGCACCAGCACATCGCCCTCATGCGCCGGACCGGATCCAGCCTCGGCAATGACGGGGGCTGGCGGCGGCGGGAAGCTCATACCCCAGAAACGCGACCCCTTTTTCGCCGCCTCGGCGCGGGTGGAAACTGGCACGTAACGCGGCTGATACTCCACACCGACCGTGCCTGCCCAATCGCTCCACTTGAAACTGTTGATCGAGGGAGATGTGCTCACCGCCACCCATGGCACGCGGAACGCATCGGCAAGAATGGCGCCATGCATGGATTCGGCCACGATAAATTCAGATTGGGCGATGGCGCGGATGACCGACATCGCCTCGCCGCGCGGGTCGAGATAGGTTAGTCCCGCCGGTTCGCAAACCGTTTCCCACATGCCGAATTCCGCCGATTCCCAATGGGGAACGAAGGTTTTCTTGTAGAGTTTCTGCAGGCCTTTGAACTCCGGCATCTCGGTCACCATCACGGCGGGATCGACAATGCCCTTTTCGGGAGAAAGTCCCAATTTGGCTGCGGTTTTTTCGCCGCGCACGCAGCGAATGTCCCAAAATCCGGTGCTTGTATCCGGCACCGCGCCGTAGCCATAACCGCTGCCGATCACAAGCTTGCGCTGCTTTGCGGGCAACAATGTATCATTGAGAACCGTGCCGACACCGACGAGCATCACATCGTCATGCACGTCCCGCAGCCCGGGCAGCAGAAAGTCCCACAGCCACAGATTGAGATCGTCGCCAAAATTTCCGTGATGCGATTCCCAGTGGTAAGGTTTCATGAAGTCACTCCTGGGTGAAAAACATATAAATTCTTGCAGGCAAGAATTCGATCATCTTGTCCGCACTATTTTGCCTGCGCCGAGCTCAAAAGCCGCTCGCAGGAGTGCCGGATCGCGCATCGCCCACTTCAGCAGCAGTCCGAATTCGGGCACCTTGCGCCGTTTCAGATTGCCCGCCTGGCTCCAGAGCGCCTGTTTGCGCGCCGTATTTTTATAGGAAGCGATCGAGGCCACATCGTCCGGCCGCCGCGAAAATCGCCCCTCCAGCGTATCGAGCGCAACCCAGGTATTGAACTGCTGGCGCAGGAATTCCGGCGAGGTATTGTCGATGCTGTGGAAGATATTGACGCCCATTCCGCGCATGGCACCGGCATCGTCACACAGAAGCGTGCGCTTGGATGCGAGGATGGAATCGCAGAAAAACAGCACATCTTCCGCCGCAAGCCGGAGCGCCGGATCGAAGCGTATCTTTTCAAAAAGCGGGCGGCCGATCACCATGCAGGAGAGATGCAAGAAGCTCCAGTTGCGCAGCATCACGCTCGCCAGATCCGGCAGCTCGATCACCAGAGGCCGCTCGGAAAGCCTTGCGGCGCCCTCGTTCTTCTCCAGCTCGGAAATGGCGAAATGATAATAAAATTCGTCACTTGCCTGCATGGATGCCCAATAGCACTCACCGCCAAATGTCTTCAGCGCGAAGGCCGCATTCTGGAGATGATCGGGCGTCCAGATGTCGTCCGAGTCAAGAAATGCGACGTAATCGCTGCCAGCAGGAACGTGGTCGAGACCGGTATTGCGCGCACCACCCGGCCCGCCATTGGCCTGCTTAATGACGAGAATCCGCTCTTTCTGCGCTTGCGAAAGTTCTGCAAGCTCATTGTCTATCGGATATGGCGATTCGTCATCGACGATGACAAGATCGAAATCCTGGTAAGTCTGCGCAAAAACCGATGCGAGCGCACGTCCAAGAATTCCGTGCTGCTTTTGGTAATAGGGAATGACGACAGTAAATCTTGCCATTGTTTCGCCCCTTGCGTTGATCAAGAAGTGTCGGGCCCGATCCTAAAAGCGGCCCCGATGGTATCGGCAACTCCCCACCGGCGTTCCTCCCCGCCGGCCTCCAGAAACAGGATGCTTGTATGCCCCCAGCTCCAAATGTAAAGACCATCACCACGAATGTCGGCTGGAGCGTCTTGTCTAAGACAGGGACATTCGGGCTTAAATTTGTCACCGTTCCCATTCTTGCACGACTGCTGACACCGGAAGAATTTGGTGTGGTTGCAGTCGGCTTAACGGTTGTACAATTCCTGACCATGATAGCCGGAGCGGGGCTGACCTCGGCGCTGATCGTCGAGAAAGAAGAGGATATGGATACAATCCATACCGTTTTCTGGGCAAATCTGGCGATTTCCTGCACCATGGCCGCTGCGCTCTACATTTTCGCGGAGTTCTTCGGTGGGCTTCTGGGTGCGGTGGAAAGTGCCTATCTGCTGCGTATCATGGCCTTTCTCATTCCGTTGCAACTTGCGGGTGATGTCGCCTATTCACTGCTTGCCCGGCGCATGAACTTCAGCCAGGATGCGCTGTGGAGCATGGCGTCTGAAAGCATCGCGGCGGTTGTCGCCGTGGCTATGGCGCTTCTCGGCTTCGGCGTCTGGGCGCTCATCATCCAGCTTTTCGCCGCCGCACTCATCAGGCTTGTCGGGCTATATGCCGTTTCCCGCTATTGCCCGCGTTTCGTCATGAAACCGCGCCGTCTGGTGCCGCTTCTCGGTTTCAGCTCCGGCCTGATGGGATCGGAAATCGCCAATTTCGTCACCTTCCAGTCGCCGATGGTGGTGATCGCCCGGCATCTCGGCCTTGCCGATGCGGGCGCCTATTCCGCCTCCAACCGTTTTGCCAGCATTCCCAATCAGGTCGTGCTGTCGGCCGTCATGGGCGTGCTGTTTCCCGCCTTCAGCCGTATGATGGACGATCCGCAGCGCCGGCGTGATGCCCTGATGTTCAGCACGCAGGTTCTGACCGTCCTGCTTGCGCCGATGATGTTCGGCCTCTGGGCGGTGGCCGAACCGGCCATGCTGGTGATTTTCGGGCAGAACTGGGCTTATGCCTGGCCGGTTCTCGGTCTCCTTGCCCTCTCGAAAGCCATTCTGACCCCATGCAGCACCTTTATCCCCTATCTCAAGGGTGCCGGCTATGGGCGTGTTCTGTTCTGGTCGGCCACGATCCGCGCCATCGTCACCACAGTTGCCGTCTGGGCTGCAGCCGTCTACGGCAGCCTGATCGACGCGATGATTTGGCTCTGCATCGTCAATGCGGTGACGCTGGTTGCCTACTCATGGGCGGTGTTCAAGGCAAGCGATACACCCTTTCTCAGCGGCCTCTATGTCAGCAGCAGACCGATGATTGCAGCGCTGGTCATGGCCGTTTCGGTGCGTTACCTGCTTCACATCATTGCCGAACGCATCCCCAGCGCAACGCTTCAGGTGCTCGTTGGCGCCGCAGTCGGCGGCGTCATCTATGCGGCGCTGATTTTGCTGACCGAACGCGCCCTGCTTGGAAAAATCCTCGGGATGGTCAAATCGCGGCGAATGCGTGAAAACGCAACCCAAGGTTAGTGTCTCGTAACCGAAAGCGCCTCATTTCGGCCGTTAACAGGTCTCACCCGTCACGGATATGTGTTTCGTGACGGCATGGCAAAGCCATTTTTTTGCGGTGCAATATCGCGTACAATGATAATATCGCTTCCTTTGGCGATTTTTAGTGACGACTTAAATCTAGAAAAAATTAAATATTTTCAGTTGCTTAATTTTTTAAAGTCGCACGGAATGCCGGAACGCCAGACAATCACCCGCAATATCTAAGCTTGTGTTTTTCCCGCGTCGCCACATTTTACCCTAAAGTCGAAACCAGACTTACGAGTGCGGGCTTAAGTTCGCTCTGGTTGCAACGCGGCGTGGGTGGACGCCGCCCAATAGGGGTGACTGATGTGACTGTCGATCAGAACCTATCCTCCCGTATCAATTTGATGCGTATATTGCTGATCTCTGGAATCGTGTTCGTCCATGTGCCGCACGATGCCGAAACCAGCCCTTTTCTTGGCCTTTACGGCTTCTTCGACTGGCTGCGTGTTTTTCTGGGCGACGCCCTGTTTCGCATCGGTGTGCCCTGTCTCAGCGCGATATCCGGCTATCTGCTGTTTCGTCGCGGCATGAGCGGGTTCGATTATCCGGCGACGATCCGTTCGAAGTCGAAAACGGTGCTGCTGCCCTTCCTGCTGTGGAATGGCGCGTTGTTTGCCGCAATTTTGCTTATCCAGCTGTTTGACGTTGGTGTGGGTTATTTCCCGGACCTCTGGAACGCCAGCCCGCGTGAAATCATCAGCCATGGCACGGCGCTCGAAGAACTGCCGGTAAACGTGCCGCTTTATTTCCTGCGCGACCTGTTCGTCTGCATCCTGCTGTCGCCGGTGCTCGCATTTCTCATGCGCCGCTTTGCGCTGCCAACGCTCGCTATCCTGCTCTTCATAACCGCCATGCCTGATCTGACGATCTTCATAGTCCAGAAGAAATCGATCCTGTTCAGCTTCTCACTGGGCATCGCACTTGCGCTGCACCGCGTCGATGTCAAGGCACTCGATCCCTACGCCTTCCCGATCATGGCGCTGACCTTTGTCGCTGCGGCCATGCTGGCAACAGGCCTCTATTTCACCGGCCCGGAGTTTACCTTCTGGCTGAACATGTCTCGCAATTTGCTCGCTGTTTTCGGCGCGCTCGGTTTCTGGGCGTCGTCGGCGCTTTTGATCCGCAGCAGGCTCGGCAAGCGGCTTTCCGAAACCGGAAGCCTCAGCTTCTGGATATTCTGCGCTCACTATCCGTTGCTCGTCATCATGTGGATGGTCTGGAACAAGGGCGGACCCGATTTCTACCCCGCCTTCTATGTCATCGCCACGCTGTCCGCCTTTGTCATTCTGGTGGTGAGCAATGCACAAACCCGCAAATACCTGCCGGCCGTCTATGCCGTGCTGACCGGAAGCCGGAACGGCAAACGCAAGACAACGTCCGAATTCGCTGCAAAACGGGCCTCCATGATCGGCCCGCCCACATCCGAAACACTTTATTCGCAACGACAGAGGTGAACCAATGACAACATTTGTCACCCGCGTTCAGACACGCATTCTTCTCGCCGCCGCCCTGCTGGCGACACCCTTCACGACACCGAGCCAGGCACAAGAAGGCAACGGTGCATCCTTCATCGAGAATTTCGATCAGATGGACCGGTCGTTCTGGTACGTCTCCGACGGCTGGAACAACGGTGCGCATCAGAACTGCACCTGGTCGAAGAAACTGGCCACGGTGGAAAACGGCCAGCTGACGCTTGGTTTTGAGGAAGCAAAGTCCGGCGACCGCAACTTCGCCTGCGGTGAAATCCAGACCAAGGGGCGTTATCGCTACGGCACCTATGAAGCACGGATGAAAGCCGCTACCGGCTCCGGATTGAACTCCGCCTTCTTCACCTATATCGGCCCGACCGACAAAAAGCCCCATGATGAAATCGACTTCGAGGTTTTGGGCAAGAATACGGGCAAGGTACAGCTGAACCAGTATATTTCCGCCAAGGGCGGCAATGAGAAACTGGTGCCGGTAGAAGGCGGAGCTGATGCTGGCTTCAACGATTACGCCTTCGTGTGGGAGCCTCAGCGCCTGCGTTACTACGTCAACGGCAAGCTCGTTCACGAAGTCACGGATGAGACCAAGATTCCGCAGAATGCCCAGAAGATTTTCTTCAGCCTGTGGGGAACCGACACGTTGAAGGACTGGATGGGTGCCTTTTCCTATTCCGGCGCAACACAGATGATTGTTGACCGCTTCGCCTTCACGGCGCTCGGCGACAAATGCCAGTTTCCCGAATCCATCGCCTGCGCCCTTAACTGATTGCTTTTTTAAACCTGAGCCTCGGCGTCCTTGACGTATGAAACCAACCGGAACCCATGCATGATCCATGTTCTTTATCTCGCGCATGATCTGTCGGACCCCGCCATTCGCCGGCGGGTGTTGACCTTGCTTGCGGGCGGCGCGCGGGTCACGCTGGCGGGCTTCCGGCGCGGACAGAACCGGCTTGCAGAGATCGAGGGCGTGGTGCCGGTCATTCTCGGAGAAACCGCCGATGGGCGGTTTCTTCAGCGCATGGCAGCCGTCGCCAAAGCCAGCCTCTCGCTCGGCAAAACATTACGCGGCATCCCCATGCCCGACGTCATTCTTGCCAGAAACCTGGAAATGCTGGCTCTCGCAAAACGGGCCATGTCGCTTTACGACCGCCAGCCGGCACTGGTTTACGAATGTCTCGACATTCACCGCCTGCTTCTCAATGAGGGCAAGCCGGGGCAGCTTCTCAATGCGGCCCAGCGCTATTTCGCCCGGGATGCCAAGCTGCTGGTGACGAGTTCTCCAGCTTTCGTCGAGCATTATTTCAAACCCGTTTCCGGCCTGAACCTTCCCGTGCTGTTGCAGGAAAACAGGGTGCTGGCGCTTGATGCCGCTGTAGCAGCCACCCCACAACCGCGCCCACCTGCCCCCGGCGAACCGTGGAAAATCGGCTGGTTTGGGGCGCTTCGCTGCCGCAAATCGCTCGAAATCCTCGCCGATTTTGCAAGGCGCATGGATGGCAAGGTCGAAATCATCCTGCGCGGCCGGCCGGCCTATTCGGAATTTGCGGATTTCGATGGTTTCGTGGCTGCCGCGCCGCATGTGCATTTCCACGGGGCCTACAAAAACCCTGAAGATCTGGCCACCATCTATAATGAAGTGCAGTTCACCTGGGCGATCGACTTCTTCGAGGAAGGCCAGAATTCAAGCTGGCTGCTGCCCAATCGGCTCTATGAGGGATGCCTTTACGGCACCCTGCCGATTGCACTTGCAGGCACGGAAACGGCTCGTTTCATCGAAAAGCGCAATATCGGTTTTGTTCTGCAAAATGCCGGTGCAGATGATCTGGCCGCTCTTTTCAACACTATGACTCCACAAACGTATACGGACGCCTTCGACGCCCTCTCGGCACTCGATAAGAAACAATGGCTGACCGACCGCGACGATTGCCGTCAGCTGGTCCAGCAATTGTCCTCTCTTACAAAATCCGCTTCCGGCCATGCCCGTGAAGCTGCGTTTTCACCCGTGTAGTGCGTAGGGGGCAAATCATGGAAGGTCTTGGTCATTCCGGCATCAGAACTCTGATCGTCATTCCCTGCCTCAACGAGGCAAAGACGATCGAGGCGTTGCTGCGAAAATTCACCGGCGCGATGGATGGGCGTATTTTCCGCATCGTTGTTGCCGATGGCGGCAGCACGGACGGCACGCGCGACATCGTTTCCGCCTTCGCCGTAACGGATGACCGCGTTACGCTCCTTCCCAATCCCAAGCGCATCCAGAGCGCCGGCATAAACCTGGCCGTATCCACTTTCGGCGAGGATTTCGACTACCTCATCCGCATCGACGCCCATGGCGATTATCCGGATGATTATTGCCAGCGGCTGATTGAAGACGCGGATCGCACCGGCGCGGATTCCGTCGTGGTCGCCATGGATACGGTCGGGCACGGCCTGTTCCAGAAGGCGACGGCGATTGCGCAGAATTCCAAACTCGGCAATGGCGGCTCAAAGCACCGCGAAGGCGCCAAGGGACACTGGATCGACCATGGCCACCACGCGTTGATGCGGATCGCCGCCTTCGACGCGGTCGGTGGTTACGATGAAAGCTTCAGCCACAACGAGGATGCCGAACTGGATTTCCGGCTGCGCAAATCCGGTTTCCGTATCTGGATGACCGACAAGACCCGCATGACCTATTATCCGCGCGCTAGCGTCATGCCTCTGTTCAGGCAATATCTCGCCTATGGCCGTGGCCGGGCAAAGAACCTGCTGAAACATCGCTCGATCCCGAAGATCCGTCAGATGATTCCGCTGGCTGTCCTGCCGGTCTTCGTGCTTGCCCTGCTGTCGCTTGTGCATTGGGCAGCACTTATTCCGCTTGGCCTCTGGATCGCCGCATGTGTGGGTTATGGCTTGTGGATGGCAATAGGTCAGAAAAACCCATACGGCCCGCTCGCCGCCTTTTCCGCAATGGTGATGCATCTGGCGTGGTCCACCGGCTTCTGGCTGGAACTCCTGAAATTCCGGGGAAAAAAGGCTGTCTCATGACCGACCTCATCGTCACCGAACCACACAATTCAAAGACCGTCGATATCGGCATCTGTACCTACAGACGTCCGGCGCTGGTCGCCACACTTCTGTCACTGTTCGAACTGGAAGTGCCCGAAGGCGTGACAGTTCGCCTGATCGTTGCCGACAATGATGAGGAACCAAGTGCCAAGGCAAGTGTGGATCGGCTGCGCGAAACTTCGCCTTTCGAGATCGCCTATGTCCATTGCCCGAAATCGAATATCTCGATTGCCCGCAACGCCTGCCTCTCTGAGAGCCGGGCGGACTATCTGGCCTTTATCGACGATGATGAGACCGCCCCGCCGCACTGGCTGGCCGCAATTATGGAAAAGGCAGGCGAAACCGGCGCGGATGTCGTTCTTGGCCCAGTGACGGCGGTTTACCGTGAGAATGCGCCGGGCTGGATGAAACGTGGCGATTTTCACTCGACCGTGCCCGTCTGGGTGAATGGCGAGATCATCACCGGCTACACCTGCAACACGCTTCTCAAGATGGACGCCCCATCGGTAAAGGACCGGCGTTTTGCGCTGGCGCTCGGCCAGAGCGGCGGTGAGGACACGCATTTCTTCTCGCATCTCCATGCTTCGGGCGGTCGCATCGTCTTTGCGCAAAAGGCCGTGCTCTCCGAGCCGGTGCCGGAAAACCGCGCCCGTTTCATGTGGCTTGCCAAACGTCGCTTCCGCTCCGGCCAGACCCATGGCCGTGTGCTTGCCGAAAAGAAACCCGGCGCAAGACGCGTGATGCAGGTGCTGAAGGCAGGATCGAAAGTTCTCTATTGCGCCGTCTTTGCCGCGCTGAACGGTTTCAACGCCGTGCGCCGCAACCGCTATGCCCTGCGCGGCGCCTTGCATCTCGGCTCGGTAAGCGGCGCCTTCGGAGTGCGCGAAATCCGCCAATACGGCGCGGTGGAGGCAACCTGATGGAGAACCTTAACCCTCAGCCCGATATCAGCTTCGTCATTGCCGCCTATAATGCCGCAGAGACGATCGAAGCCGCCATTCAAAGTGCGCTTGAACAGCAGGGCGTGACACTGGAGGTGATCGTCGTGGACGACCGCTCCGCCGACGAGACGATCTCGCTCGTCGAGGCCATTGCGGCCAACGATCCGCGTGTCCGGCTGCTTGCGCTTGAACAGAACCTCGGACCGGGAGGCGCGCGCAATGCCGGTATCGACGCAGCAACCGGACGCTTTATCGCAGTTCTCGATTCGGACGACGTCATCCGCCCCGACCGTTCCGCCTGCATGATGTGCCGGGCAGATGCGGCCAATGCGGTGATCGCTGTCGACAATCTCGATGTCGCCTATACGGACGGCAGGCCGATGGAAACGATGTTCGCAGAGGAGTTTCTGGAGGAAAGACCCGTCCTTACCCTTGAGGACTTCATTTCCTCCAACATCCTTTTCCGCTCCACCTTCAACTTCGGCTACATGAAGCCGATGTTCCGGCGCGATTTCCTAAATAGCGAGGGATTGCGTTTTCGCGAGGACATCCGCATCGGCGAGGATTACATCCTGCTTGCCTCGGCGCTTGCCGCCGGCGGCCTTTGCGTCATCGAGCCGAAACCGGGCTACATCTATAATATTCGCGAGGGTTCGATCTCGCGCGTCCTCGAAATCCACCACGTCGAAGGAATGATGCGGGCGGACCAGGAGTTTCTGAGCCACTACGCGCTGTTGCCCGCCGCCATGGATGCGCAGCAGGCCAGAAGCCGTAGCCTGCAACTGGCCCGTAACTTCCTGACATTGGTGGAAGACATCAAGCGCCGCTCGATTATCGGCGCGCTGAAGACAACGATCAGAGATCCCGCCGTGCTGGGGCATTTGAGAATGCCCATTGCCGTGCGGCTGAAGAGGTTGCGGAACGCGATGTTTGCGCCCGCGGCAAATACTGGGGTGAAAAGGCAGATTTCGTAAAATTTGTGAGCGGACAAATCTGTACGCGAAAAATCTGCAAGCGGACTGGGGACAGATCAAACCTTGATGAAGGAGAACGCGATGGACCTGAACAAAACTGTCAGAAAAGCCGTCATTCCCGTAGCCGGCAACGGCACGCGGTTTTTGCCCGCCACCAAGGCGATGCCGAAGGAAATGCTCACGATCGTCGACCGGCCGGTCGTGCAATATGCCGTCGATGAGGCCATGCAGGCCGGCATCGAGCACATTATTTTCGTAACCAGCCGTAACAAGACCGCCATCGAAGACTATTTCGACAGCGCGCCCGAGCTTATCAACACGCTCACCCGCTCCGGCAAGACGGTGCAGGTGCTGCAGCTTGAAAAGATGCTGCCAGTCGCAGGCACAGTCAGCTACACCCGCCAGCAGGTGCCGCTCGGCCTCGGCCACGCGGTTTGGTGCGCGCGCGAACTGGTGGGCAAGGAGCCTTTTGCGCTGCTTTTGCCTGATATGGTTTCCTATGGCGCACGCGGCTGCATTGCCGGGTTGATGGAACTCTACGACGAAGTCGGCGGCAATATCCTCGGTGTTGAGGAATGCCTGCCGGAAGAAGTGTCATCCTACGGCGTCGTTGGTGTCGGCCAGAAGGTCAATCACGGCTTTGCGGTGACCGAAATGGTCGAGAAGCCGGAACCATCCAGGGCGCCTTCGAATTATTATCTCAACGGCCGTTATATTCTGCAGCCGGAAATCTTCGACATTCTCGCCAAACAGGAGCGTGGCGCGGGCAACGAAATCCAGCTGACTGACGGCATGAAGCGGCTCGCTGAGAAGCAGGCCTTCCATGCGCAGAAGTACAGCGGTCGCACATTCGACTGCGGCAGCAAGCAGGGCTTCATCGCCGCCAATGTCGCTTTCTCGCTGATGCGTGCCGACATGGAGGCGCAGGTTCTCGCTTCCGTCAAGGAACTCGTCGCAAACCATGAAAGCCGCGTTCAGGCGGCCTGACTTTAATCGTGCTGCCGGGGAGGCGGTCGGCACATCAATAACGGGGGGCGGGAAGCCGAGCGTTGCTCGGCTTCCCGCGTACCATTTTTAATTCACAAGGTAGGTCCATGCACCACAAGACCTTTAAATCCAGCATCGGTTTTCCGGATCCCGGCAAGGATGCCGACACATTTATTGACCTCGATCGCCTCTGGGCAGCCGTGGTGCGCCGCGCCAATGTCATTGCCGCCTCGGTCATCGCCGCTGTGGTTCTGGCCGGCCTTTATCTGGTGCTTGCAACCCCCGTTTACACCGCGATGACTCAGGTGCTTCTGGATGAAAGCCTTTCCCGTTACGCGGAAGAGGAATCGCCGGTACCTGCCGCCCAGATCGTCGACAACCGTATCGCCAGTGCTGTGGAAATTCTGAAATCCAAGGAAATGGCGCTGACCGTGGTCGACAAGGCCAAGCTCGACGAGAACGACACCATCGTCAATCCGTCGCTGTCGCCGGTCGATCTCGTGAAATCTTCCGTGCGCGGTATCGTCGATCTCATCCTGCCCGGAGATCCGCCGGCCTCCGAAGCGGCAATCCGCGCCGGACGCCGCGAAAAGGCAGCCGCCGTGCTGCAACAATCGCTGATCGTAGAGCGTGTCGGCCGCAGTTCGGTCATCGCCATTTCCACCCGTTCGACGGATCGGCAGCTTGCCGCGCTCATCGCCAAGACCTATGCGCAGGCCTATCTGACCGAACAGCTGAACGCCAATTTCGACGCCAGCGAGCGCGCTTCTGTGTGGCTTCAGGAGCGCATGAGCGACCTGAACCAGCGTGCGCAGGCCGCCCAGCTTGCCGTCGAAAAATTCAAGACGGACAATAATATCGTTTCTTCGCGCGGCGAGCTCATGTCGGAAGGCCAGTTGGCCGATCTCAACGGCCAGCTGATTGCCGCGCAGGCGGATGTCGCGACGGCTGCTGCACGTTATGGCCAGTACAAATCCATCATCGACCGGGGACCGGATGCAGCGGTTGACAATGCAGTCGTTTCCGCACGGGATGCCGATAACTCGGTCATTCAGGACCTTCGCAAGCGCTACATCACGATCTCTGACCGATTGCAGGGCGTCGTCCAGCAATTCGGCGCCGACCACCCTCAGGCGGTAGCGCTGGAGAGTGAGAAGAAAGAAATTGCAAGGCAGATATTCCAGGAACTGCAGCAGGTTACGGGCAGCCTGAAGAACGAATACGACGTCTCCAATTCCCGTGTGCAATCGCTTCGCGACAATATCGACCGCGTGGCGGGCCGCAATTCGCAAGCCAATATCACTATGGTGCAATTGCGTGAGCTGGAGCAGCGGGCAACCGCTCTGCGCACACTCTACCAGTCCTACCTCGGCCGCTTCGAAGAAGCATCCCAGAAGCAGTCGCTGCCGATCGCCAAGGCCCGCATCATCTCCGAAGCGGGTCTGCCGACAGCTCCGTCCAGCCCGAAAAAGACGATGACCATGGCGCTTTCCGTCATTCTCGGCCTTATGCTGGGCGGCGGCATCGCAGCGCTTCTTGAGTTCCGGGATCGCTTTTTCCACACCGGCAACGATGTGCGCGACAATCTGCGCATGCGTTTTCTGGGCTACCTGCCCTTTATCGGGGAACGGGGTGCAGAAACCGCAAAGTCGGGTACCCCTGCCGCCACCCCCGGCAGCGAGAGCACGACCATCGACGAAAACGGTCAGGTCTCGTTCCAGAAAATGCTGCGCCTTGCCGTCGACAGCCCGCGCTCAAGCTTTGCCGAGACGCTGCGCAACGTGAAGCTGACGGCTGATGTCGTTATCCAGGAACGCCAGTGCCGGGTAATCGGCGTCATCTCATGCCTGCCGAACGAGGGTAAATCGGTCGTGGCGCTCAATCTCGCCGGTCTGATCGCCTCCACCGGCAAGCGCACGCTTGTGGTGGATGCCGACATCCGCAACCCCGGCCTCAGCCGCATGCTGACAACGCGGCAATCCGCCGGTCTGGTGGAGGTCGTGCTTGACGAGATACCGTGGACGCAGGCAGTGAAGGTCGATACCCGCACGAAAATGGGCATCCTGCCGGTTTCCACCAGCAACCAGTTTGCCCATTCAAGCGAGCTTCTTGCCTCCTCCGGCATGCGCAAATTCATCAGATCGGCGCGTGAGGCCTGCGACTACATCATTGTCGACCTTGCACCCGTCGTTCCCGTCATCGACGCTAAAGCCTTCGCACCGCAGGTCGATGGTTTCGTCTTCGTTACGGAATGGGGCAAGACGCCGATCCAGATGGTGCAGAACCTGATGGCCAACGAACCGCAGATTGCCAACAAGACGTTGGGGATCGTGCTCAACAAGACCGATATGACGGAATTGCAGCGTTATGCAGGCCCCGGTGGTTCTGAGCACTATCACGAGACATTCGCGGCCTATTACGGCGACGCCAAACCGCCGGTGAAGGAAAACGCCTGAATGGTGTAGCGGCCCGGTGCAAACCGGGCCGCTTTTTTTTGCAGCTCAAATTTTGCTATCCAGCCTATGGCGTTGCCCGCAAAATTACGCATTGATGGCGACCAACCAATCGCCAGCAAGCAGGACCAGTTTCATGCCATCACCCATCGCCCTTGTTTCGCGGATGAATGCGCAAGCGGAAGCCATCTGGAAGCAAGCGCTTCGCGACGCCATGCCGGAAGAGGAAATCCTCTCCTTTTCCGAATTAAGCGGGGAGCAGAAACGCGCGGTGGACTTCGCCATCGTCGCCAATCCCGATCCAGCCGATATTGCAGCCTTGCCGGGTCTTTCGTGGATTCACAGCCTGTGGGCGGGTGTCGAACGGCTCGTTCTGGAACTGGGAGACAAGGCGCCGCCGATCGTGCGGCTGAAAGACCCGGAGCTTTCACGCGTGATGGCGGAAGCCGTGCTGGCATGGACATATTACCTGCAACGCGACATGCCGGCCTATCGCGTAAACCAGCAAAAAGCCCTCTGGCAGGAACTCGATTATCGGCATCCGGGCGAGATGACCGTCGGCCTCCTCGGCCTCGGCGCGCTCGGAACGGCTGCGGCGCAACGCCTGCTTCATGCAGGCTTCAACGTTTCCGGCTGGAGCCGCTCGGCCAAGGCAATCGAGGGAGTGGCAACGCTGACGGGCGATGACGGGCTGGGGGACTTGCTGGAAAAAAGCGACATTCTCGTCTGTCTGGTGCCGCTGACCGATGCGACGCGCGGCCTTCTGAATACCGACCGTCTCGGCGCCATGAAAAAGGGAGTCGCACTCATCAATTTCGCCCGCGGAGCCGTCGTCGTCGCCGATGACCTGATCGCGGCGCTTGATTCCGGCCAGCTTTCGCATGCGGTTCTCGATGTCTTCGAACAGGAGCCGCTACCTCACGCTTCCGCATTCTGGCAGCACCCGAAAGTGACCGTCCTGCCACATATTTCCGCGCCGACAAGCCGGGAAAGTTCAGCGAAAATAGTGGCAGGCAATGTCAAGACATGGCGTGAAACAGGTACGCTGCCGGAAACGGTCGATATGACGCGCGGTTATTGAGACAGGATGGCGGGCGGTTTATTCGCCCGCCATCGTGTTTGCCGTATGGGCCAGTTCGACAGCTGAGACGATCTGCTGTTCGTCATAGGGCTTGGTCAAAAGCACTGCCGTTTCCGGCGCCCCGTTCGGCAGTTGGTTGTCTCCCGTGGCAAACACGATGGCTAGTCCCGGTTTCCGGCGCAATGCCTCAACCGCCAGCTCGCCGCCCTTCATGTCCGGCAGGCCTATGTCGGTAACGAGAACATCGATCTCTTCCGTCTCGATCGCCTTTAGCGCCTGCACAGCATTTCCGGCCTCGACGACGGCAAAGCCGTTATCGGCCAGCATCTCGGTCGAATTCATCCGGATCAACTCGTCATCCTCAACAAGAAGCACGCAAACCGATCTGGTCTCGTCTCCGACGACCTGCGCGGATTCGGGGGTTTTGGAATGACGCGGTGATGATACCGGCCTCGTCTTGGCGAGAGAAACCTGCTTGCGATTGGCGATGACATGGCGGATGCGCCGCGCCAGCGCTTCGCGCGTGTAAGGCTTGGAGAGCAGTTCCACCCCGGAATCCAGCTTGCCGCCATGCACGATGGAGTTTTCCGTATAACCGGATGTGAAGAGAACGGCGAGATTAGGCAACCTTTCCTGCGCCCGGCGCGCCATTTCCCGGCTTTTCAAAGGTCCCGGCATCACCACATCGGTGAAGATTACGTCAATCGGAATGCCGCTTTCGACCACCGTCAAACCAGCCTGCGCATCGCGGGCAGTGAGCACGCGGTAACCGAGATCGCTCAGTGTCTCGACGACGGTGCTGCGCACCTCCTCGTCATCCTCCACCACAAGGATCGTTTCCGTGCCACCCTCGACGGGGCCGGTCGGTATCACCACTTCCCTGTCCTCGTCGGCGGCGGATCGCGGTAGATACATCTTCACCGTCGTGCCCTGCCCCACCTCGCTATAGATGTTGACATGGCCACTGGACTGTTTTGCAAAACCGTAAACCATCGAAAGGCCGAGACCGGTGCCCTTGCCTTCCGGTTTCGTCGAAAAGAACGGCTCGAACACCTTTTCCAGAATGTCCGGCGACATGCCCGATCCGGTATCGGTAACAGCCAGCATGACATATTGCCCCGGCGAGACTTCCGAATGCTTGCGCGCGTAATCGCGATCGAGAACCGCATTGCCGACCTCGATTGTCAGCTTGCCGTGCCCTTCCATGGCATCACGCGCATTGATCGCCAGATTAAGGAGAGCGTTTTCCACCTGGTTGGGGTCGGCATAGGTATTCCACAGGCCGCCGGAGGTGATGACCTCAACCTCGATCGCCTCACCAAGCGAACGGCGCAGGAGATCGTCCATGCCGGTAACGAAGCGGGAGATGTTGATAACGCGCGGTTCCAGCGCCTGACGACGGCCAAAGGCCAGAAGCTGGCTTGCAAGCTTGGCACCGCGATGAACGCCGGCCAGCGCATTTTCCAGCCGCCGTTCGGCACGCTCGTTGCCAATCACGTCCTTTGACAGCAATTGCAGATTGCCCGCGATTACCTGAAGAAGATTGTTGAAATCATGCGCGACGCCACCGGTCAACTGGCCGATGGATTCCATTTTCTGCGCCTGCTGCAACGCTCTTTCGGTCTGGCGGCGCTCGGCGATTTCCGTCTCGACCCGCGCTTCCAGCCCTTCATTCAATTGGCGAAGCTGCTCTTCCGCTCTTATGCGGTGGCGATCTCGCGTTCCAGATTGCTGGCATGTTCTTTAAGCGTGTTCTCGGCCAGCCGCTGTTCGGTGATATCCGTGTGGACACCCACCCATTCCGCAATATCACCGGAATTGTCGAAAATCGGAACGCCACGGATCGCAAATGTGCGGTAGACGCCGTCATGGCGGCGAACGCGATGCTCCCAAATATAGGTCGCCCGCGCGGAAACGGCTTTTGTCCAGCTTTCCAGCGAATGGTCCCTGTCTTCGGGATGAACCGCTTCGACCCAGCCGAACCCCTGATACTCGTCGAAGCTCTGCCCGGTAAGTGCACCCCACGCAGGCTGCTCACCCAGCATCATGCCGTCGGCGGTATTGGTCCAAAGCACGCCGTGGACCGCATCAACAGCGGCGCGGAAACGGTTATTGCTAAGCACGATTTCGTGCTCGGAACGTTTCCGGTCCTCGATATCGATGATCAGCACATAAATGCCATCAACCGAACCATCTGCGATATAGCGGGGAACATAACGGATTTCGGCGGCTCGCTTGCTGCCATCCGGTCTGCTGATCACCGTATCCGAAACGATCTTTTCGCCGCCGAGCGCACGATCGAGATAGGCCCTGCGCGAACTGAAGAACGCGTCTCCAACAATTTCCGGAACGCTACGGCCGATCACCTCCTCGGCGCTGCGGCCGAACCACTCCAGATAACCGTCATTGGCGAATTTATAGACATAGTCGCGATCGACATATCCCACCAGGATTGGCAGGGCATTGGTAAGCCGGCTCAGCTCCTTGCGGCTCTGCTCCAGCGCCTCCACGGCCTTCACCTTTTCGGTGTTTTCAAGCACCGTGCACAGGACGCCGTCCACCGCGCCGCCATCATTGTAGATCGGCGTATAGAACAGATCGAAGATCACCTCTTCCGGCTGACCGTGCCGCATCAGCGTCATCGGCTGGTCGCGATAAGCCATGACCTCGCCACGAAAGCCAGCCTCCAGAATGCGGCTGTTCCAGTCCCAGATCTCGGGCCAGATACCTGGCACCGTTCCGCCCAGCGCCCGCGGGTGATAATTGCCGGCAATTTCCGCATAGCCGTCATTGTAGATCATCACATGATCCGCACCCCACATCAGCACCTGCGGAATGGGAGAGTTGACGACGGAATTGGCCTTCTGCCTCAAATTCTGCGGCCAGTCGCTAATCGGACCGAGCGATGTCTTCGACCAGTCGAAGCCACGCACAAGCTCACCCGTTTCACCGCCGCCGATCGGCCATACCGGGGCAGCACGAAGATTGGTCATTCAATATCACCACAAAAAAGAGACGAAATTTTCCGTAGTACAGAACGGAATAAATGTCCAAGAAAACAGAAACTTCTGCTTGTTGTTCACGGCTTTTCAGAAGCGCGACCGGCAAGACTGGGGAATTCGCACGCCGCAAATTTCGCAGAAGCACCCCACAAGCGTGATGATTGATTGACGATTGCCATCCTCAATACGCCAAAAACTGCCGCAAACGGAACGGCAACAAAGTAATTATTAACGCTCAATGCGGGTGCTGGCGGTCGCGGTGCCGTCAGCGCCCGGGTCTTCGCACACCGCGACCAGAGGGAACAAAAATGAAAATACTTTTGGGTGCCACAATTCTTTCCGCCGGCTTCGCCCTTACAGGCGGTGCAGCCTTTGCTGCGGACTGTGGAAACGTCACGATCGCCAGCATGAACTGGCAATCCGCTGAAGTCGCCGCCAATCTCGACAAGATCATTCTGGAAAAGGGTTACGGTTGCAGCGCTGAAATCGTCACAGGCGACACCGTACCGACATTGACCTCCATGGCCGAAAAGGGCCAGCCTGATATCGCGCCGGAGGCCTGGGTCAGCCTGCAGCCGGAAATCGTCAAACAGGGACTTGAGGGCGGCAAGGTCGTGGCGGCCGCCAAGATTCTGTCGGACGGCGCTGTGCAGGGATGGTGGATCCCGAAATATGTCGCCGATGCCAACCCCGATCTCAAGACCATTCCTGATCTCTTCAAACATCCCGAGCTCTTCCCCTCGCCTGAAGACAAGGCAAAGGGCGCCGTCTTCAACGGCCCGCAGGGCTGGGGCGGCACCGTCGTCACCGCCCAGCTTTTCAAGGCTTTTGGTGGTGAAAAGGCCGGCTTCACCCTGGTGGACACCGGTTCCGCCGCAGGTCTCGACGGCTCGGTCGCCAAGGCTTACGAAGCGAAACAGCCGTGGGTAGGCTATTACTGGGCTCCGACCTCGCTGCTCGGCAAATATGAGATGGTGAAGCTCGGCTTCGGCACGGAATATGACTCTGCCGAATGGAAGCGCTGCACCTCGGTTGCCGATTGCGCGGACCCGAAGCCCAATGCATGGCAGGTTGACGACGTGCAGACGCTGGTCAGCAAGACCTTTGCCGACCGCGCCGGCCCGGCCATGGACTATCTGAACAAACGCGCCTGGACCAACGACACCGTCAACAAGCTGATCGCCTGGATGACCGACAATCAGGCAACCGGCGAAGATGGCGCGAAACACTTCCTGAAGGAAAACGAGGCTCTGTGGACGGGCTGGGTTTCCCCCGACGTCGCGCAAAAGGTCAAGGCTGCCCTCTAAAAGGGTGGCACGACATATGTGGTCGACAGCTTGGCCCGCCAATGGCGGCGCCCGGCCGTTTTTAAGTTCCGGAGCGCGGCGGATATTGCCCGCCGGCCCCGGTTCGTCGTGGAGAACAGGATATGGATTGGCTTTTCAAATTTCCGACCATGAATGACGATGCCCTGCGTGCGCTGAAGAAAGTGATCGACGAGGGGTTTCGGGGTTTCACCAGAGCCTATGGCGGCACGATAGAGGGGCTGTTCACACCGCTCCAAAGCTTCCTCATCTGGGCGGAAAGGCTTTTGATCGGCACCCCCTGGCCGGTCGTTATTCTTATTGTCGGCGTACTCGCCTGGTTTGCCAGCCGCAGCGCCACCATTGTTGGACTATGTTGCGGTATTCTCTTTGCCATCGGCTGGTTCGGCATGTGGGAAGACACGATGAAGACGATCTCGATGATCTTCGTCTGCGCCGTGCTCTCGATCGTGATCGGTTTGCCGATTGGCATCGCCATGGCGCGGTCCAACCGCCTGCAGAGTATCGTGAACCCCGTTCTCGACGTCATGCAGACGATGCCGAGTTTCGTCTATCTCATTCCCGTCGTCATGCTGCTCGGCATCGGCCGTGTCCCGGGCGTCATCGCCGTGGTGATCTACGCCATTCCGCCGATGATCCGGCTTACCAATCTCGGCATCCGCATGGTTGACCGGGACGTGCTGGAAGCGGCAGACGCTTACGGTTCCTCGAAGCGCCAGAAGCTTTTCAAGGTGCAGCTGCCGCTTGCACTCCCCACCATCATGGCGGGCATCAACCAGACAATCATGATGGCGCTCGCCATGGTCGTCATCGCCTCCATGATAGGTGTTCAGGGCCTTGGCCAGCCGGTTCTGAAGGCCATCGCCAACCAGTATTTCACGCTCGGTGTGTTCAACGGCCTGGCAATCGTCGGCATCGCCATCATCTTCGACCGCATCAGCCAGGCCTACGGCCTTCGCCTGCAAAAACACCGGGAAGTGGCGCATGGCTAGTCAATCGATCGAAATCCGCAGCCTTTACAAGATTTTCGGCTCCAAGGCGGAGAACTACATCGACGCCGTGAAGGGCGGCATGTCCAAGGCGGAACTGAACACCAAGCACGGCCATGTGCTCGGCCTAAGCGACATCAACATCACCATGCCGGGCGGGCAGATCACCGTGATCATGGGCCTTTCCGGCTCGGGAAAATCGACGCTGATCCGCCACGTCAACCGCCTGATCGACCCGACAGCGGGAGAAATCCTTTATGGCGGAACGGATGTCTGTCGCCTCAACGAAGCGGAACTTCTGGAATTCCGCCGCCACAAGACGGCGATGGTATTCCAGAAATTCGGCCTGCTGCCGCACCGCAACGTGCTGCAAAACGTCGTCTATGGCCTTGAGGTGCAGGGCGTCGACAAGGGCGAGCGGGAAGAAAAAGCCGACGTCTGGATCAAGCGGGTGGGGCTGGAAGGCTTTTCGAGCCATTATCCGAACCAGCTTTCAGGCGGCATGCAGCAGCGCGTGGGTCTCGCCCGCGCGCTGACCAACAACGCCGAAATCCTGCTGATGGACGAGGCCTATTCGGCACTTGATCCACTCATCCGCGTCGACATGCAGACAGTGCTGCTGGAATTGCAGAAAGAGCTGAAGAAAACCGTCGTCTTCATCACCCACGATCTGGATGAGGCTCTTCGGCTGGGAGACAAGATCGCCATTCTGCGCGACGGCGAGATCATCCAGCAGGGTACGGCCGCCGAAATTGTCATGAGTCCGGCAGACAGCTATATCGAAGCCTTCGTGGAAGAGGTCAACCGTGGCCGGGTCATTCGTCTCGGCGCCATCGTCCAGCCGGAGTTTACCGGCCAGTCGCGTCTTCAGCTCGATGCGGACATGACCGTCGAGGAAGGCTTGCGCGCGCTCGTCAGGGAGGATGTCGGCAGTGCCGTGATCATCGGCGAAAACGGCAAGTCACTCGGCTCCGTCACCACGGATGCCATCATGCGCTGCCTCGTCAGGACCACGCCAAGCGCGGAAAAAAAACTGGCCGAGGCCGGTTAGGCCAAGCCGTCGAGCCATTTGGTCATGCCCTTGGCGGCGGCCTTGCCAGTGGCAAAACAGGCGGTCAGCAGATAACCGCCGGTCGGCGCCTCCCAGTCCAGCATTTCCCCGGCAGCAAAAATGCCGGGGAGTTTTTTCAGCATGTAGTTCTCATCGATACCTTGCCAGTCAACGCCCCCAGCCGATGAAATCGCCTCGGCAATCGGTCTCGTCCGTGCAAGCGGTATCTCCGCATGTTTGATTCTTGCGGCGACCAGATCATCCGGCATCGCCGAGATATCGTGAAAGATTTCCCGCAGAAGTCCGACCTTGACGGCGGAGAGGCCCACGGCCTTCCGCAACCGGTTTGCAAAACTCTCCTTGCGGCCAAGCTTTGCCAGATCCCGGCCAAGGCGCTCCACGGTACGTCCCGGCGCCAGATCGACAGCGAGTGTCGCCTTTCCCGTGTGTTCCAGCTGGTCGCGAAGTGCGGCGGAATGGGCATAGATGACGCTGCCCTCAATGCCGTGCTGCGTCACCACGAACTCACCCTGAAACGCTCCGGCCGGGGAAATGGTGGTGACGGATTTCAACGCCTCACCGGCAAAACGCTGCCGGAAGACATCGCTCCAATCGACATCAAAGCCACAATTGGCGGGGCGGAAAGGGTTAAGCTCCACGCCTTCAGCCGCGAGTGCCGGCACCCATGCCGCATCCGAACCCAGATGCGGCCAGCTTGCGCCGCCGAGCGCCAGAAGAACGGCATCGGCCTTCATGAAGACATCGCCCTCCGGTGTCGCGAAAACCAGCCCGTCTGCGGAAAAACCCATCCAGCGATGCCGCGTCTTGATGATAACGCCGTGTGCCTCCAGCCGGGCAAGCCATGCCCGCAACAGCGGCGAGGCCTTCATGACCGTCGGAAACACCCGACCTGACGTGCCGACGAAGGTCTCCTGCCCCAGACCTTGCGCCCAGTGACGCAGCGCGCCGGGCGTGAAATCATCGAGGGCGGCGCGCAGCTTTTGCTCCGCGTCGCCAAAACGGTGGAGGAAAATGTCGTAGTCTTCGGCATGGGTGATGTTGAGACCGGATTTTCCGGCCATCAGCAATTTGCGCGCGACGGTCGGCATGGCCTCGAACACCGTTACGGCATGGCCAGCCGCAGACAGCACTTCGGCCGCCATCAGGCCCGCTGGCCCGCCGCCGACAATCGCGACCTGCCTTGCCTTCTTCAAAACCCGCTCCATCGCATCTTCGCCATTGTGGCCTTATACCGATTTCCGCGGGCGAATATATGCGATATTGAAGCGCGCATGTTCACGCTCGACCGACCCGTCACCTTTTCGCAGGATATCAAGAAAAGCCGCTTCATTGCCTTTGCAGCACCTGTCACTGGCGAGGAGGATTCGAAAAGCTTCCTTGCGGCGCATTCTGACTTCGACGCAAACCACAATTGCTGGGCATGGCGAACCGGCCAGACCTATCGTTTCAGTGACGACGGCGAGCCTTCCGGCACGGCGGGAAAGCCAATCCTTCAGGCTATCGACGGTCAGGCCCTGGACAATGTCGCGGTCCTCGTCATCCGCTGGTTCGGCGGCATTCTGCTCGGCAGCGGCGGCCTCATGCGCGCCTATGGCGGCACGGCGGCGGCCTGCCTTCGGCTTGGCGAGACGTCACCGGTCATCGCCTATGTCAGCGCGACCTTGAGCTGCCCGTTCTCCGATCTGGCCCTGGTAAAATCGCGCCTCGCCGCCACGCAAAACCTGCGAGTGGAAAAGGAGGACTTCACCGGCACCGGCGCGGATATGCAGCTTTCGGTTCCCGTAGAGGAAGCCGAGCGTCTGACACGGCTCATCAGCGATCTGACCAGTGGCCGCGTCAATCTTCATATTCCGGACTAATCATATTGCGCGGTGGGCATCTGGCCCCATGCCCGATTTGTGCTAAGGAAGCGCAATGTCATCTGAGCTTTCCAACCCCGTCTATAATCCGCCGCTCGAACCGTGGCTCACTATCGTGCACCGGGATGACGATCTACTGGTGCTGGACAAGCCGAGCGGACTTCTTTCGGTGCCGGGACGCGATCCCGCGCTCTCCGACAGTCTTTTGACGCGCGTGCAGAAACAGTTTCCAAAAGCACTGATGATCAACCGGCTGGACAAGGATACATCAGGCATCGTGTTGATGTCCCTGAACCGCAAGGCGCACGCGACCGTCGCCGCCCAGTTCGAGAACCGCCAGACCCGCAAATCCTATGTTGCCGTCGTCTGGGGTGAAGTCGAGGGTGAAGAGGGCAAGGTGGACCTGCCACTTGCGATCGACCCCGAGAACAAGCCCCGCCACCGGGTGGACCACGACCATGGCAAGCCGGCGCAAAGCCTTTGGCGCGTGCTGGAAAGATTGCCGCTTCCCGCTACGAGGCTCGCACTTGCCCCTCTCACCGGCCGCACCCATCAATTGCGGGTGCATATGAAGGCTCTCGGCCACCCTATCCTTGGCGATGAATTTTATGCAGAAGGTGAAGCGCTCGCCGCCGCGCCGCGTCTTATGCTGCATGCCGAGGCGGTGGGCTTTCGTCACCCGGATGGCCGCGACGTCACCTATACCGTGCCCTGCCCCTTCTGAGGCCTGCGATGAAAGAACAAGACGAAAGCTTCGTGGTGGATTTTGTTGGCGGTGCGGTCGGTCACCGTTTCCGCTCCGGCGAGGGGCGCGGACAGGCTCTGCCGAAGGCCGCGGGCTTCACCAAAGGCCGCACGCCAAAAATCGTCGATGCTACGGCAGGGCTCGGGCGCGATGCCTTTCTGTTGGCGTCACTCGGAGCCGAAGTTACGCTGATAGAGCGTTCACCCGGTATGCACGCCCACCTTGCTGACGGCATTCGCCGCGCATTGGAGGCGGGTGGAGCCTATGCCGAGGCTGCCTCCCGCATGACGCTGCTGCAGGGCGATTCCCGGCTTCTGCTGAAAGAACTTTCACCGGAGGTGGTGATCGTCGACCCAATGCATCCGCCGCGCCACAACACGGCGCTGGTGAAAAAGGAGATGCGGGTGCTGCGGGAACTGGTGGGATCCGATCCCGATCAGGTAGAGCTTATGGAGGCTGCGCTTGAACATGCGACGAAGCGGGTGGTTCTAAAATGGCCTCTGCGCGCCGAACCTATGCCCGGCATTCGCAAGCCTTCGCACCAGATAACGGGAAAGAACACCCGATATGATGTTTTCATGATTTTCGGAAAATCTCTCGATCCGGAGGACTGATCAGCGGAAGTTCGGCTTGCGCTGAGCGTTCATTAAAAGCTCGTGCCGGGATGCGAATTCTCCGAACAGCCTTCTCAACCGTGTCTCCTCGGCCTTGTCCAGCCGGTAACGGCGGCAAAACTCCGCAACATTGAGAATTGGCTTGGCTCTGTTCCCGTCTATGTTCTTGTTGTCGATGATCTGCATGGCGGCGCCCTCCGTGTAACCAGGGGGAAAACGTAGGCGTGGGCTTGCGGTTCCCTGTAAGTTTACATGGATGAAAAAAGAGGATGCCGCCCGTACACGGCCTCATCAAGTTTTCTTGAAACTATCGCAAGAAACGAATTCCTCCCCAAATGGTTCTCTGCCCGATGCAGACAAAGGAAGGGAGACCCATGTTCCGCAACAACCGATTTCTGAGTTCGACGATGCTATTCGCGCTGCTGGCCGTACCACTTGCCGGCGGCGCCCACGCACAGACCGCCCCGGCAGTCGAGACGAAACGGCCCAATGCGCCGGATCAGAAACCGGCTTTCGAGGGTCAGACCCGTGCGCCGCAAGCCGCCACTCAGCCGGATGTCGAAAAAACCGTCATTGCCGAGGGCCTACCGCATATCTGGTCGATGGAATTCCTGCCCGATGGCCGCATGATCGTGGCGGCCAAGGAAGGCGCAATGCACATCGTCGCAGACGGCAAAGCTGGCCCAGCGATCGAAGGCGTGCCGGAGGTAGCGTCCGACGGACAGGGCGGTCTGCTCGACATCGCGCTGGCTCCCGATTTCGAAACCTCCCGTAAAATCTTCTTCTCTTTTTCCGAGCCACGGGATGGCGGCAACGGCACCTCCGTCGCATCGGCCAAGTTGACCGAAGAGGGTGGAGCAGCAAAACTGGAAGACGTCTCGGTGATCTTCCGCCAGATGCCGACCTATGATGGCGATAAGCATTTCGGCTCCCGCCTGGTCTTCGGCCAGAACAACGAGCTCTACGTCACCGTCGGTGAACGTTCAGACGCAACGCCGCGTGTGCAGGCGCAGGACCTGTCGAGCGGGCTTGGCAAGGTCTTCCGCATTGATGCCGAAGGCAAGGCCTTCGAGGGCAACCCCTTCGCCGGCCAGCAGAACGCCCTCCCCGAGATATGGAGCTATGGCCACCGTAACCTCCAGTCGGCAGCACTGGATGGACAGGGCAGGCTCTGGACAGTGGAACATGGCCCGAAAGGCGGCGACGAGATGAACCTGCCGAAGGCGGGCCTCAATTATGGCTGGCCGGTCATCACCTACGGTGTCGAATATAGCGGTCGGTCCGTTGGCGAAGGTGCCACCGCCAAGGAAGGCATGGAACAGCCGGTTTATTATTGGGACCCCGTCATCGGCCCGTCCGGCATGGCCTTTTACGACGCCGACCAGATTTCCGAGTGGAAGGGAGCCTTCATCGTAGGCGGTCTGGTGAGCCAGGGCCTCGTCATCCTGCACATTGACGGCGACAAGGTTGCGACGGAAAGCCGATTGCCGCTGGAAGCGCGCATTCGTGATGTGAAAGTGGGTCCGGATGGCGCCGTCTATGCCGTGACCGAAGAGCGCGGCGGCGGCAACTCGCAAATTTTGCGGATCGCCAAGGCCGGCTGAGAAAGTCATGACCGGAACAGCAGGCCGCCGGAACGAAGGCGGCCTGTTCCTCGTTTCCTGCAACCTTAAACCTGCCGGAAAAAACGATGCCACAACCGCCCACCCGCCTTCTTGCCAAAATCGGACTTGCCTATGTCAACGATCAGGAGCCGGGCATAGCCCGAGAAAGGCGCGGGCGCGGTTTCTGTTACCGGTTGCCGGGCGGCGAACTTCTGTCCGATAACGTGGAGTTGAAGCGCATCAAATCGCTCGGCGTCCCGCCTGCCTACAAAGATGTCTGGATATGCATCGACCCATCCGGGCATTTGCAGGCAACGGGCTTTGATGCGCGCGGGCGAAAGCAATATCGTTACCATCCCGACTGGCACGCATTGCGCGGTGAGACGAAGTTCTTTCAGCTGAAAAGCTTCGGCAAGGCGCTGCCTGCCATCCGGCGACGCGCCATGGCTGACATTGCAAAACAGGATCACGGTCAGGACATGACACTGGCGGCCCTGACGCTGCTTCTCGATGCCGCCTATCTGCGCGTCGGCAACCGTTCTTATCTTGAAACCAACGGTACCTATGGCGCAACCACATTGCTCAAGCGCCACGTGTCCTTCGGCGAGACAATCGAATTGCGCTTTGCAGCCAAGGGCGGGCAGAAGGTGAAACGGCAATTGCGCCACCCGCGCCTTCAAAAAATCCTCGAGGAAATCGCCGATCTGCCCGGCAAGGAGCTGTTTGTCTGGCAGGACAGTGAAAACCGGGTTCACTCCGTCGATTCAAGCGATCTCAACGCCTATCTTTCCCGCGTCGGCGGACAAGGCATTTCTGCCAAGACTTTCCGTACCTGGGGCGGAACGCTTGCGGCCTTCTGTCATGCGATGAAACATGTGGCTGCGGGTGAAAAACCCAGCATCAAGGGTATGTGTCAGGCAGCGGCGACGGAACTGTCCAACACACCCGCCATTTGCCGCAAGAGCTACGTACATCCTACCGTTCTCGATATAGCGACGGAGGAGAAGGCGCAGAAGAAGCTTGGCCGTATTCTGAAGGTGGGCGCAAAGCCGGTCTCGGGCCTCAGGGCCGATGAAAGACGTCTGCTTGCCTTCCTGCCGTGATAATCAGCGGCCAGTCGCCCATTCGCCCAATTCCCGCTCGGCCCTTTCGAGCGCGCTGTAATTCAACAGCTTGCGCAGGAAAGCGACGGTGACGGCGCGGGTTCGAAGATTATAACGGCCTTCCGCCTCGTCATCACCGGCCGCCTGATGGACGTTCAGCTTTTCGTAGAGGCTTTGCAGCCGGTTCTGCACGCTGCGCAACGAAAGGTTACGGCGGCGCGCAATCGCCTTGTCCGTCAGGCCCAGCGCAACATCAACAAGGATTTCATATTCGGAATCGGTGAAGCCATGCGCCTTGCCAAGGCTTTTTTCCTGTAGGCCGCGCACTTCCCTGTCGATCACGCATTGCGCCTCGATGAAGATGCTGCGCAACGCCAGCCGCAACCGGTCGTCAGATGCTGATTTCAGCACGTAGCCATAGGCAGCACCTTCGGGCACGATGCGGGAAACACCGCGCACATAGGCCTCGTCGGAATAGTTGGACCAGAACAGGATGCGGGTGTCCGGCCGCTCCTTCCAGATGGTGCGCGCCGCCTCGATGCCGTTGCGTTCGTTCATCTGCAAATCCATGACGATATGGGCGGCGCGGTTTTCCCGCGCCAGCTTTTCGCCGGTTCTGCCGTTTGCCGCCTCCAGCACCTTGTCGCATTCCGGCAGGGCGGCTCTCACCGCCTCGTTCAGATAGGCGCGGTGTAGCGCATCGTCCTCAACGATCAGCACATCCATGTCATATTTCCTCCCGCCGGTCGAAAGCGCCTTCCGGCAACGTCACGGTAATGCGGGTTCCAGCGTCTTTGCCATTGCCACCAATATCAGATCTGGCTGAAATCAGCCGTGCCCGCGTCTTCATGTTGCCGATGCCTAGTCCACCAGAGACAGCCCCCTCGCCACGGCCGCTACCGTCATCGCTCACGGTCACCCGCAACCCGCCATCCGTTAACGACAGTGTCACCGCAATCGTTTCCGGCTGCGCGTGACGGATGGCGTTGTTGACCGCCTCCTGCACGATGCGGAACAGCGAGATGGCAACGGTCTTGTCGAGTGTCTCAACAAGACCGTCCGTCTCGTCCGTAACCGACCAGTCGATAGAAGAGCCGCTGTCGCGCACGGAGCGATCCACATAGGTCTCGATGGCCTGCACGACGCCGAACAATTGCAGGATGGAGGGTTTCGCCTCCTCAATGATCTCGCGCAGATCCTGCATGCAGTGCTGCAGGCTGCGCACCACCGGTTCCAGCATCTCGCCCGACACGTCCGGTGCGTGGCTCATCCGCTCGATGCGCCGTGCAAGCCGCGTCAGGTCCGCCAGCGTCTGGTCGTGCAAATCCATGCCGATCCGCTGTCGCTCGGCCTCCAGCGCTTCGGTCAATTGCAGGGCACCCAGCCGCAACCCCTCCTCGCGGGCATTGGCGCGCGCCTCCTCGATCGCAGACCGTTTGGCCTGTTCGGCGGCGCGGATGGCGTAAAAATAGGGCGCCAGCAAATCCGCAACCGCGCGGGCATTGGCGACATCCTCCATCGTATAGGCATCCGACTGGTGCGAGGAGCAACTGAGCGCGCCGATAATGTCGCCATGCACCTTCATCGGCACGTGCAGGCGGCTATGCAGTTCAAGCTCGATGATCGGGCTGGAAAATGCGCCTTCGAAATGGAAGCGCGGATCGGCGCAGGCGTCGCCGCTCAAAAGATATTCCACCTCGCCCGAGAGCACGGAACGGATGGGACTGCCGGACAGAAGGGCGGGCGGCTGGCGGCTCCAGGCGCTTGCCAGACCGCTTTCATAGGCGATGTGAAATTTGTCATCCAGCTGCTTGATGCAGACATCCATGTGGACGTGAGGAATTATATGGGTGATTTCGGTAGCGACCGCCTGAATGATGGCGTTGAATTCGAGCTGCCCGGCGAGCAGCCGCGAAATGCCCATGTAGTGATGGAAAAGAGCGCTTTTCGGCGTATCCAGCATGTGCGGACACCCTCCCAAGCGCCTGCCTTGTCAACTTGTGGCGGCGCGACCTGCCCCGTATCGGCTATTCTGCGCCCGGCGGTGGCGTTTCGTCCTGCGGGTTCCCGCATCCTTTCTGCGGAAACCCGCAGGAAGATTGCCGTTATCCGCCTGTACAAGCCAAACCTTCTTGGTCATTCTCGCTTTTACTGGGGAAAGGAGCTCCAGTGCAAAGGAATTCCGCCTGCCGCCGAGGAGATTTGCGGGAAAGCGGGTTCCGAGCTCAAAAAGGGCAAGCCACCAGGGAGGAAAATCAATGGCTTTCAGAAAGATGCTTCTGGCATCGGCCGCTGTCGCATGCGCAGCTTTGCCGATCACCGCTCACGCCGATACCTCGGCTAAAAAAATCGCGCTTTCGAACAATTACGCGGGCAATTCCTGGCGTCAGGCAATGCTGACGAGCTGGGACAAAATCACCAAGCAGGCAGTTGCAGACAAGCAGGTCGCTGCCGCTGACGCCTTCACGACAGCCGAAAATCAGGCGACCGAACAGGCGGCGCAGATCCAGAACCTCATTCTTCAGGGTTACGACGCCATCGTCATCAACGCCGCCTCGCCCACCGCTCTTAACGGTGCTGTCAAGGAAGCCTGTGACGCCGGCATTACCGTCGTCTCGTTCGATGGCATCGTCACCGAGCCTTGCGCCTGGCGTATCGCCGTTGATTTCAAGGCGATGGGCGCAAGCCAGATCGACTATCTCGCCAAGGCGATGCCGAAGGGTGGCAACCTGCTCGAAATCCGCGGCCTCGCGGGCGTTTCGGTGGACGATGAAATCCATGCCGGCATCGTCGACGCCGTCGCCAAGAACCCGCAGTTCAAGATTGTCGGTTCGGTCAATGGCGACTGGGCGCAGGACGTCGCACAGCGCGCTGTCGCCGGCATTCTGCCGAGCCTTCCCGAAGTTGCGGCAGTCGTGACGCAGGGCGGTGACGGTTACGGTGCAGCACAGGCTTTTGCCGCCGCCAAGCGCCCGACACCCACCATCGTCATGGGCAACCGCGAAGACGAGTTGCAATGGTGGAAGCAGCAGAAGGATGCCAGCGGCTACGAGACCATGTCGGTCTCCATCGCCCCCGGCGTTTCCACGCTCGCTTTCTGGGTGGCGCAGCAAATCCTCGACGGCAAGGATGTCAAAAAGGATTTGACCGTACCTTTCCTGCGCATCGATCAGGGCAATCTTGAGGAAAACCTCAAGAACACCCAGAAGGGCGGCGTCGCGAATGTGGAATATTCACAGGAAGACGCCCAGAAGGCCATCGCCTCCGCCAAATAGGCCGGACAATTTCCGGACACAAGCGATTGCGGCGCTCCCTGAACGGGCGCCGCAACTGCCACCTATATTATCCAAGTTTCAGATCACTGGCGTGAATGCTCATGAATGACATCATCGAGGCGGAAGAAGTCGTTGCCGCGCGCGGCGTGAAGGTCGTGTTCGGCGCGGTAAGGGCGCTTGATGGGGCCGATCTCGTCATCCGTTCGGGCGAATGCCTGGGGCTCGTCGGCCATAACGGTGCGGGAAAATCCACCATCGTCAACATCATCAATGGCGGGCTGACGCCGCATGAGGGGTCCATTTCCTATCGCGGCGAACAAGGCCGTCAAGGAATCGCGGCAGCACGCGCCAGCGGCGTTCGCTGCGTGTTTCAGGAATTGTCGCTCTGCCCGAACCTGACGATCAGCGAAAACGTCCGCATCATGCATGCCGCGATGAACGGGCGGAACTGGCGCGGACGTGCGCTCGCCATGATCCGGCATACGCTGGACGAGATTTTTCCCGGCCACGGTATCGATTGCGAATTGACGATCGCGGAACTCTCCATCGCCGAGCGGCAGATGGTAGAAATCGCCATCAATTTTTGTCGAACCCCGGATGCGCCGAGACTGGTAATCCTCGATGAACCGACTTCCTCGCTTGATGCGGGTCTTGCGGAACAATTGATGGATTATGTTCGCAGTTTCGTGCGCACCGGCGGCTCCGTGCTGCTGATCTCGCATATTCTCGGCGAGATTCTGTCGACAGCAACCCGCATCGTGGTGATGAAGGACGGCCGAGTGGTCGCTGATCGGGCAGCGGGCGAGTTCACGACGCGCACGCTGGTGGAAGCCATGGGCAGCGTCGTCAAGGAACAGGACAGGCAAAAGGGCGAAAACCGCAAGGCGGGAGAGAAGGTGCTTTCGATGCCGGCGCGCCGGGGCGAAGGCCTCGCCTTCGAGGCTTTCCGCGGTGAAATCATCGGCCTTGCCGGTCTCGGCGGCCACGGGCAGACCGAAGCGCTACTCGATCTCTACCTTGCCCGCAACAGCAGCTGGCTGCCCGCGCGCAAGACCGACATCGCCTTCGTGGCGGGTGATCGCAGTCTGAACGGCACCTTCCCGCTGTGGAGCATCCTCAAAAACCTTTCCATCGCCTCGCTGCGGGATATTTCATCCGCCGGCATGGTGGACAGGGGCAAGGAAACCGAGCTTGGCGCGCAGTGGAAAAAGCGCATCGAAATCCGCACGCCCGACATGGGCAACAAAATCCTTTCGCTCTCCGGCGGCAACCAGCAGAAGGTGCTTTTCGCCCGCGCGCTCGCCACCACGGCTAGCACCGTGCTGATGGACGACCCGATGCGTGGCGTCGATATCGGCACCAAACAGGAGGTCTACGATATCTTGAGAACCGAAGCCTCCCACGGCCGCACCTTCATCTGGTACTCCACCGAGATGGATGAAATCCGCCTTTGCGACCGGGTCTATGTTTTCCGCGACGGCGCCATTCAGGCGGAACTGGTGGGAGAGGACATCACCGAACAGAATGTGCTGGCCGCTTCCTTTTCCGGAGAGGACCACGCATGAAACTCTCCGCCAGTGCCCTTCGTCTCATCATTCCCGCCGCCTCGCTCGCCTTCCTGCTCGCCGCCGTCTTTTACATGCAGCCGCGCGCCATGAGCTATAACGGACTCAACTTGCTGTTCAATCTGGCGGTGCCGATTGCACTTGCCACCATTGCGCAGATGCTGATCATGTCCGTCAACGATCTCGATCTGTCGATGGGTACCTTCGTCAGTTTCTGCGCCTGCGTCACCGCCACCTTCCTGCAAACGACGCCACTGCTCGGTATCGCGATCTTCGCCGGTGCGATTGCGGTTTATGCGATGCTGGGCGCCATCATCCACATCCGCGCCCTGCCCTCAATCGTCGTCACGCTTGGCATGAGCTTTGTCTGGGGCGGCCTTGCCGTC
The DNA here is from genome assembly GCF_030758035.1 of Rhizobium sp. AN68. Lineage (NCBI taxonomy): Bacteria > Pseudomonadati > Pseudomonadota > Alphaproteobacteria > Hyphomicrobiales > Rhizobiaceae > Rhizobium > Rhizobium sp. AN68. The sequence continues at coordinate 1,250,506 of NZ_JARWMI010000002.1, read as the reverse complement.
CTCATCCTCCCCTCACCCGGCGGCCAGGCGCCAGCCTTCATCCGGGCGCTGATGACGGCAAAACCGCCGCTCGTGCCAATTGCCATCGTTGCCAGCATCGTGATTGCGGTCGTCGCCCACTACATCGTCATGCGCTCCTCCTTCGGCGTGCTGATGCGCGGCGTCGGCGGTAACTTCCGCTCCGTCGAGCGCTCCGGCTGGTCGGTCATCGGCATACGTGCTGCCACCTTCGCGCTGGCCGGTTTCTTCGCGGTGTTGTCGGGCATAGCGCTCGTCGGGCTAACGACATCGGCAGATGCCAATATCGCGCTTCGCTACACGCTGCTGTCGATTGCCGGCGTTATTCTGGGCGGCGGCGAATTCGTCGGCGGTCGGGTCTCGCCCATCGGTGCTGTCATCGGCGCGCTGACGCTCACCCTTGCCGGCTCGTTCCTGTCCTTCATGCGCATTTCGCCGGACTGGCAGATAGGCGCACAAGGGGCGATCCTCATCATCGTGCTGGCGCTCCGCATCCTGCTCAACCGTCTCGAAAAGCGGGAGAAAAACCAATGAACGGGCTTTCGTCTCTCTCGAAAAAACCATGGATCTGGTCGTTCGCCGCAACGGCCGCGGTCTGGATCGTTACCGTCATGTTCACCGGCGGCGCCAGCTCCTTCGGCCTGTCGCACGCAGCCCTGACCTTCGCGGCCTTTTCCGTGATCGTCGGTATCGGCCAGATGTTCGTCATCACGCTCGGGCCGGGTAATATCGACCTCTGCGTTCCCGCCACGATGACGCTATCAGGCACGCTGGCGCTCAAATTCATGGATGTGTCCGATGGTCTCATCCTGCCGGGATTGCTGATCGCCATCCTGATCGGCATCGCCATCGGCATCGGCAACTATACGTTGATCAAGCTTCTGCGCATCCCACCGATCATCGCGACGCTTTCGATGAGCTTCATCGTGCAGTCTATCGCCATCTGGTCCAACCGCGGCCTGCGGATCAAGCCGCCGGAAACACTCGCCACCTTTGCCACGTCGAGCTCTCTCGGCATTCCGAATGTTGCCCTCGTCGCCCTTGTCCTCTCGGTCATCGCCTGGCTGCTGCTCGACCGCACCTTTTACGGACGCTGGATTTCCGCCATCGGCCAGAGCACTTTCGCCGCCCGCATGACCGGCATTCCAGTGGATGGAGCACGCTTCGTCACCTATGTGCTCTGCGCGGTACTGGCGGCGATCGCGGGTTATCTGCTCGCCAGCTTCTCCGGCGGCGCAGCACTCAACATGGGATCGGAATATCTGCTGATGTCCATCGCGGTGGTGGTGATCGGCGGCACGGCGGTTGCGGGCGGCGATTCCAACGTACCCGGTATCTGGGGCGCTTCGCTGTTCATGTTCCTGGTGGTCTCGATGCTGAACACCTATGGTTTCGGCGCGGGCATCCGCCTCATCCTCACCGGCCTCATCATCATTTCCGTCATTCTTCTGGCTAGCGGCCCCAAGGCCACACGCTGAACCCCGAACGAAAAGCCCTCAAGCGGACCACGCTCATGACCACAGACAACGCCTCCCCTTACGAAATCCACGATGAACGCTTCCGCCTTCTGATTGTCGGCAATGCGGAACTGGAAGAGCTTTATTCCGGCTGCCGCTGGGCGGAAGGCCCGGTGTGGTTTTCTGATCTGAGCTGCCTGCTGTTCAGCGACATTCCCAATGAGCGCATGTTGCGATGGGTGCCGAATGGCGGGATTTCGGTATTCCGCCACCCCTCCAACTTCACCAATGGCAATACGCGCGACCGGCAGGGACGGCTGGTTTCATGCGAACATGGCGGCCGTCGCGTCACCCGCACCGAAGTCGACGGCTCGATCACCGTTCTTGCCGACAGCTACGGCGGCAAGCGGCTGAACTCGCCTAATGACGTGGTGGTGAAATCCGATGGCAGCGTCTGGTTTACCGACCCCACTTACGGCATTCTTTCCGATTATGAGGGCTACAAGGCGGAACCCGAACAGAAGACGCGCAATGTTTACCGGCTCGATCCCGCAACCGGTGAAATCAAGATCGCCATCGATGACTTCGTGCAGCCAAACGGTCTGGCTTTCTCGCCTGATGAAACCAAGCTCTATGTCGCAGACAGTTCCTACAGCCATGATGTATCCCGCCCACGCCATATCCGCGTTTTCGATGTCGTGGACGGCGTGAAGCTCACAAACGGCCGGGAATTCTGCAATCTCGACAATGGCTTGCCTGATGGATTCCGTCTGGATACAGCGGGCAATCTCTGGACCAGTGCCGGCGATGGCGTGCACTGCTTTTCGCCTGACGGTACGCTGCTTGGCAAGATCAAGGTGCCGCAGACGGTCGCAAACCTCACCTTCGGCGGCCCGAAGAAAAACCGCCTGTTCATCACCGCAACGAAATCGCTCTATTCGGTCTACGTCGCCGCAACCGGCGCGCAGACGCCCTGATACGCTGGAAAAACCGGAGGGCATGTAGCAGACGGGAACTGGCAAGACGGCTTCACTGCGCTATAAAAGCGGGATGACCGATGATTCCAGCCCCTTCCTGACCGACGACATGGCACTGGATGGCGAAACGCAGGCTATCGAACCCACCAGCCGCATGCTGTCATGGGCGCGCAATTCCGCTCTCTACCGGCTGGAACAGCGCATGATGACGGAAAAGCAGCTGCGCGATGCGATCACCCGCAAGGCGCGGGAAAAATTCGAGGATATCAGCCCCGCTCAGATAAAGGCGCTTGGCGAATTCGCCGTGACCTTCGCCTATGGCATCAAGGCGCTCGACGATACGGCTTATGCAGAAATTGCCGTGCGAAGTGGCCAGCGCAGCGGCAAGTCGAAGCGCGGGCTTGCGCAGAAACTTCAGATCAAGGGCATTGATCGGGAAACGGCCGCAGTCGCACTGCAGGAAACCAACGATCTGGTGGCGGCCGTCATCTTTGCGCGCAAGCGCGCCTTCGGTCCCTTTCGCCGTGTCGAGCTTGATGAAAAACGCAAGTCGAAGGAATTTTCTGCCTTCGCCCGCAACGGCTTCGGCTTCGAAATCGGCGCGAAGGTGATGGCGATGACGGTGGAAGAGGCAGAAGAGATCGTCTCGGAAGCACCGCTTTAAAGGTTATTGCGGCATCGGATGCGTTTTCAGATAAGCGATCAGATCCGCGATATCCGTTTCGCTCCACAGCCCGAAAAAGCGCATCGAGGTTCCAGGGATCGCCTTTTTTGGGCTCGAGATAAAACTTTGCAGCTCCTCCTCCGTCCACACCCGACCCGCGGCACCGGCATCCTTCAGCGCCTGCGAATAATGGCCGTAACCAGCCACGGAGGCTATCGGCCTGCCCACCACGCCCATCAGATGCGGTCCCATGCGGGTGCGCGGCGCATCGATACTGTGGCAGGTGGAACAGCGGCTGAAAACTTTTTCCCCGTGCACCGCATCGCCTTCGGCCAATGCCGGCGCAGCAATACAGAGGAAAAAAGCCATTGAAGCCGGAAGCGTTCTGAATGCCGAGATCATCATGCCCCGCATAATACAACGCCCTCCCCGTCTGACAACGAAGAGGGCGTTTTTTGACATGCGACAGAATGCCCGGCGTTATAAGCCGGGCAGTACGTCGATGATCAGTTCATCGCAGTGAGCGTCACGGATGTACCGGTTGCGGCGAGGTTGAGGCCAACCTGACCCGTCACGCTGACCGTCTGAAGCTGGATGGAGCCCGAGGTGCCGCCAACGAGGATGTTGGTGCCAACGCCGAGGCCAACGGTTACTTCAGCCGTGGCGCCCTGATAAAGGCCACCGAGCGAACCACGGTGGTAACCCGCTGTCGGGGCGAAAACGGCCCAGACCAGACGGCCCTGCGTGGTGAAGCCAAGGTCAACGCCCATCTTGCGGATGGCGCCGGTATAATGGTCGGTGCGACGCGCGCCCATGGTGGACTGGAAGGTGCAATCCAGTTCCTTGGCCGAGCCGATTACGTAACCGACGCCACCGCCGATATCGCAGGTGAGGTAACCGATCTTGACGCCATTGCGTTCGTCCTGCTCCTGCGGAGCCGGCTCATATCTTGCAAGGTCGGCAGCGAGTGCGGACACGGTTCCACCGAGACCCATCGTCAATGCGGCAAAAGTTACGGCAACAGCCTTTTTCATCTGATTTTCTCCTGTTTTATTCCTACCCGCAGCAGCCCTTCTTGCCCTCTCCGGATATTGAATTCCGCACTGTTAACGTTTGTTCCCCGAAATCGATCCAAAACAACTGAATTGGGTGCAAGGAAAGCAAAACGGTTAACAATGTCTACTGGCGGTAGGATGCCATTAAGACATTGTTAGGGCGGGAAACGCCTGCGGAATTCCTGTTAAAGGCGAGTACGTCAGGGCGTTGTTTTGCTGCAACGATGTCAAAGCGGCAGTGCTACGGGAAAGCCGGTCGCAGCATGGGTCATGACATCCATACGGACGCCATAGATACGCTCCAGCGTTTCCGGCGTCATGATTTCGTTCGGCGTTCCCCTTGCGATAAGCCTACCGGAATGCAGTGCGACGATCTCATCGCAGAACCGCGCCGCCATGTTGACATCGTGCAGCACCACGATGACGCCGAGACCCTTTTCCCGCGACAGTCTTTGCACCAGCGAGAGAACCTCGAGCTGGTGTGCCATGTCGAGCGCCGATATGGGTTCGTCGAGAAGCAGGCTTTCGGCGTTCTGGGCAACCAGCATGGCCAGCCACACGCGCTGGCGCTCCCCACCCGAAAGCGTGTCCACCAGCCGGTCCCTGAAGGCCACGGTGTCGGTCAGCTCTATAGCCTCGTCCACCCTCTCCTGATCCGCCTTGGTGAATTGGCCGAGCGCGCCGTGCCAGGGGTAACGGCCAAGCGCCACCAGTTCCTTGGCCAGCATGCCGGACGCAGCCGGCGTATATTGCGGAAGATAGGCGAGCTTTCGCGCAAATTCGCGGTTGCCCCAGCTCCCCAGCGGCTGCCCCTCGAACGACACCTTGCCCGCCGTCGGCTCGTGCATGCGCGCGAGAATCTTAAGCAGCGTCGATTTTCCCGAACCGTTATGGCCGATAAGACCGATGGTCTTGCCGGTGGCAAAGCTTGCCGTCAGCGGATGCAGCAATGTCCTGCCCGGAACCTCCATGGTTACCGCTTCCAGAAAGAAAAGCGGGATATCGTCGTAATCTACGGCAGGTGCGGCCTGACCCATTGTTCTCATCTCCGTAAATCGTTCAGAAAAATCATCATCGCCTGCCTGAAAGCCAGATCAGATAGGGCGCACCGACCAGAGCCGCAAAAAGCCCAAGCGGCAACTCGTAAGGAAAGGTCACGGTTCTTGCCCCGAGATCGGAAAGCGCCATCAGCACCGCACCGAACAGGAACGATGCAAACAGGTGGTCGCGCGGTGTGGTGAAACCGGCCCGAAGCGCAATGTGCGGTGCCATCAACCCGACGAAGCTCAGCGGACCGACCAGCAGTGAGGCCGCACCGGTGGCAATGCCGGCCACTGCGATGACTGCAATACGCGCCGTAGCGAGCGGCAGACCTAGTGAGAGCGGCACATCCCGGCCAAGCGGCAGGATCACCAGCCAGCGCGTCACCGACAGGGCAGCGGCCAGGAGCACGACGGAAAGCACCGCAAGAAAGATCGCCGAACCTGATGTCGCCGTCGAACCCGAGCCGCTGAGCCAGGAGAGAATTTGCCAGGCCCGCTGATCACCAATGGCAAGCAGTGCCGAAAGTACCGCCGAGCAGAGCGAACTGATGGCAATGCCGGCGAGCAGTATTTTTTCAGGCGCCAGATGCCGGCGCACCGAAAAGAACAGAACGAGCATCATGACGGCTGCCGAGCCGAGGCCGGCGCCGCAAAACAGTTCGAACAGCCCGGCGGCCGGAAAGAGCGTGATGGCGGCGGCAAAACCAAGACCCGCGCCACCGCTGACGCCGATCACCTCCGGGCTTGCCATGGGATTTCCGGTCAGCCGCTGCAGAAGCGCGCCCGCCATCGCCAATAAACCACCGGCAGCACAAGCCGCCATCAACCGCGGCCAACGAAAGGGCAGAAGGCTTTGCAGGTCGCCAGCTTTCAGCACCGTCCAGCCCTCCGGCCCCTTGCCGATGGCGAGGGCTGCAAAAACCAGCCCGGCCATGATGACAAGCACCGGCAGCAGGGAGGCAAGCCTGCGTCTGATCGCGAGATCGCCGCCCTCATTGCGATGGATATTCGTAGGCGGGATTTTCGGCAGCAGCCAAAGCAGCAAAGGCCCGCCGATGAGAGCCGTGACCGCACCCGTCGGAAACACTTCCGCTGTCGTACTCGCCAGAAGCTGCACGAGACCGTCGCAGAACCAGAGCAGCAGACCGCCCAGAAGCGGCGAAACGAACAGCACGGAAGATGCACGTCGCACACCCAGCGCACGGGTAAGCGCAGGTGCTGCAAGTCCGATAAAACTGACGAGACCGACGGCGGCGGCGACGAATGCCGACAGCATCACGGCGACGGCAGCCACCGCCAGCCTGATCGAAAAGAGCGATACGCCGAGCGATCGCGCACTGGAATCGCTGAGACCCAGAACCGTCAATGGCCTTATCAGTAGCCCGGTGAGAACCAGACCAGCGAGAAGTTGGGCGGCAAGCAGAAACGCATTCGACCAGTCCTGCTGGCTGAGGGAACCGCCATTCCAGACCACAAGCGACATTAGATATTCGCCTCGTGCAAGCGTCAGCGCGGCGGCAACGGAAGCGGCGGTGATGCCGACCAGCAGTCCCGACACCACCATGGTGACGGGCTCGAAGGACCGCCGCCAGCCGAGAAGAAACACCACGGAGGCCGCAGCGGTACCGCCGGCGAGCGCCACCCATGCGCGGTTGCCATCCAGCACCGAGGGGAAGAACAGGGTCGCGATGACGATTGCCAGCTGGGCGCCGGCAGAGATGCCAAGGGTGGAGGGGTCGGCAATCGGATTGCGCAGCAATTGCTGGAAAAGCGCACCCGACAATCCCAGCATCGCCCCCGCCAGAATGGCAACCGCCACACGCGGCATCAGGCTGAAGGCGAAAATGACCTGATCCATCGACATGGACGCGGCATCGAACGGCAGGCCGGGCCAAGCGCCGAGGGGTAACCGCAGCAATCCGGCATGCAGGGAAAGCCCGCAGGCCAGAAGAAAGACGAGGCCGAAGAAAAGCTGGAGAGGCCGTGCCGTCACAATGCCTCTCCGTGGGTTGCCAGAGCCTCGGTCAAAAGCCGCGCAAAACGCATGGCTGCGGTGATACCGCCATAGGGGCTGACATTACCGAGGGTGACCACCCGGTTTTCCCGCACGGCCGGAAGCGCACGCCAGATGGCACTGTTGCGCAGAGTTTCCCGCGCCTCCACCGGAATATCGGAGACGATGACGATGCGCGCATCGGATGAGGCGGCGAGGTTTTCAAGCGGCACCGGGGCCGCGAAGGTGAATTGCGACCGATCCACCCAGGCATTGGTCAGCCCCAGACGGCCAAGAACATCCCCGAACATGCTATCCGCACCAAAGGCACGAAAATGCCGGGCGTCGCCTATGTTGATGACATAGGTCGGCCGTGCGGAAAACCCGGCAAGACGGGCCCGCATGGCGTGCAGTGCCGCTTCCGTTTCACCCAGAACCTTGCGCGCCTCTTCGGCCCGCCCGAGCTTTTCACCAAGCGCGGTGACCGCCGCCAGCGCCTTTTCGAAAGGCGGCTCACCCTTCACGTAAAAGGGCAGTGAAAAGACGGGGGCGATCGCTTCCAGCCTGCCGGTATAACGTGTGTAGAAAGGCGAAATCAGAATGAGCTCCGACCGGGTGAGCTGCAGAAGCTCGAAATTCGGAGCGCCGCGCAGGCCGAGATCGGCGACGGTTTCAGGGATATCAGGCTCGACCGCGCCGGACCGGAACTGGATGAGTTCGGTCGCCGCCACCGGCATGACGCCGAGCGCCACAGATGTTTCCAGCATGGCCCAGTCGATGGCGGCGATGCGCGGCGTCACTGCTGCCCGCGCCTTGCCCGCAAGAGCCGAGGCGGCGAGCAGGCTTAAAAATTCCCGCCGCCCCCAGAGGGGGGAAATCCATCGATCCTTACGCGTCATGCCCCTGCTGCTTCACTTTAATATGGCGTTACCAACGGTAGGTCAGCTTGCCCATAACGGTTCTGCCGTCACCGTAATAGCATCCGAAAGTGGAGCAACTAGAAATATATTCTTTATCAGTCAAGTTTTGCACCAGAAGCGAGGCGCGGTAGCCGTTCTTCTCGTAATGCACGCCGAGATCGAGCAGGGCGAGGCCCTTCATTTCGAAGGCATTGGCCGCATCGCCATAACGTTTTCCGACATAACGGACACCGCCGCCGATGCCGAAACCTTCAAGCGCCGTATCTTCCGGGAAGGTGTAGTCGAGCCAGAGGCTGGCGGCGTGCCGGGGCGTACTATCCAGCTCCTTGCCGTTGTTCACACGGCCGGAGACCTCGCTGTCCATGTAGGTATAGGCCGCCCGCAGGTCGAGCCCGTCTGCAAGGCTTGCGACGCCTTCCAGTTCGAGGCCTCTCACATGCGCCTCGTCCATCTGCTGCGTCACCCCGCCCACCGTCGTCGTGACGTTCTTCTGTTTCAGATCGTAGATCGCCGCGGAAAAGAAACCGTCAAAGCCCTCGGGCTGATATTTGATGCCCGCTTCCCATTGTTCGCCCGTGGTCGGTTTCGGCGCATCACCGACAGCCGGCTGCGGCACGGGCTCGAAGGAGGTCGCGTAGCTGACATACGGCGCGATGCCGCCATCGAAGAGATAGCTGACCCCGACACGGCCCGTCAGCTTATGGTCGTCCTTGTCGAGAGTGCGGTAGGTCGTTCCGTTGAACGTCGTGCCGCCGGTGCTTGCCCAATCCTGCCGCAGACCGGCGGTGACCCGCCAGTTCTCAAAGGCCATCTCGTCCTGCGCATAAAGACCGATCTGGGAAATATCCGTCTTCACATCGGCATAAAGCGTGCGCGAGGTGAGACTAATTGGCCCGCCATAAACAGGATTGACGGGATTGAGCGGCGTTGCGGCCCAGAATTCGGTTTTGACGTTATTGTCGAAATAGCGGTAATCCAGCCCGACAAGCAGGGTGTGGTCGACTGGTCCCGTGGAGAACTCCGCCTGCAGGCTGTTGTCGATGTTGAAGGTGTTCAGCAATTCATCCTGGAACGTCGCATTGCGGCGGATGAGATTGCCGATCATGCCGCCGCTGGTCGAAGACATGCCGAGCGCGCGGTAGGACCAGTCGAAATTGGAATAACGCGCATTCTGCCGGAAGGTGAAGGTCTCGTCGAAACGGTGCTCGAACTCATAGCCGATATTAGTGAACTTGCGGCTTGAGGTATCGAAAGAGGGATCGCCGACATAAAAGCTGCGGTCCAGCATATTGCCTGGTCTCAGATAGGTCAGCGCCGGCGGCAGGCCAGACGGCGAACTCGGATTGTCGTGCTGATAGGAGGCGAGAACCGTCAGTTTCGTATCCTCGTCGGGCTGCCATGTTAGCGCCGGGGCGATGAAATAACGATCGTTCTGCAGATTGTCCGTCTGAAGATGGGCGTTGCGGGCAAGGCCGGTCAGGCGATAGGCAAAACTGTCGCTATCCGCGACCGGCCCACCAATATCGAACATCGATTGGTAATAATCGAAGCTGCCGATCTGCGCTCCGACTTCGCCGAAACGCTCGAAAGTCGGCCGCTTGCTGATGAGATTGATGAGGCCACCGGGATTACCCTGACCGTAAAGCACCGAGGCCGGCCCGCGAATGACTTCCACCCGCTGCAGACCGTAGACCTCATAAGACGGCGCACCGGCCGTGCGCATCAGCCGCAGACTGTTGAGGAACTGCAGCTGGTTACCCTGAAAGCCGCGAATGCGCGGCGCATCGAAACGTGGATCCGCCCCAAACGGCTGCGCGACGACGCCAGGCACATAATTCAGCACCTCGCTGAGATTACGGACATTCTGCGCATCCATTTGATCCCTGGTGATGACGGAAACCGATTGCGGCGTCTCGATCAGGGATCGCCCCGTCTTGGTGGCGCTGGCGCTGGTTTTTGCCACATAGCCCTTCACCGGCGCCTTGGAGTCCTGATTTTTCGCGCCGTCCACGGTGATGGTCTGCAGCACCGTCGTTCCGGCTTCCTGCGCAAGGGCAACGCCGGAGGTCACGAACGCCACATAGGCGATGGCAGCGCAACCGCCCGCCAGAATGGAAATGTGTTTAGATTTTCCCTGCACGCCAAGACCCTTCATCAACCGCGCCGCCATGAGACGGTTATTTTTCTGGAGAATTTAAGTCATCTTATTACGCAAGGAGCGGATTGTGATCCAATAAGTGAAACTGGATTTTTTCAGAACTACTGATTATGAAAATTCTTACGGATAATAGCTTGGAATTATTCAAATCCGTCAGGAAAGGCAGTGATGATGGGCAGGAAACCGGCAAACCGGGCGGACGCGTTCGAGCTGCGGCACCTGCGCTATTTCACCACGCTGGTGGATGAGCGCAATTTCGAGCGCGCCGCCGCCCGCCTCGGCATTGCCCAGCCGGGTTTGAGCCAGCAGATCATGGCGCTCGAGCAGATCGTCGGCATGCCGTTGCTTGACCGGACACGGCGATCGGTGAAGCTCACCACGCCTGGCCAGCTTCTTTATGAGGATGCCCGCAAAATTCTCGCCAATGCCGAGGCGACACTTGCGGCGCTTAAACGCGTCGATCGCGGCGAGACGGGCCGCATCTCCATCGGTTATGTCGCTTCGGCCGCCTATTCCGGCCTGATGATCCAGTCCATCGCCAGTTTCCGCGCCTCTCATCCCGATGTGGAACTGCAACTGATCGAGATGGAGATGCGGCTGCAACTCGCCAAGATCGCCGACGGAAATCTGGATTTTGCCTTCATCCGCCCGCCTGCGCCCGTTCCGGAAGGTGTCACAACCCATGTGGTTCTGCGCGAACCGCTGGTGGCCGCACTTCCTGAAAACCATCCCCTGGCCTTTGCGCTGCAGGTCGACCTCAAGAACCTTGCCGACGAGACCTTCATCACACCGCGGCAGCCGCCGGATGTCGGCTTTCATTACAATACGATAGAAGCCTGCAACGAGGCCGGGTTCCAGCCAACGATAAGCCCGGAAGGCCGGGATTACACCACCATTACCAGCATGGTGGCGATCGGCCTCGGTGTGGCGCTGGTGCCGCGCTCGCTCGATTGTCTGCGGTTGCCCGGCGTGCGCTACGTGCCGCTTGCAGCAAGCGCCACGACTTCCGACCTCGCCATCGCCCACCGGAAAACGGAAGCCTCTCCCGCCGTCAGGGCCTTCATTCTCCATACCCGCAATTGACGCGACCGCACCCGCCCATGCGCTGAATATCCACGACCCGGCTGCCGATCCCGTGGACGAAAAACCCGTCATCGTCCGTTTCCGCGGCATCGGTGGCAACAGGCCAAGCGACGCAACCACATGAGATTACGGAAAGAATGGCGCTCTTTTCGGCAAACCGGAAGCAAGGCCTAAATCCCGTCCGGATATTTTCTGTTCCCGCTTTTCCCCGCAGCCGCGGCGCACCGTATAATCGCGGCAGATTTCGATTTACGGGAGACAGCAATGGCTGAGACTTACGAACACCACGCCGCAGGCCTCGAATCCCCGGCATCCCATGCTTTCGAGGTTGTTCCTGATGATACGAACCCGCTTCCTTCCCCCACGCGCGCCATCTATGTGGGCAATGGTGGTCATCTCTGCCTGACCCTGCTTTCCGGCGCGACGGTGACCTTCCAGAACCTGCCCGCAGGCAGCCTGCTGCCGGTCAGGGCCACCCGCATATTTGCAACCCGCACCACCGCCACAGGCATTCTGGGGCTCAATTGAGCGCTCCATCGCCGGCTGATCTCCTCGATCTGAAACGCAGCCCTCGCCAGAAGCCCACCAAGGAGTGTGACACTTTCATGACAAGCTTTCAGGTTGATGTCAGCAAAATGAAGCATCCGCCATTGATCGGCCCATGCGGCAGCTTGGACAGCGGCGTTCCCGCCCCTTTTTCGTTGCCGCCGGCCTATCGGAAATCTGGTGGATCTCGCAGTGGCTCTTTTTACCGCGAAAGCGACGGGAACAATAACGTATCGTCCGGAGATCGGCAGCGTGCCGCTCAGCCTGCTGACGGCGGCCTATCTGCTGTTTTTCACGAACCGGACATTCTGGTCGAAGGTTCACACCTATCTTTCCGCCTATCCGGTTGCCATCGTCGCGCTTTATGTCGCCATAGCGGCGCTTTTCGGTGCGCTCATCACCATTCTTTCCGCCAAATATCTCATCAAGCCGTTTCTTATCTTGCTGATATTCGCGGCCGCGGCGGCTTCATGGTTCATGGACCGCTACGGCATCATCATCGACAGCGACATGATCCGCAACGCCGTGGAGACCACGCGCGCGGAAGCGGGCAATCTGATGACACCTGGCCTTTTCTGGCATCTGACGATCTATGGGCTGGTGCCGTCGCTCGTCATCGCCGCCGTCCGGGTTCGGCATCGGCCGATCATCGACAAGTTGCTGTGGAACACCGTCAGCATCCTGATCTGCCTCACCGTTGCCGGCATCATCAGCTTTGCGAATTCCAAAACATTCACTACCGCCGTGCGCCAGCACAAGGATATCGTCAAAAGCGTCAATCCCTTGTCGCCGATCATATCCACCATTCACTATCTGACGCAGGCGGAAAAGGAAGCTGACATACAGGTGAGCCCGATCGGCAAGGATGCGAAAATCCTGCCGGCGCTGGGTGGCATCCACAAGCCACGCATCACCGTCATCGTGGCTGGTGAGACCGCGCGCGCTGCGAACTTTTCCCTGAACGGCTATGGGCGCGACACCAACCCGGAACTGGCAAAGCGCGACGTGATCTATTTCCCTAATACAACCAGCTGCGGCACTGCGACGGCGATTTCCATTCCCTGCATGTTCTCGAAATTCCCGCGTTCTGAGTATAGCCACAACAAGGCGCTCGCCAACGAGAACGTCATGGATGTTCTTGTCCATGCCGGTGTCGGTGCAACCTGGCTGGACAACAACACCGGCAGCAAGAACGTGGCCGACCGCATTCCCTTTTTCGACCTGCCTTCCACCAACGACACCCGCTTCTGCACTGGCGGAGAATGCCGCGACGATATCTTCTTCGACAAGCTCGACGCATGGCTCGATAACGTCAAGAAGGACAGTGTCATCGTGTTGCACCAGATGGGCAGCCATGGGCCGACCTACTATCTGCGTTACACCGACGAATTCCGGAAGTTCACCCCGGACTGTCGAACCGCTGAGCTTGGCAATTGCACGGACGCGCAAATCGTGAATTCCTATGACAACACGCTTCTCTACACCGATCATTTCCTGTCGACCGTGATCGACAAGCTGAAGGCACGTTCCAACACGCTGGCAACGGGGATGATCTACGCCTCGGACCATGGTGAATCGCTTGGCGAGAACGGCGTCTATCTGCACGGCGCACCCTATCTGCTGGCACCCGACCAGCAGACCCATGTGCCGTTTCTCGTCTGGTTCGATGATGATTTCGCCAAATCAATGGGGCTGGATCGCGCATGCCTTGCAAAAGGCGCAGCAAAGGGCGGGCGCTCGCACGACAATTATTTCCACAGTATCCTTGGAATGATGAACGTCTCCACCTCCGTCTACGATTCCGCGCAGGACGTGTTCGGCGGCTGCACCCAGCGCCAGAATAGCTGAACATACAGTGCTTGACGCTTATCCCGTGAAAGCGATACGCAAGACGACGCGATAAAGGAGCTGTCTTGCGGGTTCTGCTTGTTGAAGACGATCATGTGCTGGGAGAGGCGCTGCGAGACCATGTCGCCGCGGCAGGCCACGCCGTTGACTGGTTTAAGTTGCTCGACGACGCCACGGCGGCGACGCTGACCATGGCTTACGGGCTCATCCTGCTCGACATGCGGCTGCCGGACGGCGATGGCATCACCCTTTTGCAATCACTGCGCAATCGCGATGACTCGACGCCGGTGATCATTCTGACGGCGCACGACCAGGTGTCCGACCGGATTGCCGGACTGAATGCCGGAGCGGACGACTATCTGGTCAAGCCCTTCGATCTCAACGAGCTTTCGGCACGCATGCTGGCGGTCTCGCGGCGGTACGAGGGGCGCTCCGCCCCCGTCATTCGCCTGCCCGGCATCGAAATCAACCAGGTGGCGCGCAATATCGTCGTTGACGGAACAGCGCAAACGCTCAGCGCCAGAGAATGGGCCGTGCTGGAAAAGCTGGTCGAGCATCCCGGTGCGGTCGTCTCGAAATCTCAACTGCACGACACGCTCTACGAATTCGGCGCGGAAATAGAAAGCAATACGGTCGAGGTCTATATCAGCCGGCTGCGCAAGAAGATCGGCCATGACCGCGTCGAGACCGTGCGCGGCGTCGGCTACACCATCAGGTAGACAGAAATGGCCAGACCAACCAGCATGACCCGCAAGCTCGTCACGGCGCTGACGAGCGTTGTCGCCATATCCTGGTTTATCGCCTGCGGGTTGGGCGTCATGGTGATGCAGGACGAGTTCGCTGAAATTTTCGACGCTGGCGTTGAGGAAACAGCCGAAAGACTGCTGCCACTGCTGGTGGACGATCTCAGGGAAAACAACACGGGCCCCGCCTCGCAAAAACTCAACCAGTCTGCACATGCGGCGGAATATCTGACCTATCAGGTTCGCGACCGGGAAGGACAGGTCGTCCTGCATTCGCATGACAGTTCGACCGAACCTTTCGAAGTCTCTCTCGACCCCGGTTTTTCTGAAACGGCGACCCAGCGCATCTACACGGTGGCGACACCGGACGGGAATTACTTCCTTCAGGTCGCAGATGCCTTCGCCAACCGGCGTGAGGCAATCGAGGAAGCCGGCACAGCAATTTTGCTGCCCGTTCTCATTCTTATCCCCGCCAGCATCTTTGCCGTTATCTTCGTGGTGCGCAAAACCCTGCAACCGATACAGACCTTGCGCGACGAGATCGGGAAAAAAGACGGCGGCAATCTCGCGCCGCTGGAAACCCTGCCGTTTCCGGCTGAACTTCACCCGATTGCCCGCTCGGTCAATCTGCTGCTGAGGCGGCTGCGATCGACAATCGAAGCGGAAAGGGAGTTTACCGCCAACAGCGCCCATGAATTGCGCACGCCGATTGCCGGCGCGCTGGCGCAGGCGCAGCGACTGCACGCCGATATTCCGCCTGAACTTGCACCGCGCGTGGAAAATATCGAGAAAGCCCTGATGCATCTCGGCCATCTCGCCGAAAAACTGCTGCAGATGTCGCGCGCGGAAGCAAGGATCGGGGTAACAGACACGGCGACCGACCTCATCCCCATTCTCGAGCTCATCATCGACGATATGAGCAGAACGGCGATCGGCACGTCCCGCATCCGCTTCACCAATCGCTGCGAAGGCGGCCTGAACTGCAAGCTGGGCACGGATGCCTTCGGCATCATCATCCGCAACCTTCTCGAAAACGCCCTGATCCACAGTCCGCCGGAAAGCCCGGTGCACATACTGGCCGAAGAGAACGGCACGATCCGCGTCGTCAATTCCGGCGCGGCGATCGACAAAGCGCTTCTTCCCAAACTGACGACGCGCTTTGTCCGAGGCCCGTCCAAGGCTGATGGCACCGGGCTTGGCCTCGCTATCGTCAGAAGCCTGATGGAACAGATTGGCGGCGAACTCGTGCTATCCTCCCCTGCACCCGGCAGACAGGACGGTTTTGAGGCCCGCATCGTGCTTCCGGTCGAAGACGCCTGAATCCGCTGAAAACAAAAAGCCCCGCCAGGGGGCGGGGCTTTCGCTGGTATAATTTTGGCCGCTCAATCCTCGTGAATATGGCTATGGTCGCGCGTATCGCGCATCTTCACATAAACCACCAGCGACAGCGCAATCATGATCGTAACGTACCAGAAGAACCAGTTTTCGTGGCCGATCTGCTTGAACTTCAAGGCTACGAATTCTGCCGTTCCCCCGAAAATCGTGTTCGCCAGCGCGTAGGGCAGAGCCACACCGAGCGCCCGGATGTGGGCGGGGAACATTTCCGCCTTCACCACCGCATTGATGGAAGTGTAGCCGGTGACGATCAACAGGCCGACCAGAACGAGAGCAAAAGCCATGATCGGGTCGGTTGTCGTCGCCAGCGTCGTGAAGATGAGATAGGTGAACAGCGTTCCAAGAATGCCGAAGCCGACCATCAGCGGCTTGCGACCCACCTTGTCCGACAGTGCACCGGCAATCGGCTGGCACAGCATGAAGACGAAGAGGGCTGCCGTGGTGATTTCGGTCGCGCTTTCCTTGCTGAAGCCGGAGGTATTGACGAGGAATTTCTGCAGATAGGTCGTGTAGGCGTAAAAGGCGAGCGTGCCGCCTGATGTCAGCGCCATGACCATCATCGCTTCCCGCGGGTAGTGCTTGAAAAGCGCCCATCCGCTCGATTTCGGCTTGTCCGCGTTGCCCGCCTTGGCATTTTCAAAGGACTGCGTCTCGGCAAGGCCGCGACGGATGTAAAACACCGCAATTGCAAGAACGCCACCGATGAAGAAGGGAATGCGCCAGCCCCAGGCGCCGAGCTGCTCGGGTGTCAGAACCCGTTGCAGAACCAGCAACACCGCCAGCGCCAGAAGCTGGCCGGAAATCAGCGTCACATACTGGAAACTGGAGAAAAAGCCGCGACGATTCTTGCCGGCCATTTCGCTGAGATAGGTCGCGCTGGCGCCATATTCACCGCCGACACTGATGCCCTGCAGCAGGCGGGCAAACACCAGAATGGCAGGCGCTGCAATGCCGATCGTCTCGTGGCCGGGTGTAATTGCGATCAACAGCGAGCCGAGGCACATCAAGGTAACGGACAAGGTCAGGCCGGCCTTGCGGCCCTTGCGGTCGGCATAGGTTCCCATGAACCACGCACCGATGGGCCGCATCAGAAATCCGACGGCAAAAACGGCGGCCGCGCTCAGCAATTCAGCGGTCTGGTTTCCGGAAGGGAAAAACACCGGCGCGAAATAAAGGGTGAAGGCCGAATAAACGTACCAGTCGTACCATTCGACGAGGTTGCCCGCCGATCCGCCGATAATGGATTTCAAACGGGTTTTCTGATCCGGTGCCGTAGCGGGACCATTTGCCATAATATTCACGGTAAACTCCAATTCATCTCGCCTGGAGGTGGAAGGGCGAACGGAAGGTGTGATAATTTGTCGCTCTCGGAGGGGGTATATACCCGCCATATTGCAATGCGCAAGTTTACGCCGCATCGCAGCATGGCAATGGCAGCGTCTACTCGCCATCTTCCGCGCCGGACCATTCTAATACGCCTTGTCACCCGGCCGTGCTCAAACTAAAAAATATCAATGATTTACGATACATCGGACATCTATATCGAAAAGCTTCTCATCCCCGCCGCGCGCGCGGGTGAAGCGCTGGCACGACTGGACGAGAGGATAAGCCGGTCGCCGATGAAACACGGCTTCATCGAAAGGCAGGACTTTACCGACGCGATTTCCTCCATGTGGGTGGATGGCGAACTTGTCCATATGGAAGATCTGGTCCTGCATGACGCCCATATGGATGTGCGGGCGCCAACCCATGAAATGACGGCGGCGCACCGGATCGTCCGCTCAAGGCGGCTGATTTTTTCAAACGCGCCAGGCTGGGCCTTCACTGCACCAGGCCTTTCCCGTCTGCGCGGAAGAATGGGAATTGCCGCCGACGCGACGGCATTTACCCCGGAAACGGTGGATCATTCCGGCAACGAAGAGTCTGATGCAGACGGCGAGACACCGCTGGATGGGGCCTTTTCAGAGCTGGACGCACTTCTGGCGCGAAGCGCCGCGACCTTGGACGCGATCACCGCCGGCACCACCCTTGCGCCGGTGACACATCGGGAGGAGGCCCATCCGATGATCAACGATCCCGATTGGGACGAGGAGGAAAGGCTGAAGGAATGGCGGCAGGTCCTTGGCCAGACGGAGGAGCTGCCCCCAATCCTGCGCACCGCGATCCTGCTGGATGCCTGGAATATGATCGAGGTTCTGCAACGCAGCCCCTGGCTCGGCAGGCTCATGGCCGCCGCTTTTCTGCGCGACGGGGCTGTCTCTCCCGACCACCTGCCGGCGCTCAGCGCTGGTCTTCGTGCCGTCCCGCGCGAGCGCCGGCACGCCAGAAACCAGACGCAACGCCTAGTCGCCCTTCTCGACAGCTTTTACGAGGCGGGACTGGCCAGCATGAAGGAACATGACAGGCTGACCCACGCCAGAGAACGCATGATGCGCAAGCTGGCCGGCCGACGCTCGTCTTCGCGTCTTCCAGACCTGGTGGAGCTTGTCGTCTCCCGGCCGGTGGTTTCGGCGGCCATGATCGTCAGGGAACTCGGCACCACGCCGCAGGGCGCGATAGGGCTCGCCAATCAACTGGAGTTGAGGGAGGTTACGGGCCGCGGCCGCTTCCCGTGCCTGGGGCATGCTATAGCACAAGCCGCCAGTCTTCATCCGCCTAAACCCCGGAAAAATAGTATTTTTCTCAACCCCTTGTTCCTGCGATGAATCCCGCAGGAATCCTGCGATCACGAATCTTAACAAAATTTAACTATTGCGTAGGTGGATGAAGCGGCTATGTTCTCGCTGCGTTGCAACACGATTTTTCTCCGGTAACGCGGTCGCATTCGGCTCCGGCAACCTTTCTTTGCCATCCGCATTAAAGTGTCCACCATGAGGGAGATGCAAAAAATGACAATTTCAGTCTCACAACTCGATTCCGATCAGGAAACAGATGCTCCTTTCGCCCGAAAAGTCCTGATGGCGCGCAATCTCGCCGGATATACGGTCGATCAGCTTGCCATCACCTGCGGCCTGACAGCCAATGAAATCCGCGCCCTGGAAGACGGCTCAGACAGCGATCCTCTGCGCATCAGGCGCGTTGCCGCCGCCCTGCATATTCCAGTCGAAACCGTTATCTGATCGTTCACAACGATCCGAACCAAATCTCAGCGCCGCCGGGGACGATGTTCACGCAACATCCGGGCGGCGCGCGTAACGGTTTGAACGCTACAAGTCTCTCCGGAACATTTTCCGCTCCGCTCTCTTAACATTTCCGTTATCCGGCACCACATGATGTCCGCACGGGACATGTTCGCCATGTGGCCCGCCTGCGCGAGAGCACCAATAATTTCCGGAATCCTGCCATGACACTCAGCCTTAACACCGAAGAACGGGTTTCTTCAGCATTGGATGAATTGTGGCCAACGGAGAAAACGGAAATTCTCGACTGGCTCGTCACCGGCACGAAGGACGAGCGCTTTATCGATGAGATATTCTTCGAGCTGTGTAGCAGGTTGCGCGAAAGTGGAATTTCCATAGCGCGGGGCGCACTTGCCTTCCGCATTCGTCACCCGCAATGGCTTGGCGCGCGCATCCTGTGGAAGGCCGGCATATCGTCGGCCGAGATCACCACCTATGGCTATGGGGCGGAGAGCTCGCCCGAATATCTGAACAGCCCCATCAACGACATCCATCAGGGCGCAACCGAAATCCGCCACCGGCTGACCGGCGACGAAATCGAGCCATCCGCTTATCCGATCTATGAGGAATTGCGCGCCGACGGGCTGACGGATTATTTCGCCTGGCCGATCGAACATACGTTCGGCAAGCGCCATGTCGCCACTTTTTCCAGCGATCGGCCCGGTGGCTTTTTGGAAGCGGAAGTCCTTGCGTTGAAAAACCTGCTACCGGCGCTCGCGCTGGTCAGCGAAATTCGCCTGAAAAACCGCATGACGCGCACCCTGCTGGAGACCTATGTCGGGCCGCATGCGGGCGAAAAAATCCTCAATGGCGCAACGACGCGCGGCAGCGGCATAACGGTCGGCGCGGCGATCCTGATCTGCGACCTGCGCAACTTCACCCATATTTCCGACCTCTGGCCGCGCGATGATGTGATCGAATTGCTGAACGGTTATTTCGACGCGATGTGCGATCCGATCGAGGAATTCGGTGGTGAAATCCTGAAATTCATGGGCGATGGGCTGCTGGCGATTTTCCCGCTCAGCGATCCGCAGGCTTGTGAAAACCTGCTGAAAGCCATTGCCAGCGCACAGAAAAGTCTCGTTGCCCTCAACGACATCAATTGCCAGAAAGGCCATGACCCTCTGGGTTACGGCATCGGCGTCCATGTCGGCGATGTCATGTATGGCAATATCGGCTCGAAAACCCGCCTCGATTTTACCGTCATCGGTCCGGCCGTGAACATCGCATCACGGCTTGAAACCCTGACCAAGGAAACCGGCCGCAACGTCCTGTTTTCCGAAGAATTCGTCCGTATGGCCGGACATGAGGACAAGCTGGACAATCTTGGCCCATGGCTCCTGCGCGGCCTTGAAACCCCGGTCGAGGTTTATGCGCTTCCCCAACAGGAGGTCCTCGCACCCCCTGTCGACTGACTGCCGGTCAGGACTTTGTTCCCGTTTCAACGCTTTCTCAACGCAGCGCTCACCCGTGCTGCACAACCTCCGGAAGAGATGATTTCGGCTGCCCTGCCCGTCGTCAAAACGCTTGACACGCCTCCGATGTCGATCTAGCAAAATAGAACATATATTCCATATCGAAACATTGTTTGCGTTCATATTCTGTCTTTCCGGGAGTGGAAGACGGGTGTGAGGAACCGGAGGAAAGATGGTTACGAAATTGGCACTGCTCGGCGCTGGACGGATCGGCAAGGTCCACGCCAAGGCGATCACCACCGACAGCCGTGCGAAGCTGGTGGCCGTTGTGGACGCCGTTGCCGGTGCTGCGGAAGCAATCGCCCGCGAAGCGCAGTGCAAGGTCAGCACAATCGACGAGGTTCTGGCTGACAAGACGATCGATGCCGTCATCATCTGCACGCCGACCAACACCCATGCCGATCTGATTGAGCGTTTCGCCCGTGCCGGCAAGGCCATCTTCTGCGAAAAACCCGTCGATCTGGATGTGGCCCGTGCGGAAGCCTGCGCCAAGGTGGTTGAGGAAACCGGTGCAAAGGTGATGCTCGGTTTCAACCGGCGTTTCGATCCGCATTTCCAGGCCGTGCACAAGGCAATCGAGGATGGCCGCATCGGCAAGGTCGAAATGGTGACCATCACCAGCCGCGATCCCGGCCCGCCGCCAGCCGAATACATCAAGGTTTCCGGCGGCATTTTCCGTGACATGACTATTCATGATTTCGACATGGCGCGGTTCCTGCTCGGCGAGGAAGTGGAAAGCGTATTCGCCACCGGTTCCGTTCTCGTCAATCCGGAGATCGGTGCACTCGGCGATTTCGATAGCGCCAGCATCATTCTGACGACGAAAAGCGGCAGGCAAGCCAGCATTTCGAATTCGCGACGCGCGACCTATGGGTACGACCAGCGTATCGAAGTACATGGTTCGCTCGGTTCGGCTGCGGCCGAGAACCAGCGGCCGGTCTCCATCGAGATCGCCAATGCTGAGGGCTACACCCGCCCGCCGCTGCATGATTTCTTCATGACGCGTTATACGGCGGCCTACGCGGCGGAAATTACCGCTTTCATCGATTGCATCGAAAACAATGTGGCTCCTTCACCCTCCATCAAGGATGGGCTGATCGCATTGAAACTGGCCGACGCTGCGCTGAAATCCGTCACCTCGAAGGCGGCCGTGACGATCGGCTGATCGACGCAGAAATCACTCCGTAACCGACATCCTGTCCGCGGTGCGTTAACGCATGGCGGACAGGAAAACAGCTATTCGCAAAGCTTCCGCCAGCATCGGCGCCACCCGTGAACTTGACCGGGCAGAGGCAGTCTTCGGACTTGCATGGCAGCTATTCGGAAAATAAGGTTGTCTGACAAGATACGGCCAGACCATATGGCTGCTATTCACCTTATTCAGGCCGAGATCCTCTTTTTGCCGGCAACAGCCGGACAGTGGTTTATTTATGCCATCACCCAAGACCGGTTATCTTTATGCGCTCATAGCATTCACGATCTTTGCAGCGCAGGATGGCATATCCAAACATCTTGGCGGTTCTTATCCGCCCGTTTTCGTCGCCATGCTTCGATACTGGGCCTTCGCCGTCTTCGTTTTGTTGATGGCTGCAAGGTCCTCTGGCGGCATTCGGGGCGCTGTCATGGCCAACCGTCCGTGGCTGCAGATCAGCCGCGGCGTCCTTCTTGCCGTACAGATTGTTTTTTCCATTTTCTCCTTCGCCGTTGTCGGCTTGGCGCACAGCCACTCCATCCTCGCTTCGGCGCCGCTGATCGTCGCCGCACTGTCCGTGCCGTTGCTTGGCGAACATGTGGGCTGGCGGCGCTGGTGCGCCATTTTTGTCGGCTTCATCGGCGTTCTCGTCATTCTGAAACCTGATGGCGAAGGGTTCGACAACCGCCTGCTGATCACTTTCATCGCCGCCTTCATGCTTGCGCTCTACAGCGTCCTGACCCGCCTTGGCAGCAAGAGCGATTCAGCGATGACGAGCTTCTTTTATACCGGCGTGGCCGGTGCGGCAGCACTGACGCTGGTGGGTCCGTTTTATTGGGTTAGCCTCGCACCCCAGGATTGGGGCTGGATGCTGGCGCTGTGCATTACCGGCATGAGCGGCCATTATTGCCTGATCAAAGCATTCGAGCTGGCGGATGCGGCCTCCGTGCAGCCGTTTTCCTATTACCAGCTCGTGCTCGTCTCCATCATCGGCGTTACCATCTATGGCGAGGTCGTGACATCCAACATGGTTCTGGGTGCTGCAATCGTGATCGCCGCCGGTCTCTTTACCATCTGGCGGGAACATGCCGTTGCCCGCAGGGAACGCAGGCGGGCTGACTGACGTCATTCCCGTTGAACGTCCTCTCAGGCGAGAGTCGCCTCGCAACGCAGCAGCATTCCAAACAGGTCGCGCGGCTCATCCGGATCGGCCAGCAGATCCAGTTCCGTATAAAGCCCGGTGGCGGCCAGTTTCGAGCGCACATAACGCAGCGCCGAAAAATCCTCGGTCGCGAAACCGACGCTGTCGAACAGCGTGATCTGCCTGTCGTTTACCCGCCCGTGCTTTTCACCCGATATGACCTGCCATAGCTCAGTGACGGGGTAGTCTTCGGGCAATTGCTGGATTTCACCTTCGATGCGCGTCTGCGGTGGGTATTCGACAAAAATGTCCGACCGCAGCAGAATGTCCCGGTGCAGTTCCGTCTTGCCGGGACAATCGCCGCCGACGGCATTGATGTGAATGCCGGGACCAACCATGTTGTCGGTCAGGATTGTCGCATATTGCTTGTCAGCGGTAACGGTGGTGATGATATCTGCACCCTCCACTGCGCTCTGCGCACTATCGCAAATTTCGATGGTAAAGCCCTGCCCGGCAAGATTGCGGGCGCATTTTTCACTGGCGGTCCGGTCGATATCGAAAAGCCGCACCGTGTCGATGCCGAGAATGGCCTTGAAGGCCCGCGCCTGGAACTCGCTCTGTGCGCCATTGCCGATGATGGCCATCGAGCGGGCATTTTTGCGGGCAAGGTGTTTTGCAGCGACAGCCGAAGTAGCAGCGGTGCGCAGCGCCGTCAGAATGGTCATTTCGGTCAATAGCAGCGGATAGCCGTTGCCGACATCGGAAAGCACCCCAAAGGCGGTCACCGTCTGGCGGCCCTCCTTCATGTTTTTCGGATGGCCGTTCACATATTTGAAGCCATACAACGTTCCATCACTGGTCGGCATCAGCTCGATGACGCCCTCTTGGGAATGCGATGCGATGCGCGGCGTCTTGTCGAAACTTTCCCAGCGACGGAAATCCTCTTCAACCACGTCGGCAAGCTCGCGCAGAAACGTATCGATCCCCACGCGCAGAACGAGTTTCATCATATGATCGACGCTGACGAAAGGTACGATATTAAGGTTCGGTATAATCGTCATTGCATCATCCCCCTCAGCCGGCCCGTGTCGGGCGGTCCATAACCCGCTTGCCCATCAGGCTGGCAGCCAGATCGACCATCAGCGTCGCCGTCCTGCCGCGCTCATCGAGAAACGGGTTAAGCTCCACGAGATCAAGACTGCACACAAGCCCGCTATCATGCAGCATCTCCATCACCAGATGCGCCTCACGGAACGTCGCCCCACCCGGAACCGTGGTGCCGACCGCAGGCGCGATCGACGGTTCGAGGAAATCGACATCGAGACTGACATGCAACAGGCCGTTTGCCGCCTGCACCCGCGCAAGGAACGCGCGCAGCAGAACCGCGACACCATGCTCGTCTATCGAGCGCATGTCGTGAACGGTGATGCCGCTGTCTTCCAGTGCGGCTCTCTCGGCTGGATCGACGCTGCGGATGCCGATCATGCCGATATTTTCCTCAGGAACCGCATGCGAGAGCGGCGGAAAGTAACCCGAAAATCCGTCGCGACCACTGAAATAGGCGACCGGCGTGCCATGCAGGTTGCCGCTGCGCGTCGTTTCAAGCGTGTGGTAATCGGTATGGGCATCGAGCCAGAGCACGAAAAACGGCCGGCCACTCTGCGCCACCCGCCGCGCCATGCCGGCGACGGTTCCCGCGGAAATTGCGTGGTCGCCGCCAAGAAAGATCGGAACGGCGGCAGCACTTTCGCGATAGGCCGCCTCCGTCAGCGCCTCGGTCCAGGCCACCGTCTCAGCGAGATGATGCACCGCCGGATTGGGGTGGCTAAACTCCCTCAGCGGCGCCGGCGTCACATTGCCGGTATCCACCACCCGATGGCCCAAATCTTCGAGCGCCCGCGTGAGACCGGCGATGCGATACGCACTCGGCCCCATCTCACACCCCAATTGCCCGGCTCCGATTTGCAACGGCGCACCGATCAGCCTGATATCCATTTGAGCCCTCGCTTTTATCAACCGATAACCTCACTAAACCACACAGACATGGCGGAATGAACATCAAATATTGGCAATATTATCGAAATAGGCTATCGATTTGGTCAAATCTATTTATCAGAATGGCTACCAATGGATGATCTCGACGAACGGCTCGTGACCCTTTTGAGGCATAACGGCAGACGCAGCATTTCCGATCTGGCGATCGAGACGGAAACCTCGCGCGCAACGGTACGCTCACGCATCGAAAAAATGGAAAATGACGGCACTATCATCGGTTACACCGTCATCCTGCGTGCCGATGCGGTGGAGGCGGCGATCCGCGGCATCATGATGATCGAGATTGAAGGCCATGTGACGGACCGCGTCATCCGCACGCTCGGCGGTTTCCCGGAAATATCCGAAATTCACAGCACGAACGGTCGCTGGGACCTGATCGTAGAACTTAACGCCGCCACTCTCAGCGATTTCGACGCGGTGCTCCGCCGTATCCGCCTTGTCCCTGGCATTACCGGCAGCGAGACCAGCCTTCTGCTCTCCACCCCACGCTCCACCCGTGCGCGGCTCTGACGCAGGAGACAGACGCAAAAGAGCGACGAAAACGCATTTTTCGATTTTTTCGACTTGCGCCTCGCAAGAAATCATCTATATGACGACCCACCAAAGCGAACGCGGTAACCCGCTTCGGGCTTTTGGGGAATAGTTCAATGGTAGAACGACGGACTCTGACTCCGTTAATCTTGGTTCGAGTCCAGGTTCCCCAGCCAAATTTCTCCAAACAAAATCAAACTGTTTCGAGCACTTGAGCTGCATCACCGCGCTCTGCCTATATCTGCCAACGTTGTACGCGCGGCTCGATCCGAATCAGACATTTCCGTATCCAGCTGGCCTAGCCTCGATACACCACCGCCCCCCAGTCATCCCCGCCCCTGCCGCCGTCAATAACAGCGTTTCACCCTCCGTGATGGGCCGCTCAGCATTGGAAACGGAAAGCGAAAGCGGAATAGTGGCGGCAGAAGAGTTGCCGAAGGTTTCGACTGTACGTACCGTCTTTTGCCGGTCGATGCCGATATTGCCGCAGACGGCATCGAACATGCGGGCATTGGCCTGATGCGGCACAGAATCGATGGATATCGGTGGCCGTCATTTCTGCGCGTTGCAGAGCGCGCTGTGAGGTCTGCGTCATTGTTGCGACGGCACGGGAAAAGACCTCGCGGCCGTCCCGCATCGTCATAAGGGTATCTTCAGCCTCTGTATCATTGGAAAAAGGCTGGCTGCTGCCGCCCGCCGCGATCTGGATCAGGTCGTAACCGCTCCCATCCGAAACGAGATCGGCAGACAAAAAGCCGCGCTGCGCATCCCGGCAGGGGACAAGCACGACGGCGCCGGCAGCATCGGCGAACAGAACCGCAGTTGCCCTTTCCGCCGGATTGATACGACGGCTTAAGATATTGGCGGCAACAACCAGCACCGCGCGGCCGTGGGTGCGGACAAAACCATCCGCAAGAGTGAGCGCATAGAGAAAACCGGAACAGGCCCCGGCAAGATCGATCGCCCCGGATTGTGTGAGGCCCAACCGGTGCGCAAGCAGCGGGGCCGAAGGCGGCAAAAGATGGTCTGGTGTGGAGGTCGCAAGCAATGTCAGTGCGATATCCTTGGCGCCAATTTTCGCGTTTTCCAGTGCCATGCGGCCGGCTTTTTCGGCAAGGCCGCTCAGCGTCTCGTCCTCTTGCGCCCAATAACGTGTGCGGATCCCCGTCCGACGCTCTATCCAGCCAGCCTCCAGCCCAAGACGCGTCTCAATCTCGGCGTTGCGGACACATCGCGCTGGCACGGCATGCCCGAAGCCAGCCATGCGGGAAGAACGGGTCTGCATTGTCAGGCCTTTCGGAGACGGTTTTTGATCGCGGCCGCGCCGGGTTCCCCCGGAGCGGCTTCAGTCACGATCGAGGCCACTTCGTCCATCGCGTCGAAGGCACGGGTGAGGTCTTGCGCCGTCGAACAATAGGGCGGCATCAGATAGAGCACATTGCCGAGCGGGCGGATGATGAGCCCGCGCTCGCGGAACAATTGCCGCATGCGTGGCCCCGCCTCCGCGAGATAACCGCCAGAGGGCACGACGAGGTCAAGCGCTGCGATGGTTCCAATCTGGCGTATGTTGGTGAAGCGCCTGTCATCCGCAAATCGCCCGAGATTGTCGCGCAGCACTTCTTGCAGTTGGCCGATGCGCTGTACCACTGGCTCATCGCGCCAAACCTGCAGATTGGCGACAGCGGCAGCGCAGGCAATCGGATTGGCGGTGTAGGAACTCGAATGGAAAAAGGTCTTGCGGCGATCGGTCGAGAAGTGCGCGTCGAAGATTTCGCCACTGCACAAGGTCGCTGCCAACGGCAGGGAGCCACCGGTCAGCCCCTTGGAGGTGCACAGAATATCCGGTGAAACTCCCGCCTGCTCGCAGGCGAACATGGTTCCTGTCCGGCCCCAGCCCGTCATCACCTCGTCGGCGATGACAAGGCAACCGTAGCGTTCGGCAATTTGTTTCAGTCCGGCGAGAACGTCCGCGCGGTAAATCTTCATGCCACCGGCACCTAGAGCAAGCGGCTCGATCAGCAAGGCGGCGACTCGGCCCGAACGACAAAAGCTTTCGAACATGTCGAGCGTCTCCTGCTCACAATCCGCTTCCGGAAAAGCAAGTCGGTCGACGCCGAATAGCAGTGTTTCATACGCAGCATTGAACACGCCGCGTTCGCCCGTCGACATGGCGCCGATCGTATCACCGTGGTAGCCGTGCTCCATGACCACGATGCGATCTCGCTTTTCACCGCAATTGTGAAAATAACCGAGCGCCATTTTAAGCGCCACTTCCACCGAGGTCGAACCGCTATCGGAATAAAACACATGTTCCAAGCCGGCAGGCGCGAGTTCGATCAGCCCTTTGGCCAGCGTTTCGGCCGGCTCGTGCGAAAACTCGGCGAAAATGATCTGGTCGAAGGTCTCGGTCGCTGCGCGGATGGCGGACATGATTGCCGGGTGCCGGTGGCCGTGAGTGATGACCCACCAGGATGAAATTGCATCGAACAACCGCTGGCCATCCTCATCGACCAGATAGGCGCCCTCCGCCGAGACGATGCGTTTCATCGGCGGTTCCAGCCCGTGCTGGGTGAAAGGATGCCAGACGCGGGAACGGCTCATGCCGGCACCTCCAGGAAATCGGCGAGATCGAATTGTTGAGCGAATGCATGGTGCAGCGCCTCGGCAGTCATCTCCGGTATGCGAGGCAAGCGGCCAAGCGAGCGAACTCGGCCTATATCGGCGATAATGCGCTGATTTTCCCGGTTCTCATCACCGATGAAGACCACGCCGTGCACCGGAATGGCTCTCAGCCGCAGCGCCTCGAGCGACAGCAGCGTGTGGTTGATGGTGCCGAGTGAGGTTCTGGCGCACAGGATCAGCGGAATTCGCCAGCGGGCGAAAATATCGACAAACAGCAATGTGTCGGTCAGCGGCACCAGCAGACCGCCCGCCCCTTCGATCACCAGCGGCCCATCCGTTTCCGGCGGCAGCAAAAGCTCGGGCTCGATCGTGACATTGTCGAGGCGGGCCGAAAGATGCGGTGAGGCCGGCATTTTCAGGCGATAGGCCTCCGGCAGGATGCGCGTGCGCGGCACGCCACCCATCCGCTCCACCACCTCGCTGTCGGTCTCTTCCTCGAGCCCGGATTGCACCGGCTTCCAGTAATGGGCTTGCAATGCGTGAGTAAGCGCCGCAGAAAAAACCGTCTTACCGATACCCGTATCGGTGCCCGAGACGATGAAACGGAGGCTCATCGTTCCTCCTCCATGGCGAAGGCGAGCAGCCCGACCATATCGGCGATCTGGCTTTCCTCGACATTGAGCGTAATGGATATGCGCAGGCGTGCCGTGCCTTCCGGTACCGTTGGCGGGCGGATGGCGCGCACGTCGAAGCCGCCGTCTCGCATACGCGTGGCGATTTTCAGTGCACGCGCATTGTCACCAATCATCACCGGCAATATCTGCGAGCCGCCGGGCGTCACGCCCAGCCGGGATCGTAATTGTTCGCTGGCCAAATTTATCAGTTCTTCCAGACGGATGCGCCGCCAGGGCTCGTCGGCGACGATCCGCAAGGCCTCACGCACAGCCGCCGGCATCAGCGGTGACGGCGCGGTCGAATAGATGAAACCGCGGGCGCGGTTGGTGAGGTAATCGGCGAGAACCGCAGGCAGACTGATAAGCGCGCCGGAAAGACCAAGCGCCTTGCCGCAGGTGTGCAGCGCCACGACATTACCCCGACCTTCCAGTTCAGCGGCCAGGCCGCGCCCGCCCGGCCCGAACACGCCGGTGGCATGCGCCTCATCGACGACGAGAAAGCCGCCATGTCGCCCGGCGAGGTCGGCAAGGGCAGCAACCGGCGCCCGGTCACCATCCATGGAATAGAGGCTCTCCACCGCGATCCACGGGCGACCTTTGCCGCCCGCCTGCCGCCATCGGTTTATTTCCCGTTCGAATGCCTCAACCTGATTATGCGGCACAGCGACCGCCTTCGCCTTGCCGGCGGCAATGCCGTCATGCACGCTGGCATGGATCAGCGCATCGTAGAGAACGAGGTCGTCCCGCAGCGGCAGTGCGGAAAAAAGTGCGACATTGGCGGCAAATCCGCTACCGAAATAGATCGCCCTCTCAGCGCCGAAAAATACCGCCGCCTCCGTTTCAAGCGCCTCATGTTCGGGATGGTTGCCGCGAAGCAGCCGCGAACCACCGGCACCCACAGGCACGCCGCTCTCGATTGCGTCAGTGATCGCCGCCTTCAGCCGGGGTGCATCGGCAAGCCCGAGATAGTCGTTGGAGGTGAAGTCGATACCCTGCCGGGGCGCTAGCGCCCGCAGGCGCGACTTGCGGTGCAGACCGGCAAGCTTCAGCTCATAGGCGGAGAGCGCCGACGAATTCACCGGGTCTCTCCCGCTTCCGCCGTTTGCAACGCCATCGGCTTCAGGCCCAGCCGCCGGAACAGCGCCGTATCGTGATCTTCCCCCGGATTATCCGCCGTCAGCAGCGTCTCGCCGACGAAGATGGAATTCGCCCCGGCCAGAAAACAGAGCGCCTGCGTCTCATCACTCATTTCGGTACGTCCGGCGGAAAGCCTCACATGCGAACGGGGCATGAGGATGCGCGCAAGCGCAATGGTGCGGACGAAGTCGATCGGATCAACCGGAGCGGCCTTGGCAAGCTTCGAGCCGGGGATCGGGATCAGCATGTTGATCGGCACGCTTTCCGGCGGAACCGGCAGATTAGCAAGGGTTACCAGCATGGAAATACGGTCCTCGACCGTTTCTCCCATGCCGAGAATGCCGCCGGCGCAGACCTTCATGCCGGCATCACGAACATTGGCGAGCGTTTCCAGCCGATCCTCGAAGGTGCGGGTGGTGATGATCTCCGAATAGAACCGCTCCGACGTATCGACATTGTGATTGTAGTAATCTAGCCCGGCGTGAGCGAGACGTTCGGATTGTTCCGGCGTCAGCATGCCGAGCGTCATGCAGGTTTCCATGCCGAGCGCCTTGACGCCTTCGACCATGGCCACCACCGCCTCCATGTCGCGCTCCTTAGGGTTGCGCCACGCCGCCCCCATGCAATAGCGCGTCGCCCCGCCCTCTTTCGCCTTGCGCGCCTCTGCCAGTACTCGCTCCACCTCCATGAGTTTGGAAGCCTTCAGACCTGTTGGATTGCGGGCGGACTGGCTGCAATAACCACAATCCTCCGGGCAGCCGCCGGTCTTGATCGATAAAAGCCGGCTCATCTGGATGGCGTTGGCATCGAAATGGCGACGATGCACCTGCTGTGCCCGGAACAGGAGGTCATTAAATGGTAAATTATAGATAATTTTTGCTTCTTCGAGTGAAGAATCCGCTTTGATTGAGGGAATCTGCGCCTGATTTTGTTCAATTTCTGTGATAATCTGATTCATCCGGCGATTTTCCCTTCAAATAAATAGATAGAACTTATTTTTATCTATTTTTTTATCGGACCCTTTTGCAAGGACTTTTTTCGAGAAAAACGTCAGGCACCGGAGATCGAAGAAATATGCGGGATAAGACTGCGGCGTTTGGCTGCGGGGATTTAGCGAATGGGAAAACGCCTTGCGGAAAAGACCCATGGCGCAAAAACGCCGCAATTGCTAAGGGTGAGGGATGATCACATTTCGTCCCGCCAACGCTCGCGACACGGCCCGCATCCTTGAAATATGGCGTAAGGCCGTAGACGCTACCCATGATTTTCTTCACAGAGCGGATCGCGCCGCAATCGAGGAAGAAGTGACGGCTTTTCTTCCCGAGGCCGCTTTGATGCTAGCCGTCGATGCGTCGGATAAGCCTCTCGGGTTCATGTTTCTGCATGAAGGGCACATGGAAGCGCTTTTCATCGATCCGGATTATCACGGCAGAGGCATCGGCAAGGCGCTCGTGCAGGCAGCGCTTACCGCACACCCCGCGCTGACAACCGATGTCAACGAACAGAATACGCAGGCCATGGGCTTTTATCGCCGGCTCGGGTTCAAGCCGACGGGACGCTCCGACCTCGACGGGCAGGGACGGCCCTATCCGCTCGTCCATCTTGGGTTTCGCGCAACCGAACAATAAGCCGCGGGGACATGGCTCATCTGGGGGGAGCAAGCCACGAACACCATCATCCGTTTCGCAACCGAGGATTTTCGGCCCGAGCACCGCTTCGACCAATGGCGCGAAGTGCGCGGCAAAAGCCTGTTTGGCGTAACGATCGAGCTTGCGCCGGATCGCCGCCGGGCCTTCAGCGGGTCTTTTCAGGCGCGCTCTGTCGCAGGCGCCGTCGTAAGCGAAATGCGCGCTTCCTCATACCGGGTCAACCGCACGGAAGCCGATATTGCCCGCATTGCCGGCGACAGCCTCTGCATTGGCTTGCAGGTGAAGGGTTCGGGGTTGCTGCATGCCGGTCGAGACAGGATCCATGCCGTCAGCGGCGGTGATTTCACCATCAACTATTCGGACTTGCCCTATGACGCGATACCCGGCGGTGAGGCGGATTTTCACTACAAGATGCTCAAGATCCCTGTCGACGACGAAGTCATGCTTGGCCGACCGGCTGATGACTTGTTTGCCACGCGTTACGCCGACAATACCGCCTTCTCCCGGCCGTTCCGGGCGCTCTTCAACGCGCTGAACGCCGAACGCGGCAGGCTCATCGATCCCGTGCGCGATGTGACGCATATCGCCCGATTAGCCATGACGGCGCGTGGACGGCTTTCGCCTGCAATGCCGGAAGTGCGCGCCGCACTCCGCACCGGGCTTTGTTATGCGGCCCAGGACATCATGATGCGCAAAAAGTCCTGGCAGAACCTCACGCCTGCCGCAGTGGCAAAGGAACTGGGCATTTCGCTTCGGCAACTGCACGTCGTTTTCGAAGGCGCGGAGCTGTCTTTTTCCCGCACGCTCGCCTCCATGCGGATCGAGGAAGCGCGACGCCTGCTGCTGGAATCTCCCGCCTTGCCAATCACGCAGGTCGCGTATGGCTGCGGCTTCGACAGTCTTCCAACCTTTTACCGGGTGTTCAGCGGCACCTATGGCATGACGCCCGGCGAAGCCCGCGCCACGGGCATGCCGACGGCCTAAAAGTGTCACCTCTGCGCGCAATGAGAAGACGCCTCATCCCGACCCCTGTAAGGCCGATGGATCATCCAATCCTCATTACACTCCGCAAGGAGGGTGGTGCCGGCAATTCGAGGAGCGCTGCCCATGACCAATTTTTTCGATTTCGCGATCTCCGGGTTGCCGGACGCCTCTACCGTTGGCCGCAGGCTACCACCCAGCGAAATCGACCGGTTGCTTCAAACGGGTGCTTTCGCGGCAGCACTACGGCTGCTGGCGGGAAGTTTCATCACCCTCTACGAAGGTTCACCCGACATGACCGCGCTTTTCGCCACGCGCCAGAGCCGGCTTCTTTGCCACGCGCTGTTGGCGCTCTATTTTCAAAAGCGCAAGACCAGAACGGACGAACCCGCCCTGACGCGGGAAGATTTCGGCCAACTCGCGCTCCAACACGGCCTTGCAAGCCATGATGTCGCCTATGCCTTCTTCAAAGAGGCGCTGAAACGCGGCCTGACGAGACCGGCGCACCAAGCCGGCGAAAAGCCGGCCGATGGCGTGGTGCCTTCACCGTCCACCCTGGCGATGCTTGCCCAATGGTACGACGTGCATTTTCAGGCGCTGGACCTCATCGATGAGGGGTTCAGGGCCTCTCGGTTCATCGAGCGGTCCGAAACCATGCTCGCACACATCCATCCCCGCGTGGCGCAGGCGCTGCTTTCCAATCCGGAGGTACGTTGCCCGGGCCCGCTGTCCATCATCTTCAACTGGTTCGACGCGGGCGGGCTGCTGATGGACCGCCTGATCGCCGGGATCGACTGGGAAAAGCCGACAGAACAGGGCAGACACCTGACGGATGTGAAAACAGCATCGCAACTGGCGGCATCGCTCTCCCTTTCCCGAATCCATGTCAGGCGCAAGCTTGGCGCGGCCGAACTGATCGGCGGCATCGGCTGGAGCGGACGGAAGGGGCGTTCCGCTCTCTGGATCTCCACGGGCTTTTACGAGGAATATGCCCGCATGCAGGCACGTAAACTCCTCATTCTCGACGATGCCTTTATGGAGACAATGTAAGGTTTAAGAACCGGCAGACGTGCTATTTATTGATGGTTATGAGCGATATCCATTGACAAACTTCAGGACTGCGGCTCTTCTACAGGGCATGCGTGGGATGTTGCGAACATCGAAATTGACGGCACTGCTGTTTCGACTGGTGATGATATTGTCACTGGCGGGATACAGCGTTTCCACCGTCAATGCCGCAATGCATGGTCCCGATACCGCGGAAATGCAGACCACCCAATCCGCCATGATGATGGATCATGGCGCGATGATGGACCATGGCGGTTCGGCCATGATGTCCAGCGACCACCATAATATGGATACGGCAGACCACGACAGCGGCGTCAAAAAGCCCGTGAAGCCGGAATGCTGCAACGATTTCTGTCTCGGCATGGCGGTACTGATTGCGCATGACGCCCTTGGCGGACCAGTCGTCAATTCCATCCGTTCCTTCCTTGACGACAGCAAGACCGTGGGCCAGATCCCGCTGCTTCACCGTCCACCGAATATCTGAACAGGCAAAGCCCGTCTCTCGGGCAATGATCGTGCGTGAACGGCTTTAGCGCCGTCGCGCCGTTGCATCTCCTGTTCGGAAATTACCATGAACCCTATCTACATCGTGGTTGCAGCGCCCCTTTTGCTGGGCGGCTGCACAGCCACATCCTCGATGAACGAGGCCGCCTCGTATGAAGACGCGGCAAACCCGTCGCTCGGCGTCACCCCTCTGCGTTATCAGACACCGGTAACAGGTTACTCGCACCGTGCTCCGGTGGACCCGAAGCCCTGGCGTAATCAGAACGATGCGCAGGCTCCGAAAGGAGACGCATCATGACGCTACGCGTGATCAAACTCACGGCCGTCCTTTCCGTCCCGCTCGTTCTTGGCGGCTGCGTCACGGCCACCGACTACACCTCGAAGAACGCAGGCTTCACCACCGTTTCGGCCAGGGCGACCGAGGCGACAGGAAAGCAGACTGTCTGGATACAGAACCGGGCCGAGGCGCAGGCAACCGCAACCCGCGTCAAATCGCTGATGTCAGCGAAAACAATCGATGTCGAGACGGCGGTTCAGGTCGCGCTCCTCAACAACAAGGGCCTTCAGGCGGCCTATGCCGATCTGGGTGAATCGGCCGCAACCGCCTGGCAATCGACCATGCTGGTCAATCCGAGGGTCGGCATCGGATTGACGGGGATCGGCACTCCGGGGCTCCGGGCCTACAAGGCGATCGAGGGTGTGATCGTCACCAATATTCTGGCACTGGCCACGCTCAAACAGAATGTCGAGATTGCCGATACCGGCTTCCGAAAGGCGCAGCTCGCAGCCGCGCTGAAGACGTTGCAATTGGCGGCAGATACCCGCCGCGCCTGGATCACGGCGGTTGCTGCCTGGGAAAATGTCGGCCAGCTGGCGCAGGCCCAGACAGCCGCGGATGCCGCCTCGGAACTTGCGAGGAAGCTTGGCGAAGCAGGCTCGCTGAACAAGGAAGGCCAGGCTCGCGAGCAGGTCTTCTATGCCGAACTGACCGGCCAGATCGCCAAGGCGCGGCTTGAAGCCCGGCTTGCGAAGGAGGAACTGACAAGGCTGATGGGCCTGTGGGGCGCGGACATAGACTACTCCATCCCCAACCGCCTGCCCCAGCTTCCAAAGGATCTGGCCAAACGTGAGATGATCGAGGCTGAGGCGCTGCAGCGCCGGGTGGATTTGCAGATGGCGAAGCTCGATCTGGAATCGACCGCCCGGTCGTTCAAACTCACAGAAGCCACCCGATACGTCACCGATCTAGAACTTCGTTCCGGCTTCGAGACCGAACGCGAACTTGAAGACGGCGAAAAACACAAACAGACGACGGGCAATGCCGAGCTGGAATTCGTCATTCCGATCTTCGATTCCGGTCGGGCAAGAATGCGGGAATCCGAACTCGCCTATATGCGCGCAGCAAACCTGCTGGCCGAAAAAGCGGTCAATATCCGCTCCGAAGCCCGCTCCGCCTATCAGGCCTATCGCTCGAACTACGACATCGCCCGGCACTATCGCAACAGCGTGGTGCCGCTGCGGACCAAGATCGAGGAGGAGTCGCTGCTGACCTATAACGGCATGCTCACCAACACCTTCGAACTGCTCGCCGACAGCCGCGAAAAGGTCAATTCGAACCTGCTCGCCATCAATGCCAAACGTGACTTCTGGCTCGCGGAAGCCGGCCTTGCGCCCGCCATCTACGGCGGTGGCGCGGGTACGGCAGGCGCGGAGACCGAAGTTGCCGCCACTGGTGGCGGCAGCGGTGGCGGACACTGAGAGAGGAAACGACCATGTTCAATAGAAGAAACTTTCTGGGCGTCGGCGCCGCAATGGTCTCCACGGCGGCCTGGGCAAAGACATCGAATAGCAGCCTGCCGGAAGCTGCCGTGATGGAAACGGCAGCAACGCAAGCCCCCGTCAAGCCCACT
This sequence comes from Rhizobium sp. AN68, assembly GCF_030758035.1. NCBI lineage: Bacteria > Pseudomonadati > Pseudomonadota > Alphaproteobacteria > Hyphomicrobiales > Rhizobiaceae > Rhizobium > Rhizobium sp. AN68. Next base: position 1,214,488 of record NZ_JARWMI010000002.1, on the reverse strand, counting down.
ACCGGTCCCGATTACAATCCGGTCGTCACCCTCAACGGCTGGACCCTGCCTTTCCGGATGAACAATGGCGTCAAGGAATTCCACCTTGTCGCCGAGCCAGTGGAACGCGAGATGGCGGAGGGCATGACCGCCCGCCTCTGGGGCTATAACGGCCAGTCACCCGGCCCGACCATCGAGGCCGTAGAAGGCGACCGGGTGCGGATTTTCGTGACCAACAAGCTGCCGGAACATACAACGGTCCACTGGCACGGCATGATCCTGCCATCAGGCATGGACGGTGTCGGCGGCCTGTCGCAACCGCATATCCCCGTTGGCAAGACCTTCGTCTACGAGTTCGATCTCGTGAAGTCCGGCACCTTCATGTACCACCCGCATTCAGACGAGATGGTGCAGATGGCGATGGGCATGATGGGCTTTTTCGTGGTCCATCCAAAGGACCCGACCTTCATGCCTGTTGATCGCGACTTCGTGTTCCTGATCAACGCCTTCGACATCAATCCCGGCTCCTACGTTCCGAAAATCATGACCATGACGGACTTCAATCTGTGGTCATGGAACAGCCGGGTATTTCCGGGCATCGATCCGCTGGTGGTCTCCAAGGACGACCGGGTGCGTGTCAGGGTCGGCAACCTGACCATGACCAACCACCCGATCCACATGCACGGCTATGATTTCGAGGTGACGTGCACGGATGGCGGCTGGGTGCGGCCCGAGGCCCGGTGGCCGGAGGTCAGCATCGACATCCCCGTCGGCGCCATGCGGGCCTATGAATTCGACGCCAAATATGTCGGCGACTGGGCGATCCATTGCCACAAGTCGCACCACACGATGAATGCGATGGGACACGATGTCCCAACCTTCATCGGCGTCGACAAGAAGACCGTCACCGAAAAGATCCGCAAGGTGCGGCCGGAATACATGCCGATGGGTACAGCCGGCATGGCCGATATGGGCGCGATGGAGATGGAAATCCCTGAGAACACCGTTCCCATGATGACCGGCTGGGGTCCGCACGGCCCCATCGAAATGGGCGGCATGTTCTCCGTGGTGAAGGTCCGCGAAGGCATTTCCGCGGGCGATTACTCAGATCCCGGCTGGTACCAAAACCCGCCCGGTACCCAGGCCTGGGAATGGACCGGCGACGTGCCGGATACCGAAAAGACCAATGATCCGAAAACACAGATCACGCCGAAACCGATGAAACACGGCTGATCGTGCAGACCATATCCCCACCAGAACCAAGGAAAAATTCGATGACCAGACTGAAACTTGCACTGCTTCTCACCGCTCTTGCCACACCCGCCTTCGCATCGGGCACCCACGGCGGCGGCCATGAAGCGATGGCGATCGGCGAACCCGGCGACAAATCCAAGGTAACCCAGACCATACAGGTCACCATGAAGGAAACGCCTGATGGCAAGATGCTGTTCACGCCCGCCAAGTTCGAATTCAAGAAGGGCAAGACCGTTCGCTTTGCCGTGAAGAATGTCGGCGAGCTGGACCATGAATTCATTCTCGACGAACAGAGCGCAAATCTGGAGCACAAGGCCGCCATGGCAAAGGCCCCGGAGATGGAACACGACAATCCGAACGCAATCAGCCTTGCGCCGGGCGAAAGTGGCGAAATTATCTGGAAATTCACCAATGACGGCATGTTCGAATTCGCCTGCCTGAAGCCCGGACATTACGAGGCCGGCATGCGCGGCGATCTCAAAGTTTCGGCCAAGTAACCAATCGAAAAAAGGAATCTGACCATGAAGACGATCGTTAAAATTACCCTTGCAGCCGCTCTGTTGCTTACAGCCCCCTTTGGCGCATTCGCACAGGAATTCACCAAGGGTACGGTGAAGAAGGTCGACGCTACCGCCAAGAAAGTCACCATCATTCATGAGGAACTGAAGAACCTCGACATGCCCGCCATGACGATGGTGTTCCGCGTCAAGGACGATGCCCTGCTCGCCAAGCTCAAGGAAGGCGCGAACATCGAGTTCATTGCCGAACGTGCGGATGGCAAGCTGGTCGTAGCCCAGGTGAAATAAGGCAGTCCTCGTCTGCACATGCCCGTACCAGACCACAGGCACGGGCATGTGCGATTTGAGCAGGCGGCGGACGAACCCCGAACACAAATTTATTGCTCAGGGCATGACCTTTGTTCGGCGCTATGCCGTATTCCCATGAATTAGCGCAGAAACGCAGTGTCGATTGTGTCCGCATGCTTCGTGAACAGCCGATGCAGTGAGAGGAACACGGCGAGCATCAGTGGCCATGCAATCAGGACATCGGAGAGAAAATGTGCGCCCATAGCTGCCCTGTTTAGGGAGCAAAGCACGATGAACGGCATCAAGATCGCCGTGGCGCTCAGGCGGAATTTTTCCGGCAGGAAGATGATGAACGCCAGCAGGGCGATTGCGGACGCGCTTTCGCCGGACGGAAAGGAGCAGTTGCGCGAACAGCTGCCATCGAGGGAAAGAACGGGCGTAAAAAACAAATCTGCCCCGAATTCACTGATATGCCGCGGTCTGGCACGTCCGAACAGGTTTTTCAGCACATGCACGGTCGCACCCGGCCCAAGCGCATAAAAGGTGAGAACAAGTAGCAGTTTGTGAGGGCGGATGGCACGCCGCACGCCGGAGACAAATGGCGTTGCAAGGAGCAGGCAGACAAGCGTGGACAATAAAATGGCGGGAAGTGCGCGGTTCAGATCGCGGACGGAAATCAAGAATTGATCCTCGCCAAGACGAAAACCATCTGTCCAGAACCAGCGACTGGCGTCAAGATCGATATCCGGCCTGACAGTGAAGAAGACCATCATTGCAAGCGTGGTCGAAAGCGCGAGCAGAGATGGGCTGCCGGAAACCCATGCGAAAGTCTGGCGCGCCGTGGGGATGACGGCAAAGCGGAACTTCGGCTTTTCGGGCCGGCCTGGCCATTTCTGTTCGGTCTTATGGGAGAGATACTGGTGCATGGCCAGCTTTCTTCCGTAGAAATGTCAAGGTTCTGCGGAGGAAGTCCCAAGACTGAGAGGAAAAGCGTGCCTGCCGCATCTATCTCGTGAGACGGCTCTTGCCCGGCGCTTTGCGTCGGCTTAGCGTCCCGGCAATAAAGCGGTAATATCAGTAAGTTCGTAAGGTCAGCATGGACAAAGGTCTCATTCTCATCGTCGAAGACGACCCCGACATCATGCAGATTCTGGACGCCTATCTCATTCGTGACGGATACAGAACCGTTAGAGCCGGGGATGGCGAGACGGCCATGACGCATTTCTCCATGCTGCGGCCGGATCTCATTCTTCTCGACATCGGGCTACCGAAGCTCGATGGCATCGATGTGCTGACACGCATCCGGCGGGAGCGTGATACGCCGATCATCATGGTCACCGCCCTTGCCGAAGATATGGACAAGCTGACCGGTCTGCGCCTGGGTGCCGACGACTACATCGTCAAACCTTTCAACCCGCAGGAAATGGTCGCCCGGGTAAATGCCGTTCTAAAACGCTCGCGTCAGCCAACTGGCGGAGGGATCCTGCGTTTCGGCGCCATCGAAATAGATACCGAAGCTTACATCGCGGCTGTTTGCAGCGATGCGGGACGAACCGTTCTGCCGTTGACGCTCAGCGAATTCAGAATTCTTGCCCATATGACGCGTCGCCCCACCTATGCCTTTCAGCGGGCCGATCTTCTGGATGCCTGCCTGCCGGAAAGCGATGCGCTGGCACGCACGGTCGATACGCACATCGCCAATCTGCGTAAAAAACTGACGGATCACGGTGCTGGCGGTTATCTGGTGTCGGTGCGCAGCATCGGCTACCGACTTGCCAGGGAGCAGACATCATGAGGTTCCGGCGGCTCCGCCTGCGCACGATGACGGCGATCACAATCACCACAATGCTCATCTTTGCGGTTGCGTTGGTCTATTTCGGCGTTTCCTGGTATTCGGACACCATTGAGGAGCGCATCCTTGCCCAACTGTCGCCTGATGCCGCCAAGGCTTTCTCGGATATTGACCGGGGCGTGATGCCGGATCAGCGCCAGCTTCAGGCCCTTATCGAGGTTTTACCGGGCCTGGAGGACCAGGCAGATAGCGAACTTCTCAAATCGGTGTTCCTCTTCGGATTGCTCGGTGTCTTCCTGTGCAGCTTGCTTGGTTATTTCATCTCCCGGCGCATTGCAGCACCTCTCGGCGAACTTGCCGACGCGGCGCGGCGCATGGCGACGGGCGACTTCAGCGGAGGCGCAAAGATCAAGGCGAGCCGCATCGCCGAAGTCGGATTTCTGGTCGACAGTTTCGAGACTTTGACGCAGGAGCTTCAGATGATGGAGCGCCGGTTGAAGTTCAACACCATGGCGGTAGCCCACGAGCTGCGCACCCCGCTGACCATCCTGCAAGGCCGTTTACACGGCATTGCCGATGACGTCTTTCCGCTCGACAAGCAGGCCATTCGCCACCTAATCGGCCATGTGGAAGGACTTGCGCGTCTCGTCGACGATCTGCGGACGCTTTCGCTGGCAGAAACCAACAGTCTCGTTACGGAGATGCGGCCACTCGATCTCGCTACCGAATGCGCGGCCGTGGCGGAGGCGGCACGGCCTCTTCTCGAAGAGGCAGGAATTAGTCTCGATATGTCGCTGCAGACGGCTCCAATTAGCGGCGACCCTCAACGCCTTCAACAGCTACTGCTCATCCTGATGGATAATGTACGCCGCTATGCGGCGAGCGGGAAGAGCCTCTTCTGCTCGACCGGAGTCCGGGAAGGACGTCCCTTCATAACAATCGAAGACAAGGGGCCGGGTTTTCCCCCCGGCATCGAGGCACACGGCATCGAACTCTTCTGGCGCACAGAGCCGTCGCGTGCACGTAAGACCGGTGGCACCGGCCTCGGCCTGTCGATTGCTCGAGCGATCGCAAGCGCGCATGACAGCGATTTGCAGATAGATCCGCGACAAGACGGCGGAACCGTCGTCACGGTTCTCTTCAAGGCGGCCTCCTGAAAAATCCCGGCGAGTTGATGCTCTCCCATGCGCGCTGACGGTGTGCTTCGTTGGGGCTTATTCCAGGGTTTCACCGCGCCAGGACTGCTGTCGGGAATAAGGTGATCGCAAATTTTCCCTACGCCGAATTATTTTCTATAAAATAGATAGAAAAAGAACGACCTGTCTTTCTTGAGGCGCTCCTCATGCCTAGTTTAGCTGTCATCATTGGTCGCCGTCAGGGAGGACCGATGTTGAGCGAAATCCCGTATCGATCCAGCAAACTGCACCGCTGCAATTGATACTGGCGCATTATCGGCCCGGTAGAATTGGAGGAAAAGGTGACACGATACGTTATCATTGGCGCAGGCGCGGTTGGCGCAAGCCTTGCCGCACAGTTCGAGCTTTCCGGCATCAAATATGCTCTGGTCGGACGCGGCGCACAAATTGCCTCCATCATTGAACAGGGGCTGAGCTACCAACGCCCCTCAGGCACGCAGCAAATAAGGCTGAACGCCTTCGACGTATCCGCTCCGCCGGACCTGGCGCCCGACGATATCCTGCTGCTGACCGTCAAAACGCAGGATGCGGCAGCCACTCTGGCAGACTGGTCATGGCGACAGGTATCCGGCGTGGAAGGTCTAACAGCCACGCAGTTGCCGGTGGTTACCTTTCAGAACGGTCTGGCGACGGAAGCGCTGGCGCTCAGGACCTTCGCCAATGTCTACGGCGCCAGTATTCTGACCCCTGCCCGGTTTACACAAACCGGCGCGGTTGCGGCGGCCGGCAATCCGCAGGTCGGCGTGGTCACGATCGGGCGCTTCCCGGCCGGTTCCGATGAAACGGCGAAGGAGATTGCCGCAGACCTCACACGCGCCAATTATCTTGCGGAAACCAGCAGCGATATCCGCCGCTGGAAATCGGCAAAACTGCTTCATAACGTCCGCAACGCGCTGGATCTGTTCGACGGAGAAGACGATCTGCGAGCATCGATTGCCGAAGCGCTGGTCAATGAAGCCCGCCAGACGCTTGAGATAGCAGGCTACAATCTCGCCTCTCCCTCTGAACGGGCTGTCGATATTTCAGGCTGGAGCATCGCTCAAAACAGCGGCATTCAGCCCGGCCAGCAATCGACCTGGCAGAGCTTTGCCCGGGGCGCTTCCAGCGAGGTCGACTTTCTCAACGGTGAGATTGTGCTGCTCGGCCGTCTGCATAACGTCGCGACACCGTATAACGAGGCTATCCAGTCTCTTGGCGGCAGGCTGGCGCATCAGGGCGGCTTCTCGAAGGCGGTGCCGCTTGACGCGATCCTTTCTTTTGTCGGGCAGCTCCACGAGCGCGACAAAACCGGTCTCGCCGCCGCGCAATGATGCGTGCGACCCGTTCTTCCCATGAAACCACCAAGCTGAAGCGATAAAATGAGAGAAGCCATTCCAGACCAGATTCTCACCGCCGCCGGCGCGCTGTTTTATACCGAAGGTATCCGGGCGGTCGGTATCGACCGCATCATCGAAGAAGCGAAGGTCGCAAAAGCTACTCTCTATCGGCATTTTCCGTCCAAGGATCATCTTGTCGCGGCCTATCTTCAGGATCGCCACGATCGTGTCATTCGCTCGCTGAAGGATGTTCTGACGGCGACGATTGATCCAAGGGACCAGCTGCAGGTGATTTTCGAGCGGCTTTACGAGAAGGCCGACAGCCCTGAATTCAGGGGCTGCGCCTTTGCACTCGCGGTTGCCGAACACGGCGATTCCGAACGCGTCGTCACCGTAGCTCGAACCCACAAAAGAATGGTGCGGGATATTTTCGAGACCGTCATGTCTAAAGCGGGGGTGCGACTGGATCAGGCCGCCTCCCACCTTTCGCTTCTTTACGAAGGCGCACTTGCCACGGTCGCGGTCGGGCGCGATCCGCATGCCGTACTCATCGCCCGGGACTGTGCGCTCTCGGTGTTCGATCTCGCCACCGGCAAGATATCCTCAGGAGACAAGATATGACCAAGACCATCGACTACTTCTTCGGCATCGGCTCCCCCTGGGCCTTTCTCGGCCTGGAGCCTTTCGCCGCGCTCGCCGCCGAGCACAACGCCACGATACGGCCCTATGTCATCCCGCTGATCGAGGATAATGGCGCCATCTACTCACGCAACCGTCCGGAAGCGCGCCGCGCCTATTGGACGAAGGATTTGAAGCGATGGGCGGCGTTGCGCGGCAAGTCCCTTAACTTCGACAATCGCGCCGCCCTTTCCGATCCCACGCCGGCCGGCTTCATGGTCATTGCCGCGATCGATGCGCGCGAGGACTGGTTGAGGCTGACCAAGGCGCTTCAGGAAGCTTTCTGGGAAGGAGGCCAAGATATTGGCAATGCCGAAGTTCGCCGCGCAATCGCTGACAAAGCTGGTTTCGACGGTGCGGCGCTGGACGAACGCGGCGGAAGCGATGCCGTGGAAGACATCCGGAAAGCCAATTATGAGGCCGCAAAGGCAGCCGGTGTGTTCGGGCTTCCGACATTCCGCTACGAGGACGAACTGTATTGGGGACAGGACAGCCTGCCTTTCCTCGAACGTCATCTCAAGGGCGAAAAACTGGCCGCCTGATCCCAGCCGAAAACCGGGTGACTGTCACGCCGTGGCCGCAACCCGGCCATGGCTCTCTCCAGACCATTCCCGTGGAGTTTCTCATGTCTCTTTTCCCGCCCTCTTCGCGCGGAGTATCGCGATGAGCGCACTGCCTCCCGCTCTCTCGAACGCTTTGCGCAACCGTTTCGGCGAGCGTTTTTCCACCGCGCAGGCATTGCGGGAACAACACGGCCGTGGCGAATCCCACCATACGCCGGCGATCCCCGATGCCGTCGTTTTCGCCGAGAGCACGGATGATGTGGCGGAAACCGTGCGGCTTTGCGCCGCTGAAGGTGTTCCCGTCATCGCCTTCGGCACCGGCACTTCGCTCGAAGGCCATCTAACGGCAGTGCGTGGCGGTGTCTCGGTCGATCTGTCGCGCATGTCGAAAATCGTCCGCATCAGCGCCGAGGATCTCGATTGCACGGTGGAGGCCGGGGTCACGCGCGAGCAACTGAACACACATCTGCGCGACATGGGCCTGTTCTTTCCGATCGATCCTGGCGCCAATGCGTCTATCGGCGGCATGGCCGCAACCCGCGCTTCCGGCACAAACGCCGTGCGTTACGGCACAATGCGAGAAAACGTGCTGTCGCTGACAGTCGTCTTGCCCAACGGCCAGGTCATCCGCACCGGCGGGCGGGCGCGTAAATCATCAGCAGGTTATGACCTAACGCGGCTGTTCGTCGGCTCCGAGGGGACGCTCGGCATCATCACGGAAGTGACGTTGCGACTCTACGGAATTCCCGAAACCATCTCAGCTGCACTTTGCTCCTTCGAAAGCGTCGAACAGGCTGTTGCGGCAGCCATTACGGTCGTGCAGCTCGGCATTCCAGTTGCGAGAATGGAATTAATGGACCGTGGCCTGATCGAGGCCGTCAACGCCTATTCCAGTCTTTCCCTCAAGGTCGAGGACACGCTCGCCTTCGAGTTCCACGGCTCGCCTGCTGGCGTGAAGGAGCAGGTCGAGATGGTCGCTGCCATAGTGGAAGATAATGGCGGCAGGGATTTCGAATGGGCGAATGCGCCGGAGGACCGCAACCGCCTGTGGAAGGCGCGCCACAACGCGTTTTACGCCGTGGTCTCGCAGCGCCTGAACGCCAAGGGCTGGTCTTCCGATGTCTGCGTGCCGGTATCCGAGTTGAGCGGCTGCATCGTCAGGACCCGGGAATTGCTACGCGACTGCAGCGTGCCCGCCGCCATTCTCGGCCATGTCGGCGATGGCAACTATCATGTGGTCTTCGCCGTAGATCCTGCAAATCAAACCGAACTCGACGAGGTGGCGGCAATCAACAAGAAGATGGTGCAGCACGCCATCTCGGTTGGCGGCACTTCCACCGGCGAGCATGGGGTTGGCACCGGCAAGATCGCTTATCTGCGGCAGGAACACGGCGACGCGGTGGACCTCATGGCGATCATCAAAAAAGCCATAGATCCGGCTGACATCATGAACCCGGGCAAGATCCTGCCGAGCCAAGACTTGCCCAGCCGCCGAGAAACGCTTTGACCGTGCGGGATTTCGCAGATGGATAATTACAAGACCCACAGCTCCCACTGGGGCGCCTTTTCCGGCAGCTACCGGAATGGCAAGCTCGATATCCGTCCACATCCGGACGATCCACACCCCTCGCCCTTGCTCGCCAATCTGCCGGCAATCGCCGATAGCGCCGCGCGCATCCGGCGTCCGGCGGTCAGGCGCGGCTGGCTGGAGGGAAAACCGGGCAACGCGCAGATACGCGGGGCGGACGACTATGTGGAGGTCGATTGGCCGCAGGCGGCGGACCTCGTCGCGAAGGAGCTTCAAAGGGTTTACGGCGATTACGGCCCACAGGCCGTGTTCGGCGGCTCCTACGGCTGGTCGAGCGCCGGACGTTTCCATCACGCGCAAAGCCAGGTCCACCGTTTTCTGAACACGCTTGGCGGATATGTGCGCTCCGTCAACACCTATAGTTCAGGCGCGGCGATGGTCATCATTCCGCATGTGCTCGGACCCTACGATCATTTCGACCGCAAGAGCGTTACCTGGGATGCAATCGAGCGCAGCAGCGAATTGATCGTCGCCTTCGGCGGCATGGCGATAAAGAATACGGACGTGCATGGCGGCGGCAACAGCGTGCATATCGTGCCACAGAAGCTGAATGGCGCACGCGCACGCGGCGCGCGATTCGTGCTGATCAGCCCGCTAAAAGACGATTTTCCGAAAGACCTCAATGCGGAGTGGCTGCCGGTCATACCCGGTACCGATGTCGCGCTGATGCTCGGACTTGCGCATGTTCTCGTCACCGAGGGCCTGCACGATCGGGCGTTTCTTGACCGCTATGCCGTCGGCTATCAGCGTTTCGAAGACTACCTGCTCGGCCGGACCGATGGTGTGGCGAAAAGCCCCGAATGGGCTTCCGGGCTCTGCGGCATCGGCACGGAAACTATTAGGGAACTCGCCCGCACCATGGCGCGCGCGAGAACATTGATCACTGTCAGCCATTCGCTTCAGCGCGCCGATTATGGTGAGCAACCCGTCTGGCTAGGGATCGTTCTTGCCGCCATGCTCGGTCAGATTGGCCTCGACGGCGGCGGATATTCCTATTCCCTCGGCGCTTTGGGCAATGTCGGCAAGAACCTGCTGGCCGTTCCCCTGCCGACACTTAACCAGTTCAAAAACCCGGTCGCGGATTTCATTCCGGTCGCGCGCATCGCCGACATGCTGCTCAATCCTGGTGGGGAATTTCACTATAACGGCCAGAGGATGCACTATCCCGATATCCGCTTGGTTTACTGGGCGGGTGGTAACCCGTTCCACCACCATCAGGATATCAACCGACTACGGGCAGCGTTCAGACGGCCCGAGACCATCATCGTGCACGAAACCGCATGGACATCATCTGCGCGGCATGCCGATGTCGTGCTGCCGGCGACGACAACTCTGGAGCGCGACGACATTGGCGCCGCCGACCGCGATCCTCTGATGATCGCGATGAAAAAGCTGATCGAACCGGTTGGTGAGGCGCGCGACGACTACGAAATCTTCTCCGAGATCGCGCGCCGGCTCGACAAATTCGAAACCTTCACCGAAGGCCGCAGCAGCCGGGAATGGCTTGCCTTCCTCTATGAAACAACGCGTGGGGCGCTTGCCGCCGGTGGGTACGAGGCTCCCGATTTCGAAACGTTCTGGGAACGTGGAGAGATAGGTCTGCCGCTCAAGCCGGATGACGGAGGGCCTGCGCGTGCCTTCCGTGATGATCCCATAGCCTTCCCTCTGAAGACACCATCCGGTAAAATCGAAATCTTCTCCGAGACGATCGAGGGTTTCGGCTATGACGATTGCGGCGGCCATCCGCAATGGTATCCCGGCAGGACGAAACCGGAAGACGAAGCGCTCTATCCGCTGCATCTGGTCTGCAATCAGCCGCATCAGCGTCTGCACAGCCAGCTCGACTATGGCGCCTTCAGCCGCTCCACCAAGATTAAGGGCCGGGAACCCGTGCGCATCAACCCCGAAGATGCAGCCCGCCGGGGCATTGCCGATGGCGATATCATCAGGCTGTTCAACAGTCGTGGCAGCTGCCTCGCCGCAGCCGTCCTGAGCACGGATGTGCGCAACGGCGTGATGCAGCTGGCAACTGGTGCGTGGTTCGAACCGCATGACCGGCATGCAGAGCAAGCGATGTGCATTCACGGCAATCCGAACATCCTGACGCGCGACATCGGCACCTCGAAACTGGCGCAGGGATCGACCGGTCAGATTACCAGAGTGGAGGTGGAACGTTTTGCCGGTGAGGCGCCTCCGGTGCGGATTTTCGAAAAGATGACATTTGCAAAATAAGTGAGGGACGGGTGTTCCGGCACTACCTGAAAAATCGCACCGCCAACGTATTTCGGGCGTCGGAAAAGCTGATCCTACCACCTTCGGAAACCGCGGCAAAATAATCCATTAATTCGATAGAAAAAGAACAACTGGTCTTTCTCCTTCTGGCCACCCTGCTACGTTAGACATCAAGAACCGAATTTCAAAACAAGGGACCGCGTCATGACCGCACGATGTATCAGCAAGCACGGCCTGCGATCGAACGAGCCGTCAATGGCTGAAAGTAACGGCTAAGCCGTAACATCGGTCGGACCTTCCAAGAGGTAACGCAGGCACATTTTTCCCGATTTCAGGACATTGAAACCACCGGCAAGGCTGTCGTGTGAAGCCTTTCGTGTGCCCGCAAAAGATCAGCCAGAGCGGCGATAGTTCCTGAAATCACAAAGACAAGAAACAACGCAACCAATCAGGATTTCTTAATGACGATACGTTCTTCGCTTTTTTCCTTCTCCCGTCGGGGTCTGCTGACCACCACTCTCGCAGGGGCAATCGCGCTTCTAACGACGATGGGGCCTGCTCCGGTTGAGGCAGCCGATACCCCACGCAATGGCGGCGACATTACCTTCCTCATCGATTCTCTCGGCGACACCTGGATCCCGAACAACAGCGCCATTTCCAGCTTTCAGGGCCATATCTGGGGCCATGTCGCCGACAAGCTGCTTTATGTCGATGCCGACGGTAAGGTCAGCCCCTGGCTTGCCGAGCGCTGGGAGCAGAACGACAATGCCACCGAATTCACGCTTCACCTCAAAAACGGCGTGACCTTCTCCGATGGCACACCGCTGGATGCAGCGGCGGTCGTCGCCAATCTCGACATCTGGTATGCCGGACGCAAGAGCGAAGGCATCAACCCGATCGGTCTTTTCCCCAAGACCTACGACCATGCTGAAGCGGTGGACGCATCCACGGTGAAGGTCTTCTTCAAGAAGCCGACGCTCGGCTTTATTCCGACGCTCGGTTACCACGGCTCGATCCTGATCTCGCCGAAGACCATCGCCCAGCCCGCCACCCAGCAGGCCGATCTCAGCAAGACTTCCGGCAGCGGCCCCTATGTGGTCGGATCCTGGAAGGAGGGAGATTACGTCAAGCTGGTCAAGCGCAAGGACTACAATTGGGGTCCTGCCGCCGTTGGCCACACCGGCCCGGCCTTCCTCGATTCCATCACCTATAAGCTGGTGTCGGAACCGTCGTTGCGTGTCGCCTCGGTCCAGTCCGGCCAGGCCGATGTCGCCTATAATGCTTCGCCGCAGGAACTGAAGTCGCTGCACGAAGAGGGCTTTACCGTCGCAACGCCGCGTTATCTCGGCTTCGTCAACGGCTGGGCGGTCAACACCAAGCTTCCGCCCTATGATGATGTGAAGGTTCGCCAGGCACTTCAGGCCGGTGTAAATCGTCAGGAAATCATCGACACCGTCTATACGCCGGACTGGAAGCTCGCCACGTCCTTCATCCAGAGCAACGTGCCGGGCGCGACCGACCACAGCGCACTTCTCGCTTACGATCCCGCCAAGGCCGAAAAGCTGCTCGACGAGGCGGGCTGGGTCAAGGGCGCCGATGGTATCCGGACCAAAGACGGCAAACCGCTGTCGCTGACGATCCACTCCAATCCCTATCTCGCGACATCCAAGTCGGTCGATGAACTCATTGCCCAGCAACTCGGCAAGCTCGGTTGGAAAGTCGCTATCCGCGCTTACGACGTCGTGACCTTTGGTGAAAAGGTCAAATTCGGCGGTGCGGCCATCCCGACCTATGAGGTGACGCGCAGCTTCATCGATGCAGGCACCGTCGCCAGCATTCTCACCAACGCCAACAATGGCGAGAACTGGTTCGCCCTTGACGACCGCGACGCGACGCTCAACGGATTGCGCGACAAGATCGCCGGCGCCGGCTCTGTCGACGAGCGCAGCCCGCTTCTCGATGAGCTGCAGAAATATGTGCTTGAGCAGGGCTATTTCATTCCGCGAACGCAGATCGTGCAGAGGATCTACGTGCAGTCCCCGAAGCTGAAGGGCGAAGTGTATAACGGCGTGGCTTATGCCAGCTACTATACCGCCTCCATCAGCGACTGATGCGCACAACAGGGCAACGTTGAAGGAGGTCACCGGCATGAGCAATGCCTACCTAACCTACGCCGCAAAGCGGCTTGGCCAGGCGGTCGTCGTCATACTGCTGGCCTACGTCTTCACCTTCGTGGTCGTCAGCATCCTGCCTGGCGACCCGATCACCAGCGTGCTCAGGAACCCGCAAAACGGGTTCACCGAGCAGGAGATCGCGGAAATCATCGCCGCGCAGGGCCTCGACAGACCGGTTCTCGTGCAGCTGTGGTCGTCCCTGTCGGGGTTTCTGACTGGTGATCTGGGCATGTCGATGCGCTCCAACCGGCCGGTGGCGACCCTCATCGCTGAAGTGCTGCCATCGACACTGATCCTTGCATCCACGGGACTTGCCGTCGCCTTGATTCTCGCAATGGCCGTTGCTTACGGAACCCAGGTGGTACCAAAGCGCTACGGCCAGGGATTGCTACGAGCTTTCCCATCGCTGTTTCTCTCGACACCTAATTTTGTGATTGGCCTGATACTGATCCATCTCTTCGGCTTTCAGCTGCGCCTCTTCCGCGTTATCGAACCAGATAGCTTCTGGGCAACGGTGTTTGCCGCAATCACAATCGGAATTCCTTTCTCTGCGCAAATCGCCGAGGTACTTATAGCGAACCTCGACAGGGAGGCAGAACAGGAATACGCGGCCGTCGCCCGCAGCCGCGGCATCGGACAGGCGCGGCTGTTTGCACAGCATCTGCTCAAGCCTGCTTCGTTGCCCGTCGTCACCGTGATCGCCATCACCGTCGGTGAACTGCTTGGCAATTCACTGATCACCGAGTCTGTCTTTGGGCGAACCGGTCTCGGCAGCCTGGTGCAGCGCTCCGTGAGCACGCAGGACCTGCCCGTCCTGCAAGCGATCGTTTCGCTGGGAGCCGTGGTGTTCGTGCTCGTCAACCTGATTGCCGATCTTCTTTATCCCCTGCTCGATCCACGCGTGCAAATTCTCGGCGCGCGAAAGCCTCGCTTGGCCATTACAGAGGATTCCTCCACCACCACCAAGGCGGTGACACCATGACTTTCGCCTCGAACGCTTCCCTGCCGGGTGCGACCCCTGCAAACAGGCTGACAGGCCTGCGGATACCGCTGACCGTCGCCTTGTCCTTCGCCATTATCGCGCTCGTCGTCGCCTGGTCACTGGCGCCCGGCCTGTTTACCAGTCACAGCCCGGTCGTCGGGGTGCCGACGGACAAATTGCTCGGCCCAAGTCTTGCGCATTGGTTCGGCACCGACCACCTTGGCCGCGATGTCTACGCACGCGTCGTTTATGGCACGTCCTCTTCCGTCTCCAGCGCGCTCGTCGCGGTCGTCATCGGCGTCTTCGCTGGCGGTCTCATCGGGCTTCTTGCGGGCTTTCTCGGCGGCTGGGTCGATATCACACTTGCCCGGCTGGTCGATGTTCTCTTGGCAATTCCAAAGTTTCTGCTGGCGGTGATCGTGGTCACCGCCATCGGTTTCGAGACCATCAATGCCGCCATCGCCACCGGCGTCTCCGCCGTGGCGGTCTTTGCCCGCGTCACGCGTGCGGAGGTCATCAAGACCAGACAGGCGACATTCGTGGAGGCTTCGTACCTGCTCGGCGGCTCGCGCTGGTTCATCCTTCTGCGCCATGTTCTGCCCAACGCGTCACGCTCGGTGCTGCCGCTTGCCGTGTTGCAGTTCGGCGAGTCGATCCTCGTGATCGCAAGCCTTGCCTTTCTCGGATACGGCGACCCGCCGCCCGCCTCCGACTGGGGCCTGCTGATCTCGATCGGCAAGGATTACCTCAAATGGCCGTGGCTCGTATACGCCCCCGCCTTCGTCACAATCGCGACCGTCCTCTCTGTAAACAGGATCAGCCGATGGCTACGCAAGACAGACTGACCACCACTATCGCCCGCCCCGTTACCTTTGCGGCCAGACCGCAGCCGCAGCAGGCTCCTGTCCCGCTTCTCCGGGTCAACGATCTTTCGGTTGCCTATGGAGGCCAGGAGGTCGTCAGCAATGTCGGTTTCGAACTCGGCCGTGGCAAGAGCCTTGCCCTCATTGGCGAGTCCGGTTCCGGCAAATCGACAATCGCCCGCGCGGTCCTTCGGCTTTTGCCAAGCGGGGGACATGCCACCGGCCACGTCACCTTTGGTGATCAGGAGATATTGGGACTGCCAGAGCGCAACTTCCGACCGCTGCGGGGACGCGCCATCGGCTTTGTCCCGCAGGATCCAGGCAATTCGCTCAATCCGGTGCGGACAATCGGCGCGCAGGCCATGGAGGCGGCCGCACTTCTCGACGAGCCTGACAAGGCGATCCGCAAGGCCCTCATTCTCGAGACCTTCGCGCAGGTGGGATTGGAAAACCCGGGTGTTGTCTACGAGTCCTACCCGCACCAATTATCCGGCGGCATGTTGCAGCGGGTGCTCATAGGCCTTGCGGTTCTGCCGCGCCCGTCACTTCTGGTCGCAGACGAGCCAACGTCTGCGCTCGATGTGACGATCCAGAAGCGGATCCTCGATCTGCTCTCGCGGTTGCAGCACGAGCTGGATATCAGCCTGCTCCTCATCACACACGATCTGGCGATCGCCGCCGAACGGGCGGATTCGCTGGTAGTCCTGAAGGGTGGCAAGGTTCAGGAAGCCGGAAGCACCGCATCGGTGTTTTCCGCACCGGCCTCTGCCTATGCAAGGAAGCTGCATGCGGACGTGCCGGCACTCAATCCGGATCGCTACGCCCGGCTGCGCGATCCGGGTTTCCGTCTGCTGAAGGCAGAGTCCACCACGACGCCAAAGATCGCGGTCAATGCCGTCACCAAGAATTTCAGGGTCGGCGACAGGGTGCTGACGGCGGTCAACAACGTCTCCTTCAACGTGCCTGCAGGTACCACCCATGCGCTGGTTGGCGAGTCCGGCTCTGGCAAGACGACAACCATTCGGCTGCTGCTTGGCCTCGAGGAACCCGACACCGGCACAATATCGGTAGCCGGCGAAGAATTGACCGGCCGCTCCCGCACGTCGCTGCGTGCAACCTGGCGCCATCTTCAGTTCGTCTACCAGAACCCGTTTACCTCGCTTGATCCCACCTGGAGTGTCGAACAGCTGGTGCGCGAGCCGCTTGATCGTTTCAAGATCGGAACCCGTGCGGAACGGCTCGAAACTGTTCGTGAGGCTTTGGCCAATGTGGGCTTGAGCGAACACCTTCTCAACCGCAAGCCGACGGCCCTTTCGGGTGGCCAGCGCCAGCGCGTTGCCATTGCAAGGGCGCTGGTTCTCCGACCGGATGTGATCGTGCTCGACGAGCCGACCTCCGCACTTGATGTCAGCGTCCAGGCAGACATCGTCGATGTGCTGCTCTCGCTGCAGGCGAAGCTCGGCCTGACCTATGTTTTCGTCTCCCATGATCTGGCACTGGTACGCCAGCTCGCCCACACCGTTTCGGTGATGCAGCGCGGGCGTATCGTCGAACATGGAACGGTCGTCGATATCTTCGACAATCCGCAGCACCCCTATACCGCGTCGCTGCTGGAATCGATCCCATCCGGTGCCGCAACCATCGCCCGTGCGCCACAGCCGCTGCCCCGGCGGGTTCACGATAAGGAAAAGATCGCATGACCATCGCTGCACCCATCGATACTGCGTCCACGTCTTTCCACCCCAAACAGCGGCTCGGCTTCAATACCCGCGTATCTTTCAGCGACGATGCCGGGCCGGCGCAGGGGCTGCGTGAGGGTATCGAGCTGTTCAAGGCTGCCGAAAAACTGGGCTACCAGTCCGGCTGGGCCTATCAGCGGCATTTCGATCACTATCTGTCCTCGCCACTTCCGTTCTTCGCCGCTGCCGGCCAGCATACCCGGCATATTACGCTCGGTTCTGCGGTCATCCCCATGCGCTATCAGGATCCGATCCTGCTTGCCGAGGCGGCCGGCACGACCGATCTTTTGATTGATGGGCGACTGGAACTTGCCATTTCGACCGGCGCAAACGCCGCCTTTGACGCGGTATTCGGCACGGTCGACACCGATGCCCGCACAGAGGCCAGGCGTCGTCAGGCCCGCTTCCTCTCGGCAATCGCTGGCGATGTCCTGCACCGTGTCGAAGGCGGCCAATCCAACCCGGAGGGCACGGCACTGCGTGTCACGCCGCATAGCCCGACACTGCGTTCGCGCATCCGGCAGGGTGCAGCAAGCATTGCTTCGGCTGTGCAGGCGGCGGAACTCGGCATCGGCCTTATCTCGGGAACCGTCCAGCACGATCAGGCAGAAGGCGAGAGCTTCGGGGAATATCAGGCCCGCATCATCGAGGCCTTCCGTTCCACATGGCGCAAGACATGGACAACGGAACCGCCGCCGGTCGCCGTCGCCGCCTCCATCCTGGTTGGCACCACGGCCGAGCTTCGCGAAAAATACGCCGCCTATGATCTGGAGCGGCGTACCAAGGGTATTGCCGCGTCTCGCCCCAAAGGCGCTCTCGAACAGGCAGCCCAGCCAGCGGGGTTTCAAATTTCGCCCGTTTTTCAGGGCACGCCCGATCAGGTGCTGGAATCGGTATTCAACGATCCGGGCCTTGCAGCAGCCGATGAGGTCGTGCTGTTTTTGCCGCCTGCCTTCGGTCTCGCCGAAAACATACAACTGCTGACCGATCTGGCGGACACGGTGGCTCCGAGCCTGGGCTGGTCGCCCACCTTGTAACCGTTAGGGCACCGAGCGATTGCCACTTCGTGGCAGCGACTTGAAGACGGAAACGCGGCGGCGGTTGCTGGTCCTATATCGAAGGCCGTCGCAGGGAATATTTTCTACATATTCGATAGAAAAAGAAAGACCTGTCTTCCTCGCTCATGCGCCGCGCCCTAACATGCTTGCATTGAACCTGAAGGAGCGCCCATGTCCGCGGAATTTATCAGCGTAAGCTTTCCCAATGCATCGAACGATCTAAACCCCGTTCCAGACGCACCTGTGGATCCTGTTTTTCTGGAGCGCTATGCCCGCGCCCTTGATGATTACGGTTTCAACTATACGCTGATCCCTTACTCCTCATCGTCTTTCGATCCTTTCACGCTGGGCGCCACGGTGCTCGCGCACACGAAAAACATCAAGATCATCGTCGCCCTGCGGCCGAACACGGTTTATCCCACAGTTGCGGCCAAGTCGCTCGCGACGCTCGATCAGTTGAGTGGTGGACGTGTCGTGGTGCACTTCATTGCCGGCGGCAGCGATGAAGAACAGGCGCGTGAAGGCGACTTCCTCAACAAGGAAGAACGCTATGAGCGCCAGGAGGAATATATCCGCATCCTGCGCCTGGCCTGGACCTCGAAAGAGCCCTTCGACTTCGACGGAAAATATTACCAGTTCAAGCAATTCCGCAGCGCGGTGCGGCCCACAAACGGGCTTATTCCGATTTCGCTCGGTGGCTCCTCGGACGCCGCCTATCGCATCGGTGGTTCGCTCTGCGATATCTTCGGCCTGTGGGGAGAGCCGCTTGCCGAAACCAAGCAGCAGATCGAGCGGGTCTATGCGGAAGCCGCAAAGGCGGGCCGCACGGATCGCCCCCGGATCTGGGTCACATTCCGGCCAATCGTCGCCGAGACGGATGAGCTTGCCTGGGAAAAGGCTCACAGAACTCTGGATCGGTTGAACGAGAACCGCCAGAAAGGTGTAACACGCGCACCGCTCAACGCGCCGCGCCCGGCCAATGTCGGTTCGCAACGGCTTCTGGAAATCGCCGCACGCGGCGATGTGCATGATCGCGCCCTCTGGTATCCGACGGTCACCGCCACCAATGCCAGCGGCGCCACCACTGCGCTGGTCGGTTCGCCACGCACCATTGCGGATTCCATCCTCGACTACATCGATCTTGGCGCTGACCTGATCTCGATCCGCGGCTACGACAATTACAACGACGCGGTGGATTATGGCCGCTACATCCTGCCGCTTGTCCGCGAAGGCATTCGCGAACGGGAAGATGCGAAGAAAAAGACCGCTGCATGATGCCGCGATCCGGCCCGGTCGCCTGACCGGGCATTTTTTTGAAGTGCAGACGGAGCCAATCGCCCCTGATGGGGAAATGGTATTCCCCACAGCCAGAGAGCCTCGACCACGCATGTCTCATGACCCAACTGTCCTAGACGCAACCGCTCGCATCCTTGAACAGGCCGCACCGGATGCGGACCAGACTGGCCAGTTTCCCTGGACGGGTATCCGTGCCGTTCACGAAAGCGGCCTCCTCGAAAGCACGGTTGCGACACGTTATGGCGGCCAGGGAGCGACGCTTGCCGATACCGCCCACATTCTCGCGGCACTTGGCCGGGGCGATCCTTCTGTGGCGCTGATCAGCGCCATGACGATCTTTACCCATCTCGCCCAGGCCGCGAAAAACCACTGGCCCGAAGATCTCTACCGGCGGCTTCTGACGGACGCCAAACAACGGCCGTTGCTGCTCAATGCCGCGCGTGTCGAGCCGGAGCTGGGGTCGCCGGCGCGCGGTGGCCTGCCCGCGACGCTCGCCCGCCGGACAAACAATGGCTGGTCTATCACGGGCCGAAAACGCTTCGTGACGGGCGCATATGGTCTCACGCATTTCCTTGTCTGGGCGCATACTGACGAAACGCCGGCGCGGGTGGGAACATTCGTGGTGCCGAACGGGTTGCCGGGCATCAAGGTCATCGAGAACTGGCAGAGCCTCGGCATGCGCGCTACGGGATCGCACGATGTCGAATATGCCAATGTCGAAATCCCGGCGGAAAACGTCATCGACCTCGTCGATCCATCGGTCGCCCAGCAGGACAACCGGGCGCATGCGGCACTCACGCTGGCTTTGACAGCGCTTTACCTCGGCGTGGCAGAAGCCGCTCAGGCCAAGTTCATCCGCTTCGCGCATGAGCGTGTGCCGGCCAATCTCGGCCATCCCATCGCCCGCACGGAACGTTTCATAACGCTTTCAGGCGAAATCGATCTTCTGGTCTCAGGCGCCCGCCAGATCATTTTCGGCACGCTCGAAAACAACAATGGCGATGCGGAAGGATTCATCAGGGCAAGGCTGCTTGCCGGCCGGCAGCTGCGTGATGCCGTCGAGATCGCAGTGCGCGGCATCGGCAATCCAGGTCTTGGTAGCGAACTGGGCCTCGAACGACATTTCCGCGACATCCAGACGGTGCTCGTCCATGCGCCGCAGGAGGATACGTCGATTGCGATTTTGGGCCGCTCCGCCTTTGGCCGCTGGAGCCGCGAGGAGACTGCGGCCGCCCAACCTTCGGCAGGACTGCAAATCCTGAAATCCGCCTGACTATCGTCCCAGCGCCAGGGCACCACTAACCGTGGGCAAGCTTTCGCGCCGGGCCGAAGATCACAAAGCTCAGAGCGGCGAGCAACCAGACACTGATGCCGGCATAAAGCATGACCAGACCGAAACCGTCTGCGAGTGCCTGATGGACGAGTGCATCCGAAACACGCTCCACCGACGATCCCGCGGTTCCCGCCGCGATCTTCTCCGCGAGCGAACGCAGGGCGGGCAAATCCGCGCCGGACGGCAGGTTGGCCCTAAGCGACGACCAGACGCCCTCAACCAGAATGAAGCCCATGATCGGGATGTTGATGGCAAGCGAGATCATTCGCGCGCTCATGTCGATGCCGGAGGCCATGCCGGAACGGGCAGCGGGAACGGCACCGGTTGTCGTATTGGTGACCGGCG
This sequence comes from Rhizobium sp. AN68, assembly GCF_030758035.1. NCBI lineage: Bacteria > Pseudomonadati > Pseudomonadota > Alphaproteobacteria > Hyphomicrobiales > Rhizobiaceae > Rhizobium > Rhizobium sp. AN68. Next base: position 1,193,294 of record NZ_JARWMI010000002.1, on the reverse strand, counting down.
TGTTGGTGAGGCCAAGCCCGACACCGGACAGGATGCAGCCGGGCAGCATGGTGAGCCAGCTCGCATCTGCGACACTGCTGCCAAGTTTCATCAGCATGAAACCGAGACCGATGGTGAACAGACCGGCCGGGACGACAAGACGGGGTTGATAACGCAGCGACAGACGCTCGGCCAACGGCGGTACGACCAGCGCTGGCAGCGTATAGGCAAGCAGACCGAGACCGGCGGTGACGCTGTCATAACCAAGGCCCGCCTGAAACCAGATCGGCAGATAGATCATGAACGGCCAGAAGCTGATGTTCATCGCCGCCGAGCCGATAATCGCGCCGGAAAATGGCCGGATGCGAAATACGGAGAAATCGAACATCGGCCTTGGCGTGAGCTTTTCGACGATCACGAAGGCGATGAAACTCGCGACTGATAGACCAAGGATCAGAAGCGCCTTTGAACTGGCAAAGCCGAGTTCCGGTCCTTGGGTGATGAAAAACGCAAGGCAGAACACGGCAACCGAGAGTGTGGCGATACCGGCAAGATCAAGACGGGTCGCATCCGGATCACGCGATTCTTCCACACCGCTTGCGGCAAGGAACAGTGTCAGGATGCCGAGGGCCACGTGAACGAGGAATACCCACTCCCAGCTCCACAGCGCAACGATGGCTCCGCCGATGATCGGCCCGAAACCCAGCCCGACGCCGGAGACAATACCCCACCAGCCGAAAGCCATTCCACGCTCGCGGGCCGTGCGGAACTGATGTGACAGAATGGCGATCTGGCATACCAGCATCGCTCCACCGCTTAGTCCCTGAAGGAAGCGTGCGCCGATCAGCACCGCCACGCTTTCAGTCATGCCGCAGGCGAGGGAGGAAATGGCGAAAGCGACGATGGTCGCGATGAAGACGCGTTTGCGACCGAAGCGGTCGGCCAACGCGCCGGTTGCCATCAGCACCATCGTCACGCCGATCGTATAGGCGTTCATGATCCACTGCAGCTGCCGGAAATCCGCGTGCAGCACCTGCTCGAGCGTCGGCAGGATCGCCGGCACGCTGGAGATTTCCAGCCCGAACATCAGAGCGGAGAGACAGACGGCGGCGAGCGCAATGGCACTTCTACTCCGGGTTGGGGCGGTAACGGCAAGGGTCATTCTTCAGCCTTTCGTGGTTTGGACTGAAGCATCAGAAGACATGCACGCTTCGATCCGTGTTTTGCAGAGTCCAAGGCAAATTAGTGAAAGCTTGACCATAACTGAATTGGATGCTTGGATATTTCAGAGACAACAAATTTGGATGATTAAAGTGACCACTCTGGATGTGGATGCCGTTCAGGCTTTCGTCACCATCGCCGATCTGCAGAGCTTCACCCGCGCTGCCGAAACGCTCGGAACCACGCAGGGAGCCATCAGCGTCAAGCTCAAGCGGCTGGAAGACCGGCTCGGCCAGCGGCTTCTTGAACGGACGCCGCGCTCGGTGCGCCTTTCCGCGCAAGGCGCAGTGTTTCTAACACCAGCCCGCGAATTCCTTGCCGCGCATGATCGCGCCATGGCAGGGCTTTTTTCCACGCGCCGACGCTTTGGCCTTGGCATAGCCGCCCATGTTGCAGGGCCGGAAGTGCCAACGCTGCTGGCGCGGCTCAACGCGCACGATCCGGGACTGACGATAGAAGTGCGGATGGACAATTCCCGCACGTTGCTGGATGCCTTCGACCGCGGCGAGATCGATGCTGCAATCATCCGGCGCGAGGATGACAGGCGTGATGGCGAAGTGCTCGGGCCAGAGCATTTCGGCTGGTTCGCAGCCCCGCAATTCGAACATCGTCAGGGCGAGCCGCTGCGACTGGCCGCGCTTTCGCCCGCCTGCGGTGTACGTGACATCGCCGCCCGTGCTCTTGATTCCGCCGCCATCGCGTGGACGGAAGTCTTTCTTGGCGGCACCTCATCGATGGTGACCGCGGCCGTTTCGGCAGGTCTCGCCATTTCGGCATTCTCCTGCCGCCTGGCGCCACCCGGTACAATCGAGGTCAGCCAGCGTTTCAGCCTCCCGCCGCTGCCTTCCACCGAGATCGTGATGTTCTCGACCCTTACCGACAGCAGATCCCGTGAGGCGCTGCGCACACTGGCCGCCGCTTTCCGGGAACATCGACCGTGACTGTGAGCGACACCCAGTGGGTGCACAGGTCCTTGACTGGTCGCGCGCCCAGGTCGCACTGATGCGCCCAAGCCGGAGCACACGGGCGCTGGAAGCCATCATCCGCGATCTCATCGAGACCCGCGATGGCTACATATTTCGCCGAGCGCGTATGGGGCATTTCCCTCCGCTACGAGCTAGGCGGCAACCATCCGCTGGTGGGCTGCAGCGTTCCGGACTTCGCACTGGTGGACGGGAGGAGCACCGGCGAACTTCTGAGAGAGGGCAAAGGTCTGCTTTTGAATTTTAGCGCGGACGCACCGCTTGAAGCGCTGGCAGGCCGCTGGAACGGCCGGATCTCCTATGTCGCTGGCAATGCCGTCGACCAATTGGGCTTGAGCACAATCCTGGTGCGCCCGATGGTATCGTCGCCTGTGCCACGGAGTCTGCTCCGGACAAGGAGAAATTCGCAAGGGCAGCAGCCCGTTGGTTCGGAGAGATTTGAAGGTTATGTGAAGTGGCCGATCCGGTTGCCAAGCCATTTCTTCGGCAGATATGCCAGCCCCCGGCAATCTAGAGATTGTTTCATTGCCTTCCTGCGTCAGCCGTAGCGATGTATCGTCCTTCCTATCAATGCAATGGAGTCATCATGTCCCTTCCCCAGAAAATCGGCTTTATCGGAACCGGCGCTATCACAGATGCGATGGTGCGGGGGCTGCTCAGCACGCCTGCCGCCGTGCCGCATATCATGGTGTCCCAACGCAGCGCGGATATCTCGGACAGGCTTGCCGCCGATTTTCCGCAGGTGATCGTCTCCAGCGACAATCAGGCGATTGTCGACGGCTGCGATACCGTCGTTCTGGCCATCCGCCCGCAGATCGCCGAGGACGTCATCCGGCCGCTGCGGTTTCGCGAGGGGCAGAAAGTCATAAGCGTCGTTGCCGCAACAGGTCGACAGGCACTGCTTGACTGGATCGGCGCGGATGTGCGCCTGACCCAGGCGATCCCGCTGCCTTTTGTCGCCCGCCGCAAAGGCGTCACGGCCGTTTACCCCTCCGATGCGGATACCGCCGCGATCTTCAACGTGCTCGGCAATGCGGTGGAATGTGAAACAAAGGCGGAATACGACCTTCTCGCCGCCGCAAGCGCCCTGATGGCAACCTATTTCGGCATTCTGCAACAGACGACGGAGTGGTTGGCCGAAAACGGCCTGCCGGAAGAAAAGGGCCGCGCCTATCTTGCATCCCTCTTCGCCGGCCTCTCCGAAGTGGCGCTGCTTGCCGGCAAGGACACGGACTTTACCGATCTCAGCCGCGAATTCGCCACCAAGGGTGGCCTGAATGAGCAGGTTCTTCAGGACTTTGACGGCAATGGCGGTTCGAGCGCATTGAAGCGGGCATTGAGCCGCGTGCTGGAACGGATTACGCAATAGACAGTCCGCGCCGACAATCGATCCGAACTGAAAGAACGATGCCATGACCTTTACTATCCATATGATCGATGTATTCGGCTCCGGCCCGCTTTCTGGCAATCCGCTGGCGGTCGTCACGGGTGCAGACACCTTGACCACGGATGACATGCAGCGATTGACGCGGTGGTTCAATCTGTCCGAAACCACGTTTCTGCTGCCGCCCACCCACCCCCAGGCTGATTACCGTGTCCGGATATTCTCACTGGACCGGGAGATGCCTTTTGCCGGACACCCTACGCTCGGCACTTGCCATGCCTGGCTTTCCGAAAACGGCCTGCCCAAAAGCGAAACGGGCATCGTTCAGGAGTGCGGTGCCGGTCTGGTCACGATCCGGCACGCGCATGGTCGACTTTCCTTTGCCGCACCGCCCCTTATCCGTTCAGGCGCGCCGACACCCGCAGAGCTGGAAGAGGCCCGGCAGCTGCTGGGAATAGAGACACGCGACATCGTTGATGCCGCATGGATCGACAATGGCCCCGGCTGGTTGGGGATCAGGCTGGCATCGGCTGAGAAGGTGCTTGCCCTTGAGCCGGTCCGCAGCTGGCCCGGCCGCATTGACGTTGGCGTCGTTGGTCCGCACGCAAATGGCGGCGAAGCCGCCTTCGAGGTTCGCGCCTTCTTCAGCGATCATCTGGGCGCCATCGCCGAGGATCCTGTCACCGGAAGCCTCAACGCCTCGCTGGCGCAATGGCTGTTTGCGACAGGCGTGGTCGCGGAAGACTATGTCGCCGCCCAGGGCACACGTCTTGGCCGTCAAGGCCGCATTTACCTGACCCGCGATGATACCGGCCAGATATGGGTCGGCGGCGAGACACGCACGCAAGTCGAAGGCCGGCTGCACGGCCTTTGAAAAGACAGATAATGACGAGGTGACTTGATGAATAGCAGTGTTTACCGCCCGATTTCGCAACGCGTATTGGCGGATGATTGGGGACGGCTGACCAAATATGAGTATGAACTTCAGCTAAGGGACGGAAGCTGGCAACGGCAGACCCGGGAGGCTTATGATCGCGGCAACGGAGCGACATGCCTGTTGTACAACCCCGCAAACGACCATGTTTTGCTCACCCGCCAGTTCCGTTTGCCGGTTCTCTTGAACGGCGGCCTCGAGTCGCTGATCGAGACACCGGCGGGGCTGCTTGAAGGCGCTGAACCGGCAGCGCGCATGCGTGCGGAACTGATGGAGGAGACCGGTTATGAGGTTTCCGAACTCACCCATCTGTTCGATATCTATATGAGCCCCGGATCGGTCACCGAATACCTCGCCTTTTTCTACGGCGAATATGCCGAGAACCATAAAGTGGGCACAGGCGGCGGCTCCGCGGACGAGGGAGAAGACATAGACGTGCTGGAAATCGCTCTGCCAGACGCTATGCAGATGATCAGCCGAGGCGATATTCGCGACGCCAAGACCATCGTTCTGCTGCAGCACCTCACCATCCGGCTTTTGCAGGAAAAGCACGGAACACGCTGATCTCGACCGCAATATCTACCAATGCGGAAGCGATGCTGATTACGGCCAGACTACAGGATCAACAGGACGAATTTGCCTGACGTAGTCTGGCCGAAACCCATACTTGCGTTGGGCAACAAAGAACAAAGACTTACGATTTGGGCTTCACCTGCCATCCTCAAAACGGAATGCGGGAAAGCCCTTGATGCCGGACGGAATGACCCAAACGCCACCAGAAAGAGGTACCTCGCTCAGCCTGTCTTGCGTCATGTTATGGCGGTGCGATGTCACGAAAAGCGAGCCGAAATCCGGCCCGCCAAAGCAGGGCATCGTTGGATGCGGAACAGGCATCCTTATTGTCCCGATCCGTTGACTGCCGTCTTCCGAGAAAATGTTCAAAACGCCGGCAGAGACACCCGCGCTCCAATATCGGCCGCTTATGTCAAGACATCCACCATCGGGCCTTCCGGTCTCTTCCTGCATTTGTGCGACGAGCACACCTTCATCAAATACACCGTTGGTTTTGTCGAAATTCCGCCTGCGTATCCATTTCTGCACGGAGTCGCTTTGCCACATGACGGAACCGTCCTGCGAAAAAGCGAGGCCGTTGGGACATGTCAGTCCGGTCTGGATACGTTCGGCCCCATTATTCGTAATACGCCAGAGCTCTCCATGGGGCTGCATCTGCGAGAGCGGGACATTGTGCATGGTACCAACCCAGAAAGCTCCATCCGGACCGACACGTCCGTCATTCAGCCGGCAGGCGATGCCTTCAGGTGCGGGAATGGAATGAAGGGTGCGCCGCGCGCCGCTTTCCGGATTGAGGATGAGTATATCCATCCCGCAAGCGGTAATCAGATCACCGCTCTGACAGAGCCCAAGACTGGAGACGGTTTCCGGGAACGTCCATTCACGATACTGGACGCCACCCAGCCCAGCTGAACGTAGCTTCTTGCCAAGAATGTCGCACCAGAACAGGACCTGACGTCTTTCGTCCCACACCGGGCTTTCCGCAAGAATGCTGATTTCGTCGCACAGGAGTCCTGCCTGATCGATCGCAGGCGCGTTGTCGAAATTTGCTGTTGTCATTTTCTGTCTGAACCGTTGAATTGCGCAGCGTGGCGTTATTCGAAATATTCCTGATGTGCTTCGAAGATCTGCGACAGAATGCCGAGGACGCGGCGGAGATGCTGGCGCAGATAATCCACCGCGCTCTCCTCCTCACGCGCCTTTATTGCATTGTAGACGGCCTCATGCTCCGTCAGCAGTCTGGCCATGTGTGCTTCGTCGGTAATCGCCAGCGCTCGCAGGCGGTCTAGCCCAGCCTTTTCCCGGATCAACAGGGTCTCCAGCCTTTCGAGGCCGGTTGCGGCGGCAAGGGCGCTGTGGAACTGGTCGTCATGGATACGGAAGGCCTTTTTGTCGCCAAGCTCCATCGCCACACGCTGGCCTTCCAGCGCATGCAGGATTTCCTGGTCCGCTTCGGCCGGAATGCCGGTCTGGCAGAGCCTGCGGGCAGCGGCAACCTCCAGCGCCTCACGAATGAACTGCGCGCTGCGGATATTTTTGTCCGACAGTCTGGAGACATAGGTCCCGCGGCTCGGCAGGGTGACGATCAAACCGTCATCTCGCAGCCGGCTCAACGCCTCGCGCACCGGGGTGCGGCTGGAGTTGAAGGACTGGCCAATCTCGTTTTCCGACACGGCCTGGCCCGGAAACAGCTCCCGCGAAAGGATGGCAGATTTCAGCGCCGAATAGATCTGGTCCACAACCGGTCGGTTGAAATCCAGTCGTTCCATCATCGGCACCGTGCCGCCTGTCATCGGGATCTTTGGCATACGCTCTCCAAATGTCTTTCTCTATAACCGGTATACCGGAACACTGGTGTGTTGACAACCGGCATACCGGTATGCAATTGAATGGCCATGGGAAGGAGGCTCCCGAATGCAAAATATCAAGACCTGCGTCATCGTTGGTGCCGGAATGGTAGCGAAGACGCACGTGCTTGCTTGTGCGGCAAGCCCTGAAAAAATCCGCCTGAAAGCGATTGTCGACGGTGGCTCCGGCCGCGCGAAAGCGCTGGCTGCCGAAGCGGCAAAACACACCGGTCACCACGTTGCCGTATACGCGTCAATCGAGGAAGCCGCGCGTGACGGCGATGTCGATTTCGCCATCATCGCAACGCCGCCCAATGCCCGCGCCGATATCGTCGGTCCGCTTGCAAGAGCCGGCAAACACATTCTTCTCGAAAAGCCTGTCGCCCGCAACACGCGGGAAGCGGCCGATCTGGTAGCGCTCTGCCGCGATGCGGGTGTAACGCTCGGTATCATTTTCCAGCACCGCATGCGCGCCGCATCGCAAAAGGCACGCGAACTGGTCGCATCCGGCACGCTTGGCGAACTAGGCCTTTGCGAGATTTCGGTGCCGTGGTGGCGTACCCAGGCCTATTATGATGAGCCGGGACGCGGCACGCTTGCGCGTGACGGCGGCGGCGTTCTGATATCGCAGGCAATCCACACGATCGATCTGGCCCTGAGCCTTGCAGGCCCTGTGGCCAGCGTGCAGGCCATGGCGGCAACGACGCGTTTTCACAAGATGGAAACCGAGGATTACGTATCGGCCGGCCTTCGTTTCAAAAACGGCGCCGTCGGCTCGCTCGTCGCGAGCACCGCAAGCTTTCCCGGTGCGCCTGAATCCATTCTCCTCCATTTCGACAAGGCAAGCCTGCGGCTCGCATCCGGCCTGCTGCATGTCGACTGGCGCGACGGCCGCCAGGAAACCTTCGGTGGTGCCGCTTCCGGCACCGGTGGCGGCGCCGATCCCATGGCTTTCACGCATGAATGGCATCAGGGCGTTTTCGACGATTTCGTCGACGCCATTTCTTCAGGGCGCCCGCCGGTCGTCACCGGTGAAGCAGCTCTTTTGTCTCACAGACTGATCGACGCGATCATCAACTCAGCCGAAACCGGCAAGGAAGTGGAACTGCAGGATGAGTAAACCAATCAAGTTCGTGGCTCTCGGCATAGAGCACAGGCACATTTTCGGCATGGCGCAGAACATGCTGGATGCCGGTGCGCAATTCGCGGGCTGGTGGACGCAAGGCGAGCCGGACGTGGTCGAAGGTTTCGTAAAGCGCTTCCCGGACGTGCCGCGTGCTGCCTCCAAGGAGGATTTGCTGGCTGACCAAACCATCGATCTCGTCATCATTGCCGACATTCCGTCCAAGCGTGCCGATCTTGCCATCGCTGCCATGGAAGCGGGCAAGGACGTCATGTCCGACAAGCCGGGCTGCACCACGTTCGACCAGCTTGAGCGCCTGCGCCAGACCGTTGCCAAGACCAAAAGAATCTGGACCGTCGATTTTTCCGAACGCTTCGAAGTCCCGAGCGTCACGAAAGCCGCCGAGTTGGTTGCACAGGGTGCCATCGGCCGCGTCATCCAGACGGTTGGCCTTGGTCCGCACCGCCTGAACCGACAAATCCGCCCGACATGGTTCTTCGAACGCGCGGCCTATGGCGGCATTCTCACCGATATTGCCAGCCACCAGATCGACCAGTTCATGTTCTTTACCGGCTCCACCGAAGTTGAGATCGTATCTGCCACCGTTGCCAATTACGCCAATCCGGGCGATCCGGGCCTGCAGGATTTCGGCGAAGTCGTGCTGCGCGGCGACAAGGGCCATGGGTATATCCGCGTCGACTGGTACACACCCGATGCACTGCCGACATGGGGTGATGGCCGCCTGACGATCCTCGGTACAGAAGGTTACATCGAACTGCGCAAATACGTCGATGTCGGCAACACCGAGGGCACAGACCGTCTGATCCTCGTCAATGGCGACCGTTGCGAATATATCGACGCATCCGGTGCCGGCCTGCCCTACTTCGCCCGTGTATGCGACGATATCCGCAACCGCACGGAAACTGCCATGACGCAGGAACACGTCTTCAAGGTTTGTGACCTCTCGCTTCAGGCGCAGGCCAAGGCTGAAGGAACCGCAGCATGATCGGCGTCGCCATTATCGGCGCCGGTATCGGCGCACAGCATCTGAGCGGTTATCTGGCGCTGCCGGAACGTTTCACCGTCAAGGCGATCTGCGATCTTGATGTGGAGCGGGCACGGGCGGTGGCTGGCGAAAATTCTTCCATCCGCATCACGGCGGATCTCGAAGAAGTCCTCGCCGATGAAAGCATTTCGCTCATAGACGTCTGCCTGCCGCCGCATCTGCATTTCCCCGTAATGCTGAAGGCCCACGCGGCCGGCAAGGACGTGGTCTGCGAAAAGCCGCTGGTGCGTTCGCTGGAGGAAGCAAATGCGCTGATGGACTCTGTCAAGAAGACCGGACGGCGCGTCTTTCCGGTTTTCCAGTATCGTTTTGGTCCCGCCCTACGGCAGCTGCGCGCCCTCATCGACGCCGGACTTGCTGGCAAAGCCTATGTGGCAAGCTCGGAAGTTCACTGGAACCGTGGCGCGAGCTACTACGACATTCCCTGGCGCGGCACCTGGAAGGGTGAATGCGGCGGCGCGATCCTCGGTCACGCCATCCATGCCCACGACCTTCTGTGCCATGTCCTAGGTCCGGTGGAACAGGTCTTCGCCATGGCCGACACCCGGGTGAACAGGATCGAGACGGAAGACTGCGCCGCCATCAGCTTCCGCATGAAGAGCGGCGCGCTCGCCACCAGCTCGGTCACGCTTGGTGCAGCCGACGACACGTCCCGTCTGCGGTTCTGCTTCGAAGGCTTCACGGCCGAAAGCGGAACGCTGCCCTATCGTCCGGCGGAAGATAAATGGCACTTTACGGCGCGGGCGCCGACCACGCAGGACCAGATCGACGCCGTTCTCGCAACGGTTAAAGATGGCGAAAACGGCTTTACCGGTTTTGTCGAGGCGATTGCCAATGCGATGGAGGGTCGCGCGGGCAAGGAAGTGACGATTACGGACGGCTTGCAGTCCATCGAACTCGTAACCGCAATCTACACATCGGTACAGGAAGGCACGGCCGTTCGCCTGCCGCTGACCGCTGACAATGAGCGGCTCAAGGGTTGGGCTCCACGCGCGTCCGCCACGGCATAATCATCTAAAGGGAGGAAACCAGATGAGCAGAAAATACAGCCTGGCGTTTGCCTTGGCCCTCGGGACGGCATTTTTTGCCGGTGCCGCTGAGGCACAGGAAGTTCGCTTCACCTGCGCCTATGACGGCAACGGCTGCGAAGTCCTGAAGGACATCCTGTCGCGTTACGAAAAACAGCATCCTGACGTCAAGATCGTTACGGATATCGTGCCCTACAAGGCGCTTCTCGAAGGCCTGCCGGTGCAGCTCGCCGGCGGCAGCGGCCCGGATTTCGCAACCGTCACCGATCTTGGCGGCCTCAATCGCTATTATCTCGACCTGACGCCCTACGTGGATGCGAAGTACTGGCAGGACAATTTCGGCGATGTGCTGAAATGGTATCGTAGCGGCCCCGACGACAAGGGCATCTATGGTATGCAGACGCAGCTTACCATTACCGGCGCCTTCATCAACCGCACCTTGTTCGATCAGGCGAAAGTCGCCGTTCCCGGCAAGGATGCGACTTTTGACGACTGGGCGAAGGCAGCAAATGAAGTGGCCAAGGCCACCGGCTCGCCATACCCCATGGCGATCGACCGCTCCGGTCACCGTATCGCCGGTCCGGCTATTTCCTACGGTGCGAAACTTTTCGACGCCGACGGCAAGCCGATCCTGGTCGACGAGGGCTTCACCACTTTCGTGAAGAAATTCGTCGAGTGGAACAAGGACGGTACCATGGCGCGCGACGTCTGGGCCGGTCAGGGTGGCAACACCTACCGCGATGCGGCGCAGGAATTCATCAACGGTCAGCTCGTCTATTATTATTCCGGCAGCTGGCAGACAGCGCGCTTCGACAGTCAGGTCGGCGATGCTTTCGACTGGGAAGTCGTGTCGCAGCCATGCGGACCGGCCGCATGCACCGGCATGCCGGGCGGAACGGGTATCGTGGGCTTCAAACAGACCAAGAACCCCAAGATCGTCGCGGATATTCTGAACTTCCTCGCGCAGGACGAAAATTACCTCGATTTCACCGTCCGTACCCGCAACGTCCCGGCTCACAAGGCCGTCGGCGCAAAGCCTATCGACTACACCGGCGCAACCCCGGCGACCCAGAAGGCCATGAACGCGTGGCTGGATCAGGTCCCCGGTATCAGCCCCGTCGCCTACGCCTATCAGGGCTACAAGAACAACCGCGCGATGTTCAACATTTCCGTCCAGCGCGTCACGCAGGCGATTGTTGGCGAAAGCTCGGTTGACGACGCCATGACACGTGCGAAGGCCGATCTTGAGGAAGCGTTGAAACAGGCGAAGTGATCCATCGCCTTCCGGCGCGGCCTTGCCGCGCCGCGCCGGATCGAAGGAGGACCATCAATGTACAGACTTCTTGCGCCCGTCATGGGCATCATAGAGCTGCCTTTCGCCCTCTTGCAGAAAATGCTCGGGCATCGGCGCATCGCATGGGTGTTTCTGACACCCAATCTCCTGTTGTTTGCGGTCTTCGCGTTTTTGCCGATCGTTCTCAACATGGCTTATTCAGTGACCGGCAGCGAGCATATCCTGCTGTCGGAACGCCCCTCCGTGGGCGGCGAAAACTTCTCGGTCCTTCTCTCGTGCCAGAACTATTTCGATCCCAATTCCTGTCAGCGCGATCTTTTCTGGCGCTCCGTCTGGAACACGCTTTTCTTCGTGGTGTTGCAGGTCGGGTTCATGGTGGGCTTCTCGCTGATTACGGCGGTCGTGCTCAACCGTGACATCAGGGCACGCGGTTTCTTCCGCGCCGTCTTCTTCTTTCCCGTGCTGCTTTCACCGGTGGTCGTGGCGCTGATATGGAAGTGGATATTGCAGCGTTTCGGCGTCCTGAACGCTGCGCTCGATTCCCTCGGTATCGGTTCGGTGGACTGGCTGCTGGAGGCCAACCTTGCCTTTGGATGGTCGGTATTCCTGTCCGTCTGGGCGCATATGGGCTTTTACACGCTCATTCTGCTTGCCGGCCTTCAGGCCATTCCGCGTGACGTCTATGAGGCGGCACAGCTGGACAAGGCAAGCCCGTGGCGGATTTTCCGCCGGATCACAATGCCGCTTCTCGCCCCGACCATGCTCGTGGTTCTCGTATTGTCCCTCATCAAGGGCGTACAGACCTTCGATGAAGTCTTCGCATTTACCGGCGGCGGGCCGGGTTCGGCAACGACCTTCATCATTCAATTCATCTATCAGACTGGTTTTGCCGGAACACCCCGCAACTTCGGACTGGCCGCGGCCGCTTCGCTGCTGCTTGCCGTGGTTCTCGTGGTGCTGACTGCCCTGCAATTCCGGGCCAACAGGAGCAAAGTCGATGGCTAGGATTGGCGCATTTCTAACCCGCACACGCGGCAGAAACGGCAAATTGCACTGGACCGACTGGCTGTCCTACGCCTATCTCGGCGTTGCCGTTCTGATGATGTTCGGACCCGTTCTCTGGCTCGTTCTCTCCTCCTTCAAGACGGAAGCCGACCTCCAGCGGTTTCCGCCACGCCTGCTTCCCTATGCGCAGGAAACCGTGGTCATTGACGGTCAGGCCGCACCTTTGCCGGCCTTTGTCGACAAGGAAGGCCGCAAGCTCGGCATGATCAGGCGCGTCGGGCTCGTCGCCCAGGTGGTGGATCCGGCAAAGCCCGGCGAAGTCATGAAGATGCCGTTCAACGAGCTGCGCCCGGCCGAGAAGGTTGCACTGGCGACGGAGAACTACACCGAGCTTTTCCAGCGCTTCAACTTTCCGCTTTATTTCTGGAACTCGACCTTCATCACCGTGACGTCGACCGTCATCATGCTGATCGTGAACTCCATGGCGGCCTTTGCACTGTCGAAATACAGCTTCAAGGGCAGAGGCGTGGTTCTGGCACTCGTCGTCGGAACGTTGATGATCCCGCAGACCGTCGTGCTCGTTCCGCTTTTTCTCATCACCAGCCAGCTCGGCATGATCAACAGCCTGTGGGGTGTGATCATTCCAGGAGCGGCCACACCGACCGGGGTATTTCTGCTGCGCCAATACATGTTGACCATCCCGGATGAAATCCTCGATGCGGCACGCATGGACAAGGCCAGCGAATGGAAAATCTACTGGCGCATCATCCTACCGCTGTCTGCACCGGCGCTCGCGGTGCTGGCCATCCTCGCCATCATGTGGCGTTGGAACGACTTCCTGTGGCCGCTTATCGTGCTGACGCGCAACGACAATTTCACCCTGCAACTGGCGCTCAACTCCTTCCAGGGAGAAATGACGACAGAGTGGAGCAACCTGCTGGCCATGACGGTGCTGACATTGGCGCCAATCGCGCTGGTCTTCATGTTCCTGCAAAAATATATCGCCACCGGCATCGCATCGACCGGCGGAAAATGATCCTCAAGGGAGGGAATGACACAATGGCAAGTATAGAGCTTCGTCAGGTCAAAAAAACATATGGCGCCCTCGACGTCATCAAGGGTATCGATCTCGATATCAAGCACGGCGAGTTCTGTGTTTTCGTCGGCCCGTCCGGTTGCGGAAAATCGACGCTGCTGCGCATGATCTCCGGTCTTGAAGAGCTGAGCGGCGGCGATATCGTCATCGGCGGCGATGTGGTGAACGCGGTTCCGGCTGCCGATCGCGGGCTTGCCATGGTGTTCCAGTCCTACGCGCTCTACCCGCATATGACGGTCCGGGAAAACCTGTCCTTCGGCCTGGAAAACATCGGCACTCCGAAAAAAGACATCGTCGAGAAGGTCTCACAGGTGTCCAAGATGCTGCAGATCGACCAGCTGCTTGAGCGGCGGCCGAAGGATCTGTCGGGCGGCCAGCGACAGCGCGTCGCGATCGGTCGCGCTGTCGTGCGCGAACCGCGGGTTTTCCTGTTTGACGAGCCGCTGTCGAACCTCGATGCGGAACTGCGCGTGGATATGCGCGGCGAGATTTCCAGCCTGCATCGGCGTCTTGGCAATACCATGATCTATGTGACCCACGATCAGGTGGAGGCCATGACGATGGCCGACAAGATTGCCGTGCTGCGCGCCGGAAAGCTCGAGCAGTTCGGCGTTCCCCTCGATCTTTATAATCGCCCCGCAAACCTTTTCGTAGCAGGCTTCATCGGTTCGCCGAAGATGAACTTCTTCGCCGGCGAAGTAGTAGCAGAAGGTCAGCCGTCCCTTAAAATCGCGACCGGCGAATTGATCCCGTTGCCGCAGAGCGGCTTTTCCTACGCACCCGGCCAGAGGGTCACGCTCGGCATTCGCCCCAACCATGTGCAGCCCACACCGGATGGTGCGGTGACCATGTCCGTGCGCACGGCAGAGCAGCTCGGCGGGGAATCCTATCTCTATGGCAACCTCGGTGACGGCAGCCACGTCACCCTGCATCTTGCGGGGCAGACATCGACATCAGCTGGCGAAGTCATCCGCATGTCGGCGCCGCTCCAACATATCCACCTCTTCGATACGAAAAGCGGGCTTACGCTGAAGCAGGACTAAGCCTCCGTCGCCACGCCCCCGTAAAGCAGGACCTTTGACATGACCGACAAAAAACTCCGTTCCTCCCGCTGGTTCGCGCCCGACGATCTGCGCAGTTTCGGCCACCGCTCACGCATGATGCAGCTTGGCTATTCGGAGGAGGATTTTGCCGGCAAGCCCGTCATCGGCATTCTCAACACTTGGTCGGAGCTGAATACCTGTCACTCGCATTTTCCCGAACGTGTGAAGGATGTGAAGCGCGGCGTTCTACAGGCAGGTGGCTTCCCGGTCGAGATGCCCTCGCTTTCGGTCGATGAGAGTTTCACCAAGCCGACCTCCATGCTCTATCGCAACATGCTCGCCATGGAGACGGAGGAAATGATCCGTTCGCATCCGCTGGATGGCGTGGTGCTGATGGGTGGTTGCGACAAGACCACCCCCGGCCTCGTCATGGGAGCGATCTCGGCCGGCGTGCCGATGATCTATCTTCCGGCCGGGCCGATGCTGCGCGGCAACTATGCCGGCAAGGTGCTGGGCTCCGGCTCCGATGCCTGGAAATACTGGGACGAGCGCCGGGCCGGTAACGTGACCGATGAAGAATGGCGCGGCGTGCAGGGCGGCATTGCCCGCTCCGCCGGCGTCTGCATGACCATGGGTACGGCATCGACCATGACGGCAATCACCGATGCGCTCGGTCTCACTTTGCCCGGCGCTTCCTCCATCCCGGCGGTGGACGCCGAACACCAGCGCATGTCGGCAGGCTGTGGCCGTCGCATTGTGGAAATGGTGGCCGAGGAGCTGACCCCGGATCGTATTCTGACTGCGCCCGCGTTTCGGAATGCGGCCATCGTTGCCATGGCGACCGGTTGTTCCACCAATGCCGTCGTGCATCTGATTGCCATGGCGCGCCGCGCCGGTGTGCCGATGACGCTGGACGAGCTGGACGAACTCGGCCGCGTGACGCCGCTTATCGCCAATGTTCGCCCCTCCGGCAAAGATTACCTGATGGAGGATTTTTATTATGCGGGCGGTCTGCGAGCCCTGATGAAGCAGATCGAAAGCCGTCTGGACTGTTCCGTGCTCACCGTCACCGGCCGCAGCATGGGCGAAAACCTCGAAGGCGCGCGGGTCTATAATGACGACGTCATCCGCTCGCTGGATAACCCTGTTTACGCTGAAGGATCGCTTGCCGTTCTACGCGGCAATCTCTGCCCGGATGGTGCTGTGATCAAGCCCGCCGCCTGCGATCCGAAACTCCATTTCCATGAAGGTCCGGCGCTGGTCTTCGATAGCTACCCTGAGATGAAGGCGGCGATCGACGATGAAAATCTGGATGTGACGCCCGATCACGTTCTGGTTCTGCGTAATGCGGGCCCGCTTGGCGGCCCAGGCTTTCCCGAATGGGGCATGTTGCCCATCCCCAAGGCGCTGATCAAGAAGGGTCACCGCGATATGGTGCGCATTTCCGATGCCCGCATGTCCGGCACCTCCTATGGCGCCTGCGTTCTTCATGTCGCGCCGGAAAGCTTCGTCGGCGGTCCACTTGCCCTGCTGAAGACCGGCGATATCGTGCGGCTCGATCTGCCCCAGCGCCGTCTCGACATGCTGGTCAGCGAAGAGGAGATCGCCCAGCGTCGGGCCGCATGGCAGGCGCCGCCGCCGCGTTACGAGCGTGGTTATGGCTACATCTTCTCGAAACACGTTACCCAGGCGGATGCCGGATGCGATTTCGATTTCCTGCAGACGGATTTCGGCCGCACAGCTGGCGAACCCGACATATTCTGAGACGGGAGCGCGCAAAATGATGAAACGTTTGCTGATTACGGGCGCCGGCGGCAAGCTGGGCAGCATGTTGCGCGGCAGGCTCGGCCATCTCGCGGAGATCATCCGCCTTTCGGATGTGGTTGATATGGGTGCGGCGGCAGCGAATGAAGAGATCATCCGCTGCTCTCTGGAGGACGGTGGCGCCGTCCATGCGCTGGTCAAGGATTGCGACGGCATCGTCCATCTCGGCGGCATCTCCGTCGAAAAGGCTTACGATCCCATCGAGGCCGCCAATCTGCGCGGTGTCTATAATCTTTACGAGGCAGCAAGGCTTGCTGGCATGCCACGCATCCTGTTTGCCTCCAGCAACCACACCATCGGATATTATCCGCAGGGTGAGCAGCTATCGCCGCAGACACCGTTTTTGCCGGATGGCCTTTACGGCGTCTCGAAGATTTTCGGCGAGGCAATGGCGAGCCTCTACCATTCCAAATTCGGACAGGAAACGGCCATCGTCCGCATTGGCTCCTGCGAAGAGAAGCCCACCAACTGGCGCATGTTATCCACCTGGCTCAGCCATGACGATCTGGTCTCCCTAGTAGAGGCCGTATTTCACGCGCCAAAACTCGGTTGCCCGGTCATCTGGGGCGTCTCTGCCAATGACGACAGCTGGTGGGATAATTCCCACGTCGATTTTCTCGGCTGGCAGCGGCGGGATAATGCCGCACGCTTCCGGGCCGATATCGAACGGGATGTCCCTCGCCCTGATCCGGATGCCGCAATCGCGAAATACCAGGGCGGCGTTTTCATAGACGAACCGATCCACAAAAACTGATGTGCAGACACTCACGCTATTCGAGGAGAATAAGATGAATACAGAAACCAGGGAAAAATTGATGACGGTTTCCGTCGCCACCCTCGCAACCGCACTCTACAAGCGCGGCCTGCGCAACCAGGTCATTCAGGGCGTCCACCCGCTTGGCCACAAGGGCGCGAACATGGTCGGGCCTGCATTCACGCTGCGTTACATGCCCGCCCGCGAAGACCGCAACCAGCTGGTGGAATTCCGCAACCCAGCACATCCCCAGCGCGTCGCCATTGAGACCTGCCCGCCCGGCCACGTACTGGTCATGGACAGCCGCAAAGACCCGAGCGCCGCATCCGCTGGTGATATTCTTATCACCCGCCTGATGGTGCGCGGTGCTGCCGGCGTCGTTACGGATGGCGGTTTCCGCGATGCTGCGACGATTGCGGAGCTGGATATTCCAGCCTACCACACCCGACCATCCAGCCCTACCAACCTCACCAAACACGAAGCAATTGAAATCAACGGCCCGATCGGCTGCGGCGATGCCCCGATTTTCCCCGGGGATATCATTGTCGGTGATGCGGATTGCGTCATCGTCATCCCCGCCGGAATTGCCGACGAAATCGCGACAGAAGCGGTGGAAATGACCGCTTACGAGGATTTCGTGGTCGAACAGGTGAAGGGCGGCGCAACCATCATCGGTCTTTATCCCTGCACGAAGGACGAACACCAGAAAGCTTTCGCCGTATGGCGCGAACAGAGAGACCGTTCGGGCGCGTGAGCCGAACAGAACGCTTGCCGGTTTCGTCCGCAATGCATTGAAGCAAGCCTGCATGGGTGGCGTCCCACTCATGCAGGCGGACTCGCATGTACAATAATACCAAGTCGCCGAAGCGGCTGGGCCGACGATTTTCCCGCACTAAAAACCGGCCCGAAATTGGTTTCTGTCGATATTCGTAAAATGATCCCCTGGAGTTTGTGGTGTTTGGTAACACCCGCAAAAACACATTGACTATGCCTATATTTCCATTAATCTGGATATATGGAACAAGAACAGGCTATTCTCGCTTTGGCGGCGCTTGCCCAGCCAACCCGTCTCGAAACTTTTCGGCTTCTGGTGCGGCACGCACCGGAAGGCTTGCCGGCGGGTGACATCGCGCGCGCGCTGGTGGTGCCGCAAAACACCATGTCCGCGCATCTGAATGTTCTGTCACGCGCGGGCCTCGTATCATCGCAACGCCAGAGCAGAATCATCATGTATCGCGCGCAGATAGAACAGCTTCGCGACATGACGCTGTTTCTCCTGAAAGATTGTTGTGGTGGATCGGCAGAGCTTTGCGCTCCGCTGATCGCCGAGTTGACGCCCTGCTGCACTCCACACGCGGGAAAGTCCGCCTGATGTCCACATTTGAACGTTACCTAACCGTCTGGGTGTTTCTGTGCATCATCGTCGGTGTCGCCCTCGGCCATTTGCTGCCCGGCGTCTTCCAGCTCATTGGCGCGGCCGAGATTGCCAAGGTGAATATCCCGGTCGCAATCCTGATCTGGATGATGATCATTCCGATGCTGCTGAAGATCGATTTCCGCTCTCTCACGCAGGTCGGCACCTACTGGCGGGGTATCGGCGTCACGCTGTTCATCAACTGGGCCGTCAAGCCGTTCTCGATGGCGCTGTTGGGCTGGCTCTTCATCGGCTGGCTGTTCCGCCCCTATCTTCCCGCTGACCAGATCGACTCCTATATCGCGGGACTGATCATTCTTGCCGCAGCGCCCTGCACTGCAATGGTCTTTGTGTGGTCTAACCTGACACGCGGCGAACCACTGTTCACGCTCTCGCAGGTCGCACTCAACGATGCGATCATGGTCATCGCCTTTGCTCCCATTGTCGGCCTTTTGCTTGGCCTGTCCGCAATCACCGTTCCGTGGGACACGCTCGTCCTCTCCGTTACCCTCTATATCGTCGTGCCCGTCTTCCTCGCGCAGTTCATCCGGCACCGGCTCATGGCGGACGGAACGTCACGGATGCTCGATCGCATTCTCGCAAGGCTGCAGCCGATTTCGCTGGTAGCGCTGCTTGCAACACTGGTTCTTCTCTTCGCCTTCCAGGGCGAGCAGATTATCGCCCAACCGGCCGTTATCGGCTTGCTTGCAATCCCCATCCTTATCCAGGTCTATCTGAACTCCGGGCTCGCCTATCTTCTGAACCGGATGAGCGGCGAACGGCACTGCATTGCCGGTCCGTCGGCACTGATCGGTGCAAGCAATTTCTTCGAACTCGCGGTTGCGGCCGCTATCAGCCTGTTCGGTTTTCAATCAGGCGCAGCACTGGCAACCGTTGTTGGTGTCCTCATCGAGGTTCCGGTCATGCTCTCGGTCGTCTGGATCGTGAACCGCTCGAAGGATTGGTACGAGGCGGCCCCAGCCGTTTCCCGAAACACAATTACCGAAAGGCAATGAGCATGGACGTCACCATCTATCACAACCCGGATTGCGGCACTTCGCGCAACACCCTCGCACTCATTGAGCACGCCGGTATTCAACCCACTGTGATCGAGTATCTGAAAACCCCGCCGAGCCGCGAGCAACTCGTCAAGATGATCGCAGACGCCGGGCTGACCGTCCGCGAGGCGATCCGCGAGAAGGGCACGCCCTATACGGTGCTTGGGCTTGGATATCCTGAACTGACCGATGACCAGTTGATCGATGCCATGCTCGAGACGCCAATCCTGATCAACCGGCCATTCGTCATCACCCCGATGGGTACGCGGTTGTCGCGCCCCTCGGAAGTGGTTCTGGATATACTTCCGGCAGACGCATTCAAGGGGCCGTTTACCAAAGAAGACGGCGAACAGGTCCTCGATGATGAAGGAAAGCGCATTGCCTGACACATTCCCCGCACTTGAGGGCCAGAACCTGCACGCGATTGATCTCGATGCTCTGCGTCCGGCCTTTTCGACACATAAGCCCCGCATTCTGATCCTTTACGGTTCGCTACGCGAGGTATCCTACAGTCGTTTGCTTGCCTTCGAAGCAGGGCGGCTGCTCGAACGGCTTGGATGCGAAGTTCGGATATTCGATCCGAAGGGCCTGCCTTTGCCCGACGAAGCACCGGTGAGCCACCCGAAGGTGCAGGAATTGCGTGAGCTCTCGCAATGGTCGGAAGGGCAGGTTTGGGTAAGCCCCGAGCGCCACGGCGCGATGACCGGCATCATGAAGTCGCAGATCGACTGGATTCCTCTCTCGCTCGGATCTGTTCGCCCGACACAGGGCAAGACGCTCGCTGTCATGGAGGTTTCCGGCGGCAGCCAGTCCTTCAATGCTGTGAACCAGATGCGTATCCTCGGGCGATGGATGCGGATGATCACCATCCCCAACCAGTCGTCGGTCGCAAGGGCGTATCAGGAGTTCGATGCTAACGGACGGATGAAGCCGTCTCCCTATTACGACCGGGTGGTGGATGTCTGCGAGGAGCTGGTGAAGTTCACCATCATGACCCGCGATGCCTCGGCCTATTTGACCGACCGCTACAGCGAGCGGAAGGAAGAAGCAGTCGAGTTGGAGAAGCGGGTCTCCCTGAAGTCGATCTGACGACCTAGGCTGTTGCGGTGGCTGGCCGCCGACAGGACGCTGCCACCGCAACGAATGCCGTGATGCTGACCGCGCCGAGACATGCGTTTCCAATGAGTGACAGGCTCAGGCCAAAGTTTTCCATGGACGCCGCGAACGCGAAGGGTGCCCCGGCTCCGAGCGCCAGTCGAGCTGCCGCCATCTTGCCCGTGATCGCGCCATACCCTTCCGATCCGAACAGATAGAGTGGCAGGCTGCCCTGCGCGATGCTGTTGATGCCTGACCCAAGCCCGAGGCAGATTGCGAACGCGACTGCCCCCGGTAGCCAGTCTCGCGTTGCCAGCAAGATCAGGATGCCGAACACGATCAGCACCGCAGACAGGACGGCAAGCGCTGGCGGCGACAGGTTCTTTCCGAAGACCATGTTGATCAGGCGGCTTGCGACCTGTGCCGGACCGAACAGAGATCCTATAACTACTGCCGCGCCACCTAGCCCGATGGAACCGAGCATCGGCACCATGTGCGCGAGGATCGCGGCAAGCGAAAATCCGAGAAGCGCGAAGGCGAACGACACCATGATCATGCTTCGGCGGCGCGCATCGTGGGGGATTGCTCCGATTATGGCTTCGCGAGGGACGGCCGCATCCGCATTCGGTCCGGTCTTGCCGACGCGCATGATCCAGACGTGTAGAGGCATGCAAAGGAACAGATTCAGCGCTGCAAAGACCAGATAGATCTCACGCCATGACATCCATTCGGAAAGCGCGGCCGAGATCGGCCAGAAGATCGTCGATGCGAACCCGCCGATCAGCGTGAGGTAGGTGATGCTCCGGGATGCGGTTCTGGGATCGCTTTCGACCAGCGTCGCGAACGCGGCCTGATACTGCACCATTCCGGACGATACCTCGAGCAGGATGATGGCAACGGCAAAGATTGCGACTGACGGTGACCAGGCACAGAGCGACAGCATAAAGGCCGCAAGGCCTGAGCCGACCGTCATCACCGTGGCGGCTCCGCTCCTATCCATCTGCCTGCCGATATAGGTTGCCGACAGACCTCCGATGAACAGCGACACCGAGAAGACGCCAAATACCTCCGCCAATGTCAGGCCGAGGTCTTCCGCCATGCCGGGGGCAAGAATACTGAAACTGTAATAGAGAGTGCCGTAACCGATGATCTGCGTGAGGCCAAGCGCTGAGACGATGCCAGCAGGTACTTTCGAATTATGCAATGATATTGCCCCCATCGGACGAAGTGCCAGCCGGACTGGCGCATCCATCGCTTCGCTCGACATTCTCCAGAATCGCCGGATGTTCGGCACAACAGTCTTCTACCAGGAATTTCACAAGCTCGGCCAAAGTGTCGTAGCTGGCGCTGTAAAGGATAGACCTCGATATTCGTCGTTGCGAGACCAGGCCAGACCGCTCCAGTTCCTTGAGATGAAACGACACGTTCGTCGCCGAGACGCCCATGCGCTCGGCGATTGCACCGGCGGCCAGTCCGTCAGGACCGGCAACGACAAGTGCTCGAACGATCGCGAGGCGCGTCTCCTGAGAGAGGGCAGCAAATGCCGAAAGAGCCTGATGCTGATCCATATTTCAACAATCCTTGAATTATTGAAGTATGGATAGCGAACGGCGATGCCATCGGCAAGGCAATTTCTTCCAAGATCACGCTTGCCCCCTGGAACACACGTAGGCGTTCGCGGCGACGGGGCTATGAGCGGCGTATGCTCTACGCCTTGCGCGCGTTCTTGTGAAACGCCTCTGATGCGAAACCGGCGAGTTCGCGAATGAAGAAATCGAGCACCGTCGAAGGCTTTTCAGCGGACCGAGTGGCAATAACGAAGGTGGACTGGATACGGGTCTTTGCTGCCATCAACGGCCGGAAAATTCCTTTCTGGACCCAATCATCTGCATAATGATCAGGCAGATACCCAACATAGTGGCCGGACATCACGAACATCGCCTGCGCCTCCATGTTGGAGGCCGAAGCGCGCGCCCGTGCCTGCGGAAAATATTGCAGCTCACGCATATTGGCATAGGGCCGCACGACAAAATCGAAGGATTCGATGCGCTCGACGGAAAGTTCGGCATCGGGAAGATGAAAGAGCTGGTGTCCCTTCGCGCAATACAGTGAATGCGCCTCTTCCCTGAAGCGCGAAAGCTTCAGGCCCTGATACGGCAGCGTTTCCGGTAAAAGTGCGATGTCCAGGCCGCCATTGGCAATTTCCGACAACAGGGCGTCCGGCGTGTCGATCACCAGCTCGATACGTGCTTCCGGCGCCTTTTCGCTGATGCGGGCGATGATCCGGTGAATGGGCAGGTCGTGATCGGTAATCGTGTTGTCCACAAGTCCCAGTCGCAACGTACCGGTAATACGGTTCTTGAGCGTACCGATATCGCTTTCGAAGGCGTTCAGCGCCAGGAACAGCACTTTCGAACGCTCATGTACGAGCGCGCCGCGATCCGTCAATTCAAAACCGGATCGCCCTCGCCGACACAGCTTGAAACCGAGCCTGTCTTCCAGCGCCTTGATATGGAAACTGACAGCGGACTGGCTCAGCCCGAGCGTGATTTGCGCGCCGAGAAAACTCTTGTGCTCCACGACGGCGCGGAAGACGGCGAGAGAACGAAGGTCGGATTGCGCGAGCTGCATGGGGACCGTTACATCAATTTTACAAATATAAACTCCATCAGTTTCCTATTTTTCTGGAATAATGTCCATGGTTTCCTCCTCCCCAATCACAAACCAATAAGGGAACGAAACCATGCAAAACCTGCCCACTCTGAAATCTCTCGCACTCTGCGCAGCCTTCGCCGTCAGCCTCGGCGCATCCGCCCATGCCGCCGATCTTCTGGAAAAGATCAAGGCCGATAAGGTTTTCACTGTCGCAACCGAGGCCCGGTTTGCGCCGTTCGAATTTGTCGAGGACGGCAAGATCGTCGGTTATTCCGCTGACATCATGCAAGAAGTCATGAAAGCCTTGCCGGGCGTTGAGCTGAAGCGTCTCGATCTGCCCTGGCAGGGCATCCTGCCAGGCCTTGCCGCCAGCCGCTTCGATTATGTCGTGACCTCGGTCACCGTGACGCCGGAACGCATGAAGGCCTACAAGCTCTCAGCACCCGTTGCCGATGCGACGATGGCAATCCTGAAACGCAAGGGCGATGCCGAGATCTCCAAGCCGGAAGATATCGCGGGTAAGCCCGTCGGCTCGCAGGCGGGCTCCGCGCAGCTCAAGGCGCTTGAGACGTTTTCCGCCGAACTGAAGGCCGCCGGCAAGGATGCCACGACGGTCTCCAGCTACACGGATTTCTCGGAAGCTTATGCCGACCTCGGTGCCGGGCGCCTGCGCGCCGTCGTCAACTCGCTTCCAAACCTTCTGGAAGCTGCACGCCAGCGGCCGGATGCTTTTGAAGTCGTTCTGCCGACCTTCGGACCGAAGACCTATTTCTCATGGGCGGGCCGCAACGATACTGACAGTGCGACACTAAATGCCTTCATGGACAGTGAATTGGCAAAGCTCAATGCATCCGGCAAACTGGCCGAATTCCAGAAGAAATGGTTCGGCGCGCAGATGGAACTGCCCGCCACTCTGCCGGCGACTGAGTGACCGGCAGGTCGAACCGGTCATGGACAAGATATCTTTTGCCATCTGGCCGGTTCTTCTGGACGGCCTCTTCACCACGCTGACCGTCAGCCTTTCGGCGCTTCTCCTGGGAGCGCCGCTGGCCCTTCTCCTCGCGGCCTGCGGTCGCAGCGGCCGCCTGCCCCGCCTGGCATCCGGTCTCTACATCTCCTTCTGGCGAGGCACGCCCATTCTAGTCCAGCTGCTGATCGTCTTCTACGTCCTGCCACTTCTGGGGCTGGATCTGACGCCGGTTGCTGCCGCAACTTTGGCGCTGGCGCTAAACACAGCCGCCTTCCAGTCGGAGATATACAGGGCAGGCCTGCAATCCATTCCAAAGGGAGAGCGGGAAGCCGCCGCCATGCTCGGCCTTTCCGCAGGTCGTACATTCCTGCACATTGAAGTGCCTCAGGCCTTCAGAACCATGTTGCCGGCACTTGTCGGCGAGATACAGGCTCTCGTGAAGAACTCCTCACTCGTTTCGGTCATCGCCGTCACCGACTTGACGCGCCGTGCCCAGCAATATGCGGCCACCACCTTCCGGCCACTCGACGCCTATCTCTCGGCTCTCCTGCTTTATGTCGCGGTTGGAGCGCTACTTGCGGGAATAGGCCTCCTTGTCGAACGGCACCTGACAAAGGGAGCGACGCGATGATTTCCGGCTTCCTGAACGATATTCCTCTCTATGCGGCCGGGTTGTTCACAACACTGACAGTTTCCATTGCGGGTATCGCACTGGCCGTCATCATCGGTATCGTGCTGGCTGCGGCGCTACGGTCGCGGTACATGGCCATCTCCCTACCGGTAAGGCTTTATGTGGAGTTTGCCCGCGGCGCGCCGCTCGCGCTGATCCTGTTTCTTTTCTATTATGGCGGCCCGCAATTGGGGCTGATCCTCAGCCCCTATGCCGCCGGCATCGTCGGTCTCGGCCTCTATGGCGCTGGCCCCTTTGCGGAGATTTTCCGCGCCGGTTTCAATGCCGTTCCAAGAGGCGAGATCGAAGCGGCGGGAATGCTGGGCATTACCTCCGGCGACACCTTTCTCCACATCCAGATGCCGCAGGCGCTGGCACTGACGCTGCCGGCTTCGGTCGGCCAGGCCATTAATCTCGTCAAGGAATCCGCCGTTCTGTCCGTCATCACGCTCAGCGAGCTGACCAAGGTCGCCGGTACGATCAGCTCGATCACCTTCGCGGTCGTAACCCCTTATCTCACCATTGCCCTGCTCTACTGGGCAATCGTCGAAATCCTGTCGCGGCTCGGCCTCTATCTCGAACGCCGCCTTTCCACCGAAGGCTCCTGACATGAGCGAACGAACAGTTGTTATTTCCGCGCGCGGCTTGGAGAAAAGGTTCGGTGACAAGACCGTTCTGAAAGGCATCGATCTCGACATTCATATGGGTGATGTCCTGTGCATCATCGGACCTTCGGGATCGGGCAAGAGCACGCTTCTGCGCTCGCTTGCATTTCTCGATCCCTATGACGCGGGTGATGTCGATGTCTTCGGCCGCCTGATCGGCTGGCGTGAAACCCCGCTTGGCCGCGAACGCGCCGGTCCGAAAGAACTGGCAGAGACGCGCCGCCCGCTTGGAATGGTCTTTCAGCACTTTCATCTGTGGCCGCATATGAGCGTCATCAAAAACGTGACATTGGCGCTCAGGCTCGTCCATGGTCTTCCCCAGGCCGAAGCGATAAAGCGCGGCCGCGCCATGCTGGATAAAGTCGGGCTTGCCGCTTTCGCTGACCGCCGACCCGACGGCCTGTCCGGTGGGCAGAAGCAACGCGTCGCCATCGCCCGCGCACTGGCGGTGAACCCCCGCGCCATGCTGTTCGACGAACCGACCTCCGCACTCGATCCCGAACTTGTCGGTGAAGTGCTTTCCGTCATGAAAACGCTCGCGGCGGAAGGAATGACCATGGTCATCGTCACGCACGAAATGGGTTTTGCCGCGCATGCGGCCAACCGTGTCGTCTTCATGGATGACGGCAAGATCGTTGAGGAAGGCGCGCCGCAGACGCTTTTCAGTAATCCGAAGAGCGAACGCCTTTCCCAATTTCTGCAAACCTGGCGCGAGCGCGCACTTTGATATCTGAAAGGACATCTCTATGACTGCCCACGGCTATGACGGCGGACGATTGAACCTGCCATTCGTCGGTATTTCCACCTTTGCCAAAAGTCCCTACGTCGAAAACTGGGACGCGATCGACGCGGATGTTGCGGTTCTCGGTGCCCCGTTCGATTTTGGGACGCAATGGCGCCCCGGCGCCCGCTTCGGGCCGCGCAGCATCCGTGAGGCCTCCACCCTGTTTTCCTTCGGCCACGCGGGCGCCTACGATCACGAGGACGACGTCACATATCTGGAAGGCGTGAAGATCGTCGATATAGGCGACGCCGACATTGTTCATACCGATACGGTGAACAGCCACGCGAATATCGAGTTCGGCGTCCGCAAGATCCTTAAAGCCGGCGCACTGCCTGTGGTGCTTGGCGGAGACCACTCAATCAACATCCCCTGCATCAATGCCTTCAGCGATCAGGAGCCGATCCATCTGGTGCAGATCGACGCGCATCTGGATTTCGTCGATGAGCGTCACGGCGTCCGCTTCGGACATGGCAGCCCCATGCGCCGCGCCTCGGAAAAACCGTGGGTCACCGGAATGACCCAGCTCGGTATCCGCAACGTCTCCTCCACCGCAAAGGAAGGATACGACTATGCCCGCTCCCAGGGCTCGGATATTCTCTCCGTGCGCCAGATCCGCAAACTCGGCGTGGACGCCGTAGTGGAGCGCATCCCCGCGGGCAAGCGCTATTATCTTTCGATCGATATCGATGGCTTCGACCCGTCCATCGCGCCAGGAACCGGGACCCCGAGCCATGGCGGCTTCATCTATTACGAGGTACTGGAACTGATTACAGGTCTTGCAAAGCGTGGCGAGATCGTCGGCATCGATCTGGTCGAGGTCGCGCCTGATTACGATCACACCGGCTCAACCGCCATTCTGGCTGCGCAGATTCTGCTCAACACGATCGGACGTATCTTCATAGCTCGGAACGCATAAAAAACCGCG
The DNA here is from genome assembly GCF_030758035.1 of Rhizobium sp. AN68. Classification (NCBI taxonomy): domain Bacteria; kingdom Pseudomonadati; phylum Pseudomonadota; class Alphaproteobacteria; order Hyphomicrobiales; family Rhizobiaceae; genus Rhizobium; species Rhizobium sp. AN68. The sequence goes on along the minus strand of NZ_JARWMI010000002.1, from coordinate 1,165,904 downwards.
ATCCGCCCATACTGGATCCTTGGCCACGCAGCGCGCAAGAAGGGCCGCCCTTGGGGCTTCCTGGAGTTCGATGGTCTCGTCAGCCGTGAAGCCAAAAGCCCTCCGCGGGGGGAGGGCTTTTGTTTGCATTGATGTAGCTATGGTTGCGACGGTTTTAAAAGTCCAAAAACGCCAAACGCGCCTCGCTGCACCACACAAAAATCAGATATCGACGACAAGCCCCTTTGCCTTCAGGACGGGCTCCAGATTGCTAACCTCGATAACGGATTTGCCCTGCTTGTAAGCTTCAATGAAGCCCGCTTCAGCATCTTCGCGAATTTGCGAAAGACGTGCCGATTCCTGAGCGTCCGCACGACGCACAACCACCAAACCGTCCGCATCGCCAACAATGATGTCGCCGGGATTGACGATCTCATCGCCAATGATGATCGTATCGTTTACTGCGGCAATCGTTTCCTTGACGGTACCCTTGATGCAGACGCTGAACGAGAATACAGGGAAGCCAAGGTCTCGAAGCTGCAAGGTGTCACGCACACCGGTATCCGTCACCAGACCACCGATCCCCTTTGCAAGGCAGGCATTTGCCAGCACGTCGCCAAAGGAACCAGCCTCTTCGTACTCACCAGCTGAAACCACGATGATGTCGCCGGGCTTGGCGTAATTAATGGCCAGCTGCAACATGATGTTGTCACGCGGCGCGCATTTGACGGTAAAGGCGGGACCACACAGTTTCATGCGGTAGTCGACAGGCTTAATGCGGGAGGAAAGTGCGCCCCTGCGACCCTGTGCCTCGTGGATGGTTGCCGGCGAAAACTTCGAAAGGGCTTCGATGTCTGCCTTGCTTGGCCGTTCTGCTATATCTTTAATGTGGATCATAAAACCTCCCACGGTAAGGCTGGCGGCGAGAACGTCCCGCCACTCGCATTGAGTTTAATTGTCATGTGTCAATCGTTGCCGTGGCTTGAAGCCAGGCGGGATCAGGGGATCGGGTCGAATTTCAGCTCGGAGAGCGGGACGACCTTGTCCGTACGGGTCATTTTGTATTCGGTATTCGGGCCAAGCCACTTGTCCCAGATTTTGTTTATCTCGCCGGAGGCGTCGAGTGTGCGCAGCACTTCATTGATTTTCGCTGTCAGGGCAGGATTGTCCTTTGCCATGCCGACACCGATCGGCTGATAGAGCATAGGCTCCTCGATCATGCGCATCGGTTTGCCCTTGGTCGTCGATTCATTGACGAACTTGGTGGTGGTCATGGTGTTGGCCACCATACCCCGCGCCTTGCCCTGCTGAACGGCAAGATAGGCAGAGGCAGTATCCTGGAAGGTCAGCGGCTCGGACTTGTTGAGCTTGATAGACATTTCAGAGGTCGAGCCCTTGGTGGAGGCGACACGCTGGCCCTCGTAATCCGACTTCTTCTTGCCGGCATCATCAACCGGCACGATGAGCATTTCCTTGGCGAGATAATAGGGATCGCTGAACTGAATCTGCTCGGCGCGGCTTTGTGTGTAGGCGAGATTGGCGACAGTGATATCGACGCGGCCAAGCTTGACTTCCGGCACACGGGCTTCCACCGACACCGGTTTGACTTCGGCCTTAACGCCCAGTTCCTTGGCGATCGCGTTGCAAAGATCAACGTCAAAACCGGCCATTTCACGGGTCTTCGGATCGGGTGCCGCGAATGGCATGACATCAGCAAAGGTTGCGCAACGAAGCACCTTGTTCGCCATGATCGTATCGAGTTGATCAGCCGCCGCTGGTGACGCGAGAGCGGTTCCAGCCAATGCAACGGTAAGTGTCAGGCATTTCCAGTTCATGGTCAGTTCTCCTCTTATGATTGATTGGTATCAGTGGCGCAGATCGGAAAGGAACCGCTGCGCGCGCGGATGGCGTGGTGCTGTGAAAAACTCTTCCGGCGTCGCTTTTTCGAGAATTTCGCCGGCGTCGATGAACCAGATGCGGTCGGCAACTTCACGGGCAAAGCCCATTTCGTGGGTCACGCAAAGCATGGTCATGCCCTCTGCCGCGAGCCCCTTCATGACGGCCAGCACCTCTCCAACCATTTCCGGGTCAAGAGCGCTTGTCGGTTCATCGAACAACATGACGGGCGGCTCCATGGCCAGCGCACGCGCAATTGCCACGCGCTGCTGCTGACCGCCGGACAATTGCCCCGGATAGGCCCCGGCCTTGTCGGAGAGGCCTACCCGATCCAGAAGCTTCAAAGCTTTCTGGCGGGCAACATCAGGTGCGACGCCTTTCACCCGGATCGGGGAAATCGTGACATTTTCGACAACAGACAGGTGCGGAAAGAGATTGAAATTCTGGAACACAAAACCAACTCTGCTGCGCAGAAGATTGAGTTCCTTTGTCTTGGTTGCCGCGTGAATATCCTGCCCATCGAGCGTGATGGATCCGCTGTTGATCTCTTCGAGACGATTGACGGTACGGATCAATGTGGATTTGCCGGAGCCGGAAGGGCCGCAGATGACGATAACCTCGCCCCGCGCAACTTCGGCGTCGACATTCTTCAAAACCTCGTAGTCGCCATAACTCTTGCAGACATTGGAAATGCGGATGGTCTGCTGTGTTGATGATGCCGTGTTTGTCATGGCTGCTCCGTTATGATTTTCGCCTGCGCCTGCAATGCCTGTTGCCGGCGACCGACCACACCGGCACGGCGTTTGGCGATACGCCGCTCGACGGCATTTGCGAGATACGTCAAGCTCCAGCAAATGGCGTAGTAGACAACCGCGAGGATGAGGAAGACCTGGAATGGTTGGGTCAGAAGCTGATTATTGACCTGACTTGCCGCAAAGGTGAGGTCGGGTACGTTGATGACGTAACCGAGCGTCGTATCCTTGATCGTGGCGACGAATGTCGAGATCATGCTGGGGATCATGTTGTAAAGCGCCTGCGGCAAGATGATGAAGCGCATTGCACCGAGATAGCTGTGGCCAAGCGCTCTCGCCGCATCCATCTGCCCCGCACCAAGAGCGACAATACCCGCTCTTACGACTTCGCTGAGAAATGCGCCCTGATAGATGACAAGCGTCGTCAACATGATGACGAAGCTCGGCACGTCTGCGCCGGTCCAGAGCGGAACGAGGAAATAACTCCAAAGGATGAGCATGAGCAAAGGCACGCCGCGCGTGACATAGACCAGCCCCGTTACCGGCCACCGCAGGAGCCGCCACTTGGACAGGCGCGCCATCGCCATAAGGATGCTGACAGGAAAGGCCAGTGCGATGGCAAGGGCAGACAGGATGATCGTGTTCGCAAGCCCTCCAAGCGGGCCGTTCGGATATTGCCCGATCAGCAGCAGCAACCAGTTGTCATGAACGATGGTAATCATATCGCCGATCATCCGCGTGCCCTCCACGCCGGATCAAGGCGCATCGAAAGATACGCACCGGCACCCATGATCAACAGCGAGAAGAAGAGGTACAGAACAGTTCCGACAAGATAGATCTCGAAGGTCTGGAAGCTGAGATTTTCAATTTCCTTGATGGCATGGGTCAATTCGGAAGCGCCGATAATGAGGGCGAGGCTGCTGTTCTTGAACAGGGAGACACTGTGATTGATGAGCGGCGGCAGGGCATTGCGCACGCCTTGCGGCATGATGATGAAGCGCATCGCGGAGAGATAACCGTGGCCCAATGCCTTGGCCGCTTCCATCTGTCCCGGGCTGACGGAGCGCAGGCCTGAACGCAGATCCTCACTGAAATAGGCTGCCTGACAGAGACCAAGACCCACCACGGCAAAGATCGCTTCGGCATTGTGACCGATCAGCCAGTCCGTCAAACCTGAAGGCAGGAGCGTGAATATCCCGAAGTACCACAGCATCAATTGCACGAGTGTGGGCACATTGCGGTGGTAGGAAACATAGGCCGCCACGGCGCGATCAGCAAAACGCGACGATGAAAACCGCACGCATAACAGGACCAGCGCAAGCGTCATGGCGAGAGACCAGGACCCGATAAAGATGACGAAGGTCATCTGCAATCCGTGCCAGAGCATTGCAATATATTGCGGGTCGCTCAGGATTGCCGACAGGTCGAAACCGCTCACGGCTTTTGTTCCTTCGCTGCGTCAGCTTGCGCCACAGTCTGCGGTTTGGCCGTCTGAAGTCCGCCCATAACCTGCAATGTCGGGGTAATTTCCATATGGCCGATATTCATTGAAACTGGCGCGGCAACGGCAAAGGCAATCGCGTCGGCAATATCTTCCGCTTTCGGCAGCTCGAAACCATCGATGAAGCGCTCGCGCACGCTCGGATCGTTGCCGTGAACGTGAGTGAAGATATCCGTCGCCACGCGGCCGGGGCAAATCTCCGTTACGCGGACGCGTCTGCCGAATGCATCCAGCCTCAACTGGTTCGAAAGCATGGCGACACCAGCTTTAACGGCATGATAGGTCGAGTTGCCGCCGAAATTATAGTTTCCGGCGATGGACGAGATATTGACGACATGCCCGCGATCACGCTCCACCATGCCCGGAACAATCAGCCGGCAGATGTGGAGAACGGCACGGAGATTCACATCGATCAAAAGGTCGATATCCTCCGCATCCGCCTGAAGGAACTTCTTCGGCCTGTCGACACCGGCATTGTTCACGAGAATGTCGAACTGCACCTTGTTTGCAAGATCGGCAATTGCAGCGCGATCGGTAACGTCGATCGCGTGCGGTATGCAGCCGGTGCGTTCGGCGAGTTCATTCAGGGCGCCGGCGCTGCGGGCAACCGCGTGGACTTCAATGTTTTCGCGGCAAAACCGCTCGACGACAGCGGCACCGATACCGGATGAAGCACCGGTGACCAAAGCGGTCTTGTAATCGGAGAATGGCATTCTGATCCCCTTTTTTGTTACCATCAACACTAGCGAAGCTTTCCCTGCTTGCCTAAGACCGATTATTTTTGGAGTAATAAGTAAGTTTTATGGAGACCCGCAAACAGGCAATTAGAGACGGGATTCCGGGATGTTCTTGTTCCAGGCAGGAGCTTTCCGCTCTGGCGCCCAGATTGCAAAACGCGTGCGAGCCTGTAAGCTGCGCCAAGCATGGATATAAGACGTCTCAAATCATTCATCGTCATCGTAGACAGTGGCAGCATCACGCGCGCCGCAGATATTCTGCATCTGGCGCAACCGGCACTCAGCCAGCAACTAGCCGCGCTTGAAGATCATTTCGGCCAGAAATTGCTCATCCGCAGCCAGCAGGGCGTGACGATGACGGATGCGGGACATGCCGTTTACCGCCATGCACAGATCATATTGCGCCAGATGGAACAGGCGCAGGTTGACGTATCGGCGGCGGGTAACTCAATTGCGGGACGCGTCTCTGTCGGTCTCGTCCCATTCAGCAGCGCTGCAACGCTTTCCGTGGAGCTGTTGGCGGAAACGCGCAAGCGACATCCGGGGATATTGATCCACCTGACGGAAAGTGTGGGACAAACCTATAGCCAGATGATCATGAATGGACGTCTGGAACTGGCTTTGATCCACGGCGTCGGACCAATCAAGGGCGTAAAATTCGAGCCCATGCTCAGCGAAGAATTTTATCTTGTCGCACATCGCGATTTCGCAATCGAAGCGGATTCAAAACCGGTGCCGATCGCCGCGCTTGATGGCATGCCCATGCTGATGCCACCCGCGTATAATTTTGTCCGGCGCGCTGTAGACACGGCATTTACCCGCAGCCGGATCAATCTGAAGGTCGTCGCGGAAGTGGAAATCGTCAGGACGCTTGCCCGCGCCGTTGCAAGTGGTCTCGGCGCAACCATCATGCCAAAAGCCATTGCCAACCGGATCGTCTCGGAAACGAGCGAACCACTTATTTGCCGGCTGCTGTCGCCACGGATCGAAGAAACACTGTCGCTCTGCATGTCCGACCAGAATTCGCTGTCTGAGCCGGCTTTTGCCGTCAAGGATATCCTGGTGGAACTGACGGAAAAATTGAAACTTTAGAGTATCCTTTGGCCCGGCAGCCGAGCCAAAGGATCGTTTTCAGGATCAACGCATATCCTGGCAGAACTGCGCAATGCGGGCGCAGCCTTCGCTCAACATCTCCATGCTCGTTGCATAAGAGATCCGGAAGTATGGGCTCATACCATAGGCGGCGCCCTGTACCGTTGCCACGTGATGCTCATCCACCAGCGCCATCACAAAATCCACATCGCCTTCGATTTTGCGTCCGCCCTTGGTGGTCTTGCCGATAAGCCCAGACATATTGGGATAGAGGTAAAAGGCGCCTTCCGGCTTATGGCAGCGCAAACCGTCAATCTCGCCGAGTTTGCTCAGAACAAAATCGCGACGGTCGCGATAGATAGCGGCGCGTTCTTTAAGAAGATCCTGGGGACCGTCCAGCGCTGCAATCGCTGCCGCCTGCGAAACAGTGGCAATGCCGCCGCCGTTCTGACCGTTTACATTGCTTATTGCGGCGATAAGTTCCTTCGAGCCGCTGGCGCAATAGCCCAGACGCCATCCCGTCATGGCGTAAGCTTTCGACACGCCATTCATTGTCAGAACGCGGTCATAAAGCCGCGGCTCAACATCGGCAATTGTGCCGAATTCGAAGCCATCATAGACAAGATGCTCGTAAATATCGTCCGTCAGGATCCAGACATGGGGATGACGCAGCATAACCTCTGCGATTGCTTTCATCTCCGCACGGGAGCAGGCGGCGCCGGTGGGGTTGTTGGGAAAATTGAGAATGAGCCACTTCGTACGTGGCGTAATCGCAGCTTCCAAATCTTCGGCACGCAGTTTGAAACCGGTTTGTTCGACGCACGGCACAGCGACGGGAACACCCCCTGCGAATTTGACGATATCCGCATAGCTGACCCATGACGGGGTGGGAATAACGACCTCGTCGCCCGGATTGCAGGTTGCAAGCATGGCGTTGAAGATTACCTGTTTGCCGCCTGCGGAAACGATGATCTGGCTGGCATCGTATGTCAGATTATTGTCCCGCTTGAACTTTCTGGCAATCGCGGCTTTCAGCGCAGGCATGCCATCCATCGGTGGATATTTCGTCTGCCCGCCAAGGGCTGCTTCGTGCGCGGCCTCAATTGCGTGAGCAGGCGTCGGGAAGTCCGGTTCACCTGAGGAGAGGCTTACCACCTTGACACCCTGCGCGGCCAGCTCTCTGGCGCGTTGGGTCATGGCGGCGGAAGCGGAGATGGAAACGTTTTTCAGGCGGTCTGATGTAGAGGGCATCTGCATGATCTTTCAGTAAGATTTAGAGAACGGGCCAACCAGTGGCCCATTAAGACGCGAGTTCTGCGGCAGGCGCGAGCGTTGCGCCGGAGGCGCTGATTTCACTACGCACGATACGCGCCAGCTCCAGTGAACCGGGCGTATCGCTGTGGACGAGGATGGAGCGAGCCGGCATTGTGATGATCGTGCCATCGATGGCTTTGACCGTGCCATCGGTCAGGAACCGGCGGACACGGGCGCGCACCGATGGTTCATCCTTGACCAGCGCGCCGGGAAGACCCCGCGCGACAAGGCTTCCCTTGGCGTCATAGGCGCGATCGGCCAAAAACAATGCCAGGGTCTTCAATCCAGCGCGTTTTGCCGCTCTCTCGATTTCGCTGTCCGGCGTTACGAACACCACAAGCTTCGGATCAACGGCGGAAATGGCATTCATCATCATATCGGCAAGCGCCGGGTCGCGATTGACCATATTGCCCATGGCCGCATGAAAACTGAAGTGCCCGACTTCGACGCCTTCGCTTTTGGCAATCGCGATCAAGGCCCCGAGCTGATAGAGCATCTGCTGTCTCAACTCATCCGGCTGAAAGGGCATTTCGCGTCGGCCGAAGCCCACCCTATCAGGCAATCCCGGATGCGCGCCAATGCCAACGCCATTTTCTTTGGCAAGGCGAACCATTCGCGCCATGGTATCTGGCTCGCCGCCATGAAAACCACAGGCAATATTAGCCGACGATACGATCTTCATCATCGCTTCGTCGTCACAGAGCCGGTAAGGACCGAAGCCTTCGCCCATGTCGGAGTTCAGATCGATCTTCATCGTTTCCTCGCTTTGCTCCCTGGTTGTCCGTCAACCCATCGCATTCAGCGCTCGCTTGACCATTTGTGAGGTCTGGCGAACATCATCGACATATTTCGCAACTGCCCGCTCGGCCACACGCGCTTCCTCGTGATTGGACCTCACGAATTTGATCTTCCCACCCGCGCGTGCCTGTCCTAACCGCCACAGGTCGGCTTCGATCACGCCGGCAATCTTTGGATAACCGCCCGCCGTATTTGCATCGCTCATCTGGATGATCGGCTCGCCACCTGGCGGCACCTGTACAACGCCCGGCATCACACCGTGGGAACGCATTTCGATGGTTTCGGTCGGTTTGATAGGATCACCCGACAGCCGGTAACCGGTCCGGTCGCTGCGGGAGGATATGCGCCAGATCTGGCTCCAGAATTCCTCGCCATCATTGGCAAACAGCTTTTGTTCACCGGCCGGAATAGCTCGTATCGGCAAAACGCCGTCCACCACAGGCGGGAAAATATCGCTTAAAGCCACGGAAGGCTCAACTACACCAAGCCCGTTTGATGGCAGTGGTAAAAGATCGGCGGAAGCCCCTATTTCCAGCCTGTCACCTTTTGCAAGCGGTCGCCCATCGTGACCGCCGAAACTGCCGCGCAGTGCCGTGCTTCGAGATCCCATCAAAACCGGAACGTCCACCCCGCCCGTAACCGCGACATAGGCGCGGGCGAGTTTCGGCGGCTGCCTCAGTTCCAGTATCTGACCTTCCTTGCCGATATGAGCGCACCAGGAAAGCAGCTCTTTCCCGTCAAGCAACGGGCGCCCATCCGTCCCGGTAACGGCAAATGTTGCTGTTTTCGTAAAACGCAATTTGAATGGAAAAGTCTGGACCTCGATAACGGCAGCATCTGCGGCATTACCGGTCAGAATATTGCCGATCTTAAGCGACAGAGGATCCATGGCACCGCCAGCAGAAACCCCGATGTCACGGTAACCGGGGCGACCGAGGTCTTGCACGGTGTTGAAGGGGCCGGTTTCGATAATCTCGATCATAGCTCGATCCCTGTAGGTATGAAGCGAACCGTATCTCCGGGTGCCAAAAGAGCTGGCGAAGAAGAGGCCGGATCGAACATCTGTAAATCGGCGTAACCGATGGAATTCCACCCATTCGGTCCGGTCAACATCGCCACACCCGTCTGCATTCCACCGATCGTCACGCAACCCTTTTCCATCTTGATCGATGGCACGGTTTTTCGGGGCATATAGATGCGAGCATCAAGACCATGCAGATAGCCAAAGCCCGGCGCGCTCCCAAGCGCGAAGACGCGGTAGGTCGCCTCATGGTGAATCCGCACGACTTCGCGGTCGCTCAGCCCTGAAAAATCACAGAGGGCTGGAAGGTCGGCAGCGTATTCGCCCCCATAATGTACCGGTATTTCAACTGTCTTCCCGACAATATCCAGACTGGCTGCTTTATCCCAGGCATCGAGCAACTGAGACACGATGAACTCTGGATCTTCAGGCGTTTCCTTAAAAATCGCCAAAAGGTTCGTCATGCCGGGAATGACTTCCGCAACACCTGCCCAGACTTTTACCGTTTGCGAAAGCGCCCAGATCCAGCGTTGTGCTGGCAGATCAAATTCGCCGGATGCTTCGAGCAAGAATGACCGGGAGCCTATGAACGAAACGCGCGCCTGGCCTTTGATGACGGGCTGGATTTCGTGACGAGGTGCTAGAGTGTTCGATGTCGCAATCATGATTGAAGCTCGATTTCGAACAGCGGATCACCAAAACCAACCAGAGCATCCTGCACGGCAAGCTGATTGACGAGCGAACCGTTACGACCCGCGACAACAGGGATGAGAATGTGGTCGATCCGGATAAATCCAATCACGTCATCTGCAGCAACCAAACGCGGAAGATTTTGCGTTTTTGCAGGCAGAGCAGGCTTAGAAGCGCAGAAGAGACCGGCAATCGGCGCTTTTACCACCACTTTCGAAACAGCGGCCTTTGGTGAGCAAACAGTGCCAGCGACGGAAATTGCAGATCTTGCCGAGGCAGAAACAATAATGCGTACCTGGCCCTCAGGCGTCGTGATTTCCACGCCGTCCACGCCTGCATCCGTCAGCATATCGGTCAAAGCTGTGAGTAAGACGGGGTCGCTAAAGTCGGGCCTGCTCATGCCGCGCTCCGTTCTTTTAGCCATTGTTCAAGATAGTGAATGTCTGTTTCGCCCTGCGCAAAAGCCTCGTCCTTAAAGAGGGCGCGCAGGAGCGGAAGATTGGTCGAAATACCCTCCACCCGTGTACCCGCAAGCGCTTGGCGCATCCTAACCATGGCTTCAGCACGGGTCGGCGCATGTACGATCAACTTGGCGATCAAGGAATCATAATAGGGTGACACCCGGTAGCCGACATGGATATGGGTATCGACGCGAATCCCCTCTCCTTCCGGCAGCACAAGATCGGTCACGACGCCCGCCGAGGGGAGAAACTTATCAGGATCTTCGGCATTGATCCGGCATTCGAAAGAATGCCCGTCGCAGATAACATCTGCCTGCCGCAAGTCCAGAGGCTTACCCTGCGCCGCCTTGATCTGGGCCTGAACGATGTCGATGCCGCTCGTCATTTCCGTGACGGGATGTTCGACCTGCAAGCGCGTATTCATCTCGATGAAATAGAACTTGCCGTCTTCAAACAGGAATTCGAAAGTTCCCACCCCGCGATAGCCAATCTGTCGGCAAGCCTCGACGCAAGCCATACCAACCGGCTGGATCACATCGACCGAAATTCCAGGCGCTGGCGCTTCTTCGACCACTTTTTGATGACGACGTTGCATCGAACAGTCGCGGTGACCAAGCCAGACGGCATTGCCGTGCGTGTCGCACAAGACCTGTATCTCGATATGACGGGGATGCTGGAGAAACTTCTCCATGTAGAGGACAGCAGAGCCAAAAGCCTGCCTCGCCTCCTCCCTCGTCAAGGTAATGGCTTCATGAAGCAAGGCAGCTTCCTGCACTACTCGCATGCCACGCCCGCCACCACCGCCCGCAGCCTTGATGATGATTGGATAGCCGATCTCATTCGCGATACGCTCAACCGTTGCAGCATCCTCGGGAAGCGCTGTATCCGGTCCCGGTACACATGGCACACCGGCCGCAATCATTGCCCGTTTGGCAGCGATCTTGTCGCCCATAGTGGAGATCGACCTTGCGTCCGGACCGATGAATACGAGACCGGCATCTTCGACAGCCTGAGAAAAGGCGGCATTTTCGGACAGAAATCCATAACCGGGATGGATCGCACCCGCACCCGTCAGACGGGCAGCGATTAAGATAGCATTCTGATTGAGATAGCTCTTGGCAGCATTCGCCGGGCCAACACAAAGGAAGGTGTCAGCCGTTTGGCCATATGGAGCCTGCCTGTCCGCCTCAGAGCAGATGGCTACGGTCTTCAAGCCCAATTCGCGGCAGGCGCGCTGAATGCGTGCAGCAATTTCACCCCGGTTGGCAATCAGGACCGTGTCGAAACCCGGTATATCCGATGTGGTGTTGAGACCTTCCGCCACTACGCGATCTCCGCCAGCAAATCATTGGCCTCAACCTCGCCACCATCAACCTCCGTCAGATAGGTGATCCGGCCAGCGCGTGGCGCAACAATTTTATTGAAGACTTTCATGGCTTCGATGATGAAGAGGGCCTGCCCCTCCTCGACCACATCTCCAGCCTCGACAAATGAAGGTTGTCCCGGCGCGGAAGCGCGATGCAAAACCCCAAAAATCGGGGCATGAACGGAAGTGGCCGATGTGGCGGCAGGAAGGATCGACTCCGACTGATCGATCAGGGCGTCATCCTCGGCTTTGACCGAGACATTGCTGCCAGTCTCTGTTCGAGGTGCGGTTTTGAATATCCGCACAGTTACGCTTTTCTCTGTCACCATGAGTTCGGTGACGTTCGTTCGTCCGACAAAATCAATCAGCGTCTTTATCTTCGGCAGGTCCATAAGCGTACTCGGCATTGTCAAAAGCCACCCTGTAATCCCGCACGATCGGGGTCACTTTCGGCTGCCTTAGACCTAGCACGATAGGCTGTTTGATGGGGTCAGAAGAACTTTTGATGGAGGTGTTCAATGAACAGGGGCCATGAGCCCGTTGAGTTCGCGAAGCTCGAGTGTGCGTAATGGATCGACCGCTGCACGCTATCAGAGCCCCACGTGGCTATACCGCCAGCAAGTGATTTGCGGTATCCAAGGCCCTAAACGCAAGGTGCCCTCCGGGATGGGAGGGCTTTGTTGTTGATAGTCTTGAAGATATTGGTTGCGGGGGCAGGATTTGAACCTGCGGCCTTCAGGTTATGAGCCTGACGAGCTACCGGGCTGCTCCACCCCGCGTTACCAGCGTAAATCCCTATGGGATTTATCGCGACTGCATCACAGGGAGGCTGTGATGTATATTGCCGGAGCAAATTGCCGAAGGCGATTTGTCTCCTTTAAGGGACGCACGAGGCGTTTTCCTTATGTTTTCATGTTACGCAATGCAAAAAGGCCGCTTTGAGCGGCCCTTTGTATCGGCTGGGCCGAAGAGTTTGCTTGAGAAGATATTTGTTGCGTTTTGCAGACCTGGCAGCGACCTACTCTCCCGCGTCTTGAGACGGAGTACCATTGGCGCTGGGGCGTTTCACGGCCGTGTTCGGAATGGGAACGGGTGCAGCCGCCCCGCGATAACCACCAGGTCGGCAAAACGCAACACAGTTCATGTTTTCACATGAGTGTTGTTTCGAGAAGCTGGGAAGCTTGCGCTTCATTTAATTTAACACGTCTTTCTGCGACCTTCCCGTATGTTTGCCATACAGACCAGAGGTCGTCGCGCCCTGTGGCGCGGCCCGTCCGGAGCGCTATGCGCGTCAGGACAGAACAGATGATGCTCATCTTTGATGAGCATGAACAATGGGAACGAAGAAGTCGATCGAGCTATTAGTAACGGTAAGCTTCACATGTTGCCATGCTTCCACACCCGTCCTATCAACGTGGTCGTCTTCCACGGCTCTGATAGGGAACACTCGTTTTCAGGTTGGTTTCCCGCTTAGATGCCTTCAGCGGTTATCCATTCCGTATATAGCTACTCTGCTATGCCCTTGGCAGGACAACAGATCCACCAGAGATACGTCCATCCCGGTCCTCTCGTACTAGGGACAGATCCTGTCAATATTCCTACACCCACGGCAGATAGGGACCGAACTGTCTCACGACGTTCTGAACCCAACTCACGTACCGCTTTAAATGGCGAACAGCCATACCCTTGGGACCTGCTCCAGCCCCAGGATGCGATGAGTCGACATCGAGGTGCCAAACAACCCCGTCGATATGGACTCTTGGGGGTCATCAGCCTGTTATCCCCGGCGTACCTTTTATCCGTTGAGCGATGGCCCTTCCACACGGGACCACCGGATCACTATGACCGACTTTCGTCTCTGCTCGACTTGTCAGTCTCGCAGTCAGGCGGGCTTATGCCATTGCACTCGACGACCGATTTCCGACCGGTCTGAGCCCACCATCGCGCGCCTCCGTTACTCTTTCGGAGGCGACCGCCCCAGTCAAACTACCCACCATACACTGTCCCGGATCCGGATAACGGACCGCGGTTAGACATCCACGAAGATAAGGGTGGTATTTCAAGGATGGCTCCACAAGAACTGGCGTCCCTGCTTCAAAGCCTACCACCTATCCTACACATGCCTTGGCGAATGCCAGTGTAAAGCTATAGTAAAGGTGCACGGGGTCTTTCCGTCTGACCGCAGGAACCCCGCATCTTCACGGGGAATTCAATTTCACTGAGTCTATGTTGGAGACAGCGGGGAAGTCGTTACGCCATTCGTGCAGGTCGGAACTTACCCGACAAGGAATTTCGCTACCTTAGGACCGTTATAGTTACGGCCGCCGTTTACTGGGGCTTCAGTTCAGAGCTTGCACCCCTCCCTTTAACCTTCCAGCACCGGGCAGGCGTCAGACCCTATACGTCGTATTGCTACTTCGCAGAGCCCTGTGTTTTTGATAAACAGTCGCTACCCCCTGGTCTGTGCCACCCCATCATACTTGCGTAAAATGGGGTCACGCTTCTTCCGAAGTTACGCGTGCAATTTGCCGAGTTCCTTCAACATAGTTCTCTCAAGCGCCTTGGTATACTCTACCTGACCACCTGTGTCGGTTTCGGGTACGGTCTATACGGTGGAGCTATTTCCTGGAACCTCTTCGCCGCACATTCAATCCAGTAAGAATGTACAACACACGAGATCCGTCACTACCACCAGGCCCACGAATATTAACGTGGTTCCCATCGACTACGCGTGTCCGCCTCGTCTTAGGGGCCGGCTAACCCTGCTCAGATTAACTTTAAGCAGGAACCCTTGGTCTTTCGGCGAGGGAGTCTCTCACTCCCTTTATCGTTACTCATGTCAACATTCGCACTTCCGATATCTCCAGCAGCCCTCACGGGTCCGCCTTCACAGACTTACGGAACGCTCCGCTACCACGCAACAGTCACTACAACTGTCACATCCTCAGCTTCGGTGCATGGCTTTAGCCCCGTTACATTTTCGGCGCAAAGACCCTTATTTAGACCAGTGAGCTGTTACGCTTTCTTTAAATGATGGCTGCTTCTAAGCCAACATCCTGGTTGTTTTGGGATCCTCACATCCTTTCCCACTTAGCCATGACTTGGGGACCTTAGCTGGAGGTCAGGGTTGTTGCCCTTTTCACGACGGACGTTAGCACCCGCCGTGTGTCTGCCGACTAGTACTCCTCGGTATTCGGAGTTTGGTTAGGATCAGTAAGACGGTGAGTCCCCATAGCCCATCCAGTGCTCTACCCCCGAGGGTATTCGGTCGACGCTCTACCTAAATAGATTTCGCGGAGAACCAGCTATTTCCGAGTTTGATTGACCTTTCACCCCTAGCCACAAGTCATCCCAATCTATTGCAACAGATACGGGTTCGGCCCTCCAGTTGGTGTTACCCAACCTTCAGCCTGCTCATGGCTAGATCACTCGGTTTCGGGTCTAATGCAACTAACTCAATCGCCCTATTCAGACTCGCTTTCGCTGCGCCTACACCTACCGGCTTAAGCTTGCTAGTTACACTAAGTCGTTGACCCATTATACAAAAGGTACGCCGTCACCCTTGCGGGCTCCGACTGTTTGTAGGCATCCGGTTTCAGGTTCTATTTCACTCCCCTCGTCGGGGTGCTTTTCACCTTTCCCTCACGGTACTTGTTCGCTATCGGTCATGCACGAGTACTTAGGCTTGGAGAGTGGTCTCCCCATGTTCAGACAGGATTTCACGTGCCCCGCCCTACTCAAGGACAATGACTGTTCTACGCGTAAGGGGCTATCACCCTCTATGGCCGACTTTTCCAAATCGTTCCGCTTTATTCATCATTGCCACTGGCCTGGTCCGCGTTCGCTCGCCACTACTTACGGAGTCTCGGTTGATGTCCTTTCCTGCAGGTACTTAGATGTTTCAGTTCCCTGCGTTCGCTTCTTACCCCTATGTATTCGAAAGTAAGATACCTTATCACAATGCTTGGAAACCCAGGCCGTTCATAAAACAGACTGGATTTTCCAAGCATTTAAGGTGGGTTGCCCCATTCGGAGATCCATGGATCAAAGCTTATTCGCAGCTCCCCACGGCTTTTCGCAGCGTATCACGTCCTTCTTCGCCTGTGCATGCCAAGGCATCCACCAAATGCCCTTAATTCACTTCTTCGTTCTCATTGTCTATGCTCATCCATAGCCGTTCCAAAGGAACGGCAATCCGGTTACCTTTTACAACCAGATCATCTCCTGATGACATCGACGTGTTCGATACAATCCTCTTTGAAGGCACGCCGGTGCACTTCGAGGTCGTATCATTAAG
>NZ_JARWMI010000002.1:47500-1147500 GCF_030758035.1 Rhizobium sp. AN68 | reverse complement strand
TCATCCAAGCATCGCTGCTCGCAAAATTGGTGTTGTCTCATTAAAACGTGACCGTCAAAGTCTATTCAATCAGAGCCTGAATTCCTTCAGACCCCGCAAGCTTCGCCGCCCACGTTTCTCTTTCTTCTCATATTCAATTGTCAAAAAACAGACCGCTCAATGCAGTCACAAAATCAAACCCCAAAAGCAAAAGCCCTTGGAAAACAACAAGCAGTCAGCTCATCAACATGATTTCTTTAGAACGAAAGACTTCGTCGCCAGCAGCGCCGCCGCCCTCGTTCAGTGAGCGGACTTATAAGAGATCACCCTCAAACAAGTCAACACACCAAAATACAAATTCTAAAAAAAACATTCAAAGCATTGATTTTAAAGGAGAGTTTGAAATTAGTCATACAAACTAACAGATTTTAACGTTTCGGAGCTGCATGGCGGGAGCTAGGACTTTTCCTACCACGACGAGGGCGCTCTCTTGGGCATTGCAGGCATTGCGCCCTTCCCAGTCTTATTCGGAAGACGGGCTGAAACGGGCGACCAGAGCGTGCGCATTGCCGGGATAGGTGAAGCGTACATAGGTGACGGCACCCGAATTGCTCCATGTGCGCCGCTCCACGACAAGGCAGGCCTGCCTGTCGGAGATACCCAACAGGCGTGCCACATCTTTCGAAGGCGTTTCGGCACTGATGCGGTGTTCGGCATTGCTCCAGGGAACATGGCCAAGCAGCCAGGGTCCGGGTGCAATCTCCGTGAAGTCGATTTCAGCGGCATCGGGAACGGTTGCCAGATTGACGAGACGCTGCTCGATACAGAATTCCCGCGTGCCCGCAAAATGAATGCAGACGATATCGAGCAGCGATGTACCAATGGCAATATCGAGACTTGTCCGATCCTCACGCTTTGCGACACGCTGCGTGCGCTTCAGAACCTTGAAGCCATATTCCAGGCCAAGGGATTCGACTTCCGCCCTGATATCGTGGATTTCGAGAACCGCGGACTGGATCTGCGGCTGGCGGACGAAACTGCCGGATTTCTTGCGGCGCTCGATCAAGCCGGCCTTCACAAGCTGGCCCATGACCTTGTTGACGGTCATGCGGGAGCAATCGTAGTGGGCGGCGAGATCAACCTCGAAAGGCAACCGGTGACCCGGCGGCCATTCGCCCGATACGATCCGGCCCTCGATATCACCGAGGATTCGCTGGTGCAGGGTTTGCCCGGCCGATGCTTTCGTCACGTCCGCAATGCCTTCCAACGGCTCGATGTCGTTCCTATCGAGCGCATATCAGCTATCGACAAGTTCGGCCATGACCTTGTTGAAGCGATCCGATATTTCATGGCGATGGACGTGCCGGCCCGCTTGCACCAGTTTTTTACCGCGCACCCAGACGGTATCGACATGGACGCTACTCGCGAACATCCACTGGTCGAGAATCTGGGATGCCGGAAGATGGGGAACGGCCGAGCAATCAAGCGCGACAAAATCAGCGCTTTTTCCCGCTTCTATCTGATTTTTGAATCCAGCGCCCTGCCACCGCCTTGAAGCGCCTGCTGGAACAGTTTCTCGCCCGTGGAACGGCCGGCATCGGCGATGACATTGCGCGCCCGAAGCGACAGGCGCTGCGAATATTCGAGCATCCGCAATTCTTCCGGCACGGAGATCAAAATGTTGGAATCCGAACCGACACCGTAATGGCCGCCTTCCGCGATGAAACCGGGAGCGGGGAAGATGCCGTCGCCAAGATTGGCCTCGGTGATGGGGCAAAGGCCGGCAACGGCACCGCTTTTTGCCATGCGGCGGGTTTCGGCTTCCGTCATATGCGTCGCATGGATAAGGCACCAGCGATCATCGACCGGTGCATTCTGCAAAAGCCACTCCACCGGCCGCGCACCTGAAAAGGCGAGCGAGTCCTCGATTTCCTTGACCTGCTCCGCCACATGAATGTGGATCGGGCCGCCTTTCGCCAGCGGTTCGATCGCCGCCAGTTCTTCACCAGTTACGGCACGGAGACTGTGTGGCGCGATGCCGAGCGTTGCACCGGGAAGCCCATTCACCGCGGCTTGGGCGCCCTGCATGAGCCTTTCGTAACTGTCGAGCGAATGGATGAAACGTTTCTGACCGTCGATCGGCGGCTGACCGCCGAAACCGGAATGCGCATAAAATACCGGCAGCAAAGTCAGGCCGATCCCCGTTTGCGAGGCGGCGGCACCGATACGTTCGGCCATTTCGGCGATATTGCCGTAATGCGAACCATCCATATCGTTATGCAGGTAATGAAATTCACCGACCCGTCCAAAACCGGCTTCCAGCATTTCCATATAAAGCTGGGCAGCAACCGCCTCGACATGATCCGGTGTCATTGACAGCGCGAACTTGTACATGACCGTGCGCCAGCTCCAGAAGCTGTCATCGGCAGGTCCGCGAATTTCAGCAAGCCCTGCCATGGCCCGCTGAAAGGCATGGCTGTGGAGATTGGGCATGGCTGGCACGATAACGGCATGCCGTTCATCCTGCGGCTGCGGAGAAACACCGGTTTCGACGGATGAAACAGCACCGCCCCTGCAGTGGATGCGAACATCTTGCACCCACCCATCGGCCAGAAGTGCTGCGCCCGCGTGAATTACCGTCATGCCACCCTCTCCTCTTGATCTCTTCTGACAAGGCCACGTCGCATACGAAATTACGGCTTGCCAACATGATTATTATGTATATACATTTGGCACATAAAAGAAAGGCGAAAAGCAAATGCCAGGGAACAAATATACAAAGGGAATGGCGACGGGTGACACTACCGCATTGTGGCGCAATGCCCGGCTGGCGACGTTTGATCCTACCATGGATGGCATCGGCGCTATCGAAAATGCTGCCATTGCCATACGCAACGACCGCATCGTCTTTGCCGGCGCCGAAAGCGATCTGCCCGCCGACCTGGCAACGGCCGACGAGATAACCGATTGTGAGGGACGCTGGATCACCCCGGCCTTGATAGACTGCCACACACATTTGGTCTTCGGCGGCAACCGCGCCATGGAATTCGAAATGCGCCTCAATGGCGCGACCTATGAGGAGATCGCCAAAGCGGGCGGTGGTATCGTTTCTTCGGTACGCGACACGCGCGCCCTCTCGGAAGAGGCTTTGGTGGCACAGGCATTGCCCCGTCTGGATACGCTTCTGGCGGAGGGTGTCTCGACCCTCGAAATAAAATCCGGTTACGGTCTTGATATCGAAACCGAACTGAAAATGCTGCGCGTCGCCCGCAAACTTGAGACGTTACGGCCCGTTAGAATCGTCACCAGCTACTTGGCCGCGCATGCGACACCGGCCGAATATAAGGGCCGTAACGCCGACTACATTATGGACGTGGTTCTGCCGGGGCTGGAAAAAGCCAATGCGGAAGGACTGGCGGATGCGGTTGACGGTTTTTGCGAAGGCATCGCCTTTTCCGTTGAGGAAATGACCCGGGTTTTCGAAGCGGCAAAACAGTACGGTCTTCCCGTCAAGCTGCATGCCGAACAGCTTTCCAACCTCGGCG
Organism: Rhizobium sp. AN68; assembly: GCF_030758035.1. Lineage (NCBI taxonomy): Bacteria > Pseudomonadati > Pseudomonadota > Alphaproteobacteria > Hyphomicrobiales > Rhizobiaceae > Rhizobium > Rhizobium sp. AN68. The sequence goes on along the minus strand of NZ_JARWMI010000002.1, from coordinate 1,143,976 downwards.
GTACGGAGCTTGCCGCGTCCTATGGTGCGCTTTCCGCCGATCATCTGGAATATCTTGATGAGGCCGGTGCAAAAGCATTGGCTAAAGCGGGAACGGTGGCCGTGCTTCTGCCCGGGGCCTTTTACGCGCTCCGCGAAAAACAGCTGCCCCCGGTTCAGGCCCTGCGCGATGCAGGCGCTGACATCGCGCTGGCTACCGATTGCAATCCTGGCACCTCACCACTGACTTCCCTGTTGCTGACCATGAACATGGGTGCCACGCTTTTTCGCATGACGGTGGAGGAATGCCTGACGGCGACCACGCGTAATGCCGCAAAGGCGCTCGGCCTGCTTGCGGAAACTGGCACGCTGGAAGCAGGAAAATCCGCTGATTTCACCATCTGGGATATCGAACGCCCGGCTGAACTTGTCTACCGCATCGGCTTCAACCCGCTCCACGCCCGCATTTTCAAGGGACAGAAGGTTTCTACATGACTATCACGCTTCACCCAGGCAATGTGACCCTTGCTGAACTTGCCGCAATCTACTGGGATAACGGCAGAGCGAAACTCGACCGTTCGTTCGATGCCGGCATAGAAAAAGCAGCGGCCCGCATCGCCGAGATCGCCGCCGGCAACGCTCCGGTCTATGGCATCAATACCGGTTTCGGCAAACTCGCCTCGATCAAGATCGACGCAGCCGATGTGGCGACGCTGCAGCGTAACCTCATCCTGTCACATTGCTGCGGCGTCGGTGCGGCGCTTCCGGAAAATGTCGTGCGCCTGATCATGGCGCTGAAGCTGATTTCGCTTGGTCGCGGCGCCTCCGGCGTGCGGCTGGAACTGGTGCGGCTGATTGAGGACATGCTGGAAAAGGGTGTCATCCCTTCCATCCCGGAAAAGGGTTCGGTCGGAGCGTCGGGGGATCTCGCGCCGCTTGCCCATATGGCCGCCGTGATGATGGGCGAAGGCGAGGCTTTCTATGAAGGTACGCTTCTGCCCGCCGGCGAAGCTCTCACTAAAGCCGGGCTGACCCCGGTCGTGCTCGCCGCCAAGGAAGGGTTGGCGCTGATCAACGGCACGCAAACCTCGACGGCGCTGGCGCTTGCCGGTCTTTTCCGCGCTCACCGCGCGGCACAGGCAGCGCTGATAACAGGTGCGCTTTCCACCGATGCCGCCATGGGTTCTTCGGCTCCCTTCCATCCCGATATTCACACATTGCGCGGCCACAAGGGCCAGATCGATGCGGGGGCTGCACTGCGCAACCTGCTGGAAGGATCCGAAATCCGTGTCAGCCATATCGAAGGCGACGAGCGCGTTCAGGATCCCTATTGCATCCGCTGCCAGCCGCAGGTGGACGGCGCCTGCCTCGATCTTCTGCGGCAGGTAGCCCGCACGCTTGAAATCGAAGCCAATGCCGTGACGGACAATCCGCTGGTGCTTTCCGACAATTCCGTCGTATCCGGGGGCAACTTCCACGCTGAACCGGTGGCATTTGCCGCCGACCAGACGGCGCTTGCCATCTGCGAAATCGGCGCGATCGCGCAGCGCCGCGTGGCGCTGCTTGTCGATCCGGCTCTATCCTATGGCCTTCCGGCATTTTTATCGAAAAAACCGGGGCTGAATTCCGGCCTGATGATTGCCGAAGTCACCTCCGCTGCGCTGATGAGCGAGAACAAGCAGATGGCTCATCCGGCTTCGGTCGATTCGACGCCAACCTCAGCCAATCAGGAAGACCATGTATCCATGGCCTGCCACGGCGCGCGCCGCCTGCTACCGATGACGGAGAACCTTTTCGCCATCCTCGGCATCGAGGCGCTTTCGGCGGTTCAGGGCGTTGAGCTGCGTGGGCCATTGAAAACCAGCCCGGAGCTGCAAAAGGCAATCGCCGTGCTGCGTCAGGCGATCCCTTCACTGGAAGAGGACCGTTATATGGCGCCGGATCTGAAGGCGGCATCCGACCTTATTGCTACCGGCGCTCTTGTGTCCGTGATTTCCGACGGCATTCTTCCGAAGCTGGAGGCGTAAGATGCGCGTCTTCGATATTAAAGAAGGCACATCGCCCGTCATTCTCGGCCTGCCCCACACCGGCACCGATGTTCCGGCAGCGATTTGGCAACGCTTGAACGACAACGGCAAGATGCTTGCCGACACCGACTGGCATATTCATGATCTCTACGCGGATCTGCTCCCCGACGCGACGACGGTTCGCGCCACCTTTCATCGTTATGTGATCGATGCCAACCGCGATCCTGAAGGCGTTAGCCTCTATCCAGGACAAAACACCACAGGCCTTGTTCCGGAAACCGATTTCGACGGCAAATCGATCTGGAATGAGGGGCAGGAACCGAATCAGGACGACATAGTCTCTCGGCTGGAAACGTTTCATGCACCCTATCACGCGGCCCTTGCCGCGGAAATCGAGCGGGTTAAGGCCATTCACGGCATCGCCATTCTCTATGATTGCCATTCGATCCGCTCGCATATCCCGTTCCTGTTCGAAGGCAAGCTGCCGGATTTCAACATCGGTACGGATATGGGCAGGACCTGCGACCCAGCCATCGAGACAATGGCGGTCGAAGCGACCGCTGCGGCAGAAGGTTACACCAGCATTCTCAACGGTCGCTTCAAGGGTGGCTGGACGACACGCCACTACGGAAAGCCCGAAACCGGCGTGCACGCCATCCAGATGGAACTGGCGCAATCCACCCATCTAACGACAGAGGCACCGCCGTTTGCCTATGACGACGCCAAGGCCACCAAGCTTCGTATCCACCTGAAAGACATTCTCACGCGCATCGAAACGACTGCGCTGACACTCGCACACACCAAAAGGGGAACCAAATGACCAATCCTCGTCACAATATCCGCGACGTCCGCGCTGCGCGTGGAACCGAGCTGACCGCGAAATCGTGGATGACAGAAGCGCCGCTGCGCATGCTGATGAACAATCTCGATCCTGAAGTGGCCGAGAACCCGCACGAACTGGTGGTTTATGGTGGCATCGGCCGTGCCGCCCGCACCTGGGCGGATTTCGACAAGATCGTCGCGACCCTGCGCGATCTCAACGAAGACGAAACGCTGATGGTCCAGTCCGGTAAACCGGTCGGCGTGTTCCGCACCCACAAGGATGCGCCGCGCGTGCTGATTGCCAACTCCAACCTCGTGCCGCACTGGGCGACATGGGATCATTTCAACGAGCTGGATAAAAAGGGTCTTGCCATGTACGGCCAGATGACCGCCGGTTCGTGGATCTATATCGGCAGCCAGGGCATCGTGCAGGGCACCTACGAAACCTTCGTGGAGGCCGGTCGTCAGCACTATAATGGCGATCTCACAGGCAAATGGGTTCTGACCGGCGGCCTTGGCGGCATGGGCGGCGCCCAGCCACTTGCCGCCGTGATGGCCGGTGCCTGCTGCCTTGCCATTGAATGCAATCCCGATTCGATCGATTTCCGTCTGCGCACCCGCTACGTCGATGCCCGCGCCGAAACTCTTGATGAGGCGATGGAGATGATTGAGCGCTGGACAGCCGCCGGTGAGGCAAAGTCCGTCGGCCTGCTCGGCAACACCGCTGAAATCCTGCCGGAAATGGTCCGCCGCGGCATCCGTCCAGACATGGTAACCGACCAGACCTCGGCGCACGACCCGATCAACGGCTATCTGCCGAAGGGCTGGACGATGGCCAAGTGGAAGGAAAAGCGCGAGAGCGACCCGAAAGCCGTCGAAAAAGCTGCCCGTGCCTCGATGCGCGAACATGTCGAAGCGATGATTGCCTTCCAGGACATGGGCATTCCGACTTTCGACTACGGCAACAACATCCGCCAGGTGGCAAAAGAAGAAGGGCTGGAAAACGCTTTCGCCTTCCCGGGCTTCGTTCCGGCCTATATCCGCCCGCTGTTTTGCCGCGGCGTCGGCCCGTTCCGCTGGGCGGCACTATCGGGTGACCCGGAAGACATCCGCAAGACCGACGCCAAGGTGAAGGAACTGCTGCCCGACAACAAGCACCTGCACAATTGGCTTGATATGGCCGCCGAGCGCATCGCCTTCCAGGGCCTGCCGGCGCGTATCTGCTGGGTTGGCCTTGGTGATCGCCATCGTCTCGGTCTTGCTTTCAACGAAATGGTCAAGAACGGCGAGCTCAGCGCTCCGATCGTCATCGGCCGCGACCACCTCGACAGCGGCTCCGTCGCCTCGCCGAACCGCGAGACCGAAGCCATGCAGGACGGTTCGGATGCCGTATCCGACTGGCCGCTGCTGAACGCGCTGCTCAATACCGCATCCGGCGCGACATGGGTTTCCCTGCACCACGGCGGCGGAGTCGGCATGGGCTTTTCCCAGCATTCCGGCATGGTCATCTGCTGCGACGGCACCGAGGACGCGGCCCGCCGCATAGAGCGCGTGCTGTGGAACGACCCGGCAACCGGCGTCATGCGCCATGCCGATGCCGGTTACGAAATCGCCGTGGAATGCGCAAAAGAGCAGGGCCTGCGACTGCCCGGCATTCTCGGTAACTAAAGAAAAAACTCGGCGCAGTCTTCAGGCTGCGCCGTTTATCTGATCCGGGAAGAGAGCCGCGATCCACCCATCGTACAGTGCCGACAGCGGTGCCGCATCAGTTTCGACGCCGCTGTCGGCGCCCGGTGGAACTTCTGTTCTGTCTGCGGCTTTCTTCCGTTGCTGTTTTTAACCGACCGACTGTATGCTCGTTTGAAAGCCGCGCTAACCGTTAGGCAGGCATGAAGGACATGGTAGATCAAAGAATGGCGCACAGGTTCCTTCCGCTTGCCTTTACCCTCCTGCTCGGGGCACTTCTTCCGGTTTCCGCTACGAATGCCGTGGCGTCCGAAAAGCAGCAAAATGTTCCCGTGCGGATCGATGTGGGCGGCTACAAGCTGAACAGCATCTTGGTCGAGCCGGGAAAAAGCGCCGAGCTTCCGCCGATCCTCTTCATTCACGGCGCAAGCGCCAGTCTCTATGATCCGATGTTTTCGTTTCTCGAAAAGCTGAGAGGCCGTGCAAAACTGCTATTTGTCGACAGGCCAGGGCACGGCAATTCGGATATCGGCGGCAAGGCAAATATTCTCCCGGATGGACAGGCGGACGCCATTGCCCAGCTTATGAAAAAGCGAGGCGTCCCGAGAGCGATTATCGTCGGACATTCCTTTGGCGGCGCCATCGCGGCATCGCTTGCGGTCCGTCATCCGGAGATGGTCGCGGGCCTCGTATTCCTTTCTCCCGCTGTCTATCCATGGGAGGGTGGCATCGCCTGGTATTACACAGCGGCAAATGCGCCCTTTACCGGTCCGCTGTTCAGCACCTTCATTGCTCCGCCCGCCGGCCTCCTGGCATTGGATCAGGCAACGCGCGGTGTTTTTGCACCCAATTCCAGACCCGCCGGTTATGTGGAAGCAACGCATTCCGTGGCGGCCCTGCGGCCCAGGGCCTTTCGGCACAATGCGCAGGAGGTCGCGGCTCTCAATGAATGGGCGCGTGGAGCTTCCTCGGAGTATCGGCGCATCACGGCACCAACCGTCATCATAACCGGTGATACGGACACGGTCGTCTCGCCAGAGGTGCATTCCCGTCATCTCGCCAGAGATATTCGCGGCTCCACTTTGATCGTCGTGCACAATCTCGGGCATAAATCTGACTATGTCGCCAGTGACCTTGCCATTGCCGCGATCGAAAAGGTTGCCGGCCGGCCATCCGATTTAAAGGCGGTCCAAAAAACGATTGAGCGACGCATCGAGAATGATCGCGGATCATAAACTTCCGCCCCCGTCCCCTTAACGACCCGATTCTGGACATCACATGAGAATATTACGCGCTTCCGAATACAAAACCATGCCGTGGAAAAATGGCGGCGGCGTTACGGTGGAAATCGCCATCCATCCGCCGGGTGCTTCCGTGGATGCATTCGACTGGCGCGTCAGCATGGCCACCGTTGCTCAGGACGGACCATTTTCCAGCTTCCCCGGCATAGACCGCACGCTTGCGATTATCGAGGGAAACGGCCTTGCACTCGCTATTTCCGGTCATGAGCCGGTGGCGCTGACGACGAAGAGTACCCCCCTGCCCTTTGCCGCCGATGTTCCCGTGGATGCGACCCTGATGGACGGCGCGATAGTCGACCTGAACATCATGACGCGCCGCTCATCCTTCGCCCACGGCGTGCAAAGACTATCCGGCAGCCGCTCGATGCAAGCGGCAACGGGAACAAGGCTGATCCTCGCGCTCGATCCTCTGACGGTCGCCGTCAACAACGACACAGCCCGGCTGGAGAAGCTGGATAGCGTTTTCATCACGGAAAGCGTGCCGTTCACCATCGAGGCAGATCATGGTGAAGGCATATTCTTTCTGATCACGCTACAAGATATCTGAAGCGCCGCAGCCTCAGTCCAACCCCAGCGGATCGGCCACCCGTGGCCATAGCTGGAGGCTTGCCTTGCGATAGGCGGTTGTGGCCGGATCGGTCGGATAGGAAGTGGGCGCGGCGATATAAACGATCTCGGAAGCGACCGGCGCAAAACCCGCATGGAAGTGGTTGGTGGACTTCACCAGCAGCACGTCTTTCCTGGCAAAATCAATGCCGAGATTGGAAAAGATATCCGGCTCATAAGTTTGCGTGCGGCTGGTAATGAGAATGATATCGATTTCCGTTCCGACCGGTCGAACGACGGCGGCGCGGCCGAGCGTGACGCGGCTATTTCGGAAACTCTGCCACCCTGCTTCTGCAGTGCGCATGACCCTGATCCGGAAATCGAGCGGCTCGCCACCTTCGGGACTGGATTTGCCGCCAATACGCAGATCAATCTCCGCCCCCTCGCCTGCCGCGTGACAGAAAGACACAGCAATCGGATCCCAGATCGTTGCCACACCGATATTGTCCATGCCGCGCTCCACCATGCGCCGCAGAATATGGGTGGCATCACCCGCAACGCCGCCACCGGGATTATCCCATATATCCGACACCACGACCGGCATATCCGGATGCTCACTACGAATGGCGAGAGCCCTGTCGAGACCCGATTCCGTGTCGAGCATCGGCATGGCAGTCAACTTGCGCATGGCATAAAGCTCATGGCCGAGTTTTTCGGCCAGTGCGTCGCCTTTTGCCCTGTCATTATCTGTCACGACGACGATACGCGTGCCCATATCTGGTACATCGCCTGCCATGAAACCGTGAATGACGGAAATAGACAGCACGCCGTCCTTACCCTCCAAAGCCTTCAAACGGTCAACATAAGAACGCATCGGTTCGCGGCTGGAGGGGTAAATGGTGATCATGCGGCAATTGAAAGTGGAAATAACCGGCCTGATTTCTCCGCGCAGGGTGCGAAGTGCCAATTCAACGACGTGCTCACCACGTTCCTCAAAATCCGTATGCGGGAATTCCAGAAACGTCGCCATTATATCGAGATTTTGGACCCTTAAAGGGGTCAAATGGCTGTGGGGATCGAATTCCGCCGCGATCAGTACGTCGGGACCAACAAGCGTGCGGACATGTGACAGGAAATCACCTTCCGGATCGTCATAACCCTGCGCGACCATGGCGCCATGGAGACCAAGAATTACCGCGTCGACCGGCAGTGCGGCGGCAAGCTCGGCGAGAATCGTATCGCGCAGCGTTTCATAGGTCTGGCGCTGTATCAGCCCCGCCGGTTCCGCCCAGCAGGAGGTACCCTCGATTACCGTAAACCGTTCCGCTTTGCCGCGCCGGCGTAGAATTGGTACCGGTGAGGAGCATAGTGTCGGCGTTTCCGGATGTTCGCCGGGCCCAGCGTAAAAAGCCGCGCGAAAGGCGTCCATGTCCGTCGGGACGGGTGAAAACGTGTTGGTTTCGGTGGCAAGCGATGCCGTGAATATGCGCATGACTGTCATTCTCGTTGCCGATGCCCGCTTTTCAGCAGCATTTTTTTGCAATTTAATTAGCCGGGTAATGTTACCAGACGGTGCCTCGTGCTGTGACGTCTTCCACCCGCGTCACGATACCGTTTCGATGGAAAACCATCCTGTCGAAAAGATTAGTAATGACGCAGGTGTGGTTCGGCACAACCTTGACCAGCTCACCGATTTCCGGCCGCCCCGATGTGCAGCCCGACAAATCGACCACCGCATGTTCTTCCGAAAGCGACATGATTTTCGCGCCTTCATACCCTTCAATCAGCCCGTAATCGCTGAACCCAAGGAGATCGGAGGTCAAAGCCTTGGAGCCACAATCGAGCACAGCGCGATCAGGTGTCGGTCGCGACACCACGGTGGCAAGAACATGCATTGCCAGGTCGCCAGCGGTGCAATGTCCGGCGCGCAGCATCGAACGATCATTATATACATAGGTGCCCGCCCGATATTCGGTTGCGGAGGGAACGAGGTGAGCAGAGAAAAAATCCGGTGAGCCGCCACTGGAGCGAACCGGGCAGTCAATGCCCTTTTCCGCAAGCAACGCCATGGTTTTCCGAATGAAGTTCTCCACCTTTTCAGCGCCACCGGGTGCCGGATAGGTCAAAATGCCCTTGAAATTGAGGCCCGGTGCCGCGACGATCTTTTCTGCAAGCTGCAACACGGCTTCCGGGGTCTGCACACCGCAGCGTTTTCCGCCGGTATCGCATTCGACAAGAACGGAAAGCGGTCTTTCCGCATCGAATGTGCCGGCAAGGCCGGCAATCGTCACGGCACTGTCGGCAACGACGCTCAGCTGCCCTAAACGCGCATTCAATGCCCTCAGCCGCGAGAGTTTCGCCACGCCGAGGATATTGTAGGTAATGAGGATGTCGTCGAAACCGGCATCCGCGAAAACTTCCGCCTCGCTGACCTTCTGGCAATTGATGCCGATGGCGCCCGCCTGAAGCTGCTGCTTCGCAATGGCTGGTATCTTATGTGTCTTGATATGGGGGCGAAAAGCCATGCCATGTCCATCAAGATAGGACTGCGCCCGCGCAATATTGGCGGCAAGTCGGTCCTCGTCGATCACGGGCATCGGCGTCGAGATCGCATCGAGTGGGGTGCCTTCGTCAGGCCAGGGGTAGGTCATTGTCAAACGCTCTCAGAATCGGAAATTGGCAATCAAACCAGTGGCTTATAGGCGATAACATCCATTTCAACCTTCGCATCGACCATCAGGGGCGACTGCACGGTTGAACGTGCCGGTGGATGATCGATGAAATATTTCTGGAAGACCGCGTTGAAGCTCGAAAAATCCCGAGCATCATCCAGCCAGACATTGACCTTGACGACATCGGCAAGTGTACAATCCGCAAGCGCCAGAACATCCATGATATTGGCCACAACCTGCTCGGTCTGAGCCACAATGCCGCCAGTTACTACTTCACCATCGACGGTTGGCACCTGTCCAGACACATAGACGAAATCACCGGCCCGCACGGCCTTGGCAAAAGGCCTGCGCTGTCCGCCAGCCTGAGCGTCAGCCGTCTCGAATCGTACCAGTTTCTGCTTTTCCATAGATGCCTCGCAAATAATTTTCATGGAAATCGTATTTTTAAGGGTTTAATAGCTCTTTTTGCATCAATATTCCACAAGTGATGTAAATAATTTAGCAATTATGTAAATCATCAACTCGCGGACGGATGGACGTCACGTTGAGATATTCGTATCGCCGCACGTTGTCGAACCGAATGATGAGACTCAAAACCTATTGTCTGTCGCGATCTATGGAAGCGGTTATTGGCTGAGCCAAGGCTCTTACTAACCCTTAGCTCTATCACGTAATGAGGAAGCCCGGTACATTCGGATGGTTGCCTGATGAGAGAAATAGAGAGGTTAGCCGCGGCAAACCTCAGTATCTGAAAAGTTAGAGGAACAGTCTCAAGCGCAAACTCTTTAAGACCTGGCACTGCGCGAGTGCTCTTTCCTTCACATCAACCGTGTGCCGAAGCCCGCCGGTCCGATACCACTCTGTCCGTGACAGCTTGCGCGATCTTTTGCGCCTGCACGCGGATATCCGGCACGGCGGTTATCTCCCAAAAGCGGCCCGCCGTCAGCGCCCCGGCGGCAAACAGGCCAGGCCAGACCTGCCCGTCCGCGCTTGACAAGCGCGACTGGCCATCGACCTCGACCCCAAGACCAAAGGCGTCGAGCAAAAGCACGCCATCGTCCCGCATGGTTTCCAGAAGTCGTGAATGACCGATCCCCGCCCTCTCCATTCCGGTACAATTAACGACCCAATCGACCTGAAACTCTCTAAGCGTCTCCGTATGCCGACGGCGATAGAGTACGGCGATCCCCTCGTCCTGCTCGTCGAGAGAGCGGAGATAACCGGCGTGAATCTCTAGAACGCCGTCAGATAATAGCTTTTCAAAAGCCTTATGCACTTCGGGCGCGATTCGGTGCCGGTGAATGTTCCACCAGGGCAAGGCATGCCGAAGAAACCGGCTTCGCTGCTCAGATGTCAGGCTCTGCCAAAGCAGCTGGGTCTTCGGCCGTAGACCATCCATGACAGTACGCCACGGCGCACCATCTTTCACCTGCTTACGCAGAGCCTGCACTAACCGGCTGATCTCGGTCGAACCTTCTGGTAAGCGCGGATCAGCTGGCGACCGTGGCGGGCTGATATGTGGATGCGGCACAAGTCCGCGGCGGGACAATACGTGGATTGGGCCACGGTGTCCCTTTCCTCGAAGCGTCAGGACCTGATCTATCATCGTCAGGCCAGAACCCAGAATACAGATGCGGTCCCCCGCCTTTACTTTCGACAGCCATCCAGACTGCCAGCAATGCCCGATGATGCGATGCGGCGCGTCGTCATCTTTCGTCAGAGTTTGCACCGGCAAACTTGCCGCGCCGACACCAAGACATAAGACAACATTTTTCGCCCGTAGCTTCTCACCATTCTCCAGTGCAAAAGAGAAACCGCCATTGCCATCCGAGCGACAGGCTGAAGCCTTGGCACGGATGAAGTCCACCCTCGCCCGCTGATCCCGGCTTCTCAGTAGACTGGCGAGCCTGTCCCTGAGATAGAGGCCGTAATCGCCACGTGAGGCAAAAGCCAATGGATCATTGCCGAGCCCATTCTCCGTCAGCCAATCGAGAAAGTCATCCGGCCTGTCGGGGAATACGCTCATCCGCCCTGCGGGCACATTGAGCCGGTGATAGGGCAACTCGGTACGATAGGCCGTACCGCGCCCGAAATCCGACTCGTCGCCGACAATGGCGATCGACGCGTCCCCGGGCAGGGATGATAAGAGATGAGCGGCGGTACAGATGGCCGAGAAACCCGAACCGACGATAGCGACATCATAGGACATTTATTCCTCCAATCTGCGACAGCACGAAAGGTCAGGCCGTGGGCGCCGGACCCGTTGATACTCTAGTCGATGAGTAGAGATTAAACACCTGCCAATGTCTACCCTTCACTTTCCGCCGGCGGGATCGCTCATTGCACATTTGGTGCGCAGGATTCTCAAAGTTAGCCGCGGCAAACTTTCGCTCTGATCGCTCCATGTCAATTTTAAAGGAAGCCAAAAAACGCGTCTCAGCCAGAACGGAGACGAAGTTAGCCGCGGCTAACCGAAAAACTGTCACAAAAAGCAAAACTGATTCTTCCACAATGCCTTAGCGGTACTTCTGCATCCGGGAAAAAAGCCTATTGCGCCAAAAAGAGAATCGGCGCTTATATCTCAGTTGCGGAAAAAACCGTCTTTTTCGAAAAAAACCGCAACTGCAATATCGAGCGAAAGTAGATCCATGACACAGAGTGCCGACTCAAGATTTGCTGCAGGGGCACCCGACCTCACGAGCCTTATACAACAGCATTCGGCTGCATTGTCAGCCCAATTGCAGGCGCATAATGCGAATACGTTTTCACCGCATACCGAAAAGAGTATGCGCCATTTTTCGCCGGCAGAAACCGCACGGCTGATCGGCATCGGTGAAGCCTATCTTCGTCAGATCGCCGCTGAGCGTCCGGAGCTCGATGCAGCGCAGGCATCCGGTCGTCGTTCCTATTCGGTAGAGGATATGGACGAGATCAGAAAGTTTCTCGATCAGGGCGCGCGCGGCGCGCGTCGCTATCTGCCCCACCGTCGCGACGGCGAGGAATTGCAGGTCATCGCCGTCATGAATTTCAAAGGTGGTTCGGGTAAGACCACGACTTCCGCGCATCTGGCGCAATATCTGGCGCTGCGTGGTTACCGGGTTCTGGCAATCGATCTCGATCCGCAGGCCAGTCTCTCCGCTCTCTTCGGTCACCAGCCCGAAATGGATGTCGGCCCGAATGAAACGCTCTACGGCGCGATCCGCTACGATGACGAACGCCGGCCGATCGCCGAAATCGTTCGCGGCACCTATATTCCCAACCTTCATATCGTTCCGGGCAATCTGGAACTTATGGAGTTCGAACATGATACCCCGCGTGCACTGATGCGTCGCGCACCAGGCGACACGCTGTTCTTCGCTCGCATCGGCCAGGCAATCGCCCAGGCCCAGAATTTCTACGACGTCGTGGTCATCGATTGCCCACCGCAACTCGGTTACCTGACGCTTTCGGCGCTGACGGCAGCAACATCGGTTCTCGTGACCGTTCATCCGCAAATGCTTGATGTCATGTCCATGAACCAGTTCCTTGCCATGACTGGCGATCTTCTCGCTGAAATCGGCAGGGCCGGCGCACGCTCCGATTATAACTGGATGCGTTACCTCATCACGCGTTTCGAACCGAGCGATGGGCCGCAGAACCAGATGGTGGCTTTCCTGCGCTCGATCTTCGGTGAAAACGTCCTCATTCACCCGATGCTGAAGAGCACGGCCGTTTCGGATGCCGGATTGACCAACCAGACGCTTTTCGAGGTGGAAAGAACCCAGTTCACGCGCTCCACCTATGACCGCGCACTGGAAGCCATGAACAACGTGAACGCTGAAATCGAGGGATTGATTAAAAAAGCGTGGGGTAGGGCAGCATGAGCAGAAAACAGATTTTCGCCAATCTTGGCACGCCAGGCACAGACAACGATACCACTCCCGAGCGGTCCCGTCCGCGTGTCAGACCCATCCTCGGTTCTCCCGAACTGGTGACGGATGTGTTGAACTCGCCGGTCGGCATGATCGGCCAGTCTCTGAACGAAGTGTCGGAGCGCTCCAAACGTGCTGAAGAGATCGAAAAACGGCTCGCAGAGGGCCTTACGATCGTTTCGCTCAATCCTGCTGATATCGACCCATCCTTCATACCTGACCGCATGCCAGCCTCAGAAGAGGCGGATGCAGGCCTGGTGGAGGCTATTCGAGAGCAGGGCCAGCAGGTTCCCATTCTGGTGCGCCCTCATCCCGAATTTCCCGGACGTTATCAGGTCGCATTTGGCCATCGCCGTCTGCGCGCCGTTTCCAACCTGGGTATTCCGGTCAAGGCCGTGGTTCGCGATCTCAGCGACGAACAGCTGGTCGTCGCCCAGGGACAGGAGAACAACGAGCGCCGTGACCTAACCTATATCGAAAAGGCGCGCTTCGCCCAGAAACTGCAGATGCGGTTTCCGCGTGATACGATCATGGCGGCGATGTCCCTGCACAAGGGCGATCTTTCCAACATGCTATCGGTTGTCGGTCGCATTCCCGAGGATCTGGTCGATCTTATTGGTCCGGCACCCACCGTCGGTCGCCGTAACTGGATGGATCTCGCAGATCAGCTCTCCTCGTCACAGGTCAAGGAAGCTGCGCGCGCTTATGTAAGGGAGCCATCCGTTGCCGCTCTTCCGTCCGAAGAACGCTTCAAGTCGCTTCTGGATTTTCTGAAACCCAAGGCACAGGCAAAGAAAGCCGGTGTTTGGTCTTCGGAAACTGGCAGCAGACTGGCAAAGGTGGTCGAAAGCGACCGCAAGCTGGATATATCCATCGACAAGAACGAGGCGCCGGAATTTGCCGATTTCGTTCTGGAACATCTTCAGGCGCTGTTTGCCGAATACCGGTCCAAGCAGTGATTGTTAATACCAACGACTAACAGGAGACGCATTACAAAAGAAAAAAGCCCCCGAACGTTGCCGCACGGAAGCCTTTCTTTGATCTAAGCAACCAAAGAATCTCATTTCCGCGAATCATAGTCAAGAGTCTTGGCATCGAATTTTTCGGTGAGCGATTTTCTTTTGCCTTGTGAAAGGTGAAAGACATGGACAGCACATGTGTAACGACGCCCTTTGGGCGGCGAGCGATGTCGTTTGGCGTCCTCGCAACTCAGTTTGCCGCGCAGAAAAACAAAAAGACCGAGGCGGTCGATAAATGGAAACTCTACCGTTCGGTCTGTGAAGCCAGACCATTGCTCGGCGTGACCGATCGTTCTCTCGCGGTCTTGAACGCCCTTCTGAGTTTTTATCCGAAAAATGAACTCTCCAGCGAAGCCGGATTGGTCGTCTTTCCGTCGAATACGCAATTGTCATTGCGAGCACATGGAATGGCAGAACAGACATTGCGCCGCCATCTCTCGGCTCTCGTCGAGGCCGGTCTCATCATCCGCAAGGATAGTCCGAACGGAAAACGCTACGCCCGTAAGCACAGGGGCGGGGAAATCAGCGAAGCCTATGGTTTTTCGCTGGCACCGCTTCTCGCCCGCAAATCGGAAATCGAGGAACTCGCCGAACGCATCGTTCGCGAGCGGCTCGACCTTCAGCGGCTTCGTGAAAACATCAGCCTGTGCCGCCGCGATATCCAGAAGCTTTGCGAAATGATAGCCGCCAGCGGTGAAGTCGTAACGTCAGAAGGATTCCAGGCGCGCTACAATGCCATTGCCCGGTCCCTCGGCCGTAATTCAAAGCCTGTCGAACTCAAGGAAATCGCCGGATTTTTGGTCTCCCTGCGTGCAGAAGTGACCAACTATCTGGAAAATATTGAAAATTCGGAGAAATCGGGCGGCAATGACTGCCAAAATGAGCGCCTCATAAAGAATTCAGAATCCGAATCTATATCTAAACCGCAAAATTTGCGTGAACCGGTAATCGTCGCACCTGCCGACACGATAGTCGTACAGCCAGAATACGCCGTACCCGTCAGTGCAAAGCCGTCATCGCAACAGCCAAAGCCTGTTCTTCATAAGCAATTTTTTGTTCCTGATATTGTTTTGGTTGTGAAGGCTTGCCCGGACATTTCCCTCTATGCACCCGGAGGAGCAGTGACTGGATGGCGTGATCTGGAAGTGGCGACATCAGTCATCAAAACCATGTTCAACGTTAGCCAGTCGGCCTACCAGGACGCCCTCACCACTTTCGGTCGACAGGGAACAGCGGCGATTCTTGCCTGCCTGCTGCAAAAGGCGGACCAGATCAGCTCGCTGGGCGGATATCTGCGCAATCTCACCCGTAAGGCCCACGAGGGCGGGTTTGATCTTCAGGCCATGCTTCTGGCGCAACTGCGGGGTCGAACTGACGGGATGGAGAGAAGCATGGCTGTATGAGTTCTTGAGGACGGACAGAAAATGGCGCCGGCTTGCCGAATTCCCAGTCTGCAGCTACATTGACGCTGTTTCTGCAAGACTCCGAAGATTCGCTGTGAGGCTGCCAGTGTTTACGAACACACTGTGCTGGCAGGGGTTCCTATGGTTAATGCAAAGTAATGAAAGTTAAGCCTCGATTGACTTTCGTTTGAGTTATTCCATGATTGGTTTCAATCGCTTGAGTCCGGGTATCTTTTAGCGGTAGTGCGATGATATGGGCAGGAAAAGCGCGATTTTTACGCGTTTCTTGCCTGACTAGACCGGGGTAATGCAGATATCTCGATATGGCACGATGTTGGAACTGAACCTTCCCTAAGATCGTGCGTTTCCGTGTCTATGTTGGAAGGGGGCGGTGAGCCTATGGTTTTTCAAGACGATATGGAGCTGGCTGTCGCTGTTTACATGGCGGACATTGCCTTGCCTCGACATACCGCCATCGAAAAGCTCTTGAAGGCGGGACTTGAAGAAGCCGGTTATTTAACCGGACGTAAGGGGCGACCGCCGGAAATTGTCGACGGGCAACCAAGTTCGGACTATGTGCAATATCGCACCTATCTGGATGAGGACAGCTGAAAGACCGCTGGAACCAAACCGGGCGAGGGCTGTTTATGGCGCAGTCAATTTTGACAGGATGTGCCGATGTTCTCCAAGTCCCTCTTTATCGCGACAATTGTCATCTCCGCGACGAGCCACCCGATATTTGCTCAGCCTCTAGAGGTCAGCATATTGGAACCGACCAAGACCCGTAGCGCCGAATTCTCGCCTGGGGCGACCGCATCGAATTATATTACCGATGTCTCCGGCAAGACAGTGCGTCTGGTAGGACCGCGTTTTTATCCCGACAATGCGCGGGCGCTGCAGTTTCCCGGCCGGGACTCGAATGTTAATTCTTCGGCTGAAGCGCAACGC
The DNA here is from genome assembly GCF_030758035.1 of Rhizobium sp. AN68. NCBI lineage: Bacteria > Pseudomonadati > Pseudomonadota > Alphaproteobacteria > Hyphomicrobiales > Rhizobiaceae > Rhizobium > Rhizobium sp. AN68. The sequence goes on along the minus strand of NZ_JARWMI010000002.1, from coordinate 1,127,663 downwards.
TAACGCGATCGCAATAATTCACATTGACGAACAGGGGCAGAATGGGAACCGAAAGCGAAACATCCGGGCAGAAACCGGATGCGCAAACCTGGATCAAACAGGACGGGCACGAAGCAGAAAAGGCGACCTTTCCTGAACTGTTCTTCGATCTGGTTTTCGTTTTCGCGCTCATTCAGCTTTCCCATGCGCTTGCAAAGGACTTCGGACCGACAGCGGCGCTTGAAGCGGGCATCCTGATATTATCACTTTGGTGGCTGTGGATACACACCACCTGGATCACCAACCTGCTGAATACGGAAAAAGAGCCTGTCCGGCTTCTGCTTTTCGTCCTGATGTTCGGCGGGGTTCTTTTGGCCATCGCGCTGCCGGAGGCTTTTGCGGAACAGGGTTTCGTGTTTGCCCTTATCTACAGTGCCATGCAGGTGGGACGGAGCCTGTTTGCACTTTATGCCTTCAAGGGAGAGGACAGGCAGTCTTTTCTGGTTTTTGTGCGCGTGACGATCTGGCTAGTCATATCGAGCCTGTTCTGGCTGGCTGGTGGGCTTGTCGATCTGACGGATCGAATCCTCCTGTGGGGTATAGCGCTCGCGATAGAATATGCCGGACCCGCTTGTCGTTATGTCGTCCCGGGATTGAAAGCAAGCGATGCGGATAAGCTGCATCTTTCCGGCGAGCACCTTGCGGAGCGCTGTGCGCTTTTCGTCATCATCTGTCTCGGGGAAACGATCCTAACCACCGGCCGCACGGCCACGGAATATATGAATTCCGGCCTCACATTCATCGTCTTTTGTTCGGCCTTCGTCAGCACCGTCACAATGTGGTGGATCTATTTCCATCACGGGCAGGAAGAGGCCTCCAGAAAGGCCGAACATGCCGACGAGAAAGCGAAGATCGCCCAAAATCTTTTCAACTATGGACATCTGCCTATCGTGGCCGGCATCATTCTCACGGCAGTTGGAGAGGATTTCAGCCTGTCCCATGCCCATGAAGGGACGACGATGAGGGAGTCACTCGCCATTCTTGGCGGCCCGATCCTGTTTCTAGCCGGTAATATTGGCGTCAAGATTGCTGCCACCTATCAGCGGCCGATCTCGCATTTTGCCGGAGTAGCGGCGCTCTGCCTGCTTCTGCCGGTGCCGGGCGTGCCGCTTTTTGCGCTGCAACTGGCAAGCACGGGGATTTTGCTGCTGGTGGCGCTGTGGGAATATCTGGCGCTGAAAAAATCAGTCGCCAACGCCTAAGCAGTGGCGAAATCGCGTGCCCTGTCGTTCCACAGCCGCAGGCTGCGGGCATAGGCCTCTTCAAAAGGCAGAACCATATCATTGACCAGCATCAGGGCGATGGCAGCGGTGGAGACGATGATGGTTTCCGCTCTCTCGTCTCTGGCCGCCCCCGTCCAGACGGCGCGCCAATATTCGAAGGTGGTGAACATGGTCGGCATTTCGGCCGGTGGGGTTTCGCGGGCCGGAATGACGAACTCGACATCCTCGCCCTTGGAAAGACCGAAGATCCGGGTGCTGCGGAAGGGAGTAAATTGCGCGAAATCCCGCGTATTGCCGAGAATGGCAAGGCTCTCGACGGAAAGCAGCCGCGCCGTATCGCGATGAAGCTCCTGATAGGAGGGGCGGGCGACGCCGATAATGGTGCTTCTGGCGCGAAGCGGATTGAGAAGATGCACGACCGTATTGAGCGGCAGGCGCATTTCCAGAATGCCGTGCAGGCCAAGCAGGCTCTGAAACTGTAACGATAGTCCACCGATCGGCAGATAGGCGATCCCTTGCGAGGCAGTGGCCTTGGCCGCCTGCGAAAGTGAATGGCAGAGCGGTATGCCGCAGGCTTCAGCGGCGAGTTCGAGCTTACCGCCATTTTCTCCCTGGCCCACATGGCCGTGTAACAAGACGCTATATCCCGCCATGGAAACGAGACGCGCGGAATGCAGGAACCAGGGTGCATCGCGATGTTTGGGCGACATATAGGCCGGCCAGTCGAGATCGACCGATGCGGGCGCTTGCTGGTCTCTTTTTATATGGCCCCACATGGCTTCGATAAAACCGGCAAGCTCTGCCGCGGTCACACCGCGATATTGCATGGTCGCAAGCAGCGCTCCTATCTGTATGGGATCTGCATCGCCTTCGAGAATGATCGAAAGCGCGTCCATCGCCTCTTGCTGGCTGAGCGGGCGGCTGTTGCCGATGCCCATCGCCGAGGTCGCTATATATTTGGCGAGCCTGTGCTGCGGATCGGCGTTGTGGCCGATGCGGGCAAGGCGGTCCGCTATATTTTCCGGTGTCGGCTGACCTTCCAGAAGAACGCTGGGGCGCAGCGAAAGAGGCGGCGCCTTCATCAGCACCGGCCGTTCCCAGCCGCTAACATTGGCGGCGGCGGGAGCTGCCGCTTTTTCCTGTGAATAATCGATCAGGTTTTCCGCCTCCGCCGCCAGCGAACGAATGCGCAGCCGCATGGTCTCGGCAAAGGGGGTGGGTCGCAAACCCTGGCCGGTGCGTAAGAACAGCTGGTCGCCGTATTTCTCGCGCAGCTGCTGTAATATCCGACTCATCGATGATGTCGGCAGTCCCATGCCTGCCGCTGCGCGGCTGACGCTTCCTTCCCGCAACAACGCATCGAACGCGACAAGTAGTTTCAGCTGACCAAGCCTGTCGGGCTTTGTCGGGGAAGCTGGTTCTTCTTTTCTCTTGCCGGTTGTCATCTTGCTATTTTTTTACCCCGCCCCCGATTAGAGGGGGCCTTTTTGCAATTTCTGGAATTTAGAACTGTTCGAAAACAAACGCGTTGCGCCAGACCTCCCTCCTAAATAAGTGGGGGTAAATTCTCAAGTTAAATGCGGGGGCGTAACATGGAATTGAAGTACCGCGGGCAGGATATGGCCGCGACGATAATAAAGGCTGGCATTTCCGTCGCTATGGCGGGAACGGCGCTCAGCGTTGCCTTGCCTGCTGTCGCGCAGCAGGCGACCGACGGAACCACCGTTCTTCAGCAGATCGTGGTGACCGCGTCCGGCTTCGAGCAGAATGTAAAGGATGCTCCGGCCAGCATCACGGTTGTGACGCGAGAAGATCTGGAAAAGGGGTCTTACCGCGATCTGACAGACGCCTTGCGCGAAGTTCAGGGCGTGTCTGTCACCGGCATTGCCAATGAGAAGGATATTTTCATTCGCGGATTGCCCGGCGCTTACACGTTGATCCTGGTTGACGGTAAGAGGCAGAGCACGCGCGATGCCCGTACCAATGGTAATTCCGGCTTCGAACAGAGTTTCGTGCCGCCGGTTTCGGCGATCGAACGCATCGAGGTCGTGCGCGGCCCGATGTCCTCTCTTTACGGGTCCGATGCCATGGGCGGCGTCATCAACATCATCACCCGCAAGGTTGGCGATGTCTGGTCTGGCTCCGTCACCAGCGAGGGTACGGTTCAGCAACATTCAAAATTCGGCAATAGCGGTCAGGTGTCCTGGTATGCCAATGGGCCGATCCTAAAGGACCGGCTGGGGCTGCAGATCTGGGGCAGGGGCTTCACGCGCGGCGAAGACCGCATATTGAATGGTACGACGGGCGCGAAGGAATATGATTTCAATGGACGTTTGACCTTCACGCCGAATGAGGATCACGACATCTATCTCGAGGCTGGCAAAGCACGGCTGCGCCGCGATGCCGAGTCCGGCGAGACGCTGGCAGCCAATGCAGACGGCACCTACAACACCAATACGCGCGACCATTGGTCATTGTCGCATACCGGCCGGTGGGGACCGACCACGTCTGAATTCTCCTTCCAGCAGGAATGGGCCGAGCGCACCAACTTCACCAGAAACTTTCGCACGGGACGCGTCACTGAAAATCCGCGCTCGCCGGAGGTTCGCAATAGCGTTCTCGACGGCAAGTTCACCACGCCGTTCGAACTGTTCGGCAACCATACGCTCGTCACCGGCGGTCAATATTTCGAGGCACAGCTGAAGGACCAGAATCCGGGACGCCGTACCGGTCGCGACGAAACTTTCTCGGCGACGCAATGGGCGCTCTTCGTCGAGGATGAATGGCGCATCGTCGATAGCTTTGCGCTGACGGGCGGCCTTCGTCTGGATAACCATGAAAAATATGGCAATCATTTCAGCCCGCGCCTTTACGGCGTCTGGAGCGCAACCGACGATCTTACGATCAAGGGCGGCATTTCAACAGGTTTCCGCGCACCGGAAATCCGCCAGATCGCACCGGGTTACGCCTATACGACTGGCGGCGGTGGGTGCACCTATGCCTCGAACGGTACCTGCGGCGTGATCATCGGCGATCCGGGTCTGGAGGCGGAAAAAAGCACGAGTTATGAATTGGCAGCACTCTGGGACAATGGTGATGTTGCCCTCGGTGCCACTTATTTCTACACAGATTTCAAGGACAAGATTTCCAACGCGCTCGTGCTCAATCCGGATGGTACGCCTGCCCGCTGGAGCGAAGATAGCAATTATCGCCTCTGGTACAATTACAATATCGACGATGCGGTCATTCAGGGCATAGAACTGACGGCAGCATGGTATGCGACGCCGGAACTGACATTGCGCGGCAACTATACCTATACGCATTCCGAACAGAAGACGGGCGATTACGAGGGTTTTCCGCTAGCGCGGACGCCGGAGCACATGGCCAATCTGAGAGGCGAATGGGTCACCCCGGTGGACGGGCTGGAAGCCTGGGCTTCGGTGAACTACCACGGATCGGAAATCAATGCGGGTCCGCGCATTGGTACGAACGGCAAACCGGTTACGATCAACGGCAAGGCCGGGCGTAAATATGACGCTTACACCACCCTCGACATCGGGGCGAAATATGCGGTGGCCGAAAATGTCGATCTCAACGCGGCGGTTTACAATGTATTCGACAAGGAAGTCGGCGCTGACGATTTCAACACGGTCATGGAAGGCCGCCGCTTCTGGATCAGCATGACCGCCAAATTCTGATCCGCGATATTTAAGAATTCAGAGGCGCCCGATTGGCGCCTCTTTTTGCCATCCATCCTATTGACCTCAACTATGGTTGAGGAATTATACCGGCTGCTCTCTAGTGTGTTTCCGCGTTTTTCAGAGCGGAGGCCGTTCAGAAAACGGAGCCGGCATGGAAAATACCATCTTTAAACACAGCCTGACGGTTGGGGAGGTTGCGCGTCGTAGTGGCGTCGCCGTTTCCACCATCCATTTTTACGAGGCGAAGGGATTGATCGAAGGCTGGCGCACCAGCGGGAACCAGCGTCGTTATCATCGCGCGGTCTTGCGGCGCATTGCCATTATCCGCATTGCGCAGCGAGCAGGTATCCAGCTCAGCATCATCAGGGACGCCTTGGCGGATTTGCCGCAGGACAGGGTGGCGACGACGGCTGACTGGCGCGTGTTCTCGCAGTCCTGGCGGGAAATGCTGCAGCTTCGTATCAACAGCCTGATTATGCTGCGCGACCAGCTTACCGGCTGTATCGGTTGCGGTTGCCTCTCACTCGATGATTGTCCCTTACGCAATCCAAACGATGTTCTGGCCGATGCCGGCGCGGGCCCGCGCCGTCTCGTATCCGTCAAATGAGCAAGGTTTCCGGCTGGCCGCTTTAAAAGCAATTGTTCCTACTCGACGTCGGCCGGAACCCAGACACTGACGCTGCCGCCATTGGTGGAAAACAGACCCTTGCCATGCTCGTCAAGGGTGATCTGTTCGTGACGGTGACCAAGGAAATCGCGCCATACAGCTCCCGCCTGCTCAGGGCCGAGATCTATCTGTTTTTCCGCCGCCTCGCCGTTCGACATCACCACAACGCAGCCCGGCTCATCGGCGGTACCGTGGCGAATAAACGCAATGCAGCTCGGGTCGTCGAAAATATCCGTCTGGGCACCGTTGGAAAAGCGGCTGCGTGCCTCGATAAGCTTCGGAAGGCATTCGATAGCCGGCATGACGATCTCATGGTCGTTGCCGTCATTGCCGGTGTCTATATACGTCGTACCGAAAAGATCGGGATAAAAGACGCAGGGCACACCTTCTTCGCGCAGCAGAATGATCGCATAGGCCAGAGGCTTGAACCAGGGTTCTACCGGCGCTTCCAGAGATTGCAGCGGCTGCGTGTCGTGGTTGTCGACAAGCGTGACGGCGTGATCTGGAACAGCGGAAAGCAGCGAACCATCGAAGATAGTGCGCATGTCGAAATCGCCGCCCTGCTTGGACGCGTCATGGAAGCGGTGGTGAAGGGCGACATCGAAGAGCATCAGCTGCTTGTCCACCAGATCGAGATAGCTTTTCAGCGCGTCTATATCGGGGTGCCAGTATTCCGCCACGACGAAGAGGTCGGGATTAATCGTGTCGCGCATATGGCCTACCCAGTCGCGGAAGAACCATGCCGGAATATGTTTGGCCGCATCCAGACGGAAACCATCCACCTGCACCTGTTCGGCAAGCCACCGGCCCCAATATTTCAGTTCCTCGTAGACAGCCCTGTTTCGGAATTCGACATCCGCGCCCATGAGATAATCGAAGTTGCCGTTTTCCTCGTCGACCTCCTCATTCCATTCGCCGTCGCCATATTCGTTGACGAGACGGAAAATGCCGTCCTCATCAGGCTCTTCGATGTGGTCGACGCCGCTGAAGCACTTCAGGTCCCAGATGAATTTGGAATGTGTGCCGTTTCGGCCGGGAAACGTGAAGCGCGTATAGGCGTGCGCCTCGAAATCCTCGTCCTCTATTTCGGTGCGGTCATCGGGATTGACGCGACGAACCCGCACCTTCTCCCGTTCATCCGCGCCCATCTTGTGATTAAGAACCACGTCGTGAATGACGCGGATGCCGTTTTCCTTCAGCGTCCGACCGGCCTGTTCGAGGGCAGCGCGATCACCGTATTTGGTCGCGACTGTTCCCTTCTGGTCGAATTCGCCAAGGTCGAAGAGATCATAGGTATCGTAACCTACCGAAAAACCGCCGGCAGAACCCTTGTAGGCCGGCGGTAGCCAGACGTCGGTAATACCCATTCGGGCAAGGCTTTCCGCCTTTTCGGCCACCTCGCTCCATAATTTCCCTCCGTCCGGATAGTACCAATGGAAGAATTGAAGCAAGGTGCGTCCGGCCATATTTTCCTCATGATGGTTAGCAGGTCGCGCCATAAACGGCCCGGCGGCGAAAGGGTTCCGCCGCCGTATTGACCAAACTTCGATTGTGAGGGGACCACCTTCCCTGATGGGTCCGGTGGCCTGGTCTAGGCGTTATTCCGCAATTTCGAGAAGTGCCGCGCCCGCCTGAAGATAGTCGCCTTCCTTGACGATCAGGCGGACCTTGCCGGCCTTCGTCGCCACGATTTGCGTTTCCATTTTCATGGCTTCCATGACGGCCAGAAGATCGCCTTTGGAAACAGTTTCGCCATCGGTCACCTTGAACGATTGCAAGGTGCCGGAAACGGGAGCGATAATTTCACCTTCCTTCTCCTTGACCGACGCGCCGGAGGAAGCGGCATTGCCGCCGCTGACAGCGCCGAGGCCGGAGAGCAGCAGGTTCGGCAGGCCGACAGAAACACGCTTGCCGTCGATTTCCAGAAAGGTGCGCGTGATGGAAGGGTCTTCAGCCGGTGCAGGACGTTCCACGGCGTCAGGCATGGCGGCGAAATCGGTCTCGATCCAGCGGGTATGAACCTTGAAACCGTCGGTGCCGATGAAGTCGTCCGTCTCGATTGCGGCGCGATGGAACGGCAGAACCGTGGCAATGCCTTCGATACGGAATTCTTTCAGCGCGCGGCGCGCGCGGCGCAGAACCTGATCTCGGTCGGTACCCGTAACGATGAGCTTCGCCATCAGCGAGTCGAATACGCCAGGCACGCTGGAGCCGCTGACGACGCCGCTATCCATACGGATGCCGGGGCCGGAAGGAGCATCGAAAATCGAGATCGTGCCGGGTGTTGGCAGGAATCCTCGGCCGGGATCTTCGGCATTGATGCGGAATTCCATAGAGTGGCCGCGCGGTTCCGGCGTTTCAACCACCCGCAGGGTGTGGCCCTCGGCGATGCGGAACTGCTCGATGACGAGATCGATACCGGTGGTTTCCTCGGTGACGGGATGTTCCACCTGCAGGCGCGTATTGACCTCCAGGAAAGAAATCGTGCCATCAACGCCGAGCAGGAATTCGACGGTGCCGGCACCGGAATAGCCCGCGGCGGCACAGATCGCCTTTGCCGCGTCGTGGATTTTTTGTCGCTGTTCGGCAGACAGGAACGGGGCCGGAGCCTCCTCTATCAGCTTCTGGTTTCGACGTTGCAGCGAGCAATCGCGGGTGCCCAGCACCAGCACATTGCCGTGCTTGTCGGCCAAAACCTGCGCCTCGATATGGCGGGGCCGGTCGAGGAAGCGTTCGAGAAAGCACTCGCCGCGACCGAAAGCGGCGGTCGCTTCGCGAACGGCGGATTCGTAGAGATCGGCGATCTCTTCCATCTTCCATGCGACCTTCAGGCCGCGCCCACCACCGCCATGCGCTGCCTTGATGGCGACGGGCAGGCCGTATTCTTCGGCAAAAGCGGTGACTTCGGCGGCGGTAGAGACGGGGCCGTCACTGCCGGCCACCAGCGGTGCGCCGACGCTGGTGGCGATGCGCCGCGCTTCCACCTTGTCGCCCAGCGCTTCAATGACATGTGGGTCGGGGCCGATCCAGCTAAGGCCGGCATCGATAACCGCCTGCGCAAATTCGGCGCGTTCGGACAAAAAGCCGTAACCGGGATGCACGGCATCCGCGCCGGCGCGTTTGGCAATCGCGATCAGCTTGGCGATATCGAGATAGGTTTCGGCGGGGCGGACGCCTTCCAGCGCATAGGCCTCATCCGCCAACCGAACGAATAGCGCATCCTGATCGGGATCGGCATAAACGGCAACCGATTGCAGGCCGTAATCACGGCATGCGCGGATGATCCGCACCGCGATCTCGCCGCGATTGGCAATCAGCACTTTTTTCATCGCTATCCTCCCTACAGGCTTTTAGCCGCCGCGATTTCGGCAAAAGGGCCGATCGGGCGGAACTTGATTTTGGCATTGACGGGGATTTGCCCCGCAAGATCGAGATGGTATTCCGCGACCGCGCCGATGACGGGATAGCCGCCGGTCAACGGGTGGTCGGCAAGGAAAAGAACGGGCTGGCCGCTATGGGGAATCTGGATTGCTCCGGTGGCCGTGCCTTCGCTCGGCAATTCGGCACTGTCCCTGCGCTCCATCGGCACTTCGCCGGCAAGGCGGATGCCGACGCGGTTGGATTGCGGCGTGACCTGCCAGAGCTGGCCGGTCAGCGTATCGAGGCCCTTTTGCGTGAACCAGTCGGTACGCGGTCCGAGAACCACGTCGAGCGTCACAATATCGCCGGTTGCCGGCGGATCGAAGGCCGGAGCCTCGTCGACAGACACGCTGGAAAGTCCTGTCTTTTCGCCCTTCAGCGGCAGAGTAGTGCCCGCAGTCACGCTTTGTGGACCGACTACGGCGAGCGTATCCGTCGCATAGCTGCCCAGCACGGGCTCGACATCGAACCCGCCACGCACAGCAAGATAACAGCGCATGCCCTTCGGCGGCTGACCCAAGGTTACGATATCGCCGGGTTCGAGAGACACGGGAACATGGGTTTGTGCGGTGAAACTGCGATCTGCGGTCTTGACGGTGATGGGGCAGGGCGCGCCCGCAATGCCGATGACAGCGCGGCTCGTGCTTTTGAAGGAAAAGCCGCCGAGCGTCAGCTCGAGACACGGCGAGTTAACGGGATTGCCGACGATACGGTTGGCGGCGTTAAACGCGCCACGATCCAGTGCGCCGGAGGCGGAGACGCCCTGTCCGGTTTGCCCGAAGCGGCCAAGATCCTGAAAAATGGCGGGCATGGGGGCCGCGAGCACCTCGAAATGCGGGCCTTCTCTCGTCATCTCAGGCCGGGCGGTGCGCGGCGATGAGGTGGGAACATCAACCGTTCTTCCGGCCTTGTCCATATCGAAGAAGCGCACGCGATAACCCGGCTGGAAAAGCGCGCCGGGATCACGGTCTATATCCCACATCTTCACCGGTGTGGTGCCGATGATCTGCCAGCCGCCGGGGCTGTTTTGCGGATAGACGCCGCTGAAGGCGCCAGCCAGCGCCACCGAACCCGCCGGAATGCGGGTACGCGGGCTTTGCCGGCGCGGCACGTGAAGAGCTGTATCGCCGCCAACCAGATAACCGAAGCCGGGCGCGAAACCGCAGAAGGCCACGGTGAATTCGCTTTCGGTATGGCGGCGGATGACTTCGTCGATGCTCATGCCGGTCAGTTCGGCAACGTCGGCCAGATCTTCGCCGTTATAATGGACGGGGATTTCCACCAGATTGTCCGAGGGCGCGATTTTTGCGGAGAGATCGCGGCTGGAAAGCCGTGCAACCAGCGCCTCTGCGCCAATCTTTTCGGGGCGGAAACGGATCATCAGGGTGCGGGCAGCCGGAACCGTTTCGTCGATGCCCTCGATCGGATCGTTCTGAAGCGAGGCGAACAGCGCCAGCGTTTCATCGAGATCGGCAAGTTCGACGAGAATGGTGGTGAGGCTGACGGGGAGAAAACGCATCATATCCTCACGCGTGATAGGCAGAATCGGGAATGTCGGTGATGAACATGTGCCCGGGCGCATGGGTAATCGCGAACGGCACGCCGGATGCCATGACTGCAGCCTGAGGCGTCACGCCGCAGGCCCAGAAAACTGGAACCTCGCCGGGTTCGATCCGCACTGCATCACCGAAATCCGGCTTCGCGAGATCCGATATGCCGATTTCTTCCGGCGCGCCGACATGCACGGGCGCACCGTGAACCGCCGGAAAACGTCCTGAAATTGTCGCGGCATCGGCCACGCGCGAAGCCGGGATCGGTCGCATGGAAACGACCATGTTGCCCTTAAATCGGCCGGCCGGCCGGCAGGGGCGGTTGGTCAGATACATCGGAACGTTGCTTTTGTCGGTCATGTGACGGATTTCGATACCCGCTTCGACCATCGGCGTTTCAAAGGTAAAACTGCAACCTATCAGGAAAGCGACGAGATCGTCACGCTCTGCCCAGGCGGCGGTCGCATCCGCCGTTTCCTCGGCAAGTTTGCCGTCCCGCCAGATACGGTAAAGCGGCAGGTCGGTCCTGAGATCGGCACCGGGGGCAAGAAGCGTGGTTGGTGAGCCGGGATCTGAAACATCGAGCACCGGGCAGGGCTTGGGATTACGCTGCGCATAAAGCAGGAAATCGAAGGCCCAGTCGCGCGGCAGCACGATCATGTTGGCCTGCGTGAAACCGGGAGCGATGCCGGAGGTCGGTGCAACGAGGCCGCCACGATAATCGGCGCGGGCCGTCCGGGCGGCATCCGCATTGGTGTGGCTCAGAAAGGATAAGGGTATCGTCATTGGTCGCCCTTTTAGAGAATGGATGCAAAAGAGCGGATTTCGATGCCCTCGGCTTCGAAACGGCGGCGGATTTCCTGGGCGATCGCCACTGCGCCGGGGCTGTCGCCATGCACGCAGATGGATTGTGCTTCGATCTTGATGCTGCTGCCGTCGATGGCTTCGAGTGTTCCTTCGCGGGCAAGCTGCACCATCCGGTCGGCGATTTTGGCAGCGTCGTGCAGTACGGCGCCCGCCTCGCGGCGCGAGACGAGTTGGCCTTCTGGCGTATAGGCGCGGTCAGCGAAGGCTTCCGCGACGACAGCAAGGCCTGCCTTGCGGGCGAGATCGAGGATGGGCGCATTGGCAAGACCCATCAGCACCAGCGAGGCATCGACGGCCTTTATACCGTCGATGACCGCTTGTCCCTGTTTCGCGTCATTGGCGATGCGGTTGTAAAGCGCGCCATGCGGCTTCACGTAACGCACGGTGGTTCCGGCAGCGGCGGCGACACCCTTCAGTGCACCGATCTGGTAGATGACATCGGCGATCAGCTCTTCGGAGGTCACATCCAGATCGCGGCGGCCAAAGCCGACGCGGTCCGGGTAGGAAACATGGGCGCCGACGACCACGCCTTTTTCGGCAGCGGCCTTAACGGTCCGGTAGATGCCGGCCGGGTCACCTGCGTGAAATCCGCAGGCGATGTTAGCGCTGGAAACGATGGCAAGCATCGCCTCGTCGTCTCCCATGCGCCACGCGCCGTAACTTTCGCCAAGATCGCTGTTGAGATCGATAGCGGCCATGTTTGCCTCCCTTTAGAGCATTTCCAGCAAAAGTGCGTAGCGGTTTTGCGTCGGGAAAATGCGTAATAACAAATATATAGAGCGTTTCCGCTTTTCTCCGAAATGCGGAAACGCTCTAGTTTATTACAGGCCGAGCAGGCCAAAAATGGTGCCGGCGGACTTGTAGCCCATGTACCACGTCAATGCGCATGTCAGAACGCCAAGCCCGAGCAGAATGCGCGAGTAGCGATGGCCGCCCATCAGGTCTTCGCGCTTCCATGCGGCAAACAGGAAGATGCTGAGGCCGATGGGCAGGATAAGACCGTTCAGGCCGCCGACGAAGACCAGCATGGCGGCGGGCGGCGTCGTGATGAGCAGGTAGCAGACGAGCGAGACAGCGATGAAGATGACCGTCGCCATGTTGCGGGCGCGTTCCGTCATATCCTGCTTGAACACGGGCAGGAACGAGACGGAGGTATACGCCGCGCCGATGACGCTTGTGATGGCCGCAGCCCAGAAGATGATGCCGAATAGGCGGAAGCCGAGATCGCCCGCGGCCGACCGGAAAGCCTGTGCGGCGGGATTGGCGGCCTGGCCCGATGTATCGATGACGACGCCGCTGGCGACAACGCCGAGAATGGCGAGGAACAGCACGTAACGCATGATGCCGGTGACAGCGATGCCGGTCAGAGCGGCGCGGTTGACGGCGGGCAGGTTTTCAATGCCGACCATTCCCCGGTCCAGCAGGCGGTGCGCGCCGGAATAGGTGATGTAGCCGCCAACGGTGCCGCCGACGATGGTGGTGATGGTCGCGAAATTGATCGTGTCCGGCAGGAAGGTCTGGCGGAAGGCATCACCGACCGGCGGCGCGGATACGAATGCAACGTAGAGCGTCAGCACGATCATCAGGATACCGGCGAAAATGATGAACCGGTCGACGGCGAGGCCAGCCCGTTTGGAAACGAAGATGGCGATGGAAAAGATTGCGCTGATGGCGCCGCCGATTTTCGGATCGAGCCCGAAGATGGCGTTCAGGCCGAGGCCGGTGCCGCCAATATTGCCGATATTAAAGAAAAGGCCGCCGATGATGACGAGAATGGCGAGAAGATAGCCGGAGCCCGGAATGGCAGCATTGGCGATGTCGGACGCACGCATGCGCGTCAGCGTTACGATGCGCCAGATGTTGAGCTGAACGACGAAGTCTATGAGGATGGAAGCAAGAATGCCGAAGGCGAATGCGGCACCAAGCTGCATGGTGAATGTCGCCGTCTGCGTGATGAAGCCGGGACCGATGGCAGATGTTGCCATCAGGAAGATTGCTCCCAGAAGAGATGCACGTTTTGACATTTTGAGATCGGCAGTCGGGGTGAGCTTTTTCTGCTCCATGGATTTTCTCCGCTCCTGTCGCAATCCGCCCCTCGCGGATGCTTTATGCCACCGATCTTGTCTTGTTCCGTGAGATTGTCAATATTGTTCAACAATAAATGATAATCGTTCTTTTATTTTGTCTATTTGTTGGACGTTATGAGTATGAATTCATCACGTTTTTTTGGCGCTTTGCTGAAGCTTTGTGCTATGGGCAATCATGCCGTGTCCGAACATGCCTGTCACGGAATTCCCAACGTTGCATTGCTCTTAAGGAAAGCGCCATGACGGAAACGATAGAGGGTCTGCCGCTTGCGGATCGATTGGCAAAGGGTATTCGCACCCTGCTGATCTCCGGTGAACTGATGCCGGGCCAGCGTCTTTCGGAAGCAGCCTTCAGCGAACGTTTCGAGGTCTCCCGCAATTCGCTGCGTGAAGCCTTTCGTCTCCTGACCAAGGATGGTCTGCTGCGTCACGAAGCCAATCGCGGCGTTTTTGTCGCCGTTCCCACCCTGGCTTCGGTGATTGATATTTACAGGGTGCGGCGCATGGTGGAATGCGGGGCGCTGCGTCAGGCCTGGCACAAGCACCCGGCCATCCGGACAATGCGCACGGCGGTCGATGATGCCAGGATAAAGCGCGACCAGGCAGACTGGTTAGGCGTGGGCAGCGCCAACATGAAGTTCCACGCCGCCGTGGTCGACCTTCTCGACAGCGCTCGTCTCAGCGATTTTTACGAGCGAATCGCCGCTGAGCTCAGGCTTTGTTTCGGCCTGCTGAAAGACCCGGAACAGCTCCATTCCCCCTTTGTGGACATGAACAGCAAAATCCTGTCGCTGATGGAAGAGGGCAAGGCGGCTGAGGCCGGTGACGAGATGGAAATCTATCTCAATCTTTCCGAGCGGACGGTTTTGAAGGCGCTCGAACGGGCGTCCTGAGAAATCAGGCGGAGCGGGATGAAAACGTCCCTTTCACGTCCGCTCCATTTTTATATCGGCGCCTGATTGCCAAGTTTGTTGCGGTGCGTCATCAATGCCGACATGACGCTTCGCGACCTCACCATTCTCGTTATAGACGAAAACGCGATCCGCGCCTCGATCATCGAGGAGGGGCTGCGCGAGGCCGGGTATAATCGCGTGACGCTCATCCATGAGGTGCACGGCGTGGCGCGGACCATCGAGACGCTGCAGCCCGATGTCATCTTCATCGATCTTGAGAATCCCAACCGCGACATGATGGAGCATCTGTTTCAGTTGACACGCACGGTCGGCCGGCCGATCGCCATGTTTGTCGACCGCTCCGATACCGCGTCCATCGAGGCGGCCGTTGAGGCCGGTGTTTCCGCCTATGTCGTTGACGGGCTGAAGAAAGAACGCGTCAAACCCATCCTCGATATGGCAGTCAGCCGCTTCAACGCTTTCAGCCGTCTGCGACAGGAACTTGCCGAAGCAAAATCGGCGCTTGAGGAGCGCAAGGTCATCGAGCGCGCCAAAGGCATTTTGATGAAAATGCGTGGCCTGTCCGAAGAGGAGGCTTTTGCGCTTCTGCGGCAAACGGCGATGAACGAGAAAAAGAAAATATCCGAGATCGCGCAAAGCGTGGTCACCGCGGCCGGTCTGTTGATGTAACGAACCCGCCGGCAGGACAGTCGAGGAGTGTATGATATGGCGGCACAGGAAAAATCGGCCGGTTCAAAAGCGGGCGCGCCGGCAATCGTTGGCAGCGACCGGCAAAAAATCCTGCGGGCAGGTTTTATTCCTCTTGTCGATGCGTCCGTCCTCATTGCTGCGGCGGAATTCGGCTTTGCCGAGCGCGAAGGCCTGACGCTCGATCTCGTCAAGGATGTGTCCTGGGCGAATGTGCGCGACCGGCTGGCATTCCGGCAATTCGACATTGCCCATATGCTGTCGCCGATGCCGGTTGCCTCCATGCTCGGACTCGGCTCGAACCCTTCGCCTACGATCACGCCGTTTTCACTTGGGCGCGGCGGCAATGCTATAACGCTTTCGACGCGGCTTTTTGCCCGGATGAAGGCGTTGACGGGGCTTTCCGAAACGGCGGGGTCGCTGGAAAATGCGAAGGCCTTAAAGCAGGTGCTGGATGACATGCGAGCGCGGGGCGAAGCTACACCGACGCTCGGCATGACCTACCCGTTTTCCTCGCACAATTACGAATTTCGCTATTGGCTCGCCGCTGGTGGCATTCATCCCGATCACGACGTCAAACTGGTGGTCGTACCACCGCCATTGACGTCGGACGCATTGGCGGCGGGCGCCATAGATGGTTTCTGTGTCGGTGCGCCGTGGAACATCGTTGCCGCCGAGCGCGGTGTGGGCAGGATCGTCGCTGCCAAGCAGGATTTGTGGCCGTCTGCGCCGGAAAAAGTGATCGGGATGCGGCCTGAATGGGCCGAAAGCCAGCAGGAAACGGTCAGCCGGCTGCTGACGGCGCTCGATGCCGCCGCACGTTGGTGCGACCTTGCGGAAAATCACGATGATCTGAGCAGGACACTTGCCGATCCGCGTTATATCGGTGCGCCGCAAAGCATCATCCGCCATGTGCTTGCCGGTGAATTCAACATCGACAGCCAGGGCAACCGCCGGGTCATCGACAAATATTTCCTCTTCCACGGCGGCCATGCCAATTATCCGCGCCAGAGCCAGGCACTGTGGATTTACAGCCAGATGATCCGCTGGGGGCAGACGGAGTTTTCGCAAGGTGGTGTGGAGGCCACCCTGTCCGCTTACCGTCCAGATATTTATCGGGCGGCACTGGGCGATGCCAATGCGCCCGACGATGCCGATATTCGAGTCGAAGGGCAGGAGGCGGGTGACCGGTTCGTAGACGGTTTTGTTTTCGATCCCGCAGACATTGCTGGCTATGTGAATGGCTTTTCCGTGCGCAGTTCTGCCCCGTTTTCCCTCTCCCAAGGCGAGGCCTGACAGCCGTCGGCCGGGCAAGCTGCGCAAATTTCAAGCGCGGAATTTATCCATTTGCGCAAACCATAGACAAAATTTCTACTGATTAAAATTTAATCGTCCAATTCAATCTCGGAAATTCCGTTTTTTTCCAAGGCGATAGCTTCCACAAGTAAAACTGGCACGCCTCTTGCCTCTTAGTCTTTGCACTGGTCAACGGCGATCGGGGCGAGCAGGGCGCGGCATAAGCGCTTTCACAGACATAGACGTCGCAAGGTTTTGCTGCCCGGAACACCTCCCGTTCCGAAGGCGCAAACACCGAGCGGCGTTTTTTTTATTTTCAGGTTTTTTCGCAAGCGAACGCGCCACCCATGCGGTGGTCCAATAAGGGGAAGATGCGAATGAAAAAGATATTCTCGGGCGATGTCAGCCGCCGCACCATACTGAAGACGACAGCCACCGCAGCCCTTGTTACCGCCGTGCGCACCGCTTTTCCGTCAGGCGCTTTCGCAGCTACGGCTGAGCCGGAAGTGAAGGGCGCGAAAATCGGCTTCATCGCGCTGACCGACGCCGCCCCGCTTATCATCGCGGCGGAAAAGGGACTGTTCGCCAAGCATGGCATGCCGGATGTCGAGGTTCTCAAACAGGCATCCTGGGGTGCGACACGTGACAATCTCGTGCTCGGCGGCGCATCGAACGGCATTGATGGCGCGCATATCCTGACCCCGATGCCCTATCTCATGCATACCGGCAAGGTGACGCAGAACAACGTGCCTGTGCCGATGGCGCTTATCGCCCGCCTCAATCTCGACAGCCAGGGTATTTCCGTCGCCAAGGAATATGCTGAAACCGGCGTTCAGCTCGACGCGTCCAAGCTGAAGGCAGCTTTCGAGAAGAAGAAGGCAGATGGCAAGGAAATCAAGGCTGCCATGACATTTCCCGGCGGCACGCATGATCTGTGGATCCGCTATTGGCTGGCCGCCGGCGGCATCGACCCGGACAAGGACGTCTCCACCATCGTCGTTCCGCCGCCGCAGATGGTCGCCAACATGAAGGTCGGCAATATGGACGTCTTCTGTGTGGGCGAACCCTGGAACGAGCAACTCGTCAATCAGGGCATCGGCTTCACTGCCTGTACCACCGGGGAACTCTGGAAAGGGCATCCCGAGAAGGCGCTCGGCATGCGCGCCGACTGGGTGGAAAAGAACCCCAACGCCACCAAGGCATTGCTGATGGCCGTGATGGAGGCCCAGCAATGGTGCGATGAGATGGCGAACAAGGAGGAGATGTCCACGATCCTCGGCAAGCGCCAATGGTTCAACGTGCCACCGAAGGACGTTCTTGGCCGCCTCAAGGGCAATATCAATTACGGCAACGGCCGCGTGCTGGAAAATACCGGTCTGCAGATGAAGTTCTGGCAGGATCACGCGTCCTATCCCTTCCGCAGCCACGACAGCTGGTTCATCACGGAAAACATCCGCTGGGGTAAATTTGCACCCGATACGGACGTGAAGGCGCTGGTTGCCAAGGTCAACCGCGAGGACATCTGGCGCGACGCTGCAAAGGATCTCGGTGTTGCCGATATTCCCGCCTCCACGTCGCGCGGCAAGGAAACCTTCTTCGACGGCAAGGTCTTCGACCCCGAAAACCCGTCGGCCTATCTCGAAAGTCTTTCCATCAAGGCAGCCTCCTGAGGAGGAGACACGGGTGTCGCCCCTCCTCCGCCGGGTTGCCATTTAAAGATGGACACCAAAGGCCGGATGAGGGGCGAGACCCTGACCGCAACCGAAATCCAAAGGAAACGCCATGTCCGCATTGGCTCGAAATTTCAAGGAACAGCCGCAGCAACCGGTGGTACAAAAGGCAAACGTCGTGACCCTTCCGCCCAAACATCCCTCGCGGTTCAATCTGCGTAAACTGGGTGCTGCGGCGGCCCGCAATATCATACCGCCATTTGTCGTCCTCGCCGTTCTGCTGGGCGTCTGGCAAATGCTCTGTTCCGCCCCCGGCTCGTCCCTGCCGCCGCCAAGCCAGGTATTCGAGGAAAGCTACGATCTCATCGTATCGCCATTCTTCCATAATGGTTCGCAGGATATCGGCCTCGGCTTGCGCGTGCTGGTCTCGCTGGAGCGCGTGGCATACGGTTTCGGCCTTGCGGCCATCGCCGGCATCATTCTCGGTGCGGTTATCGGCCAGTCGGTCTGGGCCATGCGCGGCCTCGACCCGATTTTTCAGGTCCTGCGCACCGTGCCGCCGCTCGCCTGGCTGCCGCTTTCACTTGCCGCCTTTCAGGACAGCAATCCGTCGGCCATCTTCGTGATCTTCATCACCTCCATCTGGCCCGTCATCATCAATACGGCGGTCGGCGTGCGCAACATTCCGCAGGATTATCGCAACGTTGCGAAGGTGCTGCGGCTCAACCAGATCGAATTCTTCTTCAAGATCATGCTGCCGTCGGCCGCCCCCTACATCTTCACCGGCCTGCGCATAGGCATCGGCCTCTCCTGGCTCGCCATCGTGGCGGCGGAAATGCTGACCGGCGGGGTCGGTATCGGCTTCTTCATCTGGGATGCGTGGAACTCCTCGCGCCTGCCCGACATCATCGTGGCACTCGCTTACATCGGCGTTGTCGGCTTCATGCTCGACAAGCTGGTAGCGGCGCTCGGCAAGGTCATCACCCGCGGCGCTGCGGCCAACTAAAAGGGCGACCATCATGAACGCTTATCTGAAACTCGATCATATCGACAAATATTTCGACAAGGGCGGTTCGCGCGCCGAGGTGCTGAAAGGCATCAACCTGACCATCGGCAAGGGCGAATTCGTCTCGGTCATCGGGCATTCCGGCTGCGGCAAGTCCACCATGCTCAACCTCATCGCCGGGCTGACCAAAGTCTCAGCAGGCGTCGTGCTTCTGGAAAACCGCGAGGTCAACGAACCTGGCCCGGAACGCGCCGTCGTCTTCCAGAACCACAGCCTGCTCCCCTGGCTTTCGGTTTATGAAAACGTCAACCTGGCCGTCGCGAAGGTCTTCAGCAGTACCAAGACCAAAGCGGAACGCCACGACTGGGTCATGCGCAATCTGGATCTCGTGCAGATGGCCCACGCCAAGGACAAGAAACCGTCTGAAATTTCCGGTGGCATGAAACAGCGCGTCGGCATTGCCCGGGCGCTCGCCATGGAGCCGAAAATCCTGCTGCTGGACGAGCCTTTCGGCGCACTGGATGCGCTGACTCGCGCCCACCTTCAGGACGCCGTGATGGAAATCCACGCCCGGCTTGGCAACACCATGGTCATGATCACCCACGATGTGGATGAGGCGGTGCTGCTGTCCGACCGTATCGTAATGATGACCAACGGTCCCGCCGCCCATATCGGCGAAGTGCTTGACGTGCCGCTGCCGCGCCCGCGCAACCGCATCGAGCTTGCATCCGACAAGACCTACCTCAAATGCCGCGAGGCCGTGCTGAAGTTCCTTTACGAACGTCACCGCTTCGTCGAAGCTGCGGAGTAACCACTATGGCGCAAAAACTCGTCATCATCGGCAATGGCATGGCGCCGGGGCGCATGCTGGAAAACCTTTTCGAAACCGCCCACGGCCTATACGACGTCACCATTTTCAACGCCGAGCCGCGCGTCAATTACGACCGCATCATGCTCTCGCCAGTACTCTCAGGCGAAAAGAGCTATGAAGATATCGTCATCCACAATGACGAATGGTACGCGGCCAACAATGTGACGCTGCACAAGGGCGCCAAGGTCACCGGCATCGACCGCGACAACAAGACCGTAACCAGCGAAAACGGCATCACTGTTTCCTACGACAGGCTGGTGATCGCCACCGGTTCCCTGCCCTTCATCATTCCCGTCCCTGGCCATCAATTGCCGGGCGTTCTCGCCTATCGCGATCTCGACGATGTCACGAAGATGCTTGAGATCGCCGAGGGCAAGGGCCGCGCCATCGTCATCGGCGCCGGCCTTCTGGGTCTGGAAGCAGCTTACGGGCTGAAGCGCCAGGGAATGGACGTCACCGTCATCCATCTGATGCCGACGATCATGGAGCGGCAGCTCGATCCGGCAGCGGCCTATCTTCTGGAAAAGGCGCTGAACGAGCGCGGCATCGACATCATCACCAAGGCCAATACCAAATGCATTCTCGGCGCGGAGAAGGTTGAAGGCATCGAGCTGGAAGACGGTCGCGTCATTAAAGGCGACATGGTGGTGATGGCGGTCGGCATCCGTCCCGCCTCGGGTCTCGCCAAGGAAGCCGGCATTGCCGTCAATCGCGGTATCGTCGTGGATGATGGCATGATGACGTCGGATGCCTCGATATATGCGCTTGGCGAATGCGCCGAGCATCGCGGCATGTGCTACGGGCTGGTCGCGCCGCTCTATGAATCTGCGCGGGTGCTGGCGGACCGGCTTTGCGGCGGTTCAGCCGAGTATCATGGTTCGGTCACCAATACCAAACTGAAGGTCACCGGCATCAACCTGTTTTCCGCCGGCGATTTTGCCGAGGGCGACGACCGCGAGGAAATCGTGCTGCGCGATGCCACCGCCGGTGTCTACAAGCGCCTGATCCTCAAGGAAAATCGCATCATCGGCGCGGTTCTTTACGGCGAGACGGCGGATGGTTCGTGGTTCTTCGACCTGATGAAGAAATCGACCGACATTTCCGCCATGCGCGAAACCCTGATCTTCGGCCAGGCCTATCAGGGAGGGTCCCCGCTGGACCCTATGGCGGCCGTTGCAGCCTTGCCGGATGATGCGGAAATCTGCGGCTGCAACGGCGTCTGCAAGGGCAAGATCACCTCGGTCATCACCTCGAAGGGGCTGACCTCGCTGGATGATGTGCGCGCCCATACCAAGGCGTCCGCCTCCTGCGGCAATTGCACCGGCCTTGTCGAACAGCTGATGACGCTGACGCTTGGCGACAGCTACAATCCCGCTGCCGTGCAGCCCATGTGCAAATGCACCGATCTAGGCCACGATGATGTGCGCCGTCTCATCAAGGCCAAGGGCCTGAAGACCATTCCCGCCGTGATGCAGGAACTGGAATGGAAGACCTCCTGCGGCTGCGCCAAATGCAGACCTGCGCTCAACTACTATCTCGTCTGCGATTTTCCCGACGAATATGCCGACGACTACCAGTCGCGTTATATCAATGAGCGAGTCCATGCCAATATCCAGAAGGACGGCACCTATTCCGTCGTTCCGCGCATGTGGGGCGGTGTCACATCTTCCTCCGAACTGCGGGCGATTGCGGATGTGGTCGACAAGTTCGAAATCCCGATGGTGAAGGTGACAGGCGGGCAACGCATCGATCTTCTCGGCATCGAGAAGGAGGATTTGCCGGCGGTCTGGGCCGATCTCGGCAAGGCCGGTTTCATTTCCGGCCAGGCCTATGCCAAGGGGCTTCGCACCGTGAAGACCTGCGTTGGAGAACAATGGTGCCGCTTCGGCACGCAGGATTCCACCGGCCTCGGCATCCGCATCGAAAAATTCATGTGGGGATCATGGACGCCCGCCAAGCTGAAGCTTGCGGTTTCCGGCTGTCCGCGAAACTGCGCTGAGGCGACATGCAAGGATATCGGCGTCATCTGCGTCGATTCCGGTTTCGAAATCCACTTCGCCGGTGCCGCTGGTCTCGATATCAAGGGTACGGAAGTGCTGGGCCTCGTCCATACCGAGGATGAGGCGCTGGAGCATATCGTGGCGTTGACCCAGATGTACCGCGAGCAGGCGCGCTACCTCGAGCGCATCTATAAATGGGCCAAGCGCATCGGTTACGACGAAGTCCGCCGCCAGATCATGGACGATGCCGACAAGCGCCGGGCCTATTTTGACCGCTTCGTCTTCAGCCAGAAATTCGCGCAGGTCGATCCTTGGTCGGAACGTGTGTCCGGCCACGACAAGCACGAATTCAGGCCGATGGCGGCAATCGGTTTCAACGAGGCAGCGGAGTGAGAACGATGGACAGCAACTGGATCGATATTGGCGACATTTCCGACATCCCGCTGCGCGGCGCGCGCTGCGTGAAAACGCCTATGGGCAAGATCGCCGTGTTTCGCACGGCTGAAAATCAGGTCTTCGCCATCGAGGATCATTGCCCGCACAAAGGCGGCCCGCTGTCTCAGGGCATCGTGCACGGGGCTTCGGTGACATGTCCCTTGCACAATTGGGTCATTTCGCTGGAGACCGGCAAGGCGTTGGGGGCGGATGAGGGTGAGGTGAGGACCATTCCTCTCCGCAATCTCGACGGGCGGCTTTCGATTGCGCTCGAAACTTTGATGATTGCGGCGGAGTGATATCAGATGTTGGCGACGATACTCCCCTCTGTCCTGCCGGACATCTCCCCCTCGAGGGGCAAGATCGACAAGTGGCACGCTTCCCGCGTCATCTCTGTTGTCGGAGACGCAAGCTGTGAAATAGAGCCGGTGTCGCAATTGATCTACCCCTTTGAGGGGGAGATGTTCGGCAGGACAGAGGGGGGTAAATGCCACTCACCAAGAGGGCAAACCCATGCCCGTTGAAACGAAAACCACCTGTCCCTATTGCGGTGTCGGCTGCGGTGTCATCGCCACCGTTGCCGATGACGGCATCGTTTCCGTCAAAGGCGATCCGGACCACCCCGCCAATTTCGGCCGGCTGTGTTCCAAGGGTTCGGCTCTGGCCGAAACCATCGACCTCGACGGACGGCTGCTCCATCCCGAAATCCACGGAAAGCGTGTGGCATGGGACGAAGCGCTTCAACTCGTTGCTTCAAGATTTTCCGAGGCCATTTCCGAGCACGGCCCGGATTCGGTTGCCTTTTACGTTTCCGGCCAATTGCTGACGGAGGATTATTACCTCGCCAACAAGCTGATGAAGGGTTTCATCGGATCTGCGAATATCGATACGAATTCACGGCTTTGCATGTCGTCTTCGGTCGCCGGCCATCGCCGCGCCTTCGGGGCCGATACGGTGCCCGGCACCTATGAGGATATGGAGCTTGCCGATCTGGTAATCCTCACCGGATCCAATCTCGCCTGGTGTCATCCCGTCCTCTATCAACGGCTTGCTGCCGCAAAGGCGGCGCGGCCGGACATGAAGGTGGTGGTCATCGATCCGCGCCGGACGATGAGCGCAGATATTGCCGATATGCACCTCGCCATCCGCCCGGATGGAGATGTGGCGCTGTTTACCGGTCTTCTGGCCCATCTTTCCGGCAGTTCCGCGTTCGATAGTGCTTATGTTGGAAACCACACTGTCGGCCTCGATGCCGCGATGCAGGCAGCGACCGGGCACAGCCTGCCGGAGATTGCCGACAAGACCGGTCTGACAATCGCGGAACTGATTTCCTTTTACGAATTGTTCGAACGCACGCAAAAAACCGTCACCTGCTACAGTCAGGGCGTCAACCAGTCGCAAAGCGGCACCGACAAGGTCAACGCCATCATCAATTGCCACCTCGCCACAGGCCGCATCGGCCGGCCGGGCATGGGGCCGTTTTCGCTGACCGGCCAGCCCAACGCCATGGGCGGACGCGAGGTGGGCGGGCTTGCCAATATGCTGGCGGCCCATATGGCCATCGAGAACGCTGAAGACCGCGACCGCGTGCAGCGCTTCTGGGCCTCGCCGGCGATTGCGCAGAAGCCTGGCCTCAAGGCCGTGGATATGTTCCGGGCAGTTGCCGATGGCCGCATCAAGGCGCTGTGGATCATGGCAACCAACCCCGTCGTTTCCATGCCGGATGCCGGTGCCGTCGAGGCGGCGATCAAGGCCTGTCCCTTTGTCGTGGTGTCCGATGTCATCGCCAATACCGATACCGCCCGCCACGCTCATGTGCTGTTGCCATCGCTCGGCTGGGGTGAAAAGGACGGCACGGTCACCAATTCCGAACGACGTATTTCCCGCCAGCGCGGTTTTCTTGACGCGCCCGGCGAAGCAAAGGCCGACTGGTGGCAATTCGCCGAAGTTGGACGGCGCATGGGTTTTGACGCCGCCTTCGGCTACCGGCAACCTTCTGAGGTTTTCGCCGAGCATGCCGCTCTCTCCGGCTTCGAGAACGCCGGAAGCCGCGATTTCGATATCGGCGGGATCGACCGTGATTCCTACGATACGATGACACCGTTTCAATGGCCAAAAGCCGAACCCGGTGAAGCCGCCACGACCCGCTTTTTCGCGGATGGCCGCTTTTTCCATGCGGATAGCAAGGCCCGCTTCATCGCCACGGCACTGCCGGAGACCGGCAGGACATCGGCGGACTACCCGCTGACGCTGAACACCGGCCGCATCCGCGACCAATGGCACACCATGACCCGTACCGGCAAAAGCGCGCGGCTCGCTGCCCATATCGCTGAACCCTTTGCCGAACTTCACCCGCGCGATGCACAGTTGCTGGGAATCGAAAGCGCCGATCTGGTGGAGATTGAAAGCCCGCACGGCAAGGTCCTGCTGCGGGCTCTGGTCAGCGAGAGGCAGGCACGGGGAGCTGTGTTTGCGCCGATGCACTGGAACGACCAGTTCGCCTCGCAGGCCCGCATCGATATGCTCGTGCCAGCGGTCACGGACCCACATTCCGGCCAGCCCGCTTCGAAGAATGTCGGCGTGAGTGCACGACGTTTTGTAGCGAAAGCCTATGGATTTGCGATTGCCCGCACCCGGCCTGATGCGCCGGGCTGCGCCTATTGGGCAGTTGCGAAGGCGGATGGCGGCTACCGCATGGAGCTTGCCTTCGAGGAACAGCCGCAGGACTGGACGCTCTGGGCGCGACAGGTTTTCGGCATCGATATCAGGGTTGAGCCTCTGGGTTACAGTGACCGGCAGACGGGCAATCTGCGGCTTGCTTTCTTCGACGGTGATACCCTGCTGGCAGCGCTGTTCGTCGCCAGAGAGCCGGTGGCCGTTGCCCGCAACTGGGCGATTTCACAGCTGAACGAACGCCATGAGGATTTGCGCATGCGTTTTGCGCTAGTCGCCGGGCGTCCCGGCGCCGGCCGCGCCGATCCGGGGGCGACGGTCTGCTCCTGCTTCAATGTCGGGGTCAACCAGATCACGGCCGCCATCCGCAATGGCTGCCACAGCGTCGAAGCCATAGGTGCTGCGTTGAATGCCGGAACCAATTGCGGCTCCTGCCGCGCCGAGATCAGGGGGATCATCGATGGATGCCTTAAAACCGCAGCGGAATGAACCGAACCGCATGGAGAAGCTCGCCAAGTTGCCGGTCTTCTGGGGGCTTGAGGGCAAGCGCGTGGTGCTGGCGGGCGGATCGGATGGGGCCGCATGGAAAGCGGAGCTACTGCTTGCCTGCGGGGCGGAACTTCACCTCTATTGCGAGGAAAGCGAGCTTTCGGAATGCTTTAAGGCGCTCGTCTCGACAAGCCAGATGCTGACATGGCATGACCGTTCCTGGGGTCCGGATAGTTTCAAAGGCGCGGAACTGGCGCTGGCGGATTGTGAAACCGACGAAGAGGCGGGACGATTTTACAATGCCGCGCGCTCAGCCGGCGTGCCTGTCAATGTCATCGACAAGCCGGAATTCTGCCAGTTCCAGTTTGGCTCCATCGTCAATCGTTCGCCGGTGGTGGTGTCGATCTCCACCGATGGCGCCGCACCCATTCTGGCGCAGGCCATTCGCCGGCGCATCGAGACTTTGCTGCCGCTCGCTCTCAAGGATTGGGGCGCGCTTGCCCAGACCATCCGAGAGCGGGTCAATATACGCCTCGCGCCCGGCCCGGCGCGGCGTTCATTCTGGGAGAAATTTGTCGACCGGGCGTTTACCGAAAGGCTGGATGAGGGCAGCGAAGAAAGGCTGCTGACAGACATCGGCGCGCAGGCAGGTCGGAAAGGATCGGCACGCGGCCTTGTGACGCTGGTCGGTGCCGGACCGGGCGATGCCGAGCTGCTGACGCTGAAAGCGGTACGCGCCCTGCAGGCGGCGGATGTCATTCTGTTTGACGATCTCGTTTCATCCGAGGTGCTGGAACTGGCGCGGCGGGAAGCGAAGCGCATGCTGGTTGGCAAGCGCGGCGGCCGGGAAAGCTGCAAGCAGGAAGATATTAACGACATGATGATCCGCCTTGCCAAGGCCGGCAAAAGGGTAGTGCGGCTGAAATCCGGCGATCCGATGATTTTCGGACGCGCCGGCGAGGAGATCGCAGCGCTGGAGGCTGAAAACATCCCGGTCGAAATCGTACCCGGCATCACCGCGGCAAGCGCCATGGCTTCGCGGCTCGGCGTTTCCCTCACCCACCGCGATCACGCCCAGTCGGTCCGCTTCGTCACCGGGCACTCCAGACAGGGCAAGCTGCCGGAGAATATAGACTGGCAGTCCCTGTCGAACCCTTCCGTGACCACGGTTTTTTACATGGGCGGGCGAACCGCTGCCAGCATCGAGGAAGCCCTTCTGGCGCATGGCATGCCGGCCTCGACGCCCGTCGCCATCATGATTTCCGTCAGCCGCGAAAATGAGCGGCGCTGGTGCGGTTCGCTTGTGCAACTGGCTGCGGCGGTTGAGCGCCTGGGCGTGAACGAGCCTATATTGATCGGCATCGGTGATGCGTTTGGTGCTGCAATCTCTGCGTTTTCCGAGATCGGCCTGCCGGAGCCGGTCCCGATGTCAATTCAGAAAGCCGGCTAATAATCTTGCTGGTCCGTGCGGATACGTTTTTCGCATACCTCCGCAAGTGGACCTGATCGGCGCCACAAAACCGTCCCTTGACATTGGTTTTTCGTTCGCTCTTCAATAAAACGAAAAAATTGAAAGAGGAGGGAGGGTGAAATGATGCTCACACCGCGTCAGGATGAAATCGTTGCGCTGGCGAAAGCAAGCGGGCGTGTGCTGGTGGACGAGCTGGCCACGCGGTTTTCGGTAACGCCACAGACGATCCGCAAGGACCTCAACGATCTCTGCGATACGCGGGTGCTGACGCGCATCCATGGCGGCGCACTTTTTCCGAGCGGCAACGAAAACGTCAAATACGAGGCACGCCGTGCGATCGCCTCCTCCGAAAAGCAGGCGATCGGCGCCGCTGCCGCTGCCCTCATCCCCAACAACTCCTCGCTTTTCATCAATATAGGTACGACGACCGAGGCGGTGGGCGAAGCGCTGGCGGATCATCACGAGCTGATGGTCATCACCAACAATATTAATGTTGCCAACAGGTTACGGGTTTTTCCGGGCATCGAGGTGGTGATCGCTGGCGGCGTCGTGCGCGGTTCCGATGGCGGCATCGTTGGTGAAGCCGCAGTGGATTTTATCCGCCAGTTCAAGGTCGATTTCGCCGTCATCGGCGTTTCTGCGATTGATGAAGACGGCGCTTTGCTGGATTTCGACTTTCGCGAGGTCAAGGTTGCCCAGGCGATCATGTCCAACGCTCGCCACGTCATTCTTGTATCGGATTCACTGAAATTCGAGCGGACGGCGCCGGTGCGCATCGGCCATCTTTCACAGGTGCACACCTTCATTACCGATCATTGTCCGGTCGATCTCGATCCGATCCATCTGTGCCGATCATGACGTCAGGTTGATTGAAACCGAGGTTGGGGAGCCTTGATCCGAACCGCCCTGGAATTTCGTTTGACATTCGTTTTGTCTTCAAATTAGATGTCCGTGCTTTCAATATATCGATGAGGAGAGCGTCGATGAAAGCGCGGGAGGGTCCATGTCTGACGAGGCAATCCACGATGTTTTCGTGATCGGCGGCGGCATCAACGGCTGCGGCATCGCGCGTGACGCTGTCGGCAGGGGTTATTCCGTTGCGCTTGCGGAAATGAACGATTTTGCCTCCGGCACCTCGTCGGCCGCCACAAAGCTCATTCATGGCGGTTTGCGTTATCTCGAACATTACGAATTTCGTCTGGTGCGAGAAGCGCTGATGGAGCGCGAGGTGTTGTGGGCCATGGCGCCGCACATCATCTGGCCTATGCGCTTTGTTCTGCCATTCCAGAAGGGCGGCGTGCGCCCGGCCTGGCTCGTGCGTCTCGGGCTTTTTCTTTATGACCATCTCGGCGGCCGCAAGCTTTTGCCCGCCACCCGCTCGCTTGATCTGCGCCGTGATCCCGCAGGGAAACCGCTGAAGCCGATTTTTTCCCGCGCTTTCGAATATTCTGACGGCTGGGTGGACGATGCCCGTCTTGTGGTGCTGAATGCCCGCGATGCCGCCGATCGCGGCGCCTTGATCCTCAACCGCACGCAGGTCGTTTCGGCACGCCGCGAAGGCGCCTTCTGGCGGGTCGAAACTAAAAATGGTGCCGGAGAAACCGCGACCTACCGGGCGCGCATGCTGGTAAATGCGGCCGGCCCCTGGGTGGACAAGGTTCTGGCTGCGACATTCGGTAAAAACAATGTCCACAATGTCCGCCTCGTGC
The DNA here is from genome assembly GCF_030758035.1 of Rhizobium sp. AN68. Lineage (NCBI taxonomy): Bacteria > Pseudomonadati > Pseudomonadota > Alphaproteobacteria > Hyphomicrobiales > Rhizobiaceae > Rhizobium > Rhizobium sp. AN68. The sequence goes on along the minus strand of NZ_JARWMI010000002.1, from coordinate 1,098,888 downwards.
AGGGTAGCCACATCATCGTGCGCAAGAAGTTTTCCGATCCGCGCGCCTATTTTTTCCAGAACCCGGACGGGCGCATCATCTTCGCCATCCCCTATGAGCAGGATTTTACCCTGATCGGCACGACGGATCGCGACTATACCGCCGACCCCCGGGCTGTTAAGATCAGCGACGAGGAGATCAGCTATCTTTGCAACGCGGCGAGCGAGTATTTCGCTGAACCGGTGACGTCGGCCGATATCGTCTGGACCTATTCCGGCGTGCGGCCGCTGTTTGACGACGGCGCATCGAAAGCGCAGGAGGCAACCCGCGATTATGTGCTGAAAACCGAAGGAGCTGAAGGCGAAGCGCCGCTTCTCAATATCTTCGGTGGCAAGCTCACCACCTATCGGCGGCTTGCCGAACATGCTCTTGAAAAAATCGGTGATGCGCTGGGTGAAAAGGGCTCGCCGTGGACGGCCGGTTCACATTTGCCGGGCGGAAATTTCGGTGCCGAGGCTTATGCGGGAGAGGTCACGGCCCTGCGGTCGCGTTATCCTTTCCTCGATGAGCGGCATGCGAAGCGGCTCATCCGCTGCTATGGAACGGACGCCGTGTCGATTATTGGCAATGCCGGGGACATGGCAGGGCTGGGACGGCATTTCGGCGGCACGCTTTATGAGGCTGAGGTGCGCTGGCTGATGGCCCGGGAATGGGCGCTGACGGCGGAGGATATTCTGTGGCGCCGCACCAAGCAGGGGCTTTTCTTTACTCAAGAAGAGGTGCGCGGGCTGGAGGATTATATCGATGACATTGCAGGTGGACGCTTGAAGGCAATCTGACGATCCGATCAAAAAGCGGAGGAGGCTTTGGATCACCATGCTTGAATTGCGAAACGTCTCGAAGATGGCCGGCGGTGAATATCATATTCACCCGACCGATCTGACGTTGCAGCGCGGAAGCCTGAACGTCCTGCTTGGACCGACACTTTCGGGCAAGACGACACTCATGCGGCTGATGGCCGGGCTGGACAAGCCAAGTGGCGGTACGATTCTCTTCAATGGGGAGGACGTGACGGGCTGGCCGGTTCAGAAGCGCAACGTCGCCATGGTCTATCAGCAGTTCATCAATTATCCGGCGCTCAGCGTTTATGAAAACATCGCCTCGCCGATGCGCGTTGCCGGCAAGGACAAGGCAACGATCGACAAGGAGGTGAGGAAGGCCGCCGAGCTTCTGAGGCTGACGCCCTATCTAGATCGTACGCCTCTCAACCTCTCCGGTGGCCAGCAACAACGCACGGCACTTGCCCGCGCCATCGTCAAAAACGCCAATCTGGTGCTCCTCGACGAGCCGCTCGCAAATCTCGATTACAAGCTGCGTGAGGAGTTGCGTGAGGAATTGCCGCGCATCTTTGCCGAATCCGGTGCGATCTTCGTTTACGCCACGACGGAACCCTCCGAAGCTCTGCTGCTTGGTGGCAATACCGCGACGCTGAACGAGGGCAAGGTAACACAATTCAGCCGCACGATCGAGGTTTACAGGCGTCCGGTGGATATCGTAACCGCGAAAATCTTTGCCGATCCGCCACTGAACACCATCGAGGTCATCAAGACGGGCGACGCCTTCACGCGCGCCGACCATGCGGTTGTGCCGGTGCCGGCGCATCTTGCCGCCATGCCTGACGGTCCAGTGACCATTGCCTTCCAGCCACATCATCTTTTCCCACAGCAAAAGGGGCAGGCGGCGCAATCCATCCGGGCGCGGACACTGATCTCGGAGATCGCCGGATCGGAAAGCTTCGTACATGTGGAATTTTCAGGCCAGCGTTGGGTGATGCTGGCGCAGGGCATTCACGACATCGAGCCGGACACGGAGATCGAACTGTTTCTCGATACGCGGCACCTGATGGCTTTCGATACGCACGGCCACGCCATCGGCGAAGCGGCTTAAGGGGAGATCGATCATGGCACGCATCACGCTCGATCATATTCGCCACGCTTACAACGCCAAGGCGCAGGCGGCAGGTGATTATGCCCTGAAGGAAGTTCATCACGAATGGGAGGATGGCGGTGCCTATGCGCTGCTTGGCCCTTCCGGCTGCGGCAAGACCACGTTGCTCAACATCATTTCCGGCTTGCTGCGCCCCTCGGAAGGCCGCATCGCCTTTGACGGAACGGATGTCACCGATCTTTCCACCGAAGATCGCAACATCGCCCAGGTATTCCAGTTCCCGGTCGTTTACGACACGATGACAGTCTATGACAATCTGGCTTTTCCGCTGCGCAACCGGCAAGTGCCGGAAGCCGAAGTCGACCGCCGTGTGCGGGAAATTCTCGAGATGACCGATCTTTCCGGCATGGCCAAACGCCACGCGCGCGGACTTACGGCGGACCAGAAGCAGAAAATTTCGCTGGCGCGCGGGTTGGTGCGATCCGACGTCAATGCCATCCTCTTCGACGAGCCGCTGACGGTGATCGATCCGCATATGAAATGGGTGCTGCGCTCGCAGTTGAAGCGCCTCCACCGCCAGTCCGGTTTCACCATGGTCTACGTCACGCACGACCAGACCGAAGCGCTGACTTTCGCCGACAAGGTGGTGGTCATGTATGACGGACAGATCGTCCAGATCGGCACACCCGCCGAGCTTTTCGAACGCCCGGGACATACGTTCGTCGGTTACTTCATCGGTTCGCCCGGCATGAATGTGATGCCTGCCAGCATCGATGGCGCAACGGCGGTTGTCGGCGGCCTTGGCGTTCCGCTTGCCGGCGTGCCGGTGGTGGATGGATCGAAGCGGATCGAAATCGGCATCCGCCCGGAATTCGTTCGGCTGGAGCGGGGTGGCATGCCCATCACCGTCGACAAGGTCGAGGATATCGGCCGGCAAAAGATCGTTCGCGCCCGGTTCGCCGGCCAAAAGCTTGCGATTGTCGTTCCGGAGGAGGAGGACATTCCGGCAGAAGCGGGTGTTCGCTTCGATCCGGCCGCTATCGGTGTCTTTGCCGATTCCTGGCGTGTGAAGATGGGGGCCTGACCATGGAAAAGACCTGGAACAACAAAGCGTGGTTCATGGTGCTGCCGGTTCTGGTGCTGGTCGCCTTTTCCGCCGTCATCCCGCTGATGACGGTCGTGAACTATTCGGTGCAGGATACCTTCGGCAACAACCAGTTCTTCTGGGCGGGAACCCAATGGTTTCAGGAAATTCTTGGCTCCGACCGTTTCTGGAACGCGCTCGGACGCAATCTGGTATTTTCCGGCATCATATTGGCGATTGAAATTCCGCTCGGCATATTCATCGCGCTCAAGATGCCCAAATCCGGCATCGGCGTGCCGGTCTGCCTCGTCACCATGGCGCTGCCGCTTTTGGTGCCATGGAATGTGGTAGGCACGATCTGGCAGGTGTTCGGTCGCAGCGATATCGGGTTGCTGGGTTATTACGCCAATCAGCTTGGGCTTGATTACAACTACGTCAACGATCCCGTCGACGCATGGATCACCGTCGTCATCATGGATGTGTGGCACTGGACAAGCCTCGTCGTCCTCCTGTGCTACGCCAGCCTCGTCTCCATTCCGGATGCCTATTATCAGGCAGCAAGGATCGATGGCGCATCGCGTTTTGCGGTTTTCCGGTTCATTCAGTTGCCGAAGATGAAGCGGGTGCTGCTGATCGCATTCCTGCTGCGCTTCATGGACAGCTTCATGATCTACACCGAGCCTTTCGTCGTCACCGGCGGCGGCCCCGGAAATTCCACCACCTTCCTGTCCATCGATCTCGTCAAGGTAGCGCTCGGCCAGTTCGATCTGGGTCCCGCGGCGGCCATGTCGCTGATCTACTTCCTCATCATCCTGCTGTTGTCCTGGGTGTTCTACACCGTGATGACCAGCCACGACGCGGAGACTTGAGACATGAGCGCCTCTGATGTCACCACAAGCGTGGAACTCAACGGTATCGGCAATCCACCGGTAAGAGCCAGTTCGGCGAGAATATCAGGCCTTGCTGCGAATTCACGATCGCGCCGCCGCCATGGGCCATCGCGCTTTTCCTGGCTGGTGCCGACGATCTACATCATCCTGCTGCTCGTGCCGATCTACTGGCTTATCAATATGAGCTTCAAGACGAACACGGAAATTGTCTCGTCGATGACGCTTTATCCACACCAGCCGACGTTGCAGAATTACCGGACGATCTTCACGGATTCATCCTGGTATTCGGGTTACATCAACTCGATCATCTACGTCGTCATGAATATGGTGATCTCGGTCTCGGCGGCCCTCCCGGCGGCCTATGCCTTCTCGCGTTATCGCTTCCTGGGCGACAAGCACCTGTTCTTCTGGCTTTTGACCAACCGCATGGCGCCACCTGCCGTCTTCGCGCTGCCCTTCTTCCAGCTCTATTCCGCTTTCGGGCTGATCGACACGCATATTGCCGTGGCGCTGGCGCATTGCCTGTTCAACGTGCCACTGGCGGTGTGGATTCTCGAAGGTTTCATGTCGGGTGTACCGAAGGAAATCGACGAGACCGCCTATATTGACGGCTATTCCTTCCCGAAATTCTTCGTGAAGATTTTCATGCCGCTCATTGCCTCCGGCATCGGTGTCGCCTGTTTCTTCAGTTTCATGTTCTCGTGGGTCGAGCTTCTGATCGCCCGCACGCTGACGACGACCGACGCCAAGCCAATCGCCGCGACCATGACGAGAACCGTTTCTGCCGCTGGCATGGACTGGGGCCTGCTCGCCGCCGCCGGCGTGCTGACGCTCATACCCGGTGCGCTGGTGATCTGGTTTGTTCGCAATTACATCGCCAAGGGCTTTGCGCTGGGGAGGGTTTGACATGACGAAGATGCCCGATTTCACCTGGATGGCATGGACCTGGCAGACGGCCGCGTTTTTCGGTGCCATCGCCGTGTTGCTGGTTGGGATGTGGTTCTGGGAACAGCTCTCGCCCGGCGGCAACCCCCGCTTCGGCCTGCTGCGTTTCGAGACAACGCGTGGCGACAGGTTGTTCATTTCGCTGCTCGGCAGCGCTTTCATTCATCTTGCATGGCTCGGGCTGGTCGGCCCGAACCTTTGGTGGGCTCTCGCTCTGTCGGCGGTTTACGCAATTGGCGTTTTCCGTTTCGTCTAGAGCAGGAAGAACGGTGCGGCGGAGGAAAACCGCACCCGGCAGACTTCGTGCAATCGCAACCCTTGGGAGGACTGATATGCGACGGCATCTGATGACGACGACGGCAGCCATGCTGCTGGCAATGACAGGTTCCGCTTTCGCCGGAATGGAGGAGGCAAAGCAATTTCTGGACAAGGAAATCGGCGATATGTCGTCGCTTTCGCGTGCAGATCAGGAAAAGGAACTGCAATGGTTTATCGATGCCGCGAAACCTTTTGCTGGCATGGACATCAAGGTCGTTTCCGAATCCCTGACAACACATGAATATGAATCGAAGGTCCTGGCACCTGCGTTTACCGCTATTACCGGCATCAAGGTCACGCACGACATCATCCAGGAAGGTGACGTCGTCGAAAAGATTCAGACCCAGATGCAGACCGGCCAGAACCTCTATGACGGCTGGGTGAATGACAGCGACCTCATCGGCACGCATTGGCGTTACCAGCAGGTCCGCAACCTCACGGATTTCATGGCAAATGAGGGCAAGGACGTCACCAATCCCGGCCTAGATCTCAAGGACTTCATCGGCAGCGCCTTTACGACGGCACCGGACAAGAAGCTCTACCAACTTCCCGACCAGCAATTCGCGAACCTGTACTGGTTCCGCTACGACTGGTTCAATGACGACAAGAACAAGGCCGATTTCAAGGCCAAATACGGCTACGACCTTGGTGTGCCCGTAAACTGGTCCGCCTATGAGGATATTGCCGAATTCTTCACCGGCCGTGATGTCGGCGGCAAGAAGGTCTTCGGCCATATGGACTATGGCAAGAAGGACCCGTCGCTTGGCTGGCGCTTCACCGATGCCTGGCTTTCCATGGCCGGCAACGGCGACAAGGGCCTGCCAAACGGCCTGCCTGTCGATGAATGGGGCATCAAGGTCAACGACAAGTCGCAGCCGGTCGGCTCGTGCGTGGCACGCGGCGGCGATACCAACGGTCCGGCGTCGGTCTATTCCATCGAGAAATATCTCGAATGGCTGAAGAAATTTGCGCCGCCAGAAGCGCAGGGCATGACCTTCTCCGAATCCGGTCCGGTGCCGGCGCAGGGTAACATTGCCCAGCAGATCTTTTGGTACACGGCCTTCACTGCCGATATGGCCAAGCCCGGCCTGCCTGTCGTGAACGAGGACGGTTCGCCGAAATGGCGCGTCGCACCTTCCCCGCATGGCGTCTACTGGAAGGACGGCATGAAGCTCGGTTATCAGGACGTGGGTTCGTGGACGCTGATGAAATCCACTCCTGACGATCGCGCCAAGGCCGCATGGCTTTATGCGCAGTTCGTAACTTCCAAGACCGTGGATGTGAAGAAGAGCCATGTTGGTCTGACCTTCATTCGCGATACCACCATCCATCACAAGAGCTTCACGGACCGGGCCGCCAAGCTTGGTGGTCTGATCGAGTTCTACCGCTCGCCCGCTCGCGTGCAATGGTCGCCAACCGGCACCAACGTGCCTGACTATCCGAAGCTGGCGCAGCTCTGGTGGCAGGCAATTGGCGATGCATCTTCGGGTGCCAAAACCGCTCAAGCCGCAATGGACTCGCTCTGCGCCGAGCAGGAAAAAGTCATGGCCCGTATCGAGCGCGCCGGTGTGCAGGGCGATATCGGCCCAAAACTGGCGGAAGAACACGATATCGACTACTGGAACAAGGACGCCGTTTCGAAGGGCAATCTGGCACCGCAGCTGAAGATTGCCAACGAAAAGGAAAAGCCGGTCACCGTCAATTACGACGAGCTGGTCAAAAGCTGGCAGAAGTAATGTCTGCGTGAAATCTTAAACCGGGGCGGCTTTGCCGCCCCGTCATTGCGTTTGAAAGGGAGTGACATAATGGGCGGTTATATTCTGGCGATCGATCAGGGGACGACATCGACAAGGTCGATGGTCTTTGATCGCGACATGCGGGTCATCGGTGTCGGCCAGCGAGAATTTCCGCAGCATTTCCCGGCCTCCGGCTGGGTCGAACACGATGCCGAGGATATCTGGAAAAGCGTGCTTGAAACAATCCGGCTGGCGCTTGCCGATGCCGGTATCTCCGCTTCCGATATCGAGGCGATCGGCATCACCAACCAGCGCGAAACGACCGTGCTGTGGGACCGTAATACGGGTGAGGCCGTGCATCGGGCCGTTGTCTGGCAGGATCGCCGTGCTGCACCAATTTGCGAGGATCTGAAACGAAGGGGGCTGGAGCCGCTCTTTTCGAAAAAGACCGGTCTGCTGCTCGACCCCTACTTTTCCGGCACGAAGCTGAAATGGCTTCTCGACAGCGTCAGCGGCCTTCGCGAAAAAGCCGTGAAGGGCGAAATCTGCTTCGGCACGGTTGACAGTTTCCTGATCTATCGCCTCACCGGCGGTCGCCGCCATGTGACCGACGCTACCAATGCCTCGCGAACGCTGATCTACAATATCGAGGACAATGCCTGGGATGACGAATTGCTGTCCATCCTCGACATTCCCCGCGCCATGCTGCCGGAGGTGCTTGATTGCGCTGCCGATTTCGGCGTAACGGACAAGGCGCTTCTGGGTGCGGAAATTCCGATCCTCGGCGTCGCCGGTGATCAGCAGGCTGCCGTTATCGGTAACGCCTGCTTCGAACCCGGCATGATGAAATCGACCTATGGCACCGGCTGCTTTGCGCTTCTCAATACCGGCACCGACCGGGTCGCCTCGACAAACCGGTTGCTGACGACAATTGCCTATCGTCTCGATGGCGTTACGACCTATGCGCTTGAAGGCTCGATCTTTATTGCCGGCGCTGCCGTGCAATGGCTGCGTGACGAGCTCGGTTTCATATCGGTCGCGTCTGAAGTCAGCGCGCTTGCCGAAAAGGCTGATCCCAAGCAGCGGGTTTACCTCGTGCCGGCCTTCACCGGCCTTGGCGCGCCCTATTGGGATGCCGAAGCGCGGGGCGCGATTTTCGGCCTGACGCGTGGCACCGGCCCTGCGGAGTTCGCCCGCGCGGCACTCGAAAGCGTCGCCTATCAGACTTTCGATCTTCTGGATGCCATGCGCAACGACTGGGCGGGCGACAATGGCAAGACGGTGCTCCGGGTCGATGGCGGCATGGTTGCCTCGGATTGGACCATGCAGCGGCTGGCGGACATTCTCGCTGCACCGGTCGACCGGCCGGTATTCCTGGAAACCACCATTCTCGGTGCGGCATGGCTCGCAGCATCGCGCGCCGGCATCTGGCCGGACCGGGAGGCCTTTGCCGCCCATTGGAAACGGGATCGCCGTTTTCTGCCAGATATGGATGAGACGGAGCGTAAGAGCGCCATCGCGGGGTGGCGTGATAGTGTTGGCCGCTGCCTCTCGAAACGGGAAGATTGACTCGAGCAAGCGTCTTTTTTACGCAAAACTGCCCGGTGCGATGCTCTTGCTGGATACCAGATCGGAAAGGGCGCGCACCAGTTTTGTGTCCGCGCCCTTACTTGGCTGAAGCACGAATTCCACGTCTTCGAGCGCCGGCAGGACATCAGCCGCAATCTCCCTGAGGCCGGCTGGCGCCATGCTGCGCGGTTGCACGAGGATGCCCATGCCCGCCCTTGCGGCAGCGGTCAGTCCGCTAAGGCTGCCACAGGTGCAGACGATCCGCCACGCGAGACCTGCCCGATCCAGCGCTTCCTGTGCCGCCTTTCGAGTAATGCTTGGCGGCGGAAAGGCGATCAACGGCAGGGCGTCCGGTTGGCTCAGCATTCGCTCCGGGTCACGCGCGAGCCATACCAGAGGTTCGCGGTACAGGAAGTGGCCGAGCTTATCACCGAGTCGACGTTTCGCGAGCACGACGTCCAACTCGCCATTATCCTGCATCTGGTAAAGCACGCCGCTCAGCGACACCGTCAGCTCCAGATCGACCAAGGGATAGAGGCGGATGAATTCTTCCAGAATGGCGGTGAGCCGGCTAGCGACGAAATCCTCGGAAACGCCAAGCCTTAAGCGCCCGCGCAGGCGGTTTTCGCTGAATAGCGATGAAACTCTGCTGTCGATCTCCAGCATATTGCGGGCATAACCGAGCAGCGCCTCGCCTTCGCCCGTCAGCTTCACCTGATGGGTGCTGCGCGCAATCAACCGACGGCCAAGTGCCGCCTCAAGCCGCTGAATATGCTGGCTGACGGTGGATTGGCCGATGCCCAGCCGCTCGGCAGCCAGCGTGAAGCTGCCGGTTTGCTGAAGCATCACGAAGCTGGCAAGATGTTGAAGGTTCAGCATTTATCTCATATCGTGATAACTGTTAGTCTTTGCATCCGAATTCATGATGAGCGATAGTATGGGATATTTCAAGCAAAACCGATGTCGGAAAGACCTCCCATGACCCGCTTCCTGCCTGACCGTTTCACCATGATGCTGGTGGCCACCGTGATCCTGGCTTCCCTTTTGCCGATCAGCGGACAGCCGGCGGTGTATTTCGGGCTTGCCACGAAACTGGCAATCGCATTGCTGTTTTTTCTCCACGGCGCGCGGCTGTCGCGGGATGTGGTGATTGCGGGTATCTTGCACTGGCGCCTGCACATGGCGATCCTTCTCGTCACCTTCGGCCTTTTCCCGTTGCTGGGCGTGGCGATCGGTTTCATTCCCGAGAGCATTCTGCCGGCACCGCTTTATATGGGTGTGCTGTTTCTCTGCGTCCTGCCGTCGACGGTGCAATCGTCCATCGCCTTCACATCCATGGCAGGCGGAAACGTGCCTGCCGCGATCTGTTCAGCCTCCGCCTCGAATATTTTCGGCATGGTGCTGACACCGCTGCTGGTCGGGCTGCTGTTCACGGTCGGTGGCCATGGTGGTGGATTTTCGCTGGATGCGTTCCTGCAAATCTTCCTGCAACTGCTCTTGCCCTTCATCGCCGGCCAGGTGCTGCAGCCGTGGATCGGTGACTGGATCAGGGCACGCAAGAAATTGCTGTCGCCGGTCGATCGCGGTTCCATCCTGATGGTGGTCTATCTTGCCTTCTCCGAAGCAGTTATCGAAGGCATATGGCAGACGTTTTCCGTGCGCGATATCGGCGTTGTCATCGGCATCAATATCGTTCTTCTGGCGCTTGTTCTCTGCGTGACGATGTTCGGCAGCCGGGCGCTTGGTTTCGACAAGGCGGATGAAATCACCATCACCTTCTGCGGGTCGAAGAAGAGCCTTGCCAGCGGCGTGCCCATGGCAGGAGCGATCTTCGCCGGCCAGAGCATCGGCGCAATCGTATTGCCAATCATGCTCTTCCATCAGGTTCAGCTGATGGTCTGCGCAGTGCTGGCCCAGCGTTATGCCCGCAAGGCCCATGAAAAAGCAGCGATAACGGAAACTGTCGCTGCGGAAGGCGCGGCAGTATCCACCCGCTGAGGGCTGAATTTTAGGCAAACAAAAACGGCCCCTTAACGGGGCCGTTCGTTTGACATCCGGATCGGCTTAGTTGACCTGGGCCGGCGTGACCTGTGCTTCGATCGTCTTCGGCGCATCTGCGCTGTCGGAGGAGATCGCGATACGGCGCGGTTTCATGGCTTCCGGAATATTGCGGACGAGATCGATGTGAAGCAGGCCATTCTTCAGGGAAGCGGTCTGGACTTCGACATGATCAGCCATCTGGAAGCGGCGTTCGAAAGCGCGCGTGGCAATGCCGCGATACAGGAACTCGCCTTCAGACGACTTCTCATCTGCAGCCTTCTCGGCTTTCACCGTCAGCGTATTGGCACGGGATTCTATGCTTAGTTCCGTTTCATCGAAACCGGCAACCGCCATGGTTATACGATAGGCGTTTTCACCCGTCCGCTCGATGTTATAGGGCGGATAGGACTGGGCCTGTTCGGGCTGGCCGAGGCCGTCGAGCATCGAAAAAAGACGGTCGAAACCGACGGTGGAGCGATAGAGGGGGGAAAAATCGACGTGACGCATGGTGTCCTCCTTATGAAGCGACTGTTTGCGGTTGATCCGGCGTCCCGTTCTGGCGACGGCCGGACATATGGCGCGGCCCCGTTCTGGCGGCCGCATGAATGAGATGGGAATGGCTTGGCGCTCCGTCAAGGGGGCGCTTTAAAGCGGAAAGGGCGACAACAAGATGAACCATCGCTGAACATCCGGTTCCAGCAACGTTCAGTTTGAGAGCCATAAATATCCGTCATCGGAGACATGCTCCGTGGCAGAAGCAATAACGTCCCTTCTTCTTCTGTCCTATTCGCCGGAACCGCGACTGCTTTAACCGACGGTTCCGGCAATTTTTTCTTTGACCTTCCGCCGTCGCCGACCTATCCCGAAAAGGCAGAGAAGCCGGAAAAGACCGATGATCGAAGCCACATTGCGCGAGAGCGAAGACAACCCGGTTCCCGGCAACCATACCGTCGGTTATTTCACCGGCCACGGCGGCAAACAGCTTCGATACGCGATCTTCCGCGCCAGCCGACACATTGCGCGCGGAACTGTGGTTCTGCTGCATGGTCGCAACGAATGTATCGAGAAATATTTCGAGACCGTCAGCGATCTGACGGCCATGGGATTCTGGGTCGCGACCTTCGATACGCGCGGGCAGGGCGGTTCCGAACGGCTGCTGAAGAAGCCAGGCGCCGGGCATGTACGACGTTTTTCCGACTACAAGCGCGATATAAGTTTGTTTCTCGAACAGGTGGTGCTGCCGGATACCCGGCTGCCATTCTTCATGATCGCGCATTCAACCGGCGCACTTGCAGCACTGGCCGCAGCACCCGGCCTGTCGAACAGGATCGACCGTCTGGCGCTTTGTTCGCCCTTTATCGAGCTGGACAGCCAGCAATCCGTTCCTTCGTCCGTCATCCGGCTGGTCGCGACCGCTTTAAGCCTGTTGGGTCTTGGAAAGCTTCAGCTCGGCAGGGATCAGCGCGAACGGGATTTCGATGGCAACCCGCTGACCTCTGACGCCAGACGTTTTGCCAGAAATCTTGCGCTGCATCGGCAATTTCCGGAACTCTTCATCGGCGCACCGACAGCGCGATGGGTTTATGAAGCGCTGAAAACGATGGGTCGGGTGACCCGTCAGGACCATCTGACGGACATAACCATTCCTACCCTCATTCTTGCGCCGATGCTGGATACGATCACGCCCTATAAGGCGCAGGAGGAACTCTCGCGCAACTTCCGCGCGGCGCAGCTTCTTCCCATAACCGGCGCGCGCCATGAATTGCTGCATGAGCGCGACGTTTTCCGCAAACAGGCGCTGGCGGCCATCGACGCCTTTTTCGCGCCGGAATGACGCGGCGATGACGGCGATGGCGCGGTTTGCGCCATCCCCGTCAGTCGCACCATCTACAGTTTTGAAAGAATGGCGAGCGCCTGTTCGTGCACGGCTTTGGAACCGGCTGCCAGAATGCGGCCGCCATTTTCCGGACGACCCCCATCCCAGGTGGTGATGATGCCACCCGCCTGTTCAATCACCGGAATGAGCGCGCCGACATCATAGGGCTTCAGGCCCGATTCGATCACAAGATCGACATGGCCGGCGGCAAGCAGGCAATAGGCGTAACAATCCACGCCATAACGGAAAAGGCGAACCTGATCCTGCACCTTGTCGTAAAGGGGCTTTTCTTCCGCCGTGAAGATATGGGGTGTCGTGGTGAACAGTACAGCATCCGACAGCGAAGCGCATTCGCGCGTGCGGATCTTGCGCTCACCATCCGGCCCGAAATACCATGCGGCCTCGCCGTCGGCGAAATAACGCTCTTTCGTGAAGGGCTGGTCCATGATGCCCATCGAAGCGCGGCCGGCCGACTGGAAGCCGATCAGCGTGCCCCAGACCGGCACGCCGGAAATGAAGGCGCGTGTGCCGTCAATCGGATCGATAACCCAGATATGTTCGCGATCGAGACCGACATTGCCGTGTTCTTCACCAAGAATGCCGTGTTGCGGGAAACGTGCCTCGATGAGGGCGCGAATGGCGCTTTCTGCTGCCTGATCGCCTTCCGTCACCGGGTCATAGCCGCCGTCCTCCTTGTTGGTGACGGCAATGCCTGTGCGGAAGCGGGGAAGCGTTTCAGCGCTGGCGGCTTCGGCAAGTTTGAAGAAGAAATCCCGGTCGGGCAGCATGCGAAACCTCATTGCCTGAATTATTGGGCCTGAATTGTATGGCGAAATGCATAGACCGGAATTGCACCCGCCGTCCACACGTACGGATGCAGGCACGGCCGATTCCAAATTTTCAGCATAAGCCTAAAAAAAGTGCATAAAATAAAATGATTGACAATTGTGCATATAATGCGTAGCGTGACCCTGCAGTCTTTGACTGTAAATACCCTCCTTGGGTGTTTCCTCCCTAGACTTGACCGCGCCAAGGCGCGGTTTTTTTTGTCCGGCGCGTGGCCAGGCTGTCTGGAACAGAGGTCTGAAATATCCTGGAATTTGATGTGTTATTCGGCGGCGAGCGAGGTTTCGATCGCGTATTCCGAAACAAAAGCGCCGAGCTGGCGCATGAATATTTCAAGCGATGCCTGAATGGCGGGAAAATCTGCTTTCTTCGAAAGCGTTTTTTCATCGACGTACAGCGCCCGATTGACCTCGATCTGGAGCGCGTGAAGAGAGCGGATCGGTCGGCCGTAATGTTCCGTGATGAAGCCGCCGGCATAGGGCTTGTTGCAGACCGCAACGAAACCCAGTTCTTCAAGAAAATGCAGAGCGGCGCGGGAGACCTCCTGGGAAGCACTGGTGCCGTAGCGATCGCCTATAATGACATCCGGCCGCAGGTTCGAGCCGGCAACGCGGATATTGCCCGGCATCGAATGGCAATCGATCAGTACCGCCATGCCGAAATTGGCGTGGGTGCGTGACAGCAGCCGGCGCAGGCAGGCGTGGTAGGGTTTGTAAATCGTCTCGATCCGTGACAGCGCCTCGTCCACCGGCAGGCGGTGGGCATAGATGTCCATATTCTCGGCGACGATACGGGGTACCGTTCCCAGGCCGCCGGCAACCCGCATGGAGCCGATATTGGCGTAGGGAGGCAGAGTGCCTTCGAACATGCGCGGATCAAGCTCGTAGGGCTCGCGATTGACGTCGAGATACGCGCGGGGAAAATTGGCTTTCAGCAGCGGCGCACCGATGTCGGGCGCAGCGGCGAACAGCTCGTCAACGAAATGATCTTCCGAGCGCCGGATCTCGTGCAGAATCAAGCCGTGCCGATTCCAGAAAGGAGATGGGGTAACAGCGACCGCTATGGGGTGAATTATAGACGAATGGCAGGGTTTGAACGGCAGGTTCCGTTACTTCGAACAGCTCGTATTCACCCGTTATCCAGTCCATTCAGTGCCATTTACCATGTCGTAAACTATCAGGATGTTCATGTTGCCAGTTACGGTGCGGCAAGTCCATACTATCGACCATGCAGCGCTATACCGATTCTTGTGTTCACATGATATTTACCGTGAAAATCCTATAATCGGGCTAGGGTATCTCAAACATTGAGCAGTTACGGTCACTTATGATGAATCAGAAAATTCTTCTCGCTGAAGATGATAACGATATGCGCCGCTTTCTCGTCAAGGCGCTGGAAAAAGCCGGTTACAAGGTTTCTTCCTTCGACAATGGCGCAAGCGCTTACGACCGGCTTCGCGAAGAGCCTTTCTCGCTGTTGCTGACAGATATCGTCATGCCCGAAATGGATGGCATCGAGTTGGCCCGGCGCGCGACTGAACTCGACCCCGACCTGAAAGTCATGTTCATCACCGGCTTTGCGGCCGTCGCGCTGAACGCCGATTCGAAGGCTCCAAAGGATGCCAAGGTGCTTTCCAAGCCGTTCCATCTTCGCGATCTGGTGGATGAGGTCAACAAACTCCTTGTGGCGTAAGGGGTCTCAAAAAACCTTCACAAAACCGAAAAAAAGCAGTTGACGCATGAACCGGTTTTGTGGTCTATCCGCCGCCACGGAGGGCGTGTAGCTCAGCGGGAGAGCACTACGTTGACATCGTAGGGGTCACAGGTTCAATCCCTGTCACGCCCACCATCCGAATTCTTAAATATCAAGGCCTTGCGAGAAATCGCAGGGCCTTTTTGCATAGTGGCCTCAGTGTCAATTGAACCTGTCCCCTATGGAGTACGCGTCAACGGTCCCATCACAGGAACCCGCTGCGACACCGTCATAAATACCACTCCAACTAGGGCAAAGAGGATCGGCAGGAGGACTTTGCGGCCTTCCATGCGGCATGGACATGGAGGAGGGCGTGATGAACCGAAGCGTTTACGCGCTACCCGCCATTTGGCGTCCTGAGTACATCGCGCCTAGCCATCCCTTGGTCTTAAGACATCTGACTGCCGCCAGCTGATTGGTATAGGCACGTTTATTGACTACCTATTCGATCCACTGAGTTCGCTCGAGCGACGGGCTATCCTGAGGCAGCCTCCAAACTATCCATGCGCTCCGCAATAAATTTCACTAGAAAAAATAAAATGCAAACCGGATTGACGCTTGCCCGGTTTCCCGATATCTCAAAGGTCATGCAATAAATTACACGACTTAAAATTTATTGCGGATTGGTCATTGTCCTTGGGAGGGGAATATGTTGGCTTTTCTGAAATCGACCGTTGCCGCGGGTGTTTTAGCCGTGGCGATTTCCGCAGGCGCCGGCTCTCAGGCCGCTGCTGCGGGCAAATTCGCCTGTGAACCGGGCGAGACCTATGTGATGAACGTCATGGTTTCCAGCCACCCCTATTGGGTGCCGGTCTTTGAAGGTTTCAAGCAGGCCGCGAAGGCCTTGGGCTGCGAGGCCGTTTTCACCGGCACGCCCGAATACGACATCACCAAGCAGATCGCGTCCTTCGAGCAGGAACTGGTGAAGAAGCCGAAGGGTATATTGCTGCATCCGATGCAGGCCGATCCCTTTATCGAGCCTATCAACAAGGCGATCGACTCCGGTGTTTCGGTGACGACTTTTGCGGCGGATTCGCCGAAGTCGAAACGCACCGCCTATATCACCTCGGACAATGTTGCCGAGGCGAAATTTGCGGCTGACGAGATCGTCAAGAAGCTGGGCAAGAAGGGCGAATATGCCGTTCTCGAAAATCCGGGCCAAAGCAACCATGATCTGCGCGTCACCGCACTGATCGATTACATGGGGCGCACTTATCCGGAAATGAAGCTCGTCGGCCGCCAGGCGACCAACCAGGATGCAAACGTCGCCTATCAGGCGGTGGGTGCCCTGTTGCAGGCCAACCCCAATCTCGGCGCATTGTGGATTCCTGAAGCCGGCTCGGCTGAAGGCGCAACGACCGCTGTTCTCGAGGCCAAGAAGAAGGTCCTGATCCTGCATGCGGATATTACTCCGGCGACGCTGGAGCACATCAAGCAGGGCAACATCTACATGTCCATCAATCCCAATCAGGGCGTTCAGGGCTTCATGGGTTTCATGAACACCTTTCTGGGTGCCCATTCGGATCTGATCGACCCCTTCAACGACTACAAGGTATCGGGCTTCAACCCGATGCAGGTTCCTTCGATGGACAATGGTTTCGCCGTGATTACCAAGGCGAACGCCGCTTCCTTTGATCTCAATGACTATATGAAGGGGCGCTGACGCGCCGCCCTGAAACCGGCGAGGTTTACGCCTCGCCGGCAAAGGGGAGCCACGTTCGGGAGGGGCGTTATGGGCGAGGTCATCCTCAACATGACGAATATTCACAAGGCGTTCGGGCCCGTGCGGGCGTTACGCAGTGCTGCCTTTGAGCTGCGGCGGGGAGAAATCCATGCGCTCGCGGGTGAAAACGGCGCCGGTAAATCGACGCTGATGCATATTATCGATGGCATTTTGCAGCCCGATGGCGGCGAAATCCTGCTGGACTGCAAACCGGTCAAAATATCCTCGCCCAATGCGGCGAACCGGCTCGGTATAGGTTTCGTGCATCAGGAGATTGCGCTTTGCCCGGAAATTTCGGTTGCCGAAAACATGTTCATGTCGGAGACCGGCCAAAGCAAATCCTGGTTCATGAATTATCGCGATCTTGGCAAGCGGGCGGCAACCATCCTCAAGGAAATCGGCGATATCGATCCCGCCAGCCGTGCCGGTGATCTGTCGATTTCGCAACAGCAGATCGTCGAGATTGCAAAGGCGCTGACGCTGGACTGCCGTATCCTGATCCTCGATGAGCCGACGGCGGCTTTGACCGAAACCGAGGCCCAGACCCTTTTCCGGATCATGCACCGGTTGGCGGAACGCGGGATTGCGATCATCTATATCTCGCACCGGATGGCGGAGATTTTTGAGCATTGCGACCGCATCACGGTGATGCGCGACGGTTGCCACATCAGGACGGAGAATATCTCGGAGATTTCCCCGGAGCAAGTCGTCAACAGCATGGTGGGACGGGTGCTCGATAAGCTCTACCCACCGAAACTTGCAGAAGAAGAGAAATCGAGTGACGTCATTCTCTCTGTTCGGGGACTGAACGAGGGAAAGCGCGTTTTCGATGTCGATTTCGATCTGCGCCGGGGCGAAATCCTCGGGCTCGCCGGCCTGATCGGCGCAGGGCGAAGCGAAATTGTCCGTGCGGTCTGCCGGCTGGAGGGAAAACCAAAAGGCGAGGTCACGTTGCGCGGCCGGCCGCTGAGGCTCAATGACTATCGCGACAGCATCCGCGAGGGGCTGGTCTATCTGTCGGAGGACCGCAAGGGCGACGGGCTGTTTCTCAACATGTCTATTGCCGCGAATGTCTCGGCGCTCGATGTCGGCAGGATATCAAACGGCATGGGCTTTATCGAACGGCGCAAGGAAATGAAGCGCGCCGACGAGTTGGGACGCCGGCTGAAATTGCGGGCAAACAGCGTCGGTGACGCTGTCTCTACCTTGAGCGGCGGCAACCAGCAGAAGGTGGCACTGGCAAAGATGCTGTCGGTGGAGCCACAGGTCGTCTTTCTCGACGAGCCGACACGCGGGGTGGATGTGGGCGCAAAGGCCGAAATCCACCGCCAGATCCGGGAACTGGCACGCGAGGGTGTGGGCGTGATCGTCATATCCTCTGAATTGCCGGAACTCATCGGTGTCAGCGACCGCGTGCTAGTCGTGCGCGAGGGGCGCATTGCCGGCGAGGTTGAGGGTGAGAACATGACGGAAGAAAAGATCATGCAGCTTGCATCGATCAATATTGCAGAGAGCCCGGCAGGGGCCTGAGGGAGCGGGAAAATGGCAACATCGGAAACACCTTCGGGCATTGCAGAAGTGGCGGTTCGCCGCACAGGCTGGTGGGAACCGGCGCTCAAGGCACGGGAGACCGGACTTATCGTCATCATCCTCGCCCTTTTCGCGGTGATGTCTTTTATATCCCCGTATTTCCTGACGGTCGACAATCTGCGGGCCATGGCGATGGTTTTCGCCATCGAAAGCATCGTCGTGGTCGGCATGACGATCCTGTTAATCTCGGGCGGCATTGATCTATCCGTCGGTTCCGTCACGGCGCTTGCGATGGTTGCGGCTGGCTGGCTATTCCTCAACGGTGTCGATCCCTGGGTCGCGGCCGGGCTGGCAATCTGCCTCACCACATTGGTCGGTATGGCCATGGGATTTCTGACAACGGTCATCGGCCTGCATCACTTCATCGTATCGCTCGGCGTCATGGTGATTGCGCGCGGCGTCTGCCTGCTCGCAACGGGCGGCCGGCCGCTCGGTCTCTACTCGCTGCCGCCGGAATTCAAATTCATCGGCCAGGGCGCGCTTGGCGGCATTCCGCTGGTGCTGATCATATTCGCGGTGGTGGTCGTCTGCTTCGATCTCTTGCTGCGGCGCACGACGGCATTCCGTAAGGTGTTCTATACCGGCAGCAATCCGAAAGCGGCGGCTTATTCCGGCATCCGCGTCGGCCGGGTGGTGTTTGCCACCACCACGCTTTGTTCGATGCTGTGCGGTGTCGCAGGCGTGATCTACATGGCCCGCTTCGGGTCAGCACAGCCGAGCTTCGGAGTAGGCATGGAACTTAACGTGATTGCAGCCGCGGTCATCGGTGGCGCCAGCCTTTCGGGCGGCTCGGGCACCATTCTCGGCGCAATCCTCGGGGCGATCCTTCTGTCGGTCGTTTCCAGTTCGCTTGCATTGCTCAATGTGTCTGTCTACTGGCAGGACATCATCAGGGGAAGCATATTGCTGACGGCGGTCCTGTTCGACCACTATCTTGTCAAGCGTCGCCGCTGAGCGCCTGTGGTAATTGGAGAGATATGATCATGCTGGATACCAAGGACGATTTCGATCAACAGAGGCAGATGTACTCCGTCCTGGTGCTGCATTTCATCGAGGGCGTGAAGCAGTCGGAAATTGCCGAGCGGCTCAATCTTTCCCACACCAAGGTGAACCGTATGATAGCGGCGGGCCGCAAGGCAGGCATGGTAAAGATCACTATCGCCAGTCCCTATCAGAGGCTGGTGGACCTCGAAAACGAGATCACACGCCGCTTCGGCCTCAGACAGTCGGTGGTGACACCGACGGTGTCCGACAATCCGGAAACCGCGCTGCAGATGGTCGGACGCGTGGCCGCCAACCACTTGCTGGAGACTATCCGCGACGGCGACGTGATTGCGATTACCGGCGGCAAGGCGGTGAGTGCCGTCGTCGATAATCTGGAGGCCGAGCGCCGTTTCGATGTGCGGGTAGTGCCGCTGACCGGCGGTGTCCAGGGCAAGCACTATACGGATGTCAATCATCTGGCTACGCAACTGGCGGAAAAGCTCGGCGGCAGCGCGTCGCTCATTCATGCGCCGCTATTTGCCGAGGATGAGGAACAGCGTGATCTCCTGATGAATGTCGCTTCGATCCGCGAAGTGTTCGACTTAGCGCGACAGGCGCAGGTGGCACTGGTTGGCATCGGTTCCGTGGAGGCGCCCGGTTCCGGTTATTACGATCTGCTGCCGGATGCGGCCCGTGGCGGGCAGGCGCTGGTGGATGCGGGCATTGCCGGGGAATTCCTTGCCCATCTCACCATGGCGGATGGGCAGCTGGCGCGGATCGATCTCAACTCGCGCGTGGTGGCGCTGGACCCCGGGCAGCTTGCCCGGTGCCCGAACATCATCGGCGTGGCGGCCGGGGCCATCAAGGCCGGACCGGTGGCAGCCACGCTTGCCGGTCGCTATCTGACCTCGCTCGTCGTGGACGAGTCGATCGCCGGCTATTTACTGGATCAGGAAGAGGGGGAAACTTCGTGACGGACAATTCAATATTGACCCGGAGGATTGGCGGCAGCGGTATCAGCGCATCAGCCGTGGGGCTAGGCACCTGGGCCATCGGTGGCTGGATGTGGGGCGGCACCGATGATCGGCAATCCATCGCCGCTATCCAGGCCTCCATCGATGCGGGCATTTCCCTGATCGATACCGCGCCGGCCTATGGCATGGGTCTTGCGGAAACCATCGTCGGCAAGGCGATTGCCGGCCGGCGCGACAAGGTGGTGTTGGTCACCAAATGCGGGCTGGTCTGGCATGTGAACGAGGGCGCCTATTTCTTCCACCAGGATGGCAAGCCAGTTCACCGTTATCTCGGCGCCGCTTCGATCCGCTATGAGGTCGAAGAGAGCCTGAAGCGGCTTGGAACCGACTATATCGACCACTATGTCACCCACTGGCAGGATGCGACGACGCCGATTGCCGAGACGGTGGAAACGCTTGTGCGCCTGAAGGATGAGGGCAAGATCCGTTCGATCGGCGCGAGCAACGTCTCGCCGGAGGATTTGGTAGCCTATATCGCCACCGGCGCGCTGGATGCCATCCAGGAAGAATATTCAATGGTGCGGCGCGACATCGAGACGACACTTCTGCCGCTTTGCCGCACGAGTGCTGTTTCGGTCCTGAGCTACTCGTCGCTGGCGCTCGGTCTCCTCTCGGGCAAGGTCGGACCTGAACGGGTTTTTGCAGGGGACGACCAGCGCAAGGGCAATCCGCGTTTCAGCCAGGCAAACCGCGAGAAGATCGCGCGGCTGACGCGGGGTCTGGAGCCGGTGGCCGAAGCGCATGGGGCGTCGATTGCGCAGGTCGTGATTGCCTGGACGATTGCCCAGCCCGGCATAACATTCTCGCTGTGCGGCGCGCGCGATCCTGCTCAGGCGGTTGAAAACGCTGCTGCGGCCCGCCTGCGCCTCGCGGAAAATGAACTGGCTCTCATCAGCGCCGGCGTTGCCGAGCATCTCGTGGGGCTCGATGCGTAAATCATGTAGCTGAGACGGGGCTTCAGGCGAATATCGCATAATTTTCGCTACCCCTCTCTCTCGTCGCTTTAAACGTTTAACAACATTGGGACGCTGGTTGTTAGCCAGCGAACGGTATTCCTATGCCCAGTTTTCGCGAGGACGCTCTACGCCGCATCCGGCAAGACGGTGATTTCGACGCCGTCGTCATCGGTGGCGGTATCAATGGTATCGCCGCCTATCGCGATCTCGCTTTACAGGGACTGCGGGTGCTTCTGGTAGAGCGCAACGACTTCTCGTCCGGTTGCAGTGCCGCACCCTCGCGCATGATCCACGGCGGCCTGCGGTATCTCGAAAATGGTGAATTCGGCCTTGTGGCGGAATCGCTGCGGGAGCGTGATGCGCTTCTGACGCTGGCACCGCATATGGTTCATCCGCTGCCGACGACGATACCGATATTCTCAACCTTCAGCGGCCTGTTCAATGCGGCTGCGACCTTTGTGGGTTCTGGCGGAAAACCCGCCAGCCGGGGGGCACTGGCGATCAAGGCGGGCCTCATGCTGTATGACTTCGTCACCCGCAAAAATCGCATTCTTCCCCGACACACCTTCCGCAACGCACGCAAGACGTTGCAACGCTGGCCGGGCCTGACGCCAGGCATCAGATATTCGGCCACCTATTACGATGCGTGGATCAGCCAGCCCGAACGGCTTGCGCTGGAGCTTCTGATCGACACCCGGGCCGATGCGCCGCAAAGCATTGCGCTGAACTATGCCGAGTTTGTCCGTGCTGGCGGTGATTATCGTCTTAAGGTGGAGGGCACGGACGAAACCTTGCCCGTCCGGCCACGCATCATCGTCAATGCGACGGGCGCCTGGATCGATGAGACGATTGGAGCGCTAACGACCACACAGGCTGCGGGGAGGGCGAAACCGATCGTTTCCGGCACCAAGGGATCGCATCTGATCCTCGCCAACGAGGCGCTCCTCAAGGCCCTGAACGGCCATATGATTTTTTTCGAGAATGCCGACAACCGTGTCTGTATCCTCTTTCCCTTTCTTGGCCGGGTTCTCGCTGGTTCGACAGATATCAAGGTGGATCGTCCCGAACGGGTGCGATGCGAACCGGAAGAGCGTGATTATATTCTCGATGCGGTCCGTCAGGTCTTTCCGCATATTTCCATCGACCATTCCGACATCGTCTACAGTTTCAGCGGCATACGCCCGCTGCCGCGCAGCGACGCAGCTTTTACCGGAAGAATATCCCGCAGCCATTTCATCCACCGCGTGGAGGGCGATCCGCCGCAGCTCTGCATGATCGGCGGCAAGTGGACGACGTTCAGAGCCTTTGGCGAACAGGTGACCGACGAGGCCCTGGCCTTTCTCGGACGCAAGCGGCTGACTCGCACAATGAACCACCCGATCGGCGGCGGCAGGAACTTCCCCAGCGGTGCCGGGCGCCTGCCGGCCCTGCTGTCGGAGGAATTTTCGATCGACCGGGACCGGGCCGAGTATCTGGCATCGGCCTACGGTTCACGTGCCTTCGAGTTGATGGGTTTTTGTCGGGGCCGTCCGGATGACAGTCCGCTTTGCGAAAAACCGCCGATCACGGCGGCAGAGGTGGTCTGGCTGATCCGCTGCGAACATGTCCGCCATCTGACGGATCTCATCCTGCGCCGCACGACGCTTGCCATTACCGGCGTCATCGATGCCGATCTGATCGATGCGATCCTTGGCGTCGCAGCGCGCGAGCTGGGATGGGCGCCACAGCAGGCGGCGGACGAACGGCAGCGGCTCGTTGATGAACTGGAGACCTTTTACGGGGTCACGACGGCAATGCTTAAACACAGATGCAAGGAGAATGCATGATGATGCGGATTTCGAAAAAGGCGCGCATGAACCGGCTGTTCCGCAATGGTGGATGTTTGGACGTTGCCATTGATCACGGGGTTTGCAACGAGCCGAGCTTCCTCGTCGGGCTGGAGGATATGGCTCAAACTGTGGACAGGCTGGTGGAAGCAGCTCCCGATGCCATCCAGATGACCTACGGACAGGCGGACCTATTGCAGCAAAGGCCGCAGCGCGACAAGCCGGCGCTCGTCATGCGCATCGACATGGGCAACCCCTATAATTCAACGCGCCACAGAACCATGTGGTCGCAGCTCCAGAACTATCACGATCCGATCATTGGCGCGCTGGAGATGGACGCCGCCTGCGTCGTCGTGAACCTGTTCATGTTGCCGGACGAGCCGGAACTGTTCCGCCAATGCGTCGAGAATATCAGCCGCGTGCGCGCCGATTGCCATCGTTACGGCATGCCGCTGATGATCGAACCGCTGGTGATGTTGCCCAATGACGTGCGCGGCGGCTACCAAGTGGATGGCGACGCTGAAAAGATCGTCACGCTGGTGCGTCTTGCCTCGGAAATGGGAGCCGATATCATCAAGGCCGATCCCACCAGCAATCCGCTGGATTTTCACAAGGTCATCGAGGCAGCGCGGTGCCCGGTTCTGGTGCGGGGCGGGGGGCGTGAGGACTTGCGCAACGTGCTGGCGAAATCAGCGGCACTGGTGGCCGAAGGTGCGAACGGGATGGTCTATGGACGCAATATCTACCAGCATGACAACCCCAAGGCCGTCGTTGCGGCCTTGATGGCTATCATCCATCAGGGTGCGGGCAGCGAAGAAGCATGGGACATCTATAATCGTGGCTGATAAAAATCATATATTGGGTCTGGATGTCGGCAACACGGTGATCAAGGCGGTGCTGTTCGACACGGCCGGCCGGCAGGTTGCGCAACACGCCATCGACGGCCATTCGACATTTCCGCAGCCCGGTTACGTCGAGCGCGATCTGGAGGAGTTGTGGCGCAACGGATGCGAGGCGATCCGCCAGCTTCTGGCGAAATCGTCCGTCGATCCCCGGAGCATCCTCGCCGTCGGTTGCGCCGGCCACGGCAACGGTCTCTACCTGTTGGACAAGGATCAGCAGCCCCTGATCGGTATCCAGTCGCTTGACAGCCGAGCCTCCGATGTGGCGGTAGAGCTTGACCGGAAAAGCGGCGCGCAACTACAGAACCGTTGTCTGCAACGGCCTTGGCCCGCGCAAACGCCCAGCCTGCTGGCCTGGGTGAAAAGGCATGCGCCCGATACATATGCCCAGATCGGAACGGTGCTGTTCTGCAAGGATTTCCTGAACTTCCGCCTGACCGGCTGTCTTGCTAATGATATTTCCGATCTCAGTGGTGCGGGGTTGCTTGCCTTCCCCGAAGCGAAGCTCGACCGGGAACTCCTGTCGCTCTACGGGCTTGAGGATGCCGTCGCCTTTTTTCCGCGCCTCGTAGAATCGGCGGATATCGTCGGCCATGTGACAGCTGAGGCTTCGGCTCTGACGGGGCTTTCCGAGGGCACACCTGTTATCGGCGGTTTTTTCGATGTCGTCTCCAGCGCCATGGGGTCGGGCGTCATCAACGCCGGGGAGGCTTCTATCATCGCCGGCACCTGGAGCATTAATCAGGTTTTCGCGGATAAACCGGTCATCAGCCCCGGTGTCTTCATGGTCACGACCTTCGGACGTGACCGCTATGTCAATATCGAGTCCAGCGCCACCTCTGCGGCCAATCTTGAATGGTACGTGCACCGTGTTCGCGGTGACCATGGTGACCATGCCTTCGAGCGCTGCAACGATCTGGTCGGTTCCGTTTCGCAACGCGCCGACGATCCGTTCTTCCACCCGTTCATCTTCGGCTCGCGACTGGGCGCCGAATTTCGGGGCGGATTTTATGGTCTGGCGGGATGGCATGGCGAAGGCCACATGCTGAGAGCCCTGTTCGAGGGTGTGTGTTTCGAACACCGCCGCCATATCGGCGTTCTCAGGGAAGCGGGGCTGCCGGTCGACAGTGCCGTCATGTCCGGCGGCGGTTCCCGCAGCCAGCATTGGCCGCAGATCATGGCGGACGTTCTTGAAATCCCGCTGCGTGTCGCGGAGGCCCGCGAGACCGGCGCGCTTGGTGCGGCCATCGGCGCGGCCGTGGCGGTCGGTCTCTATCCCGGCTATGAAGCGGCGGTCGCAGCGATGACCCGCGTGGCCAGTGCCTACCGGCCGGATGCGGGGCAACTCCCGCATTATAGGCGGCGCTACGGCCTCTACACACAATTGACCGACCAGTTGCGCGGCTTCTGGAGTGATCTGCGTTTGCAGGACTAAAGGCTCCCGGTTTTCCTGATCAGCGGCACGCAATGATGCGTGCCGCATGAGCTTGCTCGTAGCTTGCAATATATGCTGGCGTTTCGGAAGGTTCGGATATCGCGTAATATTTTGTTTGTACTGTAATATTACGGTTTTATAATTTATTTCTGTTTTCTTAATTGCGCTAAAAATATGAATTAAAGTAATTTTTAAGCATAGTTTTCTAATATTATCGTCTGGTCTGGTTGCTGACATTTTGGGCTTGCGCGCAGCGACCTCAGCCGTCGCGGCCGGGATTTTTTGTGGGGATGTGACATGCTGTTTAAATCGACAACGGGCCGTAATATCTTCGCAGTCGCCGCATGCGGCGTCGTTGCAACGATCGCGGCTTCGGCCGTGCTGTTTTATCGGTCCTTTGAGGATACGAGGGCCAACAGTATGGAGCGTATGCAGCAGATCGCGCAAGCCGAAGCTTTGACGACCGAGAAAAATATCGGCGGCATGATTCACATCGTCAATAGCCTCGGCTCGGTTCTGGAATCGATGAAGCAGTCGGGCGATGCCGATCGGGGCAAGGCCGATCAGCTTATCCGGCACATGCTGGCGAACAATCCCGATTTGCTTGGTCTCTGGACCGGATGGGAGCCCAATGCCTTCGATGGCAAGGATGCGGACTTCGTCAACAAGGAGGGATATGATGCGACTGGTCGTTATGTACCCTATTGGGTGCGGAGCGGAGGCAAAATAAGCAACACCGCATTGACGGATTATACCACCGCGGGTCCAGGCGATTATTATCAGTTGCCCTTCACATTGAAGAAAACAGTCGTCATCGAACCCTATTCTTACGCAATCGATGGCAAGGAGGTTCTGATTACCTCGGTCGCCAAACCTGTCATCGTCGACGGTAAAACTCTGGGCGTCGCTGGCCTCGATCTGTCGTTGGAGGAAACGAACAAGGCGTTGTCAGCCGTCCGGCCGATGGGAACGGGCTTCATGAGCCTTGTGAGTGGCGGCGGCAAGATCATCAGCCATCCCGATGCGACGATAATGGGTAAGAACCTCGCAGATGGCGGCGCACAAACTGAAGGCTGGGATAAACTGATCACCAATCCCGGAAAAGAGCTGGAAATGACGGCACAGGACGGCACGGTTTCCCTTGCCGTCGCCTTGCCGGTCATGCTCACCGGCGACATGAAATGGTACGCAATCGTCTCGGTTCCGGAAGACACGGTCTTTGCGCAGTTGCATGCAATGATGCGTGACGCCGTCCTGACGATCGTAACGGCGGCGGTGCTGCTGGCGATGGCCGGCTGGTTTATTGCACGGCGGTTCATCAATCGCATCACGAATGTCATCGATGAGACCGCCCAGATCGCTCGGGGAAATCTCCAGCTGACATTGAAGGATATCGAGACCAGGGACGAGATCGGCGATCTTGCCCGCTCGCTTGACGTTTTGCGCGAAAACAATCGTGAAAAAGCCTTGCTGGAGCAGGAAGCGGAAGCCAACCGAACTCTTGGCGAACAGGAGCGGGTGGCCCGCGAACACAAGGCGGCCGATGAGGCGAGCGGCATCCGTTTCGCAGTTGACAGTCTGGCTCAGGCGTTGGCCAGGCTCGCAGATGGCGACGTGTCCTGTCGTATCAACGATCCCTTTGTCGAGCGGTTCGATGCCGTGCGCAACGATTTTAACGGTTCTGCCGGGAAGTTGCAGAACGCGCTTCTGCGGGTATCGGATAATGCCGCCGGTATTGATGCCGGCGCTAATGAAATCAAGGCAGCCTCCGATGATCTGGCAAGGCGGACGGAGCAGCAGGCTGCTGCCGTGGAGGAAACCGCCGCAGCTCTTGAAGAGATCACAATAACCGTGAAAGATGCCGCGAACCGTGCGCATGAGGCGGGCCGTCTGGTTTCCCGCACGCGCATCGGTGCGGAACGATCGGGCGAAGTCGTGCGTCAGGCCGTAATCGCGATGGAGCGGATCGAAAAATCCTCGAACGAGATTTCCAGTATCATCGGTGTGATCGACGAGATTGCCTTCCAGACCAACTTGTTGGCGCTCAATGCCGGCGTGGAAGCGGCGCGAGCCGGCGAGGCGGGCAAGGGTTTTGCCGTGGTGGCGCAGGAGGTGCGCGAACTTGCACAGCGTTCTGCCGGCGCGGCGAAGGAAATAAAGTCGCTGATCACAAAATCGAACCAGCAGGTCGAAGAGGGCGTGCATCTTGTCGGCGACACCGGCAAGGCACTCGACGCGATTGTCGCCGAAGTGCAGGAGATCAACCAGCACGTCGCCGCGATCGTCGAATCCGCGCAAGAGCAGTCGTCCGGCCTTCAGCAGATCAATACCGCCGTGAATCAGATGGATCAGGACACGCAGAAAAATGCCGCGATGGTGGAAGAAATGACCGCCGCAAGCCACAATCTTGCAGGCGAGGTCGATGCGCTGAACCGGTTGCTCGGCCAGTTCGAGCTGGGTTCAGGCGCACTTGCTCATCGGGGGGCTCTCAAGGCGGCTTGATCGGCCGCCACGGGGTTTAGTTCGCTTCACGTTCAGCGTCGCCAACCACAGGAAGCGGCCTGACGAAGCGCTGTTCCAGAACCTCTCTTCCCCACTGGCTGCCGGGACGTTCCTCTACACAGGTAAAACCCTGGGCCTCGTAAAGATGCCGTGCCGCCAAAAGTCCGTTGAAAGTCCACAGATGGGTTTCGGCGAACGCTTTTTCGTCCGTGAACGCAAGGGCAGTTGCCAACAACCTTCGCCCGACGCCGCCGCCACGCACGCCATCATCGACGATGAACCAGCGCAGATGCGCGGTTCCCGGTCCCAGATCTTCACCGTCGATTGCGACGGAGCCGATGATATCGTCTCCACGCATTGCGACCCAGATCGTATTTTGCGGGCTTTCGAGCCGGTTGCAAAAGGAGGCGAGTCCTTCGGCAACAACGGATTCGAAGCGCTGGCCGAAGCCTGATGTCCGGGCATAATAAAGCGCATGCATTTGCGTGATACGGGCAATAAGGCCGGGCATGTAGCCCCTGACGATTTCGATCGGGGGAGCCGCGGCGTCGGCCCGGTCTCCCAGCGCGTCGGCATAAAGGCGAAGCCCGGCAAGGATTTTTTGGCCATCCGCAGGCGCGAGCCGCGACAGTGCGTTTGATACCTGTCGGTTGGCAAAAGTGTGGATGGCTTCGACCCGCTTCTGTCCTCGCCCGGCGAGACGCAACCGCTTGATGCGACTATCCTCTTCGTCCGTTTCTTCCAGAACATCGCCCGAAAGAACCAGTTTGCGAAGCATGCGGCTGATGCTCGACTTTTCAAGCCGAAGCATCTTTCCCAGATCGCGTGCGGTAATGCGTGGGCATGCCTCGATCTCGATCAGGGCGTGCACGGCGGAGGGCGGCAGATCGGTGCCGGCAAAGTCTCCACCCATGAAGCCGAGTTCGCGCACGAGCCGACGCGAGGTGGAGCGGATATCGTTTATGGGAAAGGGTCTTTCGGACATGCCAAAATCCATTATGGTTGCATCATGCAACCATAATCATATTCGATCGGTCTTGCCAAGGTCGCCACTGCGCAGCGCCGATAACATGAAAACCTCTCGAAACCGCTATGGTGGTTTCAAAGGGGTCATTCGGTACGGGTGATTATCCGACTATATTGTCGATAGGCTCGACAGGCCTCGATTTCCTCGCGCTGACACCGCTCTAGTTACGAAACCGCAGGTTCCGGCGTGTCAGTTGGTCGACGGTGGTGCAGCCCATCAGCTTCATGCCGCGCTCGATTTCGATGCGCATCAGCTCAAGCGCACGCTCGACACCCGGCTGTCCGGCGGCGGCAAGCGGGAAAAGGTAATAGCGGCCAAGCCCCACGGCCTTCGCCCCCAGAGACAGGGCTTTGAGGACGTGCGTTCCGCGCTGAACCCCGCCATCCATCATGACATCGATACGGTCACCGACTGCGTCGACAATCTCGGCCAGTTGGTCGAAGGCGCTACGCGAGCCATCGAGCTGGCGACCGCCGTGATTGGAAAGCACGATGCCGCTGCAACCGATATCGACGGCGCGTCTGGCGTCCTCCACGGACATGACACCCTTCAGACAAAAAGGGCCGCCCCATTCACGCACCATCTGTGCGACGTCGTCCCATGTCATGGATGGGTCGAGCATTTCGGTGAAATAGCGACTGATGGAGAGCGCGCCGCCGTCCATTTTGATGTGGCCGTCGAGCTGTGGCAGGCTGAAGCGCTCATGCGTCAGATAATTGATCCCCCAGGCCGGCTTGATGGCGAATTGCGCAATGCCGGAAAGATTGAGCTTGAACGGAATGGCAAAACCGGTGCGCTTGTCGCGCTCACGGTTCCCACCCGTGATGCTGTCCACCGTCAGCATCATCGTCTGCACACCCGCAGTCTTGGCGCGCGCCATCATATCGCGGTTGAGACCACGGTCCTTGTGGAAATAAAACTGATAGACCTGTGGGCCGCCGCTGATCCGGCGCGCTTCCTCGAGGCTGGTGGTGCCGAGTGAAGAAACGCCGAACATCGTGCCGAATTTTCCGGCTGCGGCCGCAACCGCCCGCTCCCCCTGATGGTGGAAGAGACGCTGAAGCGCCGTCGGGGAACAATAGACCGGCATCGCCAGCTTCTGCCCCATGACGGTGACAGACATGTCCACATCGGCCACGCCCCGCAACACGTCGGGAACGAGATCGCAATTGTCGAAGGCGGTCGTGTTTCTCCGGTACGTCACCTCATCGTCGGCAGCACCGTCGATGTAGTTGAAGATCGGTCCGGGAAGACGCTGTTTAGCCATTCGGCGAAAATCGTGGAAATTGTAGCAGTCTTTAAGTTGCATTTGTTAGTCCACCGATCCGCTCTGCAAACGTTAAAAGATGAAACCTGTCCCGGGAATTCTGCGTCTCATACGTCCGTCAAGCTGCCTCAGCTGCGCAGGCCCGGCGCTTCCTGTCCGGTGCTTTCGACATATTCCGTATATCCGCCGCCAAATTGGTGGATACCGTCAGGCGTCAGTTCCAGCACCCGGTTGGAAAGGGCGGCCAGGAAATGGCGGTCATGCGAAACGAAAAGCATCGTGCCTTCATATTCCGACAGGGCCTTGATCAGCATTTCCTTGGTGTCGAGGTCGAGATGGTTCGTCGGCTCGTCCAGCACGAGGAAATTCGGCGGGTCGAACAGCATGGCAGCCATGACCAGACGGGCCTTCTCACCGCCGGACAAAACGCGGCAGCGCTTCTCCACATCGTCACCGGAAAAACCGAAGCAGCCGGCAAGGGCGCGCAGCGGTGCCTGCCCGGCTTTCGGGAAACGTTCCTCCAGCCATTCCAGAATGGTGCTGTCGCCGTCCAGAACATCCATGGCGTGCTGGGCGAAATAACCAAGCTTGACGCTGGCGCCGAGAGTGACATTGCCGGAATCCGGCGTGGTCGTGCCAGTCACGAGTTTCAGCAAGGTGGATTTTCCGGCACCATTGACGCCCATGATGCACCAGCGCTCCTTGCGCCGCACCATGAAGTCCAGTTCGCCATAGATCGTGCGGCTGCCGTAGGCTTTGTTCACTTTCTTCAGCGCGACGACATCTTCGCCAGATCTCGGCGCCGGCGCAAATTCGAAAGCGACCGTCTGGCGCCGCTTGGGCGGCTCGACGCGGTCAATCTTTTCGAGTTTCTTGACGCGGCTCTGCACCTGTGAGGCATGCGAGGCACGCGCCTTGAAGCGCTCGATGAACTTGATTTCCTTGGCGAGCATCGCCTGCTGGCGTTCGAACTGCGCCTGCTGCTGCTTTTCGTTCTGCGCACGCTGCTGTTCGTAAAAGCCGTAGTCGCCGGAATAGGTGGTGAGGTTGCCAGCGTCAATTTCGATGATCTTGGTAACGATGCGGTTCATGAATTCGCGGTCGTGCGAGGTCATCAAAAGCGCGCCGTCGTAGTTCTTCAGAAAATCTTCGAGCCAGATCAGGCTTTCGAGATCGAGATGGTTCGATGGTTCGTCGAGCAGCATCACGTCCGGGCGCATCAGAAGGATGCGGGCGAGCGCTACGCGCATCTTCCAGCCGCCGGAAAGTTTGGCGACATCGCCATCCATCATTTCCTGACTGAAGCTCAGCCCGTCCAGAACCTCGCGCGCGCGGCCCTCCAGCGCGTAGCCGTCCAGTTCTTCATACCGCGCCTGCACTTCGCCATAACGCTCGATGATGGCGTCCATTTCGTCCATCCGGTCGGGATCGGACATGGCGGCTTCCAGCTGCCGAAGTTCGGCTGCGACTTCGCTGACCGGGCCGGCGCCTTCCATGACTTCGGCCACGGCGGAACGGCCGGACATTTCGCCGACGTCCTGGTTGAAATAACCGACCGTCATGCCCTTTTCGACGACGACCTGTCCCTCGTCGGGCTGTTCCTCGCCGGTCATCATTCGGAACAGCGTGGTCTTGCCAGAACCGTTGGGGCCGACAAGGCCGATCTTCTCGCCGCGATTGAGCGCAGCGGAGGCCTCGATGTAGAGAATGCGGTGACTGTTCGACTTGCTGATATTTTCGATGCGGATCATGACAGGGGCCTGTGAATGGGAGCGGCTCTCCTATGCCATGTGTCGCCGGCGCTGTCACCTGCCGCGCACGCCGTGCCAGCCATGCAACCCGGCAAGGTCGTCCCGGGAACATCGCTCCCCGGAAGCGGGGTCGTTTCCGGGGGATGCTGGCTTGATTTTCCCTTAATTGGTCAGCGTTGCCAAACTGCCGGCAGCCTTGCGGGCAATTTCGCCGAAGGCGGTAACGATCTGCTCCATGTTTTCAGGCGCGTAATAATTGTCGAGACTGGACGCACAATGTTGCAGCAGCGACTTGCCCTTGTCCGGCGCCATGAACGCGACGCTGAAAATCTTGATACCGTCTTTCTTGGCCGTATCGCAGGTATTGCGCACAGTCTGGTCGATGCTGGAACTCCAGGAGGAGCTGTTCCCCGTCATTTCGCCATCCGTCATGAGAACGATGTATCGCTCGAAGGATTCGCTTTTCTTGTCCTTGTGTTCTTTCGCTTCAACGATATTCGCTTTTTTAAGGGCGTTGTATGCGGCATTCAGACTGCTGCGGGCATCCGTACCGCCAGACGGAAACTCCGGGATCTGTTTGTCGACATAGGTGGCAACGCTGCTAGTACCCCAGGTGATAGGCTGGGCCGCGTAGGTCTCATGCGTATAGACCGAGGCTCCTGTTCGAACCAGTTCGGAACCGCCGTTGGCGGTATAAGTGGGATCGGCCTTGTTCAACGTCGCGACGAGATAGCCGACCGCGGTTTTTAGCGAAGTAGCCTTGTTGACGTAGCAAGGCGATGTATTTTTGAGATTGGGATAACTCCCCCAGTTATCGACCGTGTAGTTCTGGCACGACGTTTTCTTGGTGTTGAGCGTATCGGTCTTGAAGGACATCGAACCCGAGCGGTCGAGCACCAGATACATGGAGATCGGCGCGCCCTTGTTGACAGTGCTTACCGCGGTGCCTGTCGCGGCAAGATCGAGTGTTTTCGCCCCGAAGAACCCCAAGAGCGGATTAAGCTGCATCTGGTAGTTTATCGTGGTCTGGATGGTGTAGGTCTTGCCGCGCGCATCGTCCGTTGTGCCAATATTGACTGGAGAGTTTTTCTCGAGCGCCTTCTTCTCCTCCTCGGTCAGGGTCTTTTCCATCTGGCTGGCGATGAAGGCCTTGGCGATTTCCTTGATTTGTTCGTCCGTCAGAGCGCCTTCTTTCAAGCGGGCCTCGGTCGCGGCCGCGAGAGCCGCCGAATCCGCCGTGTTCTGCAGGTCCGCTTTCACCTGCATCACATTCGCCAGCTCCATGCCGGCGCCGGCAAAACCAAGCAGCACCGGCAGCAATATTGCCGTCATCATGCCAAAATTGCCGCCCGTATCGGCAAGGAAACGGCGCGTCATTTTTTGATATGCGGAGGAGATCATAACGGGCTCACTAATTAGAACATTAGACTGAGCGCAGGAAACCCGCAAACGATGTAGAATCCACTAATGTAGACGGTTAAATTTTATACGTCGTTCAAATTGGTGCAGTTTTTCAAGTATTAATTCGAGTATGCTCATAATAACACGTAATGTATCATTACTGGACGGGAATGACGTCGACGGCCTGTTTGATCTGCTGGTTGCCGTAGCTCTTCAATACGCCGATCACCGGCGCGACATCGGAATAGTCCCGGCCATAGCCAACGACGATATGGTCGCTGCCGGCAACGATATCGTTGGTGGGGTCGAGCTCCAGATAACCGGCGGCCTCGCCGCACCATACGCGAACCCAGGCATGCATCGCATCGGCACCTTCCAGACGTTCCTTGCCCGGCGGGGGATGGTGCGCAGGAAGCCGCTGACGTAACCGGCGGGAATGCCGAGGCTACGCAGCGCCATTATCATGATATGCGAAAAGTCCTGGCATACGCCGCGTTTCAGCTTGAAGGCTTCCGACGGTGTCGTATCGACAGTCGTCGCCTCACCGTCATAGGTGAAGTCCTTGTGTATGCGTTTGCACATCGAGAGTGCGATTTCGCGAATGGTCATTCCGGGCTTCAGCAATTCCCGCGCATAGGCCGATATCGCCGTATCCGTCCCTAGCCGCGGGCTGGCGCCGATGAAGTGATGCGGTGACTGGAAGTCGACCGACCAGACGTCGGCAAGGTCTTGCGGCAGGCGTGAAAGCTCGGGTGAAAAATCTGCCGTCAGCGCAGGTGCCTCCACCATCACACGCGCCTGCATGCGGATATCCAGCTTTTCGTGCGGTGCGCGCAGATGCACTGAGGTGGCCGATTGATGAAAGAAATCTTCAAAGACCGCCCGTTCTTCCGGCACCGGCGAAACATCGATGGTGCCGGCGATGAAGCGCTGACGGCCCGGGATCGAAAGGGGTAGCACGCGGATGATGTGACGCGCGCCATGGGCCGGCGTGTCGTAGGTGTAACCCATATGCAGGGAAAGGTCATAAAGCATCGGGTTATCCGAGATATGTCTGGGCCAGAACATCGGAGAGATGTTCCATGTCCGTTTCGAGCTGTCGGTAGATCGCGCCGTTCATGTTTTCCGGCGTCATGACGGCAAGGCCGGAATGCAGCCGCATTGCCTCGCGGTAAAAGGGCGACATCTGGCCGTTCGTAAAGGCGTTCGGCAGCTGCTCCACCTCGGTACGAATCTCGTTCAGCTGAAACAGGATGGACCGTGGATTGAGCGGATCGAGCGCCAGAAGATCGGTGACGGTCAGACCCGCCGTGCTGACATTGTAGCGGCGGCGATGGGTCATGACGCTGTCACCGATTTCGAGCAGCATGTCATAGGATCCATCTGGCGCATCCGGTCCGGTCATGTGGCCGAGAAGCCTTGTCATATGCAGGCCACGTTCGAGATAGCGGCCGATCGACAGGAAACGCCAGCCGGTGAAACGATACATGTTTTCGTGCACGAGACCGGCGAAGCCTGCAAGCTTGCGAAGGAGGATCGTCATGGCATGGGTCGCGTCGTCGCCCGGCGAAACCTTTGCGTGGAACCGACGGGCAGTCTTGGCAAGGTCATTCAGCGCAAGCCATCCGTCCGGCGAAAAACGGTCTCGGATGTTGCTGGCGGAATAAAGCGCGCTGTTGATGTTGTTCAGCAGGCTTTCCGGCACGGCATCGTTCATCTCCACATCCAGCGCTTCGAGATAACGCGTAACATGCGCAAGCAAGGGCTGACGTGGGTCGGCGGATTCGGCATAACGTCCGTGCCAGGCGCGCAAGATGCGCAATGCGCCTTCCGAACGTTCGATATAGCGGCCGAGCCAGAAGAGATTGTCCGCCGCACGGCTCGGCAGGCTACCCGGCATGTTGCGGGTGAAGCTTTCTTCCGCCGGTAAAAGCGTAGTGCGTTCCACCGGCTTGTCGCTGACGATCCAGACATCCGCGGCACTGCCGCCTGATTGCATGGCGATGGCGGATACATCGTTGCTGCTGCCGATCCGCGCAAAGCCGCCCGGCATGATCTGCCAGCCATCCTGGGTGCGGGCGGCAAAAACGCGAAGGCTCATCGGGCGCGGCACGAGCTTGTTGTCGATATAGGCCGGCGTGGTGGAAAGCGTCACCACCTCTTGGCCGACAAGCCTGTGGCCATCGGAAGCGAGCCAGTCGCTGATCGATTCCTTCGCCGTTTCGCGTAAGGACGAGCCGAGCACGGACTGACCGTTGTCTTCGAAGAAGGGCAGCCGGGAATAGGCCGGGCCGATGACCATGCCTTCGATATTGCCGGCAACGTGGCGGCGCTCGGATTCCTGTCCGCACCACCAGGTCGCGATGGACGGCAGTTTCAGGTCTTCGCCAAGCAGGTGGCGACAGACGCGCGGCATGAAAGACAGCAGGGCCCGTGTTTCGAGAATGCCGGTGCCGAGCGCGTTGACGATTGTCAGTGCTTCATTGCGCAGCGCCTGGACCATGCCGGGCGTGCCGATGTGGGATTGCTGGTTCAGTTCCAGCGGATCGGAATAGGAGGCATCGAGGCGCCGCCAAAGCACGCCGATCGGTTTCAGTCCGGCCACGGTTCTTACCATCACGCGGCCGTTGACCACGGTCAGATCCTCACCCTCTAGCAGCATGAAGCCGAGATAGCGGGCGATATAGGCGTGTTCGAAATAGGTCTCGTTTGCGGGGCCGGGCGTCAGCACCGCGATGCGGTCATCCGGATGTTTTCTGTGCGACTGCAAAGTGTCGCGGAAAGCGCCGAAAAATGAAGCGAGACGGTGAACATGCGTTTCGGCATAGATGTCGGAAAGCGCGCGCGTGGTCGCCACCCGGTTTTCCAGCGCAAACCCTGCGCCGGAAGGCGCCTGTGTCCTGTCGGCCAGTACCCACCAGTTGCCATCAGGTCCGCGTCCAATCTCGAACGAGCAGAAATGCAGATAATGGCCGCTTGCAGGTTTTACGCCGACCATCGGCCGCAGATATTCCGGATTGGAGGCGATCAGTGCCGGCGGTACGTAACCTTCCTTCACCAGCCGGTTTTCGCCGTAAAAATCGGCGACCATGGCTTCCAGAAGATTGGCGCGCTGTTTAAGCCCTTCGGAAAGAACCGTCCATTCCTTGTCGTCGATCAGCACCGGAATATGGGAGATCGGCCAGTTTCTTTCGCTGCTGCCCTTGCTGTAATCGCGGTAAAACACGCCCGCATCGCGCAGATAGCGGTCGGTGCGGGCAAAGCGCTCATGCAGTTCGCGTTCCGACATTCGCGACAGGGCACCGAGCAGGGTTTTCCAGACCGGTCTGACCTTGCCGTTGGTATCGAGCATCTCATCGGCCACGCCGGGCAAGGTGGAGTAGTCAAGCCCGCGCGATTGCGCGCTCGTTTCCGTCTTGCGTTCCGTGGCCGGGGCTTTGGACAATTTACACTCCGTATGGCCGGCGCAGATCGAGCGTCAGCGGAAATTCTGGCGACACGGTTTCCGCCATCAACGGATATTGCCCGGCCGTATGTCCCCATGGTTCGAAACGGGCAAGGCGGCGTGCCTCGGCCTCGTTGCCGTTGACGGGAAAGGTCTCGTAATTGCGACCACCCGGATGAGCAACATGGTAGATGCATCCGCCGATCGATCGTCCCGACCATGTATCATAAATGTCAAAGGTCAAGGGCGAATTGACCGGCAGAACGGGATGCAGGCCGGAAGAGGGCTGCCACGCCTTGAAACGAACACCGGCGACCGCAACGCTTCGGTTTTCCGTCGGAGTTAGCGGAACGGCACGACCGTTGCACGCCACGGTATAGCGCGCAGGGTTGGAGGTTTCGAGGCGGACCTGCATACGCTCGACGGAGCTGTCGACAAAACGCACGGTTCCCCCCGATGGCACCCTGTTCGCCCATAACATGCCAGGGCTCCAGAGCCTGGCGCAATTCCAGCTTCGCGCCTTCGTATTCCACCTCACCGAAGAAGGGGAAACGGAACTCCTGCTGGGCTGTGAACCATTCCGGCTTCAGGTCGAAGCCATTTTCCCTCAGGTCTCCGAGCACGTCCATAAAGTCCGCCCAGATGTAGTGCGGCAGCATGAATCGGTCTGCAAGTGCCGTGCCCCAGCGCACGAATTTGCCGGCGGCGGGGTTTTTCCAGAAACGGGCGATGAGGGCGCGCACCAGCAATTGCTGGGCGAGCGACATGCGGGCATTGGGCGGCATTTCGAAGCCGCGGAACTCCACAAGGCCAAGGCGGCCGGTCGGCCCATCCGGAGAAAACAGCTTGTCGATGCAGATTTCGGCGCGGTGGGTGTTGCCCGTCACATCCGTCAGGAGGTTGCGGAACAGGCGGTCGACCAGCCATGGCAGCGGCGGCGCACCCTGGCCAGGGGCAGGCACCTGCGCCAGCGCGATCTCCAGTTCGTAAAGACTGTCGTGGCGGGCTTCGTCGATGCGGGGCGCCTGACTCGTCGGTCCGATGAACAGGCCGGAGAACAGGTAGGAAAGCGACGGGTGCCGCTGCCAGTGCAAGACAAGGCTTTTCAGAAGGTCGGGACGGCGCAGGAAAGGGCTGTCATTCGGGTTGGCCCCGCCCACGACCACATGGTTGCCACCACCGGTGCCGGTGTGACGACCATCGATCATGAATTTGTCAGCGCCCAGACGAGTCTGTCGCGCCTCTTCATAGACCGCCGTGGTGATGTCGACACAATCCTTCCAGCTTGCGGCCGGGTGGATGTTGACCTCGATGACGCCGGGATCGGGCGCTACACGGATGACATTGATACGCTCGTCATGCGGTGGAGCATAACCTTCGATATGCACGGGCAGCCCGAGCTCGGCCGCTGCCGCTTCTGCCGCTGCGACCAGTTCCAGATAATCCTCGATGCGTTCGACAGGCGGCATGAAGACGCAGAGCCGTCCATCGCGCGGTTCCACCGACATGGCTGTGCGCACCGCGCCGCCGATTTCACCAAGCGTCTGCTCGATGCGTTCCTGGCCGGATGCCTCATCCGCATGGAAAGACGCTTCCGGCATGGTGCGTCCGGAGGGCTGGAATTTCTCGGGAAGCGGCCCTCGCGGGATCGAAGGGTCAGCTTCATGGATATAAGGATAAGCGGATGGCGGCACATGGGGCAGGGTGCCAAGCGGCAGGCGGTAACCTACCGGGCTATCACCCGGAACGAGGAAAATCTTCCCGCGCCGTGTTTTCCATTTCTCGCTGACCCAGCGTTTGTCTGTGGTAGGCTTGGCGTTCCACGCCTGCACCGGAAGAATATAACCCGTCGGTGTCGTCAGCCCGCGTTCGAACACGCGGGCAAGGCGATTGCGTTCTTCCGGGTCTTTCAGTTTCGAGTTGGACGGATCGACATTTTCGGGAAGACTACCTTCCTTGATGATCCATTCGGCCGGATCCTCATAGGCCGGAAGCACCAGATCCGGCTCCACACCGAGATGAGTGGCGATACCGCTCAGTAGCTTTTGCGCGTCGTCGGCCGCAACACCGGTATTTGCGCCTTCTTCGGCAATCAGCGCAGGGTTCTGCCAGATCGGCAGACCGTCCTTTCGCCAGTAGAGCGAAAATGTCCAACGCGGCAGGCTTTCGCCCGGATACCATTTTCCCTGCCCGTAGTGCAGGAAGCCGCCGGGCGCGAAACGTTCGCGCAGGCGGCGGATCAACACGTCCGCTTTTTCGCGTTTCGTCGGTCCAACCGCGCCGGTGTTCCATTCCTCGGATCTGAAATCGTCGATGGAAACGAAGGTCGGCTCGCCGCCCATGGTCAGCCTGACGTCATGGGCGTTCAGAACCTGATCGACCTTTTCGCCGAGTGCATTGAGGCTCTCCCAGCTCTCATCGGAGAAGGGTTTGGTGATGCGCGGGGTCTCGGCAACGCGCCGAACCTGCATGTCGAAAGCGAATTCCGTATTGGCCTCGCCGAAATAACCGCCGGAAATCGGCGCGGCATTGCGGAAATGCGGCGTTGCCGCCAGCGGAATATGGCTCTCGCCGGTCAAAAGCCCCGAAGTGGGGTCGAGACCGACCCAGCCGGCGCCCGGCATATAGACCTCGGCCCAAGCATGCAGATCGGTGAAATCGACCTCTGTCCCTGACGGGCCATCCAATGCCTTGAGATCCGGTGTCAGCTGGATGAGGTAGCCCGACACGAAACGTGCGGCAAGGCCGAGATGTCTCAAGATCTGGACGAACAGCCAGCTGGTGTCGCGGCATGAACCCTTGCCGGAAGCCAGCGTTTCTTCCGGCGTCTGAACACCCGGTTCCATGCGGATGACGTAACCGATTTCCTGCTGCAGACGGGCATTGAGGCCAACGACCATATCCACCGTCGGCTGTCCGGGTGTGTGGTCCACGGTGGCCATGAAGGCGGAAAGCAGGGGGCCGGTCGGTTCCGGTTTCATGTAGATGGACAGATCTTCCCGCAGCTCCTGCGGATAATCGAACGGCCACTTGGTCGCCTCTTCCTCAACGAAGAAATCGAACGGATTGTAAACCGTCATATCGGCGACAAGATCGACCTCGATCTTGAATTCCGTCGCCGGCTCGGGAAAAACGAAACGGGCGAGATAATTGCCGTATGGGTCCTGTTGAAGGTTCACGAAATGATTTGACGGCGAAACCTTGAGAGAATGGCTGATAACATGGGTTCTGGAGTGCGAGGCGGGCTTCAATCTTATGATTTGCGGTCCAAGGCGAACCGGATTGTCGTATTTATAATGCGTCAGATGATAGATGCTCGCTTTGATCGCCATTAATCTGCCTTGCCCGGTTTTCCGGTTTATGCGGTTTGTCCGCCCCTCTGAAATTATTTGGATTTTGTGCAATGCAGGAAAAGAAAGCAAGGATCATTTCCGGAGGCAACCGCATTGTTGGCCGAGGCGCCGATGTTTGCCGGCGCGAAGAATTGCCGCGGCTTTTTAATTGTCTCCCTGGGGATTTCTCCGCGGTTGTGGACAAGGTCGAACGGCGTGTTATTGCTGGGCATCGCAAGGTGCAGGATCGCAAACCGCTTTCTTTGCCGACTGACGTTTCGGAATGGAATGAATGGCAACAACGGTGACCGACGATCAGCGCAAGAGTGCGGCGAACCTTTCGGGCTTCGATCTCGATTTTCGTTCGCAACTGCGCATGATGGGCAATGCCTTCTGGACGTCGCCGGTTCGCAACCGGCTGATATTGCTGTCGATTGCCCTGCTCACGGTGATATTGCTCACCGCTTACGGGCAGATCAGGCTCAATGAGTGGAACGCGCCGTTTTACAATGCGCTGGAGCGGCGCGATCTTGACGCCTTCCTCCACCAGCTCGAAGTCTTCGCGATCATTGCCGGGCTGTTGTTGCTTCTCAATGTCATTCAGACCTGGCTTAACCAGATGACGGCGCTGAACATGCGCGAGGGTCTGGCCAAGGATATGGTGGACCAGTGGCTGAAACCGGGGCGCGCCGCCCGCCTTGCCGGTTTCGGCACGATTGCGATCAATCCGGACCAGCGTTTGCACGACGATGTCCGCAACCTTGCGGAAAGCAGCACGGCGCTTTCCATCGGCCTTGTGAATGCGACGATCCTGCTCATCAGCTTCATCGGCGTTCTGTGGACATTGTCGGCAGGCTTTTCCATCACGATCAACGGTGATCCGGTCGCGATTCCCGGATACATGGTCTGGGCGGCGATCCTTTATGCGGGCTCGGCGTCCCTGCTCAGCAACCTTGTCGGCTATCGTCTGGTCGGCCTGAATGCTGAACGTTATTCAAAAGAGGCCGAACTACGCTTTTCCCTGATGCGGGCCAGCGAAAATCTGGCGGCGATTGCGCTTGCGCGTGGTGAAAAAAACGAGCGGCGGCGGATCGGCGTCGATATCGATGCCGTGCTCGGCGTAATCCGCGGGCTCGCTTTAGCAATGACGCATCTGACCTGGGTGTCGTCGGGCTACGGCTGGTTGGCGGTTGTGGCGCCCATTCTTATCGCAGCGCCGGTCTATTTTTCCGGTAACCTCACCTTCGGCGGGCTGATGATGGCCGTCGGCGCCTTCAACCAGGTCAATACCGCACTTCGCTGGTATATCGACAATTTCGGGCCGATTGCCAGCTGGAAGGCGACGTTGCAGCGTGTTTCGGTGTTCCGCAACGCTCTGATCCAGATGGATAGCGTTGAACAGCACGGCCTCGCAATCGATCTTCAACGGAGTGCCGACAACGAAAAAATCCGCCTTCGGTCGGTGACTATCTGCCGTGATGCGGGCGGGC
Organism: Rhizobium sp. AN68; assembly: GCF_030758035.1. Taxonomy (NCBI): domain Bacteria; kingdom Pseudomonadati; phylum Pseudomonadota; class Alphaproteobacteria; order Hyphomicrobiales; family Rhizobiaceae; genus Rhizobium; species Rhizobium sp. AN68. The sequence goes on along the minus strand of NZ_JARWMI010000002.1, from coordinate 1,057,241 downwards.
AGGATCTGGAGCGTGGTTTCCGGCTGCGCGAGGCCGAGGTTGAAATCGGGCGGGGTGATCGTCTGATGATCAATGGCGAACAGGGCGTGAACCGGCGGCTGCTGTTTGCCGCCATGGCCGGCCTGTGGCCATGGGGGCAGGGCAGGATCGAAATGCCCGAACAGTCCGACACGCTTTTCATTGCCCAGCACGGCTATTTGCCAACAGGTACGCTGCGCGAAATTCTGGCCTATCCGCGCGCGCCCCAGCGGTTTGCGGAGGCAGACTATGTCGCGGCGCTGACCGCGTGCGGTCTCGGTGAAATGGCGCCCCGGCTTGATGAACACATTCGCTGGGATAAGAAGCTGGATTCGGATGAACAGGCCAGCATCAGGATCGCCAATGCCCTGTTGTTGAAGCCGAAATTCATCGTCATCGACGATTTGCTGGAAGGGCTGGAAAAACAGACACAGGATAGGCTGGCGGAGGTTCTGAATGGGATCGACGGCGTAGCGATTATCTATATCGGCAGATCAGAGACATTTCTGTCGGTTCTTACCCCGGCTTTGGCCCATCTGGACCATGCCCCCATGAAGGAAAATACCGTAAAGCCGGATATCGCTCCGAAATAAGCCGCAGGGCTATGCTTCTGTTGACCTCATCGTGCGGATCAAAGCCGCAAATGCCATTTTTCGAGGTCCAGCCGTTGCTGTTTGGCAAGGCTTATGGTGCCGTCCGCCTCCATCTGCGAACGCAGCACAAAGGTGCCGGTCGCCAGGCTGATGGCGATGACGCTGGCAACCGCGAGAATGATACGGTCGTAGCGCTGCTGTATCTTATTGTTTCCACTCCAGTCATAGGCCATTCGCACGCCCTCGCGGTTTTTTGGAATCGTGCCGCATCATGGTTAACCGAAGCTTACGATGGCTTCGTGATTCCTTGCTGTTTTGGAAGGGCTGCCGCGAAAAATCGGCTATTGGCTGAGCGGGCGCGGTTGTTTAAATCCGGCGGCGGGAGGTTCTTGAAAGGAATTTGATATGGAACAGCAACCGCCCGCCGATATGGAACTCACGCTCAGAACGCTTGCCATGCCGGCTGACGCCAATCCGGCCGGCGACATTTTCGGCGGTTGGGTGATGTCGCAGATGGACCTTGCCGCCTTCGTCCGCGCCAATGATGTGGCAGGCGGGCGTACCGTCACAGTGGCGGTTCATGAAATCGTCTTCAAGAAACCGGTCAAGATCGGCGATACATTGTGTGTCTATACCAGGATCGAAAAGGTTGGGCGCACCTCCGTCACGCTCAAGATCGAGGCCTGGACCCGCAGGCACTATCAAGATTCCCGGGAAAAGGTTACGGAGGCCGTCTTCATCATGGTAGCGGTGGATGACAAAGGCGAGCCGCGCCCTGTGCGCAAAGAGGCGTAAGGCGCTTGCCTTCGAAGCAAACTTCCGACCGTTCGCAGGCAGCCGAAAGAGCATGAGGCTCTTCGGCTCCGCCAATTCGATCTCCGAACGCGCAATACTTTAGAAATATCCAATTTATTTATCAATTTTTGCGATCAAGGTATGGAATAGGGCGGGGATCAGGCTGTGACCATTCCAGGTGTTGTTATTGTTGGTGGCGCTCACGGCACGCTTGCCCTTGCCCGCAGCCTTGGCGCCCTTGATGTGCCTGTGCACTATATCACCCATGATTCACCGCTGCCGGGCTGGTCGCGTTTCGTGAAGAACACGATCCGCTGGTCCGGTCCTCTTGATGCAGGGGCGATGGCGTTTTTACGCGATATGGCAGACAAGCATCATCTGAAAGGGTGTCTTCTGGTGCCATCAGGGGATGGCGAGGTTCAGCTCGTTTCACAACATCGCGACGAGCTTTCCGCCCTTTACAAAATCGTCCTGCCTGATTGGTCCTCCCTTCAATGGTTGTGCGAGAAACCGCTGCTCTACAAACGCGCGGCGGAACTCGGTGTCAGCTTCCCCCGGACCTATGCCATGGCCTCGTCCGATGACGCCGATGCGCTGGACGTGACGTTTCCCGTTATCCTGAAGCCGAATATGGGCGGGGGCGATACCGCGATTTCCCGGGCGAAGGTTATCCGCGCCGATGACAGGCAGGCCCTGAAAGCCGCTTTTGCCGCTGCGAGCGGCGAGATCGGCGCGGGCAATGTCGTCGTGCAGGAGCTCATTCCCGGCGGGGGAGAAAGCCAGTTTTCCTATGCGGCGCTCTGGCGCAATGGCGAGCCTGTTGCAGAATTCACCGCTCGACGCCTGCGTCAGTATCCCGTCGATTTTGGTTACACCAGCACCTGTGTCGAGGTTGTCGACAACCCCCAAGCGATCGATGCGGCAAGGAAAATATTGAAATCGGCCGGTCACAGCGGGCTGGTCGAGGTGGAGTTCAAGCGGGATGGCAGGGATGGATCGCTGAAACTTCTCGATGTCAATCCGCGCCCATGGTCGTGGTTCGGCCTGTGTTCAGCGGCCGGCATCGATCTCGGCGCGCTGCTGTGGCAGGTTGCCAACGACATGCCGCGCGGCCAGATGCTCGATGCGCGGCAAGGTGTGTCATGGTCCTATCTTGTCCGTGATGCCATTGCCGCATTGACGTTGAATCGACGGGGACAGGCGGGAATTGAGGACTATGTCGCCTCTCTGCGCACAATCCGCAGCTGGGCGGCTTTTGCGGCGAACGATCCTTTGCCGGGCCTTATCGACCTGCCGCTCACGGTCTGGAGAGTCATCAAAAAACGGGTTCTGCCCGGTTTGAAGTTGCGGTAATCGGTAATGGTGTTTTTGCGGTCGGTAAAACGCTCTCTGAAATATGGGGTCATAAGGGCGGGGCTGGAGGTAGCTTCCCTGCCGGCGGTTCGCGCGGCTTTTCCGGCTCTTGCCGGGCGTGGCGTGATCTTCACGCTGCACCATGTTCGTCCGGACGAGGAAGCGTCAGCTTTTGCGCCGAATGCACACTTGTCGATCACGCCACAATTTCTGGAAGAGGCGATAGAGGCGGCGCTCGAATGTGGTCTCGTTCCCGTTCATCTGCACGATCTGCCGGGCCTGCTCGCCGATAATTCCGAGAAACGGTCGTTCTGCGCTTTCACGCTTGATGACGGCTATCGCAACAATGCCGAATATGCTGCACCGATTTTCCGGAAATATGCTGTTCCCTATACGATTTTCATCACGCCGGGTTTTGTGGAGCGGACGCGTAGCGTGTGGTGGGAAACCACTGCCGCGCTGACGCAGAAAGCCACGTCCTTTGAATTCGATTTCGGGACAGGGCCGGAGCAGATTAAATCCGGCAGCCTTCCACAAAAAGCGGAAGCCTTTGCGCGTCTGGAAAACTTCGTTCAGATATTCGCGGAGGACGAGGCGGTGGAGAGGATCGACCGTGTCGCGGGGCAACATGGTATCGATCCTATCGCGATCGTGGAAAAACTCGTCATGGATGCGGCCGAACTCAAGGCGCTGTCGAGCGATCCCCTGGTCCATCTCGGCGCGCATACCATGATGCATGTGAACATGCGCAAGATCGATGCGGCGCGTCTGGCCTACGAAATCGAGGAATCGACAAGACGGGTGGAGACCTATGTCGGCCGTCGGCCGAGGTCCTTTTCCTATCCCTATGGCTGGATAAAGGCCGTGGGAGAACGCGAGGCGAAAGCGGTGTTTGATGCGGGATTTCCCGTAGCTGTTACCACGCAGGCCGGTGTTCTTGGGGCCCATAGCCTTGAAAAGCCGATGCTGTTGCCGCGCGTTTCGCTGAACGGCCGCTTTCAGAAAAAGCGCTTTGTCAAAGCGCTCATCTCAGGCCTGCCTTTCCGGTTCGTCTAGGGATCAACCTCTCCCTGCCATCTTTCGCCGATGACGACGACGTGTGTCGGTGCGGCTAATCGAGCTGTCGTGTTGTTTTTGTTATTCACATCCATTTATCTATTGATTATAAATAAATTTATCGAAGGAAAACATTACAACTTTTCTTAAGGTTTCGCCCGTGCTGTTGATTTTTTCCGATGACCTGACCGGTGCGCTTGATGCGGCCGCCCCCTTCGCCGGGCGTGGGCTTTCGACTGAAGTTGCGATCGGTCTTGAGGGCGTCCCTGCAGCGGTGGCCGATGCGCCGGCCGTCCTCAGCGTCAATCTGGGTTGTCGGGATGGCAAGGCGGATGAAGCCCGCCGCCGCACGCAGGAACTGATGGCACTGGTTCCGGCCGATACAGTTCTGTTCAAGAAGATCGATTCCCGCCTGAAAGGACATATCGCCGCGGAAATGGATGCTGTTTCCTATCGGCATGCGCTTGTAGCGCCAGCCATTCCGGATTTTGGACGCATCGTCGTAGACGGTTCCGTGTCCGGCTTTGGCGTTGACGGCACGATTTCGGTTCATGAAAGACTGGGCGGTCACGCCAGCCGCTGCGCAATCCCAGACACCCGATCGCATGCGGACATCAGGGAGGCTTTGCTTGCCGGGCGCGCAAACGGGGTTGATTTTCTGGTGGGCGCGCGAGGGCTGGCCGAGGCGCTGGCCGAAATGATGACAGCGCAGGCAGTGCCCGAAGCGGCATCTATTCCCGCGGGTAAGGGGCTTTTCGTCATAGGTTCGCGCGACCCGATCACCGTTGAACAAATTGAAATCCTTAAAGGAACGGGGTTGGTATCGGTCACCGATGCACCCAATGGCGTCGTGCCCTTTCACGCGCATGCTCGTTCCAGCCTGACGCTCGTTTACGCGACGCAAGGGGCGGAAGATCTTTCCCCGCTCGAGGTTTCAGACCAGCTGGCGTATGGCGTCGTGCCGCTTTTCACCACCGGGACCGACACGTTGCTTTTGTCCGGCGGCGCCACGGCCGAAGCGGTGCTGCTTGCCATGGGGGTATCGCGTCTGCGCCTTGCCGGCGAGTGCCTGCCCGGTCTTGGTGTCGGCTGGTCCGGCGACCAATGTATCATTGCGAAGTCAGGTGGTTTTGGGCAAGCTGACACGTTGAAACGGATTGCGAAAATGATGCTCGGCGAAAATGACGCTGGAGAAAGCTGACCAGATGGGGCTGATGAAAGAAACGGCGCGCAAGGCACTTCCGGACATTATTTTCGAGAGAATGCACCGGGCGATCAAATCCGGCGCCTACAAGCCGGATGAACGGCTTCCGACCGAACATGAACTCGCCATGGAATTCGAAGTGTCGCGACCGGTGGTCCGCGAGGCGCTTCGGCGGCTGCGCGAACAGGGGTTCATCTATTCGCGAAGGGGTTCCGGCAGCTATGTGCGGGCATTCGGCCTGCGCGAGCCGCTGGGCTTCGGCCAGCTCGAAAATGTCGCTGACCTGCTGAACTGTTATGAATTCAGGCTGACTCTGGAGCCGGCAGCTGCTGCGGCGGCGGCCTTGCGGCATGATGGCGAGAGGCTCGTCGCAATCAAAAAGGCGCTCGAGCTGATGCGGGACGCGACCAATCGCCAGTCCCACCGTGAGGATGCCGATTATCAGTTCCACCTTGCCATCGCACGGGCGGCACGGAATAGCTATTTCTCGACTGCGATGGAGGCTCTCAAGGACCACATTGCGGTGGGAATGAAGTTTCACGGCATGTCGGTGAAGCGCGAGGCATCCGGCCTTACCCGCGTGTTTGCCGAGCACGAGGCGATTGCGGTGGCGATTGCCGAAGGAGATGCCGAGGCCGCGCGGCGGCTGATGCACGACCATCTGACGGGATCACGTGACCGCCTCTTCGAGTCTTCGCATACGGATTGAGGGAAGTGACGGCGAGCCGGTGCGCGCGATAGCGCACCGGACTTTCGATTAGAAAGCGCGGCGGTAAATGCCGAGCACGTCATCAAGGCTCATATCGACGGGATTGTTGTCCATCAGCCGGCGGATTGCGTGAGCGTCTTGCGCATAACGGGGAAGGTCGGTTTCGCTTGCCCCGTGCCGCGCAAGGGACATTTCAATGCCGAGGCCGGCGCAGAAATCTGTCGCTGCCTTGCGAAGATCATCGGATGAAAGATGCTCGCGAAGCCCAAGCGCTCCGGCCACCTCCGCCGTCTTTGCCGAAACCGCGTGCTGGTTGAAAGCCAGAACATGCGGGAAGACGATAGCGTTTGCCAGCCCGTGCGGCAGGTTGAGAAGCGTGCCGAGCGGATAGGCGATGGCGTGACCCGCCGCCGTATTGACCGGGCCAAGGCAGATGCCGCCATAGTAGGAGGCGAGCATCATTCCTTCGCGGGCTTCGGTATCAGCGCCGTCGCGAACGGCGCGCGCCAGATATTTGCCCACCAGCGAAAAGCCCATGCGGGCAAAACCGTCGATCATCGGATGCGCCTTGCGATTGGTGAAAGCCTCCACGCAATGCGCCATGGCATCCACCCCCGTCGCCGCTGTAACGGCTGATGGCACGGAATAGGTGAGTTCCGGATCGAGCACCGCGAAATCGGCAATCAGATGAGGGCTTTCGACCGCGACCTTGCTGCCCTTGACGGGATCGGTGATGAGCGAGCGAATCCCGGCTTCCGAGCCGGTTCCGGCGGTGGTGGCGATCTGGACGAGCCTGGTGTCGCGCCCTGCGACCCTGTTGGGTCCTGCCACATCCTCAAGCGTCTGGCTGGAATTCCAGAGTGCAGCGACGAGTTTCGCCACATCCATCACCGAGCCACCGCCGAGGCCGATGACGAGATCGGGTTTGGCGGCGCGCGCTGCGGCCAGTGCTGCATCGAGCGTCCCTGTGTCCGGTTCGCCGGGAATGGCGTCGAAGACAGTGAAAGGACCCTGCAATTGCAGCCGGTCGGCAAATTTCGCTGTCAGCGGCGTGGCGATCACCAGGGTGGAAACGGTTTTGCCGGCCCAGGCGCCGACCTGTGAAATGGTGCCGGCGCCAACGGCAAGCCTGCGCGGCTGATGGATGAGAATGGAGGCTGTGGACATGGTGTTCATCCTCTTGCGCCCTTGCCCGCCACGAGCTTGCGCGCATAGGCTATGGCCTCATTCATGTTGCCGTGATTGGCGATGCCTTTGCCGGCGATGTCGAAGGCCGTTCCATGATCGACCGAAGTGCGATCAATCGGCAGATCGACCGAGACATTGACGGCGGTATCGAAGGCGACGAGCTTGATCGGGATATGGCCCTGATCGTGATATTGCGCGACGACCAGATCGAAAGTGCCCGAATAGGCGCGGTGGAACACGGTATCGGCGGAGATCGGCCCGTGTACCTCGATGCCTTCAGCGCGCGCGGCGGCAACCGCTGGCGCAATCTGGTCATCATCCTCGGTGCCAAACAGACCGTTTTCGCCGCAATGCGGATTGATACCGGCAACCGCGATGCGCGGCCGCTCGTAACCGATGCGCTTTAAATGAGCATTGCCGGCGCGGATGGTCGCCAGCACCCGCTCCGTCGTTGCCCGGCGAATGGCTTCCTGCAGGGACACATGGGTAGAGACGTGAATGACCTTCAGCCGCTCGGAGGCAAGCAACATGTAGGCGGCTGAAGAACCGGTCAGGCTGCGCAGCATGCCGGTGTGGCCGTCATAATGGTGGCCCGCAAGATTGAGGGCTTCCTTGTTAATCGGAGCAGTGACGATGCAGCCGATTGCGCCCGCTTCGGCATCCCGCACCGCTTTTTCAATGAAACGGAAAGCGGCGTCTCCGGCAACCGGCGACAGCGTGCCCCATGGCAGCGGCGCACCCTCCACCGGCAGATCGACCACATTCCGAGTAAGATCGATGTCGATGCCAAGCGCACCCCGCGCCGCTTCCAGCGTGGCAAGGTTGCCATAAATCCGCGTTGCTTCCCTATCCGGGGCGGACATTTCCGCAAGCGCGCGGACGGTGATTTCCGGGCCGACGCCGCAGGGGTCACCCATGGTGATACCAATGATGTTGCTCATCCGATTCTCCCGTCCTTGGCGTCTGCCCAGCCGGGCGCCAACCGGACATATTTGATTGCGCGGCGATGATAGGTGTAGCTTGCGTGAAGGGTACCGTCCGCTGCCTCCAGAAGCCATGGATAGGACATTTCCAGATTGCGGCCGTCGGTCGAATCGTTGGACAGACAGGTGCCCGGCCCGTCCTCGATCAAAATCCGGGTAGGAAAGCTGCGGCCGTCGTCATCGGACAGGCAGATGGAAACCGGCGCGCGCGGCACGCCCCATATGGGCACACATCCACCGCTCGGATCGGCATCCGGTCTGTCGTCTTCCTCGCCCAGTTCATCATAAAGCGAGGCGCGACGGTCGCTGGATTGCGCGGCGTTGACGGGGTTGCAGATCATCGCCAGCCTGCCGTGTGCGAGCCTGATCGCGGCGATGGAGGAATTATTGTTCGGTACGTCGGTCGGCAGCGGTTCTGTCCATGAGCGACCGCCATCTGTGCTTTCCGTGCGGTAAACGAAATCGGCCTGACGGCGGCGAAAAAAAGCGGAGTAGCGCCCATTCGCGCCCGCAACCGGGCTCATATGAACGCAGCCGGTCGAGCCCGCCAGCTCCTGCAATTGCCATGTGAGGCCGTTATCTTTCGATATGCCGAGTGCTGCGGTATCGTGGCTGCCGTTCCATTTCTGGCCGGGGCGTTGGACGCAGCGGAAGATCGGCAGAAGCCATGCGCCGTCATCGCGGATGCGAAGCGGCGCACGGACGAAGCAGCCTTTCGGAAGATCGAGAAAACGGCCATCTTCGGCGGACAGCTTTTCCGGCGTTGCCGGATCGCGTACGACCCGCGCCATGCGGATGCGGCATTCGTCCTGATTACCGGAGGGCTGGGCGGTGTGAAACAGCCAGAGAGTGCCATCAGGTGCGGTGAAAATAACCGGGTTCTGTTCGGAATGGGCGGGATCGTTGCTCAGGCGCTGCGGCGCTCCCCACCGGCTCGCGCCGGGTGTGAGCGCGGACGCGAAGATCGAAATATCCGATTTTCCCTCCAGCGTTCCGCCAAACCAGGCGCACAGCAGTGTGCCGTCCTGCAGAAGGTGCAGGAAGCTCGCATGGTTCTGGATCGTCGGCGACGGCAGGAACGCTTCGTGCCGGTTTTCCGAAACAGCATGGATGGCTCCGGTCATGGCGTGAGCAATGTCATCAGGGGTCATCGTGGTCTCCTCTTGGTCTGATGAAAATGACATATTCAAAAAGTTGTCAAGTTTATTTAAGACAAAAGGAGGTCCTAAAATTTTTGATGAATTAGAATAACTATATGTTTTATAATGATAAAATTTATGAACTAGGCCTCAATAAAAAATCCTTATGAAAAATAATTTGACAAAAAATGTGATAGCGTCGATGCTTTGATAACGGGTGGAGGAGACGATCATCCGCACGCCATGCTCCTCAATGCAGGAGACGGGGCTTTTGAATGCCTCTTGCGGCACGCCGCCATGTTGCTGAATTTCTGATCTGGGAGGAGAACGGAATGAAGAAGTCATTGATTGCGGGCGCCCTTGTTATGGGTTGCCTTAGCGCCGCGGTTTCGCCGGCGCTTGCGGCGTCGGGGCCGATCAAGATCGTGCTGGCGGAAGAGGCTGACCTGCTGGAGCCCTGCATGGCGACCCGCTCCAATATTGGCCGTATCATCATGGAAAATGTCAACGAGACGCTGACCGAGCTTGATGTGCGCGGCAAGAACGGCGTGCAGCCGCGCCTCGCTGAAAAATGGGAGCAGAACGCGGATGGCAGCTGGCGTTTCCACCTGCGTGAAGGCGTGAAGTTTTCCGACGGAACGGGTTTCGATGCCAAGGATGTCAAGCATAGCTTCGAACGCATCATGAGCGACAAGAATGCATGCGAATCCCGTCGTTACTTCGGCGGTATGACCGTCACCCCCACGATTGTCGATGACCATACGATCGACTTCAAGACAGAGCCGGCCCAGCCCATTCTGCCGCTCCTGATGTCGCTCGTCACCATCGTGCCCGAAGAAACCAAGATGGAATTTATCCGCGAGCCTGTTGGCACCGGACCTTACAAGCTGACCAACTGGACACCGGGCCAGCAGATTGTTTTGACTGCACGTGACGACTATTGGGGCGCCAAGCCGCAGGTGACGGAAGCGACCTATCTTTTCCGCGCTGATCCCTCGGTTCGCGCCGCCATGGTGCAGACCGGCGAAGCCGATCTTTCACCCTCCATTTCGCAGCTCGACGCGACAAACCCGAAGACCGACTTTTCCTATCTCGACAGCGAGACGGTCTACATGCGCCTCGACCACAACATCGCGCCGCTGAATGACGTGCGGGTGCGCCGTGCACTCAACCTCGCCATCGACCGGCAGGCTTTCCTCGGCACGCTGGTTCCCGAAGGTGCTGTGCTAGCCACCGCACTCGTTCCGCCGACCACCCTCGGCTGGAACCCTGATGTCAAGGTTTTCCCCTACGACCCTGATGGCGCGAAGAAGTTGCTGGAGGAGGCAAAAGCTGCTGGTGTGAAGGTGGATACGCCGATCACCATCATCGCGCGCACTGCGAACTTCCCTAATGTCACCGAGATCATGGAGGCGATCCAGCAGCAATTGCAGGAAGTCGGCTTCAAGATAGACCTCAAATTCGTGGAAGTGGCCGAGCACGAAAGCTATTATTCCAAGCCCTTCAAGGAAGGACGGGGACCGCAGATCGTCGCTGCCATGCACGACAATTCCAAGGGTGATCCGTCCTTCACCATGTTCTTCAAATATGCCACCAAGGGCACGCAATCCGGCTTCTCGGACCCCAAGGTGGATGACTTGATCGAACGAGCATCTGCAGCCGTCGGCGATGAACGCGCCAAGCTCTGGTCCGAGCTCATCGCCTACCTGCATGACGATGTCGTGGCGGATGTGCTGCTGTTCCACATGGTTGGCTTCTCACGCGTCTCCGAACGGCTGGACTTCAAGCCCACCATCGCCACCAATTCGATGCTGCAGCTTTCGGAAATCGGCATCAAGTAAGCCGGTATTTCATCTGCCAAAGAGCGGCGGCGGAGCTTTAGCTTCGCCGTCGTGCTGAACACCGGAGGTAACCATGCTGAGCTTCATCCGAAAACGTTCCGTTGCGAGCCTGATCTCCCTGATCGGCCTCATCGTAATGGTTTTCTTCCTCTCCCGTCTGACGGGCGACCCGGCCGCGCTGTTTTTGCCGGTGGAGGCTTCGGAGGAATTGAAGCAGCAGTTTCGTGCGCTGCATGGGCTGAACGATCCGCTGATGGTGCAGTTCCTGCGCTACGCGGGCGACGTGATGACGGGGGATCTGGGTGAATCGCTCAGGAAAGCCCGCCCTGCGCTGGATGTGGTGCTGGAGGCTTTCGTCTGGACGCTGTGGCTTGCGGTCATCACCATGTCCCTCGTCACCACCGCAGCAATCGTCGTCGGTTCGCTTGCCGCTTTCCGCTCCGGTGGCTTCTTCGATCGCATGGCCTCCACCATTTCGCTCATCGGCGCTTCCGTGCCGGATTTCTGGCTCGCGATCGTGGCGATCGTGGTGTTTTCCGTCAATCTCGCCTGGCTGCCCACCTCCGGCACCGGCTCGGTGCTGCACTGGATATTGCCGATCTCGGTTCTGTTCGTGCGCCCCTTCGGCATCATCGTTCAGGTGGTGCGCGGCTCGATGATCGGTGCGTTGTCCTCTGCCTATGTCAAAACGGCGCGCGCCAAGGGTGTGAAATCGGGTCCGATCATCTTCATCCACGCCTTGCGAAACGCCATGCTACCGGTCATCACCGTCATCGGCGATCAGGCAGCAAGCCTTCTCAACGGCGCAGTCATCGTCGAAACCATCTTTGGTTTCCCAGGGGTTGGCAAGCTGATGATCGATTCCATTCTTCAGCGCGATTTCAACGTCGTGCTGGCAGCAATTCTTGTGACCGCGCTTGCGATCTTCCTGATGAATCTTCTGATCGATATCGCCTATGCGTTGCTCGATCCGCGTATCCGGCACTGAGGAGACGTTCAGCCATGAGCCTTTCAAACGCCGATACAGAGATTATCGATGAGCCATCCTTTGCAACGCGCATGCTGCGCATGTTGTGGGCCGATAAATTCGCCCTCTGCGCCGCGATCTTCCTCATCGTCGTCATCATTCTCGCCTTTGTCGGCCCGGCGTGGCTTGGCGAGCTGGCGACGAAGCAGAACCTGCGTGGACGCAACCTTGCCCCGTTCGAATGGCAACGCGAATGGTATTTCTGGCTGGGGGCGGATGCGCTCGGTCGCCCGCTGCTGGCGCGCATCGTTGCCGCCACGCAAAATACGCTGATGATCGCCGCCGGTGCCGTTTTCCTTTCCGCCGTCACCGGCACCGTGCTTGGCCTGATCGCCGGTTTTTCCTCCAACCGTGTTGGCCAGATCATCATGAGGCTGGCGGACGTGATCATGTCGTTTCCGTCACTGTTGATCGCGGTCATCGTGCTTTATCTGCTCGGCTCATCCATCCTCAACCTGATGCTGGTTCTGGCGATAACCCGCATCCCCGTTTACATCCGCACCACAAGGGCCGAAGTGCTGGAGGTGCGTGAACGCATGTTCGTACAGGCGGCGCGCGTGATGGGCGCATCGGGCAAACGTATCCTGTTCCGCCATATTCTACCCGTGGTCCTGCCGACGCTGACAACGCTTGCGACGCTCGATTTCGCCTATGTGATGCTGGCGGAAAGCGCGCTGTCTTTCCTTGGTATCGGCATTCAGCCGCCGGAAATCACCTGGGGCCTGATGATCTCGCAGGGGCGGCAGTACCTCACCAATGCCTGGTGGCTGTCTTTCTGGCCGGGCCTTGCCATCATACTCACCACCCTGTCGCTCAACCTGCTGTCCAACTGGCTGCGCATTGCGCTCGACCCCGTGCAGCGCTGGCGGCTGGAAATGAAAGGCCGCAAACATGGCTGACCATCTTCTCGATGTGCGCAACCTTTCCGTGGAGTTTCACACCGCAGGCGGTGTCGTGCATGCGGTGAAGGATGTTTCCTATCATATCGACCGTGGTGAAACGCTTGCGATCCTCGGTGAAAGCGGCTCGGGCAAATCGGTATCGTCCTCGGCCATCATGAACCTCATCGACATGCCGCCCGGACGTATCAGCGGCGGCCAGATATTTCTTGATGGCAAAGACCTTCTGACAATGCCGGCTGAGGCCCGCCGCGAGATCAATGGCCGGCGCATCACCATGATCTTTCAGGACCCGCTCAGCCATCTCAATCCGGTCTATACCGTCGGCTGGCAGATCCGCGAGGCGATGACCACCCATGGAATGGACAGGGTGAAAGCCGAAGCGGAGGCGAGGCGGCTTGTCGCGCGCGTTGGAATTCCTGATCCGGACGGAGCCTTGAAGAAATATCCGCATGAATTTTCTGGCGGCCAGCGCCAGCGTGTGATGATCGCCATGGCGCTTGCGCTCCGGCCCGATCTCCTGATCGCCGACGAGCCGACCACGGCACTCGATGTGACGGTTCAGGCTGAAGTTCTTGCCCTGCTCAAGGAATTGCAGCGGGAAACCGGTATGGCCGTTCTCATCATCACCCATGATCTTGGCGTCGTCGCCGAAATCGCCGACCGGGTGGTCGTGATGGAAAAAGGCGTGCTGGTGGAGGCAGGCACGGTTCGCGAGGTCTATCGCAACCCAAAGCATCCCTATACCCGCAAGCTCATCAGCGCCGCCCCCGGCAGGGGCGAAATGCACGAGCCGAATGCGACCGGCGAACCGCTCCTCCGTGTGCGCGATGTGCGCAAACGTTATGGGGCTTTCGAGGCACTGAAGGGTGTTTCCTTCGACCTTATGGCGGGAGAAACCATAGCTGTCGTTGGCGAAAGCGGTTCCGGCAAATCGACACTCGCGCGCATTCTGCTCCGGCTCGACGAGCCGGATGCCGGCAGCGCCGAGTGGAAGGGGCGTGATCTCTTCAAGCTTTCGCCTGCCGAACTCTTTGCCCTCAGGCGTGATTTACAGATGGTGTTTCAGGATCCAACCCAGTCGCTGAACCCCCGCATGACCGTGTTCCAGCTGGTTTCCGAAGCCTGGGTGATCCATCCGGACATACTACCCAAAGCGAAATGGCGCGAACGGGTCGCTGAATTGCTGCATCAGGTCGGCCTCTCGCCGGAACATATGCGCCGTTATCCGCATCAGTTTTCCGGTGGGCAGCGGCAGAGGATCGCGATTGCCCGCGCGCTGGCGCTGGAGCCGAAGCTCATCATCTGCGATGAAGCGGTCTCGGCGCTCGACGTGTCTGTCCAGGCGCAGGTTGTTGCACTTCTTGACAAGCTGCGCCGTGAAATGGGCCTCTCCTTCATCTTCATCGCGCATGACCTGCCGGTGGTCCGCGATTTTGCCGATCACGTCATGGTCATGCAGCGGGGAGAGGTTGTGGAATTCGGGACTGTCCGGCAGGTTTTCGAAGCGCCGCGCGAGGCCTATACGCGCGCCCTTCTTTCCGCCAGCCTCGATCCCGACCCCGATATGCAGTCTGTGCGTCCGATCGATGCCGATCACACTATTGGAAATCCAAGCGGAGTTCTTTCATGACCAAACAAGCCTTCGTCGCGCTCGTGACCTGTTTCAACGAGGACGAAACCATCAATTATGAAGCGACCCGTGCGCAGGTGCGCCGTCAGGTGGCGGCCGGCAACAACATCATGTGCGCCGGAACTAACGGCGATTTCACCGCACTGACGCATGAAGAAAAAATCCGGCTGACGGAAGAGGTGGTGGACGAAGTTGCGGGCCGTGCGAAGGTCATCGTCAACGCCGGCATGCCCGCCACTTTCGAAACGCTGCAACTCGCCAAAGCCTTCGACCGCATCGGCGTAGACGGTATTGCCGTCATCACACCCTTCTTCATCGCCTGCACCCAGGATGGGCTGATCCGCCATTTCTCGACTGTGGCCGACGCCGTCGAAACACCGGTCTATCTTTACGATATTCCCGCCCGAACCCAGAACCACATAGAGCCGGAAACCGCCCGCAAACTTGCCGCCCATGGCAACATTGCCGGCATCAAGGATTCGGGCGGTGCGCAGCAGACGCTGGAAGCCTATCTACAGGTAGCAAAGGAGATGCCCGGTTTCGAAGTCTATTCCGGCCCGGATCATCTCGTTCTCTGGTCGTTGCAGAACGGTGCCGCCGGCTGCATCTCCGGCCTCGGCAACGCGCTCCCGGATGTACTTGCCGGCATTCTCAATGCTTTCAACGCCAGCGATATCGCCGAGGCCGAACGCCAGCAGGCGATCTATACGGATTTTCGCACCGATCTCTATGCGCTCGGTTTTGCGCCCGCCATGGTCAAGCGCTCGCTTTACCTTCAGGACCCATCCGTCGGCGCCAGCCGGCAACCCGCCCTTCTGCCGGATCAGGAACAGGACGATCGGATCGTGGAAATATTACGTCGTTATCAACAGCTGTAACGCCACCGCCCGAATGTGACGTGCAGGAGTGAAGCCGTGTGGCGCCACGCGAAAATATCCACAAAACGGCCAGAAGCCGAAGCATTTATACAGCCTTGTCCGTGACGAATAATTTGTGACACAAACACGAAATTTCCCTTGTCAGTCCCGCCATTGATGTTTATGAGGAGCGCGCAACGCAAGCGTTCGCGCATGCGGAGAGGTGGCAGAGTGGTCGAATGCACCGCACTCGAAATGCGGCATACCTGCAAGGGTATCGTGGGTTCGAATCCCACCCTCTCCGCCATAAATTGCCTTGGGTGACAAGGTTTTTTGCCGATCTCTGCTGCTTCAACTGAATTAATTTTGGATCGCCAGATCAAAGGGGCCACACCCAAGGCTCAGTGCAGGTTTGCCAAACTTTGCGTTGCGGTTTCGTGCTACTCGACAACCTAAATTGCTGTGATACTCATGCGACTTGGAAATTGGTCGTGGCCTGAAGATCAGCAGGTATTGCACATGGTTTATAGAAACTACATTAATCTCAACGACGAAGAAAAAGATAAGCCGATATACCGGATATTTCCGATCGCTCGGTTTTTTCAACTGCTAACGACTAAAAAATTGACACTCGTGAAGCCAAAAAAATGGGATGACCCGTTCGAAAATATCCTGCTTTCATCGAGATTTGCGATTGGTGAAGAAATCGCGGAGATTTCTGCGAGGGATTCCGTCTACGGTCAATGCTGGACGTGGCACCGTGAGACAGATGCGATGTGGAGGATCTACTCTCCAAACAAAGACGGAGTAAGGTTAAGGTCGACACCTCGAAAGCTTCTCACAGCTTTGAAGAATGGGTGCGTGGACTATTCGGATGTCCGCTGCTTCATTGGGGCAGTTAATTACGTCCCAAAAAAGCGACTCGAAAGTTCGTTTAAAAAAATCGATATCTTCAAAACGGATGGATCCGGAATTGCCGAGTCGCTGCTGTATAAGAGAACGGAATTTTCGCATGAGAGAGAAGTTCGCCTAATCTATTCCGGCGATGATGGAAAATGCACAAGCGACATCTTTGAGTTCTCACTTGATATTTCAACCACCTTTGACAGAGTCCTTTTCGATCCGCGAATGAACGAGGATTTGAGGAAATCGTATACCTTAGCGGTCAAAGCTCTCGGATTTAATGGCGAAATAAAACGCTCAACCCTGTATGATCCACCCAAACAACTAACACTCAAATAGAGTTGCGACTTCTTTGGCCGTTCTGCTCCGTTGGTTGCCGCCCATAAATTATGGAATATTCTCCCGTTGCAGATTAAGTCCGGCGGAGCTGATGTCTGAAGACGAGTAAGCGAGATTTCGACTTGCAGGATATCGAAAGCCGATTACTGCCCCGACGTAGGCACAAGAAATATCACTTTGGATCGAAAGACGTTGGGCCGTGCCTAGGATAAACAGCGGCCCAACGCGAGATTATTTCTTTTTCATAGTCTCGACGATATGCGTGCGAGGCTTCGATTTGGCCGTGGAGACCTTAGTGAAGCGGCCGGTTATCGCGCTGCGACCAATTTTTGTCGACTTTGCCATGCTGAAATCACCTCCTTCCGAAGCTGTCGTAACTTTAATAGACACACGAAAAAACGACCCTTAGGCTGGACTAAGACGCCGGGAAATCGGGAGGTAGATGTTTTGCAGGGGGGATATCCGGGAACATGCGTCCCTTCATAACATCCGCGATACGGCCAAAATTCAAGCCTCTGTAATAACCCGAGATCCACGAGTAAGGGATATTTTTGATCCGGGCGAGTTTAATGACCGGAACCATGTCCGGGGTTACTCTACGGTCGTGCATTACCTTTCCTTTCTAGAAAGGCTGTGACCGAATAACGGTTGACGAGATTCCTGAAATGAATCATGGTCAGATTGCAAGGATGTCCGTTACGCGGCGATGTTCTGACCTGAAACCATTTTCAGGCCAGTTTCAAGCCAAGGCGCTTGCGCCGTGGCATTGCCGCCCTCGTGGCGACTGCTGAAATAACCGGGTGATCAGACCCTGTTAAATCAGGAAGCAGTTTTCACATGGAAACTGATGCTTTTCGGAGGATTGTGAAGTCGGCTTATCGGTTTGCAGTCCTCCGAAATTAGCTCATTTAATTCGTCCTTCCTTCAGATATTTTGACCACATGACGCGGGCAGCAACTGGATTCATCTTGCATGCCTCTGCTGCAGCGTCAGAATCAGCAAATAAGTGAAGGTGCCGTGACGAAAGCATCAACGTTCCCGCAAACTCATCAGCTTGCCATTCGCTATCGGTGTAAATCTTGTCAGTGTCCTCACGCGCTCTCGCAAATTTAACTTCTCGATGCATCAAGAAGTGCGCAAACTCGTGGCACGCAGTAAACCGATCGCGCCTGATACCCCTACACGCTCCTTCGTAAACATCCTCTCTCAAAATTATTGAATTCGAGCCAGCTAGCACCCGCCCTTCGTCGGCGCCCATCACCTCAGCAGTCTCAACGTCGAGGAAAAAATCTGGCAGTATTTTGTTTAACCTGAACTCCAGAACATCCATGATGGGAAATTCAAGCTGATCGTCGGGAACGAAAACGTCACGAATTTTTTCCGCGAAGTTGCGGAGCTTGTTCGTGGACATCGGCGGCACCACAATTCCGCGACGCTTCCTGAAAAATGGTAGTTCTTCGCCCATCGACTTTAAAACTATTTTCTTCAGAGCCTCCAAAAGATCATTTGGAACATCATCAAGCTGACGAGCAAATGCTGCGACTAACTCTCGCTGCTCTCCGCGCAAATTGTCGACCCTGACTTCCTTACGGGTCTTTTCGGCAGCACCACGCAGACGTCTTATCTCGTCAGCTGACAGTTCCATCGCCTGAGCGATTTTACGGACATAACCGTCGGGAATCTGTTTGCGGCCGGTCTCAATGGCCGAAACAAATGCTGTGCTTTGGTCAAGTTTCGCAGCTAAATCCAAAAGTCTCATGTCTTTATCGAGCCGGAGTTTCCGGAGCTCGACACCAAATGGGGTGAGCTTTGCCATGCGATTCTCCTAACAATCTCTATCAGTGAGAAGAAACCATCCACAAAGAAAAATCAACCTATATGGAAGAAAAATATCGGCGTTCGGTTCATTTTTCTGAGGGAATAAAGCGTTGCCTATTAATTCTTCAGGCGGAGGGCAGTGCGGCCCATGCACACGCTTAGCGGGGGAGTAAGCAGACGGTTAATCAAAGTCGTGCAAACGCTTAAAATCTAGATGTGGCCTTCACTGCACGAATGACATCGGCACCAAGCTGTTGGGTATTCTTCAACCCACCTTTCGAATTGAACAAATCAACACCGATTTCTGCCGCGACTGAACGTAGTATCTCTTTGACGACTACGTGCTGCGGTTCTCCGTTGCGAAGGATTCGGATCACACCGTTTTCATATTTTACAATCTCAAAGTCGGAATAAGAGGCTCTTGCAGCTATTTCGAGCGAGTCAAGGGGGCGCTCTTCGCGGGCTGCACGTTTGATGGGATAGACGAGCTTGCCACCCTGTTCCCGCATAAGTTGACGAGCGGCGTCTACTGGCTCGTCCAAAAGCTCTTCCACCGAGACCCCTTTGTCCTCATCGATGTTGACCCGGAGGACCATCACGCGATCCACATGATGAAACGTGTTCAGATTGAAATCGACGTGAGTGGAGCTGGTAATGGTTTTCACCGATATTCGTTCATTCGAAGCCGACACTACGTCATAGCCCCGCTGATTGGTATCAAGGGCCATCTGACCACGAGTAATCATCGCGGCGTAAAGTTCGCCAATGCGCCCGGTCAGGTGATTGAGCTCGCCGGGGCCAACACCCCAGCTAATTTCCTTCTCGAACCAAGATAGCGCTTCGGCAAGCGACTGGATTATCTGGACTTGGGTGAGTGTTGGTCGGTCGGTTACAGCAAGCATGCTCTTGTTTCCGTTTCAGTCCAAGCTGATGATCTTGGCGGGTGCAAACCGTTCCAGCTTTTTCAATCCGGATACCATTCCTTTGCCCGGCATGGGGGTTCCCACCGCACCTTTCAGCCAACATTCTTTCTTCGGCTTGATATAGGTAAAGGCCACGCACTGCTTCTCGTCGATGCACGCTAGACGACATTCCAGAGGAGTCTTCGCCGAACGTTCTGGCCGCCGGGATAAATCGCCACCGGGTAAATCTACCTCATCAAACAGCGCTGACTGCGGATCAATTGTTCCAAGCGTGACGGCAGATGGATCTGCTTCTGCCCCACTCAGAAAACGACCTGAGAAGGCAACGCTATTTCCATCGGCGCGCCCCGCACTGGATTTCAGAAAGCAGTTCGGTCCTCTCTTGATTTTAGGATTGGCGTTGTATGTAAAAGCCTTGCACTGGCCGTTCAAAATCAGGCAGCGTTGAGCACATTCGCTGGCGTCGGCGACCCGCTGCGATGAGATGTCGTCACCGAAGAGGTCTAGCCCGGTGTAGATGGCAATACGATTGGGTCGCCGGGTGAACTCATCCAGAGTCGACAGTTTCGCTTGTTGTTGTTTTGAGTCTGGCGCAGGCGGCGATGTGCTACCGCCTCCCAGAAGATCAGCCTCACTCGACTTCTGGTCGCTATCTTGGCCAGCGACTACAACGGAAACATCGATAGTCGTGGGCGTCGTTGATTGCTGCGCCGTTCGATTGAGCTTGTATTTATCCACCTCGTCTTGGCTGAATATATGCATGTCATCAGGGGGCGTCTTAAACATGACGTGCATGACGTCTACTGGCGTCCCAAAGCGATTGAGGACTTCGATAATGTCCGAGATCGCGAGTTGTGCGCCTACAAGGTCTGGCGAGTCGGACGAAATCTGATGAACACCTAAGGCTCCATCGACCTTCCGCTCATTACCGGCGAGAAAGACAAATGAACAGGCGGATAGGCATTTGCTTTCTTTTGGAATGTAGGTCGCAAGCTTGCGTTGATGGATATCGTCTGCAATGAGCAAGCCCATTTGGACATTGCCGCCGGGACTATTGAGGGTGACGAGCTTCGCATTTGGCGCTGCTTGGAGCGCGCGGCGAAAATTTAGACCTGAGTTGACGTCGATATCGCCATTTAAGGCAATCACGTCCGGATTTGCGTCACTTACAGTGAAAGGGCCGAATGTTCTCTCTCCGGCAAATGCTCCGGAAAAAGTTGCTGCCAAAATAACGCTGGCGCTAACAAAGCTAAGTAATCCACGCATACGCAATACCCTTTACCCATGCATATCAAACTATACTGAAGCCGCGCGTGCAAGGCGCTCAATCATAAATCGCCTATGATTTTTGATTGCAGTTAAAGCGTGTGATTGCTGCGCCGGGATAATCCTTGGCACCTCTCCGGGGGCATCCTACGCGTGGTCTCCAATATCTATTGGAGATCACGATGGCGACAATCAGAAAACTCAGAGGGCGCTGGCAAGCACAGGTGAGACGGCGCGGTATGAAGCCGCGTTGCAAGAGCTTCGACACCAAGCTCGAAGCTGAAAAGTGGGCACGCGACCTCGAAGCACAGGTCGATAGATTCGGCGCTGCCCCTGACACGAAAATCCTTGAAAGCACGACGCTCGGGCAGCTTCTTGAACGATATCAGCACGAAGTCTCGCCTCTGAAGCGCGGTTCGGTCCAAGAGATACAGCGCATTGATGTGCTTCGCCGCCACGAACTCGCATACAGGACCATGATCGGCTTAAGCCAACAGGACATTGCGTCGTTCCGTGACGAGCGGCTTCAGATTGTAGCTCCATCTACCGCTGTCCGTGAACTTGCGATCCTGAGCCACGTCCTTGAGGTCGCGATCCGCGATTGGGGGCTTCCGCTCGCAAAGAACGTAGTGAAGCTGGTTCGCCGTCCTATGATCCGCAATGAACGCAGCCGTCGTTTAATCGGCGATGAGGAGCAACGGCTGCTTGACGCTTGCGATGTCGGAAAAATACCTTTTCTCCGGACGCTGTTGGTCGTTGCCGTCGAGACCGGGATGCGCCGTGGTGAGCTTCTCGGATTGAAATGGAGTGACTTCTCTCACAATCGTCGAGTGCTTTCGCTCGCTCTTACCAAGAACGGTTCCGGTCGTGACGTTCCTCTGTCACAGCGTGCATTCGATATGCTGATAGCGTGGAGGGAACACTCAGCGGTAGATCAATCTACTATATTTCCAATGCGTGCCGGGACGCTGGAACAGGCATGGCGAAGGTTGCTTGTGCGTGCTGGCATAAAGGGGTTGCGCTTCCATGATCTACGCCATGAAGGTGTCAGCCGCTTGTTCGAACGTGGTCTGAACGTGATCGAGGTCAGCAGCGTAAGCGGGCACAAAGAGCTACGGATGCTAAGAAGATACACGCACCTCGCCGCTGACGATCTCGTGGCACGTCTTGGATAGATTAATCTACGGTCTGCTTTTGAGCTGTTGCTCTGCGTGTAGTGCGCCGGAAGGACATTGAAGTCCTAGAAAAAATCCTCTCGATTGAAGGGGATGGCTCGGGCCGCCGCCGAGTTTTGAAACCCAAACCACCGCTCCTGCTAGCAGCCGAGATTTACCTTTTGACAAATACGCGGCTTCAGACGCGGCAGAACCGCCAGAGATCGACCGGAATTGGAGGCGGGGCTGGCAACGGGTTTCTTAGGGGCAATAAGAAACTCGTTTCCTCTATCTTTGCGCTAAGTTGACGCGAAACCAGTAATTTCACGTTTTTTGGTCAATTTCGGCATCCCAAGTTACTCAAACTATTGAGCGACGCGTGAGAACGCTTTTTTTGGTTTGCGCGTAAGGCGAAAAAGCTCCAGCTGACCACCTCTGAATTTTTTTTGAACATTTTTGAGAATTCGCCGGCGATTCCGCTATATGCTGAAATGAGCTGCCGGCTGCTCATCCGAAAACGAAACCCGCTTAACTCGCCATAATGGCGTGAAGGATGAGCTATGACTGAAACATCGAAATCCCCCGAACAACTACGCCTTCGCTCTCTAATCGAGACGATCCAGCAACATCCGACCGAGGTGCTCCAGGCTGAGCGACAGCTCTATGGCATGAAGTGGTTTGATTACCGGTTCATGTCCCCGCATGATGCCAACATGCTCTTTGCTCGAACCTATCAGGAAATCTTCCGTCGGAAATTCGCGGCAGAGGTTGATTCCCAATCTGTCGAAAACGTCAGCGGCATTCATCTCCGCACGATTGCCACTAATGCCCGCGAGAGAAGTCATCTCGTTGCCGCCCGCCAGAGGGCAGATGAATTTGGGATTGCGTATCCGGTCTATATCGAAGCGGCTTTTGACTTCGCGCTGCGCCGAGGCAATAAGCGGAAGAAATTTCCCCGCCCAAATCAGCTTCATGGCAACGACGCATCCGCAGACCTTTTTGCGAAATATGTAACTGGCAGGTGGAGAGAACATGTGATGGCTGGTCTGGCCCGCGTCGAACATCCCTCCTACCTCATCGAAAACTATCGAAAAATACAGGCGCAGGATGACTTCCGGCGCTTCATCCTCAAACATGTGCAGGAGGTTAGCATGCCTCTTCACCGTGCAATCCAGATTTTCAGCTATGATAGAAAGCAGGTTCCGGCTGAAATCTTCAGGTCTATCGCTAACGAGGAAGTTTTCGAACGAGCGCTGGCGATCGCAGATAGCTATCTCAGTGATGGTCCGATTGCAGAGGTGGTTTCCACTTCATGGGGTTCCACGGAACGTTGGCCAACCTGCTTCGGGATGCACTACACTCATGACCCTTCCTCAAAGGAATGCTCATCGTGCCCGCAGAGACAGGGCTGCAAAAAGCTTGGCGATGCCGTTCTGAGCGAAGCTTCTAAACAGTGCGGAGTGGATGACCCGGCTGGCGATTATAATAGGCGGATGGACCGGAAGCGCCAACAACGGTGTAGAGCCAATAGGCGCGCTCAAACAGATGACAGCGGTTCGATTACGCTCCCTCATATTCATGATTAGGTTTTTTCCTAACCGGAGCAGATTTTGGAGAGAAAGACGTGTCACGCTACCAATATGTATCAATATTCTCTTAGAGATAAAAAGAAGAAAATTGGTAGCGTGACATTCCAGATCTAAAACCACTCTCCGGCCCGTAAGCTAGCAGCCAACTTCGAGCATACAACAACTTCGCCGGTGGTTAGAAAGGGAACTCGGAAGAAGATGAAAGAACCTCACAGAGAGTCACCAGCGAGCTCAAGCTTTCGGCCAAACATTTCCTCGTCCCGCCCTTGAAAGCCAGCCAGCGAGCTTCCCTGAGTCAATATGAAGCATCCAGACGCTGCGCGTCGACCTTGAGAGTTCGAAGCAATGTCCGGGGGTGAATTCCATGCTGTTTCGCGATGGATTCGGCGGTCGCTGAGCCATTGGCCAGAGCTTGCCGAGCGTCCCGGCGCTGATCGTCTGTCATTGCAGGGCGACGACCGATGCGGCTCCCACGAGCACGAGCGGCAGCCATACCAGCCCGCGTCCGTTCGCTTATCAGCGATCGCTCGAACTCGGCCATCGACGCGAGAACGTGCAGCAAGAGCCGACCGGCTGGCGTGCCAGTGTCTAAGCTTTCACTCAAAGATCGGAACTCCACCCCACGCTCGTTAAGGTCGCGAATGAGTTTGAGAAGTTCGAAGAGAGATCGACCCAAACGGTCGAGACGCCAGACAACGATGGTATCTCCGCGCCTAAGCTTTCGAAGCAGGCGCGTCAGACCGGGTCTTGTAAAGTCTGCACCGGAATACCCTTCATCGGTAAGGACATCGGTGCATCCCGCCGCCCTCAGCGCCGACATTTGTAAGTCGAGGCTTTGTTCAACGGTGCTGACACGGGCATATCCCAAGGTGTTCATTCTGCCTGCCGCCTAAATTTTTGGTGCAATTCATCCGTTCATGATACCCGGCAAGCCCTTGATTAAAAGGAACCTTTTCGTGCAGCACGGCATTTCTGTTGACCGAGAAAGCGTCTCCGAAGGTTTTCAATACGTTATCTTCGTGCGCCATATCGTCGGTTCGTTATGACGGAACCCTTCCCTTTCGTGCGGCACTTCCATCACGAATTTGCCGGAGGGTCATATGCTCAGCAAGAAAATGGCGAAAATGCTCGCTCGAACCGGAGTGACGCTCACTACGTTGATCGGCTTACTGAGCACTCCGGTGGTTGCGGGCCCGCTGGACACCGCTTACGCGAATGCGATGGTGCCTTACGTCGTGCTGAAACGCGGCTCCGTTGAATGTGGAAAACCCGCCGGAGAGCACATCTCCTATAAGACCCGGCTGCTTGGCATCCTCGGTCGTGTTCCAAGTATCGATTTGATAGCGGTCGATAGAGAAATCGAACGGGCGTTTGAGCGGGAAGCGCCAAGGACGAACTACGTGGAGTGCTCCGATGCACTTCTTCAGCGGTATCAGAACGCTCTCGACACTGACGCAGAGAGGGCTCTGCAATATCTTGCCGAGCAGGTTCGTGCATATCCGTAAAACAGATCGATCTACCGTTCTAGATGTGCTTGTTCTTTTCAAGCCATCCTTCCAATGCGGCCACCAGTGTTGGTCGTAAACGGCTGCCATTGTGAAGAGCTTGCCCTAAGGAGGGGTTGAGGCGCTTTTCGCCCAACTCAGCCATGACATCGCCCATCTGCAAATTACGTCTGGCCATTATCGCTTTGATACGCGCCTTCGCCCACGCTTGGAGGCGACGATCGATCGCGACTGGAACTTTCGCACTAGCAGAGCTAGGGTGCGGCGTCTTTATGCCGGATTGAGCCAGCAGCCACTTTTCAAATTCATCGCGTTCCTGGGCACTGGCTTTTTCCCATGCGTTCTTTAGCTCGTGCAGCCGTGTTCTGGGTGTTTTCAGTCCAGCAGCAATCGCCGCATCTGTAGTCGTTCTGTGTTTCCCAGCTTTCAGGTCAACGTAAATCGAGGGGAACTCGTTTTTCAGTCGCACCTCGTAATATGCTTTGTCGCGTTTCTGCTTCTTAGGCATTTCAAAACATCCGTATCAAACGCATTCGTCGGTAACGGCAAACACTGGAAAAAGCCATAGAGCGTTATGGCAGCTTGCCCATTGAGTTTCTGCTCGACATCAAGCACGTTGCGTAGAGCTTCCTGTGCATCACCGATCATGTTGAGTTTCTGAAGGGTCTTCCTTCCAACGGGGCTCGATCCTTGTTCAGCCATTTGTCTTCATCTGGTGTCATCTTGAAAACTAAAAGTTAGGTAGGACGTCGTTCGAATGACTGACTTACGACATCTCCACACTTTAGGTTGTGTATCTACGTAATTTCCGCTGGCTCTTTTCTCCTTCGCTGGTAGCGTCACCATGTTACAATTCGAGGGAAACAATGCGTTACATCGATAGTGGGACCCGCGACCCGCACCACGCGCTCGGTCATTGGCTCAATGCAGAACTAAGTGGGAACATCATTGGGCTCCGTATTCAGTCTGGATTCTACAGTGGTGAGGCGTTCGCGCCCTTTCGGCAGAGTTTCGCGAGCCTTTCAGACAACGGACACCCCGTGCGAATCGTTTTGGGATCAAACGATGGCGAGACCCTAGCTTCTCATCTACGGGAGCTGGTGACTGAACTTCAACTTCCCAGACCCAACGCGAGCTTAGGCGTAGTTTACTACCAGAACGCTTACTATCATCCAAAAACCTATCACTTTCTGAGGGCCGACGGCTCTCAAACTGCCTATGTCGGATCAGCGAACTTCACACTACCGGGAGTAACAGCGCGACATGTAGAAGCTGGCATTATCTTGGATAGTAGAAATGGGGACGCGCTGGAGGTTTTGGACCAGATCGCTCAAGCGACAGATCAATGGTTTGAGAACTCAGCTGCTGGATTTGAGCGAGTCGCGAGTATGGCGGACGTTGGGCACCTTCTTGATGCGGGAATAATTCGAGCCACTCCTTTGCCGCGTCCTCCACGCCCATCTGGAGCGGGTGGACAACCGCCGCAGCGCCCAAGGCTGAACCAACTCGTGACGTTTAATAATCAGGTCCCGCCTCCAGCTGTTGGGGCGCAGGTGCAGTGGCAAGCCTTGCCGACCGAACTAAGGACGCCGCCTTATCCACCATACATTTTCTTCGCCCCGGATGCGGAAGGGCCAACGGTTGGTCCAAGCGCTCTAACCAATAACGGTCTGGGCGATGCTGCCGGACTCATCGTCAAGTTGAACCGTGACAATGATCGGCACTGGCGCGGAGCGAAAGGAACAGCCAACGTAAGCATTCCCGTATCCACTGCCGCGACAATTCGTTTCGGTGTCTTTGGAGATAGAAATAGACCCCGCGCCGAGTTCGATTTTTTCATTCGCTATGCTACTGATGGCCTCACCATCTCTGGGCAGCCAAGTAAAACAGGGCTGATGTCGTTCGGCTTCACCCCCGGCGATGTTGGTCATGGAGACCTTCGGCTAGTGATCCCTGCCGCGCCCATTCGGACAATGCAGCAAACACTACAAACGCAGCAAAGACCAATTCCAAAGGCCGAAGACCTTGCTTTGCTTGAATGGCCAACGCCTACGACGCCTACTTTCAAAATGACATTCATAGATCAGCAATCAGCTTTGGGACAGGCAACGCGACAGATATGGAATCAGGCTGCTGCTAACGAGCAATTGGCAAGCCGTGGCGCATGCTGGTTACCTTCAGACTTCTCACCTAAGTGGTAAGCCATTTCGAACCACAATGAGCGTTTCAGCTTGAACCGCGTTCGATGCATGTAAGCCGAAACGCTGGTAGGCCTGAAGAGGAGTTACCTCGGACGTAGTCCAGCCGACGCTGTTTGCTAAGGAGACAAGATGAGCGGGGGTGTCTATATCAAATCGCTTTCCGCCCAGCACTGTGTGATTGTGGCCCACAATCAGGGCAAAAGGGGCCCCAGCCTTAAGACATTTCGAAGTCGATTCGAACATTTTCCTCATTTGAAGGAAATATCGATAGAGCAGCGAAGGAACAGCTTGTCGGCGAAATCCATCCTTGCTCGTCAGCGCGTTTTTTAACGATAAACAAAATTCCCATTCGTTGCCCGGAAGGCTGTCGCTGTTGTTTTCAAGAGCTTCAATGGCGCACTTTTTTTCTTGGGACCGCATCTCCCGACTTCCAGTCAGGTCCGACTCTACGACTCCAATCTGTTTCGGATCGAGTAAACCTAGCCAAACCAACGACAGGCGCTGCGTGTCGATGTAGGGTAAAGCGGTGGCGTAAGGTGGGCTCGTGATAGCTATGTCGGCGGCACCGCCTATTTCTGCCTCACTAAGATTGCGATTGTCTTTGTAAAGAGCTTGTCCCACGGACAAGTCGGTTCCAACTACGCCCTGCGCAGCTTCTAGCTTACGAATTGCTTCGATAGCTGACTTTTGGAAGATCGTTATGAACTTTTCAGCTGTATTGGCACTTGGTCTTCTTCGAATTCTGAGGTCTGCAGGATCTTGTAGAGAGAACTCTCTAATAAGATTGCTGGCGATAACTAAGTAGAAGCTTTTATTTTCGGCCTCGTCCTCAATTGATATCTTCGTTTTTTCAATTTCTGCAAGGTGTTCTGGCTCAAACCACGATCGCAGATATTCCATACGGCCACTGGCGTCATGTGCCGGACTTACTTGATGACTACGCGTGACAATGCGTTCGAGGCCCTCCAACAGACGTTTGGCGGGAGTTGTCAGAGCCGCCAGCTTGGCGTTAGCGATGTAGACAGCGAGTGGATTCAGATCGGTTCCTACCGCGCGAACGCCGCGATGGGCTGCCTCAACCAGTGTTGTCCCGCTGCCGCAGAACGGATCGAGAAGCAGGCTGCCCGGACTAACCCCCAAAATGTTCATAAGGGCTCGGCAAACTTGGGGGTTAAACTTGCCCCGATACTCGTGTAATCCGTGAACCGAATACCGAGTTGATTGCCTCCGCTCCTTGAATGAAGCTGATTTCTCCAATCTCTTCTGCACCGTGTCATAGCTCTCAGAGCCATCGGAGACGCAAGAAAAGTAAGTAAGAAGCTGAGCACTTGAGACGCTTCCACCATTTGCAATAACGCTGCCATCGTCAGCCAGCGTTAGGTTGCTGCCGACTAGCGAACGGGCCTCGCGGAATGCCAGTTCCCTCTCGTAGGGGAAGTGCTTATAGGAGCTCCATTCCAGCTTCATAGGAATGACCTTCGCATAACTACAATATTTTCTTGCTTGATATTGGCGTGCGCCAAATTGAAGGACTTCCGGGTGCTCAACACGTTTCGAGTTCCCTCGTAAACAAGTTCGAAACCGCTGTCTTCCCCAACCTTCCGAATTATAGCAGCGTTATCTATTGTCTCTCCATGGATAATCGACCTTCCAACGACAAAGCAGACCCAGCCGTCGAGCGTTAACATCTCCGAAAATTTTCTAAACGCCGAAGTCATCTGATCTACGAACGTTTGCGACGTGTGCCGATTTTTCTTGAAAAAGTGCGCCCGCGCGCCGATCTCTTTCTCTTTAACCTTCAATGGGTCGTATCCGAGCCACCACATCCGATATTTATGATAAAGCCAGTATTCATATGCATTTGGATACGGAGGAGAGGTGATTATGGCGCCGATCTTTCCACGCAAGGCTACCGTGTCAACTTGCAGCAGGTCGCTATTAATTATTGTCGCTGAAACCAAGTCATAGTTCCGGCTCCTCAAGGCGCTGAGTAGCCTGTCACACGATCGTTGAAACGCGATTTTTACATCATCAGGCTTCAATGGCTTTTCAACCGCAGCATAGCGCGTGTCGCTTTCTTGGTTTGATACACGCACAATAATACTCGATATCGCAAGGCGCACGAAGTCTTGGTGGATCTCTGGAATCGTTTCAACCGCAGCTGTGAGACGTGCAAGCGCTGCCTGGATAGGCGACTTAAACCAATGGCTCAAATTCGGAATAGCTGGCACAGGCGCGAAGCCGCTATCAACTGCACCAACTAAATGTGCAACGGACACCTCTATCCCGTCCGGAATTGGACTCGTCTTCACCCGGGCCATTAGGCACGCAATTGGATTAAGATCCACTCCAACGCTTTCGAGGCCTCTGCGTTGAGCTTCCGCCACCGTCGTTCCGCTGCCGCAGAACGGGTCTAAGACGATGCTTCCTTTGCGAAGTGGCAAAGCATCAAGAATGGCTGCAGGAAGATCGGAAATGAACTTTGCAGGATAGGGATGGACACCTTCAATCTCGTTAGTCACGACACGGACCTTGAAGTCCCAATCAACTTTCGTGAGGAATTTGGCGACACCCGCGTTTTCTTGCTCAAAATGCTCGCGAGATTCGCGACCGCTTTCCAATGCAGTTTCCAGCATCTTGTCTCCATATGCCATTTCGATTGCGGATACACCTCCGGGAAGGCCCGCGATGCCGTCGAAAGATTCACGATTCTAGAGGTGCGTTTATCAAAAGTCGCCAACCAATCCAGTATATGTTGGGGAAAATACCATTTTGAATAAACACTGATGCTAATCCGCCGCTTTGCCTGTTAGCTAGGAATAGCTCGACGGTGATGCCGTCAACCTTTTGAGGTTTACGTCCGTATCCGGCACATCGCGGCCACAGTTATCTTACGTCCAGCTGCCGACTTTCGACTTACCGCTACCCAGCTCTGCCATTGATGTTTATGAGGAGCGCGCAACGCAAGCGTTCGCGCATGCGGAGAGGTGGCAGAGTGGTCGAATGCACCGCACTCGAAATGCGGCATACCTGCAAGGGTATCGTGGGTTCGAATCCCACCCTCTCCGCCATAATTTACGCTGAGCCGTAAGATTTTTCCGAGATAGCCTGATTCATTCGTTGGTCGCTTTGATGCTGCAGTCCGCTAGCGAAGCCGGTGCCGCTTTGCGCCAGCGGAGGCAGACTGGTTGAGATAGCCGTTGGCTTCCATTTCGTTGCGTCCCACCCGCGATCTTCAGCACCTGTTGGAGGCCCACATGGCCACGCTCCCGAAAAATTGGGATGCCGGCAAGTGCTCGT
Source organism: Rhizobium sp. AN68 (assembly GCF_030758035.1). Classification (NCBI taxonomy): domain Bacteria; kingdom Pseudomonadati; phylum Pseudomonadota; class Alphaproteobacteria; order Hyphomicrobiales; family Rhizobiaceae; genus Rhizobium; species Rhizobium sp. AN68. Next base: position 1,026,948 of record NZ_JARWMI010000002.1, on the reverse strand, counting down.
TGATATCCGCCATTGCCTCTTACGGCAGAGGCGCTATCATAATTGTGTTGTAGGACGATAAGCTTTGGGAGGAGCGATAGGTGAGACGGATGTGGCCAGACGAATTTGCCTTTCTGCTGGACGGCGCGGAAGAGGTTGACCTGCATATTCCATCGGGGGCACACGACGACAGTTCGCCCGAAGAAACGATATCCAAGAAGGCTTTGAAAGCCCGCATCAGCCAGCAGGATTTTGAAAAGATTTGGCATCTTGCAGAGGCTCGCTATCGGCTGACCGGCAGGTTTTCGGGCAAGGCGATTACGCTGATCGCCAACAATCCTCACTATCAGAAATGGCATCCCTCCGACGGCGGCAGCGTCGAGAGCGTGTCCGATAGCGGTCAGAAATACACGACGCGCTATGTGATCGTGCATTTTCTCGTTGATGATGTTCGCGAGCTGGTCGAAGCCTGAACTCCGCAGGAACGGTTCTTGCCATTGACTGGTCGAAGGGCCTTTCGAAATCCAGCGGTGCCGGGTAATTCTTGGCACCGCTTGGCGGCGTGTTAGAGGTGAGCTTCAATATCTGCGTAAGACTACGATGGACAGCGCGTGTCCGTAGTCCACTGAAATGCCTCTATACTGGTGCCGTCTTTGACCTCTCCGATGGCAGGGTGACGTACTGACCTTTCGCAGGCTTTACCGCTGCTGCGATGTAAAAATTTCCTCCGAATTAAAATAGTTTTCCTTTAAAGAAGGAAAACACGTTATGCCGGAGGATCACATGGCAAAGGACAGCACAAAGACCGAGCCTGCGCTTTTGTCGCAGAACCCGCATGCGGTTCGCGAGCCGAGGGTCAATAATCTCGAAATGGCGATCGGCCATGAGGTGCGTGCCTATCGCAAGAAGCTGGGCATCACGGTCACCGATCTCGCATCGGCCACCGGTGTATCGGTGGGAATGCTCTCAAAGATCGAAAACGGTAATATTTCGCCGTCCCTCACCACGCTGCAGACGCTTTCAAAGGCGCTCGGCGTGCCGATCACGGCGTTCTTCCGTGGCTTCGAGGAGCCGCGCAGCGCCACCTTCGTCAAGGCGGGCCAAGGGGTGAACATCGAGCGTAGAGGCACCCGCGCCGGCCATCAGTACAGCCTGCTTGGCCATATCGACAACAATACCAGCGGCGTCACCGTCGAGCCCTATCTCATCACGCTGACGACGGACTCGGATGTATTTCCGACCTTCCAGCATGAGGGCATGGAGTTCCTCTACATGCTGGAGGGAGAGGTGGTTTATCGCCACGGCGAGCAGCTTTTCACCATGCAGGCGGGTGACAGCCTGTTTTTTGATGCTGATGCGCCGCACGGACCGGAGGAGCTGGTGAAGCTTCCCGCTCGCTATCTGTCGATCATTTCCTATCCGCAAAGGCGGCTGACAAATGATTGAAAAGTTGCCTTAGAAGAAAAAAATATTCCTGATAGTTGACGAGATGGAATTCCATATGCTAGCTCTTCATTCAGAAACGAATGGAGGTGCCTGTCGATGTGCGGCATTGTTGGACTATTCCTGAAAGACAAAAGCCTTGAACCGCAGCTGGGTGAGCTGCTTTCGGACATGCTCGTGACCATGACGGATCGTGGACCGGATTCCGCCGGCATCGCGATCTATGGAAGCGCTGCCGATGGCCGGGCAAAAGTAACCATCCAGTCGGCCGATCCCGTCACCGATTTTTCGGGCCTTGCCGAAGCGCTGAAGGAAAATGGCGTTGAAGCTTCGATTGCGGTGAAAAGCACCCACGCGGTCCTGGATATTCCATCGGCAAAGCTCACGGAAATTCGCTCGGTCCTGGCCGCCATCCGCCCGAATGTGCGGGTGATGGGCTCCGGCGACAGCGTGGAAATCTACAAGGAAACCGGCCTGCCGAAAGATGTTGTCGCCCGTTTTGGCGTGCGCTCCATGGCGGGCAGCCATGGCATCGGCCACACCCGCATGGCAACGGAATCAGCTGTGACGACGCTTGGCGCACACCCCTTCTCCACCGGTGCCGACCAGTGCCTGGTGCATAACGGTTCGCTCTCCAACCACAATAATCTGCGTCGGGAACTGGTACGCGAGGGCATGACCTTCGAAACCCAGAACGACTCGGAAGTGGCCGCCGCCTATCTCACGGCTGAAATGGCCAAGGGCAAGGATCTGGGCGAAGCGCTGACCGGCGCGCTCGATGATCTCGACGGGTTCTTTACCTTCGTCGTCGGCACCAAATCCGGTTTCGGCGTGGTGCGCGATCCCATCGCCTGCAAGCCAGCGGTGATGGCCGAGACCGATCAATATGTCGCTTTCGGCTCTGAATACCGCGCGCTGGTCAATCTGCCCGGCATCGAAAATGCCCGCGTCTGGGAGCCGGAGCCGGCGACCGTCTATTTCTGGGACCATGAAAAGGCCGCGTGAAACCGTCATCGGCGCATATTGCGAAAGTCATATCCATGCCAGTTTTCGATCTCTCCCACACGCCTTTGCGTGAACTCAACAGCGCGCTCCATGGGCTTTCCTCGGGCGCAAACGACACCGAATTCGAAGTTGTCAATCCGCGCGGCCACCATGCCGTCGCTGTTGGCATAGACAGCCCCGTCATCGTCGATGTTCGCGGCTCGGTCGGTTATTATTGCGCCGGCATGAATGATGGCGGCACCGTCACCGTTTACGGCTCGGCCGGGCCGGGCGTTGCCGAAAACATGATGTCGGGCACCGTCGTCATCGAGGGCGACGCTTCGCAATACGCAGGTGCCACCGGTCGCGGCGGGCTTCTGGTCATCAAGGGCAATGCCGCCTCCCGCTGCGGCATTTCCATGAAGGGCATCGATATCGTCGTGAAGGGCAATATCGGCCACATGTCCGCCTTCATGGGCCAGTCCGGCCACCTCGTTGTCTGCGGCGATGCGGGCGATGCGTTGGGTGACTCCCTTTATGAAGCGAAGCTTTTCGTGCGCGGCTCGGTCAAGAGCCTGGGTGCCGATTGCATCGAGAAGGAAATGCGGCCCGAACATCTGGAGAAGCTTGCCGAACTTCTTGAAAAAGCCGGTGTCTCCGATGTCAGCCCAAGCGAGTTCAAACGCTACGGTTCGGCCCGCACGCTCTACAATTTCAACATCGACAACGCCGACGCGTATTGAGGCGAGGGATTTTCCGATGAGCTATCACAACCCCTTCACCCCACCGCGCAAGTCCGCGACTTTCGATGATCACACGCTGGCGGAAATCCGCCGTGCGGCTGCGACCGGCATCTATGATATTCGCGGCGCAGGCACGAAGCGGAAGGTGCCGCATTTCGACGACCTGCTGTTTCTCGGCGCGTCCATCTCGCGTTATCCGCTCGAAGGTTATCGCGAGAAGTGCGATACGACCGTCACCCTCGGCACGCGCTTTGCCAAGAAGCCGATCACGCTGAAAACGCCGATCACCATTGCCGGCATGAGCTTCGGCGCGCTTTCCGGCAACGCCAAGGAAGCGCTCGGCCGTGGCGCGACCATTGCCGGCACGTCCACCACGACGGGCGATGGCGGCATGACGGATGAGGAACGCGGCCACAGCCAGACGCTGGTTTATCAGTATCTGCCGTCGCGTTATGGCATGAACCCCAAGGATTTGCGCCGTGCGGACGCCATCGAGGTGGTCGTCGGCCAGGGTGCGAAACCGGGTGGCGGCGGCATGCTGCTTGGCCAGAAGATTTCCGATCGCGTCGCCAATATGCGCAATTTGCCGAAGGGCATCGACCAACGTTCCGCCTGCCGTCATCCTGATTGGACCGGCCCGGACGATCTGGAAATCAAGATCCTTGAACTGCGCGAAATCACCGATTGGGAAAAACCGATCTACATCAAGGTTGGTGGTGCGCGCCCCTATTACGACACCGCACTTGCAGTAAAGGCCGGTGCCGATGTGGTGGTGCTTGATGGCATGCAGGGCGGCACGGCGGCCACGCAGGACGTCTTCATCGAAAATGTCGGCATGCCCACGCTTGCCTGTATTCGCCCCGCAGTACAGGCGCTTCAGGATCTCGGCATGCATCGCAAGGTGCAATTGGTCGTGTCCGGTGGCATTCGCTCGGGTGCGGATGTCGCCAAGGCTCTGGCGCTTGGTGCCGATGCGGTTGCCATCGGAACGGCGGCGCTGGTGGCGCTGGGCGATAACGACCCGAAATGGGAAGACGAATACCAGAAGCTAGGCACCACGGCCGGCGCTTATGATGACTGGCACGAGGGCAAAGACCCCGCAGGCATCACCACGCAGGACCCGGAACTTGCCGCACGTCTTGATCCAATCGCCGCCGGTCGCCGCCTCGCCAACTATCTGAAGGTCATGACGCTCGAAGCCCAGACCATCGCGCGCGCCTGCGGCAAAAACCATCTCCACAATCTGGAGCCGGAAGATCTGGTGGCTCTGACCATGGAGGCTGCGGCAATGGCGCAGGTTCCGCTGGCGGGAACAAACTGGTTCCCGGGTAAAGGCAGCTTTTAAAAAACACAATGGACGGGCGCATTTGGGAGGATGTGGCCGTCTTTTTCGATGAAGTGTCTGATATTCAAAAAAAGGGGAATGACGTGACACTGGACCTCTCCAAGTTTGCTGCCGAAAAAGGCATCAAATATTTCATGATCAGCTATACCGATCTCTTCGGTGGCCAGCGCGCCAAGCTGGTTCCTGCAGAAGCGATTGCCGATATGCAGAAGGGCGGCGCCGGATTTGCCGGTTTCGCCACATGGTTCGATCTGACGCCCGCCCATCCCGATCTCTTCGCAGTGCCGGACGCCTCCTCGGTCATCCAGCTTCCCTGGAAAAAGGATGTGGCCTGGGTTGCTGCCGATTGCGTCATGGAAGACCAGCCAGTGGAACAGGCGCCGCGCGTCGTTTTGAAAAAGCTCATCGCGGAAGCGGCCGGGCAAGGGCTGCGGGTCAAAACCGGCGTGGAACCGGAATTTTTCCTGATTTCGCCGGACGGCGCGAAAATCTCCGATGAGTACGACACGGCGGAAAAGCCCTGCTACGACCAGCAGGCAGTGATGCGTCGTTACGATGTGATCGCGGAAATATGCGACTACATGTTGGAGTTGGGCTGGAAACCCTACCAAAACGACCATGAGGACGCGAACGGCCAGTTCGAGATGAACTGGGAATATGACGATGCGCTCCAGACGGCGGATAAACATTCCTTCTTCAAGTTCATGGTCAAGTCGGTTGCCGAAAAGCACGGGCTGCGCGCGACATTCATGCCGAAGCCTTTCAAGGGGCTGACCGGCAACGGCTGCCATGCTCATATTTCGGTCTGGGATCTGGACGGCAAGGTCAACGCTTTTGCCGACAAGGCAATGCCTTTCGGGCTCTCCGCAAAGGGCAAGACGTTTCTGGGCGGCATCATGAAACATGCCTCCGCTCTTGCTGCCGTCACCAATCCGACGGTTAATTCCTACAAGCGCATCAACGCGCCGCGGACCATCTCGGGCGCGACCTGGGCGCCGAACACGGTGACCTGGACCGGGAACAACCGCACCCACATGGTTCGCGTGCCAGGGCCGGGGCGTTTCGAACTGCGTCTGCCGGATGGAGCCGTGAACCCCTATCTGCTGCAGGCCATCATCATTGCGGCCGGTCTCTCGGGTGTCCGCTCACAGGCCGATCCCGGTCCGCATCACGATATAGACATGTATCGCGAAGGTCATACCGTGACGAATGCGCCTAAACTGCCGCTCAATCTTCTCGATGCGCTGCGCGAATACGAGAAGGACGAGGAACTGCAGCAGGCATTGGGCATGGAGTTCTCAAAGGCCTATCTCAAGCTCAAGCAGGGCGAGTGGAACGCTTATTGCGCGCAATTCACTGCCTGGGAGCACCAGACAACGCTCGACGTTTGAGTTCGGGTTTCCCCGCCGCCCTCGCGGCTTTCCCCGCGCTCGTCAGACAGCGCGGGGTTTTTCCAATATTGATGACAGAGAGAGTGCCGGATGACGAACTTCGTCCTGACCGTAACCTGCAAGTCCACCCGAGGCATCGTCGCTGCCCTTTCAGGCTTTCTCGCTGAAAAAGGCTGCAACATCGTCGATAGTTCGCAGTTTGATGATCTCGGCACTGGCCGTTTCTTCATGCGCGTGGGCTTCATTTCCGAAGAGGGAGCAAAGCGTGACGACTTGATGGCTGGACTGATGCCGATCTCGCAGAAATTCGGCATGGAAGTGGCGCTTCATGACCAGTCCGAGCGAATGAAGGTCCTGCTGATGGTCTCGCGCTTCGGCCATTGTCTGAACGATCTGCTTTACCGTTGGCGCATCGGCGCCTTGCCGATCGATATTGTCGGCGTCGTCTCCAACCATTTCGATTACCAGAAAGTGGTGGTCAATCATGATATTCCCTTCCACCACATTCCGGTGACGAAGGAAAACAAGCCACAGGCTGAAGCCCGGATCATGGATATTGCCGAAAGCACCGGAACCGAACTGATCGTGCTTGCGCGTTATATGCAGGTGCTTTCCGACCGGATGTGCGAGACGATGTCGGGGAAGATCATCAATATCCACCATTCTTTCCTGCCGTCCTTCAAGGGCGCCAACCCTTACAAGCAGGCCTATCAGCGTGGCGTGAAGCTGATCGGTGCGACGGCCCACTATGTCACCGCCGATCTCGACGAAGGTCCGATTATCGAGCAGGATATTGTGCGTATTACCCATGCCCAGAGCGCGGAGGATTATGTTTCGCTCGGCCGGGATGTCGAGGCGCAGGTTCTGGCACGCGCCATCCATGCCCATATCCACCACCGTACTTTCATCAACGGTAACCGGACCGTGGTCTTCCCGCCAAGCCCGGGCAGCTATGCATCGGAACGGATGGGGTGACGCGGCATTACGACAAGCTGGTCGCGCGCTGTTGCCATAAACATGGTGCGCGGCTAAATAAGTTGGTACGCCATAATATAAAGAGCCAGAACCTGTTTTCACGCCCGGCGGGGCGGAAGCGGGATGTGCCAAACGAGGTGATACCATGACCGGTGCTTTGCAGGGAACTGCCATTCGCGTTGAGCGTCCGACCAAGACGCTGAGGGAGCTTGCGCTCGACAAGGTGCGCGACGCCATCGTGAACGGTTACTTCCGTCCGGGAGACCGCCTTGTGGAGCGCGATCTCTGCGCCCAGCTGGGCGTTTCCCGCACCATCGTGCGCGAAGTCCTGCGGCATCTGGAGTCCGAGGGGCTGGTGGCGAATTTGCCGAACAAGGGGCCGATGGTTGCGCTGCTCGATCTCGCCGAGGCCAAGCAGATTTACGAAATCCGCGGTGCGCTGGAGGGAATGGCGGCTCGCCTTTGTGCGGAGCGTCGCGATCCCGCCATTGTCGAGGCGCTTGAGGCTTCGCTCGAGCATATTCGCGAAAGTTACGTTGCCAAGGATATGCCCGGTGTTCTCGCGCATACCTCGTCTTTTTATCATACGCTGTTCAGCAAGATCGACCGGCATGTCGCCTGGGGTGTCGTCAATTTGCTGACGGTGCGGATCAACCATCTTCGCTCCATGACGATCAAGACGAAAAGCCGCGATACCGAAGGTCCGGCGCAGATGAAAAAGATCGTCGATGCGATCCGGAAAGGTGACGGGGACGCCGCTTACAAAGCCGCTCTCGATCATGTCACCAGCGCATGCGCTATCGCCGAAGCCGTTCTCACCGCGCAAAAAACGGCTGACTGACGGTTTTTGGCGCTCCGTTCTGCTTGTCTTGCGGTTGCCCAGCTGGCGGCCGCAAGCTCTTGGTTTTTTGATTTTATGGTTGTTTTACAATAATTTAGAAAAACAAATGACCGCTTATTGACAGGGCAATCCGTTTGGTGTGATGGTATGCCATAATAAATAATATAAAGAGCGGAGCTTAATATGAACTGGAATCCGATTTCCCGGAAATGCATAGCCGTGCGCGCCAAAACCTCTCTGGCGGGCTTTGTCATCAGTCTTCTTGCCGGTGCGGCCGTTGCACAGGACTGCACGCCGAAAATATCCAACGATCACCTCATCAAGCCCGGCCATCTCGTGATGGCGACCAGCCCGACATTGCCGCCCATGGCCTATGCCGACCAACAGGGCGTGCTCAAAGGCCTTCGTATCGAGTTGGGTTATGAAATCGCCAAGCGCCTCTGCCTGAAGCCCGAATATATCAGCACGGAATATGCCACCATGGTGCCGGGCCTGCAGGGCGGTCGCTGGGATATGATCAATGCAGGTCTGTTCGTGACGGCGGAGCGGCGCAAGATCCTGTTCATGATCCCCTATGAGAGTCTCGCCATCAGCATTTCAACGGCCGTCGGTGCATCCGAGCCCATCACCAAGGTGGACGATCTGGCCGGCAAGGCCGTCAGCACCGATATCGGTGGCTATGCCGAGCGCAAGATCAAGGAATTGAACGAGGACTTCAAGAAACGCAGTCTTGCGCCGATGACCATCAACCTGTTCGACAATTACGCGACCGTTTATCAGGCGCTGCGGGCAGGTCAGGTTCAGGCCGCAGTCTCCATCGATCCTGTCGCCAAGCAATACCAGGATCGCGGCGAGTTCACGCATGCACTTTCCGGCATGTACCCCACGCCCGGTTCGCTTTCCTTTGGAAGCAAGGACGTCGCCAGTGCCGTCTCTGCTGCTCTCAAGGAAATGAAGGCCGATGGTTCGCTTGAAAAGCTGATGGGTGGTTATGGCGTGAGCATCGCGCCCGGCGACCTCGCCGTTCTTGGTCCGGAAGGCTGAAATCTCCTCCATCTGAACTGTCAGCGCGGCGGGAGAGTTCTCGCCGCGACCATTCCCGCATGAATTGGAGAAAGACGTGAAGGGTTGGAACTGGGAAGGTTTCTTCGAATATCTGACGAATTATTATCTTTTCGAGGGGGCGATGGTGACGCTCGGCCTCACGGTTTTTGCCATGACGGCGGGTCTTGCGCTGGGCTTCGTCATTGCGGTGATGCGCATGTCGAAATACCGGTTCCTCTCCGGACCGGCCTATTTCTACACCTGGATATTTCGCGGCACGCCGCTGCTGGTGCAGCTCATCATCATCTATACCGGCCTGCCGCAGCTCGGCATCAAGCTGACGGTTCTGCAGTCCACCCTGATCGGCCTGTCGCTCTGCGAGGCCGCTTATCTGTCGGAAATCGTCCGGGCAGGTATCGCTGCGGTTCCCAAAGGCCAGATCAATGCGGCGCGCGCCATCGGCATGACCGAGGCGCAGGTGATGCGCTACATAGTTGCACCGCAGGCCTTCCGCATCATCATTCCGCCGCTTGGCAATTCCGTCAATGGCGTGCTGAAGACAACGTCGATCGCCTCCATCATTTCCATGGAGGAGCTGCTGCGCCGCACGCAGGTTCTTATCCAGGAAAAGTTCCTCGTTCTGGAGCTCTTCATGGTCGCGGCCCTTTATTACCTCGCCATGACGACCGCCTGGGAACTCATCCAGCGCCGTATCGAGAAACGATTCGGCAAGGCCTACGGCCCAATGTCGGCTGACGTACACTAGGGAGAAGTCCGATGTCTCAAGCAACCAGCATGATCGAACTTCAATCCGTCAACAAATGGTACGGTCCGACCTTTCAGGTTCTGACCAATTGCAGCCTGAATGTCGCCAAGGGCGAAGTCGTCGTGATCTGCGGGCCGTCCGGTTCGGGCAAGTCGACGCTCATCAAATGCGTCAATGCGCTGGAGACGATCGGCAACGGCATCATCACCGTCAACGGGGTTGAGGTGACCAACCCCAAGACCGATATGCCGAAGCTGCGCTCCAAAGTGGGCATGGTGTTCCAGCATTTCGAACTCTTCCCGCATATGACGATCCTCGAAAATCTGTGCATCGGGCAGGAGAAGGTTCTCGGCCGCTCCCCTGCGGAGGCGCTGATCAAAGCCAACGCCCTTCTGGAGCGTGTGGGGCTTACCGCGCATGCGAAGAAATATCCCGGTCAACTTTCCGGCGGTCAGCAGCAGCGCGTCGCAATCGCCCGCGCGCTGGCGATGGATCCGGTCGCCATGCTTTTTGACGAGCCTACATCGGCGCTTGATCCGGAAATGATCAACGAGGTGCTCGACGTCATGGTCTCGCTTGCGCAGGAAGGCATGACGATGATGGTGGTGACGCATGAAATGGGGTTTGCCCGCAAGGTGGCTGACCGCATTGTCTTCATGGATGGCGGCGAGATCGTCGAGATCGGCGAGGGTGACAGCTTCTTCACCAATCCGAAGACGGATCGCGCACGCTCGTTCCTGTCGAAAATCCTGGCGCATTGACGCCACGGTGACCGGAGCGGGATGGCGAAATCCCGCTTCAGATCGTGTGCCTTAGGCCGTTCCGAACAACGCAGAATGATATTGGCGGAGAACCGCAATGATAAACCGTGTCCTGATGCCTCGCGAAATGCTCATCGGCGGTGGCAGCCGTTTCCGATTGCCGTCACTGTTGAAATCTCTGGGGGTGAAGCGCCCTCTGCTCGTCTGCGATCCAGTCATGCAGAAACTCGGCCATGCGGATGCGCTTTTGCAGGCGCTTGGCGGCGAGGGTATCGATGCCGCCATTTTTGCGGATGTCGTAGAAGATCCAACGGATATATCCATCGCCACACTGGTGAAACGCGTTTCCGGGGGCGGTCATGATGGTCTCGTCGCACTCGGCGGCGGTAGCGCCATGGATACGGCGAAAGCAGGTGCCATCGTTGCAACCAGTGGCGAAGAGCTGCGGGCGCTGAAAGTTCCAAGGATCGTGGATTTTGCCGTCATGCCGGTAATTGCCATACCCACAACCGCAGGAACCGGATCGGAAGTAACACGCGCCGCCGTCGTGACGGACACGGCTGCCAGCGAAAAAATGCTCATCCTCGGCACCGCCGCTTTGCCCGTTGCGGCCATCATCGATTACGAGCTGACGCTGACCTGCCCTTACCGCGTCACGGTCGATACCGGCATAGATGCGCTGACCCATGCGCTGGAAGCGCTGGTCAACCGCAACGGTAATGCCCATTCCGAGGCGTTGGCGCTGTCCGCGCTGAAACTGATCGGGGCAAATCTCGAAAAAGTCGCGAACGACCCGCAGAACCGGGAAGCACGAGAAGCGATGATGCTCGGGGCGACGCATGCGGGTCTTGCCGTTTCCAATACATCCACAGCGTTGATCCACGGCCTCAGTCGGCCGGTCGGTGCCTTTTTCCACGTTCCGCACGGCATGTCGAATGCGATGGTACTGCCGTTGGTCACACAATTTTCGTTGAATTCCGCTCTACCGCAATATGCCGCCGCTGCCCGCGCACTTGGTTGCGCCAGTTCGACGGACAGTGACCAGATTGCAGGCGCAAAGATGGTGGAGGCTTTCATCGGCCTGAACAGGCGGCTGAAGGTGCCGACCCCGCAGGAATTCGGTATCGACAAAACCCGCTATCTCGATCTTTTGCCGGAAATGGTGCGGCAAGGCCTCGCCTCCGGCACACCCGCAAATAACCCACGGGTTCCGACGGCAGCGGAAATGACGCGCCTTTACGAACTTGCCTTTGACGGCCGCATGGAAGGGCCTTGAGCCATAACATACTGTAACAATTGTCATTTTTCGCAACTTCAAGCCATAGATTTCCGCCACTTGACACTTACATATTATGGCATACCATAAGACATCATATTTATCGGAGAGAACGCCTATGCCCATCCAGATCCGTAAGACGCTGTTGCAGGTCGAAACAACGTTGATTGAAGGAGGCAAGGCCGCAGCGACACCTTTGAAGCTGTTCACCGCCATCGCGGTCGTGAAAAATCCCTGGGCTGGAAAAGGCTTCGTGGATGACCTCAAACCGGAAATCCACGCCGGGGCGCCGGTGCTGGGCGAACTCCTGACGAAGATGATCCTTGATGCCGTGGGTTCCGGCGAAGCGGTGGAGGCCTATGGCAAGGCGGCCGTCGTCGGGCTGGATGGTGAGATCGAACATGCCTCCGCGCTCATTCACACGCTGCGTTTCGGCAATCACTATCGTCAGGCTGTGGGTGCCAAGTCCTATCTGGCCTTCTGCAATACGCGTGGTCCCGGCAATGCGCCGATCATGATCCCGTTAATGGACAAGAACGATGAAGGCCGCCGTTCGCACTACCTGACTATCCAGACCTCCGTTCCCGATGCTCCGGCTGCCGACGAGATCGTCGTGGCGCTCGGTGCTTCAGTCGGCGGTAGGCCTCATCACCGCATCGGCGACCGGTATCAGGATCTGAAGGATCTCGGTCAGGATGTTGCCAACCCGGCGGGCGTTTGAGGGTGATGCAAATGCAGGAGGCCGCCACCACGTCACGGGTCAATGCTGCAAAGGCAGGTGCTGCCGCGCTCCCTCGCAAGGTGACCGAGGGCGGGGCGGCCTATTTCGAGGCAGGCGCCGGTGAAGACCTGATCCTCATCCACGGTGTGGGAATGCGGCTGGAAGCCTGGAAGCCGCAGATCGAAATCTTTTCAAAGACGCACCGTGTCATCGCGGTAGATATGCCGGGGCATGGCGGCAGTGAAACCCTGCCAGCGGGCAGCTCACTCAAGGATTTTGTCGGCTGGTTCGGCCGCTTTCTTGACGATATGCGGATCGCGCGTGCCAATGTGGCCGGGCACTCCATGGGTGCGCTGATTTCCGGCGGTGCCGCTGCAACCTTTGGAGATCGAATTGCGCGCGTTGGTTATCTGAACGGCGTCTACCGCCGTGATCCGGCCGCGAAGGCTGCGGTTCTTGCACGCGCGGCTGCCATCCGGACCACCGGCGTGGACAAGGAAGGCCCTTTGTTACGCTGGTTCGGCGACGATCCAAAGAGCCAGCAGGCGCGGGAGTTGACGCGGGGCTGGCTGGAAATGGTCGATCCCGAAGGTTACGCGGTTGCCTATACCGCATTTGCGGGCGGCGACGAGACCTATGCGGATCGGTGGCCCTCGGTCATCTGCCCGGCTCTTTTCCTGACGGGTTCGGACGACCCCAATTCGACGTCTTTGATGGCCGAGCAGATGGCGGCGATCACACCGCGCGGTTACGCCCGCGTCGTTGAGGCGCACCGGCATATGGTCAACCTGACCGCGCCTGAAACTGTCAATGCAATGATGGCCGAATGGCTGGCTTCAGAGGAGGAGCCGCAATGACTGTTGCAACCCTTGATCCGCGCGCTTTGCGCGATGCATTCGGCGCTTTCGTTACGGGAGTAACAATCGTGACCACCCGGGACGATGCAGGAAAGCCCATCGGTTTTACCGCCAACTCCTTCACCTCGGTTTCGCTCGATCCGCCGTTGCTACTGATCTGCCTTGCCCGCAGCTCGCGCAATTTCATGACGATGACCGGCACCAAAAACTTCGCGGTCAATATTCTGTCGGAAAGCCAGAAGGACCTCTCCAACACCTTCGCCCGGCCGGTCGAAGACCGTTTCGCCACCGCCAGCTGGTTGGATGCGCCGAAGGGCTCCCCGGTCTTTGCAGACGTCGCGGCCTGGTTCGAATGTTCGATGCAGGAGGTTATCGAGGCCGGCGATCATGTCATTCTGCTCGGCCGTATCGAGGCTTTCGACAATAGCGGCCTGAACGGTCTCGGTTATGCGCGCGGCGGCTATTTCACGCCGATGCTGGCTGCAAAGGCGGTATCGGCAGCGGCAGAGGGCGATATCGTCGTGGGCGCCGTTCTGGAACGGCGCGGCGAGATTTACCTCGTTGGCGACGACGTGCTGTCGCTTCCCGGCTGTGTCGTGGCAAGCGGCGATCCGGTCGCGGCGCTGACATCACGTCTCGAAGACCTGACGGGTCTCTCCGTCAAAACGGGATTTCTCTACTCGGTTTATGAGAACAAGACGGACGGGCGCCAACACGTCGTCTATCACGCGCTTGCCGATGGCGATGAAGCGCCGCGCGAGGGCCGTTTTCTGTTGCCCGGCGCGCTGGCTTCGGCAAAATTCGACTCCGGCGCTACGGCGGATATCGTCAATCGTTTCGTGCTGGAAAGCTCGATCGGCAATTTCGGTGTTTATGTCGGGAACGAGACCGCCGGCAAGGTTCATCCCATCTCCATGAAGGGGCCAAAACCATGAAATTCTCCCTCTTCGTTCATATGGAGCGGCTGGACGCCTCCCAGGACCACAAGACACTCTACGAGGAGTTCGTGACACTATGCGAGATCGCCGATCGTGGTGGCATGCATGCCATCTGGACCGGCGAACATCACGGCATGGATTTCACCATAGCGCCCAACCCCTTTGTAACGATCGCCGATCTGGCGCGGCGTACGAAGACGGCACGCCTGGGTACGGGAACGGTGATCGCGCCTTTCTGGCACCCGATTAAGCTTGCCGGAGAAGCGGCGATGGCGGATCTGATCTGTGATGGCCGTCTTGATATCGGCATCGCGCGTGGCGCCTATTCGTTCGAATATGAGCGGCTGCTTCCAGGCCTCGATGCCTGGGGCGCCGGCCAGCGGATGCGCGAGCTTATTCCGGCTGTCAAAGGGGTTTGGGCGGGTGACTACACCCACGACGGCGAATTCTTCAAGTTCCCGGCCACCACATCGGCTCCCAAACCGCTGCAGCAGCCTTTTCCGCCCATCTGGGTGGCGGCGCGTGATCCGAATTCGCATGAATTCGCTGTCGCCAATGATTGCAATGTTCAGGTGACACCGCTCTGGCAAGGCGATGACGAGGTGGAAACCCTGATGGGCCGCTTCAACGATGCCTGTGCGAAAAATCCGGATAAACAGCGGCCGAAAATCATGCTGCTGCGCCACACCTATGTCGGTTCCGGTGAAGCCGACATTGCCCAGGCGGCCCATGAGATGAGCGTCTATTACAACTACTTCTTTGCATGGTTCAAAAACGAAAAGCCCGTTCATCAGGGTTTGATCGAGCGTATTGCGCCGGAGGAGATTGCCGCAAACGCCATGCTTTCCGGTGATGTCATGCGCAAGAACAACGTTGTCGGCGATGCCGATGAAGTCATTACCCGGCTTAAGGCCTACGAGGCCATGGGCTACGACGAATATTCCGTCTGGATCGATACCGGCATGAGCTTCGAGCGCAAGAAGGCCTCGCTGGAACGCTTCCTTTCCGATGTCATGCCGGCTTTCAAGGAGTAAGATGATGCGCCGTTTCCAATGTTACATCGACGGGCGCTTCGAGGATGGTGAGGCGAGCTTTTCGAGCCTCGACCCGGCAACCGGTGAACCCTGGGCAGAAATGCCGGAAAGCCGCGAAGCGGATATTAGCCGCGCCGTAGAGGCTGCGCATCGGGCGCTTTATGACGATGCCGCCTGGTCGAAACTGACGGCGACGCAACGCGGCAAGCTGCTCTATCGGCTTGCCGATCTGGTTGCCGAAAATGCAAAGACGCTTGCCGAGCTCGAAACCCGTGACACCGGTAAGATCATCCGCGAGACCTCGGCGCAGATTGCCTATGTCGCGGACTATTATCGCTATTATGCGGGCTTGGCTGACAAGATCGAGGGCGCTTACCTGCCGATCGACAAGCCGGACATGGATGTCTGGCTGCGGCGCGAGCCCGTGGGTGTGGTGGCCGCGATCGTCCCGTGGAACAGCCAGCTTTTTCTGGCAGCCGTTAAAATCGGCCCGGCGCTCGCTGCCGGCTGCACAATCGTCATCAAGGCCTCGGAAGACGGACCGGCGCCGCTTCTGGAGTTCGCCCGGCTGGTGCAGGAGGCTGGTTTTCCTGCCGGCGTCGTCAATATAGTCACTGGTTTCGGTGCGTCCTGCGGCACGGCACTCACCACGCACCCCAAGGTGGCCCATATCGCCTTTACCGGCGGGCCGGAAACGGCGCGTCACATCGTCCGCAACTCGGCCGAAAATCTTGCCTCCACGTCGCTCGAACTCGGCGGCAAATCGCCAATCCTCGTCTTTGCCGACGCCGATCTCGAAAGCGCCGCCAATGCGCAGGTCGCGGGAATTTTCGCGGCGACCGGTCAGAGCTGTGTTGCCGGATCACGGCTGATTGTCGAGAGAAGCGTGAAGGATCGCTTCCTCGGGATTTTGAAGGCGAAGGCTGAGGCGATCCGCATCGGCTCGCCGCTGGACATGGCAACGGAAGTGGGGCCGCTCGCGACCGAGCGGCAGCGCAAGCATATTGTCTCTCTGGTCTCTGCTTCCGAAAAAGCCGGTGCGAAGGTGGTGACGGGCGGTGTGGCGGTGGATGGCGCTGGTTATTTCTACCCTCCGACCATTCTCGATTGTGACGGCATTCGTTCGCCGTCCATGGAAAGGGAGTTCTTCGGCCCGGTTCTTTCGGTTGTTTCCTTCGAAACCGAGGCGGAAGCGATCGCTTTGGCCAATGACACGGTCTATGGCCTCGCCTCGGGCGTCTTCACGCAGAACCTGACGCGCGCCCATCGACTGATGAAGGCGATCCGCGCCGGTGTGGTTTGGGTGAACACCTATCGCGCCGTCTCACCGATTGCGCCTTTCGGGGGGTTCGGTCTTTCCGGTGATGGTCGCGAAGGCGGGCTTGCGGCAGCGCTCGATTACACGCGCACGAAGACCATATGGCTTAGAACCTCCGATGACCCGATCCCCGATCCATTCGTGATGCGGTGACGCGATGTTTTACGAGATCCGCACCTACCGGCTGAAGAACGGCGCCATTCCGGCCTACCTTGGGGTTGTCGAGGAGGAAGGCATCGAAATCCAGAAAAGCCATTTGGGCGAGCTGGTGGGTTACTTCTTTTCCGAGATCGGGCCGATCAATGAAATTGTCCACATCTGGGCTTTTTCCAGCCTGGATGACCGCGAAGAACGGCGCGCGCGGCTACTGGCCGATCCACGCTGGTTGTCTTTCCTGCCTAAGATCCGCGACCTCATTGAAGTCGCCGAAAACAAGATCATGAAGCCGGCGCCTTTTTCACCGCTGAAGTGAATCTGCCGGCCGCGAAGTGCATGCCAACAACAAGCTCTAAAACGGAGTAAGGGAACATGAGATCGAAACTGGTATTGATGACATGCGCAGCAATTTTCGCCCTGGGCGCATCCGCACAGGCGAATGATCTGGTTTTTTCCAGCTGGGGAGGAACCACGCAGGACGCCCAGAAGGCGGCCTGGGCCGAAAAATTCATGGTGGCGACCGGCATCAACGTGCTTCAGGATGGCCCGACGGACTATGGCAAGCTTAAAGCCATGGTCGAGGCGAACGGCGTGACATGGGATGTGGTCGACGTGGAAGGCGACTACGCCGCGCAGGCCGGGCCGAAGGGCCTGCTGGAGAAGCTTGATTTCGCCGTCATCGACAAAACGAAGCTCGACCCTCGTTTCGTCACTGATTACTCCGTCGGAAGCTTCTATTATTCCTTCGTCATCGGCTGCAATGTCGATGCTGTAGCCGCCTGCCCCAAGAGCTGGGCCGACCTTTTCGATACGGCAAAGTTCCCCGGCAAGCGCACCTTTTACAAATGGTCCGCACCGGGTGTGATCGAAGCAGCCCTGCTGGCCGATGGGGTTGCCGCCGACAAGCTATACCCGCTCGATCTCGATCGCGCCTTCAAGAAGCTGGACACGATCAAATCCGATATCATCTGGTGGTCTGGCGGTGCGCAATCGCAGCAGTTGATCGCTTCTGCGGAGGCACCCTTCGGCAGCGTCTGGAACGGCCGCATGACAGCGCTTGAGAAGAGCGGTGTGAAGGTGGAGACCTCCTGGGAGCAGAACATCACGGCAGCGGATTCCCTCGTGGTTCCCAAGGGAACGAAGAACAAGGACGCGGCGATGAAGTTCATCGCTCTTGCGACCTCCGCGCAGGCGCAGGCGGATATGGCGTCTGCCACGGGTTATGCCCCGGTCAATGTCGAATCCGCAAAGCTGATGGATCCGGAAACGGCAAAGACCCTGCCTGACCAGCAGACAGCGAGCCAGGTCAATGCCGACATGAACTACTGGGCGCAACATCGTGACGAGATCGGTGAGCGCTGGTACGCCTGGCAGGCCAAGTAAGGCAACGGCGCGGGCAGCCAAAAGCGCCCGCGCAAATTTTCACCTCCGGGGAGGTTTGGGCATGGTCTCGCTTACCGATGAAACAGAAAGCCCGAAGACGAAGGTGCGGATGCCCTTCCGGCCCGGCAATTTTGCCGCCACCCTGCCGGCATTCGTTCTGCTTGCCCTGTTCTTCGTCGTGCCGGTTATCATCCTGCTGTCGCGCAGCGTTACCGAGCCTGTTCTGGGCTTTGGCAATTACGCCGCATTGCTGGGCAGCTCCACCTACCTGAAGATTTTCTTCAATACATTCGCGGTCTCGGCGCTGGTCACGCTCGTAACGCTGGTCATCGGTTTTCCTGTCGCGTGGGCGCTTGCCATCATGCCGTCGCGGCTTGCCTCCGTCGTTTTCGCAATTTTGCTTCTGTCCATGTGGACCAACCTTCTGGCACGCACCTATGCCTGGATGGTGCTGTTGCAGCGGACGGGTGTCGTCAACAAGACGCTGATGGGCCTTGGCATCATCGACAAGCCGCTTGCACTGGTCAACAACCTGACCGGCGTCACGATCGGCATGACCTATATCATGCTGCCATTCATCATCATTCCGCTCTATGGCGTCATCCGCAAGATCGATCCGGCCATTCTCCAGGCGGCGGCGCTGTGCGGGGCAACCCGCTTTCAGGCGCTGACCCGCGTTCTCATTCCACTTGCCGCTCCGGGTATGATCTCCGGCGCGCTGATGGTGTTCGTCATGTCGCTTGGCTATTTCGTCACCCCGGCGCTGCTGGGCGGCACGGCGAACATGATGCTGGCCGAGCTTATCGCGCAATTCGTGCAGTCTCTCGTCAACTGGGGCATGGGCGGGGCAGCGGCGCTGGTGCTTCTGGTGGTGACGCTGACGCTTTACGCAATCCAGCTGAAATTCTTCGGCGCGGCCGGGGCAGGGGGCGCTGACATGCTTTTGAACTACAACAGCCTTGGCGCGTGGAAGTGGCTGCTCCTTTTCATCACGGTGCTGACAGCGGCATTCCTTATCCTGCCGATTGTCTTCATCGCCGCTTTGTCCTTCGGCTCGTCGCAATGGCTGATCTTTCCGCCGCCCGGCTGGACGCTGAAATGGTATGCGGATTTCTTAGCCGATCCGAGGTGGCTGGATGCTGCCTGGACAAGCCTGCGTATCGCCGTGATGGTCACAGTCCTGTCGGTGTTGATCGGCCTCGTGGCCTCCTTCGGCCTGGTGCGGGGGCGTTTCATCGGGCGCGAGGGTCTGCGGGCTTTGTTCATGACGCCGATGATCCTGCCTGTCGTGGTGCTGGCGGTGGCGCTTTATGCTTTTTTCCTGAAGCTCGGCCTTGCGGGCACCACCACGGGCTTTGTCATTGCCCATCTTGTCGTGGCGCTGCCTTTCTCCATTCTGGCGTTGACCAGCGCGCTCGAGGGTTTCGATAAATCGATCGAAGACGCTGCAGTGCTATGCGGCGCGAGCCCGCTGCAGGCCAAAATCCGCATCACCTTGCCGGCCATCAGCCATGGCCTGTTCTCAGCCGCGATCTTTTCTTTCCTCACTTCCTGGGATGAGGTGGTGCTGGCGATCTTCATGGCAAGTCCAACGTTGCAGACGCTGCCGGTGAAAATCTGGGCGACGCTGCGGCAGGATCTGACGCCGGTGATCGCCGCTGCATCGACGCTTCTCATCGCGGTGACCATCATTCTCATGCTGCTTGTCGCGGCTGTGCGAAAAGGATTGAAAACATGACCAAACCGCTCCTGCAAATTCGCGGCATCGCCAAGCAATACGGACCGGTCGTCGCCGTTCAGGATGTCAATCTCGAGGTGCAGCCGGGCGAGTTCATGACGTTTCTCGGACCATCCGGTTCGGGCAAGAGCACGACGCTCTACATTCTGGCCGGTTTCGAACAGCCGACGGCGGGCGACATCCTGCTGAACGGCCAAAGCCTGCTCTCCACGCCGTCGCACAAGCGCAATATCGGCATGGTCTTCCAGCGTTACACGCTGTTTCCGCATCTGTCCGTTGGCGAGAATATCGCCTTTCCGCTGAAAGTGCGCCGAAAGAGCAAGGCGGAAATCGATGCGAAGGTAAAGGAGATGCTGAGGCTCGTTCGTCTCGAAGGTTTCGAGGACAGAAAGCCCGCGCAGATGTCGGGCGGCCAGCAGCAGCGCGTGGCCTTGGCAAGGGCGCTCGCTTATGATCCGCCGGTTCTTCTGATGGACGAGCCGCTTTCGGCGCTCGACAAGAAGCTCAGGGAAGAAATCCAGTTCGAAATCCGTCGCATCCACCAGCAGACGGAAGTAACGATCCTTTACGTCACCCACGATCAGGAAGAGGCCTTGCGTCTTTCCGACCGGATCGCGGTGTTTTCAAAAGGCGTGATTGACCAGATCGGTACGGGGCCGGAGCTTTACGCTCACCCCACCACCCGCTTCGTGGCCGAATTCATCGGTGACAGCGACTTCATCGCCTGCGATCTCCTCGCCGCCTCGGGCGGCAAGGCGACGGTTTCGCTCGGTGAGAATATCGTCTTTGACCAAATTCCGGTTCATGGCGAAGCTGCGCCGGGAAAAAGGGCGGCGCTGATGCTGCGTCCGGAGCGTTTACAGCTCAGCCGCAACAGGCCCGGCTCTTACGCCGGTTTTCAGGCCACCGTCAGCGATATCACCTTTCTTGGCAACAACGTCCATGTCGTCGCCCATACAGGTTCGGGAGAGCCCTTTGCCGTGCGCCTGCCATTTGGCCATGAGGCGATTTCGGGCCTCAACCGTGGTGATCTCGTGCATCTGGCCTTCGATCCCGCGTCGGCGCAGGTTTTCTGTTGAGGGTCGGAAATATGCATCTTGATGATCCCGCGCTCTTCGGCGAGCACGGGAGAACATCTCTACCGGCAATGCGCGCCGACCATCAAGAAACTGGGACTGGAACTTGGCGGCAATGCGCCCTTCATCGTCGACGACGCCGATCTCGATGCGGTCGTGGAGGGAGCGCCGATTTTCCCAGAAGTTGGAGCCGCAGACAAAACCGTTGCATTTCAATGAGCCATCATGCCCCAGGCAAGTGAACCTAGGGCAAAAAGCCCGAATAAGACAAGGATCACTCCGGACAGGCGGGAAACCCAGCGGGCAAAGGTGGTGGGAAGGCGCTGCCGGGCAAATGCAACGCCGCCGCTCAACATGAACCACCACAATAAAGACCCTAGAAAAACGCCCGCGACCACAAAAAACGCGCTCGTCGCTCCCGATGCGTCAGCAAGGCCGAGACCCGCGAAAATTGCTGCAAAGGATAGTATCGTCATGGGGTTGGTGATCGTCAGGAAAAAGGTCGCGGTGATGGTGCCGAGCAGATCGCGCGCTCCAACCTTGGCCGCTTCTGCCAGAGGTTTGGGCCTCAGGCTTTTCCAGCCGAGCCACAGCATGAAAAGGCCGCCGACGATTTTGAGCGGCGTATCGATTGTCGCGAGGGTCGCCGCGAAAGCGGAAAAGCCGAGCGCTGCGAGGCTGGCATACACGGCATCCGCCAGAGCAGTCCCAAGGCCACCTGCCACTCCCGCCCAGAACCCGCGCTCAAGGGTCCGGTTGATGCAGAGGGCGCCAATGGGGCCGAGCGGGGCTGCGACCGCAAGGCCCAGCACAATGCTTTTCAAAACGAGCATCAGTTCCATCAGTCCACGCTTTCCTTCGGCATAAATGGTCCCGGCACGACAGAAGACAGGGCAATGATCGTTTCGGTACGGGCAAGGAACCCGTTCTGTTTCATTGTCGCCAGAAAGGTTTCGATCTCCGCCAGCGACCCGACGTGAACTTTGACGAGGTAGGACCACTGCCCGGTCACATGGTGACATTCCGCAATAGCGAACTGCGACGCCGCATAGACACGAAACGCGGCCTCGTCCGCATCCGGCGCCAACGCGATCCACACGAAGGCGATCACGGGCAAATCGAATGCGGATGGATCGGCATCAACGGTGATGCGACGGATCGCCCCGCTGGCCGTCAGGCGTCGGATGCGCTCGTTCACGGCCGAAGCGGAAAGCTCCACGACATTTCCGATATCGGCCAGAGAGCGGCGGGCGTCTTCTGCAAGAAGACTGATGATTTTGCGGTCTGTTGAATCCATGACCGCAGATAATCATGTTTATTATGATAATGAAAGATATTATGCGGAATTTTAGTGAATTGAGCGCAAGCCTTTAAACCGGGCCAAGATTCCCCTGCAGCTTCGCCGTGCATGTAATCTTGGCGGAAGCTTATGCTGTTTCAGCGATTACGGTCGCACTATCCATGCTTCCGGCAGCGATTCCTGCAAGGCTTGGCGGATGATCGTGGCAAGATGGGCGCTGATTGGATTTTCGTCTTTTCCGGAGCGAAGAAGGCTGAGCCCTAGCGACGGGAGTTGCGGCAAACCGTTGGTGAGTGGATCGAGAACCCGTACTGCAGGCGGCCGGCCGAACGGTGTGCGAAGTGCGATGCCAAGGCCTGCGGCTGTCGCAGCCCACAACCCGCCGAGGCTCGGGCTGACGAATGCAATGCGCCAGGCGATACGCTGTTGATCAAGGTGGTTGCAGGCAATGCTACGTAAAAGGCACGGCGCTTCCAAGACTGCAAGTGGCAGCGGCTCTTTCCCGCCGGTCTGCCAGACAGTTTCTGTTTCCTCCGCGCCCAGCCAGCACAGTGGCATGGATGCAACCGTTTCAGCTGGCGAAGCCGTGTCGTCGTTCCAGGCCAAGGCGAGGTCAAGATGGCCGGACTCGACCTTCTCCCGCAATTCGCTATTGCGAGCGATGCGCCCTTCGATCCGAACCCGTGGATGGGCGCGTGCGAAACGGCCCAGCACCTGCGGCAACACGGTTTCTCCGAAATCCTCTTGAATCCCGAGGCGGATCCAGCCTTCGAGTTCCGGCCCGCGAACGGCGCTGATCGCCTCGTCATTCAGGCTCAATAAACGCCGGGCATAGGACAGCAGCACTTCGCCGCTCTCGGTCAGCGCCAGCCCCCGGCCGGATTTGCGCACCAGAGCGGTTTCGGCTTGGTCCTCCAGCTTCTTGAGTTGTGCGCTGACCGCAGAGGTCGAACGCCCCAGTCTGTCTGCGGCCTGCGCGAACGACCCGGTCTCGATGCCAATCACGAAACTGCGGAGCGCGTCCAGATCCAGATGGGTAAGGCGCATATTAAATGTCCCTAAAATCAGGACGTAATGTCCTAAATAATTTGATTTTCAGGATGATGATGTCGTTTCATAGTGTGGCTGTCAATCCTCTTGAACGGAGCGCATCCATGCCTTTCACCCGAATATCTCTGCTTGCGGGAAAATCCGCCGACTATCTCGAGGCGGTTTCCGACAGTCTCGACCGCGCGCTTGTCGACTGCTTTGACGTTCCGGAAAACGACCGCTTCGCTGCAATCCACCAGCACCAACCGGGCGAACTGATCTTCGACCGAACATATCGCGGCGGCCCTCGGTCGGATGATTTCATTTTCTTTCATATCACCACGGGTAAGACGCGATCGCCGGAAACCAAGGCGCGCTTCTATGCGAGGCTCGTAGAAAACCTGGCGGTGTCGCCCGGTGTGAGGCCAGAGGATGTGATGGTCGCCATCGTCAACTCAACGTTTGATGACTGGTCCTTTGCATCAGGCGTTTCAGCAGGCACACCAGCGGATGGGAGTGGCCGATGACCGATTTTTTCGAGATGCAACCGGCCTGTCCATCTACCATGAGTGTGCGTCGAGCCGGTGATGGAATAGTTGCGGCACCTGAGGGTATCTCCAGCGGATCCTTCCTCGTCCAGATGCTGTTATCGAGCCGGATCGATGGCGAGATGACGGCAATGCGCGCTTTTGTGCCGCCGGGGGTCGTGACCCATTGGCACAGTCATCCGCGCGGCCAGCTTCTCTTCGTGCTGGATGGCATCGGTCTCGTCCAACGCAACGGTGACGATCCGCGTGAAGTCCGTGCCGGAGATGCGGTGTGGTTTGCGCCCGGCGAAGCCCATTGGCATGGCGCCGCGCCGTCCTGTCCCTTCAGCTATCTCAGCGTCCAGCCGGTCAGGAGTGGAACTGCCGTCCACTGGATGGAACCTGTCAAAAAAGAGGAGAGCACGTCATGATCGCCATGCAATACAGCTTCACGCTGCCTGCCGGCTACGACATGGCGATCATAGACCGGCGCATAAGGGAGAAGGGGCCGCTGCTCGATGGCTTTCCACGCCTGCGTTTCAAGGCCTATCTTTCGGCGAGAAAGCAGGATGCCGGCTTCACCAGTGCTGAAAATCTCTACGCGCCGTTCTATCTCTGGGACGAGCCAGAAGGGATAGACAGCTTCCTGTCCGGTCCAGGTTTTGCGGTTCTGACACGGGACTTCGGCTGGCCATCGGTGCAGACATGGCTGGTCTGGCACGCCGACCACGTACCTGATCTTACAGCTTCGCGATATGCCACACGGGAGGCTCGGTCCATAGCGCCCCATTCTGATCTGGCCAAGCTACGCGATACTCTGACCGCGGACGCGCGTTCAGCAATCAGGGCCGGCGCGCTCGCGGCCATAGCCGCATTCGATCCAACAAAATGGCTGCTGCTACAGTTCAACCTCTGGCCGACAGTGCCGGCCGTTACTGAAACAATGCAAACCTACACTGTTGGCCACGTCTCATTGGGGTCGGTTCTGCATTTAGCGGAATGATATCTCACGCACCGGCTCAAAGGGTATTTCGTCGCTCCAGCTCTCATCTATCGCGGTTGCTTTTCTGCCTCACGTAGCGAAATCAGCCGTTTGGTGGATTCGTCCCACAGAATGAGCTTTACGCAGCCCAGGCTGTCGTGAAGGCTGATGCGACCAAGTTTCGCAAGCTCCGGGTAGTCGTGCAGAATCTCTGGCAACCTGTAAAAAGGTACCTTGCTCGACAAATGGTGGACATGGTGCATGCCGATATTGCCGGTGATCCAACGCAGCGGACCCGGCAGATCGTAATACGAGGCGCCATGCATCGCCGCATGGGGAAAAGTCCATTCCGGAGGCTTGGACCAGTGGGTTTCTTCAAACTGGTGCTGGACATAAAACAGCCAGACACCTGCTGACCCGGCAAGCAGCACTATTGGCAGATGAACCAACAGAAAAGGCACGAGCCCTATCGCCCAGATAAGAAGAATGGCCAATACGGCCACACCGGCATTTGTTGCCATTGTCGAAATCCAGGGCAACGCTCCAGACCGCATCATGCCAAACGGTAGCCTTTGTTTGAACAGAAACAGGAAAGCAGGACCGATGCCGAACATCACCAGCGGATGCCTGTACAAGCGATAACCGAGTTTTCCGCGCGGGGAGAGCGCACGATATTCGGTCACGGTCAGAGTTGTAATGTCGCCAACCCCTCGCTCATCGAGATTGCCGGCTGACGCATGGTGTTCCGCATGCGCGCGGCGCCAATAGTCGTAGGGCGTCAGCGTCAGGATACCGATTGCGCGACCCGTCCAGTCATCCCATCGACGGCGCCCGAAAAAAGAGCCGTGTCCGCAATCGTGTTGCAGTATGAAGAGCCTCAACAGGAATCCGGCTGCGGGGATCACCAGAAGCAGGCCAAGCCAGTAACCAAAATGAATCGATACCGACGCTGCTGCCCAAAGGAATACAAAGGGAACAAGCGTCACGGCAAGTTCGTACAGGCTGCGGCCGGTCCGGGGTTTGCGATAATTCGAAAGTATTTTAAGCAGGGCCTTTTCACTCGCGCCGCCAGGTAATTGGGCTGTTAACGTCGCGGTCATGGTTGATAGCAATCCTTCTGGTCGCCTGCATTTCGAAAAAAGTGTTCGCCGCGCTGGCGGTCGTTTTCTGGAATAGCCCGATCTCGAGCCAACACGCGTTGCCGCGGCGGTTCCGTGCTCTGCGCGGCGCGGGCATTCACTGTTTTGTTCATAAATCTTCGAGCTGTAAGCTCGCTCCTGAAATCTGAAACGGTTAATTAAGTCGATCTGCTCGGCGAGGATCTCGCACAACTCTGCGCGGCTGGAACCTGTTCTGTCTAATTGTACCGGCGCTGTTTGCACAGAGGGGCAGGGTGACCTCAAATTGATTGAAGGGTACTAGAATTTAATCGGCACTGGCATTCTATCGCAGGAGCACAGCTCGACTCGGCAACTAAAATCGCTGAAAAGTTGGAGTGGTGAGCGGGTCTCGGCAACAGGATGGCAATTACTCGTTCAAATACGAGCAATATGCTCGAGGCAACAGACCCTTACCGCAGCATTGTGGCTGTATCGCGCCCGACATGTAAGGTTTCTTGCGATGTATCAGATCGCAGCATCAGGGGTCGTCGACTGGCAGGAGAGTGC
The DNA here is from genome assembly GCF_030758035.1 of Rhizobium sp. AN68. Taxonomy (NCBI): domain Bacteria; kingdom Pseudomonadati; phylum Pseudomonadota; class Alphaproteobacteria; order Hyphomicrobiales; family Rhizobiaceae; genus Rhizobium; species Rhizobium sp. AN68. Next base: position 1,000,674 of record NZ_JARWMI010000002.1, on the reverse strand, counting down.
CCCTTATGCCAGCAGCCCGCGCATGATCAGTTCGAGATGAATCTTCAGAACGACCTGCTTGTCCAGACTGCGCCGATCGTCGAAAATCAACCGGAAAACCAATGTTCCGACTACGGGTGACATGACGACCTTGGCCAGTTCGGTGGGGTTGGCTCTAAACCTTTTTTTCGCCACGCCATCTTCGAGGATCGTATTGATCCGCTCGAATACCGGCGCCATCACCACGTCATGGTGCTGGTCGATGAGATCGGGGAATTTTGCTCCTTCCGCAACGATGAAGCGAAACAGTTCCCGCATCTTTCTATTGTCGACGAGGGCGTCGAACAGGAATTCAAGAAGCATCCGAAGCTCCTCGACGGGATCATCCGACGTGCGTGCATAGGCATTGAATGCCTCCTGAAAAGGTGCCGAGGCATGCCTGATCATCGCCTCGAAAAGAGCCTCCTTGGTTTCGAAATAGACGTAGACCGTGCCTTTCGTCACTCCCACCCGCTCGGCAATGTCCTCCACCCGCGTGGCCGTAAATCCTCTCTTGGTGAATTCCTCGAATGCGGCGTCGAGAATTTCCAACGGACGTTGTATCTTCTGTTCTGCGCGTGTCAGTTTTGCTTTTGCCATAACCCCGGATCCCTACGTATTCTTTCGGCACTTGCCTTTTTACCCGTCGCAATCGGCGGAAATGACAGGTGGTTTGCCTATAGCACCGGCGTAAAAACCGGAATCGATTTTTACAAGACGTGGTGCGTGGTTCAATATGTCAGCACATCCCCCGATGCGTCCGCGAGGACGCGCCGGGCAATTCGGAATGATCATTCGGGGAGCCCGGTTTGACGTCCGGACGGTTCCCGATCGGCGACACAAGAATTTCATTGACTATTCAGTCAGTCAAATATTATAGGGTGAGGCGAAGATCAAGAGGTCACCATGAAAAGCATTCTTTTAGCAGTGGCGGTCGGCGGCATTTTCGCCCTGTCGTCCTGCAGCAACGAAGAGCCGCCTGCTGAAAAGCCGTTGCGTGTCGTCGATGTGGTTGCGGCAGCGAAAAAGCCCGTCGGCCGCGGCAGCGTCATCACCGGCGAAGTAAGGGCACGGGTCCAGACGGACCTTTCCTTTCGGGTGAGCGGCAAGATCACCGAGCGGCTGGTGGATGTGGGTACGCCGGTAAAGGCCGGGCAATTGCTTGCTCGCATCGACCCGGAAGAGCAGAAGGCGGATATCGACGTTGCGGTGGCCAACCTGCAATCTGCCGAAGCGCAGATGACGCAGGCGCAGTTGGCATTCGATCGCCAGCAAAGTCTTTTCAAGACGCAGGTGACTTCGCGCTCCGCAGTCGACAAGGCGCAGGAAACCCTGCTCACCACACAAGGCGCCGTCAGATCGGCGCAGGCCCAGCTGGATACGGCGCGCGATGCGCTTTCCTACACCGAACTCAGGGCCGATGCGGATGGTGTGATCACCGCGCGCAATGTCGAAGTCGGCCAGGTGGCGCAGGCCGCTCAGCTCGTTTTCACGCTGGCGCATGACGGGCCGCGCGATGCGGTATTTGATGTCTACGAATCCCTGTTCCTCGAGCGCGATATCGACAATCTCGTCAATGTCAGCCTCCTGTCGGATCCCGCCCGCGCTGTCGAGGGACCGGTGCGGGAGATTTCCCCGACGATCGACCCCGACAATGGGACGATCCGGGTCAAGGTTGGCCTGAACGGCGATATGACCATGCCGCTCGGAGCACCGGTATCGGGTCATTTCCGCTTCAAGCAGGTGGAGGCGATTGAGCTTCCCTGGTCGGCAATGGCATCGCAGAACGGCCTTCCCGCCGTCTGGGTGGTCGATGCGCAATCCTCGGAAATCGCCATGCGCCGGGTTGAGGTCTCCGACTATGAGACGGGTCAATTCGTCGTGGCGGAAGGACTTCTTCCCGGCGATCTCGTCGTGACCAGCGGGACCAAATTTCTCCGCACCGGTGAAAAGGTCGCCTATGAAAAGGGGCAGGCACAATAATGTTCAGGATAAACAGAAGCTTGTTTTTGCTGCTTCCGGCGATTGCGGTCTCGTCCTGCCAGGAAAAGCAGGAAGCGCCCGCTGAGGCGCCACGCCCGGTGCTCTCCGTTGTCGTAGGGGAGACGCGCGCCGATGCGCTGCGGCTGACCGGCACGGTGGAATCGAGAATTCAGACCGATCTCGGCTTTCGTGTTCTCGGCCGGATCATTGCCCGCAATGTCGATGTGGCCGATCTGGTCAAGAAAGGCGATGTGGTGGCCTCGATCGATCCGCTCGCGCTGGAACTTTCGGTAAAGAGTGCCCAATCCGATCTGTCAAACGCCGAAGCGCAACTGGCCAATGCGGTGACGACCGAGCAGCGTCAGCGCGTGCTGGCCGAGGCCCGCAGCGGCACGGAAGCAGCACTTGAAGAGGCCGAGCAGGCCACGCGAACGGCCAATGCCGCCGTCGCCAAAGCCCGTGCAAATCTTGATAAGGCCGAGGAGCAACTGGGTTATACGCAGCTGCACGCGGAATTTGACGGCGTGGTGACTGCGACATCCGGTGAAATTGGCCAGGTCGTCTCTGCCGGACAGACGGTCGTGACCATTGCCCGCCCGGAAGTGCGGGATGTTGTGGTCGATGTTCCGCAATTTGCGGCGCAGCGACTTGATATCGGATCGACCTTCGATATCGCCCTGCAACTGGACCCAAAGATACGCACCACCGGCGTGGTGCGTGAGATTGCCCCAGAAGCCGAAACCGCGACACGCACGCGCCGCACGAAAATCAGCCTTCAGGATGCGCCGCCGACATTCCGGCTCGGCTCGGTCGTCACGGCCTCAGCAATTGCCGCCTCCGAATCGCAGATCATGCTCCCCTCGTCGGCCCTGCTGAAAACCGAAGACGGTTGGAGTGTCTGGATCGTCAATACCGATACGGCCACGGTCACCTCGCGCCCGGTCAAAATAGAGGGCGAGCCCGCTGAAGGCGGCAGTGTGCGCATCACCGGCGGCGTCAAGCCCGGCGAACGCGTCGCCAGTGCCGGCGTTCACAAGCTTAAGGATGGTCAAGCCATCAGGATCGATCAGGAGGTCCATCAGTGAAGAAATTCAATCTTTCCGACTGGGCGCTCGAGCACCGTTCGCTCGTCTGGTACTTCATGCTGGTCTTCGTTCTTGCCGGTGTTTTCTCCTATCTCAACCTCGGACGTGAGGAAGATCCGAATTTCACCATCAAGACAATGGTGATCAGCGCGCAATGGCCCGGCGCTTCCGCGGAGGAAGTGGCCAGGCAGGTGACCGACAGGATCGAGAAGAAGCTCGAGGAACTCGACAATCTCGACTATCTGCGCAGCCAGACAGTGGCTGGCAAGACGACGATTTTCGTGGAACTCGTGCCGGAAACCAAAGCCAAGAATGTCGAACCCACCTGGGTGCGCGTGCGTAACATGATCGGCGACATCAAGGGCGACTTCCCCTCAGGCGTTGTCGGCCCGTTCTTCAACGACCGTTTCGGCGATGTTTATGGCAATATCTACGCCTTCACCAGCGACGGTCTCAGCCAGCGGCAATTGCGCGATCTGGTGGAGGACGCGCGTGCCAAGGTTCTAACTGTCGATAATATCGGCAAGGTTGATGTCATCGGCGCGCAAGACGAGGCGATCTATCTGGAGTTTTCCACGCGGCAGATCGCAGCGCTGGGCATCGATCAGCAATCGATCATCAAGACGCTGCAAGCCCAGAATGCTGTCACCCAGTCCGGCTTCGTCAATGCCGGGCCGGAACGTGTTGCGCTGCGTGTCAGCGGCCAGTTCACCTCGGAAGACAGCCTTCGCGCCATCAATCTGCGCGTCAACAACCGGTTCTTCCCGCTGACGGAAGTGGCGACGATCCGCCGCGGTTATGTCGATCCGCCGTCTTCGCTATTCCGCTTTAACGGGCAACCGGCCATCGGTCTTGCCATAGGCATGAAAACCGGTGCGAACCTCGTGCATTTCGGTGAGGAGCTGGATGCACAGATGAAGCGTATCGTGGCGGATTTGCCTGTTGGCGTCGATGTGCACCGCGTGTCCGATCAGCCGGCCGTGGTCGATGAGGCGGTCTCCGGCTTCACTTCGGCGCTGTTCGAGGCAATTGCAATCGTTCTCGTCATCAGCTTCATCAGCCTCGGATTGCGGGCGGGCATGGTGGTTGCGGTCTCCATTCCGCTCGTGCTGGCGATCACCTTCGTCTACATGGAATATACCGGCATTTCGCTGCAACGCATCTCTCTCGGCGCGCTTATCATCGCGCTCGGGCTTCTCGTCGACGATGCTATGATTGCTGTCGAGATGATGGTCGCACGCCTCGAGGTCGGCGACGATCTCAGAAAAGCGGCGACCTATGTTTATACTTCGACCGCGTTCCCGATGCTGACCGGTACGCTGGTCACCGTTGCCGGCTTCATTCCCGTCGGCCTCAACAACAGCGCGGCGGGTGAGTTCACATTCACCCTGTTCGTGGTGATCGCCGTTTCGCTGATCGTGTCGTGGATTGTCGCGGTTGTGTTCACGCCACTGCTTGGCGTGGCGATGTTGCCCAAGACGATGAAATCGCACCATGAGAAGAAGGGCCGTTTTGCCTCTGGCTTTTCCTGGCTTCTAGCCCGGGCGCTGCGCTTTCGTTGGGTTACGATCATCCTCACGGTTGCGTTGTTTGCCCTTTCCGTTGGCGGCATGAGCCTCGTGCAGCAGCAGTTCTTCCCGGCTTCTGACCGTGTGGAATTGATCGTAGACTGGAACCTGCCACAGAACAGCTCGATTGCCGAAACCAACCGGCAGATGGCACAGTTCGAGCAGGAAGCGCTGGCGAAAAACCCCGACATCGACCATTGGACGACCTATGTCGGTGAAGGCGCACCACGTTTCATCCTCTCCTTTGACGTGCAGACGCCTGATGTCACCTTCGGCCAGACGATCATCGTCACCAAGGGGCTTGATGTGCGCGACAAGGTGCGCGCTGAGTTGCAGGACTATCTGAACCGGACGTTTATCGGCACCGACGCCTTCGTGAAATTGCTCGACATCGGCCCTCCGGTCGGAAAGCCGGTGCAATATCGCTTGAGCGGTCCGGATATCCAGCATGTCCGCGAACTCGGCCAGCAGCTGGCGGGCATCGTCGGCGAGCATCGGCTGCTGTCCAACATGGTCATGGACTGGAATGAGCCGACGCGGGTGGTCAAGGTCGACGTTTTGCAGGACAAGGCCCGCCAGCTCGGTGTCTCTTCGGAAGACATCGCCAATGCCATGAACAGCATTGTCGAGGGTTCCACCGTGACGCAGGTCAGGGATGATATCTACCTCGTCAATGTGGTGGCGCGTGCGCAGCTGGCGGAGCGCGGCTCCATCGAAACATTGCAGAACCTGCAATTGCCAGCCACGAACGGCAAGGCCGTGCCGCTGTCGGCAATCGCCAATTTCCGCTACGAGCTGGAACAGCCGACCATCTGGCGTCGCGACAGAATTCCGACAGTCACGGTCAAGGCTGCCATCATCGGCCCGACGCAGCCGGCGACGATCGTGGAGCAGTTGAAGCCGAAACTCGAGGCTTTCGAAAAGTCGCTCCCCGTTGGGTACAAGGTGGAAATAGGTGGCTCGGTGGAATCCAGCGCGGATTCGCAGGCGCCAATCGTAGCCGTGGTGCCTCTGATGCTGTTTGCGATGGCAACGATCCTTATGGTTCAGTTGCAGAGCTTCAGCCGGCTATTTCTTGTCTTTGCCGTTGCCCCGACGGCGCTGATCGGCGTGGTGGCAGCGCTGCTGCTCTCCAACGCGCCGATGGGTTTCGTCGCCATTCTCGGCATACTGGCACTGATCGGTATTCTGATCCGAAACTCGGTCATTCTCGTCGTTCAGATCGAACATCTCAGAAGCGAGGGGGTCTCGGCCTGGCGCGCCGTCATCGAGGCGACCGAGCATCGCATGCGACCGATCATGCTGACGGCTGCGGCGGCAACACTTGCCCTCATCCCCATATCTCGGGAGATATTCTGGGGTCCGATGGCCTATGCCATGATGGGCGGGATCGTGGTTGGCACGGCGCTCACGCTGCTGTTCCTTCCGGCACTCTATGTCGCGTGGTTCCGCATTCCGCGCGAGCATGACAAACAGGAAGTTCAGGAAATCAAGACGTAATTTCCTGCGAGACAGCCACACCCTCGTGATCGCGAGGGTGTTGCGCCGGCAAAGCCACTGTCCCGCTTAAATTCTGCAAATGTGCCCGCCATCGTTGTTCCTTCGGCGCAGTTAGTGTTAGGAAGATCGGCTTAGCTGCGGGAGCGGCGCTGTCCTTCAATAGATAAGCGTTTGCTTCTGCGTCGTTGACAGACCAAGGGTGCCGGAGGGTTCAAGGATGGGCGGGTTGTCGGATTGGCTTGCGGACGCAAAGCCGATCAATCGCAAGAATGCCGCAGAAGTGGTGTTCGAAGATATCCGTTCGGCCATCACCTCTGGTCAGCTCGTGGTCGGAACCCGGCTGCCCTCCGAAGCCCATCTGGCGGAAAGATATGGTGTCAGCCGGCCGATCGTGCGCGAGGCGTTGCGATCTCTCCAGACTCTGGGGTTGACGCAGACGCGCACGGGTAGCGGCACCTATGTAATGACCGCCACACCGCCTGCTGAATTGAGTTACGGAGCATATTCCGCCCGTGATCTGATCGAGGCACGCCCCTTCATTGAGGTGCCGGCGGCCGGTTGGGCGGCGCTACGGCGCACGGATGCCCAACTAGAGACTCTGCTCGAACTCTGCGACAGGATGGAGGCTGAGGAAAGGCCGCATCCGTGGGTGCTGCTGGACGGGCAGTTTCATTGCGCCATTGCGGAAGCCTCGTCCAATGCACTGTTTGCCAAGGTTGTGGCCGATGCGCGCGAGGCTCTTTCCCAACAGTCCGAGATGGTCAACCTGATGGCTGGCCGGCGCGTTGCATCGAATTTGGAGCACCGCCGGATCGTCGAGGCGATCCGGCGGGGTTCAGCCCCCGATGCGCGCGAAGCGATGGAGCTTCACCTGGGTCAGGTGAAGCAGGTGGTAACGACCATTATTGGAGAAGATCGGGCTCGACACCCGTAAGCGCGGGTAGGTTGGCGAGGTGGCGGGGGCTCAGTGCCTGATGAAGTTGCGCCTCTGTCAGATAGCCGCGCTCCAGCACCACCTGCGGCACGGTGCGGCCGCTGGCCAGCGCCTCCTTTGCGACGTCAGTTGCTGCATAGTATCCGATCAGCGGGTTAAGCGCGGTTGCGAGACCGATCGATTCCTCCACACGCTGTGCCATGATGGCGGGATTGGCGACGATGCCATCGACACAACGTGCCGCCAAAGTCCGGCAAGCGGCGCTCAGCTGGCTGATGCTCTGGGAAAGGGCACGCACCATGATCGGCTCGAATGCGTTCAGCTGAAGCTGCCCGGCTTCGGCGGCCATTGTGATGGTGATGTCGTTGCCGATTACCGCATAAGCCACCTGATTGACCATTTCGGGAATGACCGGATTGATCTTGCCCGGCATGATGCTGGACCCTGCCTGAACGGAGGGCAGGGTGATTTCGCCGATGCCGGCGCGCGGGCCGGAAGAGAGCAGGCGAAGGTCGTTGCAGGTTTTTGACAGTTTGACGGCGACACGTTTCAACACGCCGGACAGATGCACAAATGCGCCGGGGTCCTGCGTCGCTTCGATCAGGTCGGCGGCCGTCACCAGCGGGCGTCCGGTCAACCGCGCCAGATGCTGGCAGGCAAGCGCCGCATAACCGCGCGGTGCATTGAGCCCGGTGCCGATGGCGGTGGCGCCGAGATTGATCTCGTGCAGCAGGGCTGCGGATTCGATGAGACGGGCCTGATCCTCGCCCAGCATCACCACGAAAGTGCGGAACTCCTGACCGAGCGTCATCGGCACGGCATCCTGCAATTGCGTCCGTCCCAGCTTGATGAAGCCGGAAAACTCCTGTGCCTTGCGATCGAACGCGTCTTTCAGCACACCCATCGAAGCCGCGAGATCGTCGATCGCTTCGATCATTCCTACATTGACCGCCGTCGGATAAGCGTCGTTGGTTGACTGGCTGAGATTGACGTGGTCGTTGGGGTGAAGGTGGGCATAATCGCCTTTCGCGTGGCCGAGCAGTTCAAGTGCCCGGTTGGCGATGACCTCGTTGGCGTTCATGTTGGTGGAAGTGCCAGCACCGCCCTGAATTTCATCCACGACGAACTGCTCGTGAAGCGCACCCTCACGAATTTCGCGGCAGGCCCTGACGATTGCTTCCATCCGCTCCCGGTCAAGCAAGCCAAGCTCGTGATTGGCGAGGGCGGCGGCCTCCTTCACATAGGCCAGTCCCCTGACGAGATAGGGGTTGTGGCCGATCGTTACGCCGGTGATCTGAAAGTTCTCCACCGCGCGCGCCGTGTGCACGCCCCAATAAACATCTGCCGGAATTTCCTTCGTTCCGAGCAAATCATGCTCCATGCGCGTCACGCCCACTTTTTCCTCCAATAGCTCAAAGCGTTACCAAAATCTGTAAAGCTGTCTTACAGATTTTTCGACCTTAATCCTTCGCTGTACGAAGGTCAATAATGCTTCGATCCCCTTGACGAACGGCATTCTCTGCAATTATGAGGGCAAAAATCTGTCATGCAGCTTTACAGCGATGCATGAGCTTGCTGGCGCTGTATCCAGCGCCGAGCATGCCAGTTCCAATTTTGATTTCCGGCGTATCGCCGACTGCAAAGCAAATTCATTGGGAGGAGAAATATCAATGAAATCTGTAAAAACGGCACCTGCCGAACGCGAGGTCTTCACGGAAGAAGACCTCGGATACCACAAGGCACTTAAACCGCGTCAGATCCAGATGATCGCGATTGGTGGCGCAATTGGCACCGGGCTGTTCCTGGGCGCCGGTGGACGGCTGGCGCAGGCCGGTCCGGCGCTGGTGTTCGTTTATGCGCTTTGCGGCTTCTTTGCGTTTCTGGTGCTGCGTGCACTTGGCGAACTTATCATGCATCGCCCGAGTTCCGGCTCGTTCGTGTCCTATGCCCGCGAGTTCTATGGCGAGAAGATGGCTTTCTTTGCCGGCTGGATGTATTGGTTGAACTGGGCAATGACCTCGGTGGCCGATGTGACCGCCGTTGCGCTCTATATGAACTTCTTCAAGCACTACGTCCCCTGGCTGGCGGGCATCGACCAATGGGTGTTTGCGCTGACGGCACTTCTGGTTGTGCTGGCGATGAACATGCTGTCGGTGAAGGTTTTTGGCGAGCTTGAGTTCTGGTTCAGCCTGATCAAGGTGCTGGCGCTTGCGATCTTCCTCGTCGTTGGTGTCTATTTCGTCATCTTTGGCACGCCCATCGAAGGGCATGTGACAGGCTTCAGCATTATCACCGACAATGGCGGCTTCTTCCCGAACGGCATTCTTCCTGCCTTCGTCATCATTCAGGGGGTAGTGTTCGCTTACGCCTCGATCGAACTGATCGGCACGGCAGCAGGGGAAACCGAAGACCCTCGCAAAGTCATGCCCCGCGCCATCCGCGCCGTGGTGCTGCGCCTCGTGGTGTTTTATGTCGGCTCGGTATTGCTGTTCACGCTGCTTCTGCCTTATACCGCCTATAAGGCTGGCGAGAGCCCCTTCGTTACCTTCTTCGGTTCCATCGGTGTTCAGGGTGCGGATGTGATCATGAACCTTGTGGTGCTAACCGCCGTGTTGTCTTCGCTCAACGCCGGGCTTTATTCTACCGGCCGTATTCTTCATTCGATGGCGGTCTCTGGATCGGCGCCGGCAGCGCTGGCAAAGATGAACAAGGCCGGCGTGCCCTATGGCGGTATTGCGGTGACCGCCGCCGTAACCGTTCTCGGTGTGGCGCTGAACGCCGTCGTGCCAGCTGCGGCCTTCGAAATTGCACTCAACCTGTCGGCGCTCGGCATCATCTGCGCATGGGCCGTCATCGTGCTCTGCCAGCTCAAACTGTGGCAGCTTTCCAGGCGCGGCGAACTGGTTCGCCCGGATTTCCGCATGTTCGGTGCGCCTTACACTGGCATTCTCACACTCGTCTTCCTGTTCGGCGTGCTGGTGCTGATGGCTTTTGATTACCCTGTCGGCTCGTGGACCATCGCTTCGCTGCTGGTCATCATCCCGGCGCTGGTCATCGGCTGGTATATGCTGCGCGACCGTATCCACCGTCTGGCCGGCGAACGTGCAGGCGCGGGAGCATCGCATTGAGCGGGCATGGTGAAGCTCCACTGGTGGCGGTCATCGCCACCGGTGGTACCATCGCCAGCAGGCGCGGCGCCGATGGCGCCAGCACACCAAGCCTTTCGGGTGAAGACCTGCTTGCACTGGTTCCGCAAATCAACGCGAGGCTGAAGCCGGTCGATCTGATGGCGAAGGATTCCTCCAGCCTGACATTGGCCGACATGCAGCGCATCAGCGATGCGGTAGGCGTGGAGCTCAATGATCCCGCTGTCGCCGGTGTCGTCGTTCTGCATGGAACCGATGCGATGGAAGAATCCTCGCTGCTCGTGCATGTGCAGCATGCCATCACCAAGCCGGTTGTTTTCACCGGCGCACAGTTTACGGCCGATCATCCGAATGCGGACGGGCCGTCCAATCTGGCCGCGGCCATAGAAACGGCGCTTGATCAGACGAATGCCGAACGCGGCGTGCTTTTATCCTTCGGTGGCAGATGTCTGCCGGCATGGGGGCTGTACAAGCTGAGCGCGGATGCGGCGGATGCGTTCCGCTCTGCGCGGCCGGCGGCCCATGCCGCAGCGCTGGAGCTTGCTGTGCCCCTCGCCGATTTGCGGGTTGATATCGTTGCCATTTATCCCGGTTGTGATGCCGCCCATATCGAGGCGAGCCTGCAGGCCGGTGCGAATGGGATCGTGCTTGCGGCACTTGGCTCCGGCAACGCCAATCCGGGCATCGCTGTGGCCGTGAAGCGCTGTGCCGAGCGAGGCGTTCCTGTCGTCGTCTCCAGCCGGGTCCCGGAAGGACTGCTGGTGGCGAGTTACGGCGGTGGCGGCGGTGGTCACGATCTGGTCGCGGCCGGTGCCATCCATTCGTCAACGCTGCGCCCCGGACAGGCGCGTATACTGCTTGCGGCGCTGATTGCCGCCAACAGCCCGGCGGAAAAGATCGTTTCCGCGTTCAAAGACGGCTCGCTCTCTTAAGCAGCGGCTGCAATGCCCGCATTGGCGAGCATCGAAATTCCTATGGGATTCCTATTTTATTCCATCTGCGGCCGTCTCGAACCTTTATGCGGTTCGGGTGCATTCTTCTGTGCGGGAAGGGATGGTGTTTCTTCCCAGCCAGAAAGAATGAAAAGCGACGTCCCACATGACGGCGCTTTTCTTCCTGTCCGGCTCCTCGGTTAAAAAGGAGTCCCATCGATGATGGACGTTATTCTGATCGGTGCAGCCACGGTGTTTTTCGCGCTTTGCTTTGCCTATACGCGCGCCTGCGACCGGCTTTAGGCGGAGGTCGAGATGTTATTCGACTATGTTTTGAGCGGTGCCGTCACCGTCTTTATCGCCGCCTACCTCACCTATGCTCTCATTCGCCCCGAACGCTTCTGATCGGGAAGCGGCGGCTATTGAAAGTTCAATACCATGACCCTCAATGGATGGTTTCAGATCCTGCTTTTCTGCGGGATCGTTGTCGCGCTGGTGAAGCCTCTCGGCTTCTATATGGCGCGAGTCTTCAATGGCGAACGCACCCTGCTTTCGCCGGTTCTCGCACCCGTCGAGCGCGGCCTTTATGCCCTTGCCGGGACAAGCGAGCGCGAAGAACAGCACTGGACGACCTATGCGTTTTCGATGCTCCTCTTCAACCTCTTCGGTTTTGCCCTGCTTTACGCCCTGATGCGCTTTCAGGGTATGTTGCCATATAATCCGGAAGGAATGGCAGCAGTCGGGCCGGAACTGTCTTTCAACACGGCAGTCAGCTTCGTCACCAACACCAACTGGCAGAACTATGGTGGCGAAAGCACCATGTCCTATCTGACCCAGATGGCTGGTTTCACCGTGCAGAACTTTGTTTCTGCCGCGACGGGCATGGCGATTGCAATCGGGCTAATCCGCGCCTTCGCGCGCGCTTCCGGCAAGGCCATCGGCAATTTCTGGGTGGATATGGTGCGCTCGACGCTCTACATCCTGCTGCCCGCCTGTATCGTGCTGACCCTGGTTTACGTATGGCTCGGCGTGCCGCAGACGCTTGGCGCTTATGTCGGCGCCCAGACGCTTGAAGGCGCGCGGCAGACGATCGCAGTCGGCCCGGTAGCGTCGCAGCTGGCGATCAAGATGCTCGGCACCAATGGCGGCGGTTTCTTCAATGCCAATTCCGCGCATCCGTTCGAAAACCCTGATGCCATCTCCAACATGATCCAGATGGTGTCGATCTTCGCGATCGGTGCTGCCTTCACCAACGTCTTCGGCCGTATGGTCGGCAACACCCGTCAAGGCTGGGCAATCCTTGCTGCCATGGGTGTTCTGTTCATCGCCGGTGTTGCAGTGACCTATTGGGCGGAAGCAGCAGGAAATCCGCTTATGCACAGCTTCGGCCTTGCCGGAAGCAACATGGAAGGCAAGGAAGCTCGCTTCGGCGTGGCACTCTCGTCGCTCTTTGCGGTCATCACCACCGCTGCCTCCTGCGGTGCGGTCAACGCCATGCATGGTAGCTTCACGGCGCTCGGTGGTCTCATTCCGCTCATCAACATGCAACTGGGTGAGGTAATCGTCGGCGGCGTTGGCGCGGGTTTCTATGGCATTCTTCTCTTCATCATCATCGCCATTTTCGTGGCGGGGCTGATGGTCGGGCGCACGCCAGAGTATCTCGGCAAGAAGATAGAGGCCAAGGAGATGAAGATGGCGGTTCTGGCCATTCTCTGCCTGCCGCTCGCCATGCTGGTTTTCACAGCCACAGCCACCATCCTGCCCTCGGCGGTCGCGTCGGTCGGCACAGCCGGACCGCACGGGTTCTCCGAGATTCTGTATGCCTATACCTCGGCTGCTGCCAACAACGGCTCTGCCTTCGGCGGCCTTACGGGCAACACGACCTGGTACAACATCACGCTTGGTTTTGGCATGTTGATGGGACGTTTTCTGGTGATCATCCCGGCGTTGGCGATTGCCGGCTCGCTGGTTACCAAAAAGACCGTTCCGGCATCAGCCGGCACCTTCCCCACGGACGGCCCGCTCTTCGTCGGTCTGCTCGTCGGCACGATCGTGGTCGTCGGTGGCCTCACCTTCCTGCCGGCCCTGGCGCTTGGTCCGGTCGTGGAACATCTGGTCATGGCCGCCGGCCAGGTATTTTGAGGTGGTGCCATGACGAAGGATACTCCCCGACGTAACCGCACCCTTCCTGTCCGCACTGGCGCTCCTGTTCACGGGAGCGCCGGCCCGGGCGGCTGGTGCGCATCCAATCTCATTCTTGCAATGATGGCGGCTCTGTTCGCCGCCGTCTGCGCTCTCGAAGTTCTCACGGGCTGATCGACCCTCATCGGTCGCCCTGTTTCAAACGCTGGAGTCTCTTCATGAGCCAGTCCAAACAAGCGAGCATCCTTGATTCTCGCATTCTAGTTCCGGCAATTGCCGACGCATTCAAAAAGCTCAATCCGCGCACGCTTGCGCGCAATCCTGTCATGTTCGTCGTGGCAACGGTATCGGTGCTGACTACCGTGCTGTTCGTTCGCGATCTCATCATCGGCAATGCAAATCTCGGCTTTTCCTTCCAGATCAATCTATGGCTTTGGTTCACCGTTCTCTTCGCCAATTTCGCCGAGGCCGTAGCCGAAGGGCGTGGCAAGGCGCAGGCGGATTCGCTGCGGAAAACCCGCACGGAAACCCAGGCGAAACTTCTGACCGGTGATGATCGTAGCCAATATACGATGGTAGCCGGCGCTGGCCTCAAGGTGAACGATATCGTTCTTGTCGAGGCTGGCGACATCATTCCGTCCGACGGTGAAGTCATCGAAGGTGTTGCCTCAGTCAATGAAGCGGCAATAACGGGCGAATCCGCCCCTGTTATCCGCGAATCCGGCGGCGATCGCTCGGCTGTCACCGGTGGTACGCAGGTGCTGTCGGACTGGATAAGGGTTCGCATCACCGCTGCTGCCGGCTCCACCTTCCTCGACCGGATGATTTCGCTCGTTGAAGGCGCCGAGCGCCAGAAGACGCCGAACGAAATCGCGCTCAACATTCTGCTTGCGGGCATGACGCTGATCTTCGTTCTGGCCACCGCGACCATTCCGAGCTTTGCGGCCTATGCCGGTGGCTCCATTCCGATCATCGTGCTGGTGGCGCTGTTCGTGACGCTCATCCCGACGACCATCGGCGCTCTCTTGTCGGCGATCGGCATTGCCGGCATGGACAGGCTGGTGCGTTTCAACGTGCTTGCCATGTCCGGCCGCGCGGTGGAAGCCGCCGGCGACGTCGACACGCTGCTGCTTGACAAGACCGGCACGATAACGCTCGGCAACCGCCAGGCAACCGAATTCCGCCCCGTCACCGGTGTTTCCGAACAGGAACTGGCCGATGCGGCGCAGCTTGCATCGCTTGCCGACGAAACGCCGGAAGGCCGTTCCATCGTCGTTCTCGCCAAGGAAAAATACGGCATCCGTGCCCGCGACATGCAGAAACTGCACGCCACTTTCGTGCCCTTCACCGCCCAGACCCGCATGAGCGGTGTGGATTTCGAAGGCTCTTCCATTCGCAAGGGGGCTGTCGATGCCGTTCTTTCCTATGTCGATGGCGGTGTTACGCAGCAAGGCAATACGGCGCTTGCCGTTAAAACCGAAACGGATGTAACGCGTGACATCCGCACGATCGCGGAAGAGATAGCCAAGACAGGCGGCACACCGCTTGCCGTCGTGCGCGACGGAAAGCTGCTCGGCGTCGTGCAGCTGAAGGATATCGTCAAGGGCGGCATTCGCGAGCGTTTCGCCGAACTTCGACGCATGGGCATCCGCACGGTGATGATCACCGGCGACAATCCCATGACGGCCGCTGCCATCGCGGCGGAAGCAGGGGTGGACGATTTCCTCGCCCAGGCGACCCCGGAAAACAAGCTGGAGCTTATCCGCGAGGAACAGGCCAAGGGCAAGCTAGTCGCCATGTGCGGTGACGGCACGAACGATGCGCCCGCACTGGCGCAGGCCGATGTGGGTGTCGCCATGAACACCGGCACGGTCGCAGCGCGCGAGGCTGGCAACATGGTCGATCTCGACAGCGATCCGACCAAGCTCATCGAAATCGTCGAAATCGGCAAGCAATTGCTGATGACGCGCGGCGCGCTCACCACATTCTCCATCGCCAACGACATCGCCAAATATTTCGCCATCATTCCTGCGATGTTCCTGGCCTTCTATCCGCAGCTTGGCGTGCTGAATGTCATGGGTCTTTCGACACCGCAAAGTGCGATCCTGTCTGCCATCATCTTCAACGCGCTCATCATCATCGCGCTCATCCCGCTCTCGCTGAAGGGCGTCAAATACCGCCCGATCGGGGCCGGCGCGCTGCTGTCGCGCAATCTGGTCATCTATGGTCTGGGCGGCATCATCGTGCCCTTCATCGGCATCAAGGCCATCGACCTCGCCATTACGGCGCTTGGTCTCGCCTGAGGAGTATGGAAATGTTGAAACATCTACGTCCCGCACTGGTGCTGATCCTTGCCACCACCGCAATCACCGGCATTGCCTATCCTCTTGGAATGACGGGCCTTGCACAGGCTATCTTTCCCTTCCAGGCAAATGGCAGTCTGATCGAGAAGAATGGGACTGTTGTCGGGTCGCAATTGATCGGGCAGGCCTTCACCGGCGAGAAATATTTCCACGGCAGGCCGTCAGCTGCCGGCGACGGCTACAATGCCGCGTCGTCTTCCGGCTCCAACCTGGGACCGACGAGCGCAAAGCTTATCGACCGGGTGAAGCAGGACTACGAGGCTGCTAAAGCCGAAAATCCGGCAGCCGAGGTTCCCATTGATCTGGTGACGGCATCGGGCAGCGGTCTTGACCCGCATGTGTCGCCTGAGGCCGCCTATTTTCAGGTCTCGCGTGTCGCCAAGGCAAGGGGCATGAACGAAGCGTCACTGCGCGCCGTCGTCGACGCCCATGTGGAGGCGCCTGAATTGGGCTTCATGGGCGAGCCCGTTGTAAATGTGCTGGCTCTCAACATGGCTCTTGACGCAGCCGGCTCATGAACTGAAATGGCTATGGCTTCTTTGGAAGCCATAGCTTGTCCACTGGTGGGTTAAATGCCTGACGATAATCGTGATATGCCGAGCAGACCATCGCCGGATGCGCTGCTTGAAAACGCCCGGCGCGAGGCGCGAGGGCGGCTGAAGATTTTTCTGGGCGCAGCTCCCGGTGTCGGCAAGACCTATGAAATGCTGATGTCCGGCCGGGCAAAACTCGCAGATGGTGTCGATACCATTATCGGTGTCGTGGAAACGCATGGCCGCAAGGAAACCGAAACACTTGTGCAGGGTTTCGAGATCATTGCGCGCCGGAACATTGATTATCGCGGCCAGGCGCTGAACGAGATGGATCTCGACGCCATTCTTGCCCGTCGACCGGCGCTGGTTCTGGTCGATGAGCTGGCCCACACCAATGCGGCCGGCAGCCGGCATCCCAAGCGCTATATGGATGTTCAGGAAATTCTCGCGCAGGGCATCGATGTCTATACGACATTGAACATTCAGCATGTGGAAAGCCTGAACGATGTGGTGGCGCAGATCACCCGTATCCGCGTGCGCGAAACGGTGCCGGACAGCATCATTGACCGGGCTGACGATGTTGAGATCATCGATATCACCCCCGACGATCTGATCAAGCGCCTGCAGGACGGCAAGGTCTATATGCCCCGCACCGCGCGGCGCGCCATCGAGAACTATTTTTCGCGCGGCAATCTGACGGCCCTGCGCGAGCTTGCGCTACGGCGCACAGCGCAGCGGGTGGACGAGCAATTGCTCA
This sequence comes from Rhizobium sp. AN68, assembly GCF_030758035.1. Classification (NCBI taxonomy): domain Bacteria; kingdom Pseudomonadati; phylum Pseudomonadota; class Alphaproteobacteria; order Hyphomicrobiales; family Rhizobiaceae; genus Rhizobium; species Rhizobium sp. AN68. The sequence continues at coordinate 983,713 of NZ_JARWMI010000002.1, read as the reverse complement.
ACCACATGCAGTCGCACGCCATCTCCGGGCCGTGGGCTGCGGGAGACCGTGTTCTGGTCTGTCTGGACCACGGCGGCAACGGCCCCGGTCTGGTGCGTTATGCCCGAAGGCAGGCCGATCGCCTGCGCGCGCCGTGGACGGCACTGCATCTGGACACGCCTCGCTCTCAGCAATTGTCGGAGGCGGAGAAGGATCGGCTGGCCGGCACCATGCGGCTCGCGCAGCAGTTGGGCGGCGAGACAGTAACCCTGCCGGCGCTCGACCTGACGCACGAAATCATATCCTATGCCAACGCCAATAACTTCACCCACATCATCATCGGCCGTCCCCGAAGGTCGTGGTGGCAGAGAATTCTGCAGCGTTCGCTGACGCATGATCTGATAGACCATGCCGGCGATATCAGCGTGCATGTCATTTCCGGCGACAAAAACGTGGAGAAGCCGGTCCAGACCGTGAAACCGGCAACGGCTCAATCGCGGTTTTCGATACTGCCCTATCTCAACAGCACCCTGTTTGTCGGACTGGCAATCGTGGCCGGCATCGTGCTTGACCAAGCCCTTGATGTTCAAAATCTGGCGCTGGTGTTCCTGATGGCGGTTTTTGCGGCAGCCGTGCGCGGAGGGCTGGGGCCTGGCCTTTATGCTTCCCTGCTTGGTGCCTTTGCGTTCAATTTTTTCTTTCTTGAACCGCGTTATACCCTGACTGTCCGCGATCCCGAAAGCGTCGTGGCGCTGCTGTTCTATCTCGGTGTGGCGCTTGTCGCCTCAAATCTGACTGCGGCGGTGCAGCGGCAGGCCGCAGCTGCACGGATGCGTGCGCGAACCACGGAAGATTTGTACCTTTTTTCCAAAAAACTCGCGGTTACCGGCACGCTGGATGACGTATTGTGGGCAACCGCGTTCCAGATGGCGTCGATGCTGAAAGTCAGGGTCGTCCTGCTTCTGCCCGAAAACAATTCGATCACCGTCAAGGCGGGCTATCCGCCCGATGACACGCTCGTGGATGCGGACATTGCGGCCGCACACTGGGCCTGGGAACACAACAAGGCTGCAGGCCGGGGCGCCGATACGCTCCCGGGTGCCAAACGCCTTTATCTGCCGCTGCGCACCGGCAGCGGCGCCGTCGGGGTGGTGGGGCTGGACGACGACCGGCTTGGCCCGCTTTTCACACCTGAGCAGCAGCGGCTTTTCGATGCGCTGGCGGATCAGGCGGCACTTGCCATCGAGCGCATCCAGCTGGTTTCGGATGTCGATCGGGCAAGGCTTGCGGCGGAAACCGACCGGCTGCGCACCGCGCTTTTGACCTCCATCTCCCACGACCTGAAAACGCCGCTCGCCGCCATTCTGGGTTCCGCCGGAACGCTGAAGGATTTCGCCGACGACATTCCGCTCGAGGCGCGCACCGAACTGCTTCTAACCATCGTCGAGGAATCCGAACGGCTGAACCGCTTCATTTCCAACCTGCTCGATATGACGAGGATCGGTTCGGGCGCGATGGAGCCGAATTACGGACTGCACTTTGTTGGCGATATGGTCGGAACAGCGCTTTCACGCGCGGCGAAAATAATTGTCAGGCACGAGATCGTTCTGGACATTCCCTCCGATCTGCCGATGCTGAAGGTCGATCCGGTGCTTTTTGAGCAGGTTCTGTTCAATCTGATCGACAATGCCGCCAAATACGCGCCCGAACAAACCGTAATCCAGATTCGCGGGTGGCGGCAGGGCAGGCATGTCTTCCTGTCCGTTGCCGACGAGGGGCCGGGTATTCCCCCTGATGATACCGAGCGGGTGTTCGACAGTTTCTACCGTGTGCGCAAGGCGGACCATGTGCAGGCCGGGACCGGCCTCGGGCTATCCATCTGCAAGGGGTTTATCGAGGCCATGGGTGGATCTATTCGCGCTGAAAACAGATCAGGTCGCACGGGCGCGCAATTTACCATAAGCCTGCCCGTTCCCGCCGAAGTGCCGGTGCTGAACCATGACTAGGGCTGAAGGAGATCGGCAATGACCAATTCCGCCGTTCGCATTCTGATCGTCGACGATGAACCGCCGATCCGCAAACTTTTGCGGGTCGGTCTCTCGACGCAGGACTATGCGGTCAGCGAGGCGATGAATGCCCGCGTCGCGATGGAGTTGATGAACGAGGACAAGCCCGATCTCGTGGTCCTTGATCTCGGTCTTCCGGATATGTCGGGACACGAGCTTCTGGAGAAATGGCGGGGCGAGGGGCTTTCCCTACCCGTCATCATTCTTTCCAGCCGCACTGATGAGGCGGGTATCGTCAAGGCGCTGGAGCTGGGTGCCGACGATTACATCACCAAGCCTTTCGGCATGAACGAGCTTGTTGCCCGCATTCGTGTCGCCCTGCGCCATCGCCTTCAGAGCCAGGGTGAGAGACCGGTGTTTCATACCGGTGATCTTTCGGTCGATCTCGTCAGACGCATCGTCAAGGTGGAGGACCGGGAGGTGAAACTCTCGCCCAAGGAATATGATATTCTGCGGGTTCTGGTCCAGCATGCGGGCAAGGTGCTGACGCACCGTTTCCTGCTGGAGCATGTGTGGGACGAGTTGACCGACGTGCAATATTTGCGCGTTTATGTACGCCAGCTTCGCCAGAAGATCGAAAAAATTCCGGATCAGCCGCGCTATATCCTTACGGAAACTGGTGTCGGCTACCGGCTGCAGGAGGTTTGAGGGCGCCGTTACGACACGGCGCCCCCGAATGTTTGTCAGACAGCTGCGCAGATCGACAGGAATTCGTCGACATCAGTCTCGGTCGTTGCGAAGCTGGTGACCATGCGGATCAGCACCTCGTCCTTTCCAACCTTTTCCGGCATATCGCGGGGCACCAGCCAGTCGTAGAACTTCGCGCCTTTCTCCGTTGCCGCTTCAGCGGCGGCCTTCGGCAGAATGGCGAAAACCTCGTTTGCAGTGGTCGGCCATGCCAGACGGGCACTGTTAAGCGAGGCGAAGCCGGCGCGCAGCCGATTGGCCATGGCATTGGCGTGGCTTGCGAGACCCAACCAGAGATCGTCCTGCAGATAGGCTTCGAATTGTGCGGCGATGAAGCGCGACTTCGAAAAAAGCTGGGCGGTGCGCTTGCGCAGGAAGGCGAAGTCTTTGGCGAGCGCGGGGTCGAAAAACACGATCGCTTCCGCGCACCAGCAGCCGTTTTTCGTGCCACCGAAAGAGAGCACATCAACGCCGCGTTTCCAGGTCATTTCGGCGGGCGTGGTGCCGAGTGCGGCAAGCGCATTGGCAAAGCGCGCGCCGTCCATATGCAGCGGCAGGCCGTTCTCCTTGGCGATTTTGGCAATCGCGTCGATTTCATCGAGCGTATAGACAGTACCGGCCTCGGTTGCCTGTGTCATCGTAACCGCTGCGGCGCGTCCGTGATGAACGGCGTCCTGCGGATAGCGCGAAATGCGCTCGATCAGATTTTCCGGCAGCATTTTGCCGTTCGGTCCCTCGACGGCAACCATGCGCATGCCGGAGAAGAAATCCGGCGCGCCACATTCATCCTCTATCACATGGGCTTCGGAATGACAGAAGGTCAGGCCGCCGGGGCGGGCAATGCTTGCCAGCGAAAGAGAATTGGCCGCCGTACCTGTAGCGACGAAAAACACCGCCACTTCGCGTTCGAATATTTCATTGAAGCGCTTTTCTATGGAAAGGTCGAGGGCGCTGGTGCCATAGGCAGCCGCAAATCGGGTGGATTCCCGCGAAAGGCGCTCGTTGATGGCAGGGTGGGCACCGGCCCAATTGTCTGAGGCAAAAAACATCTCTGAAAGCTTTCCGATGGCTGTTGTGCTGGTGTTGGGAATGCGTTGACGATGACCCGCAAAGTTCTAGGACCTAACCTCGCGGTTGGCAAATCCGGCAATGAAAGCAACGGCCCGAAGCGTTTTGTGACAAGAAAGTTTCGCGCAATGGGTCAGTATCGAAACTTCGCTGCAAATCGGCACTGCGACTAATTGGATTCGCACCCTTGCTAAACCCGCGGGTTTCTGCCAAAATTCTCTCGAATTGAGACAGCTTTGCTGTCCTAAATTTGGTCGAGCCGGATTGAATGCGGATTTTTCGGAAAGCGAAATTCGTGTCGAGCCGGATCTTCGCATGAAACCATGCAAGTAATTTTGCAGGAGGGACGAAAATGACAAACAAGCTGCAGGCAGACAACGTCGCCGCAACCCTGACCACAGACTGTCCCACCGCGGCTGCGGCCGCACCCGTTTCTGCGAAGGGGCGTTTCGCGGGCGGCCTGCCGGAAAAGCAGGGTCTTTACGATCCGCGCAATGAGCACGATGCCTGCGGCGTCGGCTTTGTTGCCCATATGAAGGGTCAGAAGTCGCACCAGATCGTCAAGGACGGCCTGTTCATTCTTGAAAACCTGACGCATCGCGGTGCTGTCGGCGCTGATCCGTTGATGGGCGATGGTGCGGGCATTCTCGTGCAGATCCCCGACCGCTTTTTCCGCGAGGAAATGGCGAGCCAAGGTGTGACGCTGCCGAAAGCTGGCGAATATGCTGTTGGCCACATCTTCATGCCGCGCGATCCGTCCCGTATTGATCACTACAAGAAGGTCATTGTCGACGTGATCGGCGAGGAGGGACAGCAGTTCCTCGGCTTCCGCGACGTGCCAGTCGACAATTCTTCCCTTTCCAAGGCACCCGATATCGCCGGCACCGAACCGCACCATGTTCAGGTTTTCATCGGCGCCGGCCGCGATGCCGCGACCAATCATGACTTCGAGCGCAAGCTGTTCCTGATCCGCAAGGTTCTCTCCAACCGCATCTACGACGAGGGCGGCGGTAAGGAAACGCAGGATTTCTATCCCGTCTCGCTGTCCTCCTCCACCATCGTCTACAAGGGCATGTTCCTCGCCTATCAGGTTGGAGCCTATTACAAGGATCTGGCGGACCCGCGTTTCGAATCCGCGGTTGCGCTGGTGCACCAGCGTTTCTCCACCAACACCTTCCCGTCCTGGAAGCTCGCGCATCCCTATCGCATGGTCGCCCATAACGGCGAGATCAACACGCTGCGCGGCAACGTCAACTGGATGGCGGCGCGTCAGGCGTCTGTTTCGTCGGCGCTGTTCGGTGACGATATCTCCAAGCTCTGGCCGATTTCCTATGAAGGCCAGTCGGACACCGCCTGCTTCGACAACGCGCTCGAATTCCTCGTGCGCGGCGGTTACTCCATGGCCCATGCCGTGATGATGCTGATCCCGGAAGCCTGGTCGGGCAACCTGTCCATGTCGGCTGAACGCAAGGCTTTCTACGAATATCATGCCGCGCTTATGGAGCCGTGGGATGGCCCGGCCGCCGTTGCCTTCACCGACGGCAAGCAGATCGGCGCAACCCTCGACCGTAACGGTCTGCGTCCGGCGCGCTATCTCGTCACCGACGACGACCGCGTCATCATGGCGTCGGAAGCCGGCACGCTGCCGGTTCCGGAAGAACGCATCATCAAGAAGTGGCGTTTGCAGCCCGGCAAGATGCTGCTGATCGACATGGAAAAGGGCTCGATCATTTCCGACGAGGATGTGAAGCACGAGCTTGCTGCCAAGCACCCCTATCGCACCTGGCTAGACCGCACCCAGCTCATTCTTGAGGATCTGAAGCCGGTGGAGCCACGGGCGCTGCGGCGTGACGTGTCGTTGCTCGATCGCCAGCAGGCCTTCGGTTACACCAGCGAAGATACCAAGCTCCTGATGTCGCCGATGGCAACAACGGGCCAGGAAGCCATCGGCTCGATGGGTACCGATACGCCGATTTCGGCCATGTCGGACAAATCCAAGCTGCTTTACACCTATTTCAAGCAGAACTTCGCGCAGGTGACCAACCCGCCGATCGATCCGATCCGCGAAGAACTGGTGATGAGCCTCGTTTCGTTCATTGGCCCACGCCCGAACCTTCTCGATCACGAGGGTGCGGCCCGTGCCAAGCGTCTGGAAGTGCGCCAGCCGATCCTCACCAATGGCGATCTGGAAAAGATCCGCTCCATCGGCCACACCGAAGACCGTTTCGATACCAAGACGCTCGACTTTACCTATGATGTGGAGCGCGGTGCCGAAGGCATGCCTGATATGCTCGACCGCCTGTGCGAGCGGGCTGAATCCGCTGTTCGCGGTGGTTACAACATCATCGTTCTGTCCGACCGCCAGCTTGGCCCGGACCGGATTGCGATCCCCGCGCTGCTGGCGACGGCTGCCGTGCATCACCACCTGATCCGCAAGGGTCTGCGCACCTCTGTCGGCCTCGTCGTTGAAACCGGCGAACCGCGCGAAATCCATCATTTCTGTCTGCTCGCTGGCTATGGCGCGGAGGCGATCAACCCATACCTCGCCTTCGACACGCTGCTCGACATGCACAAGCACGGCGCCTTCCCGAAGGAAGTGTCGGACGACGAAGTCGTCTATCGCTACATCAAGGCGGTGGGTAAGGGCATCCTCAAGGTCATGTCCAAGATGGGCATTTCCACCTACCAGTCCTATTGCGGCGCGCAGATTTTCGACGCCATCGGCCTGTCGTCGGAATTCGTCGAGAAGTATTTCTTCGGCACCGCCACCTCCATCGAGGGCGTGGGTCTGACCGAGATCGCCGAGGAAACCGTAACGCGCCACACGGCGGCTTTCGGCAAGGATCCGATCCTTGCCAACACGCTCGATATCGGCGGCGAATATGCCTATCGCATGCGCGGCGAAAGCCACGCCTGGACGCCGGATGCCGTCGCCTCGCTGCAACACGCCGTGCGCGGCAACAGCCAGGAGCGCTACCGTGAATTTGCCGACATGGTGAATGAGACGGCGCTGCGCATGAACACCATTCGCGGCCTGTTCAAGGTCAAATCGGCGGAAGCGCTCGGCCGCAAGCCGGTTTCCATCGACGACGTCGAACCGGCGGTCGATATCGTCAAGCGGTTCTCGACGGGCGCCATGTCCTTCGGCTCGATCAGCCGCGAGGCGCATACGACGCTTGCGATTGCGATGAACCGCATCGGTGGCAAGTCCAACACCGGCGAAGGCGGCGAAGAATCCGACCGTTACATGCCGCTTCTGAACGGCAAGCCGAACCCCGAGCGTTCCGCCATCAAGCAGATCGCATCCGGCCGCTTTGGTGTGACGACGGAATATCTCGTCAATGCCGACATGTTGCAGATCAAGGTCGCGCAGGGTGCCAAGCCCGGCGAAGGCGGCCAGCTGCCCGGCCACAAGGTGGATGCCACGGTTGCAAAGACCCGTCACTCCACGCCGGGCGTCGGCCTCATTTCGCCGCCGCCACACCACGATATCTACTCCATCGAAGATCTGGCGCAACTGATCTACGACCTGAAGAACGTCAACCCGGAAGCAGATGTTTCTGTGAAGCTTGTGTCGGAAGTGGGCGTTGGCACGGTTGCGGCGGGTGTCGCCAAGGCGCGCGCCGACCATATCACCATCGCCGGTTTCGATGGCGGCACCGGTGCTTCGCCGCTGACGTCGCTGAAGCATGCCGGTTCGCCCTGGGAAATCGGCCTTGCCGAAACCCAGCAGACGCTGGTGCTGAACGGCCTTCGTTCGCGCATAGCGCTGCAGGTGGATGGTGGTCTGAAGACCGGCCGCGACGTCATCATCGGCGCGCTGCTTGGTGCGGATGAATTCGGCTTTGCCACCGCGCCGCTGATTGCTGCGGGCTGCATCATGATGCGCAAGTGCCATCTGAACACCTGCCCCGTTGGCGTCGCAACGCAGGACCCGGTTCTGCGCAAGCGCTTCAAGGGCACGCCGGAACACGTCATCAACTACTTCTTCTTCGTGGCTGAAGAAGTGCGCGAAATCCTCGCCTCGCTTGGCGTTACCAAGCTGGACGAGATCATCGGCGCTTCCGAACTTCTCGAAAAGGATGAGATGCTGGCGCACTGGAAGGCCAAAGGTCTGGATTTCAGCCGCATCTTCCACAAGGTAGAGGCTCCCAAAGAGGCAACCTTCTGGACCGAGCGTCAGAAGCACCCGATCGACGATATTCTCGATCGCAAGCTGATCGAGAAGTCGCTACCGTCGCTGGAAAACCGCGAGCCTGTCGTTTTCGAAGTGCCGATCAAGAACGTCGACCGTTCCGCCGGTGCCATGCTGTCAGGCGCGCTTGCCAAGCGCTGGGGCCATAAGGGTCTGAAGGACGATACGATCCACGTGACGCTGCGCGGCACGGCCGGTCAGTCCTTCGGGGCGTTTCTCGCTCGCGGCATCACCTTCGATCTGGTGGGTGACGGCAACGACTATGTCGGCAAGGGTCTTTCGGGTGGCCGCATCATCGTGCGCCCGCCGGAAAACACCCGTATCGTCGCGGAAAACTCGATCATTGTCGGCAACACCGTTCTTTACGGCGCCATCACCGGCGAGTGCTATTTCCGTGGTGTTGCGGGTGAGCGCTTTGCAGTGCGCAACTCCGGCGCGGTCGCGGTTGTCGAAGGTGTCGGCGACCACGGTTGCGAATATATGACGGGCGGTATTGTCGTGGTGCTCGGCGAGACGGGCCGCAACTTCGCAGCCGGCATGTCCGGTGGCGTGGCTTACGTTCTCGACGAGAAGGGCGATTTCGCCACCCGCTGCAACATGGCCATGGTCGAGCTGGAGCCGGTTCCGGAAGAGGACGACATGCTCGAGAAGCTGCACCATCACGGTGGCGACCTCATGCACAAGGGACGCGTTGACGTCTCCGAGGACATGACACGTCACGACGAGGAGCGGCTCTACCAGCTGATTTCCAATCACTTCCACTACACCAACTCTGCACGCGCCAAGGATATACTCGACCGCTGGAGCGAGTTCCGTCCGAAATTCCGAAAGGTCATGCCGGTCGAATACCGTCGTGCGCTTGAGGAAATGGAGCGCATGCGCATGGGCGTCGCGGCGGAATAATCCGCCGCGTGAGGATACTACACCAACTGGTCTCGCTGATGATCGCGGTCGCCGTTCCCATGGTGATCTATTGGACAAGCGGCGAGACCGGATTTGAATTCATCGTATTGGGGGCGGCTTTCGGTTTCGCTTACTGGTACTGGGGCCCGACAGGCGCTCCGCTTTGATGTGAGGACATAAACGTGGGCAAGGTTACAGGTTTTCTTGAGATCGACCGGCAGGTGGGCAAGTATCAGCCCGCATCGGACCGTATCCGCCATTTCCGCGAATTCACCATTCCGATGTCGGATGCCGAGGTGCAGAAGCAGGCGGCGCGCTGCATGGATTGCGGCATTCCCTACTGTCACGGCCCGACGGGCTGTCCCGTGCACAACCAGATCCCCGACTGGAACGATCTGGTTTATAACAACAATTGGGAAGAGGCGATCCGCAACCTCCATTCTACCAACAACTTCCCGGAATTCACCGGCCGCGTCTGTCCGGCACCCTGCGAGGAAGCCTGCACGCTGAACCTCGAGGATGCACCGGTCGCCATCAAGACCGTCGAGCAGGCGATTGCCGACAAGGCCTACGAGCTGGGCTTTATCGTGCCGAAGCCGGCGACGATCCACACCGGCAAGAAGGTCGCCATCATCGGTTCCGGTCCTTCCGGCATGGCGGCAGCGCAGCAGCTTGGCCGCGCCGGTCATGAGGTCCACGTTTACGAGCGTGAATCGAAGCCCGGCGGTTTGCTGCGTTACGGTATTCCGGATTTCAAGATGGAGAAGAACTTCATCGACCGCCGTGTCGAGCAGATCAAGGGTGAAGGTGTTACCTTCCATTGCGGCGTCAACGTCGGCGTGGATGTAACGGTCGAAGCGCTTCTGGCTGATCACGATGCGGTTCTTTATTGCGGCGGTTCGGAAACTCCGCGCCCGGCCGGCATCGGTGGCGCCGATTTCAATGGCGTTTACGACGCCATGCCCTATCTCGTGCAGCAGAACCGCCGCGTTGGCCGCGAAAACATCGACAGCATCGGCTGGCCGGCCGATCCGATCCTCGCCGGCGGCAAGCATGTCGTCGTCGTCGGCGGTGGCGATACGGCGTCTGACTGCGTCGGCACGGCCTTCCGTCAGGGTGCGGTTAAAGTCACCCAGCTCGATATCCGCCCGATGCCGCCGGAAAAGGAAGACAAGCTCGCCGTATGGCCATTCTGGGCAACGAAAATGCGCACCTCATCTTCGCAGGCAGAAGGTGCCGTTCGCGAGTTCCAGGTTGCCACGCTTGAATTCGTCGGTGAAGACGGCGTTTTGACGGGTGTGAAGTGCTGTCAGGTGGACGACCGGCGCAAGCCCATTGCCGGTACGGAATTCATCATCAAGGCTGATCTTGCCTTCATCGCCATCGGTTTCTCCGGTCCTTTCACCGATAGCGTGCTGAAGGAAATGGATGGCAAGCTGTCGCTCAACACCGATCGTCGCGGTTCCACCAACGTGATCGCCAACGAAACGGACTATAAGACCTCGGTCGACAAGCTATGGGCGGCAGGCGACGTTCGCCGTGGCCAGTCGCTGGTGGTCTGGGCAATCCGCGAAGGCCGTCAGGCCGCACGTGCGATTGACGAAGAGCTGATGGGCGCAACCGTCCTTCCGCGCTGAGCGAGTTGATGCGGCGCAAGCCGTCGTAACGAAAACAAAAAGGCCTGTTGTATTTTACAACAGGCCTTTCGTTTGACTGGAGAACCGAAACGCGATGGAGGTTTCGCATTCAGGGGGATGGGCAACATATCGCGCCTGAGAATTGCAATGACATTACGTGCTTCCGAAGACAGGATTCGTTTCAGCAATAGGGAAGGCTGATGCGGAAGGAGGCGCCGCCAGATGGGGAATCACTGATGCTGATCTCGCCTCCATGGTAGCGGACGATTTCCTGCACGAGATTGAGACCGAGCCCGGTACCGCGATCCTTCGGTATCAACCGGTGAAATGCGTCAAACACGGCTTCCCGGTCCTCTTCGGGAATTCCGTTGCCTTCGTCGGATATGTCGATCACGCGGTTGGCGCCCAGTTTTATGGTGATCGTTCCGCGATTACCGCCATGTTCGATGGCGTTTTGCACGACGTTCATCAGGGCGCGTTGCAGCGAGGCGTCATCGGCAAGGGCGAGGATCGGCTCTTCGTCCGGCTCGAACGAAAGTTCGTAGCCTTGAGAGATTGCAAGCGGCGCCATATCAGCGACGACAGACCGGCAGAGGCCAACAAGATCTAGTGGAATAAGCGGCGCCTTTTGCCCGCCAAGTCGTTGCAGATCGAGCAACTGTTCGGCAAGCACGGCGATACGGCTGGCATCGGCTAATATCCGGCTCCGGTCCGGTCCGTCCAGCAACGTTTCGACACGGGTCTGGAGAATGGCGACAGGGGTCCGCAATTCATGGGCGGCGTCGAGAATGAAGCGCTTGTGCCGCTCGTAACCATCGTCCAGCCGTTTCAGCGCTCCGTTGACGGCATGCACGAGCGGCTGCACCTCCCATGGAATATCGCCATCCGGCAATCGATATCCGCGCTTGTCGATGTCGATGCTTTCCGCCGTTCGCGCAATAGCGGAAAGTGCGAAAAATTCCCGACGAATGATCCATGGAATGGTCACGATTGTCACAATGGACATGATAAGGAGGATCGGCATGATCAGTATGTTGGAGAACAGCAGGACGGGGAATGCCATACTGAAGGCTCCGCCCTTGCCGACCATAACGAATTCGCCCGCCGGTCCCGATGCACGACGCACGACGGCGATTCGCAAGACAGCAAGATAGGAGTAGGACAATGCCGCATCGCGTACGTCCGACACTTTGACGTCGCTAAGCTGTTGATCCATGTTGCTAAAGGCCTCAGGCACCGGCCCACCCTGCACGATCTCACCTTTCTCGCTGACTGCAACGAACCAGAAACCGGGCATACTGTCGCGCAGTTCGACAAATTCATTTGTTTCGTCAAGCATCAGCCGGCCATCCTTGTCACGCATGATGGCATTGGCTGTAATCTGGGCCGCTGCCGGGCTGAGAAGGGCGCTGCCCGAGGCGCCGCTGGACAGGTAAGCGACGAAGGCGGCAGTGACGATGAAAAGGCTGCCGATCTGGAAAAGCAGCAATTGAATGGTCAGGCGTCGCTTGAGCGATTTCCTTCCGGCCGATTTCATGAGGCCGCCCTCAGCAGATAACCGACGCCGCGAATACCGTGAACCTCCAGACCCGCATCCGCTGCCTGCAATTTGCGGCGCAGACGGGAGATATGGGAATCAAGCGCATTCGACTGGATTTCATCGTCGAAATTATAAACCGCCTCTTCCAGTACCGATCGCAGCACCGTTCTGCCCTGCCGACGCAACAGGGCTTCAAGGATCAGCAATTCGCGTCTGGTCAGGGGAATAAACTCTCCCTTGATGCGGACTTCGCGGGTTTCGAAGCAAAATTCCAGCTTGCCCAGTTTCGCCGTCATCGTCACGCTGCCGGCTGGCCGGCGCATCAGGGCGCGGATGCGCGCAAGGAGTTCCTCGACAGCGAAGGGCTTGGCCAGATAATCGTCCGCACCAAGGTTCAGGCCGTTCACCCGATCCGCAAGCGTGCCTTGCGCTGTCAGCACGATGACGGGCGGTGTGACGGGCAGCAGACGCAGATCTTCTATAAGCTGGATGCCATCGCCATCGGGCAATTGCCGGTCGAGCACGACAAGATCGTGAACACCGTCCATGATCGCATGCCGGGCAAGATCGAGCGTGCCGACATTGTCCACGATGATATCGAACCGGTGCAGGGCGGCGGAAAGGGCTGCTGCCATTTCGCGTTCGTCTTCAACAAGCAGCAGGCGCATGAATTGTACTCGGCAGTGTCTGGCGTACGCCTTCCCGGAGAGGAAGGGGCGCGGGGGCATCGGATAAATATCACCGTGCAGTAAGACGCGGGCAGGGGAGGGCAATTGGCCGACCCCGCATTTGCTGCAAAGCTGAATTTATCCTGCCACTGCCGGGTTGCCTCAACATTACGCCGGTTCGAGCCGTAGCGACGGCGGAGAAGTGGCTACTGTCTGGCCTGAGCAGTATCCGGGACAATCCGGTAGTCATCGATACGACCCGCCGGTGCATCGGCCATCTCGCCCCGCTTGGTCAGCCGTTCGCGTGGCGATTCCACCACCGAGACACGTGTCGATACCGCCGTCGAAGGGACATCGCCAAGCAGCTTGTCACCGCCATCGAGGTTCGGATCGGTCAGGCTGATCGGCTGGGTGCGCACCTGTCCCGCGTCGATGCCAAGCGCGGGCAGGGAGGTGAGTGCAGGCAAATTGCTGCCGTCCAGTTTCACGAGGTCCGGTCCGGCGCTGTCGAGGTGCCTGCGCACGAATTTCTCGACGTAAAAAGCAAGCTTGCGTTTGCCGGCCTGCGTCATGCCGACGCCATCTGCCTCACGCAGACGGGCCTGCTGGCCGTTCATGTCGTAGCCGGTGATGACAAATTTACCGGCCTCGTCGACAAAGCCGTCCCAGACATCGACGAATTCGCCGCCGTATTTTTCGATATGGCTGCGATAAAGCCGGTTGAAGCCGACGAGATCGGCCGAGAGTGAGGTTGACTGGAAGGCCGGCAGGCCAACCCACAGCAGCGGCACCTTTGGCCGGCCAGCAAGGGCCAGAAGTTCATCGATCCGCCGCTCATATTCCTTGAACCAGACATCGGTGCCAAATTTTTCCCTGGTATCGCCGATCTGCATCTGCTGGCGATCGTTCGATCCCATCATGATGACGATGGTGGCAGGATTTGTTTCGGTTATGAACTGCGGCAGATTGGCGAACCAGTCGTAATAATCCGTGCGTACGAGGCCCGAAGAACCATTCGCGCGCACATCGACCGAAATTCCCGGAGAGCTGGCGAAGGCATTGACCAATTCTTCCCCCATGCCACCGGCCAGAAAATCACCGACGACCAGAACACGCCTTGCATTTTCAAGCTTGGCGGTCGGCTCCGGTTTTATGGTTCGCATCTGAACCACCGAAGGCGCTTTTCTTGCGGGTTGCGGGCGGGTGACTGATTTTTCACGCGGGGCAGCCGGGAAATCCCGGCGACTGCGGGGCTGGTATTCGCGGCCGGGCGTGTCCTCCCGGCCCACGGGCCGGCCAAACAGCATTTCGAACAGGGTGCGTCGCTGTTCCTGGGCGAAGGTTTGCGAAGGGACAAGCGGCGTGCACAAGACAGCACAAAGAATGATGGCGCAGATGCGCCAGCCCGTACTTGTGCTTTTCGCCGCAGGTTTCCTACTCATGACATCGATCCTTCCGGATGCTTCGGCGGCGTTGAAGACCGCCGCCGAATTCACCGGCATATTATCAATTCCGCAGTGCTCTCAGCAATCGCTGCGACGGCTGACCGTCGGTTTCGAGGCCCATGCGCGACTGGATGGCGCTGATCGCCGCCTTCGAGCCGGAGCCGAAATTGCCATCGACTTCGCCATCGTAATAGCCAAGTTCTTTCATGCGGGTCTGGAGTTCGAATTTTTCACGAATATCCAGCGTGCCGTCCGGACGCGGCCATTTCTGCTGCATGCCGCCATAACCGGCGATCTCGTCAGCAAGCAGGCCAACGGCCAGCGCATAGCTGTCGGATGCGTTGTATTTCTTGATGGTGAAGAAGTTTTTCATCATCAGGAAACCTGGACCATTTGCCCCACCCTGCAGTTTCAGCATGGCGCGATCGGAGCCGCGGGTGAAATTCTTGCCGTTCGGGCGGGCAAAGCCAAGCTTGGTCCATTCCGCAATGGACTTCGTTTGCCCCTCATAACGGGCGCCGCCACGCGGCACGGCTGTTTCGTAACCCCAAGTCCGGCCGGGTTCCCAGCCATTCTTGGCGAGTAGATTGGCGGCCGTCGCCAGCGCGTCCGGAACCGAGTGCCAGATGTCGCGCTTACCATTGCCGTCCGCATCGACAGCATAGAGCAGGTAGCTGGTCGGAATGAACTGGGTATGGCCCATCGCACCCGCCCAGGAACCCGTCAGCTGCTTGGGCGTGACATCGCCTGCCTGCAGGATTTTGAGTGCGGCGATCAATTGCGTGCGCGCGAACTTGGCGCGTTTGGGGTCGGAATAGGCGAGCGTGGCCAGTGCCTGCGGAATATTGTGCAGGCGCTCCGGCTTTTCGAGAACCGCGCCGTAATTCGATTCCATCGACCAGATGGCGAGAATGATATGTTTGTCGACGTTGAAGTTACGCTCGATCCAGTTGAGCGTCGTCGCGTGCTTCATCTTCATCTCGCGGCCGATGCGCACCGTATAGGGGTTGACGCGGGAATCGAGATAATCCCAGATCTGGGTGGTGAATTCCGGCTGGAAGGTCGCCTTGCGCAGCGCATCCGGATCCGGCTCGCTGACACCAGCAAAGGCTTTCTGGTAGGTCGCCTTGCTAATGCCTTCTTTCGCGGCTGTTGCGTAGAACTGGTTGATCCACTGCTTGAACCCAGCATCGGCCCGGGCCGAGACGGGGGCCAGCGAGATCGCCAGACCTGCAACCATCATGCAGCCGAATTTGCGGACATTTGAAAGGATCATCTTTGTCATCGTCAGTCTTTCGTTCTCTCGAATGTCATTTCGATTGCGAAAACGCATCGGGCGTCGTCATGCATAACAAAAGAATGTCAACAAATTCTTTACCATTAATAGATGGTAGCGTCACCCTTTACAAAACGTTGTTATTTTTGAAATAACAACACTGTGCGGGGATTGTGATCAAGTTTTATCTCTCAGGAGGGATATGTGGTAGAACATAAGAAAATTCGGAAGGCCGTATTTCCGGTCGCAGGTCTGGGTACGCGTTTCCTGCCCGCAACCAAGGCGGTTCCGAAAGAAATGCTCACTGTCGTTGACAAGCCGGTCATTCAATACGTCGTCGACGAGGCGGCGGAAGCGGGCATCGAGCATTTTGTATTTGTCACCGGCCGCGGCAAGGCGGTGATTGAAGATTATTTTGATATTCAATTTGAACTCGAACAAATGCTGCGCGAGCGCAACAAGAATGCCGAGCTGACATTGCTTGCCGGCCTTCTGCCCAAGGCGGGCACGGCAAGCTTCACGCGTCAGCAGGTGCCGCTTGGTCTTGGCCATGCGGTCTGGTGTGCGCGTGATATTGTCGGCGACGAGCCTTTCGCCGTGCTGCTGCCTGATATGATCATGCACTCACAGAAAAGCTGCCTCAAGGGCATGGTCGAACTTTATGACCAGACCGCCGGCAACGTCATCGCGGTGCAGGAATGCGCTCCCGATCAGACGCATAAATACGGCATCGTCGGCGTGGGTAACGCCGTGGGCGAGGGTTTCAAGATCACTGAAATGGTCGAGAAGCCTGCCAAGGGTACGGCACCTTCGAATTTCTACATCAACGGTCGCTACATCCTTCAGCCTGAGATTTTCGACATTCTGGAAAATCAGGAGCGGGGCGCCGGCAACGAAATCCAGCTGACGGACGGCATGTTGACGCTTGCCAAGTCGCAGGGATTCGCTGGCTATCATTTCCGCGGGCAGACGTTCGATTGCGGCGCCAAGGATGGTTTCATTCTTGCCAACGTCGCTTTCGCGCTCGAACGCGCTGACATCCGCCCCGCAATCGAGGAGCCGATCAAGGCTCTTATCGACGGACTGAAGTAATTTACCAACTGGACAACGGGATCCCGGCCTTCGCGCCGGGATTTCTGTTTGGGGCGACGCTATCGTTTCAGGACAAGCCCCGCGCCGACGCGCAGTTCGTTGCTGTCATAAATTGGCGTCCACTGATAACTGACGTCCGCCGTCAGATCGAGATAGCGGTTCAGCCCCCAGGTCAAGCCAGCGCCTGCGGTGTATTCCACGGCATCCTCGATATCGGAGGAGGGAAATGTCCGGTGCACGATCTGCCCGGTCAGCCGCGCGACCAGATTGCTGCGCAATTCATGGGTCAGCCCGGCATCCAGCCGATAGGAAATCCAGCCGCCCTGTGGTCCGCCGGCGAAATCCTCTATCGTCGTGCGCAGGCCAAGATTGACGTTGGTGCCGCGCTGCGGCGACCAGCTCAGTTCGCCGTCCAGTGTCAGCGCGCCGATGGAAGCGATGCGGTCGTCGTCATATTGTTTGCGTAGATAGCCGATGGCGGCCTCGCCGCGGGTCTTCTCGCCAAGATCGACCTCGGCTCCAATTTTGGCGCCGTAGGAATTCGAGGACCGTGCGTAACCGGTATTGTCCAGGCGCCTGTCATATTTGGTCGTTCCCGCGTTCAATTCGAGGAACGGGATCAGGGCCGGTGACAATTCGTAGCCGATGCGGCCGCGCAGGTTCGCGCCGTTCTGGTCGCGATCGCTAAGACTGATCGGCTGGCCGTTTATGCCCTTTGCATCCGTGTAGACCGTACGCGACAGATCGAGCGCCGCCAGCCCGCGCAGCTTGCCGAAATCCCGTTGGATCGATGCGCCGGTCGTGAAACGGTGTTCTCCGCCCTGCACGGCAGCGCCGGTCAAAGCGTTGGGGTCCGTGGTGCCTTCACGACTGAATTCGTAACCCGCCTTGAGATTAGCCGTCGTTTCTTCGCCGAGATCGAGGCGCAGATCGGCTTCTATCCGCGCCCTCGGCTCTTCACCATTCTTGCTGCCGAAATTTTTCTCCCAGGCGCCATCGCCTGTTACAGTCAGCGCATGGCGGGACCAGTCGCTGGTTAGCGTGCCGCGAATACCCGTCGTCAGGTAGTTACGTCTGGAAGGGCCGCCGGTGTTCGTCTGCTTTTCCGTATTGATCGTCTGGCTGATCGAGGGCCGCAGCAGGAATGTACCGAGCCGGATGCCGGGGGTTTGTCCGGGTTCGGTGGCTCTTTGCGGGTTTTCACCGCCGTCTACCGTTGGCTCATATGGGTTTTCCGCGTCGGCATAAGGCTGGCCCGCTTCTTCCTGCTGTTCGGAAATCGGGTCGCCCGGATTATTCGAGGGGCGCCATAGTTGCTGTGGCGGTGCTGCTCGCACCGTGCTTGCCTCGTTTTCAGTTGTCGTTGTCGGGTTCTCGGCCGGCGTTGCATCGCCGGATGGAACTGCGACCGGCAGCCGCGTGGCCGCTGTTTGCGCGAAAACAGTTCCCGGGGTGTAGAGAAGCGTACAGGCAAGCAGCAGCAGGGTTGCTGCTTTCCGCGACGTCGGCAGACGTGTGGCGGTGCCCTTCACAATCATTCCTCTTCACCCGGCGCATTTGGCCCATGTCGGATCGAAAGTTCGTCTCAGCATTTCCTGAAGCCGAATGAGCGGCAGACAGATGAAGTGGACGACCAAGAGACCAGACACGCGACGCAAGTTTTAATATCGCTTTAACAATAGGATTTTTATGGTTAACAGTTGATAAAGACCTCCCCGATTTCACCACATCTGTGGCTGCGGCAAAGCTGGGGGGCTTCCTCGTTCGATCTGGCCGCTTCGGCACCGCGACTGAAGAAAATTTGCCGAGATGCCCAATATTTCGAATATGATCAGATTTAAACGTTTCATTTTGATACGGAATCGCCCTATGATTGGGTGGAACTCATCCGTTTTATTTTAGCAATCCAATTGATTTTTATTTTGTGTCACAGCGTCGTTTCATGAATCCCGTTTTGAACGTCAAGCAGGTCGGTTTTTATTGCTGGGATATTACCAATGACCGATTCTATCTAGACGAAGTCTGCGCTGAACTCTTGGGCATTCCTTTGCGGCAGGCGATGCAGGGCATCAGCATTTTTCAGATGCTCGAAAAAGTGGATATCGGCCATCGCAATCATGTGATCGAAACTGCGCTCACGACGCTCAAGGCCGCCAGCTTTTACCATCAGGAATATGCCGTGCGCCGTGATGACGGCTCTATCTCGTGGATAAGGACAGTCGGGCGATACCTGGTCGATGAAGAGAACATCCCTTTCAAGCGGATGGGAACGATGGAGGAGATTTCTCCGCCGAACCTGCGCCACTAAAGAGCGGCGATTTTCGGCTGTAGAGTGGACTTATTCCGGTTGAAATAGTAACAGTCGGCCATGATTACGAGAGCCGTCAAACTGGTTGAAGACAATGCGATTGAATCCGCCGTGCGGACGATTTCGATGGAGAGGGCTGGCCTTGCCGCTCTTGAAGAGGCCCTCAGGAACGGGCTTTCCCAACCTTTCTGCAAGGCGATCGAGACGATCGGCCAGTCTAATGGCCGCCTCATCATCACCGGTGTCGGTAAAAGCGGCCACATAGGCGCCAAGCTCGCGGCCACCTTCGCCTCCACGGGAACGCCTGCGTTTTTCGTGCATGCGGCAGAGGCCAACCACGGCGATCTGGGCATGATCGGCGGTGATGACGTAGTGCTGGCGATCTCCAAAGGCGGTGAAAGTTCAGAGCTGCGTAGCATCATCAACTATTCGCGCCGTTTCTCCATCCCGCTGATTGCACTTACATGTTCGGAGAGTGCATCGCTGGCGAAGGCAGCCGATATCGTGCTTCTGGTTCCCAATGAACAGGAAGCCTGCCCGCTCGGTCTTGCGCCTACCACCTCCACATTGATGCAGCTGGCACTTGGCGATGCCCTTGCCGTTGCGCTTCTGGAAGCACGCAATTTCACTGCCGGTGATTTCAAGGTGTTTCACCCCGGCGGCAAACTGGGCGCGGGCCTTACGCTGGTCAGCGATATCATGCATACCGGCGACCGGGTGCCGCTAGTCGGCAAGGGAACTTCCATGCCGGAAGCAGTCAGTGTTCTTTCCCGCAAGCATTTCGGCTGCGTCGGTATTCTGGACGAGGATGGCCGTCTGTGTGGCATCGTCACCGAGGGCGATATGGCGCGCAACCTGTCGCGCAACCTCGCGGAATTGACGGTGGACGACATTATGACCCGTACTCCGAAAACGGTCAAAAAATCGGTGCTGGCGACCAGCGCTCTCGCGACGCTGGAAAAATTCCATATCGGTGCGCTGATCGTCGTTGATGACGATAACCGACCAATAGGGCTGGTGCATTTCCACGATCTGTTGAGAATCGGTGTAGCCTGATCGCTATGGGCGGTCGAGCGGCTCTATTGTCAGGGTGCGGCCACGCGCAGCTGCGATCCTGACACGTGTTCCGGCTGGCATGTCCTCACCGTTAACGGACCACCAGGTATCGTCCAGCCTTATGCGGCCGCGTCCTTCGACAACCGGCTCCTGCAGGGTCGCTGTGCGTCCAACAAGGCTTGCTTCCCGTTGATTGAGGAAGGGTTCGTCGCTTGCCTCACGGTTTTTGCCGAAATATTTCCTGCCAAGCAGGGCGAAGGCGATGGAGAGGGCGGCAAAAAGCACCAGTTGCAATTGCCACGCCCAGAATGCAGCATCCCAGAGCAGCAGGGAGAGCGCGCCGATCACCAGCGCGGCAATGCCAATCCAGATCAGAAACACGCCCGGAGCGACCAACTCGGCAGCCAGCAGAATGAAGCCGGCAATCCACCAGCTCCATGGTCCCAGTTCCGTGGCAAGCCGTTGCAGCATCGTCACTTCTCCGATGAAGAGCCGAAGGGATTACCGGGAATTGTCACGTTGATGGCCTGGGCCGAAGGCCGCGACGGCGGCACCGAGCGGGAAGATGCGGGGACGGCGGGCGCGGTTGGTGCATCGCCCTTGTCGCCGAAAACGTCACGGGCGATTGCCCCTATGCCGCCGAGCGAGCCGATCAACGCAGAAGCCTCCATCGGCATCAACACGATTTTCGAGTTTTTGGCGGTGCCGATATTGGAGAGCGCTTCGGTATATTTCTGGGCAACGAAGTAATTGATCGCGTGGACATTGCCGGCAGCGATGGCTTCCGACACCATGCGGGTGGCGCTGGCTTCGGCCTCGGCCAGACGCTCGCGGGCCTCGGCATCGCGAAACGCCGCTTCGCGCTGGCCTTCCGCCTCGAGAATGGCAGATTGTTTTGCGCCCTCTGCGCGCAGAATCTGAGCATTGCGGGCGCCCTCGGCCTCCAGCACCTGCGCGCGTTTTTCACGCTCCGCCTTCATCTGTCTTGCCATGGAATCGACGAGATCTTTCGGCGGCGCGATATCCTTGATCTCGATGCGCGTAACCTTGATACCCCATGGTCCCACCGCCTCGTCAACCACGCGCAGCAGGCGATCGTTGATGGCATCACGGTTCGACAATAACTCATCGAGATCCATCGAGCCCATTACCGAGCGGATGTTGGTCATGGTGAGGTTTTCAATCGCCATTTCCAGATTGGTGATCTGGTAAGCGGCCTGTGCGGCATTGAGGACCTGATAGAAAGTGACGGCATCAGCTGAGACACTGGCATTATCGCGGGTGATAACTTCCTGTGTCGGTATATGCAGAACCTGCTCCATCACATTCATCTTCGAACCGATGCTTTCGAAGAACGGCACGATGAGGTTGAGGCCCGGCTCGAGTGTGCGGGTGTAGCGCCCGAACCGTTCAACCGTGTAGCGATGTCCCTGCGGTACGGTCTTGATGCCGGCAAAGAGCACCAGAATGACCAAAACAACCGCCGCTATGACGACGATATCGAAACCGCCCAATGCAATCATCACTTCCTCCTCCAGCACCACAAACTTTTGGGATCGTACACCCGCATCGTTATGGCAAGATTACACCCAACCTTGCAACTCTTGTCGTACAACCTTTTCGAGAACTGTCATACCCTCGACGCTGTCGTTGAGACACGGGATGTGGGTGAATTTCTCGCCGCCATTATGCAGGAAGATTTCTCCGGCCTCACCGGCAATTTCCTCCAGCGTTTCAAGACAATCCGATACGAAACCGGGGTTCATGACGGCGATGCGTTTGATGCCCTCGGATGCCAGCTTTTCCATGGTCTTGTCGGTATAGGGCTGCAGCCATTCTTCTGGCCCAAAACGCGACTGGAAGGTGATCATGAAGTTCTTCTCGGTCCGTCCCAGCGCGTCCTTCAGCAGACGGGCGGTCTTCTGGCAGTGGCAATAATAGGGATCGCCCTTCCTGAAGTAGGATTGCGGAATGCCGTGGAAGGAGGTGATCAGCATCTCGGGTTCCCAGTCCAGCGTTGCCAGATGGTTTTTGACGGAGGCGGCAAGCCCCTCGATATAGGCAGGATCGTCATGATAGGGCGGAACGGTGCGGATGGCGGGCTGCCAGCGCAGCTTCATCAGATGTTCGAAAGCCTTGTCGTTCACCGTCGCCGTGGTCGATGCGGCATATTGCGGATAGAGCGGGAATAGCAGGATTTTCTCGCATCCCTGCTCCTTCAGCGCGTCGATTTTCGAGGCGATGGAAGGCTGGCCGTAGCGCATGGCCCAGTCAACGACGACATTCGGCAAATCCTTCAGCGCCTGTGCCATCAGTTCGCCCTGGCTGCGAGTATAGGTGCGCAGATAGCTTTCGTTGCGATCGCGGTTCCAGATTGCCTCATAGGCCTTGCCGACCTTCTGCGGGCGCTTGTTGAGGACGATGCCGTACAGGATCGGATACCAGTAGAGGCGCGACCATTCGATCACGCGTTTGTCGCTCAGAAATTCCGCCAGATAACGTCGCATCGGCCAATAGTCCGTACCATCCGGCGTGCCAAGATTGACAAGCAGAACGCCAACCTTGCCAAATCTTACGCGGGGATGGTCTACGGGAAGTGCGGATAATTCTGTCGTCATGAATGACACCCTGAACTCGTACTGGTTGCATGAGAACGTTTCCGTTTGGGATAAAGGGCGGAAACGCTCCATTTTTTGTTTTTATACATGGCCGGACGCAAACCGTGACGCGGTTTTGCCGGAAATGCTCAAGCTATATGCTCGTGCCGTCAATTTGTTCACGTGTTCTAGACGAAATTTGTAAGGATTGAACCACCTGCAGAGGTGATTTCCGAGGTGCGGTAACGGACGCATTGTCTTTTGATAAAACGCAGCCTGTAATGATCTGTTTTTAAAGGGAAAATAAGAAGCCGGCCTCATGGTGCGAGGCCGGCTTCCCGTCTGCGGCAAATTGCCCTGTCTGTATGTGTTCACGGCTTATTGAGCCGGAACCTCCAGTTCCTCGCCGATTTCGATATGGTTCGGATGCTTCAGCGTGTTTGCCTTGGCAATCCTGGTCCAAAGGGCACCGTCGCCATACTTCTCCGCCGCGATCTTCCAGAGCGAATCGCCCTTTGCGACGACATATTTGCTGGCGGCAGCCGCGGCCGCTGCCGGCGTGGTGGTGGCAGGTGCAGTCGCAGCAGGTGCTGCGGGAGCCGGGGCTGGTGTGGCGGCCGGAGCGGTTGCAGTTGCCGCCGGTGCTGTTGCGGCAGGCGCTGATGCAGCGGGCTTTGCCGGAGCCACATAACCGGCAGGCGTCACTTCGGTGATGCGGCCGTCCGTGAAGGGCTTATAGGGGCTGTTGGCCGTAATATAGGCAGCTACAGCCTCTTCGAGGTTGGGGCCGAAGTCATAGGCGTTGATCGCCTTGGTCGCGAATACCTTGAAGCCATCGCCGCCGGTGCGAACGTAATTATTCGCCGCAACAGTGTAGGTCTTTGCCGGGTCGAGAGGCACGAAAGCGTCGCCCTCCTTGACCTCGACCGCAGTAACGCGGCTGCCGGCCGGCTTGGAGCGGTCGAAGGAATATTTCATGCCTGAAACCTGCATGAAACGACCTGCGCCATCGTCGATCTGGCTGACGCCGTTTTCGAGGGCAGCGCGAATATCCTCGCCCTTCAGCTGGAAAGTTGCGACCGTGTTCTGGAACGGCAGAACCGTCAGGACTTCGCCCATCGAGACATCGCCGCTATCGATGGAGGAGCGCAGGCCACCGCTATTTGCGAAAGCGATGGTGACGCCCTGATCCTTGACGCGGGCAAGGGTCGCATCCGCTACCAGATTACCCATGGAGCATTCTTTGACGCGGCAAACCTTGCGATCACCTTCGATCGGGCCTTCCGAAGTGCCGACGACCTTCGATTTCAGCGCTTCGATCGGTGCTTTCAGTTCATCGATACGCTTGAGCGTTGCTTCGTCGGGTTTGAAGGATGAATCGATCAGGATCGGATCGCCCTTGCTTTCCTTGACCACGCCGCTGTCATCGAAGACGACGCGCAGGTCACCCAGATATTTGCTGTATTGCCCTGCCTGAACGACCGGAACCTTGTAGCCGCCGGGATTGTCGACGAGTGTCGGGTAAGGTCCTTCGGCCTTCTGGTCGGTGTTGGAGAGCAACGTATGCGAGTGGCCGCCGACAACGACGTCCACATCCGGGATTTTCGCGATGAATTCGAGGTCGCGTGGATATCCGACATGGGTCAGGGCAATGATCTTGTTGACACCCTCGCCTTTCAGCTTCTGCACCTGTTCGCTGATTTTCGCGACATCTTCCGCAATGGTGATATTGGGGCCGGGGGTCGCAAGTTCCGCCGTGTCGTTGGCGACAGCGCCGACAATGCCGATTTTCTGGCCGCCGACTTCAAGGACGATGGACGGCTTGACGCGATCGCCGATTTTCGAGGCGGCGCTGGCAACCACATTGGCGGTCACGACCGGAAACTGAACCTTGTCGAGGAAGCCCGCAAGCCCGTCTTCGCTATCGTCGAATTCATGGTTGCCGACGGTCATGGCGTCGAACTTCATGGCGTTCAGCACTTCGGCTTCAACGGTACCCTTGTAGGTGGTGTAAAACAGCGAGCCTTGAAAATTGTCGCCGGCATTGAGCAAGAGAACGTTCTTGCCTTGAGCCTTGAGCGCGTCCCTTGTCTGGTTGATTGCGGTCAAGAGGCGCGCGGCGCCGCCAAAGCATTCGTTTTTGCCTTCCTCTTCCGCCGAGCAGGTCGAGTCGAATTTATTGATCGATTCGATACGGGAGTGAAAATCGTTAATGTGAAGAATGTTGAGTTCGTAATCGGCCAGAGCCGCTCCGGCTGAAAGCGTTATCGCGGAAACGCTCAGCATACTCAGTCTCAAAATTTTCTTCATGGTCCCTCTCTCCTGTTCAAAGCGGAAGCCCTGGCCGGTCGATCATCATCAGGCCGTGCTCATTCTCTAGTCTGAAAGTATGTCAGTCTTTCAAAGCGCGATGTTTCCATTTAGCGGCAGCTGCCGCAAGCGGAAATTGTGACAGTGGCGCAATAAAGCAAAACGCACGCTTGAGGCGTGCGTTTTAAAAGATCATACCATTGAAAAGACTGTGTTATCAGCCCTGACGCGTTAGCGAGAACTGGCTGTTGCTGTCTGTCGTGCAATTCAGTTGTGCCGGGGAGACGAGCGCGCAGTTGACGCGCGATTGCGTGTTGCGCACCAGCGACGTCATGTTGATTTCATAGAGCGTCGGCGAAATCGTGACATAGGTGCCTGATGCCAGAAGCGTGTTGGTATCGGTCGAACGGGTGGAGAAAGCACCGTTCTGGAATGTCGATACGATGCCGTTGCGGTCGATCCAGCGGCCATCCACGGCCGGGCCGCGGGCAAGCGAGGGTGCCATCGACGTCTGCTGGGAGGGACCCGGCGCAACGCATGAAGACACCGCGATTGCGGCACAAAGCAAAGCAGCGCTTGTCTTGAAGTTCATGAGCCTGTTCTCCTGCGATTCGATGAAACCCTGATGTTTCGACCATGCCGTGAAGCGTTATTTATTTCAAGGCAACGTTGTTTGCTCTCCCGGGTTCCTGACATCCGTCATGAAAACACCTGCGTGACAAATATGAGACGCCATGCCCTCAGCGCACGAGGATGTTGCGGAACTGCCAGGGATCCGAGGTGTCGATATTGTCTGGAAACAGTCCCGGGCGACCGTCGAGCGGCGTCCAGTCCGTGTAATGTCCTTCGACCGGTCCAAGATAGGGACGCTGCACCTCGAGGCAACGGCGATAATCCATTTCATCCGCCTCGACGATGCCGGCCTGCGGATTTTCAAGCGCCCAGACCATTCCGGCCAGTACCGCGGAGCTGACCTGCAATCCGGTCGCGTTCTGGCTGGGGGCGAGCGCCCGTGCCTCCTGCAAGGTTAGCCGCGAGCCATACCAATAGGCATTTTTGTCATGGCCGTAGAGAAGAACACCCAGCTCGTCGGCACCATCGACAAGCTCTTCTTCGCCAAGCACATGCTGGATCGGCTGCGGCGTGCCGCCATTACCGAAAAGTTCGTGCAGGGAAAGGACGGCGTCGTTGCAGGGGTGGTAGGCATAGTGACAGGTGGGCCGGTAGATCAGATTGCCATCGTCATTGCGGACGGTGAAATAGTCGGAAATCGAGATCGCCTCGTTGTGGGTGACCAGAAATCCATATTGCGGCCCTTGTCCGGGACACCATGTCCGTACCCGCGTATTGGCGCCGGGCTGATCGAGATAGATCGCTGCCTTGCTACCCTTTTTTTGTTTTTTCGCGTTTTTCGGCATCCAGTTTTCATGCGTTCCCCAGCCGAGTTCGGCGGGCTGAAAACCTTCGGCGATAAAACCCTCGACGGACCAGGTGTTCCAGAATGCGCCGAATGGCTTGGGATTTTTTGCCCGCTGCGTATCGCGCTCTGCCACATGCACGCCCTTGACGCCGAGCTGCTGCATGAGCTTTGCCCATGCCAGCTGGTCATGCGGTTGCGGCTCTTCGATGTCGAGACCGCTATCCTTGGCGAGATTGACCAGCGCCTGTTTTACGAACCAGGACACCATGCCGGGATTTGCACCGCAGGTGGAAACGGCCGTTGTGCCGCCCGGTTTCCGAGCCTTTTCTTTCAGCATGGTCTCACGCAGCGAATAATTGGTACGGGAGGCATTGTCGGCGTCTGCATCGAAGTAAAAGCCGGGCCACGGCTCCACTACGGTGTCGATGTAGAGCATGCCATGTTTGCGGCAGAGCCTCATCAGATCGACGGATGCGGCATCGACCGAAAGATTGACGCAGAAGCCCTGACCCTGAACCCCTTTAAGGAGTGGCTTGAGCACCTCCTTGTAGTTTTCTTTGGTCAGATGCGTACGGATATGGCGAATGTTTCTCTCGGCCAGATACGCTGCGATATCCTCGCGCGGGTCGATGACGACGAGCCTGGTCTTGTCGAAGTTGAAATGACGTTCGATCAACGGAAGAGTGCCGCGCCCGATGGAGCCGAAGCCGATCATGATGATGGGGCCGTCAATATCGCCGTAAATCGGATGGTTTGCGTCCGTCATTCGTCATTTTTCCTTTTTAAGCCAATAAGTAAGCTAGATCATAAAAGCGTGCCACAATAAAGGGCAGGTGCATGACGGACATATGACGGTAGCGCAAGCCCGGGATGCGAAAGTTGTGACGGGTTGGTGTGTGGTGATCCCGTTCTGCGCGGTTGCGATCCGGCGAGATTGAAGTCGAGACCTTCCGACCGCATTCTTCCCCTTCGCATTTTAGAGACTACGTTTATAATCAAGTTCTTCTTTTCGTGTATATGTCCTAGGGCTTGGGGGCTTTTGCAAGATGACGAAAAGGGGGCTTTTCGTCATCACAGGAGTGTTGCCTGTTGA
The DNA here is from genome assembly GCF_030758035.1 of Rhizobium sp. AN68. Taxonomy (NCBI): domain Bacteria; kingdom Pseudomonadati; phylum Pseudomonadota; class Alphaproteobacteria; order Hyphomicrobiales; family Rhizobiaceae; genus Rhizobium; species Rhizobium sp. AN68. The sequence goes on along the minus strand of NZ_JARWMI010000002.1, from coordinate 956,373 downwards.
ATAGTCTTATTGAGCGTGTCGCAGCGCTTCAGAGCGCCACCCCCGTTCTTATTGCACTTTACGATTCCGAAGACCGGTTGCGGCATGCCAACCCGTCGTTTCGGCAGAGCTTTCAGCTTGCCGACGATGATTTTTCGACCTGGGCGGAAATCATGCGCTTGAACCACCGTCTGCGAACCGGCGTGGTCGTCAGAAACAGCGATTTCGAGGGCTGGCTTTTGTCGGCGCAGTCCCGGCGCGGCAAGCTGCCGTATCGTGCCTTCGAGATGGATATGTATGACGGCCGCTGGTTCTGGATGACGGAGACGGTGCAGCAGGATGGCTGGATGCTGTGTGTCGCAAGCGATGTCACCGAATTGCGCCAGGGCTACAGAACCCTGCGGCAGGACCGGGATCTGGCGGTGCGCGCCTCGCAGACCGACGAATTGACGGGAACGGCGAACCGGCGTTTTGTTTTCGCCAAACTCGCGCTACAGGTGGAGCGGGTCGGCAAGGGGCTTGAAGCGCCCTTTTGCCTTTGCACGCTCGACATCGACTTTTTCAAGCACATCAACGATCGTTTCGGCCACAAATGCGGCGATGCGGTGCTGCGCGATTTTGTCGGGATCGCCCATTCCGTCGTCCGGCGGGTGGATTGTTTTGGCAGGATCGGCGGTGAGGAATTCATGCTCATCCTGCCGCGCAGTTCGGTTGTTGAGAGCCGGGAGATCGTCGAGCGGCTACTGCAAAAGGTGCGTCTTTCCAGACCTCTGGCCGAGTTTCCGGATTTTTCCTATAGCTGTTCCGCTGGAATGACGACCTATCGGATGGCAGAAAGTGCCGACGATGTTTTCATGCGCGCCGATCAGGCGCTTTACGCTGCCAAGGAAAAGGGCCGCGACCGGCTTTTGGCGGTGACGGTTTAGACCAGCTCCGCCGCAATCAGCCCATGCAGCGAATTTCCCACGAACAGCCGTCGACCGGCAATATCCTCCGGCTTCAATGCCTGCCCGCGTGCCTTGCGCTGGCGGATGAGATCGGCACGCAGGACGCCCGGCAGAATACCGCTGTCGAGCGGCGGCGTTAGCAATTGCCCGTCCGGCATTTCGACGAAGATGCTGGTCGATGATCCCTCGCACAACTCGCCGCGCTCGTTGAGCAGCAGAACCTCGTCTGCATCCCCGGCTGAAAATTCGGCGCGGGCGGCATCATAGGGTTCCCGGCGCGATGATTTGTGGCGATAGAAGGTGTCGGCGGAATCAAGCCTGGTTTGCGTCGCGATGCGGATCCGCCAGACGGTTCCCTCCTGCAACGGCCGAAAGTCGGCCGTTTCGATATCGAGCTCACCCTTGTAGTTCATGACCAGCTTCACGCAGAGCGGACTTTCGCCGCCCACCTTCTTCTCCAGTACCTGAACCGCGTTGGCCGGTGCTCGGAAACCGAGCGCATCGGCTGAGCGCAATAGCCGGCGCATATGCTGGTCAATGCGCTGAAAGCCCGATTGCGGCTCCCAGCGCAGCGTTTCTCTCAAGGTCAGATCGGCGGGTTTGCGTTTCATTGCCTTTGCTCGTCGCCTGTCATCGGTATTTTTCGGAGCCGATCAGGCCTGTTTGCTGTCAAGCGCTTCCAGTTCGTCGATCAGCCCTTCGATCATGGCAAGACCCTTGTCCCAGAAGGAAGGGTCCGTCGCATCGAGGCCGAATGGTTTCAGAAGTTCCGAATGGTGCTTGGTGCCGCCTGCTTTCAAAAGCTCGAAATATTTCTCCTGAAAGCCGGTCTCGGCCTTCTGGTAAACGGCATACAGCGAGTTCACCAGGCAATCACCGAAGGCATAGGCATAAACATAGAAGGGAGAGTGGATGAAATGGGGGATGTAGGTCCACCAGGTCTCATACCCTTCGGAAATCTTGATCGCCGGGCCGAGGCTCTCGGCCTGAATGGAAAGCCACAATTCACCGATCTGTTCGGAGGTCAACTCACCCTGCTTGCGGGCGGTGTGCAGCTTGCGTTCGAATTCATAAAACGCGATCTGTCGCACGACCGTGTTGATCATGTCCTCGACCTTGCGGGCGAGCATGGCCTTGCGTTCCCTGACGTCCTTCGTGTCGTCAAGCAATTTGCGGAAGGTCAGCATTTCTCCGAAAACGGAGGCAGTTTCGGCAAGCGTCAGCGGCGTCGCGCACATCAGCGCGCCTTGGTCGCCGGCCAGCACCTGGTGCACGCCGTGGCCAAGCTCATGGGCAAGCGTCATCACGTCGCGCGGTTTGCCGAGATAGTTGACGAGGACATAAGGATGGGCCGAAGGCACGGTCGGATGCGCGAAGGCGCCCGGCGCCTTGCCGGGCCGGGCGGGGGCGTCGATCCATTGCTCATCGAAGAAACGGCGGGCGATATCGGCCATCTCCGGCGCAAAATCGCCATAGGCGGACAGCACGGTGTCCTTCGCCTCATCCCATGGAATGATCGTATTCGATGTATCGGGAAGCGGCGCGTTGCGGTCCCAGTAGTTCATCTGTTCCATGCCGAGCCATTTTGCCTTCATGGCGTAATAACGATGCGAAAGGCGCGGATAGGCATTTTTCACGGCGGCAGCCAGAGCGTCGACTACCTCGCGCTCCACACGGTTTGCCAGATGGCGGCTGTCGGCGATGTCTTCGAACTTGCGCCAGCGGTCGGAAATATTCTTGTCCTTGGCCAGTGTGTTGGTGATGAGGGTGAAGACCCGCAGATTATTGGTGAAGGTGGTGCTGAGCGCCTGCGCTGCCTTCTTGCGAGTTTCCGGCTCCGGCTCCTGAAGCATATTGAGCGTTACTTCCAGCGAAAGGCTTGCGCCGTCTATATCGAAGCGCAAGTCGGCCATTGTCTCGTCGAACAGGCGGTTGAAGGCGCTGGCACTCGTCATCGATTTTTCGAGGAATAGCTGTTCGAGCTGGTCATCGAGCTGGTGCGGCTTGTCCTTGCGCAAATCCACCAGCCACGGCCTGTAGTGCCCAGCTAAGGCATCGTTTGCCATGCAGGCATCCATTACGGCGTCGTCGATGCGGTTCAGTTCAAGCGTAAAGAACAGCAGATGGGCGGAAATATCCGTCAGTTTCGCCTGGGCGTCGCCGTAAAGCTTGCCGTTTGCCGGGTTGGACGTATCTGAAAAATACGTCAGCCCCGCAAAGGAGCCGATGCGGCCGATAAGATCGTCCAGCGCTTCATATTCCTTGAGAGCAGCGCCGATGCCGTTGGCGCCCGTCGCCTTTGCAGCGTCTTCAAGCTTGCCCTTCCATTTATCCTCGAAAGCCGCCGCCAGCGTCGCCGCCTTCTCAATGTCGCCCTTGTATTCCGGCGAATCGCCCGAGGGATAGAGATCCGAGAGTTTCCAGCCGGGCAGGTCGCCAAGGGCAGGGCCGGAGGTTTCGGCAAGCGAAAATACGGGGTGCGGTGTTGGGCGATTGAGGGTCATCGAACGCGTCCTTGTCGTTATGCCTGCGCAGCATATGGGGCCTTTGTTTCCCGCAGCAATGGATAAAATGCAAGCAAATCTCAAAACTGGATGTTCAAATCTCCCGTGCCAGAGTGCGCCACAAGGGACCGCATGACGCAGGTCCATAAACCGGAAACCGGAGCCAAAAATGACCGCGCATGTTCTCGTGATAGACGATGATCCCGTCCAGCGCCGCCTGCTCAAAAATGCGGTGGAACGTTATGGGCATCTGGCCTTGCTTGCAGAAAACGGCAGGGCGGGGCTGGAGCTGCTCAAGCAATATAGCGGCGAGATCAATGTTGTCGTCCTCGACCTGATGATGCCGGAAATGGATGGCCTCGCCTTCCTGAAAGCCGTTGGCGAACTCGGCACCGACGTCCCGGTCATCGTCCAGACGGGGCAGGGCGGCATCGATACCGTCGTGCAGGCCATGCGCGCCGGCGCCTTCGATTTCGTCGTCAAGCCGGTCTCGCCGGAACGGATCGGCGCCGCCATCTCCAATGCCCTCAAGCTCGACAGGAGAGAGGCAAAGGCCCGCACGGGCAGGCGCGGACGGAGCAATGCCGTGAATTTTACTGATATCGTTTCCGCAAGCCCGGCCATGCTGAGGGTGATAGAACTGGCGCAGCGCGCCGCCCAGTCCAGCATTCCCGTGGTGCTGGAAGGCGAATCCGGCGTCGGCAAGGAAATGGTCGCCCGTGCAATCCAGTCGGCTGGCGACAGGGCGAATAAACCATTCATCACCGTCAATTGCGGCGCTATCCCGCACAACCTGGTGGAGAGTATTCTTTTCGGTCACGAGAAGGGCGCTTTTACCGGTGCCACGGAAAAACACGTTGGCAAGTTCATGGAAGCGGATGGCGGAACGCTGTTCCTCGATGAAATCGGTGATCTGCCGCTCGACGTGCAGGTAAAGCTACTGCGGGCAGTTCAGCAGGGCGAAATCGAAACTGTCGGTTCCGCGCGTGTGCAGAAGGTGAATGTCCGCCTGATTTCCGCCACCAACAAGATCTCATCGAAGAGGTGAAGGAAGGCCGCTTCCGCGAGGACCTGTATTACCGCCTCAACGTCTTTCCTATCACCATTCCGGCGTTGCGCCGGCGCAAGGAGGATATTCCCCATCTAGCACGGGTGTTCGCGGAGCGTTTTTCGGTGGAACAGAAATTGCCAAATCCCGTCGGCCTCGATGCCAGCGCGCTGGCACTGCTAACGGCCTATGACTGGCCGGGCAATATCCGCCAGCTTGAAAATGCGGTCTTCCGCGCCGTCGTGCTGTCGCAGGGCGAGGAACTGGCTGATTCCGATTTTCCGCAAATCGCGCTGCAATTGCCGGAATTCGCAGGTGGGGACGATGCGGGTGAGTCGATCCGGTCGCCGTCTGGATCGTCGCTGAAACTCGCCGCCTATTCTCCGCCGCCGCCGGCCGCCGAAAGTCACGCCATTCTGGATGAGGCGTCAGATATTTCCACCACGATATACCGGGGAGGAAACCTGATCTCCAGCATGGACGATTCAGGCAATATCAGGAAGCTGGCCGAGATCGAAGAGGAGCTTATCCGTTTTGCCCTTCGTTTTTATCGCGGGCAGATGAGTCAGGTCGCAAGGAAACTTGGTATCGGCCGCTCGACGCTTTATCGCAAGCTGAAGGATTATGGCATTGATCCGGACGATCCGTTGCGAGATGCGGCCTGATTGCACAAACCGCTTATTCGACGGCAGATAGCAAGATTCGTTAACTTCTGAGCAAGGATATCCGCTTACCGTCTATAAACCTCTTGTTAGTGGCTGATTCACTATATAGAGGAAGGTTGCATCTGTGTGGCAATTTTGCCATCGTGTCACCGTATTTGACGTTCATTTGAGGCAATGTGACAGAAATTGTCTTCCAGGCGGGGATCGAATTGCCATATCTGCATCGAAATATCGCGCTGTCGACCAAGATCGCGCGCGGCTTGATCAAGGATATATGCACGAAGCTGTCGGCACGCGCTGTCACCTTTGCCTGCTTGATGCTCGCCGCAATGCCATTCGCAGGTGTCTCGGCGACGGAAGCTTTCGCCGAAACGCGCAGTCTCAAACTGTATTATATCCATACACGCGAGAAGGCGGTCATAACCTTCAAGCGCAACGGAAAATACGACCAGAAGGGTCTGCAGGAGCTGAACCGCTTTTTGCGTGACTGGCGTCGTAACCAGCCGACGCGGATGGACCCGCGTCTTTTCGATCTTGTCTGGGAAGTCTACCGCCGCAGTGGCGCGACCGATTACATCAACGTTGTGTCGGCCTTCCGTTCGCCTGAGACTAACGGCCTCCTGCGCACGCGCACCAAGGGCGTGGCGGAAAAAAGCCAGCATATGCTCGGCAAGGCCATGGATTTCTACATTCCGGGCGTGAAGCTTTCCACACTGCGCGAAATCGGCATGCAGATGCAGATTGGCGGCGTAGGTTTCTACCCGACCTCGGGTTCTCCCTTCGTGCACATGGATGTCGGCGGCGTTCGTGCCTGGCCGCGCATGAGCCGTCAGGAACTCGTGCGTATCTTCCCCAAGGGCAATACGCTGCACGTTCCTTCCGATGGCAATCCGCTTCCCGGTTATGAACAGGCCTTGGCTGACTACAAGAAGCGCGTCAATTCCTCTTCCATTCAGGTTGCTTCCAGCGCCGGTGCCGGCCCTGCGTCCTCCGGTGGTGGCGGCAAGCGCAAGACACTGTTGCAGGCGCTCTTTGGCGGAGGCGACGAGGATGAAGATCCCGATAGCATCGCTACGCCGCAGCCCGCAGAACGTCCGGCTGTCGCTCGCCCTGCAACGCCACCGCCTGCTGCACCTGAGCCAGAACCGACGATCGCCGTTGCTTCCGCCCAACCGCTTCCCGGTGTGAGCACTGCGCCGCTGCCCATTGCACGTCCAGCTTTCGGCAACCAGCCTCCGGCCAATACGGGCCTTGCCACCGCGCTTTATTCTCCAGCCCGTAATGCGGCGCAGGATGCCCTCCAGGCTGCGACAACACCGACGCCAACCTCTGCTCCGGCCGAGCGTCAGCAGTTTGCCGATCTGGCTGAGGTATCCGTGCCTGTGCCGACGCTTCTTGGGCCGCGTGGCATGCGTGGCGACGCTGAAGGATCGATCCTGACCGCATCCGCAGATGGTGCGACACCCGCAGCGACGGGCGAACTTGCGTCTATTCCGGTGCCGGCCAATCGTCCGGCTGTGGCGGAAGCCCTGCTGGCACAGGCCAATGCTGATCCGGAAGGCGACGAAGATCTCGCCGAAGCGCGGAAAGATACGCTTTCGCCGACTGTGGTTGCTGCTCTGGAACAGAGCGGTCAGGCCGCCCGTTCGCAGATCAATTCCGCTACCGTGCCGACAGCCGCGCCGTTCCCGGCTGCCGTCAACCACAAGGTTACAGTCGCGCCCGCCGAAACGGCTAAGGCTGAGCCAGAGGCAGGTTTCGGTGACGCCTTTGATCTGAAACCTTCCATCAATGGTGGGCTGACCGCCGGCTTGCCGACCAAGGGCTCACGCCCGAGCAGGCAGGATGCCGCCGTTTCCCATCAGGCCATGGTCGGCGGTGGTCGTCTGACGCAGGATCTGATCTCTGACTGGGCGCTCAACCAGAACAAGGGCTCGACCGGCCGTTCGGTGAAGGCGCCGCGCGTCGTCGCCAACCGTATGCTCAGCCACGACATGTCGGCTTCCGCCACATCGGCAAGCTTCAAGCCCGGTGCAGCGGCGATCGAGTCCAGCCGTTTCAGCACGCCGGTGAAGATGCACTGAGCCCCGCTTTCTGCAATGTGGCCGAGAGGCCAACAAAAAACCCGCCGGTGACGGCGGGTTTTTTTATTATGCTTGATATCGCGATATCAGACGCCGCTCTGGCCGTCCGAACCGATATAGGCGATGCGCACCATGTTGGTCGCGCCCGGGGTGCCGAGCGGCACGCCGGCGGAGATGATGATGCGGTCGCCCGGCTTGCCGAAACCTTCGGACACGACGATGCGACAAGCGCGGTTCACCATATCGTCCAGATCGCTGGCGTCACCGGTAACCACGCAATGCAGGCCCCAGACGACCGACAGACGGCGTGCGGTCTGGATGATCGGCGAAAGCGCAATGATCGGAACCTGTGGCCGCTCGCGCGCGGCGCGCAGACCCGTTGTGCCGGACGAGGTGTAGGTGACGATCGCCGCGAGCTTCAGCGTTTCGGCAATCTGGCGGGCAGCAAGCGAAATGGCGTCTGCACCCGTCGCTTCCGGCTGTGGGCGCTGCGCGTAGATGATGTTGGAATAATAGGGGTCCTGTTCCACCGTGCTGGCGATGGATGCCATGGTCGATACGGCTTCGATCGGATAATCGCCGGAAGCGGACTCGGCTGAGAGCATGATGGCGTCGGCGCCTTCGAATACGGCAGTCGCAACGTCCGAAACTTCCGCACGGGTCGGAACCGGAGCTGTGATCATCGATTCCAGCATCTGTGTGGCAACGACAACCGGCTTGCCGGCACGACGGCAGGCGCGGGTCAGCTGTTTCTGGATGCCCGGAACTGCTTCCAGCGGCATTTCCACGCCGAGATCGCCGCGTGCGACCATCAATGCGTCGGAAAGCTCGATGATTTCTTCGATGCGCTCAATAGCCTGCGGCTTCTCGATCTTGGACATCAGGCCAACGCGACCGCGCGAAATCTTGCGCACTTCGGCCAGGTCTTCCGGGCGCTGAACGAAGGAAAGGGCAACCCAGTCCACTTCGTTGGTTGCGAGAACGGCGTCGAGGTCGACGCGGTCCTTGTCGGTCAGAACGCCGACGCCGAGCAGGGTGTCGGGCAGGCTAATGCCCTTGCGGTCGGAAATCCGGGTGCCCGAAACGACAGTGGTGACGATGCTCTTGCCGTCGCTCTTCTCAGCGCGCAGATGCAGCTTGCCGTCATCGATCAGCAGGCGGTGGCCAGGCTTGACCGCTTCGAGAATTTCAGGATGCGGCAGGAAAACGCGGGTGTTGTCGCCGGGCGTATCGTTATTGTCCAGCGTAAACGTCTGGCCGGGAACGAGATCAACCTTGGTTTCGGCAAATTTACCGACGCGCAGCTTGGGACCCTGCAAGTCGGCCAGAATGCCGATGGGACGGCCGTTACGGCTTTCGACGGAGCGAATACGCTCAATCAGCGTCCGCATCACGTCGTGGCTCGCATGGCTCATATTGATGCGGAAGAGATCGGCGCCGGCGAGATGCAGCTTTTCGATCATTGCCTCGTCGGAAGAGGCGGGGCCGAGAGTTGCAAGAATTTTGACTTTGCGGTTACGCTTCATCAGTTTTGATTTCCCTGTGTGCCTGGCGTATCGGAAAGCTGGACCATCCAGCTGCCCTGTCTGCCCGTGTCATATTCCTTGAAACCCATTCTCTGGAAGCTGCGGGCATAACAATCGTCTACGCCGGCGATTTTGAACTCGTTTTCCGCCACGCACATGTTGACGTCACCGGTCCAGCGGCCGCCGTGAGCGGCGTCCTCGGCATAAAGATAATAATAACGCGACTGCAACTCACCCTCTATCAGCGTTGCGCAGGTAGAGGAGGGGACCTGCCACCAACCTTCACTGACCCAGCCGTCCTGCGCCCGGTAGCCGATTGCGACCCCCACGAGGTTTTGCGTGCTGTTGCAGACGCGGAAATCCGCATGCGCGGCCTCCACGAATACAAACGGGGTCAGAAACAATGCCGCTGCGGAGAAAAGACGGGCAAGATGCCGAAAGTGGCGAGGAAGAGCGAGAGATGACTGAGTCACGGCTTCCATCCGGATTCCATGGTTATAATGAACACACTTCTTGGCGTGGCCGCCAAAGAAAGTCAACGCGAGTTTAATCGATTATATTGTTCGTGGGATCGTGAGTGCGATAAGGTAGATGGCTGTTCTGTCGCCGAAACTTGCGCCCGGCCTCAAGCCATGCCATCAAGCTTTTCTCCTCAATCCTGCCCCAGAAAATTATCGATGAACGACTTCATACCCTATGAAATCATAGAAGGCGATTATGACAAAGGCATGGTTCTTCTGGCGGACCATGCCATGAACCTCCTGCCGGCACACTACGGCAAACTTGGCCTTCCGCAAACCGCTTTTCATCGTCACATCGCATTTGATATCGGCATTGAAGGGCTGACGCGCTCTCTTGCGGCCCGCCTCGGCGTGCCGGCCGTGCTTGGGCGATTTTCGCGCCTCCTGATCGACCCCAATCGCGGCGAGGACGATCCGACCCTTATCATGAAGATTTCGGACGGGGCGATCATCCCCGGCAACCACCCGATTTCGGATGATGAATGGCAAAGACGGATCGAGATTTTTCATCGTCCCTATCACAATGCCGTGGATCGCGTGCTCACCGGTGTAGCGCAGTCGTCGGGGGAAGCGCCGCTTGTTCTGTCGCTGCATTCGTACACGCCGTTCTGGAAAGAAACACCGCGGCCCTGGCATGCGGCGGTTCTCTGGGACACGGATAATCGTGCGGTCGATCCGCTTCTGGCGCATCTGCGGGCGACCGGCGACATTCTCGTTGGTGACAACGAACCCTATGACGGGGCGCTGAAGGGCGATACCATGTATCGCCATTGCATGATGAAGGGCATACCGCATGCGCTTCTTGAAGTTCGGCAGGATTTGATCGCGGATGAGGAAGGGATTGCCGAATGGTCGGACCGGCTCGCTCCCATTTTCGCCGCAATGAACGACGATCCCATTTTGCATGAATATGAGCTGTTCACCTCTCGCACCGGCCCCTACTGAGCCTGGAGCTGCCCCATGACAACACCGAATGACAAACAGCAGATTGAATTCGAGGCCGCCGCATTTCGCCGTCTCGTCGAGCATCTTCGCGAGCGTCACGATGTGCAGAACATCGACCTGATGAATCTCGCGGGCTTTTGCCGGAATTGCCTTTCCAACTGGTATGGGGAAGCCGCTAACAAGGCCGGCGTTGCACTCACCAAGGAGCAATCCCGGGAAATCGTCTACGGAATGCCCTATGAGGAGTGGAAGGAAAAATATCAGGCGGAGGCGAGCGACGCCCAGAAAGCTGCCTTTGAGCAGAACAAGCCAACGGAATAACCCCCGATCGACGGAAACGACTTGACGTGAGGCCCGTCAGTGGGCAGGTCACAGGCCGGAATTTTTGCTGCCCGGCTGGCGGCGACCGGCGAAGGCTTCGCCTGGATTTAATGAACAAGGCTCACCCGAGCTGCTACCAATGAAGGATTATATGATGGACGAAACGAGCACCACCGAAACCGTCGCCGCCGCCGAACTGCGTCAATTCATCGAGCGCGTCGAGCGTCTCGAAGAGGAAAAGGCCGCCATTCAGGGAGACATCAAGGATGTCATGGGCGAGGCGAAGGGTCGTGGCTACGATACCAAGGCGATCCGCACCATCATCCGCCTGCGCAAGAAGGACGCCAACGAGCGTATCGAGGAAGAAACCATTCTTCAGACCTATATGGCTGCGCTTGGCATGGAATGATCGGTTGACGGTCCCACAATGAAAAATCGCCGCTTTTGCGGCGATTTTTGTTTGGATCGTCTGCGATATTCAGCTGCGAGTGCCAGCCAGCTTTTCAGAAAGGTCAGCGGCCTCTTTGCGGGCGTCCTTGTCCGCGGGATAGAGCGCGAGATAGCGTTCCCAGGCTTTCAGCGCCAGATCGTCACGGCCTGAGGCTTCGAGGATGTTTGCAAGGCTCGCCAATGCCGGAAAATAGCGCGGCTCCTTCTCCAGCGTCAGATTGATATCCGCCATCGCCTTTCGGGTGTCGCCATCCGCAAAATGCACCATGGCGCGGCGATAGGGCGCCTGCACGTAGTCCGGATCGAGTAAAATAGCCTGGTCGAGAAAATCGTAAGCGGCGGCGTTGCGCTTCTCGTCTGCGGCTTCACCTGCCCACTGCATCAGGAGATTGATTGTCGCGCTGCCGGAATCGTTCCATTCGGAAGCGATCTGGTTGGCAATGCTGCGCGCCTTGACCGCATTCCGCTCTTTTTTCAGCGATGCGAAAAGACTGTCAACTGTCTTTGCAGGTGAAGGCGCAGCCTCCAGGGCTGCGGGAGGCTGACCATCTGCCGCATGACCAAGGGACGCCATTCCTGAAAGCAGGAGGCCCGAAAGCAGGAAACCCTGAGCGACGATGATAGCCGTGCAAAAACGATTTGGGCGCATGGGTTAAAGCTTAACCCGACTGCGCCCAATATCAAATGCAAAGTTCTGCACTGTCAACAAAGTGATCCGCGATGTGATCGCGAACCGCAGTGGCACTCAATCAGCCCTGACGAGCCTTGAAGCGCGGGTTCTGCTTGTTGATGATGTAGACGCGGCCCTTGCGGCGAACCAGGCGGTTATCGCGATGACGGGCCTTAAGCGCTTTAAGCGAATTCTTGATTTTCATTTTACTGGTCCGCAGTTTTGCACGGCTTTTACCGTGCTTATTCAAACAATCAAAAGCGCGCAACGGGGCGCGCTCTTTTCGGTTGGCAGGCAAATACCCGTTTGACCCCTGCCTGTCAACACTTCCAGACGTCTTTGCCTTAAAAGACTGAGGCTTTTCCTGTGTGCAAAAGCTCGGTCACATGGCCCATCTTGCGGCCAGGCCGTGCTTGTGTCTTGCCGTAAAGATGCACGAGACAGTCTTTTTTCGAAAGCCATGCTGGCACATCATTGATGTCATCGCCGATGAGGTTGGTCATGACACAATCCGAATGGCGGGCCGTGCTGCCGGGGACAAGACCGGAGACGGCTCGTATATGCTGTTCGAATTGCGAGACCACGCAGGCCGCTTCCGTCCAGTGGCCGGTATTGTGCACGCGCGGCGCCATTTCATTGGCAACGAGCGAACCATCGGGCAGGACGAAAAACTCGATGCCGATCACGCCGACATAGTCGAGCGCGGCCAGAAGCTTTTCCGCCGATTGCACGGCAACCGCCTTCGCCGCATCGGAGAGCGCTGCCGGCACGGTGGATGTATGCAGAATGCCGTTCAGATGAATGTTTTCGGCCGGATCGTAGCAGGTAACGGTGCCATCCCTGAAACGGGCGGCAATGATCGAGATTTCACGCTCGAAAGCGACGAAGCTTTCGAGGATGAGCGGCACGCCACCGAGTGCTGCAAAGGCGCCTGCGATGTCCTCACCACCCTTGAAAAGCCTCTGGCCCTTGCCGTCATAGCCCATGCGGCGGGTTTTCAGCACACCCTTGCCACCAAAAGCGGCCAATGCCGCTTCCAGTTCTTCCTGATTATCCACGGCGCGGAAATCGGCGGTCGGAATGCCGCAACCGTTGAGGAAGCGTTTCTCCGTCAGCCTATCCTGCGAGGCGCTGAGAGCCTGCGGCGGGGGATAAACGGGAACGGAAGCGCTCAGCGTCTCGGCTGCGGTGACGGGTACGTTCTCGAATTCGTAGGTCACGACATCGCAAAGGCGAGCGAGTTCCGCAAGCGCCGTCTCGTCACCGTATTCCGCGACGATCTGGCTGTTGCAGACCTGCGCCGCCGGACAATCGGCTTGCGGTTCGAGAACGATGGTGCGGTGGTTGAGGCGTGCGGCGGCCATTGCCAGCATGCGGCCAAGCTGCCCGCCGCCGATGATGCCGATGGTGAGATTGTTCGTATTCATCGTCATGTTAGAGGCTGTCACTGGGCGCTGTCCATGGGATATTCGGCAACGGCCGCTGACTGGCGCGCGCGCCATGCATCGAGCCGGTCTGCCAGGTCCTCGTCACCCAGTGCCAGAACCGCAGCTGCCAGAAGTGCGGCATTGATAGCGCCGGCCTTGCCGATGGCAAGCGTTCCGACGGGAATGCCAGCGGGCATCTGGACGATGGAATAGAGGCTGTCCTGCCCGGACATCGTCTTGGATTGTACCGGGACGCCGAAAACCGGCAGCGGGGTCATGGCGGCGGTCATGCCCGGCAGATGGGCGGCGCCGCCGGCACCCGCGATGATGACCTTGAAGCCTTCGTCTTTCGCGCCATTGGCAAAATCATAAAGGCGATCAGGCGTGCGGTGGGCGGAAATGATGCGGGCTTCGTATTCCACGTCCAGCGCATCCAGCGTATCGGCGGCATTCTTCATGGTCTCCCAGTCGGACTGGCTGCCCATGATGATGGCGACGGGGGGTGTCTCTGCTGTCACTTCGCTTCTCCGGCTTACAGCATAGGCGCAAAAATCGATTTTGATTTCTGCAAGGCACGATGCGTAAATTCAATAGATTAGAGCGTCTCTCGTGCATCCGGCAGGAAGCACGGAAGCCACTCTAGGCAATGATATCGGGAATGACCTGATCTTCGATCTGGGTCATCTTGTCCTTGACGGCCAGCTTTTTCTTTTTCATGCGTTGTATTCTCAGCGCATCGCAGTTGGTCTGGATCATCGCGTTGATCGCAGCGTCATAATCCTCATGCTCCTGGCGCAGCCGCGCCAGCGTAAGCCTGATGTCCGCCTGGTCCTGATCGGGCATCTTGTCATCCCCATTTTATGCCAGCCGGAGAGCCTCCGGCGCGTATGTCATCGGTCCTCGAGCCTCTATCATCAAATCGCGGTAACGGGAAGTTATCCCTTGCGACCAAATTGCCCACTTATTGCCTTCATTTCGCCTTCGACAAGACCAACGATCCATGTCACATTGTCGTCGCAAACCTGAAACTCCAGCGATGGAGAGCTGGAGGTAGGCTTAAAAATGGAAGGACGTGCCGCATGACCATTCAGGCTCATATTGCATCGCTCGAAAAGAAACACGGTGCTCTGGAGGAGGAGCTCGAAAGTATTCTTGCTTCCCCGTCCTCTGACGATAGAGAGATCGCCGATCTCAAACGCCGTAAACTGCGCCTGAAGGATGAACTACAGAGGCTTCGCGCCTCCACAAGGCATTGATTGATGCCATTCCCCAGCCTTCGATGAAGGACTGACGGATTCTTTTTCGGCCCTGGCGGTACGTGCGTGCTGCCAGGGCTTTTTAGTTGGCGCCTTGGGTCTAGAAAGGCAGCCCGTCCCACAGCAGTTTCAGCGCCGCGATCAGCGCCATGGTATACATCAGCGGGTAGAACACTGATGGCTTCAGATACTTCACCACCCTTGCGCCGGCAAGCGTCGCCAGCATTGCCACCGGCAACAGGCTCGCCGATGTCTTGAGGTTGGTTGCATCAAGCGCTCCCAGCGCGAAATAGGGAATGAGCTTTATTGCATTCATGATCGCGAAGAAACGCACGCTCATGCCGGTATAGGTCTTGGGATCGAGCTTCAGCGGCAGAACATAGATCTGGAAGGGTGGGCCACCCGCATGGGCCACGAAACTCGCATAACCGGACAGGCTGGACCAGAGTGTTGCAGCCACCGGACGCTGCGGTCTGGCCGGAATCTCCTGCCCTTTGCGGCTTTTGAAGCTCTCCTGGAAATAACGCAGTACGAACAGGATCGTCACCGAGGCGACGACGAGGCGCATGGCGTCTGCCGAGATGAGGCTTGAGGTCGCCCAGCCGAGAGTAATGCCGGCGATCGCGCCCGGAAGCATGATAAGGAGCGTTTGCCGGTGGTTGTGGTGCCGCCAGGCCCATAGCGCCACAAGATCCATCACGATCAGGATCGGCAGGAAGATTGCCGCCGCCTGCACGGGCGGGATGGCAAGCGCCATCAGCGGCACGCCCATCAGTGCCAGCGCACCGCCCAACCCGCCCTTGGAAAGGCCGACAAGCACGACTGCGGGGATGGCGACGAGGAAAAAATGAAAATCGGTCAGCATGGATGAAGGTTGATCCTTTCGCCGGTCCGGTCTATCGGATTTATCATATCAAAACGAGTGCAGATAACGCCGAAAGTGTCTTCTGCCTGAAATGGACGAACCGATGACCAAAGTTGATAACCGTTGCCGCCTTGTTCTGATCGTCCCGCAATTGGACGACGCGCAAAAGCAGGCGACAGAATTGCAAGAAGCACTGCGAGGCGGCGATGTGGCTTCGGTCATCATTCCGCAATATGATCTGGATGACGCCACTTTCCAGAAACGCGCCGAATTGATCGTGCCGATGGTGCAGGAGGCTGGTGCCGCTGCCCTTATCGCGGGCGACAGCCGCGTTGCGAGTCGGGTGAAGGCGGATGGCCTGCATGTGGCGGGCAATGCCGAGGCGCTTGCGGAGGCCGTGGAAAATTTCGCGCCGAAGCTGATCGTTGGCGGCGGCAATGCCGATGATCGCCATAAGGCTCTGGAGATGGGTGAGTCCAATCCGGACTACGTGTTTTTTGGAAAGCTCGAAGGCGACATCAAGCCGGAAGCGCATCCCAAAAATCTGGCACTCGGCGAATGGTGGGCATCGATGATCGAGATTCCATCCATCGTCATGGGCGGCACCGATATCTCTTCGGTGGTTGCCGTGGCCGAAGCCGGCGTGGAATTCGTGGCGATGCGCAGCGGCGTTTTTGACAATGCCTCGGGTGCTGCCCAGGCCGTTTCTGAAATCAACGCGTTGCTTGACGAAAAAGCGCCACGGTTTGACGGTTGATACAGGCGATGTTGATGCGCTCGGTTCACGTCTGCCTTTCTATTTCGCTGCTGGCGCTGTCTTTCGGCGCGCCGGCGGGCGTCGCTTTTGCCCAATCCGGACCGCAAAGCGAAAGCAACGCGCTTTCCCGCCAGTTGGAGGATGAGGCGCAGCCTTCCCGTCAGGGCAGGGTGCAGTCCGAAGAGCAGAAGGACTTGCAACCGTCGCAGGGCGTCAACGTCTATCAGCGCATGGGCGCGGACCTGCCGGCCTTGCCGCCTGAAAAGGAGTTCAAGGGCCGGGTGGATGAGGCCTATGGGCATTTCCAGCGCGGCGAATATGTCCAGGCGCTCGACAAGGCGCTCAACCGTGCGCAGAACGGCGATGCGGCCGCCCAGACGCTGGTGGCGGAAATGATGTCGCGTGGTCTCGGCATCGCCCGCGACGAAAAAGACCGCGGCCTTCTGGTACCAGCAGGCGGCACAGGGTGGCGATCCCGTCGCGATGTTCAAATTCGCCCTCATTTTGATGGAGGGCAAGTTCGTTACCCGCGACAAGGCGAAGGCCGACGATTACATGCACCGTGCGGCGGAAGCCGGCAATGCTTCGGCTCAGTTCAACAGGGGCAGATACTGGTTTCGGAAAATCCCGGCGTAAAGGGATTACTGATGGCCATGCCGTATTATGAAAAGTCCGCCGAGCAGGGCATTGCCGACGCGCAATATGCAGTGTCGCAGATCTACCACTCGGTCAAGGATGTGCCGGCCGAAAAAAGGCCAAGGCGCGCGATTGGCTGACGCGGGCCGCAAAGGCCGGCTACGATACCGCGCAGGTCGATCTCGGCATCTGGCTGGTCAACGGTTTTGGCGGCGAGCGAAATCTGGATGAAGGCTTCCGCTGGCTTTACGGTGCTGCGCAGCGCGGCGATGTCGTGGCGCAGAACAAAGTGGCGCATCTTTACATTCAGGCGCTCGGCACACGGCCCGATCCGGTGGAGGCGGCCAAATGGTACGTGCTTTCCCGCCGCGCCGGGCTGAAGGATCCGTCTCTCGAGGATTTTTATCTCGGGATCACCGACGAGCAGCAGAAAAAGGCTATCGAGGCGGCAAATCGTTTCCGTCCGATGTGATGCAAGGCCGGTTGTTCGGCGCCAGCGTGCATGTGCAGGCTTTTTGCCTTGAATTTCCGCGCGTTTTGTGGTCTTGAACCGCAAACTTTCAATTCAAGAAAATAATGACGTTCCTGCCCGGCTAGCTTGCGGGTGGTTCGCAAGCTTTCCAGGAAACAAATTCGATGGCACGTTCAGCCCTTCTCAATGTGATGGTTCAGGCCGCCCTCAAGGCGGGTAAGTCTTTGTCGCGTGACTTCGGTGAAGTGCAGAACCTTCAGGTTTCGGTCAAGGGACCGAGCGATTTCGTATCGCAGGCGGACCTCAAGGCTGAAAAGATCGTGCGCGACGAGCTGATGAAAGCCCGCCCCACCTACGATTTTCTGGGTGAGGAAGGCGGCGAGGAAAAGGGCAGTGATGGTGCGCATCGCTGGATCGTCGACCCGCTAGATGGCACGACCAACTTCCTGCACGGCATTCCGCATTTCGCCGTTTCCATCGCGCTCGAGCGTAACGGAGAAGTCGTAGCCGGCGTGATTTTCAATCCCGCGACCGACGAACTCTACACCGCCGAGCGTGGCGGCGGCGCGTTCCTTAACGATCGTCGTATCCGCGTTGCCGCGCGCAAGGCGTTGACGGATTGCGTCATCGGCTGCGGTGTGCCGCATCTCGGTCGCGGCAATCACGGCAAATTCCTCGTCGAACTTCGCCATGTCATGGGTGAAGCAGCCGGCATCCGCCGCATGGGTGCTGCAGCACTCGACCTTGCCTATGTTGCAGCAGGTCGCCTCGACGGTTTCTGGGAAGCAGAGCTTTCGCCGTGGGATATGGCGGCCGGTCTGGTGCTGATTCGCGAAGCTGGCGGGTTCACCTCCGACGCCAAGGGCGGCGCGGATATCTTCGGCAGCGGCAGTGTTGCTGCCGGAAACGAATATATCCACAAGGCACTTGTGGAAGTTGCCAACCGTCCGATTCCGGGTCGTTGATCGATTTCGGCAGAAAACCTGCCGTTTAATCCAGGTTTTAGGCGCCCGGCGAACTATCGCCGGGCGTTTTTGTTTTTTCGGTCTTCGGTCAAGCCGGCTTTCGTGAAATGCCTGTGACGAAAGACAGGCTTTTCGCTTCAAATCGTCGCAATTTTCAAATAGCGTCCGGTTGATACGTGACCGAAGGGAATGCGAACGTTATGGCGGATTCGGAGTTGCTCGATCTCGGCGTGGAGAAGCCGGTGACCACACGGCAATACAGCCACAAGCTGTCCAGCCCCACACCGTTTCTGTGGACGATGGTTCTGTTTCTGATCCTCGTCGGCTTTCTGGCGGCCATTCTTTACCGGCAGGCGCACACGGCCTTCATGACGAATCCGGGCTTGAACGGCTTCATTCTCGGCGTTCTCGTCATCGGCATCATTCTGGTATTCACGCAGACCATGAGCCTGCGTTCGGAAGTCCGCTGGTTTAACGCATTCCGGGCCGCCGGCAGCGCCGAGAAAGTCGGCCGCGCTCCAAAACTGCTGGCCCCCATGAGCACGCTGATCGGCAAGCGTGGCGAAGTCCGGCTTTCTGCAGTTACGCAGCGGACAATTCTCGATTCCATCGCGACACGCCTTGATGAATCGCGCGATACTTCACGTTATCTTGTCGGCCTTCTGGTATTTCTCGGCCTGCTCGGCACCTTCTGGGGTCTGATCGGCACCATCGGCGCCATCAGCAATGTCATTCAGTCGCTTGATCCCAGCGCCGGCACCAGCAACGATATTCTAAGCTCGCTCAAGACCGGTCTCACTGCGCCGCTTTCCGGCATGGGAACGGCGTTTTCCTCGTCGCTCCTCGGCCTTTCAGGCTCCCTGATCCTCGGTTTCCTCGATCTTCAGGCCGGCCGTGCCCAGAACCGTTTTTACACCCAGCTCGAAAACTGGCTGTCGTCGGTGACGGATACGTCGGCGGATGGGCCAAGGGAATTCAACGCTGAACCCGGCGCAATGGTCAGCACTGAGCGCTCGCTCGCCGCCATGACGAGTCTTGCTGAAGGCATTCAAGGTCTGGTCAAGAACATGCGCAGCGAGCAGCAGATGTTGCGTGACTGGATCGAGGCGCAGCAGGAGGAATCGAAATCGCTTCGCCGCACGCTCGACCGGTTGTCGACTCGTATCGACAGCGAGACAAAATCTTCCGGACGCACCCGGCACGATAACGGGAGCGAGTAGCCATGGCGCTTGCGCGCAACCGCCGCCGCGACAGGGGTGTGGATTATTGGCCGGGTTTCGTCGATGCGCTGTCGACGCTGCTCATGGCCATCATGTTCCTGCTGACGGTCTTCGTGCTGGCGCAATTTGTTCTGTCGCGGGAAATTAGTGGCAAGGACGAGGTGTTGACCCGCCTCAACAGCCAGATTGCCGAATTGACCGAACTTCTGGCCATGGAAAAGGGCAGCAAGCAGGATATCGAGGACGCGCTGGCGAGCCTGCAATCAACCCTTGCCGCATCTGAAAGCGAGCGCTCACGTCTGCAGTCGCTTCTCGATGCGGGATCGGGCAACAATGCAAGCGCCAATGCCCGGATTGGCAGCCTGACCGGCGAGCTGGATGACCAAAGACAGGCCAATTCCCGCGCCTCCGCACAGATTGAATTGCTCAACCAGCAGATTGCGGCGCTCAGGGCGCAGATCGCATCGGTGGAAGCCGCCCTGCAGGCGTCGGAAGCCAAGGATACCTCATCACAAGTCAAGATCGCCGATCTCGGCCGCCGTCTCAATGTTGCGCTGGCGCAGCGGGTTCAGGAACTCAACCGCTATCGTTCTGATTTTTTTGGGCGTCTGCGTGAAATCCTCTCGGATCGCGAAAACATTCGCATCGTCGGCGACCGCTTTGTCTTCCAGTCCGAAGTGCTCTTTCCATCCGGTGGTAACGACCTCAATCCGCAAGGGCAGGCGGAGATGGAGAAGCTGGCGGCCGCGCTGATCGATCTTGCCAAGGAAATCCCCACCGAGATCAACTGGGTTCTGCGCGTGGATGGCCACACGGACAATGTCCAGCTTTCCGGGTCCGGTCGCTTCCGTGACAATTGGGAACTTTCCTCGGCACGCGCAACCTCCGTGGTGAAGTTCCTGATCTCCAAGGGTGTTCCGGCCAACCGGCTGGTCGCTGCCGGTTTCGGTGAATATCAGCCGATTGCCGAAGGCGACACGCCGGAAGCACGCCAGCAGAACCGCCGTATCGAACTGAAGCTCACCGAGCGCTGACACCTTAAGCCGTATCATAGCGGTTGCCTTGAGCTGAAAGTGAATTTACGTTCGCGTAAACGTAATTCTGTCGCATCTGGGAGGAGCTGATGGAGCGATATGATGTGATCGTTGTCGGCGCGGGGCTTGCCGGTCTGGTCGCAGCGACAGAGGCTGTTGAGCGCGGTTTCAGTGTTTGCCTTGTGGATCAGGAGGGGGAGCAGAACCTTGGCGGGCAGGCCTTCTGGTCGCTGGGTGGTCTGTTTTTTGTTGATAGTCCCGAACAGCGCCGAATGCGGGTGCGCGACAATCTCGATCTTGCAAGGCAGGACTGGTTCGGCTCCGCCGGTTTTGATCGCCTGGAAGATCATTGGCCGCGCCGCTGGGCGGAGGCTTATCTCAATTTCGCCGCAGGCGAGAAACGTCAATGGCTGCATCGGCTGGGCATGCGCTGGTTTCCCGTGGTCGGCTGGGCCGAGCGTGGCGGTGCCCTTGCTCATGGCCACGGCAATTCCGTTCCACGTTTCCATGTCACCTGGGGCACTGGCCCCGGTGTGGTGGCGCCTTTCGTTGAAAAGGCAAAGACCATGACGGCAAGCGGTCGGCTCACCTTTCGGTTCCGCCACCGCGTCGATCATCTGGATATCACTGACGGCAGGGTGACGGGCATTTCCGGTGTTGTTCTTGCCAGGGATCCGGTGTTGCGCGGGCAACCAAGCAGCCGGGAAGAGCAGGGTGATTTTGTCCTTTCGGCCTCGGCGGTCATCGTCAGTTCCGGTGGCATCGGCGGCAATCAGGAACTGGTGCGGCGCAACTGGCCGTTGGAGCGGCTGGGCAAGCCCCCGCGACCATGGTCTGTGGCGTGCCTGCGCATGTGGATGGCCGTATGATCGCCATTACGGAAACAGCGGGCGGAACGGTCATCAATCGCGACCGTATGTGGCATTATACCGAGGGCGTGAAAAATCACGATCCGATCTGGCCGGACCATGGCATTCGTATTTTGCCCGGCCCCTCGTCTTTCTGGTGCGATGCGGATGGAAACCGGCTCGCAGCACCCGCGATGCCGGGCTTCGATACGCTCGGCACGCTTAAGATGCTGGGCGAACGCGGCAGCGGTCACAGCTGGTTCATTCTGACCAAGGCAATCATCAAGAAGGAATTTGCGCTTTCTGGTTCGGAGCAAAATCCAGATCTGACGGGTAAGGATGTGCGGCTACTGCTCAAACGGTTGGGCAAGGAGCCACCGGGGCCGGTGCGGGCTTTCATGGAACGCGGCGAGGATTTCGCCGTCCGTGATACGCTGGAAGAACTCGTGGCGGCGATGAATACCATAAACGGGGACAATCGGCTGAATATTGACCACATCCGCTATCAGATAGAGGCAAGAGACCGGGAGATCGAAAACGGTTTCAGCAAGGATGCGCAGGTTACGGCGATCCACGGAGCGCGGTGTTATCTTGGTGATCGGTTGATGCGCACTGCAAAACCACATCGGTTGCTAGACCCGACAAAAGGGCCGCTGATTGCGGTGCGCCTGCATGTGTTGACTCGCAAGACGCTTGGCGGTTTGCATACGGACCTAGAGGCGAGGGTGCTGGACGCGGCCGGCAACCCTGTTCCGGGCCTCTATGCTGCCGGAGAGGTGGCAGGCTTCGGCGGCGGCGGCATGCACGGATATAATGCGCTGGAGGGCACATTCCTCGGCGGTTGCCTGTTTTCGGGCCGTGTTGCGGGGGGTAGCGTGCTGGCTTAAGCCCACAGGGCTCACGCTTGAGCGCGCAGTTCGTCCGGCCCTGTCTGGAATTGCAGCCGGGCAAGTCTCGCGTAAAGGCCGTTCTGGCGGATAAGGCTCTGGTGCGTGCCTTCCTCGATGATACGGCCCTCATCCATCACGAGAATGCGGTCGGCCTTCAGCACAGTGGCGAGGCGATGGGCAATGACGATGGTGGTGCGGGTTTTCATCAGCTCATCGAGCGCCTTTTGCACCAGCGTTTCGCTTTCGGCATCCAGTGCGGAGGTCGCTTCGTCAAGAAGCAGGATAGGGGCGTTGCGCAGGATGGCGCGGGCAATGGCGATGCGCTGGCGTTGACCGCCGGAAAGCGTTACGCCGCGCTCGCCCACCTGCGTGTCATAACCATCGTTCAGCCGGGCGATGAAGCTGTCTGCCTGCGCGGCGATAGCGGCCGTGCGCACTTCTTCGCGTGTCGCAGCCGGCCGACCGAATGCGATGTTATCGTGGATGGAGGAGGCAAAGATCGCCACATCCTGTGGAACAATGGACAGTCGCGCGCGCAGATCGGCAAGGCTAACATCGCGGATATCGACGCCATCGATGGTGATGCGGCCCTCCTGCGGATCGTAGAACCGCATCAGCAGCGAAAAGACCGTGCTTTTTCCCGCCCCGGAAGGGCCAACGATGGCGACGGTTTCGCCGGCATTGACCTTGAAGGAGAGCCCGGAGATGATCGGGCCACCGGTTGCGAGTGGATAAATGAAACCGACATTCTCGAATGCCGCTTCGCCGCGCGGCGGCTGAACCATCGAAACGGGTGCTGACGGCTCGGCAACGGGCGAGCGCTCGTTCAGCAGTTCGGAAAGCCGTTCGGCCGCGCCGCCCGCCTGCGCCAGTTCACCCCAGACTTCTGAGAGCTGGCCTAGGCCGCTTGCCGCGATGACCGAATAAAGCACGAACTGGCCAAGCGTACCCGCCGTCATGCCGCCGGACAAAACGCTTTGCGCACCATACCAGAGAATGCCGACGACGCTGCCGAAAACGAGCGCGATGGCGACGGCGGTGAGAATGGAGCGGGCGCCTATCGCTGCGCGTGCACCCTGATAGGCTGCTTCTACGGAGGCGCCGTAGCGGGCATTTGCAAGCGCCTCGGCGTTAAAGGACTGCACGGTGCGGCTCGCCCCGATCGTTTCCGAGGCATAGGCGGCGGAATTGGCCAATGTGTCCTGCGTATTGCGGGAGCGGGCACGAACGGAGCGCCCGAAAGCAATCAAAGGAAAAACGATGAACGGGATGGCCAGGAGCGCGAGGCCGGAAAGGCCGGGGCTGGTATAGATCATCATTGCCACCGCGCCGCAACACATGATGATGTTACGCAGCGCAACGGAAGCTGACGAACCGAACGCCGAGCGAATCTGTACGGTATCCGCGGTCAACCGAGAGGTCAGCTCTCCCGAGCGGTTGGCATCGAAAAACTGCTGCGACAGCGTGGTGAGATGAGCAAAGACATCCCGGCGCAGATCGGCAACGACCCTTTCGCCGATGGTCATGACATAATAATAGCGCATGGCGCTGGCGAGAGCGAGAAGGACGGCAATGGCCAGAAGCACGGCGAAGTAGCTGTTGATCATGCCACCGTCCGGCGTCTGGAAACCGTGATCGATGATACGGCGAACGGCAAGCGGCAAGGCAAGTGTCGTGGCGGAAGAAAGCACAAGCGCAAACAGGGCCGCCGCCATCAGGCCGCGATACCGCCTGAGATAGGGAAACAGGCCAAGCAGCGGCTTCAGGTTTCTCTGTTTAGCCGCTTTCTGCTCTTCAATGTCTGCCACGTCCGCTACACTCCTCGTTCCGTGCCGTTTTTCGGCCTTTTGCGGGTGAATTTCCGGCGCGCGGTAAAATTCTAGTCCCTGCGGCTATCTCCTTTCACAAGGGGATAGCAGGCTCTTGTTATCTGGGCGACCTTCATGTATAGGCTCCGCATCGAATTGGGAAGCCATAGCCCATCAGGACTATGGCTTCATTTATTGAAATGGCTCAGTTGACGCAATTGCGGCAAATGGACCGCACGTCACTTAACCAGGAAGATTGTCATGAAGGCTGATATCCATCCCGCTTATCACACGATCAAGGTCGTCATGACCGATGGCACCGAATACGAAACCCGCTCGACCTGGGGTTCGGAAGGCGCAGTCATGAACCTTGAAATCGACCCCAAGTCCCATCCGGCATGGACGGGCGGCAACCAGCAGCTTATGGACCGCGGCGGTCGCGTTTCCAAGTTCAACAAGCGTTTCGGCGGCCTCGGCCTCTAATCCACTTGTGGACGGATCATTTAAAAAAGCCCGGTTTTACCGGGCTTTTTTATTGTCTGTCGATCCGGTGAAACGAGCCCATTGTAGGCCAAAACAAAAAAGCAGGCCCATGAGCCTGCTTTTCAAATTGTCCGGATAAGGTCGTCTTTTCTCAGTTGATTGAGAAAGCCGTGCGCAGAAGGTTAAGCTGCGCCTGCACGCTGTTTTCGTTGTCAGGTACCTTGGTGGCTTCGGACGGGCGGTAAATTTCACGGTCGAGAAGGGCAACGCGGTTCTGGAGGCGGAGCGACCGCTCGATGAGGTCACGGAAGGACTCAGGCAGGTCGTTCCAGCCTGGAGCGTTGCGATCGACGTTGAAGCTGTCGAGCCGCACCTTGCTTTTTTCGCTGAGAACCTGATCGCGTGTCATCTCGCCATTGTTGACGGCGCGCTGCAGAAGCAGCCAGGACGCCATCTGCATCAGGCGGGTGGTGAGGCGCATCGATTCTGCCGCGTAAAGGACAGACGCCATGCGCGGCAGAACCTTTGAAGCGGTACGACCGGCTCCATCAAGATAGCTCGCCGTTTCCTCAACCAAGGTCATGCCTTCGGTATAGAGGGTCTTGAACTGGTTGGAAGCAGCCGCGCGACCCGCAAAGCTAATGGTATTTAAAACCTGTTCCGACATTTTCTTTAAATCCCTGCTCACGCACCACACTGTCAGGCAACGACGACCGGTAATATTTTGTTCCGGCCTTTAGTGTTTTCAGGATGGTATCTTTACCTGAAATGCGCAAGGCAATTATTAAAGAAGGGTTAATACCCACAGTTTTACGAAATCCGGTGATCGGTAAAAAAAGAGCCGCGAAAGCGGCTCTCAAGGTAAAACAGGGAGAAAAATCAGACCAATTCGCCGTATGGAGAAGATGCCTGAGGCCCAGAAGAACTGGACATGTATAGTAATCTCTCAGAAAGCTTAATTTTTGGTTAATGGTAAACGAAAGACTGCATCAGAATCGTTAATCTCGTTTGCCTTTGTGGCAGCAGCTTATCGAGTTAAGACTTGGCCGGAGGTTTTGCTGAAGGCCGCCTGTCAGGACCGGAAGAGGTTCTCCGCCGCAAGCCGGCCGGCAGACTTCCTTTTCCTCTCCTCTTCAAGTCGGGTGATTTCGGTTTGAAGAATGTCGATGCGGTTGCTCAGCTCGTCCACCGAAAGAAGGCTGAGATCGCTGCCGATCTCATGCGCTACCGGTTTTTGCGGACGGTCATCGTCCAAGAGGCTCATATGCCTGCTCCTTTTTCAACATGGTCGCCATCGTCCTCGGGATATTGCGGCGCGCGCGGGTCAAGCGCAATGCTTTCCGGTGTCACGAGCGGTGAGGGCGTTGTCGGCATCATCGTCGAGAAATTGTCCTTTTCGGCGTTCGAAAGCGTGGCGCGCTGACGGCTTCTGATGATGGCATAGGCCGTGATCAGCACATGGGCGACGGCTGTCACCAGGAACAGCGCATAGGGGCCGGAATAGGTCATGACCGCGCCGCCGAGCGTCGGGCCGATGATGGTGCCGATGCCATAAAGCAGTAGCAGTCCACCGGAAACCTTGACGAAGTCTTCCGATGCCGCAAAGTCGTTGGCATGCGCTACGGCGATGGGATAAAGCGCGTTCGCGGCGGCGCCGTAAATGGCGATCATCGGAATGAGCACATAGACATCATGCGGCTGCACGGCCGCCACGGCCAGGCCCGCAACCGCGCCAAGCCCCGCCAGTCCTGCAAGCACATAACGGCGGTCAATCCGGTCCGAAAGGCGGCCTGCAGGAAGCTGGGCGAGTGCGCCGACGAAAATCGTGACGGAAACCATGATGGCGATCATGGTCGGATCAAGGCCCGCCCGCGCGCCGAAAACGGCGCCAAGCGTACCGTAAGCACCATTGGCGATGCCGATCATCAGGATACCGACGAAGGAGACCGGCGAATTCCGATAGAGGGCGGGTAAGTCCAGCTTCACCTTTTGCAAGGGCTGGGGACTGGCAGCCTTAGAAAGCGTGGCCGGCAGAATGGCGATGCAATAGATGATGCCGCAGATCATGAACAGCGAGCTATTACTGATATCGCCCATCGGCACGATCATCTGCCCAGCCACGACGCCAAGCAGCGTTATGGCGATATAGAGCGAAAAGATCATGCCGCGGCTCTCATTCGTCGCGCGCTCGTTCAGCCAGCTCTCGATGATCATGGAAGTGCCGGCGGTGCAGAAGCCTGTAAGCGCGCGGAGCGTAATCCACCAGACATCATCGATAACGAGGCCGGTCATCAGCACGGTCAGGCAGACAAGCGCCACGAAGGAAGCAAATGCCCGCACATGCCCCGCACGGCGCACGATGGCGGGCGCCACAAAACACCCAATGACGAAGCCTGCCGCCCAGGAGGTGCCGAGAAAGCCCAGAATTTCATTGGAATAGCCTTCCGCCGAACCGCGCATGGGTAGCACGAGACCCTGAAGGCCGTTACCGAGAAAAAGAAACAGAGTGCTGGATAAAAGAGCGAATACGGGTAGAAGATTTCTGCTCATGAAGACACTCTCATGCGTTCGAACGTATGGTCGGCAGGCCATAAGACGGGGGTTACCCGAATGAGTTGCACTCTTCTGGTGAACGGTAAAAATGTCCAGCCTGTGACGATGCAGAAATAAAGAAAAGGCTCAATAAATGACAAAGGCGATCGGCCTTTTTTTACTGCTGGCGATGATTGTGCAGATCATCCGCCCCTTGGGCCTGCCCGGCCTCAAGAAAAGAGGCGATTGCTGGAAGGTAGCGGTTGCCGCCTTCGTCATCTGGTCGGCGACGCTGCTTTTGCGCCCATAAAGAAAAAGCCGCCCAAGGGGCGGCTTCAATTTTTTATAAATGCCTGGGGCTATGCCTCAGGCAGCCTTTTCGAGTTCCTGCTTCCAGTTGCCCTTGGCAGCCAGGGTGTTCATCATCGCGCGGTGTGTGAAAGCACGCTGGCCGGCGGCGACATTTTCCTGCTTGCCGCCCCAAGCCTTGAGTGCGGTGTCCTGAAGGGCGCGGCCGTACGAATAGGTCAGCGACCAGGGCAGGTCGTAACCGGCATTCATGGCGGAGAGATGCGCCGTCGCCTCTTCGGAGGACTGGCCGCCGGAAAGGAAAGCGATGCCGGGAACGGCAGAAGGCACGGTCGCCTTCAGAACCTTCACGGTCTTTTCCGCCACTTCATCAACGGAAGCCTTGCGGGCATTCTTGCCGTCGATGATCATGTTCGGCTTGAGGATCATGCCTTCAAGGTTGACGCGGGCGTCGAACAGATCCGCGAACACGGTCTGGAGAACCCATTGCGTGACTTCCGCACAGCGATCGATATCGTGCGTACCGGGTTCGCCGTCCATCAGCACTTCCGGTTCCACGATCGGCACGATGTCTGCCTGCTGGCAGAGGGCAGCGTAACGGGCGAGCGATTGGGAGTTTGCCTTGATCGAACCCCAGCTCGGACGCTGATCACCGATGGTGATGACGCCGCGCCACTTGGCGAAACGCGCGCCGGCTTCATGGTACTTGCGCAGGCGCTCATACAGGCCGTCAAGGCCTTCGGTGATGAATTCACCCGGGTGGAAAGCCATCGGCTTGGCGCCGATATCCACCTTGATGCCCGGCAGGCTGCCGGCGGCCTTGATGATGTCCACGAATGGCGTACCGTCTGCGGCCTTCTGGAACAAGGTTTCTTCGTAAAGGATGACGCCGGAGATGCACTTCTTCATGGCGTCGTCGGAGCGGAACAGCATTTCGCGATAATCGCGGCGGGCGGTCTCGGTTGATTCCAGGTTGATGCTGTCGAAACGCTTCTTGATCGTTCCTGTGGATTCGTCGGCGGCGAGCAGGCCCTTGCCGTCTGCAACCATTTTGATTGCGATGTCTTCGAGACGTTCGGTCATTTGCTATTCTCCCAAGGCACAATAAATTCCCGATAACAGAAGTTCCAGGGCAGGGAAATGGCATGCTAACTCATTGAAACGATTGAAATCATTTCAATCGTTTGAAACTTTCCTCCCATGCGCACTTACCAAAAAACAAGGCCGGCCAAGCAACGCTTGTCCGGCCTCGTGTCAGGCAAGTGTGGGAAGTCTACTTGGCGGCGGTCAGGATGGCAACGCCCGGCAATTCCTTGCCTTCCATCCATTCTAGGAAGGCGCCGCCTGCCGTCGAGATATAGGTGAAATCGTCCGAGACTCCGGCATGGTTGAGTGCCGCGACCGTATCGCCGCCACCGGCGACGGAGACGAGCTTGCCGGCCTTCGTGCATTCGGCGGCATGTTTTGCGGCAGCAACGGTTGCCGCATCGAAAGGCTCGATTTCGAAGGCGCCAAGTGGGCCGTTCCAGACCAGCGTTTCCGCGCGCGAAATCCAGGCTTTGATGCTTTCGACCGATTTTGGGCCGACATCGAGAACCATGGCGTCAGCGGGAATGGCGTTGATATCGACGATTTCATTTGCCGCACCGGCCTTGAATTCGCGGGCAACCACGCCGTCTTCCGGCAGTACGATCGCACAGCCGGATGTCGCCGCCTCGATCATGATCTGTTTTGCGGTTTCGGCAAGGTCGTGCTCGCAGAGGGACTTACCGACTTGTGCGCCACGCGCGGCAAGGAAGGTATTGGCCATGCCGCCGCCGATGACGAGGGCATCGACCTTCTTGACGAGATTCATCAGGAGATCGATCTTGCTGGAAACCTTGGCGCCGCCGACAATGGCGACGACCGGGCGAACAGGCTGGCCAAGGCCTTTTTCCAGCGCCTCCAGCTCGGCCTGCATGGTGCGACCGGCATAGGCGGGCAGATGACGCGCCAAGCCCTCGGTGGAGGCGTGCGCACGGTGCGCGGCAGAGAAGGCGTCGTTCACATAGATATCGCCATTGGCTGCCAGAGCCTCGACGAAGGCGGTGTCATTCTTCTCTTCGCCCTTGTGAAAGCGGGTGTTTTCCAGAAGCAGGATATCGCCATCATTCATTTTCGCGACTGCGTCGGCTGCCGGCGCACCGATGCAATCGGATGCAAAGAAAACGGCGTGATCCAGCACTTCCTCGACCGCAGGCACGATCTGGGAGAGCGACATGTCGGCGACCGGTTCACCCTTGGGGCGACCGAAATGGGCGAGCAGAATGACTTTTGCGCCTTTTTCGGAAAGCTCCAGAATGGTCGGTGCAACCCGCTCGATACGGGTGCTGTCCGTCACTTTGCCATCCGCAACCGGCACGTTGAGATCAACACGGACAAGGACGCGCTTTCCGGCAATATCGTTAAGGTCATCGATGGTCTTGAAGGCGGGCATAGGTCGATCCTGATTTCGTTGCGAGTTCGGGACGGACCATACTATGCCTGATTGCCGACGCAAGCCGGTCAGGCCTCATTTTCTCTTGCCTCGTCTGAAGGCGCGGAAATGCCCTTGCCGGCAGCGGTGGAGCCCGACTGGCGCCGCTGCGCCAGATAAGTGCGCACGCGGCGGAGAATTTCCGAAAAGCTGATAAAGATCGGCAGGCCGATAGCCGGTTCGACCGGCTCAAGCGAAATTCCGATCCCGGTAATCGCCTCATGTTCGTCCAGCGCCCGAACGATGAGAACAATAGAACCGAGGCGCACCCGGTCGGCATAATCTGCCTTGCCGGAAAGGCGCGCCTCGATCAGTTCCGCGATGCTCATGGCATGCTCGTTTGCCGAAATAAGGCCGGGGCCGTAGGCGGCGTCAAGCTCCGTGGCCGGACGCGCGGGAGAGATTGCAAAGATCCCGAAGAAATCGGCGTCGTCATCCGCAACCGGCAGGGCGCTTGCAAACAGCCGGTCGATCAGCCGCGTATAACCGGGCGCGATGAAAAGATAGACGAGATCATTTTCGCGCAGGCGCCCGGCATATTGGTAGCGAATGGATTTGCCGTCGCGCACGACGAGCGAGGGCATTGCCCAGCGGGGAATACGCTCGCCCTGCATGATGGCGCTGCCTTTGGCCACGCGGTATGAAATCAGTTCGTGATTGGCAGTGCCGGGAAGGTCCACTTCCAGTTTGTCGACATCACCCATGCGCGGCGGCACGATCAGTCCGAGCCGTGTTGCCACCGGCTTGATGGTCCAGCCTTGCAGCAGAAGCGACACGAGCACGATGATGAAGGCGGCATTGAAATAGATTTGCGCATCGTCCAGGCCGCCAAGAATGGGCATGATGGCAAGCAGGATGGAAACCGCTCCACGAAGGCCCACCCATGCCACGAAGGAGGTTTCCTGCTGGGTATAGTTGAAGGGCATGAGGCTGAGCCACACCGCAAGCGGGCGGGCGACAAAGATCAGGAAAAGCGCAAGCAGCACGGCCGGAATAGCAATCGCTGGAAATTGCGATGGCGTTGCCAGAAGGCCGAGCATCAGGAACATGATGATCTGGGCAAGCCAGGTCAGCCCTTCATGGAAACGGCGGATGGTCTCCTTGGCAAAAATCCGGCGGTTGCCGGCAACGATGCCCGCCACATAGACCGCAAGAAATCCACTGCCGCCAACAGCGCCGGTGAAGGAGAAGACCAGCAGGGCAAGAGCCAGCACGAAGATCGGCGCCAGCCCGCGGTCGGCAGCGAAACGGTTGACGACTGTTGCGATCATGACGCCGCCGAGCAGGCCGAAAATAACACCGAGACCCATTTCCTCGACGAACAGCAGCAGGAAGCCGGTGTCGATGCCGGCCAGTCCCTGTCCCTTGGCGATGATCTCGACCAGCGCGACGGTGAGGAAAATCGCCATGGGATCATTGGTGCCGGATTCGACCTCAAGCGTTGAGCGGACCTGATCGCGGATATGAATGCCGCCGATGCGCAAGAGAAAGAATACGGCTGCCGCATCCGTAGAGGCGACGATGGCGCCGAGCAGCAGGCCTTCCAGCCACGACAGTCCGAGCAACAGGGCGGCAGCGCCTGCGAAAAACACGGATGTGAGGATGACGCCGACGGTGGCGAGGGCGACGGCGGGGGCTGCCGAAAGCCGGAAGGATTGTATCGACGTACCGAAACCGGAATCGAAAAGGATTACGGCGAGAACGAGCGAGCCGAGCATATAGGCGAGCGGATTGTTGGTGAACTGGATACCGAGGCCATCCACGCCTGCCGCAAGGCCAATCATCAGGAAGAGCAGCAGGAGCGGTGCGCCGAACCGGAAGGCGATGAGGCTTGAGAACGCTGCGACGAGAACCAGAACAGTTGCCACCAGCAACAGAAGATAAAATGATTCCACGTCCACCGCCTCTTTCAAACCGCGCTGGCCGTCGCAATCAATGCCCTGCACGTTTGCAGTCAATGCGCCACGGGTTGCGGTCTGTCAGCGCTGTTGTGGGTGGCGATGAAAGGCGACGCAAGGCGGGGTGTATCGAATGATACGGCAGGGCCGAAGTGCATTGCGCACGACCGTTGTCCCTGTTCTTCTTGTCCGTTTCAAAGTGGACCAGACGAAGGCAGGAAATGGGATTTTTTTCGGCGCCCGGGCGAAACGTTCATGGCGTATAGCGCTGTGGATGTTTCGCGCAAACAATTCGCGTGCCGGCGATTCGACGTAACATAGAGACAATGCAGCTACGTTAGTTGTCGCGTCCGAGTTGCTTTCACCATGACCGGAGCGATCGGATGAAACGGAAATCCATTACTATATTTATTGCCTTGCTGGCGGTCGGCCCAATTGTTTCGGGCTGTTCCAGCACGGAACAGACGGCTGAAAACATGGCCGCCCAACGCGAGCGTTGCCGGGTGTTTGGTTACCCTGAAGGTTCGCGTGATTTCGCTGACTGCATGATGAAGCTTTCCATGCAGCAAAGCGATTTGAGGCAACAGACTTTCGATACGATCTGGAGCGGTAGCAGTTCGGATCAGATTATCATCAACAACAAGAAATAACGGGTTGTGCAGTTCATCAGACTTGGTCGGTTTGGTCTCATGCGCCTCTTGCCGGGCGATGGTCTTCGATCCGAAGCGCCCCGCCTTGCTTCAGGATCGATGCCGGCGGGTCCCTCGTCCCGCCGGCAATTTTTTGGCAAAGAAAAACCGGCAGGATTGCGCCTGCCGGTTTTTCTTAATTCGCGAACCGTGGTGCCTGTTCAGATGGTCTTCGCAAATGCGACGGCCGTATCCGACATGCGGTTGGAGAAGCCCCACTCGTTGTCGTACCAGGAAAGAACGCGCACGAACTTGCCTTCCATGACCTTGGTCTGATCGATCGCGAAGATCGAGGAGTGGCTGTCGTGGTTGAAGTCGCGGGAGACCAAAGGCTCTTCGGTGTAGCCGAGAATGCCCTTCAGCTTGCCGTTGGAAGCGGACTTGATTGCTTCGTTGACTTCCTCAACCGTCGTGTCGCGCTTGGCGATGAACTTGAAATCGACGACCGAAACGTTCGGGGTCGGAACGCGGATCGACGTGCCGTCCAGCTTGCCCTTGAGGTGCGGCAGAACGAGGCCAACGGCCTTGGCTGCACCCGTCGAGGTCGGGATCATGGAAAGGGCTGCGGCGCGGGCGCGGTACAGATCCTTGTGCATGGTGTCCAGCGTCGGCTGGTCGCCCGTGTAGGAGTGGATCGTCGTCATGAAGCCGTGATCGATGCCAACGACGTCATCGAGAACCTTCACAACTGGCACGAGGCAGTTAGTGGTGCAGGACGCGTTGGAAATGACTAGATGGTCTTTCGTCAGCTGATCGTCGTTGACGCCGAAGACGACCGTGAGGTCAGCGCCGTCAGCAGGAGCGGAAACGATGACGCGCTTCGCGCCAGCCGTCAGGTGGGCAGCGGCCTTGTCGCGGGCGGTGAAGATGCCGGTGCACTCGAGCGCGATGTCGACACCCAGTTCCTTGTGCGGCAGCGTTGCCGGATCGCGAACGGCCGTAACCTTGATCGGCTTGCCGCCGCCAACGATGATCGTGTCGCCTTCGACCTTCACATCTGCCGGGAACTTGCCGTGGATCGAATCGTAGCGCAGCAGGTGGGCGTTGGTTTCAACCGGGCCGAGGTCGTTGATGGCAACGACTTCGATATCGGTGCGGCCGGATTCGACGATGGCACGCAGAACATTGCGGCCGATGCGGCCAAAGCCGTTAATGGCAACTTTTACAGTCATTTATAGTCTCCCGAACAAGATATGTGCTTGGTCTTTGCGGAATGTGAGGGCTTGGGAAGCCCTCATGCAAGTTTTGCCTCGACTGCGGCGACGACAGCTTCCGCCGTAATGCCGAAGTGCTTGAAGAGATCCTTCGCCGGCGCGGACGCACCAAAGGAATGCATGCCGACGAAAGCGCCGTCGGAGCCGATGAAGTAATCCCAGCCCTGGCGAATGGCGGCTTCCACCGCAATTTTGACCGGAGCCTTGCCGATGATGGCGTTGCGGTAGGTTTCCGGCTGCTCCTTGAAGAGCTCGAAGCAGGGAACGGAAACGACGCGGGCGGAAACGCCCTTGTCCTTCAGCGTCGCTGCGGCCTTGAGCGCTACTTCCACTTCCGAGCCGGATGCAAAGATCGAAACCTTGGCATCGCTTGCGGATACGAGTTCGTAGGCGCCGTAAGCGGAAAGGTTCTTTTCTTCGTATTCCTTGCGCGAAGGCGCAAGGTTCTGGCGGGTGAGCGCTAGCGCCGAAGGACGATGCTTCTGCTCAAGCGCCAGCTGCCAGCATTCCGCCGTCTCGGTTTCATCCGCCGGGCGGAAGACGAGCAGGTTCGGGATGGCGCGCAGCGCGGCGATCTGCTCCACCGGCTGGTGAGTCGGGCCGTCTTCGCCGACGCCGATGGAATCATGCGTCAGAACGTGGACGACGCGGATGCCCATCAGGGCAGCCAGACGGATCGACGGACGGCAATAGTCCGAGAAGATCAGGAAGCCGCCGGCATAGGGAATGAGACCGCCATGCAGTGCGATACCGTTCATCGCTGCTGCCATGCCGTGTTCGCGGATGCCGTAATGCAGGTACCGGCCGGAGAAGTCCGTCGGCGTGATGGACTTCATCTGGCTGGTCTTGGTGTTGTTGGACGGCGTCAGGTCGGCCGAGCCGCCGATCATTTCCGGCAGGATGCCGTTGATGACTTCGAGCGCATCTTCGGACGCCTTGCGGGTGGCGACGGTCGGGTTATTCTCGATGATCTTCTTCTTGAAGGCATCGATCGCGCTGTCGAAGTTGCCGGGCAGATCGCCGGCGAAGCGGCGCTTGAATTCGGCCTTCTTGCCGGCTTCGGTGGCTTCGAGACGGGCTTCCCAGTCCTGACGGGTCTTGGTGGAGCGCAGGCCGGCGAGACGCCATGCATCCAGCACGTCTTCCGGAATGACGAAAGCTTCGGCTTCCCAGTTGAGGCTCTTGCGGGCGGCGGCGATTTCTTCGGCGCCCAGCGGGTTGCCGTGAACCTTGTGGGTGCCCTGCTTGTTTGGTGCGCCGAAACCGATCACGGTCTTGCAGGCGATGAAGGTCGGGCGGTCGGATTTATGTGCAGCTTCGATCGCGGCGGCAATCGCATCCGGATCATGGCCGTCGACGCGTATGGTGTTCCAGTGAACAGCCTGGAAGCGGGCGATCTGGTCGGTGCTGTCGGAAAGGCCAACTTCACCGTCGATGGTGATGTTGTTGTCATCCCAGAAGAGAACGAGCTTGTTGAGCTTCAGGTGGCCGGCGAGCGCGATGGCTTCATGGCTGATGCCTTCCATGAGGCAGCCGTCGCCACACAGCACATATGTGAAGTGGTTCTGCAGATCGGAGCCGAATTCTTCTTCCAGCTTGCGTTCGGCGATTGCCATGCCAACGGCGTTGGCGATGCCTTGGCCGAGCGGGCCGGTCGTCGTTTCGATGCCGGTCGCGTGGCCATATTCGGGATGGCCGGCAGTCTTGGAGCCGAACTGACGGAAACGCTTGATCTCGTCGATCGTCATGTCCTCGTAGCCCGTCAAATAGAGCAGCGAGTAAAGCAACATCGAACCATGGCCCGCAGACAGCACGAAGCGGTCACGATCCGGCCACAGCGAGCTCTTGGGATCGAACTTCAAAAAGCGGGTAAAAAGAACAGTGGCGACATCAGCTGCGCCCATCGGCAGGCCGGGATGGCCGGAGTTGGCCTTCTCTACTGCATCCATGGCAAGAAAGCGGATTGCATTGGCCATCCGGTCGTGTTTGTCGCGAGAAATCATGGCTTTTCCGTCTGTTTCCGGGTGAAGGGAGATAGTTTTACGCAACTATCCAAAAAGCGGGTTGATCCATAGCAGGTGAGGCAGGCAAGTCAATAAATCCACGGGCAATTGCGGTTCTCTCAAGGATAAAAATCGTTTAGCAAAACGGGTGTCTCGAGAAAAATCGTGCGATATGTGTCGCCGTTTCCTCGTTCATCCACAGAGCAAAACGCCTCAATGCACTGGTTTGATTGACGTGATGATAAATCGGGTAATAACCTCTTGGATGTTGAAAAGGCCTGAAACCGGACGATTCGGCCGGTTACTTGCGAGTTGGAAAAAACGATGTCGGCTGAGAAGACCGTACAATCTGCGGTGACGGAGCTGAGCGCTGCCATCACAAATCTCGAAAATGCCATCGATATGCGTATCGAACGGCAAAGGGAGACGGGCGAAATCGATAACGAGGTCAAGCGGGTCCATGTCGATCGCGCAAGGCTCGCGCACGAGCTGGACCAGGCCGAGTTTCGCGCCAATCGTCTCGAAGAAGTCAACCGCGAGGTTTCCCGTCGTCTGGTGACGGCGATGGAGACGATTCGCGCGGTGCTGGATCGATAGGGAGCGGTTTCATGGCGCAAGTTACTGTTATGATCGACGGCAAGGCCTACCGCATGGCTTGCGAGGCAGGGCAGGAAGAGCACCTGACCGATCTCGCTACCCGTTTTGACCGTTATGTGGGGCATCTAAAGAGCCAGTTCGGCGAAATCGGTGATCTGCGCTTGACCGTCATGTCGGGTATCATGGTGATGGACGAACTTTCCGAGCTCAACCGCAAGATCGAAAAGCTTGAGGGGGAAATAGCGTCCCTTTCTCGCAACCGCGACGGTATGGCCGAACACAAGGCAAGATCGGACGAGATGGTTGCCGTTGCCATCAGCGATCTGGCCGACCGTCTGAACGGTATTACCGAAAAACTCCTGGCGCGGCCAAAGCCTGCGGCGCATTGATCGCCGGCAAAGCTTTCCAGCAACAAAATTCGTTCTTGGCCCTCTGGTGGTTTGGTTGGATACGTCCTATATCTAAGAGGCGTTCTGCGCTTCCCGACAGGAACCACAATCCCTGGGGCCATACTCGATCCAAAGGGAGCTGTCCCTGGCCAGTCCCGTGGGGCTGGACACATGGCGCCCACCTACATTTGTAGGCACCCAGGATCGTAAATCTCCATCGGTCGCCGTGGATCGCACTTGAAGTTTCGGGTCACTCCCCGATTCTTCTTCTGACTCTCATAGTGTCGACAGTTATTTTTCATTGCTGCCGGAGACGGCTTTTTTATGCTGCTGTCATTGCAATGGCGGAACAATTCCCTATTATCTCAATTGGTATGTCTGTCATGCCCTTTTTTTTGAAAGAGGGCGCTGCGGCCAAAACCGCGACGTGCCGTTCAACAGCCCAAAGAGCTAAACTTGTTTACTGAAATTATGATCGTGGTCCTGCTCACCGTATTGAACGGTGTGCTTGCCATGTCCGAGCTTGCCGTTGTCTCCTCCAGACCGGCGAGGCTCAAAGTGCTTGCCGCGCACGGCAGCAAGGGCGCCACGATGGCGCTCGGTCTTTCCGAAAATCCCGGACGCTTTCTTTCCACGGTGCAGATCGGCATCACTCTGGTCGGCGTTCTCTCCGGTGCGTTTTCCGGTGCCACCCTCGGCGCACGGTTCACGGCATGGCTGTCGGTGCAGGGCGTCCCCGATCGGGTTGCCGATGCGTTGGGCGTGGGCTCCGTGGTCGTCGCCATCACCTATCTGTCGCTGATCGTAGGCGAACTGGTGCCGAAGCAGATTGCGCTGCGCGATCCGGAAAAGATCGCTGCCCGTGTTGCACCCACTATGGTGATGCTCTCCAAGGTCGGCGCGCCACTGGTCTGGTTTCTCGACAAATCCGGTAAAGCCATCCTTGCGCTTCTCGGCCATAGCGGCACGTCCAATGCATCGGTCACGGATGACGAAATCCGCACGGTTCTGGCGGAAGCTCATAGCGCCGGCGTCATCGAAACCGAGGAATCGGCGATGATCACCAGCGTCATGCGCCTTGCCGACCGTAATGCCCGTGGCCTGATGACGCCGCGCCGCGACGTGGAAGTCGTCGATATTGAAGACAGTGCGGAAGAAATCCGTGTTCAGCTTCGGGAAACGCAGCGTTCCCGCCTGCCCGTGCGCAACGGCGCCTCCGATGAAATTCTGGGCGTGCTTTTCGCCAAGGACGCTTTCGATGCGCTGGCATCCGGCAAGGAGCTGAACGTGCGCGAGCTTCTGCGCGAAGTTCCCGTCGTCTCGGATCTGACGAGTGCTGTCGATGTCATCCAGTCATTGCGCCGCTCCACCGTGCATATGGTGCTGGTCTATGACGAATACGGCCATTTCGAAGGTATCGTCAGCTCTGGCGACGTTCTGGAAGCAATCACAGGTGCCTTCCAGGAAGACAATGACGAGGAGCCGGCGATCGTCGAGCGCGAGGACGGTTCGTTCCTCGTTGCCGGCTGGATGCCCGCCGATGAGTTCGCTTACCGCATGGGCTTCCAGATCGACGAAGACGCCGAGTTCGAGACCGTTGCCGGTCTGGTGCTTGACGAGTTCCGTCGCCTGCCGGAACTGGGCGAACACATCACCCGCAACGGCTGGCGTTTTGAGGTCATAGACCTTGATGGACACCGTATCGACAAGGTGCTCGTGAGCCGGGCTGCCTGATGTCTGGCGACATCGCCGAAAAAGCAAGGCTGCGCGGCGAAAGGCTTGCCGCGCGTGATGCGTTGCAACAAGCCGAGCGTCAGCAAAAAAGCGAGGCGATGACGGCATATGGTGCATCTGCCATTCCGTTCTCGCCAGGTGCCGTTATTTCCGGTTTCATGCCCATCCGTTCAGAGGCCGATATTCGGCCGCTGATGGAGGCACTGCGGACAAGAGGCGGGCGCCTCGCCCTTCCCGTTGTGCTGAACCGGGAGACCATCGTTTTCCGCGCCTTTGATGCGGATGCACCGCTGGTGAAGACGGGCTTCGGCACGACCGGTCCGGCAGAGGACGCAGAAGTTCTCGATCCGGATATTCTGCTCGTCCCGCTTTCCGTCTTTGACGGGCAGGGTCAGCGTATCGGTTATGGCGCGGGTCATTATGATCGCGCTATTGCGAGATTGCACGGCAAAGGCCGAGCGCCCGTTCTCATCGGCGTCGCATTTGATTGTCAGGAAGTGCCATCCGTGCCGGCGGAGCCGCATGACGTGCCGCTTCAGGCGGTTCTGACGGAGAGTGGCCTGCGCTGGTTTTCGGCTTAGCCGTTGATGACCGATGGGAAAAAGGCGCTTTAGCACTTTTTAAAAGATGGATTACCCGTTAGAGGGGACGGAATTTAGGAACATGCGCAAGATCGGGGCGGGTGAATGAGGCTTCTTTTTCTCGGAGATATGGTTGGCAAGACCGGACGCACGGCTGTCTGGGACAGGTTGCCCGGGCTTATTTCCGATCTGAAGCTCGATTTCGTCATCGTTAATGGCGAAAACGCCGCCGGTGGTTTCGGCATCACCGAGGATATCTATCTCGAAACCATCAATGCCGGTGCGGATGTGGTGACGACCGGCAACCATGTCTGGGACCAGAAGGAGGCCGTTTCCTTCTGCGAGCGCCATGACCAGTTCCTGCGGCCAGCCAATTATCCCGATGGTACGCCGGGCAAGGGCTCGGGCATTTTTTACGCCCGCAACGGCGCGCGTGTGCTTGTCGCCAACATCATGGGCCGGGTCTTCATGCATCCGGAACTGGACGATCCCTTCAAATCGGCGGAGAACATTCTCGCTGCTTGCCCGCTGAAGGAGCAGGCCGACGCCATCATCTTCGATTTCCACGCGGAAGCGACGAGCGAAAAACAGTGTTTCGGTCATTTCGTTGATGGACGTGCAAGCTTCGTTGTCGGCACCCACACCCATGTTCCGACTGCTGACGCCCAGATCTTGAACGGTGGCACGGCCTATATGTCGGACGCCGGCATGTGCGGTGACTACGACAGCTCGCTTGGCATGGAAAAGGAAGAGCCGATCAACCGCTTCATTTCCAAAATGCCGAAGGGCCGTTTCGAAGCCGCCAGTGGACCTGCGACGATCTGCGGCGTCGGCGTCGAGATTTCCGACCGGACCGGCCTTGCGGAAAAGATCGCACCGCTGCGAATTGGCCCGAGGCTCTCCGAAACCCTCCCGTCCTTCTGGGCGTGAGCTTTCGGCTTCTAGCGCTCATCACCCGTTCACAATGACGAGATCGTGAGCGTTCCGCCGCTGTTGGCGCTGGACGCCCTGCAAAACCTGCCTCATCTTCCTTTCTTCGCAAGTTCGAGGGAGTGGCATGATGCTGCGCGTGCTAATGCTTGCAATGGCCGGACTGGTTGCGTGCGCGGGAGCGGCCTTTTCCCAGGCTGGAAGCCGCCCTCCCGTTAGCCAGTGCCAGGCAATCGCCCGCAACATTCCCGGCGTCATGTTCGCCAGCTTCAAACCGGCAGGTGCCCAGCTGGCGCAGGCCACGGCTAAGGAAGAGGTGAAGATCAGCTTCATCGGCCATTCCACCTATCTCATCGAAAGTCCTGGCGGCGTGACGATCGCCACAGATTATAATGGTGTCTATCGCCCACCGGTCACGCCGACAGTGGTGACGATGAACCGGGCGCATATGACGCATTTCACTCTCAGTCCGGATCCGGCCATTCAGCATGTGCTGCACGGTTGGAGCGATACGCCCGGAGACAAGGCCGAGCACAAGCTTCTGGTCGGTGATGTCTATATCCGCAACGTCGCGACTGACATTCGCAACCGCTGGGGCGATTACGAATCCTTTCAGGAAAACGGCAATTCCATTTTCATCTTCGAGGTTGCGGGGCTGTGTATCGGCCATCTCGGCCATCTGCATCACGAACTGACGGACAAGCATTATGCCGAAATCGGTCGTCTGGATGTGCTGATGGTTCCAGTGGATGGTGGTTTGACGATGGGGGCCGACAGCATGAGCCGCGTGGTCAAGCGCCTGCGCTCCGCACTGATCTTGCCCATGCACCGCACTGGGCCTCCGTTGGAGCAGTTTCTGACGATGTTTGGGGAAAGCTTCCAGATTGCCTACGCAAAAGATGCGATCATCCGGGTCTCAATGAGAAACCTTCCCCGCCAGCCGCAGATACTGGTGCCTAAAGGCATGTAGTAAAGCGACCGGCGAGGAAAGTCGGGGGAGTCGGTATCTCAGGCGAAGGCGAGGTGCTGGCGAACGCCGACATCAGGCATTTTATCGTCGGACATATTGGCCTTGGCGATTTCCCAGCCGAATTTTAGCGTGCTGTCAGTCGAGGCCCAGATTTCCGCATCGTCAACATGCAGCGCCAGCATCGTCAGTTGCGGATCGCTCTTACCGTGCTCGTACCATGCTGCGGTGACAGAGTTCCAGTATTCTTCGATCTTTGTCCTGTCGTCGCGCGCCTCGAGCACACCCGAGAGGCAGGCGTGATAATCATGGTCCTTGCCGACGACACAAAAATGAGCCCGCGAACCCGGCTTCAGCGTTTTGACGAGATCGGTGTCTTTCTTGGAGAAAAACCAGATCGTGTTGGTCTTGGGGTCGGCGTGCGGTGCCATCGGCTGCATATGATTGTGCAGGCCCTCGAGGCCAAGCATGCCGGCATGGACCGAATTGACCTCATCCCAGAGCTGGCGGGCAGGGTTTTCTCTTGCTTCAGTCAGGCTGACCATGTGTTTCCTCCGTTGGGTTTGCTGCGGCGATCGGGAGGGTGAAAAATGTCCCGCTCTTCCGCTTTCATTGTCAAAACGAAAAGCGGATAAATCAGTTCCTTATATTCTTGCGGCCAAGAGAAAGCGCTTGCGGGCTTGAACGGCGGGCATATCGCACTTATAAGGCCCGCAATCTCCAAATTAAGACAATCAGGTTTTCCATGGCTGGTCATTCACAGTTCAAGAACATCATGCACCGCAAGGGCAAGCAGGACTCCGTTCGGTCCAAAATGTTTTCCAAGCTTGCGCGTGAAATCACCGTTGCGGCAAAGGCGGGCATGCCCGACCCGAACATGAACGCGCGCCTGCGCCTGGCAATTCAGAACGCCAAGGCCCAGTCCATGCCGAAGGACAATATCGAGCGCGCGATCAAGAAAGCTTCCGGTGCAGACAGCGAAAACTACGATGAGGTCCGTTACGAGGGTTACGGCCCGGGTGGCGTCGCCGTCGTCGTCGAGGCCTTGACCGACAACCGCAACCGCACCGCCTCCAACGTCCGCTCCATCTTCACCAAGGCTGGTGGCGCACTCGGCGAAACCGGATCAGTTTCCTTCTCCTTCGACCGCGTCGGTGAGATCACTTACAAGGCCGAAGTCGGCGATGCCGACAAGGTCATGGAAGCGGCTATCGAAGCTGGTGCCGACGATGTCGAATCTTCTGAGGACGGTCACACCATCATCTGCGGTTTCGAGGCGATGAACGAGGTTTCCAAGGCGCTGGAAGGCGTGCTCGGCGAAGCTGAAAGCGTCAAGGCCATCTGGAAGCCGCAGAACACGGTGCCGGTGGATGAGGAAAAGGCGCAGTCGCTGATGAAGCTCATCGACAATCTCGAAGACGATGACGACGTGCAGAGCGTCTATTCCAACTTCGAAGTTTCGGAAGAAATTCTCGCCAAGCTTTCCGCCTGACGGTTCAGATTTAAAAAAAAGCCCCGGCAGCGTCCTCGCTCCGGGGCTTTTTGTTTAGGCGGCCTTCCTGATGGAGGTCCGCACATCGGCGAAGATCTCCACGGATCGCAGCCGTTTTTCGATATTGTGGATCGGCATCGAGACGATCAGTTCGTCGGCCTGCGTTTCGGCGAGGAAGCCGTCGAGGTGGCGTCCGATTGTTTCAGGCGAGCCGACGGCGGCGAAACGCAAGGTATGTTCCACCGAAAAACGCTCCATCTCGTTCCAGTGGTCGTCCATGCTCTGAACCGGCTTGGGGAACGGGACGCGTACATTGCGGCGCAGGTTGACGAATTGCTGCTGTGACGAGGTGAAGAGATATTGCGCCTCCTCGTCGGTATCGGCGCCGACTCCCATCACTCCAACCATCACATAGGGCTTGTCCAGCGTCGCAGAGGGCTGGAAGCGCTCGCGATAGATATGGATCGCCTCCATCAGCATGTCAGGCGCAAAATGCGACGCAAAGGAATAGGGCAGGCCGAGTGCCGCTGCCAGATGCGCGCTATAGGTGCTTGAGCCAAGCAACCAGAGCGGCACGTGCGAATTCATGCCGGGCACGGCAAGGATCGCCTGATCCTGCTGGGGCTGGCCAAGGTACTGCTGGAGCTCGATGATGTCGTGCGGGAAGTTCTCCGCACCGGCATCAAGATTGCGGCGCAGCGCCCTTGCCGTCCGCATATCCGTTCCCGGCGCGCGGCCAAGTCCGAGATCGACCCGGCCAGGCAACAGTGCCGCCAGCGTGCCGAATTGTTCGGCAATGACGAGCGGGGAGTGGTTAGGCAGCATGATGCCGCCTGAACCGACGCGAATATGTTTCGTGGCGGCACCAACATGGGCGATCACGAGCGATGTGGCTGCGCTCGCAATACCAGGCATGCCATGGTGCTCCGCAAGCCAGATGCGGTTGTAACCGTGGTCTTCAGCCTTGATCGCCATGCGGCGAGAATTTTCAAGCGCCTGGCTGACGCTCTCGCCTTCGCCGATTGGCGAAAGGTCGAGAATGGAAAAGGGGATCATCCAACGCTCCTACACAAATTCTGTCTTTGATGCGGATGTAAGGCGCGTGTCCCGATTTACCATAGAAGTCGCGCAGAATTGAAGGATGGTTCAAAAAAATTGGGGCCTCGAAAGAGGCCCCTTTTCATTTTTTTAGCCCGCTCGACGGAATTGCCGGGTTTCGCGATGGTCTGGAGGTTGCCGGTCGGAAGCGAGCACGAATTGTCCGAGCCTGCCGTCCATCTCTCCCGCCTCGGAAGCGAGATTGTGAATGGCCGCCGTCGTCTCCTCCACCATGGCGGCGTTTTGCTGGGTCATGGTGTCGAGACTGGTGACGGTGCTGTTGATTTCAGCAAGCGTATGCGCCTCCTCGCGGGTGGATTCCATGATCTCTTCGATGCGGGAACTGATGGTCTGCACGTGCTTGCCGATGCCGGTTAGCGAGGCCCCCGCCTTTTCGACCAGTGCCACGCCGGTGGAAACCTCGTCGGTGGAGCGCTTCAGCAGGCTGGTGATTTCTTTTGCGGCGGCGGCCGAGCGTTGTGCCAGCTCGCGCACCTCCTGCGCCACAACGGCAAAACCCTTGCCGGCCTCGCCCGCACGCGCGGCTTCCACACCTGCGTTCAGGGCGAGAAGGTTGGTCTGGAAGGCGATTTCATCGATAACGCCGATGATCTGGTTGATCTGGCGCGACGAGGTCTGGATCGCTTCCATGGCGGCGATGGTCTGCTCCATGACGTGGCTGGACGCAGTGGCCTGCGTACTGGCGTCGCGGGCGATCCGTGTTGCCTGTTCGGCACGTTCGATCTGGTCGCGGACGGCTTCGGTGATTGCCTTGATGGCGCTTGCCGTCTCGGTAATGGAGGCGGCCTGCCGTTCAGTGCGCTCAGCGAGCTGGTCTGCACCTACCCGCATTTCCTCCGAGCCGCCGCGAACGGCGGCGGAA
This sequence comes from Rhizobium sp. AN68, assembly GCF_030758035.1. Lineage (NCBI taxonomy): Bacteria > Pseudomonadati > Pseudomonadota > Alphaproteobacteria > Hyphomicrobiales > Rhizobiaceae > Rhizobium > Rhizobium sp. AN68. Next base: position 912,221 of record NZ_JARWMI010000002.1, on the reverse strand, counting down.
TTGCCGCCGATGGCCTGCATGGTCTCGCTGAGCCTTGCAAGCGCCGTATTGAAGTTGTGGCGCAGACTTTCAAGATCGTCTGGGAAGACAGTCTCAATGCGATAGGCGAGATTGCCGCTTGCCAGTCGATCCAGCCCTTCGTCAAGAGAACGCACGACCATTTGCAGCGTGCCGGCCTCGGCCTCTCGTTCCGCAAGATGTGCGCGGCGTGCCGTTTCGGCTTCCTCGCGCGTGCGGGACGTGGTCGCTTCCATTTCCCGCTGCAAAATGAGTTTTTCGCGGAAACTGCCAAGCGCGCGCGCCATGCGGCCGATCTCGTCCTTGCGGTCCTGATTGCCGATCTCGGCATCGAGACGGCCTGCCGCCACTTCGCCGGTCAGCCCGGCCAGCTTCTCCAGCGGTGCGAACAGGCGCCGTGCAAAAAAGGCGGTTGCCGCGCACATCGCTGCCAGAACGCAAAGGCCGATGACGGCTAGCGTGCCGGCAATCGAAATGGAACCGGCGTTCAACTCACTGCGCAACATGCTTTCCACCGCGAGGTATTTTTCACCGGCAAACGAGAAGGCGCGGGCATAGGCATTGGCTTCGCCGTCCGGACGGTTGATCTTGGCGATCGTCATGCCGGACGTATTGAGTGCTTGTGCATGGAAGCCATAGATTGCCGGATTAAGGCTGACGAGACCGTTGCCGTCCACGCCCAGAACCTTGCCATCGGCGGAAACGATCGCGGATTGTTCGGAGCTGCCGGCGGAGATGCCTTTCGCGAGGATCTGGCTGAAGACCTCTTGTTTGACGCGGAAGAGAACGATGCCCTTGAACGCACCGAATTTGACTACCGGAATGCCGAAATAGATGCTGGCCTCTTTAGTCGCGGCGTCGATGCGCAGGCCGGAGAAACTCGTCTGCGCCACGTCGTTCACGGCTTTTCCTGCGTTGGTGGCTCCGCGCGCAAAAGCAGCCCCAAGGCCGCTATCCGCCCAGGCGCCACCCGTGACGGTTTCCCCGAAAGCCGGTCCTTTCAGATAGGAGTAATAAACCGTGCCGGCCGGATCGATGAAGAGAACATCGCTGAATGGGGTTCCCTTGAGGTAGCCGCCGATATCCGTCTGGGTTTTTTCATGGGTGGAATAATAAAAGCCGCTCGGATTTTCGGGCTTGATGAGCTTTTCTTTCTCTCCGTAGGGGTTTTCCTTGACGAAGACGCGTTGCAGTTCCGCCTTTGCGTCGCCGGAACTCTTCTGCACGGTGCCCCAGCCGCTGCGCATGGAAACTACCGCCATCTGCAGGGATTCGATCTTGGCGATGGAATCCGCCTGCGTTTCAAGCTGCTCAAGGCGTTCCTGCAGCATGTCGCCCCTGAAGACGAGAATGCTCTCCATGGATTTCGACGCCTGTTCCTCGAGAACGCCGCTGCTGCTTTGATAGCCGAGAAGCGTGAGAGCCCCGGTCGAGATCGTCATCAGCGCAAGGAAAATCACGAGCACTTTGGTGGATATGGAATGAAAACGGTTCAGCATGGCCGATGCAGCCCTCAATGCCGTATCACTTCCCGCACCATGCATTGATGGCGCCACCGGATGGCTGATATGGCGAAAATATTGCGCTGCGGATCATCATGTCCGCAGCTCCCCTTTTTGATTTTGTGCGGGAACAATGCGGTACGCGGTTTAAGCAGAGGTAAATGCTGCACTGCAAATTTGATCAATGTTGTCGTTTTGTTCACTTATCGCTGGCAGGGTCGCAGCCGAAAAGATAGGGTGGCTTATGCAAAAGACGATTCGAATCATCGGTATCGACCCCGGGTTGCGGCGCACCGGATGGGGTGTCATCGAAACCTTCGGCAACAGCCTTCGGTTTGTCGCTTCCGGCACTGTGACATCGGATGGTGATATGGATCTCGCCTCCCGCCTGTGCCAGCTGCATGATGGGCTGGCGGATACCGTTCACAGCTATCAGCCCGATGAGGCGGCGGTGGAGCAGACGTTCGTGAACAAGGATGCTGTCGCCACGCTGAAGCTCGGTCAGGCGCGCGGCATTGCCATGCTGGTTCCGGCGCGGGCAGGGTTGCCTGTTTTCGAGTATGCGCCGAACGCGGTCAAAAAAGCCGTCATAGGTGTTGGGCACGGCGAAAAGCAGCAAATCCACATGATGCTGAAAATCCTGATGCCGAAAGCAGAATTCAAGGGTAACGATGCGGCGGACGCCTTGGCGATCGCAATCTGCCACGCCCATAATCGCGGCGGCGACAGGATGGCGCGGCTATTGGCGGCCGGTTGAATATTGAAGTCTCATTGCAGCGGGCGGCATCATGATCGGAAAACTTAAAGGCACCATCGAGGAAATCGGTACGGATTACGTGCTGGTGGATGTGCACGGCGTTTGTTACGTCGCCTATTGCTCGGCGCGCACACTCTCAAAAATAGGTTCCGCTGGTGAAGCGGTCGTCCTCTTCATCGAAACCTATGTGCGCGAAGACCAGTTGAGGCTGTTCGGCTTTTTGTCCGCACTTGAGCGGGAATGGTTCAATCTCCTGCAGAGCGTGCAGGGGGTCGGTTCGAAAGTGGCGCTGGCCGTCTTGTCTACCCTGTCGCCTTCTGAACTCGCCAATGCGATAGCGCTGCAGGACAAGGTGATGATTTCGCGTGCGCCGGGCGTAGGGCCGAAGGTGGCGGTGCGCCTCGTTACCGAGCTTCGCAACAAGGCGCCTGCCTTTGCAGGAGAAGCTTCGGCTTCCATCGGGCTCAAGCAGGAACTTGGCGAGGGTGTCGCCTCCGCGCCGGTGGCGGATGCCGTGTCGGCGCTCACCAATCTCGGCTATTCACGCGATCAGGCCGCAAATGCCGTTGCGGCAGCGCTGAAGAACGGCGGGGAGGGCGGCGACAGCGCCAAACTCATCCGGCTCGGCCTGCGCGAACTTTCACGCTAAGCTGCGCGCAGCAAGCGAACGAAGCCGGGTGCGATGCTGAATTTCGTGAAGCGCCTTCGTGCGACAGTCGTGATATAGCGGCGAAGACCATCTCTTGAATTGGTTTAGAACAATGGAATGCCCTCTATGAGCGATGCGGACAGACTGATTTCGGCGGACAAGCGCGGTGAAGATATCGACACCACAATGCGCCCGCAGTCGCTGGACGATTTTACCGGCCAGGCCGAGGCTCGCGCCAATCTCAAGGTGTTTATCGAGGCGGCAAAGAACCGTGGCGAGGCGCTGGACCATGTGTTGTTCGTCGGGCCTCCCGGTCTCGGCAAAACCACGCTGGCGCAGATCATGGCCAAGGAGCTTGGCGTCAACTTCAAGTCCACCTCTGGACCAGTGATCGCCAAGGCTGGCGACCTTGCCGCACTTTTGACCAATCTCGAGGAGCGCGATGTGCTCTTCATCGATGAAATCCATCGTCTCAACCCGGCAGTCGAGGAAATTCTCTATCCGGCAATGGAGGATTTCCAGCTCGACCTCATCATCGGTGAGGGCCTGCGGCCCGCTCGGTGAAGATCGATCTTTCCAAGTTCACCCTCGTTGCCGCGACCACGCGTCTTGGTTTGCTGACAACGCCGCTGCGCGACCGCTTCGGCATTCCTGTCCGTCTGGCCTTCTACACTGTCGACGAGCTGGAACTGATCGTTCGGCGCGGCGCGCGGCTGATGGGTCTGAACATGACCGACGATGGCGCACGCGAGATAGCAAGGCGTGCACGCGGCACGCCGCGCATCGCCGGACGGCTCTTGCGCCGGGTTCGCGATTTCGCTGAGGTGGCACGGGCGGAAGCCGTCACCCGTGAGATTGCCGACGAAGCACTGACGCGGTTGCTTGTCGACAAAATGGGTCTCGATCAGCTGGACATGCGCTATCTGACCATGATCGCGGTCAATTTCGGCGGCGGCCCTGTTGGTATCGAGACCATCGCCGCTGGCTTGTCGGAGCCGCGTGATGCGATCGAAGACATCATAGAACCCTACATGATCCAGCAGGGTTTCATCCAGCGCACGCCGCGCGGCCGCGTTCTGACCGGTACTGCCTGGAAACATCTGGGCATGCAGCCGCCTAAAGATCTCGAGGCGGCGCAATTCCGGCTGACGCTGGAAGAGGATTGAGGGAACAAGCCCGGCGCTTTCGCATTTGATTTTCTTTGGTCAGGAAATGATGATGTCTGGATATCGCAAGGGTACGAAGGTTCGCTGGAAATGGGGCAACGGAACCGGCGAAGGAAAAATCGTCGAGACGTTTACTGATGATGTCGAAAAAACGATTTCCGGTTCCACGATAAAGCGCAAGGCCAGCAAGGACGAACCCGCTTATCTTATCGAGCAGGAAGATGGGGCGAAGGTTCTGAAGAGCAAGTCCGAGCTCGAACACGTCGATTGAAAAGCGGCGTTATCAGGCGCCATGAGAAGGGACGTCGATGGCCTACGATCCGACGCGGGTTTTCCGCAAACTCGCGCGCAACAACCGGCTGGCTAATTTAAGGCTGCATCAGGCTTGTCTTCAGCTGTTGCAGGAGGAATTCGTGGCCGCTCGCGTCAGCTTCTTTCCAACCCTTCGGGCGACCCTGAACCACATCTACACCGTTGACCTGTTTTATATCGACGCGATTAAAGGCGGGACGCTCGGCCTTGCCGCTTTTGAAGAGGAAGAGCCTTTCGCCACCATGGCGGAGCTGCATGTTGCCCAAGCGAAACTGGACGAAGAACTCATCGATTTTGTCGACATGCTGGATGAAGACGGCCTCGCTGCCATCGTCAATATTCATCGTGGAACACGCATCCAGCAGGATCGCTGCGATGATGTGTTGTCCCATCTCTTCCAGCATCAGACGCATCATCGCGGGCAGGTGCATGCCATGTTGTCCGGCACCATGATCAAGCCGCCACAACTGGATGAATTCATTGTGGGAGACGACGCAAAGGCGAGAAAAGCCGAGATGGATGCGTTAGGGTGGACGGAAACCGATTTGATGTTTCCAGCCAGCAGGTTCAGTTAATGACACAAGACACCACGGTGCAGGACACCCGTATCCGCATGAAATTCAAGCCGAAACGCATTTTCCAGATGCGCGTTGCGGGGCTGGCGTTTCGGGATGGCCACGTGTTGGTGCACCGCGCGTCCCATGAGAAATTCTGGACCTTTCCGGGTGGCCGCGCCGAAATGGGCGAGCGTTCCGAAGAAACGCTGGCGCGCGAAATGGTCGAGGAACTTGGCGTCGAAGCGAAGGTCGGGCGGCTTCTATGGGCGGTCGAGAATTTTTTCCATTATGAGGGTAAGGAGTGGCACGAACTCGGTTTCTATTACCTGATGGATTTGCCAGAGACCCTTGCCTTTCACCCCACGGATATCATTCACCGCGTTCAGGATGGCGATAACGAGCTGGAGTTTCGCTGGGTCGCTGCGACCCGTGATGCATTGACCGAACTCGATATTCCGCCCTATTTCATCGCGGATGAAATAGAACACCTGCCTGAGACCACAAGACACCTTGTCTGGTATGACGGCGACCTGGACGCCAAATGACTTCTGCCCCTGAGCGCCATATGATCCGGCTGGACCGCAAGCCGCAGCTGTTCAGCATGCGTGTGGCGGCGTTGATTTTCCACGACAACTATCTTCTCGTCCAGCGTGGCGCCAAGGATAGCTATTGGGCCCTGCCGGGCGGGCGGGCGGAAATCGGTGAAAGCTCCGAGCAGACCATCATCCGCGAGATCGGCGAGGAGCTTGACCGGGATTGCGTTGTCGAGCGTCTTCTCTGGTCGGCGGAGAATTTTTTCGCCTATGATGATTATGCCGCGCATGAACTGGCATTTTATTATCTGGTTTCGCTGCGCCAGCCTTTGCCGTTCCATGAAAGCGATATAGTGCATCGCGTGCTGGATGGCGTCGAGGTGGAGTTCCGCTGGCTGCCCGCGCAGCCTTCCGCGCTGCTGGAACACGATCTCAGACTCCGTTTCATTGCTGAGCGCATCGAGATGCTGCCTCAGCGCCACGAGCATCTTATCGTCCGCGAAGGTCGTTCAGGTGCGGCCGAACTTTCCAAGGAGATATCATGAGCGAGCTTGTGGTTTCGCTTTCCGGCGAACTCATCGAACATGGGCACCGCCTGACCCAGCGGGTCTATTATGAGGACACGGATTTTTCCGGCCTCGTTTATCACGCGCGCTATCTGCATTTTCTCGAGCGCGGTCGAACCGACTACCTGCGTTGCCTCGGCTGCGAGCAAAGCGCACTCCTGACCGCCGACGAGGAGGGTCTCGTTTTCGTCGTCCATCGTATGGAGATCGATTTCAAGAGCCCGGCCCGGATGGATGATGTGTTGACGATCACCACCCTTACCGAAAAGGCAGGGGGCGCAAAAATGGTGCTCAATCAGGAAATCCGGCGCGGCGAAACGCTCCTTGTTGCCGCCAAGGTCATCATCGCCGTCATCAATGCCAATGGCCGGCCAAGGCGCCTTCCGGAGACGGTGGCCGAAAAATTCCTGAAGTAAGTTCGGGGCTGGTCCAGTAAATCCATCAGACGTGGCGCGGTTGTAACACTCCTTTAACCATAATGGTGTCTTACTTTAGCAACTGGCATTTGTGCGGCGCACGCCTTCCTTTCACCAAATTTATTGGCAAGTAAGGCTTACTGGCAAGTATCGGGGTATGGCAAAGGGGTTTGCGGCTGTTGCTGCATAGCTTCGAGCGTTAACACGCGTTTGAATCGCCCGGTCCCGTACCGGGCGTTTGGATTCGGGGATTGGATATTTATGGAACAGGCAGGTTTGGCAGCGGCGACGCACGATGTAAGTCTCTGGGCGCTGTTTATGCAGGCGGGCCTCATCGTGAAGTTCGTGATGATTGGACTTATCGCCGCCTCGGTCTGGACGTGGGCGATCGTCTTCGACAAATACGTAAGCTTCGGCAAGGCAAAGCGCCAGTTCGACCAGTTCGAACAGGTCTTCTGGTCTGGCCAGTCGCTCGAGGAGCTTTACCGCACTCTGGCAGAACGCCAGAATGTTGGTCTCGCGGCAATTTTCGTTTCCGCCATGCGGGAGTGGAAGAAATCATTTGAACGCGGCGCCCGTTCACCCATCGGTCTGCAAATGCGTATCGACCGGGCAATGGACGTGACGATTGCTCGTGAAGGCGAACAATACGAGGCCCGCCTCGGTTCGTTGGCGACGATCGGTTCTGCCGGTCCGTTCATCGGCCTCTTCGGTACGGTCGTTGGTATCATGACCTCGTTCCAGGCGATTGCCGGTTCGAAGTCCACCAACCTTGCGGTCGTGGCGCCGGGTATCGCCGAAGCGCTTCTGGCAACGGCCATCGGTCTTGTCGCGGCTATTCCGGCGGTTATCGCCTACAACAAGTTCACGGCTGACGCGCACAAGCTTTCCGCTCGCATGGAAGGTTTCGCCGACGAGTTCTCCGCGATCCTGTCGCGCCAGATCGATGAAAAACTTCAGACGCGGCAGGCAGCCCAATAAGCGCGCCGCGCAGTAATTTGCCGCAAGGCAAAATGGAGTAGATGTTATGGGTATGTCAGCAGGTGGCAGCAGCGGCGGTTCCGGTGGACGCCGTGGGCGCGGCGGACGTCGCAGGGGCGGCGCGATCAGCGAAATCAACGTGACGCCACTGGTTGACGTCATGCTTGTGCTGCTCATCATTTTCATGGTGGCCGCACCGATGATGACGGTCGGCGTTCCGATCGACCTGCCGCAGACATCTGCCAACGCGCTGAATTCGGATACGCAGCCGATCACGATTTCCGTCAATGCCAATGGCCAGATCCATTTGCAGGAAACGGAAATCCAGGCGGCCGAGGTGGCCGACAAGCTGCAGGCAATCGCCACGACAGGTTATAACGAACGCATCTTCGTGCGCGCGGATTCCGTTGCCGCCTACGGCGTCGTCGCCGACGTGATGGCGCGTATCCAGGCAGCGGGCTTCAAGAATATCGGCCTTGTGACCCAGCAGAAACAGGATAATTGACGTCAGCGATGAAGGGCAGCCTTACCACATCCGCGATCGTGCACGCATCGCTTCTGGCTTTCGCCCTCGTTTCCCTGGGCTCGCCGGAGCCTCTTGACGTGTCGCAGGCTGAGGCACTGCCTGTGGAGCTGGTGCCAATCGAGGAATTGAGCCAGATCCAGCAAGGCGACAAGAACGCGCCGAAGGCGGAAAAGTCGGCCCCGGTTCCGACTACACGTCCGGATATCGTTCCGAACGCTCAGAATGTCGGCAACAACGTGGCCGATATAGAAGCGCCGCCGACACCTACTACAAAGCCGAACGACAATATCAGTGCGGCCGCTCCGCCAAAGCAGGAAAAGCCGCAGCCGGTTGTCGACACCAAGGCGAATGAGGTGAAGGAAATCGTCAAGGAAGAGACCTCGGCTCCGAAGCCGCAGGAAATGGCCGCCTTGCCGCAGACCAAGCCCGAGATCGCGCCGCAACCGAAGACGGAGCCGCCGCCGCAGGAAACGAAAGCGGAAGAGCCACCCCCGGTGCAACAGGAACCGGCCGAAATTCCCGTGCCGCCGAATGTGCCGCGCCCGAATTCCCGCCCGGAGCCGCCGAAGCCGGAAGTGCCGAAACAGGCTGAGACCAAACCTGCCGAGCAGAAGCCCGCTGAGAAGCCTGCAGAGACCAAGCCCGATCAGGCAAAGTCCACGGACAAGCCTTCCGACAAGAAGCCGGGTGAGAAAAAGCAGGAAACGGCGAAATCCGCTTCGTCGAAGGAAAGCGATTTTAACGCTGACGATGTTGCCGCGCTTTTGAACAAGCAGGCGCCCTCCGGTGGTGGTGCAAAGCGCTCCACCCAGCAGGCATCGCTTGGCGGCAAAAAGACCACGGGCGGTTCGACGCTCAGCCAGACGGAAATGGATGCGCTGCGTGGCGCAATCCAGAAAAACTGGCAGATCATTCCCGGCATGGCGGATGCCTCGGACGTTCGCGTTCGGGTCACCATGAAGCTTGACCGTGATGGATCCATCATCGGCCGACCCGAGATCGAAGCAACGGGTGGTTCCGAGGGAACGCGTCGCGCCCTTTCCGGTGGTGCCTATCGCGCCATCATGCGTTCTGCTCCGTTCACGAACCTTCCTGCCGACAAATATGATGCATGGAACGAAGTCGTAGTGAATTTCGATCCCAGTGAATTGCTATGAATGCTGAAAGGCCTGGCAACATGAAGATATTTTCGCCGATCCGGCTGGTGCTCGCTGTCGCGGCCCTTATGTCGGTTTTCTCCGCACCGGCTTTTGCGCGGGTGGAAATCAACATCAACAAGGGTAACGTCGAACCCTTGCCCATCGCCATCACCGACTTCATCTCGGGTGACGGCATCGGCGCGCAGGTATCGGCCGTAATTGCTGCCGATCTGCAGCGTTCCGGCCTGTTTGCGCCAGTCAACAAGAGTGCCTTCATCGAAAAAATCGCCAACCCGGATCAGCAGCCGCGTTTTGAGGACTGGAAGGTTATCAACGCGCAGGCACTCGTAACGGGCCGCGTGACGCGTGAAAGCGATGGCCGTCTGCGTGCGGAGTTCCGCCTTTGGGATACTTTCGCAGGCCAGCAGATGACCGGGCAGCAGTTCTTCACGCAGCCGGAAAACTGGCGCCGTGTCGCCCACATCATTGCGGACGCCATTTATGAGCGCGTCACCGGTGAAAAGGGTTACTTCGATACCCGCGTCGTTTTCGTCTCCGAAAGCGGCCCGAAGACAGCCCGCAAGCGTCAGCTGTCGATCATGGACCAAGACGGCTTCAACGTCCGTAACCTCACCAATTCGAACGACATCGTTCTGACGCCGCGTTTTTCGCCGAACCGTCAGGAAGTCACCTACATGTCGTTTGAAGGCCAGCAGCCGCGCGTTTACCTGCTGCAGCTGGAAACCGGACAGCGCGAAGTGGTCGGTAATTTCCCCGGCATGACATTCTCGCCGCGCTTCTCGCCGGATGGCCAGAAGGTCATTATGAGCCTTCAGCAGGATGGTAACGCCAATATCTACACCATGGACCTGCGCTCACGAACCACGACGCGCCTGACGAACACGTCCGCGATCGATACTGCACCGTCATTCTCCCCGGATGGGCAACGTGTTGCCTTTGAAAGCGACCGTGGCGGCCGTCAGCAAATTTACGTGATGAATGCCGATGGTTCAGGACAGCAGCGTATTTCGTTCGGCGACGGGTCGTATTCCACGCCGGTCTGGTCGCCACGCGGCGATCTGATCGCCTTCACCAAACAATCGGGCGGCAAGTTCTCGATTGGCGTGATGAAAACCGACGGTTCGGGTGAGCGCATTCTGACCAGCGGCTTTCATAATGAAGGCCCAACATGGGCGCCGAACGGCCGTGTGCTGATGTTCTTCCGCCAGAACGCTGGTGCTGGCGGTCCGCAGCTCTATTCGATCGACTTGACCGGCTACAACGAACAGCTGATCAAGACTCCCACCTTCGCTTCAGACCCGGCCTGGTCGCCGCTTCTGGACTGATATTGACTGCCATGACGGCGCCGGCCCAACCGGCGCCGTCATGTTTTTACATATGCCGTACGGGAAACTGCCTCTTTCTTGCCGCAAAGTGTTGTGAGGGAGCAAAAAAGTGGGACGTTTCCTTTCTGTTAACCATAAGCGTTTGCCGGCTATTAACCTCGATCCGTTAGTGTCTGGCAACGTTATTGCAATCCCAAGGAGAGACCGGCGATGAGCCGTACACACACTTCGGCACTCAGCCCGATGCAGAAACTGGCCCGTAATCCGGCTGTTATCGCCATGACGCTCGCTCTTGCTCTCGCAGGCTGCGCGAACAAGAAGAACATGCCGAACAGCGCCGGTGAGCTCGGTCTCGGCGGTGCGGGTTCTGCGACGCCCGGCTCCCAGCAGGACTTCACGGTTAATGTTGGCGACCGCATCTTCTTTGATACGGACTCGACGTCCATCCGTGCAGACGCGCAGCAGACGCTGCAGCGCCAGGCACAGTGGCTTGCCCGTTACCCGAAATACGCCATCACCGTCGAAGGCCATGCCGACGAGCGCGGTACGCGTGAATACAACCTGGCGCTCGGCGCCCGTCGTGCCGCTGCAACCCGTGACTTCCTGGCGTCCCAGGGCGTTCCGGCAAGCCGCATGAAGACGATCTCCTACGGCAAGGAAAAGCCGGTCGCCGTCTGCGATGACATTTCCTGCTGGTCGCAGAACCGCCGCGCTGTGACGGTTCTCGGTGGCGCAGGCATGTAATCGCCTGACGCTTTTGTGATCTCGAATGGAAGGCGGTCTATGGGCCGCCTTTCGTTTTTTTCATAGTTTGGCCGAAGTTAAGTTGCTTTTTCGGTTGATATGGAAAAAATCCGGCTTGCGCCATTCCGGTGCAAATCAGTTAAGGCAGGGCAAATGAGATGAAGAAACTTGTCGTGGCGGGAATGCTGGGGCTTGCAGCCTGCACCGGCTTGAGCGGCACAGCCGTTTCGGGTCCGCTGTTCGGTGCGGGGGGTAGCTTCGGCACGATCAACTCTCAGCAGGTCCCAATTGTGCGGGTTCAGGCCAATGAAGCCTATAAGGTTCAGCAGCTTGAAGAACAGATCCGGCAGCTCAACGGCCGTATCGAAGAAATGAGCTTCCAGCTTTTGCAGATGCAGGAAACGATCCGCAAGGCGCAGGAAGACAATGAATTCCGCTTCCAGGAACTGGAAGGCGGCAAAGGCGCGAGTACCACCGCGCCGAAAAAGAAGGCGGAGGCCACTCCGGCCGCTCCGCCGAGCGACGACGTTGCAACGATCATCGAAACGCCACCTCAGGGTGGCGCTTCCGTTTCGCCGTCCTCTTCCGCGAACGCGCCGACGAGTGCACCGGGAGAGACGACGCTTGGCTCCATCGAGCTTGATTCCAAGGGCATGCCGATCGGTGGCTCATTGAACCAGGGTGCCAACAATTCTTCCGGTAGTCTTCCGGGCGTTACCACCGGCAACGGTTCGCGCAAGACCGATCCGGTCAACACCGCAGCACTCACCAGCGAGGGCGATATCTATCAGGCTGCTTACGGTCATGTTCTTTCCGGCGATTACAAGCTTGCGGAGCAGGGGTTCCAGCAATATCTCCAGGGTTACCCGAAAGGCACCAAGGCCGCCGATGCCAGCTTCTGGCTGGGCGAGGCACAATATTCGCAGGGCAAGTTCAACGAGGCCGCAAAAACTTTCCTGAACGGCCATCAGACCTATGGCAAGTCTCCGAAAGCACCGGAAATGCTGATGAAGCTCGGCATGTCGCTTGCAGCTCTGGACAACACCGAGACCGCCTGCGCCACGCTGCGCGAAGTGCCGAAGCGTTATCCCAGTGCTTCAAAGACTGTGCTGAACAAGGTTGCCAGCGAACAGAAGCGGCTGAGCTGCTGATCTTGCTCCTGCCATGGCGGCGGTCTTTCCATGCCGGTTGATGTCCGCATTTTGAACGAAAAGACGGTTGCGCCGCTCGCTGCGGCTAGGTCCTTCGTCGAAAATCTTCGCAAACCCGTCCATATTCTCATCGCAATCTCCGGCGGTAGCGATTCCACCGGTCTGTTGCTGGCAATGCATGAGGCGAGGGCGGAGGCAGACCCCGACCGGGTGCGGCTTTCCGCCGTCACGGTTGACCATGCCCTCAGGGCGGAATCCGCTGATGAGGCTCACAAGGTCTCCCTGCTCTGCGCGGAACTCGGTATCCCGCATACCGTGCGCCGATGGGATGATCCCAAACCCGCTTCCGGCATTTCCGAAGCCTCTCGTCTTGCCCGATATAGTCTGATCGCCGACGTTGCGAGCGACATTGGCGCCGATCTCATCGTGACGGGGCATACTCTTGGCGACCAGCGGGAAACCGTGGCGATGCGTGCCGCCAGAAGCGGCAGCAGCGAAAATCTCGGCCTCGCCGGCATGGCGGATGCTGTATTATACGGTGGACGCCACTGGATCATGCGGCCGTTTCTGACCTGTGAAAGACAGGAGATCCGCGATTTCGTATTATCTCGCTCGCGTGGCTGGTCTGACGACCCTAGTAATGACAACGCGCGCTACGAGCGGGTTCGTGTGCGGCAGTCGCTTTCCGACTCTCCGCCGCCGTTTGATGCGCAGGCCGCCGTCAAACGACAGGCATATTCCGAGAAAACCGCCTTTTTTCTCCAACAAAACGTAGAATTCTTTCACGCCACGCTCGCCAGATTGTCGATTGAAGGCCTGATGCCCGATCTTCCCGAATTTCGGCACGGGCTAGCGGTGCTCATCGCTAATCTCGGTGGAAGGGCCTATTTCCCGGCGGCCAGCAGCATGGATCGGGTGTTGCAGTTTCTCAAAACCAGCGAGAACGGACGGATAACGGTTGGCCGCGTTCTTTTCGATCGCCGAAAGGACGGGCTTTATCTTTTCCGCGAGCATCGGAATATGCCGGAACTGCAAGTCGAGGCTGGCGGGCAGGGCCTCTGGGACGATCGTTTCTTTGTGAAAAACACATCGGCTTTTCCGGTCAATATTGCGGCGGGCAGGACGGGTGGCATTGCGGATGCGGCAGCGCTTTTTCCAGCGGTGCCGCCAGGGATTGCAAAACAGGCGATGGCGATCCTGCCGCAAAATGCCGCGTTGGTTCCCGGTCGAGCCTCTCCGGAAGGTGCCATCAGTATCGTGCCGAGGCTTGCCCCCTTCGATCTTTTTCTGCCGCGCTTCGACCTTGAGTTGGCGAATGCCATCGCGGTTTTATTCGGCCGTGCGGCCTATCCACAGCCGCCGGTTTAAATCCGGCCTCTTTTTCGTGAATTGCCTTGGAATAGTTTTTACACCAAAACGCATCAGATAACGCCCTTTGCCTTGGCAACGGCAGATGTCGTCCTTATGTTAGGGTCGAGTAATAGCGGGCAGCAAACATGTCCGTGTGAGTTCGGGGAGTTCGATGAACCCAAATTTCAGAAATTTCGCCTTGTGGGCCGTGATTGCCCTCTTGCTGATCGCTTTGTTCAGCATGTTCCAGACTTCGCCGACGCAAACGGGTTCGCGGGAAATTCCGTATTCCCAGTTTGTCCGCGATGTGGATTCCGGGCGAGTTCGCGACGTGACCGTCACCGGTAACCGGGTTCTCGGAACCTATACCGAGAACGGCACGGCCTTTCAGACCTATTCCCCAGTAATCGACGACAGCTTGATGGAGCGCTTGCAGAGCAAGAACGTCACCATCGTCGCGCGTCCCGAGAGCGACGGTTCTTCCGGTTTTTTGAGCTATCTCGGCACGCTTTTGCCGATGTTCCTCATCCTCGGCGTCTGGCTGTTCTTCATGCGGCAGATGCAGGGCGGCTCGCGCGGCGCGATGGGCTTTGGCAAGTCAAAGGCCAAGCTTTTGACGGAAGCGCACGGCCGCGTGACGTTTGACGACGTCGCAGGTGTGGACGAAGCCAAGCAGGACCTTGAGGAAATCGTGGAATTCCTGCGCGATCCGCAGAAGTTCCAGCGACTCGGCGGCAAGATCCCGCGCGGCGTGCTGCTGGTCGGCCCTCCAGGTACTGGTAAGACGCTACTGGCGCGCTCCGTCGCGGGTGAAGCTAATGTGCCGTTCTTCACCATTTCCGGTTCTGACTTCGTGGAAATGTTCGTCGGCGTCGGCGCAAGCCGCGTGCGTGACATGTTCGAGCAGGCCAAGAAGAATGCGCCGTGCATCATCTTCATCGACGAAATCGACGCTGTCGGTCGTCACCGCGGCGCCGGTCTCGGCGGTGGCAATGACGAACGCGAACAGACGCTCAACCAGCTGCTGGTCGAGATGGACGGCTTCGAGGCGAATGAAGGCATCATCCTCATCGCCGCCACCAACCGTCCGGACGTTCTCGATCCCGCGCTTCTGCGTCCCGGCCGTTTCGACCGTCAGGTCGTCGTGCCGAACCCGGATATCGTCGGCCGTGAGCGCATTCTCAAGGTTCACGTTCGCAACGTGCCGCTGGCTCCGAATGTCGATCTCAAGGTTCTGGCCCGTGGCACCCCCGGTTTCTCGGGCGCTGACTTGATGAACCTCGTCAACGAAGCCGCCCTGATGGCCGCTCGCCGTAACAAGCGCGTGGTTACCATGCAGGAGTTCGAGGACGCCAAGGACAAGATCATGATGGGTGCGGAACGCCGCTCCTCCGCCATGACCGAAGCGGAAAAGAAACTGACCGCTTACCACGAGGCGGGGCATGCGATTACCGCGCTCAAGGTTGCTTTGGCTGATCCGCTGCACAAGGCGACAATTATTCCGCGCGGCCGTGCACTCGGCATGGTCATGCAGTTGCCTGAAGGTGACCGCTACTCCATGAGTTACAAATGGATGGTGTCGCGTCTGGTGATCATGATGGGTGGCCGCGTTGCCGAGGAGTTGACCTTCGGCAAGGAAAACATCACCTCCGGCGCATCTTCGGATATCGAGCAGGCCACCAAGCTTGCCCGCGCCATGGTAACGCAATGGGGCTTCTCCGACGCTCTCGGCCAGGTCGCCTATGGTGAAAACCAGCAGGAAGTCTTCCTTGGCCATTCCGTCTCGCAGTCCAAGAATGTCTCCGAGGCAACGGCTCAGACGATCGACACCGAAGTCCGCCGCCTGATCGACGAGGCCTATACAGAGGCACGTCGTATCCTGACGGACAATCACGACGGGTTCGTTGCTATTGCCGAGGGTCTTCTTGAATACGAAACCCTCACGGGCGACGAGATCAAGGCTTTGCTGAGGGGCGAGAAGCCGGCCCGCGATCTGGGTGACGATTCTCCTGGCAGCCGTGGCTCGGCTGTTCCGAAAGCAGGCACCAAGAAGGACGGCCCAAGCGAAGTCAAGGGTGACGGCGAAGCCAAGGGCGACGGCGAGGCTGAAGGCGGCATGGAGCCGCAGCCGCACTGATTGCTTGGCCAAGACGACTATTGAAAAAGGCCATCCGGTTTTCCGGGTGGCCTTTTCAGTTTGGTAACAAGATATAAGCAATTTTTGCGGTAATTTACGTGCTGTTTATCGTGGTTTGTGGCATTTAGCCAAAAACGCTTCCGGTAGTTTTATGCTATGCCGGAATGCCCGAAAGATTTGGAGTTCAAATGGCACGCCGTTATTTCGGAACCGATGGTATCCGCGGACAATCGAACGTCTTTCCCATGACGCCGGATCTGGCGATGCGTGTGGGCATTGCGGTCGGAACGATCTTCCGCCGGGGCCATCATCGCCATCGTGTCGTGATCGGCAAGGATACACGGCTTTCGGGCTACATGCTGGAAAACGCGCTGGTCGCAGGTTTCACCGCGGCCGGCCTTGATGTCTTCCTGCTCGGGCCCATTCCAACCCCCGCTGTTGCCATGCTGACCCGCTCGCTGCGGGCCGATATCGGCGTAATGATCTCGGCGTCGCACAACCCATTTTCCGATAATGGAATCAAGCTTTTCGGACCCGACGGATACAAGCTTTCCGACGAGCTTGAGCTGGAAATCGAAGATCTTCTCGACAAGGATCTCTATGCCCAGCTCGCCAAGCCGAGCGAGATCGGACGCGCCAAGCGCGTGGATGGCGATATCTACCGCTATATCGAATTCGTCAAACGTACCCTGCCGCGTGATGTGACGCTGAGCGGGCTCAGGATCGCCATCGACTGTGCCAATGGCGCTGCCTACAAGGTGGCTCCCGCAGCACTCTGGGAACTGGGCGCCGAAGTCGTTACCATCGGCAACGAGCCGAACGGCATCAATATCAATCTCGAATGCGGCTCCACCCACCCGGAAGCCCTGCAGAAAAAGGTGCATGAGGTGCGGGCCGATATCGGCATCGCGCTCGATGGCGATGCGGACCGTGTCATCATCGTCGACGAACGCGGCGAGATCGTCGACGGCGACCAGCTCATGGCGGTGATTGCCGACAGCTGGGCTTCCGACAATACCCTGCGTGGTGGCGGCATTGTCGCAACCGTGATGTCCAATCTCGGTCTTGAGCGTTTCCTTGGCGACAAGGGTCTCACCCTTGCCCGCACCAAGGTGGGCGACCGTTATGTTGTCGAACATATGCGCAACCACAATTTCAACGTCGGCGGTGAGCAGTCCGGCCACATCGTCTTGTCGGATTATGGCACGACTGGCGATGGGCTGGTGGCAGCTTTGCAGGTTCTCGCCAAGGTCAAACGTTCGGGCCTCACCGTCAGCGAGGTTTGCCGCAAGTTCGAGCCGGTGCCGCAGCTTTTGAAGAACGTCCGTATTTCCGGCGGCAAGCCATTGGAAAATCCGATCGTGCAGCAGGCGATCGCCGATGCGGAAAGCGCATTGGCCAATAATGGCCGCCTCGTTATCCGCCCCTCCGGTACGGAGCCTTTGATCCGCGTCATGGCGGAGGGCGACGATAGTGCGAAGGTGGAGCAGATCGTCAACGATCTCGTCGGCGTTATCACCAATGCCCGCTCGGCTGCATAAATTGCGCCACCAAATGTGAAAAGAAAAAGCCGGCTTTCGAGTCGGCTTTTTCTTTGAGTATTGCCTAATAAATATAGTGAATGATCGTGGTTAATCGGGACTTAACCATTTTACGCCAATCTCCGTGACTGAACAGTTCACTGGCATTTGCTGCCGCAACGGCAGGTGCCTCTTCTGGAGTGGAAGTCATGAAAAACGCTTTGGCCGGCATTCTGGCCGTTCTGATGACCGGCACGAGCGCCTTCGCTGCCGATCTTTATCAAGCTGAACCTGCGCCTGCCTATGTCGAGGCACCCGAAGTGCAGATCACGCAGGCAAGTGGTTGGTATCTGCGCGGCGACGTCGGTTATTCCTTCAACAAGCTTCGCGGCGCCAACTATTATCAGGGTGGACCGGGTGGTTATCTCGCCGATTTTGATACGGCTAATGTCAAGGATAGCTACATCGTCGGCGCCGGTGTCGGTTATCAGTTCAACAACTATTTCCGCAGTGACGTAACCTTCGATTACATGGGTAAATCGGATTTCCGCGGTTCTACCATCGGCGGCTGTGGTTCCGTGCCCGGTCCCTGCGTTTCAGCGGATCTCAGCTCGCTTAGAGCATACACGCTGATGGCAAACGCCTATGTCGATCTTGGTACCTATGGCCGCATCACGCCCTATGTTGGTGGCGGTATCGGCGGCTCCTACGTCAAATGGGATAAGCTGCGCAATACTTCGTGCAGCACCAACGGCCTTGGCTGCGACCCGACCACCGAACATGGCGGCAGAGGCAAGTGGCGCTTCGCCTATGCCCTGATGGCCGGTGCATCGATCGATGTTACCTGTAATCTGAAGGCAGATGTCGGTTACCGCTTCCGCCAGATCAACAAGGGCGACATGTTCGATTTTGCGAATGGTGGCGGTCCTGGCCGCGACAAGGGTCTGTATTCGCATGAGGTTCGCGTCGGTGGCCGTTATGTCTTTAACGGCTGCGATACCGCGCAATACATGCCGCCTGCCGATATTCCGCTGCAGCCTGCCGTTTATAAATAAACGTCACGCCCGACTGTTAGCTTCAAGCCGTTCGCATCCTCCTCCGGTGCGGGCGGTTTTTGTTTTCAGCGGTATCCAATTCGTCGCATGACGCATATGGACTAAAATTCTCATGCGTAGCGACATATTCCGCTTGACGGAGGCCGGTGAGAGGAATAGCAACGGCGTCAGGACACCTCTCCCTAACGAGAGGCGCCTATCTGAAAGGGTAGTCAAATGACAGATATAGTGAAGCCGGACCTCCGTCCGGGCAATACGCATTTTTCTTCTGGTCCATGCTCGAAGCGTCCCGGTTGGTCGCTAGATGCTCTATCCGATGCACCGCTCGGTCGCTCGCATCGCGCCAAGGTTGGCAAAGCCAAGCTGAAGCAGGCCATCGATCTCACCCGTGAAATTCTCAATGTTCCCGCCGATTATCGCATCGGCATTGTTCCCGCGTCCGACACCGGCGCCGTTGAAATGGCCCTTTGGTCGCTGCTCGGTGAACGCGGCGTCGATATGCTTGCCTGGGAAAGCTTTGGTGCCGGCTGGGTTACCGATGTCGTCAAGCAGCTGAAGCTGAAGGACGTACGCAAGTTGGAGGCCGATTACGGACTGCTGCCGAACCTGGCAGAAGTCGATTTCGACCGCGATGTGGTTTTCACCTGGAACGGCACCACCTCCGGTGTCCGCGTTCCCAATGCCGATTTCATTCCTGCTGACCGCAAGGGTCTGACTATCTGCGATGCCACCTCGGCGGCCTTCGCGCAGGATATGGACTTTGCAAAGCTCGACGTCGTGACCTTCTCCTGGCAGAAGGTTCTGGGCGGCGAGGGTGGCCACGGCGTCATCATCCTTTCGCCGCGCGCTGTCGAGCGTCTGCTGAGCTACGCGCCGGCATGGCCGCTGCCGAAAATCTTCCGCATGGTCTCCGGCGGCAAGCTCATCGAAGGCATCTTCACTGGCGAAACCATCAACACCCCGTCCATGCTCTGCGTTGAGGATTATATCGACGCGCTGCTGTGGGCGAAGAACCTTGGTGGCCTGAAGGCGCTGATTGGCCGTGCTGATGCCAATGCCAAGGTCATCTACGACTTTATCGAGAAGAACGACTGGATCGCCAACCTGGCCGTCAAGCCGGAAACCCGCTCCAACACCTCCGTCTGCCTGAAGATCGTCGATCCCGACGTACAGGCGCTGGATGCTGCTGCGCAGGCGGATTTCGCCAAGGGCATCGTTGCCCTGCTTGAAAAGGAAAATGTCGCCCTCGATATCGGCGCTTACCGTGACGCACCGTCCGGTCTGCGCATCTGGGCCGGCGCAACCATCGAGACGGCCGATATGGAAGCCGTCATGCCCTGGCTCGCCTGGGCCTACCAGACGCAGAAGGCAACACTTTCCAAGGCTGCCGCCTGATTTTGATACCGGCCCTGCGTTGATGCAGGGCCGCCGATTTCCCGCTTTTAAAACTGCACCGTTTTTCAAGGAGCCCCTGAACCATGGCACCTCGCGTACTCGTATCCGACGAACTGTCGGAAACCGCCGTCCAGATTTTCCGTGATCGTGGCGTCGAAGTCGATTTCCAGCCGAAACTCGGCAAGGACAAGGACAAGCTGGCTGAAATCATCGGCAATTACGATGGTCTTGCCATTCGTTCCGCCACTAAGGCGACCGAAAAGCTGATCGAAGCGGCGACCAATCTCAAGGTCATCGGCCGCGCCGGTATCGGCGTCGATAACGTCGATATCCCGGCCGCTTCGCGCCGCGGTATCATCGTCATGAACACGCCGTTCGGCAACTCTATCACCACTGCCGAACATGCGATTGCGCTGATGTTCGCCGTCGCTCGTCAGCTTCCGGCTGCCGATAGCTCCACGCAGGCGGGTAAGTGGGAAAAGTCGAAATTCATGGGTGTCGAAATCACCGGCAAGACGCTCGGCGTCATCGGTGCCGGCAACATCGGCTCCATCGTCTGCTCGCGCGCACTTGGCCTGAAGATGCACGTTCTGGCCTACGATCCCTTCCTGTCGCCGGAGCGCGCGCAGGAAATGGGCGTGACGAAGGTTGAGCTGGACGAGCTGTTGGCGCAGGCCGATTTCATCACCCTGCATGTGCCGATGACCGACAAGACACGCGGCATCCTCAATGCCGAAAACCTTGCCAAGACCAAGAAGGGCGTACGTATCGTCAATTGCGCCCGTGGCGGTCTGGTGGATGAGGCGGCTCTTGCCGACGCCATCAAGTCCGGCCATGTCGCCGGTGCAGGCTTTGACGTTTTCGAAGTCGAGCCCGCCACCGAAAGCCCGCTTTTTGGTCTTCCCAATGTCGTCTGCACGCCGCATCTCGGCGCTTCGACCACGGAAGCACAGGAAAACGTTGCGCTTCAGGTTGCCGAGCAGATGTCGGATTATCTGGTCAAGGGTGCCGTCTCCAACGCCATCAACATGCCATCGATCACGGCGGAAGAAGCACCGCGCCTGAAGCCCTTCATCCGTCTGGCGGATGTCCTCGGCTCCTTCGTCGGTCAGGTGCAGGAAAGCGCCACCAAGGAAATCGAAATCCTTTATGATGGTGCAACCGCCAACATGAACACCAAGGCGCTGACCAGCGCGTTGCTGGCGGGCCTTATCCGCAGCCAGGTTGCGGATGTGAACATGGTTTCCGCGCCTGTTATGATCAAGGAAAAGGGTGTTATCCTGTCCGAGGTCAAGCGTGACAAGACCGGCGTTTACGACGGTTACATCAAGTTGACGGTCAAGACTGAAAACCAGGTTCGCTCGGTTGCTGGTACGGTGTTCTCGGATGGCAAGCCGCGCTTCATCCAGATCAAGAACATCAACATGGATGCGGATGTTGGATCGCACATGATCTACATCACCAACACCGACGTTCCCGGCATGATCGGCTTCATGGGCACCACGCTTGGTGAGGCTGGCGTCAACATTGCCAACTTCCAGCTCGGTCGTGAAAAGGAAGGCGGCGACGCCATCGCGCTTCTTTATGTCGATGGTCCGGTTTCCGAAGACGTGCTGGACAAGCTGCGCGCCAACCCGGCAATCCGCCAGGTCAGGCCGCTGACATTCAACATCGACTGATACCTATCGTTCCTCCCAAGGGGACAATAAGGGCCGGTGCAGGGGAAACCCTGTGCCGGTTTTTTTGTTTCTGAACCGCCGGTTTCACCGAAATGTGTGCGTGTTTCTCTCTCTGGTTGCATATCACGAAAAATTTAAGGCGGGCATACTAAAAATGATGATCATGAGTTGCTATATCGCGTGCTGATATGCCGCTCATGGGAGGGTGGCCAACAGGAGATAGTGATGTTTGCTGCCTTTCGGCGCTTCAAAGGTTTGTTCGCAGTCGCCGCGCTTGGTATCGCGGTATCTTTCGTAGCCGTCGATATGGCGGAAGCACGCCGTGCGAGCGGCGGTTTCGGTAGCCGCGGCACAAGGACGTTTTCCGCGCCGCCGTCGACCAGCACCGCCCCCGGCCAGACCGCGCCGATCAACCGCAGCATGACTCCTAACACCCAGCAAAACCAGGCGACGCCCGGCGCTGCACAGCCGGCGCGTCCCGGTGCGCAGGCACCGCAGCAGAGCCGTGGCCTGTTTGGCGGCATGATGGGTGGCTTGATGGGCGGACTGCTGATGGGTGGCCTGTTCGGCATGCTCATGGGCGGCGGTTTCGGCGGTATGGCCGGTTTCTTCGGTATGTTGCTGCAGGTGGCGCTGATTGGCCTTCTGGTCATGTTCGCCATGCGTTTCTTCGCATCGCGCCGTCAGGGCCAGCCGGCTTTCGGTGGCGCAGGCGGATCGCAGCGCACGGATCATTCCGGCTCCTCCTTTAATGGCGGCCCGCAGGCAGGTCCTTCCGCATCCTCGTTCAAGATTCCGAAGATCGGCGCGCTTGCCGGTGCTGCGGGCGGCGCAGCCGCGGCCACTGCCGCAACCGCAAAGCCGGTGGCACATGCCAATGCTATGTCCGAAGGTGACGAAATTGGCATTACCCAGAGCGATCTCGAAGTCTTCCAGAAAATGCTGCAGGATGTTCAGGCTGCCTATGGGGCTGAAGATTACGGCACGTTGCGCAAGCTGACGACGCCGGAAGCCATGTCCTATCTTGCTGAGGAACTGAGCGACAACGCGACGAGCGGCGTGAAAAACGACGTGCGCGACGTAACGCTGCTGCAGGGCGATGTTGCCGAAGCCTGGCACGAAGAGGGCCAGGACTATGCAACGGTAGCCATGCGCTACTCCGCCATCGACATTATGCGCGACCGCACCTCCGGCAAGGTGATCGAAGGGGACGAGCAGCATCCGTCCGAAGCGGTGGAAATGTGGACCTTCGTGCGCCGTGGCGGTAACGACAACTGGCAGGTCGCCGCCATTCAGGCCGCTGCCTGAGACGACGCGTAGTCTTGTCTGAATGAAACAGCCCGGAGGTTTTACCAACCTCCGGGCTTTTGCGTACCGCGATGCGTGATGCCGCGACATTGTCTTTCGTCGATAATTCAGTGATCGCGGTGGCAGATCGCAACTCTCCAAAAAAATGACTGATAAATCTAACGGGTGATATCTGTATCGTCCCGCGAGTGGCTGTCCGCGTTTTCCCTGCCATGCAGGGGTTTGCGCCCTCTTCGTCGAGGCGTGGCGCTGACGCATAGCTCTTTTGCTCCACGGAATGCCGTTTTTCATTCATCCGGTGTTCAGTCCGCGCATCCTAACCAGCATGCGTACACGTCAATGTTACTTTTCGCGCCGGTTCTAAACCGCTTTGGGAAGGGAACCACAGGCGCAAAACAGCGTTGACAATCCAATTCCCGGCCCGCCTCCCGCAAGCCGGGCTGGGTGGCCGGGCAATGCACGGCCCGCGAGAACGGAGAGCTATCGAGATGAAACGCTTTGACCTGATCGACGGGATGCGTGGTTACTTCCTCGTCTTCATGCTGATCAACCATCTGGTGTTTGCAGGCGGTTTCTGGCTGGTGGAAATCAATCACCGCCAGTTTGCCTTCGTGGAAGACGCGCAGGGTTTCGTCTTTCTGTCTGGTCTGCTGATCGGCATGGTCTATGCCCGCAAGATGATGAAATATGGCTATGATGCCGGCAAACAGATGATCTGGAACCGGGCGATGGAGCTCTATCGCTATGCGATGGGTCTCGTCATCGCCGTGCTGTTCTTCCGCATGGTCATCCCGCATGCGCCGTACATCTGGTACAACTGGCTGGGCATGACGTCGTTCGACGATCCGCTGCGTCTGGCGGCGATTGCGACATTCCTCTTCCAGCCGACATTCATGGATATTCTGCCGCAGTACATTGTTTACATGCTGTTCGCACCCGTCCTTGTTAAACTCTGCCTCGACGGCAAATGGGCTTATGTCATGGCAGGCTCGCTGCTGGTCTGGATGGCCGGCCAGCTCGGTCTTCAGCAGATCGTGACGACGCCTCTCAATGAACTCGTCAAGGGTGCCGACGAGCAGGGTATCCGTGTCAGCTTCAACCTTCTCGGTTGGCAGCTTGTATTCTACTCGGCGCTGGTGCTGGGCGCGATGACGGCGCAGAACCGCATTCCGTGGAAGGCGATCTTCTCACCGCAACAAACATGGCTTCCGAAGGCGGCACTTCTCATCTGCCTGTTTTTCATGCCGCTTCGTATCGCAACCGCCTGGGGCCTGATGCCGGAATTCGTGATGGGCAAGTTCTCCACGATGGAGATCCGTGCCGATTTCGGCCCGGTCTACCTCATCAATTTCCTTGCTGTTGGTGTGGGTCTCACTTGGCTGGTGATCGCTGGTCCGAAGCATCACCGCCCGATCGTCCGCTCGATTGCGGAGGGCGTGATCTGGGTGCTCTCGCTGAAATTCCTGCAGCTGCTCGGCCGCCATTCGCTTCAGGTCTATGTCTGGCACGTGGCTATCGTCTATGGCGTCTATTATCTGGATGGCCGTACGGCCGAACTTTCGCAGGTCAGCAAGACGCTAATTGCCCTTACCGCAATAGGCTTGCTGGCTTTGCCGGCCCTGTGGAGGGAGCGCGACAAGTGGATTGGCAGCAGCGGCCAGAAGACGGCGGGCGCTTAACAACCGGTCACCACCTCACTCTAATGGCTTTACGGGGCGGTTTTCCGCCCCGTACTTGCGTGCGCGGCCATTCCTTTCTATATGCAGCCCTTAAATCCGCATGGTGGCGAGGCAGGACAGTCTTTTTCGACTAAGGCTTGCCGCAGCGGATGACCGACAGGCGGCGGGGCCTTTACCCCCGTTATGACTGACGATGGGAAAAAACGTGAATACGCTCGATTTTGACAAGAGGCCGGAAGACACCCGGATCGTTGTCGCCATGTCCGGTGGCGTCGATTCTTCGGTTGTGGCCGGTATCCTCAAGCGCGAGGGCTATGACGTCCTCGGCATAACTCTCCAGCTTTACGACCACGGTGCGGCTGTGCACCGCGCCGGCTCCTGCTGCGCGGGACAGGATATTGACGATGCGCGCAGGGTCTGCGAAACGCTCGGCATTCCCCACTATGTGCTGGATTATGAAGCGCGGTTCCGCGAAACCGTCATCAATCCCTTTGCCGAAGCCTATGCGATGGGTGAAACGCCGATCCCCTGCGTTGCCTGCAACCAGACGGTAAAATTCGCCGATCTGCTCGCCACTGCTCAGGAACTCGGCGCAGATGCGCTGGCGACCGGCCACTACATCCGCTCGCGTCCCAATCCCGTTGCCGGCCAACCGGGACGCCGCGCGCTCTATCGCCCGATCGATAGCGATCGTGACCAGAGCTGGTTCCTGTTTGCAACGACGCAGGAGCAGATCGACTATCTGCGGTTTCCGCTCGGCGGCCTCTCAAAGGCCGAAACACGCGCGCTGGCGGAAGATATGGGTCTCGTCGTCGCCAAGAAGGCCGACAGTCAGGACATCTGTTTCGTACCTCAGGGCAAATATACCGATATCATCAACAAGCTGAAGCCGAATGCGGCGTTGGCGGGCGATATCGTCCATCTGGACGGGCGCGTACTCGGCCGCCATGACGGTATCGTGCATTATACCATCGGTCAGCGCCGGGGTATTGGTGTCGCGACTGGGGAGCCGCTGTATGTCGTGCATCTCGATGCGCGTGGCCGCAGGGTCATCGTCGGTCCGCGGGAGGCGCTGGAGACCCGCCGTGTCTATCTGCGAGACATGAACTGGCTTGGCGATGGCGCGCTTGCGGACGAGGCCGGGCAGGGCTTTGCCTGCTTCGCCAAGGTGCGCTCCACCCGCCCGCCAACCGAAGCGATGTTGCATGCCGATGAAAACGGCATCTACGTGGATTTGATGACCGGCGAGGCGGGTGTCGCTCCCGGTCAGGCCTGCGTGCTCTATTCTGCACCGGGCGCGGATGCCCGCGTTTACGGTGGTGGTTTCATCGAACGTTCGGAACGCTCGGTGGACGCCGAGGCTTCGCTGAAGGCGCTTTTGGAAAAGCCGGTTGCTGCCTGAAACAAATCGGTTTTCACCGCCGTGTGGAAAGCGAATTTTTTGCGCGTCATGCGCTTGACACTTTGGGGAGCGGCACCTTATAAGCCGCTCATCCTGATGGCGCGGACGGTCACATGGCTGTCACGTTTTCCCTGTGGCGGGGTAGCTCAGGTGGTTAGAGCAGCGGAATCATAATCCGCGTGTCGGGGGTTCAAGTCCCTCTCCCGCTACCATTCATCTTCAATGAGAAAAGCAAAGTTTGCGTCGTCTTCTGGACGTACGTTGAGAATTTGCGGCATTCCTCGCACTGCCTGTGGCTGGCCGGACGCCAAAAAAAGGGAAACCCGCTTGCCGTATCGAAACAGCCAGCGGGTCTCAACCTTTACCCCCTCCCACAAGGGCGAGCGAACAAAAGCACATCAAATGAATTATGACAAGATCAAGGCGACCATATTGTTGCGGTAGAAGACTCTGTTTGCCAGTTTAGCGGCGGATGGCAGAGAGTAACCACTTCCGTATGCCGCTCGTAAGGGGAGCGGTAAGACACGATATTATCGTTGCAGCGTAAGGGCGCGCCGGCAGCATAGACATTTGCAACGGCACGTGGATGATGGTGCACTTTGTATTTCGGGGCCGTT
This sequence comes from Rhizobium sp. AN68, assembly GCF_030758035.1. Taxonomy (NCBI): domain Bacteria; kingdom Pseudomonadati; phylum Pseudomonadota; class Alphaproteobacteria; order Hyphomicrobiales; family Rhizobiaceae; genus Rhizobium; species Rhizobium sp. AN68. The sequence goes on along the minus strand of NZ_JARWMI010000002.1, from coordinate 885,716 downwards.
TCCCTTCCGTAATTGATCATGTCGGCAGCGAAAGAGGCAGCCGGGATGGACAGGACGGCAAATACGGCAACCACACAAGTTCGTCTGAGATTTATGGACATGAGCTATCCCCTCGTGTTGACCAACGCAGGAAAACGCGATGCGCCCGGGAGCTGTTCCCTGTGCCAAATGGTATTTTCACGGGGTGACAAAAAAATGCCCGCTCGCGGCGGGCAATTCAGAGGGGAACTGAGGTTAGGAGCCTCGCGTCAAGAACGGATATCCTCGCCATAAGTTCCGCCTGATTACATGTCGCCCGATAAAAATCATGCACGCCAAGCCGACAGACCGGGATCGGCGTCTTCATAAGCAATCGAAATAACGCAGGTAACTGTGTCCTGGGAAAATTTGGAGCGGGCGAAGGGATTTGAACCCTCGACCCCAACCTTGGCAAGGTTGTGCTCTACCCCTGAGCTACACCCGCTCAAATCCATCGGTCCGGGGTAGTACGCTGAACCGTGGGCCACCGCAATGCGGCGACGGGCGCTATATCGCTCAATCGATTTTGGAATGCAACAGGGAAATGACAAAAACGCGAAAATTTCTTTGAGAAATGCGACAAGCGGCGGAAATGATTGGGAATTTTCGCGCCGTCGCTTTTTCACGCGTTGCCAAGCCGCGGTTGCCCCCTTAATCATGACGGAGAGGACATCGGAATCGGCAAAGGCAGGCGGCAGGATATGGCGGAAAATTCTCCGAAGACGGCAGCGGACTTGTTCGCGTTTCTGGACGGGCTCGGCATCGAGCATAAGACAAAACAGCATGAGCCGGTCTACACCGTTGCCGAATCCCAGTCGTTGCGTGATCTAATCCCGGGCGGCCACACGAAGAACCTTTTTGTGAAGGACAAGAAGGATCAATATTTCGTTCTGACCGTTGAGGAGAACGCGGTCGTCGATCTGAAAAGCGTTCACAAGACGATTGGCGCGGCAAGCCGCGTATCCTTCGGCAGGCCGGAAAAAATGCTTGAATATCTGGGTGTCGTGCCGGGATCCGTCACGGTTTTCGGCGCCATCAACGACACGAGTGGGCAGGTCACCTTCGTACTCGACAGCGATCTTCTGGAAAACGAGCTTATCAACGGTCATCCGCTTTCCAACGACCAGACGACGACGATAGGAAACAAAGACCTCATTCGCTTCCTGGAGGCGACCGGCCACACGCCGCTTGTCTTGAAAGTCAGCGAGTGAGATACGATCTTTGCTTCAACCAAGACAATACGACAGAGATTACGGGAGACCGGCATGAGCGGCACGAACAATCCTTACGGCAGTTCCTATGGCGGGCAGATGTCCGGCAACGCGCAATATAGCGGGGAGCTGAACGGCGCGTCTTCCGGTCACATCAAGGACACCACAACGGCGGCCTTCTCCAAGGATGTTCTCGAGGAATCGCGCCACCAGCCGGTTCTGGTGGATTTCTGGGCACCGTGGTGCGGCCCGTGCAAGCAGCTGACGCCGGTTCTCGAAAAGGCAGTAAACGAGGCGAATGGCCGCGTGAAGCTTGTGAAACTGAATATCGACGATCACCCGTCTATTCCAGGCCAACTCGGCATCCAGTCCATTCCCGCCATCGTTGCTTTCCTGGATGGCAGGCCGGTGGACGGCTTCATGGGCGCGGTACCGGAAAGCCAGATCAAGCAGTTCATCGACAAGATCGCCGGACCTGATGCGGGTGATCCGAAGGCTGAGATCGAAGCGGTTCTGGCAGAGGCAAAGCAGCTTCTGGCGGATGGCGATCATAATGGTGCGGCACAATTGTTCGGCGCGGTTATGCAGGCCGATCCCGAAAACGCCGCCGCAATCGCTGGTATTGCCGAATGCATGATTGCCGTTGGACAATATGAACGGGCAAGCGAACTCCTCTCGTCCTTGCCGGCGGAAGTGGCCGCAGATGCTGGCATTCAGCTCGTCTCGAAAAAGATCGCGCAATATGAAGAAGCCCGCAAGATTGGCGACCCGGTGGCGCTGGAACGTGATCTCGCGCTCGATCCCGATAATTACGAGGCTCGTGTGAAGCTTGCCAAGGTCCTCAACGCTCAAGGGCGGCGGGATGAGGCAGCGGACCATCTGCTCTATGTCATGCGCAAGGACAGAACCTTTGATGATGACGGCGCGCGCCGCCAGCTTCTGGAGTTTTTCGAGGCCTGGGGCTTCAAGGATCCGGCAAGTGTGGCCGGGCGCCGGAAGCTTTCGGCAATCTTGTTTTCGTAATGCGGGCATATCCCGGCCATGGCGGTTGATCCGCCGGCCGGGCAGCGGTGAACAGGGGGCTTGATCCCATGCATGTCGGAAATGCGAGATATGTGAAGAACAACGATCTGCCGGAAACTGTGCCGGTATTTCCATTGTCGGGCGCGTTGCTTTTGCCGGAAGGCCACCTGCCGCTCAATGTCTTCGAGCCTAGATACCTCGCCATGATCGATATGGCACTGGCCGGCCACCGGGTCATCGGCATGGTGCAGCCGGCCCTTCACGTCATTGAGGGGGGGCATGATGGTGGTCCTTTGAGCGCTGTCGGATGTCTTGGTCGCATCACTTCCTTTTCGGAGACCGGGGATGGGCGTTATGTCATTTCGCTCACTGGCATCTGCCGCTTCCGCCTGCTGGAAGAGGTGGATGTGGGCAAACCCTATCGCAGTTTCCGGCACGCGCCCTTCATCGCCGATCTTTCCGGCGAGTATGATGAGGACGCTGTGGACCGCGAAAATCTGCTGCGGGTATTCCGTGCGTTTCTGGATGCGAACCAGCTGGAAGCCGATTGGGAAAGCGTGGAGCGCGCAGGCAATCGTGTCCTCGTCAATTCGCTTTCCATGATGTCTCCCTTTGGTCCCGCCGAAAAGCAGGCGCTGCTGGAAGCGCCTGACCTGAGGACGCGGGCCGAAACATTGATCGCCATCACCGAGATCGTTCTTGCCCAGGGCTCGGGCGAGGCCGGTACTGTGCTGCAGTAGGATCGCCGCCATGGACGACAGGATGAGCAATGCCGATCCCAAGCTGCTTGAGCTGCTGGTTTGCCCCTTGACGAAGGGACGTCTTTCCTACGATCGCGCCCGCAACGAGCTGGTGTCCGAAAGCGCAGGGCTCGCCTACCCGATCCGCGACGGGGTGCCGATCATGCTGATTTCCGAAGCGCGCAAATTAGAAGACTAGCGTTAGCCCTGCCTGCCGCTCTCTCCACAGTGTCACGTCGCAAATTGACGATGATGCGTTGACAACCGTGCGTGGATTTGACCAGAGTCCCGCCCGACATGTCTGTTGCGGGGAGAAAACTGATGTCGTTGCGCGCGCTCGTCCGGATCTCGTTGATTGCGGTCTCAACCGCCATTACTTTTATTCCAGCTGTGGCGGCGGAACCTTCCCGCAAGGTGGTTACCACCAAAAATGGCGATTATTTCGGGTTCGATCTCAGAACCGAGCAGAATGTCTCGCTTGAGCAGTGCGGTGAGATTTGCGTCGGCGATACCGCCTGCAAGGCGTTCACCTACAATCCCAAGGTGCAATGGTGTTTCCTTAAATCGGATTTCAATCAGCTCAATGCCTTCCCCGGTGCCGTCGCCGGCAAGATCGTGCAGGTTGTCGCTGAAGCCGATATCGGTGCACCGCAGCGTCTTTCTTTCGTGACTGATAGCCTGCAGCAGGAAGCGCGCCGGCTGAAATCGGGCCTTGCGGCAAGCGCGGAGCAGCAGAGCCAGGGACTGGAGAGCCTGCTGCAAACAGCAAGGCAGCAGGCGGCAGCGGACGCGATCGAAACCTACAAGGCGGCTCTTGCGATTTCGCCCGATGACGGTGCTCTCTGGGCCGAATTTTCGCAAAGGGCGGCGCAGGTTACCGACAATTACGCGATTGCGGGCCAGGCCGCTTCCGCTGCCATCAATGCCTATCAGTTGAGCCGCACGGTCAGTGCCCGCACCGAGGCGTTGAACCGGCTGGCCCAGGCTTTCGAAAAGACCCAGAATTATCGCGCGGCGCTTAATGCCTATAAGGAGAGCCTCACACTTTCCGATAATGCGCAGACGAAGGCGGCCTATGCCGATCTGCGCACGCGCCAGGGATTCCGCGTCATCAACAATACGATTGATACGGATAGTGTCAGCCCGCGCGCATGCGTGCAGTTTTCCGAACCTCTGGTGAAGAACGGTGTCGATTATTCCTCTTTCGTCACATTGGATGGTGCTGCACCCAAGGCGATCGAGGCGAAGGGCAGTGAGATTTGCGTCGAGGGGCTGACCCATGGTCAGCGTTACAAGATTGCGTTCCGCGCCGGCCTGCCGTCCTCGGTGGAAGAACCGCTGGAAAAGCAGGTCGATCTCGATATCTACGTGCGTGACCGTGCAGCGAGTGTCCGCTTTACCGGCGAGAACTTCGTGCTGCCGGGCACGGCGCGGCGCGGCATTCCCATCGTTTCGGTCAATGCCGAGAAGGCCGATCTGAAGCTTTACCGTATTGGCGACCGTAACATCACGTCGGTCTTGGCAAACTCGCAGTTTTTGACGCAGATGGACGGTTACAACGCCGACCGTATTGAAAACGAGCTCGGCGAGCTGGTCTGGCAAGGTTCGATAGACATTCAGCCGGACCTCAACAAGGACGTAGTGACGAGCTTTCCGGTGGACGAAGCCTTGCCAGAGCGGAAGCCCGGCATCTATGTGCTGACCGCCGTACCGCCCGGCACCGCACCGGAGACATGGGATTCGCGCGCCACGCAGTGGTTCCTCGTTTCCGATACGGGCATCACCACCTATGCCGGCACCGATGGCCTGAACGTATTCGTGCGCTCACTCGGCAGCGCCGCACCGCTTGGCGGGGTGGATTTGCAATTGCTCGCCAAGAACAACGAAGTGCTCGGCACGGCAAAGACGGATGCAGACGGCAGGGCAGTATTTTCGGCAGGCCTGATGCGTGGCACAGCGGCGCAGGCGCCCGCCATCCTCACAGCGCGCAACGGCGACAAGGACTACATCTTTCTGGACATGACGCGCGCCGGTTTCGATCTTTCCGACCGTGGCGTGACTGGCCGCGCGGCCCCCGGCGCTATCGACGTGTTCAGCTGGACAGAGCGCGGCATCTACCGCGCCGGCGAGACCGTGCACGCGGCAGCGCTGGCCCGTGATGTCGACGGCAAGGCGATCGAGGATCTGCCGCTGACCTTCATCTTCTCGCGTCCTGATGGCGTCGAGGACCGGCGTTTCGTGAGTGACGGCAAGGCGCTCGGCGGCCATGCGGTCGATCTGCCCTTGCAGGCGAATGCCATGCGCGGCACCTGGACGCTGCGCATTCATACCGATCCGAAAACGGCTGCGATCAGCGAAAAGAGCTTTCTGGTCGATGATTTCGTGCCTGATCGCACCGAATTTGATCTTTCCAGCAAGGTGAAACAGATCGAGCCGGGCGCGGAAACGCCAATCGACGTCGATGGCCGTTATCTCTACGGCGCGCCCGCAGCCGGCCTGACGCTGGAAGGTGAGGTCGCCGTCAAGCCGACCCGCACGAGTACCGACTTCGAGGGTTATTTCTTCGGTCTGGCCGATGAGGAAAGCGAAGAGGAAAATCGCACCGCGCTTGCCGATCTGCCGGCGCTGGACGAAGAAGGCAAGGCAAGTTTCAATGTCGATCTGACGGATTTGCCTTCCACCACGCAGCTGCTTTCCGCCAACATCACCGTTCGGATGCGCGAGGCCGGTGGCCGCGCCGTCGAACGATCTCTGACGCTGCCGGTGAAGGCGCAAGCACCTGTCATCGGCATCAAACCGCAGTTTTCGGGTGATCTCGCCCAGAATTCCGTTGGCCGTTTCCACATTATCGGCGTGACAGCTGATGGCGCGAAACAGGCGATGAGTGGCCTCAGCTGGAAGCTCATCAAGGTAGAGCGAAACTATCAATGGTATCGTCAGGGTAACTCCTGGCGGTACGAACCGGTGGAATATACCAAACAGACCGAAACCGGCACGGTTTCCGTCTATGCCAATGGCGGTGAGATTTCCGTGCCTGTCACCTGGGGCCGCTACAGGCTGGAAGTGGAAGGTGCCGGCAATGGCGCACCGGTTTCGAGCGTCGAATTTGATGCTGGTTTCTACGTCGAGGCAAGCTCGACAGAGACGCCGGATGCGCTGGAAATCGCGCTGGACAAACAAAACTACAAGATCGGTGATACCGCAAAACTCAAGGTATCGTCGCGTTTTGCCGGTCAGCTGATGGTCACGTCAGGTTCGGAAAAGCTGATTTCCGTGCAGAATGCTGAGATCGGTGAGGATGGCGGCGAGATCGACATTCCCGTTACCGAGGAATGGGGCGCGGGGGCGTATGTGACGGCCACGCTGTTCCGTCCGGGCGATGCGCAGGAAAGCCGCATGCCGATGCGCGCCATAGGCATCAAGTGGCTTGCCGTCGATCCCGCCGAGCGCAAGCTTGCGGTAACGCTAGGCGCGCCGCAGAAGACGCTGCCGCGTCAGCCGCTTGAAATTCCGATCAGTGTCGCCGGCGCGGGCGTGGGCGAAAAGGCCTATGTCATCGTCGCGGCTGTGGATGTCGGCATATTGAACCTCACCCGCTATGAACCGCCGAAGCCGGATGAATGGTATTTCGGTCAGCGACGGCTGGGGCTGGAAATCCGCGACCTCTATGGCCGCCTGATCGACGGTTCGCTTGGCGCCACCGGCCGCCTTAGAACGGGCGGTGATGGCGGGGGCGCAGCACTGCAGGGCAGCCCGCCCACCGAAAAGCTCGTGGCCTTCTTCTCGGGACCTGTCGAACTTGACGCAGACGGCAAGGCGACGGTGAGCTTCGATATTCCTCAGTTCAACGGCACGGCCCGCGTCATGGCTGTCGCCTGGACGAAGACGGGCGTGGGACATGCGGTCTCCGACGCCGTCATTCGAGACCCCGTGGTGGTGACTGCCAGTGCACCGAAGTTCCTCGCGCCCGGCGATGTCTCGCAATTGCGGCTCGATATCGCGAATACCGATGGCGAGGCCGGCGACTACCGGCTGGATGTGACCAGCAACACGGCACTTACAGTCGATCAGGGTGAGATGTCGCAGACCCTGGCACTGCAAAAGGGCGGCAAGTCGTCGCTGACCGTGCCGTTGACAGGCGAACAGCCGGGCAATGGCGCAATCACCATCAAGGTCTCCAATGCCGCCGGTCTTTCGCTGGAGCAGGTATTGAATGTTCCCGTGCGTCCAGCCGTTCTGCCGGTCACGACGCGGCGTGAAATCAAGATCGCGCCCAATAGCAGCCTGACGATCAATGGCGACCTTCTGGCCGATAGCATGCTTCTCGGTTCGTCCGTCGCCGTCAACGTCACACGCTCGCCAGCCTTCGATATTCCGGCGCTGGTGATGATGCTCGACAAATATCCTTACGGCTGCGCCGAGCAGACGACGAGCCGCGCGTTGCCGCTGCTTTATCTCTCGGAAATGACCAAGGATAGCGGCATCGCCGAGGACCCGGATACCCGCCTCCGCGTGCAGGAGGCGATCTACCGGGTGCTGTCCTTCCAGTCGAGTTCCGGCAGTTTCGGCCTCTGGTCTCCCGGTTATGGAGATCTATGGCTGGATGCCTATATCAGCGACTTCCTGACCCGTGCGCGCGAGCAGGACTACGATGTTCCCGAGCAGGCGATGGTGCAGGCTTTGAGCAACCTGCAAAACGGTCTTTCCTACGATAGCAACGTCAAGGATCGCGGCAACGAGATCGCCTATTCGCTTTACGTTCTGGCGCGCAACCGCAAGGCGGCGATCAACGATCTCAGATATTATGCGGATACGGCGCTTGCCGATTTCCCCACACCGCTTGCCAAGGCGCAGGTTGCCGCAGCCCTTTCGCTTTATGGAGATCAGGCACGCGCGAAGACTGTGTTCGGTGCCTCGCTCGATATGGCGAGCCGTACCACCAAGGTTAGCTTCGCAAGGGCGGATTACGGTTCCGCCCTGCGTGATGGCGCAGCGACGCTGGCGCTTGCGGCGGAAAGCCGTCCGGTTCCTGCCGTCGTGCCGCAACTTGCAGGTGCCGTGGCGAAGGAATGGGAAAAGAAACCCTATACCAGCACCCAGGAACAGGCATGGATGCTGCTTGCCGCCCGCGCCGTCAAAGGTGAGGACAAGGATATCCGTCTTGATGTGAACGGCGATTTGCAGACCGGTGGTTTCGGCAAGCGGATGACCGGCGACGAATTGCTGGCGGCACCCTTGAAGATCGCCAACGCGTCGGCTGATCCGGTCACGGCGGTGGTCACCACGGTCGCGCCCCCGGCACAACCGCTTGCCGCCGGTGGCGAGGGGTTCACCATTACCCGTACCTATTATTCCATGGATGGCGAGGAGGTGAACGCGAGCGAGGTGGTGCAGAACGAGCGTTATGTGGCGGTGCTGAATGTTACGCCTAAAAATGACTGGCAAGCACGCATTCTCGTGACTGACCTTCTGCCTTCTGGTTTCGAGATCGACAATCCGAGCCTCGTCAATTCTGCCGCCCTTTCGAATTTCGACTGGTTGCCGGAAACCGAAGCTGCGCATACCGAATTCCGCTACGACCGGTTCGTTGCGGCCTTCGACCGCACGGCTGGCGACAGTTCGGAAATCACGCTGGCCTATGTGGTCCGGGCCGTCACCCCGGGCACTTATGATCATCCGGCGGCCTCGGTCGAGGATATGTACCGGCCGCAATTTTCCGCCCGCACGGCAACGGGCCGCATGGAGGTGCGTTCGGCAACCCCATGAGGCGAAAAAAGGCGATCATCGTCGGCATCGTGTCGGCCGCTCTGCTTGTAGGCGGTGCGGCCTTCGGTCTCGATGCGCTGGACAAGGCCTATCCACCACCGCTGGAGGCTGCGCAGCAGCGGTCCTTCGAGGTGCTGGATAGAGACGGGCGGTTGCTGCGCGCATTTGCGACACCTGATGGCCGCTGGCGGCTGAAAACCAGCGCTGCAGAAATCGATCCGCAGTTCCTGCGCATGCTGATCGCTTATGAGGACCAGCGTTTTTACGACCATCACGGCATTGACCCGTGGGCGCTGCTGCGCTCCGCCTGGCAATTGGCAAGCAACGGCCGGATCGTTTCCGGCGCCTCGACGCTTTCCATGCAGGTGGCGCGGCTGATCGAACCGCGCACCGACCGGTCGTTTTCGGCGAAGTTTCTGCAGGGATTGCGCGCGCTCCAGATCGAAAGACGGCTCGACAAGGCGGAAATCCTCGATCTTTATCTGAATATCGCGCCTTATGGCGGCAATCTTGAGGGTGTTCGTGCCGCAAGCCTCGCCTGGTTTGGCAAGGAGCCCGCCCGGCTCGACACGGCGGAGGCGGCTCTTCTGGTTGCGCTGCCGCAATTGCCGGAGAAACGCCGACCGGACCGCTTTCCGGATGCGGCAAGGCAGGCGCGGGAGAGGGTTTTGCAGCGCCTTGCCGTGGAACGCGTGGTGGGTGAAGGGGAAGCAGAGCGGGCGATCCTTGCAGCCGTTCCCGCCAACCGGCGTGATCTGCCGGCCTATGCACCGCATATGGCGGCTGCCGCACGCGTGAAGTTTCCCAATGCCACCGAGGCGCACTCGACGCTCAGATTGCCGATCCAGCGGGAACTGGAAGCCGTTGCCCGCCATGCAGCGGAAAAGCTGACAGAAAAGGTCTCCGTCGCCATCGTCATGGCCGACGCGCAGACCGGTGATATTCTGGCTGAAGTTGGTTCCGCTGATTATCTCGATACTGCAAGGCGCGGTTTCGTGGAGATGAGCCGCGCCGTGCGCTCGCCGGGCTCCACTCTCAAGCCGTTCATCTATGGCCTTGCCTTTGAAAATGGTCTCATCGGGCAGGAAACCATCATCGAGGATCGCCCGGCGGATTTTTCCGGTTACCGCCCGCGTAATTTCGACATGCATTATCAGGGTGATGTCAGCATCAGGCAGGCACTGCAACTGTCGCTCAATGTGCCCGCCGTAAAGCTTCTGGATGCTGTCAGCCCGTCTGCGCTGATGGTGCGTTTCCGCCGCGTGGGCGTGAAGCTCGTGCTTCCCACCACCGAGGCGCCGGGCCTTGCCATTGCGCTGGGAGGTGCTGGTATTTCGCTGGTTGATCTGGTGCAGCTTTATGCGGGCCTTGCCGGCGGCGGCGACCCTGTGCGGCTGGGGGACGGTGTGCGCTCCGCGCCGCAACGGCTTGCCGGAGATCGGCTGTTTGCCGACGCTGCGATCTGGAACGTCTCCGACATCCTGTCCGGTGTGCTGCCGCCACTCGGCATGAAGCAGCGCGGCATCGCCTACAAGACCGGCACTAGCTACGGTTACCGTGATGCCTGGTCGGTAGGTTATGACGGGCGGCATGTCATCGGCGTCTGGGTCGGTCGTGCCGATAACGGCGCCGTCCCGGGCATTGCCGGTTATGCGACGGCAGCCCCGATCCTCTTCGAGGCTTTCGAGAAATCCGGCGTAGCGATCACGCCAATGCCTGCTGCACCCTCTGGCGTCGCGCGGGTGGCCGTGAGCGACCTTCCCGCCAACCAGCGGCGTTTCACATTGACCGCAAGCGGCCTGCTTTCGGCCTCAAGGCGCGAAAGCGCGCCGCGCATCGTCTATCCACCGGAAGGGGCTAGGGTGGAGCTCTCCAGCCAGTCAGGCATTTCGCCGCTAGTGCTGAAGCTGCAAGGCGGCCGCGCGCCCTTCCGCTGGCTCGCCAACGGCAGGCCGCTCCCGGATGCTTCGCTCCGCCGCAACAGCGAATGGCGACCGGAAGGGCAGGGGTTTTCAACGCTGACCGTGATCGACGCCGATGGCCGCGCTTCGAGCGTGCGCGTTTTCATCGAGTGAATTTTTGACGGCTTGCGCACCACGCTGCTGAACGCCGCGTCGCAGGCAGCTTCTTGCCCGCGTCATAGAAGTTCATTTGCGGAGACCTGATGCAACGTGGAAGGAGGAACGGCGATCACGCAACGTCGAGTGAATGACGATCGATACGCTCCTGAAGTGCGACCACAACCGCATGCAGGAATTCTCGGCATCGAGGGTCGACGGTCTTCGCCAGTGTCATTTCCAGCCGGCTGCGGATCTTGTCCATGAACCCAACATGATCGAAGCTGTCGGCGGCGATATTTACCTCGACTTCTTCCATATAGTGCAACAGGTGCGGTTCCAGTGCGAGATTTGGGTCCATCCGGTATCGGGTGGCCATCTGCTCTGCAAGCGTTCCCATCTGTACGTATGGGCCATATTCGTTGATCATTCTGTCTCCTTCATCGGGTGTGAGCATCTTAGATAGGTGCTGTTTGTGGATGCACGAGATGTGTTTGCGATCAAACGCGCAAAAGACCGGAGCTAATTGGTAAAACGAACGTGACCAATCGATGCGGTCGCCGTTCGAAAATACCGGTGTGCACGCTGACCGAAACGGGACAGCTATTATGTTTGTCTAGGACTAGAGCCGCATGGCGAGCAGTGAAGCGGGTCACGACATTCCGCTCTTTTCTATATTATTGTTTTAAACTGAATTTACAGGAAAATGGTGTCCACGAGAGGATTCGAACCTCCGACCCCAGGATTCATACCACTTCGGCTTTAGCCGCCGCCCATCTCCATTGGATAGGACGTTCGTGGTCTGGACTGTCCCTTCACCATGAGCCTTTCGGCTTTTAGGTGCTGCCCATCCAGTCTCTACACCTTCACCGGATTTCTCCGGAGCTTGGCTCGGGATTGGCATGCTGGAAGACCAGCGAAGCTTTCCCCGACTTTGAGCAGATCGATTGCGTCGTTTCCGGGCGCAACCCCCAATTTGTTTTAGGAATCCTGTGCTCTATCCTGCTGAGCTACGTGGACACTGAATTGCTCTTTAACCTGCCGTAGCCGGCGGATCAACCGCGTTCTTTATCGCGGTCGATCTGTTCCTCTGCTTTCTTTGCGTCCCGGCAGTCAGTTCGTCGGGCGTTGCTCGGCAAGTTTCACCCAATAGGAAATGCCGTAGGCGATGGCGTCGTCGTTGAAATCGTATCCAGGGTTGTGAAGGCCGGCCGAATCGCCGTTGCCGATGAAGATGAAGGCACCCGGCCTTTCCTTCAACATGAAGGAAAAATCCTCGCCCGCCATGGAAGGGTCGACATCGGGGTCGACGTTCTTTTCACCAGCTACATCGCGGGCGACGCGGATGGCGTGGTCGGTCTCGTCCGCATGGTTGAAGGTCACCGGGCAATAACGCTCATAGACGACCTCGGCTTCCGCTCCATTTGCTAGCGCTATGCCTTCCGCCATCTGCTTGATGCGATCCTGCGCGAGATCACGCACCGTCTCGTCCAGACTACGCACCGTGCCGGCAATCAGCGCGTCGTTGGGAATGATGTTGTGGCTGGAGCCGGCGTGAAAGCGAGTGACGGACACAACCACGGATCGGATCGGATCGGCATTGCGCGAGGCGATCATCTGCAGATTGCCGACGATCTGTGCGCCGATCGTGATCGGGTCGATCGTGCGGTGCGGCTGGGCCGCATGGCCGCCACGACCTTTGACAGTGATCGAGAACTTGTCCGGTGCCGCCATGATACCACCCTTGCGGATGGCGAACGAGCCGAGCGGAATACCCGGCATATTGTGCATGCCGTAGACCTCATCGATGCCGAACCGCTCCATCAGGCCGTCCTCGACCATGGCGAGCGCACCCGCGCCGCCTTCTTCGGCGGGCTGGAAGATGACCGCGATGGACCCGGTGAAATTGCGGGTTTCCGCGAGATATTTGGCGGCGCCAAGCAGCATGGCGGTGTGGCCGTCGTGGCCGCAGGCATGCATGGCGCCTGCGGTTTTGGAAGCCCAGGGTTTGCCGGTTTCCTCTAGGATGGGAAGAGCATCCATATCCGCCCTAAAGCCGATGGTGCGATTGCCCGGAATATTGCCTCTGATGATGCCGACCACGCCCGTGCGGCCAAGACCGGTCACGATTTCGTCAACGCCGAAAGATTTCAGCTTGTCCGCAACGAAAGCTGCGGTGTTGTCGACATCATACAAAATCTCGGGATTTTCATGCAGGTGACGCCGCCATTCGCTGACTTCCTGCTGAAGTTCGGCGGCTCTGTTCAAAATCGGCATTCGTTCATTCCTGGGTTCATCGGTGCGGCATGGCGTAAAAGCCTATCCTCCGCAGTGGATAGTGCGCCGCATAATTGACGTAATCAATGTACTTTGCCATTGCTAGGACATATATGGTGAATATTGCCATTCCCTGACTGAAGACGGGAATTCGAGGATAAGCCTTGCCACAGAATCTTAAATCGCCAAACGCCGCCCGGCGGCTCTCCGCAGCCATTGCCATCATGACCGCCGGCCTTGTTGCCGCTGCACCCGTGGCGAATGCCAATCCGAAAATGGTGGTCGATGTCAAAACCGGCAAGGTGATTTCCCACCAAGAAGCGTTCCGCAAGTGGTATCCGGCCTCGCTGACCAAGCTGATGACCGCCTATATCGCCTTTTCGCAGATGAAGGCCGGCAAGCTCAGCCCGCAGACGGAAGTGGTGATGAGCAAGAAGGCCGCCGACCAGCCGGCCTCGAAAATGTATTTCAAGCCCGGCCAGAAGCTGACGATGGACAGCGCACTGAAGCTGCTGCTCATCAAATCCGCCAATGATATCGCCGTGGCGATTGCCGAAACCATCGGCGGCACCAGCGATAATTTCGTGGCGCAGATGAATGCGCAGGCGCAGCGGCTGGGCATGAGCTCCACCCGTTACATCAACGCCAACGGCCTGCCCGGCAAGGGCCAATATACGACGGCGCGTGACCTTGCGCTTCTGGCGTTGATCATCAAGCGGGAATTCCCGGAATATGCCCATTATTTCTCGCTGGAAGGTGTCACCACCGGCAAGAAGGACTACGCCAACTTCAATATGCTTGTTGGCCGCTTTGATGGCGCAGATGGCATGAAGACCGGCTTCATCTGCGCATCCGGTTTCAACCAGGTGTCCTCCGCCGTGCGCAACGGCCGTTCGGTCATAACTGTGGTGCTGGGGGCAGATAGCCTTGCCGGGCGAACCGACCAGTCCGCTGATCTGCTGCAGATGGGACTGACGGCGCCCTCGGGCCAAGGCGTTTCACTCGCCTCGCTGGCACCCTATGGCGATACCGCCGAGGTAAACGACGTCAGTGCCGAAATCTGCAATCCGAAGGCAGCCAAGGTGCGCAGCGAAAGCCGAGACGAGACCGGCCGCATGGTCATCCATTCGCCCTACGTTACGGAAATGACCCGTCCGCCGGAATATTCTTTCGCGGGTCTCATTCCCGGCAGTGAGACGGTGGCGGTCAACACCGCCAAGGGTGCGAGCGCCAAGGGACAAGTGGCTAACGTGCCGATTCCGATCCCGCGTCCGACATTCTGATTTCGCCTAACCGCACTCTTATGGATTAGGGTGCGCGCGAAGCCTGAACACTGAGCGGAATCTGTATTCGCAGCTTCGGTTTGTTATGATATTACAGTGTCGCTCGTGGCCTTCAGGCCTCGGGCGATTTTTTGTGATTATTGCGCGGTTCCGGATCTAATATCGTCCAACGATCTGCCGGAGCGGCCATCAACATACAGGCAAGACATGTCTCGCGATCGCATACCGGTTTCCATCATCACCGGATTTCTCGGCGCCGGAAAATCGACGCTGCTCAACCGGCTTCTCAAAGACCCCGATATGAGCGACGCCGCGATCATCATCAATGAATTCGGCGATGTCAGCATCGACCATATGCTGGTTGAAAGTGCAGGCGAGGGCATCATCGAACTGGCGGAAGGCTGCCTTTGCTGCACCGTTCGCGGCGAGCTGGTGGATACGCTGGCGGAACTGATGGACGGCATCCAGACCGGCAAGCTGAAGCCGGTGAAGCGGGTCGTGATCGAAACCACCGGTCTTGCTGATCCCGCTCCCGTCATGCAGTCTGTCATGGGCAACCCGGTGATTGCGCAGAATTTCGTTCTGAACGGCATCATTACGGTTGTGGATGCCGTGAACGGCCTGTCCACACTCGATAATCACGAGGAAGCGGTGAAGCAGGCGGCGGTGGCCGACAGGCTGGTGATGACGAAGCGCGCGCTTGCCGATGCTTCCACAATTTCCACGCTGACGGCTCGCCTTCAGGCGCTAAACCCGCGCGCGACGATCGAGGATGGTGACCGGGCCGACTGGAGTGCTGCCGCACTGCTGGATAACGGTCTTTACGATCCCGGCAGCAAAAATGCCGATGTCGGCCGCTGGCTGGGGGAAGAGGCGGAACACGATCACCATGACCATGACCATGACCATGACCACCACCATCATGGCGACCACGATGGCCACCATCACCACCACGATGTGAACCGGCACGACGCGTCGATCCGTTCCTTCTCGATCATTCACGACCAGCCGATAGCCCCGATGGCAATCGACATGTTCGTGGACTTGCTGCGTTCGGCGCATGGGGAAAAGTTGTTGCGGATGAAGGCCGTCGTCAAGCTGTCGGACAATCCGGACCGACCCCTTGTGCTGCACGGGGTACAGAACATTTTCCACACACCCGAGCGCCTCGCGGTATGGCCGGACCCATCTGACCAGCGCACGCGCATGGTGCTGATTACCAAGGATTTGCCGGAGGCGTTCGTGCAGGACCTGTTTGCTGCGTTCACCGGCACGCCGGGCATCGACCGTCCGGACAGGCAGGCGATGACGGACAATCCGCTGGCGGTTTCGGGGTTGAGGTTTTAGGTCGCAAAACTGTGGTTGAAACCTGTGGGCAGGGCACCCTTTACCTTGTCGAGTATCTCACCCTCAAGGGGGAGATCGAGTGGAGTATTCTCGGCAGCGAGGGTAATTACGCTCCCTTCACGATCCTGAATCGGTGTCCTTTGGTCAACGTCGTAGTTTCAACCAGGCTATGCCCATCCTGGTTGCACATATGGGCAATATCGATAACCGCCAGCGGGTCGGTCGTCTCTACAACAAGAACATCGCCCGCCTGCAGGCCAGCGAGTTTTTTACGGCTTCTTAAAACCGGAAGGGGGCATTTAAGCCCCCTCAAGTCGAAAATTATGTCAGCCGTGTCGGTCATTCCTTGGCCCAGAACTTCCAGAACGGCTTCTTTTCCGGCGCTTCCGCTGGCGGTGCTGCGGAAAAAGCGAGCGGGTTCATGGCCGGCACAGGGACCTGGGCGGCAGTTCCGTTCTGACCAGGCCCCGAAGCCGCAGGCGTAGCAGCGGCAACCATTGTCGGGGCCGCCGGGGCAGGGTTCGATTGCGGAGCTGCGGGCTGGGTTGCCGAAGGATGCGGCGTCCGCAGAGAAGACGCGGTTGCGGTGGTCGCCGGCGAAGACGAGGTCACCTGCTGCGCCTTCTTCTCCATCAGCGCGGCATATTCCGTTTCCTTCATCAGCTTGCCGGCTTTCAGCGCCGAGCCGGTCGGAGCATAAGCGGGTTCGCGGCCCTTGCGCTTTTCGGCAACCAGCGCCTTGCGCTCCGCCTCGCTCGGGTCGTACCAGGCCATGCCGTCATATTTCTTCATCGCCTTTTCATAGGCGAGATCATAGGTCTTTTCGTAGCTCGAAAGCGCGCTCACCAGTGCCGGCGGCGTGCTCATAGCCGGGCATTGCGCAGATGCGTTGAACGTGCCGCCTTCGGTCTGCTGGTTGAAGACATATTTCTTCTCGCAGACATTCACTTCTGGCGGGCGTTTCGTGACTTCGAAATTGTCGTAACCGACCTTCAGCATCTTCCAGAAATCGAGATGTTCGCTCTGGCGGTGGCGGGCCATGTTTTCCGCGGTCATGCGGAAGGGAAAGGCCTGCAGCTGAACGGTCTTCTGGCCACCCTTGAAGGCGTCGCGGGCGAAACCGTAGATTTCAAGGATCTGCGCATCCGTCATCGAATAGCAGCCGGAGGACGAGCAGGCGCCATGGATCATCAGGTTGGTGCCGTTGCGGCCGTTGGCGGCATCGTAGCGGTTCGGAAAGCCGGTGTTGATGGCGAGGTAATATTTAGAGTTGGGATTGAGGTGCGCGGGCGTCAGGTTGTAGAAACCTTCCGGCGCCTGCCGGTCGCCCTCTTTCACCTTGGGGCCGAGTTTGCCGGACCAGGCGCAAATCTGGTATTCGGCAATCTTGTCGAAGCGGTTGTCGCGCTTGGCCTTCCAGATTTCCAACGCGCCTTCTTCCTTGAAGATGCGGATCATGATCGGTGAGGTGCGATCCATGTTCTTCTTGTCGATCTCGGCAAGAATGGACGGAGAAAGCGGGTAATCAACCTTGTTTTTAACGTGGGAGACGTCGCGTTCGACGGTTTCGAGCGTATCGTTGCAGCCGCTGAGAATGAGCGCGGTGCAGGCGAGAAGAGCAAATTGTGTCAAACGCATGATCTGATCCGAAAGACGATGGCACGGGCGACGGAGTTCTACACCGTCCCGCGTGTATTTTAAATACGGTATTAACCGTTTACATCTTCTTAACTCAAATCGGACCCGCCCCTGCGGCCGCCGATACATCTGTTGATGTGTCCGGACTATGGCCGAGTTGGGGCGAGATTCAAGGAAAATAAGGCTGGAGCTAGATTGTTTTGGCTTCTTTTTGATCCACCAAAAAATCTAACTGCCTCTTTTTGCGCATTTCCGCACGCAAACCGCTGCGCATTTTTACTGGAAACGCTCTAAAGGTTTCTGCCGATATCCAGGAATTTCTGGCGGCGTTCGGCGCGCAGCTGCGTGCCCGAGCGCTGCGAAAGATCGGCGAGCGCCTTGGCGATAACGTCGCCGGTGGCACCAATCACGGCCGCCGGATCACGATGCGCGCCGCCCATCGGCTCGGGAATGATGCCGTCGATGACGCCAAGCGACTTCAGATCTTCCGAGGTGATTTTCATGTTGGTCGCGGCTTCCTTGGCACGGGTCGAATCGCGCCAGAGAATGGAAGCGGCACCTTCCGGCGAAATCACCGAATAGATCGCATGTTCGAGCATGTAGACGCGGTTGCCCGTGGCGATCGCGATTGCGCCGCCCGAGCCGCCTTCGCCGATGACGACGGAGACGATCGGCACCTTGACGTTGAGGCACATTTCCGTCGAGCGGGCGATGGCTTCTGCCTGACCGCGCTCTTCTGCGCCGACGCCGGGATAGGCACCAGCGGTATCGATGAGGGTCACGACCGGCAGCGAGAAGCGGTCAGCCAGTTCCAGCACGCGGATCGCCTTGCGGTAACCTTCCGGGCGCGGGCTGCCGAAATTGTGCTTCAGGCGGCTTTTGGTGTCATTACCCTTTTCCTGACCGATAATGGCGACGGGCTGGCCATTAAAGCGGGCAAGGCCTGCCTGAATGGCAGCGTCTTCGGAAAATTTGCGGTCGCCGGCAAGCGGCGTGAAATCCGTGAACAGCGCCTTGGCGTAATCGACGAAATGCGGGCGCTGCGGATGGCGCGCGACCTGCGTTTTCTGCCAGGCGTTCAGCTTGGAATAGATATCCTGCATCGCGTCATTGACGCGTGATTCCAGGCGATTGATCTCCTCCGAGGTGTCTATGCTCTCGTCTTCATCGGCAAGCTTCTTCAGCTCGATGATCTTGCCTTCAAGGTCCGAGATAGGTTTTTCGAAGTCGAGATAATTGTGCATGAGATCCGTTTCCGATCGTTTTGCGCAAGGTTTGAGCCGGATTATCCGGCGGTTCCGGTCGCTCTAATCAAGGTTTTTGCCCTGTTTGGCAAGGGGGTGATGTGTTTGTACCAGCTCTTGCAGGCGTTCTTCCAGCACATGTGTATAGATTTGTGTCGTGGAAATGTCGGAATGGCCGAGCAGTTCCTGCACGGCGCGCAGGTCGGCGCCGTTCTGCAGAAGGTGGCTGGCAAAGGCGTGGCGCAGGACATGCGGTGACACCGCCGAGGGATTGAGGCCCGCGCGAATGGCAATGTCCTTCAGGTCGCGGGCGAAAACCTGTCGCGGCAGATGCCCTTCCTTGCTGTTTGAAGGAAACAGCCACGGACTTTCCGGACTGTCAGCCTTTTTGGGGGACGCGGGCGTCCTGCTTTTCTCAGGTACGAGCGACTTCCTGGCCGCGTCGTATTTTTCCATCGCGTCGATGGCCGCGCGAGACAGCAGCACCATACGGTCCTTGTTGCCCTTGCCGCGGATCATCAGGAAGCGTCCCTCCTGGCGCAAAACCTTGACCGGCAGCGAAACGAGTTCGCTGACGCGCATGCCGGTCGCGTAGAGAAGTTCGAGCAGGAGATGCATGCGGATGCGGGCAAGCTGGCCGGGGCCGGTTAAGGCGGCCTCTTCAGCAGCGATGCCAAGAAGTTTCGTTACGTCCGCGACGCTCATCGTCTTGGGCAGGGTGAGGCCCTTCTTGGGCGCATCAATGGTACCGGTCGGGTCGTCGCCGCGAAGTCCTTCAGAATAGAGGAACCGGTAGAATTGCCGCATGGAAGACAGGCGTCTTGCCTGCGACGTGGCTGCAAAGCCCTGAGTGGAAAGATGGGTCAGATAGGCCGACAGGTCTGCCGTTGCGGCTTCCATCAAGGACTGGCCTCGGCCACCGAGAAATTCACGCAGATCGGAAAGGTCGCGTTCGTAAGAAGAGAGCGTATTGGCGGCGGCACCCCGTTCGGCGCTCATCATTTCCAGAAAACTTTCGAGCCGCGCGCCGTCCCGCCCGCTCATCTCTTTGCTATTCATGGGGTGCGCCTTGCCGGCTCCGCCGACGGCGGGTTCAGCCGCTCGGAAGGAATGCGCACCGTCACCTCGCGATCATTGGGCTTGACGAACATTACCAGCAGCACCATGCCGCCATAGATCAGCCCCGCGATGGTTGCCAGTATCATCGTGAAGCGGAAGAGGGTTGGCATGGCGGCTCCGTGAGGGTGGCAGTCTGAATGTATATGCGGTGCAGCGAAAGCGGCGACAAGATCAAAAAGCGGTAGTCCGCCGCTGCCGCATGCGGCGATGAATGTGATTCAACGCAATTCAGTCAGCAATTTGGCTTGACGCTTCGTAAACATTTGCAGATATCCATGCCAAACGGGCTTTCAATTTTATGAATGAAAAGAATTTATCTGTCCCGGTCACACTCGGGGAGCAAGCGCGGGCCAAGCTCGCCGGGCGCAACGTCGTCTTTGTCGGACTGATGGGGGCTGGAAAGTCCGCGATCGGTCGCATGGTCGCCCAGCAGCTCAAGGTCTCCTTCATCGACACGGATGTCGAAATCGAGCGTGTTTCCCGCATGACGATAGCCGAACTTTTCGCCACCTATGGCGAGGAGGAGTTCCGGGCGCTGGAAACGCGGGTCGTCAAGCGGCTGCTGCGCGGTGGCCCCAAGGTCATTTCTACCGGCGGCGGCGCTTTCATCAACGACAATACCCGCCGGCACATCACGCGCGGCAGTGTGTCGCTGTGGCTGAAGGCCGATATCGAGGTTTTGTGGGAAAGGGTCAACAAGCGCGATCATCGCCCGCTTCTCAAGACCGAAAACCCCAAGGCCACGCTGGCGGCTCTGATGGAGAAACGTTATCCGATCTATGCGGAAGCGGATCTGACCATCGAATCCCGCGATGTCCGCAAGGAGATCATCGTGACCGAAGTGCTGGCCGCCATCGCCGGCCTTGAACAGAAAGACTGAGCATCATGACGCCTTCCGAAATCCACACCGACGAACGTCTTGTCCATGTGCCGCTCGGTGAGCGCGCTTACGACATTCTGATCGGACCGGGCCTGATCGGCAGGGCGGGCGGCGAGATTTCGTCGCGGCTGAAGGGCAGGCGTGCCGCTATCATCACTGACGAGCATGTTGCACCGCTTTACCTCGAAGGCCTGATGGACGGCCTGCAGACGGATGGCATCGAAGCCGTTTCGCTGACCTTGCCCGCAGGCGAGAAGACCAAGAGCTTCGAACATCTGGTCACTGTTTGCGATGCCGTTCTCTCCGCACGGGTGGAGCGCAACGATGCGGTGATTGCACTTGGCGGCGGTGTTATCGGCGATCTCGCCGGTTTTGCGGCGGGCATCGTGCGTCGCGGCGTGCGTTTCGTGCAGATACCGACCTCGCTTCTGTCGCAGGTGGATTCCTCCGTCGGCGGCAAGACAGGCATCAATACCCGCCAAGGCAAGAACCTTGTCGGCGTTTTCCATCAGCCCGATCTGGTGCTGGCCGATACGGCGGTGCTCGATACGCTGAGCGAGCGCGAATTCCGCGCCGGTTACGCCGAGGTGGTGAAATACGGCTTGATCGACAAGCCGGACTTCTTCTTCTGGCTGGAAAAGAACTGGGATGAAATCCGCACCGGCGGTCCCGCCCGCATCCAGGCGATTGCCACAAGCTGCCAGGCGAAGGCCGATGTGGTGGTGGCCGACGAGAAGGAAAACGGCGTACGCGCCCTTCTGAACCTCGGCCACACATTCGGCCACGCGCTGGAGGCAGCAACGAATTATGACAGCAAGCGGCTGGTGCACGGCGAAGGTGTCGCCATCGGCATGGTGCTGGCGCACCAGTTTTCCGCCCGCCTCAACCTTGCAAGCCCTGATGATGCCGCGCGCGTCGAAGCGCACCTCAAGGCGGTTGGTCTGCCAGTGTCAATGAAGGATATTCCAGGTGAACTGCCGCCGGTCGAGATGCTGATGGCGGCAATTGCGCAGGACAAGAAGGTCAAGGGCGGCAAGCTCACCTTCATCCTAACTCACGGCATCGGCCAGTCCTTCGTGGCCGACGATGTCGCGACGTCCGAGGTGCAGTCTTTCCTGTCGGAAAAGCATCCCGGCTGAGGCTTAAGGCGCGCGTTGCCTAGAACCGCGTCGGCTCCCCCGGCGCCGCCGCCTCGATGGCGAGGGCATGCAGCCCGGCGTCGAGTTCCGGTTTCAAAAGTGCATTGATCGCCCGGTGGCGCTCAATGCGTGACTTGCCTGCGAAGCTTTCAGACACTATCTGAACACGCATATGCGTCTCGCCGGTGCCGGTTATGTCCGGCTGATGGCCGGCATGCATCTGGCTTTCATCGATCACCACCAGGCGTTCCGGCGAAAAGCTCTGCCGAAGCTTTGTTTCTATGCGTTCTCGCAGGGACATGCGATGGGCTCCAATCCTGTTGGCTGGTCTTTAAAAGGGGCTACCTAAAAGCCTGCAACATTCCGCTTTGTCAATTCTTGTTGTGCGCCTTTTCGCACCCCATAATCAGGGCATCATGAAACTGGATTCGAAATATTTCGACCGCATCCGTACACGCAGAAAAAGGGACAGGGAACCTGAGGTTCAGGCCCCGACCTGCCAGTGGGACGGATGCGACAAGCCGGGCGCTCACCGTGCACCTGTCGGCCGCAATGCCGAGGGGCAATTCTTCCTGTTCTGTTTCGAGCATGTGAAGGAATACAATAAGGGCTATAATTATTTCTCTGGCCTGTCTGACACCGAGATCGCCCGTTACCAGAAGGAAGCGATCACCGGCCATCGTCCCACCTGGACGGTTGGCGTGAACAAGACTGCGCGCGACAGCCCGCTGCACTCCACGCTGCGTTCCGGCGCGGCGGGCGCGGCCAATGCCCGCATCCGCGATCCTTTTGGCTTCACGAATGGTTTTGCAAACGGGGCAAAGGCCGGCGGCCAGCGCCTGCAGCAGGACCGCAAGTTGAAGACGCTGGAGGCGAAAGCCTTCGATACGCTCGGCCTTTCTGCGGGTGCAAAGCAGGAAGAGATAAAAAGGCGCTATAAGGAGCTTGTCAAAAAGCACCATCCTGATGCTAATGGTGGCGATCGCGGCTCGGAAGAACGTTTTCGGGCTGTTGTTCAAGCATATCAATTGTTAAAGCAGTCAGGTTTCTGCTAAGCCAACGTTCGTGTTTACCGCCTGATTGATGATGTGGCCGGGTGGCCGCCGCCCGCCTTGGAGACGTGATGAGCAAAATCGACCTTGATATTTCCAACCTGCCCGACACGACGGTGTCCGTGCGGGAGGTTTTCGGCATTGATACGGATCTGCGGGTTCCCGCCTATTCGCAGGGCGACGCCTATGTGCCCGACCTTGATCCTGACTATCTTTTCGACCGCGATACGACGCTCGCTATTCTTGCCGGTTTTGCTCACAACCGACGCGTCATGGTTTCCGGCTTTCACGGCACGGGCAAGTCCACCCATATTGAGCAGGTAGCTGCCCGCCTGAACTGGCCCTGCGTGCGCGTCAATCTTGACAGCCACGTCAGCCGTATCGACCTCGTCGGCAAGGACGCCATCGTCCTTAAAGACGGCAAGCAGGTCACCGAATTCAAGGACGGCATTTTGCCCTGGGCTTACCAGCACAATGTCGCGCTGGTCTTCGACGAATACGATGCCGGTCGCCCGGACGTGATGTTCGTCATCCAGCGCGTGCTGGAATCCTCGGGCCGCCTGACGCTGCTCGACCAGAGCCGCGTTATCCGTCCTCACCCCGCCTTCCGCATTTTTGCGACCGCCAACACGGTCGGCCTCGGCGACACGACGGGACTTTACCACGGCACGCAGCAGATCAACCAGGCGCAGATGGACCGCTGGTCCATCGTCACCACGCTGAACTACCTGCCGCATGAGCAGGAAGTGAACATCATTGCCGCAAAGGTAAAGAGCCTCAACAATCCGAAGGGTCGCGAAACCGTCTCCAAGATGGTGCGTGTGGCCGATCTTACCCGTTCGGCCTTCGTCAACGGCGACCTTTCCACGGTCATGAGCCCGCGTACCGTCATTACCTGGGCGGAAAATGCGGAAATCTTTGGCGATCTCGCCTTTGCGTTCCGCGTGACCTTCCTCAACAAGTGCGACGAACTGGAGCGCACGCTGGTTGCCGAACAATATCAGCGGGCTTTCGGCGTCGAGCTGAAGGAAAGTGCTGCGAACATCGTTCTCAGCGCCTGATCTTCCCCGGCTTGTCCGGAGAACATCACCGATGACTTGAAGACGCCGGCGGGCCGCGCATCCTTGGATGGGCGGCTCCGAAGCGTCGACAACTGACAGGAAAGACAATGGCAGCGCGCGGCGACAATTCCAGAGCAAAACCGGGTACGGCGGTCGATACCGAACCGTTGCGTCAGGCGATTGCCGGATGTGTGCGATCGGTTGCCGGCGATGCAGAGGTTGAGGTCGTTTTCGCCAATGAGCGGCCTGGCCTTGCCGGAGAGCGCATGCGCCTGCCGGAAATTTCCAAGAAACCCACCGCGCAGGAAATCGCCGTCACCCGTGGCCTTGGCGATTCCATGGCGCTTCGCCTTGCCTGCCATGACGCTGACACCCATGCGGTGATGTCGCCGCAGGGTGCCGAGGCGCGGTTGATCTTTGACGCTGTTGAGCAGGCGCGGGTGGAATCCATCGGTGCACTGCGCATGCCGGGCATGGCCTCCAACATTCAGGCCATGAACACGGAAAAATATGCCAAGGCGAATTTTTCGGGCATCAACACCAAGGACGATGCACCGCTTGCCGAAGCCGTCGCCCTTTTGGTGCGCGAGAAGCTTACCGGTGAAAAGCCACCGGCCAGTGCCGGCAAGGTTCTCGACCTGTGGCGCGACTTCATCGAGGACAAGGCCGCCGGCGACCTGAGCGACCTTTCCAAGGTGATTGGCGACCAGAAGGCTTTTTCGCGGCTGGTGCGCAAGATGCTGACCTCCATGCAGATGGCGGAGGAATTCGGCGACGACGATAACGAGCCGGAAAGCCAGGAGGCAGAATCCGACGAGGAGCAGCCGCGCACTAACGAGACCGAAGAAGAACAGGTCGAGGAAGAAGCCGGTTCCGATGCGACGCCCGCTGATGAAAGCGAGGCCTCGCAGGAGGAGATGGAAGAAGGCGAGATGGACGGCGCCGAGATGTCGGACGAGGAAATGTCCGACGATCTCGATGAGGATTCCGAGACGCCTGGCGAGACCCGCCGCCCCAACAGCCCCTTCGACGATTTCAACGAGAAGGTCGACTACCGCATATTCACCCAGGAATTCGACGAGGAAATCCACGCCGAGGAACTGTGCGACGAGGCGGAGCTTGACCGCCTGCGCGCGTTTCTCGACAAACAGCTCGCCCATCTTCAGGGCGCCGTCGGACGTCTGGCGAACCGGCTGCAACGCCGCCTGATGGCGCAGCAGAACCGTTCGTGGGATTTCGATCTGGAAGAGGGCTATCTCGATCCGGCTCGCCTCGTGCGGCTTATCATCGATCCCATGCAGCCGCTCTCCTTCAAGAAGGAGCGCGACACCAAGTTCCGCGACACGGTGGTTTCGCTCGTCATCGACAATTCGGGTTCGATGCGTGGCCGCCCGATCACGGTTGCGGCCACCTGCGCCGATATTCTTGCGCGTACGCTGGAACGGTCGGGTGTGAAGGTGGAGATTCTCGGCTTCACCACCAAGGCGTGGAAGGGCGGTCAGTCGCGCGAGCAATGGCTGGCCAGCGGCAAACCCGGCTCGCCGGGTCGGCTTAATGATTTGCGCCATATCATCTACAAGTCGGCGGATGCACCCTGGCGGCGTGCACGGCGCAATCTTGGCCTGATGATGCGTGAAGGCCTGCTGAAGGAAAACATTGACGGCGAAGCGCTGATGTGGGCGCATAACCGCCTCATCGGTCGCCCCGAGCAGCGCAAGATCATGATGATGATTTCGGACGGTGCGCCGGTGGACGATTCGACGCTGTCGGTCAATGCGGGCAATTATCTGGAGCGGCACCTGCGCGCCGTTATCGAACAGATCGAGACACGTTCGCCGGTGGAGCTTCTGGCGATCGGTATCGGCCATGATGTGACGCGTTATTACCGTCGCGCCGTGACGATCGTGGATGCGGACGAACTGGCTGGCGCGATGACCGAACAGCTTGCTGCTCTCTTCGAGGATACCAATACCACCGCCAGCTCGTCCCGCAAGGTTCGCCGTGCGGGATAAGCGGGGCCGGGCTTTTCTTTCCTGTAAATCGCTGGCGATGGCTGCAGTTCTTGCGGTCGCAGCGCTTGTTCCGGTTCCGATCGGCGCGTCGACCATCGATGTTCCGGTCAGCGTTCGTCTGTTGTCAGGCTTCGAGGTCGGCACCAGCGCCAGGCGTTTCGGCAAGCTGGAATTTATCGGCGGCATGGTGATGAGCACGCCGGAAAAACTGTTCGGTGCCATATCCTCCATCCGCTTTCGCCCAAACGGGCAGGAATTCGTTGCTGTGCTGGATACCGGCCACTGGCTCACGGGCAAGATCGCACGCGGCCCGTCGGGCGCGCTGTCCGGGTTGGCTGACGTGCGTATCACTGCCATGCTGGATGCCAGCGGCCGTGAACCTTCCCGCAAGATGGAAATGGATGCGGAAGGTCTGGCGCTGCGGGATGGCAAGGTATTCGTCAGCTACGAGCAGCGGCACAGGATCGATGCCTATCCCGATCCGGGGTTCGAGACCTCAAAGCCGCTCAGCCGCCTGCCTCATCTCATTCCCAACAGCGAACTGCGCCACAATGGCGGCATGGAGGCCCTTGCGGTCTCGCCGGCCGATCCGCCGCTTGGCGGTGCCCTTGTCGTGGTGGCTGAGAAAAGCATCGATGCCGACGGCAATCTTCTTGCCGCCATACTGGAAGGCCCGTTGAAGGGCACATTCGCGGTCACCCATCACCCCTCATTCGACGTGACGGACGGCGCTTTCCTGCCCAATGGCGACCTGCTGCTTCTGGAGCGGCGCTTCAATTTCGCTGAAGGGGTGGGGATGCGCATCCGCCGCATCAAGGCTGCCGATATCAGGCCAGGCGCGGTGGTTGATGGCGAAATCCTGCTGGAAGCGGGCATGGTCTACCAGATCGATAATATGGAAGGCATGGATGTGGTGAAGGGGCCTGATGGTTCCACGCGCCTCATCATCGTTTCCGATGACAATCACTCATTTCTCCAGCGCAATCTGATGCTGGAGTTCAAGTTGGTGGAGTGAAGGTTCACACCTGCTGCGCCGCCTTGTAGGCAGCCATCAGATCCTCGACGGGAATGCCGTCGATCTTCATCCCGGTCATTCGGCATCCTGTTATCTGCGCGCCGGACAGGTTGGCGTTGCTCAGTTTCAGACCGGAAAGATTAACATCGTCGATCGACCAGCCGGACATGTTGCTGTCGGTAAATGACGCGCCGGAAAAGTTGATCTGGTTGAAGCTGGTTCCGGCGAGATTGACGTCGTTGAACATCGTACCCGACAGATTGACGTCGTTGAAGGTGGAGCCTGAAAGCGTGGCGCTGGCGGCCTCCACAATATCGATAACGTCATTGATCTGCATATCTGCCTGCCTCTGAGCTGTGCCACGGACCGCAGACTGCAACGCAGTCGGCTGGTTTGCAAGCGCGATTCGATCCACGCTCCCACCCCAGCCTTAAACCTGGATGACAATGGTGTCAGCCCGATTTGGCGACCTTTGGCATCGGCTTCAGCGTGTTCATTAGTGCGCCGTAGGGCAGGAGCATCACGAGGCCGACGAGGATCTTCACCGAGAGGTCGCCGAGCGCCCAGGAAATCCAGCGCGGTGCCTCCAGAGCGAAGATGCCGAGCACGGGGGCATTTTCAATGGCGAAGGCATCGTTGGGACCGACGAAGGAGAAACTCGCAGCAAAGGCGATGGAGAAGAACAGCGCGGTATCCAGCACCGAACCCAGCATGGAGCCGGCAAGAGGTGCGTGCCACCAGCGCTGGCGGCGCAGGCGGTTGAATACGGAAATATCGAGCAGCTGGCCAATCAGATAGGCGGTGCCGGAGGCAACGGCGATACGCGGGATCGAGGTCCAGAAGGACAGTGTGACACCAACAATAAAACCGGCAAGTACGACGCGGCGCGCGACTGACGGGCCGAACTGGCGGTTTGTAAGGTCTGTGACGAGGAAGGCGACCGGATAGGTAAAGGCACCCCAGGTCAAAAGATCGCCGAGATTGACGCCGAACAGCGATCCGGAAAGCGGGTATTGCACCAGAATATTGGACGCGACGACCACCAGTGTCATCAGCAGAACGTAAATGAGCGTGTAGCGCAGGTAGGGCATTTTTTTATCCTGGGTGATGCCACCAGTTGGAGCCGAATTAGAACAAGCAAAAGGCTTGAGCGGCAAAAGCCATTCAAGCCTTCTGAATATCAGTGATGTCGAAACCGCTAATTAAGCAGCTTCGGCCGTCTTCTTGGCGATCTGGCGGCGCAGGAGACGAGCGCGCATGCTCAGTTCGTTTTCGCCGGACTTCAGAAGGAAGGCATCGAGGCCGCCACGATGTTCAACGGAGCGCAGAGCTGCTGCGGAAACACGCAGGCGGAAACGCTGGCCGAGAGCATCGGAGATCAACGTAACCTGGCAGAGGTTCGGAAGGAACCGGCGCTTGGTCTTGTTGTTGGCGTGGCTGACGTTGTTGCCCGTCTGGACGCCCTTGCCGGTCAATTCGCATACACGGGACATGGGTACACCTATTTCGTTTGTCTGTTTCACCACTGGCTCGCCACCGGCAAAACCGTGGTGGCAATCCAACTGGCCATGATTGGAAAGTTGCGGTTCTATAGTCAGACGGGACTTAACAGTCAAGCCGCTCGCGAGCAAATGAAAGGAAATTCCGGCGTTTTCAACCGGCATCCGCTTTTTTATTGCCACAAGTCGGCGTATATGATCGCCCCATAAGGCCGCTTCCGCGCCTCTTTTAAGGTGATATCCAAATGATTGCCAGAGGAAAAAGCATTTTCATGGCTGTGACAATGGCGTTTGCAGGCGTATCTCCCTCGCTCGCCGCCGAAGCCCGCCATACAAGCGAATACAGCATCAATCTCGGTATTCTACCAATTGCCAAGGCGAGTTTTTCGACTCGCATGAACGGCCCGAACTATTCGATTTCCGGTTCCTTCAGCTCAGCAGGGCTTGCAAGCGTTCTGGCGGATATTTCCGGCAAGACGACGATTTCGGGTGCCAAACGTGGCCATCGGCTGCAGGCGAACACATATTCGCTTGTTTACAAGGACGGCAAGCGGGTGCGGACCTATGATGTGGTCTATCGCAACGGCAACGTCACATCGACGACGGTGAAACCGGAGCCGAAGGCGCGGCCGGACAATTGGGTGAATGTGAAGGACGGCGACCTGCGCTCCGTCCTCGATCCAATCTCTGGCCTCATCATTCCCGCCGGCGGCCGCATCTGCCCGTCGCGCCTGCCGATCTATGACGGCGAATCGCGGCTGGATCTGGTGTTGAGCCCCAGCGGCACCAAGCCCTTCAAGACGAATGGCTTCAGCGGCGATGCCATGGTCTGCAAGGCGCGTTACGTGCCGAAGTCGGGTTATCGCCAGGGGCGTAAGGATATCGAATACCTGAAATCCATTTCCATGGAGATCTGGTTTGCCAAATCGGACAATATGGATGTCTATGCCCCGGTCTACGCCGTCATTCCGACGCGGGTAGGCCAAGTCTACATCACCGCCACCAAATATGGCGGCTGATGCAGTTACGGCGTATCGCCCGGCGACCATCCGGGTTCGGCCATCACGAAGCTTGAAAAGGCGAAACCCGGCGAGACGGTGCAGCCGACGAGGGTGAAGTCGCCGAGGCTTTCTGCCGATTGCCAGCAATTGGCAGGCACGATCACCTGCGGGCGCTCGCCTTCCAGAATGTCGGGGCCGAGGGTAAAGGTCTGTACCTCCCTGCCATCTTCGGAAAGATGCAGGGTGATCGGAGCGCCGGCATAATAGTGCCAGACCTCCACCGCATCGGTGACGCGATGCCAGTGCGAGCGCGTCCCCTTTTCCAGAAGATAATAGATCGCCGTCGAATGGCCGCGCTCACCACCTGCCTTGTCGCGAAATGTCTGGTGGTAAAAGCCGCCCTCGGGGTGCGGCTCCAGTTCCAGTTCGCGAATGATCGCTGCCGAAGACAGATCGGCGCCCATCAGAAATTGTCCTTGCGTGTGCGGATTTCGGCAAAGACTTCGGCATCGGTTGCGCCTTCAAGGCCAAGATGACTGCGGATGCCGGCATCGGCCACCCGCATATAAGGGTTGGTCTGTTTTTCCAGCCCGATGGTGGTGGGAATGGTGAATTCATTCGCCTGCCGCGCCTTTTCGACGCTTTCGGCGCGCTCGATTAGAGCCGCGTTATCAGGATCGACGGTGAGCGCGAAACGGGCATTCGAAAGTGTATATTCGTGGCCGAAATAGACTTTCGTGTCATCCGGCAGCGCCATTAACTTCTGGAAAGAGTGCCACATATCTGTTGCCGTACGTTCGAACAGGCGACCGCAACCCATGGCGAACAGCGTATCGGCTGCAAACAGCAGGCCGTCATCGGGAAGGTAGTAGCAGATATGCCCCGCCGTATGACCGGGTGTGGCAATGACCTGAACGCGCCGTCCGGCAAATTCGAACTCGTCGCCATCGGCCTGGGACCGGTCGAGACCGGGGATCGCAATCGCCTCATCATGTGGGCCATGTATTTCGCACTGGAATTTGTCCTTCAGCGCCAGATTGGCTTCCACATGGTCCTGATGGTGATGGGTGGTGAAGATATGCGTGAGCTTCCAGCCATGCCCATGAAGAGCCTGCAGGATGGGGCCTTCCTCCGGCGCATCGATCGCGGCGGTCGCCCCGCTTTCTGGATCGTGCAGCAGAACGCCAAAATTATCACTGCGGCAAAGAAAGACGTCTATTTCCAAAGGTTTCATCGTGGTCCTCTCCATTTGCCGGCCTTGGCCGGCGCATTTGTCCGCCTGAATTTCAATGTAGGCGCAGACGCCTTGAAGTCCAACCGCCTGATGCTACATTCTCGCCCATGAACACCGATATCGTCGATCTGCGCGAATTCTATCATTCCCCGCTTGGCCGCTCGGCCGAGCAGGCGATCACCATGGCGCTTTCATCGCTCTGGCCGCCTTTGCCGGAGGAAAGGCTGGTCGGCCTCGGTTACGCCGTGCCGTTTCTGGAGCGGTTCCGTCATGACACGGAGCGCACCTTTGCCTTCATGCCGGCGGGGCAGGGAGCGGTGAACTGGCCGGCAGGCGAGCTTTCCTCCACGGCGCTGGTGTTTGACGAGGAGCTGCCGCTACCCGATTCGTCGATAGACCGGGTGTTGATGGTGCATGCTCTGGAATTTGCCGAAAATCCGCGCGAAACCCTGAAAGAACTCTGGCGGGTGCTGGCGCCCGGCGGGCGTCTGGTGATCGTGGTGCCGAACAGGCGTGGGGTCTGGGCACGCATGGAACACACACCTTTCGGCTCGGGCCGGCCCTATTCGCGCGGGCAGTTGACGGCGCTTCTGCGCGAGACCAATTTTACGCCGGGGGCAAGCGCCGAAGCGCTATTCTTTCCGCCCACCACCAGCCGCCCGGTACTGAAATTCCGCCGATACCTTGAGCTTACCGGCCGCAGGCTCTGGCCGCTGTTTTCCGGCGTTATCGTGGTTGAGGCACAGAAACGTCTCTATCAGGGATTGCCCGTTACCCAGCGCGCCTCACGCCGGGTTTTCGTGCCGGTCCTGGCGCCTCAGGGTGTGCCCACCACCCGCACCGCCGCAAAGCACGGAAAGCCGCGCTGACCCTCGACAAAGGGGCCATTCCGGTCTAATGCCTCCGGCATTGCTTTTGCCGGGCTCCCCGGCGCATTTCCGAAGGTCGATCAAATGAGTGCAGAGCTTAGCCAACCTCTTCCGCGTCCGGGTATTCTGGATATCGCCGCTTATGTTCCCGGCAAGGAACACGTGGATGGCGTCGCGAAGGTTTATAAGCTCTCCTCCAACGAAACGCCGCTCGGGCCAAGCCCGAAGGCGATCGAGGCATTCGCCGCCACCGCCAGCCATCTGGAAATCTATCCCGACGGACAGGCGATTGCGCTGCGTCAGGCGATTGCAGACGTGCATGGCCTCAACATAGCGAATATCATGTGCGGTAACGGCTCGGATGAGCTTCTTGGCCTGCTCTGCCACGTCTATCTGGGTACGGGCGATGAGGCGATCATCACCGAACACGGTTTCCTCGTCTACAAGATCCAGATCATGGGTGCGGGCGCAACGCCGGTGACGGTGAAGGAAAAGGATTGCGCCGTCGATGTGGACGCCATTCTTGCCGCCGTCACGCCAAGGACGAAGATGGTTTTCATCGCCAATCCCGGCAATCCCACCGGCACCTATGTTCCGGTCGCGGAAATCCGCCGCCTTCAGGCTGGTCTGCCGAAACATGTCGTGCTCGTGCTTGATGCGGCTTATGCCGAATATGTACGCAAGAACGACTACGAGGCCGGTCTCGAGCTGGTGTCTGGGAACCGCAACGTGGTCATGACGCGCACCTTCTCCAAGGTTTACGGTCTGGCCGCACTGCGCGTCGGCTGGATGTATGGTCCGGCCGCCATCATCGATGCGCTGAACCGGGTGCGTGGTCCGTTCAACATGAGCGCGCCGGCGATCGCAGCGGGTGCCGCGGCCATCCGCGATCAGGCATTCCTGGAAAAGGCGATCTCTCACAACACGCTCTGGCTGGAGAAACTCACGACGGTCTTCACCGGTCTCGGCCTCAAGGTCACGCCATCAGTCACCAACTTTGTCCTCATCCATTTCCCGGACCAGGATGGCAAGCGTGCACCAGATGCGGACGAGTTCCTGAGCCGCCGCGGTTATATCCTGCGTGCCGTGCGCGGTTACGGTTTCCCCAATGCCTTGCGTATGACGGTTGGTTCGGAAGAAGCCAATCTTGGCGTCATCGCCGCGCTCACCGAGTTCATGGGGCAGGCGTAATGGGCGAGATCATGTTTGAGCGCATCGCGCTTGTTGGCATCGGCCTGATCGGCTCGTCTATTGCGCGCGACATCAAGGAACTGGGTCTTGCCCGGCATGTCACGATTTCCACCCGCAGCGCGGAAACGCTGAAGCGGGCAGAGGAACTGGCGCTTGGAAGCGAGTATACGACATCCGCCGCGCAGGCCGTCAGGGATGCTGATCTTGTCATCGTTTCAGTGCCGGTCGGTTCATCCGGGGCGGTTGCCGAGCAGATCGCGCCGCATCTGAAGCCCGGGGCCATCGTCACCGATGTCGGCTCTACCAAGGCCTCTGTCATCGCGCAGATGGCGCCGCATATGCCTGACAATGTGCATTTCATTCCCGGCCATCCGCTGGCGGGTACGGAAAAATCCGGCCCAGATGCCGGTTTTTCCGGTCTTTTCCGCGAGCGCTGGTGCATCTTCACGCCGCTGCCGGGCACGGATGCGGAGGCGCTGGAAAGGCTCAAGGATTTCTGGCGGGCGCTCGGCTCGCGTGTGGATGAAATGGATGCCGAACACCACGACAAGGTTCTGGCGATCGTCTCGCATCTGCCGCACATCATCGCCTACAACATCGTCGGCACGGCGGACGATCTGGAGACGGTAACCGAGTCGGAAGTCATCAAATATTCCGCTTCCGGCTTCCGAGATTTCACGCGTCTCGCCGCCTCGGACCCCACCATGTGGCGCGATGTCTGCTTGCACAACAAGGATGCCATCCTCGAAATGCTGGCACGGTTCTCGGAAGACCTTGCTTCGCTGCAAAGGGCGATCCGCTGGGGGGAGGGCGACAAGTTGTTCGAACTGTTTTCCCGCACACGCTCCATCCGCCGCTCCATCATCGAGGCCGGTCAGGACGTCGATACGCCTGACTTTGGGCGTCACGCGCTGGATCAGAAGAAGTAGGGCGCTGAAGTGATATTGATATCGGCGGCGACGGATGACGATATCGAATGGCTGCTGCGGGAAGACAAATGGATCGATGAGGATTGGTTGCGGCGTTGCGTCGGACGCCGCGAATATCTCGTCGCGAAAGAAGATACGATTCTAGTCGGTTTTCTGCGGTTCTCGATGTTCTGGGGTAAGATTCCCTACATGGATATGATCCGCGTCGTTCCTGAGTTTCGGGGACATGGCGTCGGCGCAACGCTTACAGTTTTTTGGGAAACTCTGATGCGTGAGCAGGGTGCCTCACTGGTGATGACGTCCAGCCAGCAGGACGAGCGGGAACCGCAGATGTGGCATCGTCGCAATGGATACAAAGAAGCCGGCATCCTGCATCTTTCAAAAATTCAGGATGCCGCTGAGGTGTTTTTTACAAAAGCTCTCTGTTAAATCGGCGGGATCTTCCCCAACGGAATGAAACCGCTGACGGTGGCGCGGCCGCGATCCACCACGAGGTCGACGGACGCCCTGTCGCCGCCGCCGGCGAGTGCGCGGAGCATTTTGCGGGCGGTATCGATGGTGGATTGCAGCTGCGGAAACGCCTGCTTGGCATTGTCCGACCAGGCGTCGAGCTTTTCGATCTCCAGCTTGAACTGGCCGGAGAGATAGCCCTCATTATCGAAGGAGAAAGGGCCGCTGATACGCATGGTGCGGCCTTCGCCGATATCAGCGACCAGCCGGCGAAGCTCGCCGCTCGCACCGTAAAGCCCGGCCGTATCGCTGCCGTCTACCATACCCGCCTTGCCGGCCAGGGTGACATCGGCGATGGCGTTGAGGCGCGGCAGAAGTTGCGGCCAATCCTTGATGACGGTTGACGAGTCGGTCAACGTTATCGCGCCGTCTAGATCGGCGCCGTTCTGGCGCAGATGCATTTCCGTCTTGGCGGCATCGAAATCGATCGTCTGGCCGGTAACGGTGGAAACCGCCTGAGCCTTCAGGCCGTCGATGACAAGCGAGGTACGGTCGATACCCCTAAGCTTGGTGACGATGCTCGACTGCATGTTCTGCCAGACGGCCGAAACCGTGAGGCCATGCGCGGTGCGGATTTCAGCCGGTGCATCCAGTTCCCAGACAATGTGGCCGGGATTGTAGACCTGCGCTGCGGAACGCAATTCTCCGAACGAGGCTGAAACGCCATTCTGCTTGTCGTCCACCGTTACCTTGGAGCAGAAAAGGCCGATGCGGAACGGATAACCCTTGAAGGCAATGTCGCCGCATTCGCCGCTGACGTTTCTGGCCTGCGAAGGCGAGATGACGTTCAGAACCGTCTGCTTCAGCTTGTCGGCGGCATAAAACCACCCGGCCGTGTAAAGTCCGATAACCAGCACGACGGCGATACCAAGCCAGAGGAATTTTTTGACCGTGCCGGATTGGCTTGACGATGCCATATTGATCTCCGATGAACAGACTTCAGATAAATTCGATTTGGCTTGGGATATGGACGATTTTTGGGTCTTTGGCTACGGTTCGTTGATGTGGAACCCGGGCTTTGCCTTTGAGGAAAGGCAGCAGGCGCGGCTGCACGGTTATCGACGCTCCCTCTGCATCAGTTCAAATGTGTACCGCGGCACTGAGGAGAAGCCCGGCCTTGTTCTCGGTCTGGAGCGCGGCGGCTCCTGCCTCGGCGTTGCCTTTCGCGTGCGCGGAGCGGACCATGGTCCGGTCATGGCCTATCTGCGCGAGCGCGAGCTGGTAACGAATGTCTACAAGGAACGCGTCGTTGCCATTGCGCTCGCCGATGGCACGCGCGGCAGTGCCGTGACCTATGTGGCCGATCCCGCCCACGAGCAGTTTATTGGTGGTCTGGGTGTCGCGGAAGCGGCTACGATCGTGGCTGCCGCATCGGGCCGGTCCGGCCCGAATACCGATTACGTCTTCAATACCGTGCAGCATCTGCAGGATATGGGTATTCGCGACACGCTGCTAGAAAGCATTGCCGCCAGTGTCGGCACGATCGCGGTTTAGCCGGTGGGAGTGTCTTGCCCCTGAAGTTCTGCGATACGCTTCACGGCGGTCGGTGGCAGCGGCAGGTGCGGATTGTTGCGCGCGGTCTCCAGCAGCAACTCGTCGCTCGCCTTTTCCGTCACCTCGATCAATGTCTTGAAAAACACGTCCGGGTCCAGTCCCGGCTCGATGGCCGGCAAGATCCGCACCTTGAAATGGCCGGGATAACGCATTGTCGAGCGGCGTGGCCAGAAGAGGCCGGGATGCATGGCGACCGGAATGACGGGGACTTTGAGGTCGCGGTAAAGACGTGCGATGCCATAACGATATTCGGGCTCAGCGCCCGGTGGCCGGCGCGTGCCTTCGGGATAGATTATGAGTTCGCGGCCAGCCGCCATCTCCTCTCTCGCCCGCTCCATGACCTTCAGCATCACCTTGCCGCGCGCGGCGCGGTTGACCGGGATCATGCGCTGCTTCATCGCATACCAGCCGAACAGCGGGATCCACAAAAGCTCGCGCTTCAGAATATAGACCGGATCGGGAAGGTTGGGCAGCAGCGCATAGGTGTCCCAGAAGGACTGGTGTTTGGGGGCGAAGATACAGCCGGTTTCGGGAATGTTTTCCAGCCCCTCGATCTCGAAGGTGGTGCCGACAATGGTCTTCATCAGCCAATGGTTGGATCGCGCCCAGTTCTTGGGGATTTCATAGGCTATTCTGCGCGGCAGGATGAAATAGATCGGCGTGAGCACGATCATGCGGACAATCAGATTGAGATAAAACAGCGTATTGAAAAGAAAAGAGCGCAGCTTGAGCATCGACAGACTTCCCGGGTTGCAGCCGTTCCGAAGCTCAGGCGCGCCTCGATGCCGGATGCCGATGCCAGACGCCTACACGAAAACAAGGCTCCGCAGCAAGCGTGTTCTCTCCGTTCTTTCCATTCACGGGGAAGAGGTTGCCGCCTTGATCGTGGGGTGATCGGCGCCCGCCTTGCGCAACCCGTCGCCCTTGCCGAGCCCGGTCAGGTCGCGTCCTGCTGCAATCACGAATTTCATGTATTCGTAGAGCATTGTTCGGACCACATCTGGCTCCGCGAACCAGTTGGTGCGGGCAAGGTCGGCGCTGATAACGGGATAGGCGATGAATTGGGTCTGCGGGCTGGCATTGTGCAATTCATGCAGGCTGCGATGCATATGGTAATTGTTGGTGACGACGACGATGGAGGAATAACCGTGGTCGCGTATCCAGCTCGCCGCCTCATTGGCGTTGCCGATAGTGTCTATGGCCTTGTAGCCCATGTCCACGCAGCAGGAAAACATGTCCGAAGAGCCTTGCGTCATCTTGCGGATTTGCGTGCGGGTGGTGGCCGGATTGACGCCGGAAATCAGAAGGCGCTTGCCAACGCCGTCCCGCAGCAGGCCGACCGCCTGTTCGATGCGCTGATAACCGCCGGTCAGAACGATGATCGCGTCGCCCTTGGCGCCTTCGGGCGGGCGCATGGAGGCGACCGAATCTGCGAACCACAAAAAACCGCCGGAAAAAGCCCCGAGAGTAATGACGCAAAGAAGGATGAGACCGCGAATAAAACGGCGCAGGCGACTTCGCCGCGACAACAGGCCCTTTTTTGCCTGTCGCGTGGTCGTCTGCTCCTGATCATGGTCCGTCCGACTCACAAACATTCCTCCTGAATACTCGCCGATTAAGGCAAGGAACAGGCATTTTTGTCCACCGTCCGCAAGTTACATCCGGCGTGTGAAGGGTGCAGTTTCCTCGCGAGATCCGGGAGACGGCGTCACGATGCGACACCGTCGCTTTTAGACGGATCGGAACGGACGCGGTCGATATCGTCGATCGTGCGGATGACGGTCACACGCGCGGTGATCGTGGTGAGCAGCGCGATGATGATCATCGTCGTGGCGATGCCGATATAACCACTGAGGCCAACGGAAAAGGAGCCGAAAAGCGCACTTGCCTGATCGCTTTGCGGCGT
Source organism: Rhizobium sp. AN68 (assembly GCF_030758035.1). Taxonomy (NCBI): domain Bacteria; kingdom Pseudomonadati; phylum Pseudomonadota; class Alphaproteobacteria; order Hyphomicrobiales; family Rhizobiaceae; genus Rhizobium; species Rhizobium sp. AN68. The sequence goes on along the minus strand of NZ_JARWMI010000002.1, from coordinate 848,141 downwards.
AGCAACCGTGCTCGATTGCCAGAAACCGGCGGCAAGGAAAACCGCCGCGGCAAGGGCGCTGCCCGCTGCCGCACCTTTCAGGCTGATCTTCAGGAAGTGCTTCTGGAATTCCCGCGCGACGAAGCTGCTTTCGGCGCCGACGAAATGCAGCACCTCGACGATGTGCCTGTTGCCGGAAAGCGCGCCGCGCGTTGCAAACACCACCGTCAGCACCATGGCGGTGAAGACGAGGATCAGGACCCCGACGCCGATCATGACAGTGGTCCTGGCCATGGAGACGAGCCTGTCGACCCATGTACGGTGGTCATCCAGAAACGCCTGTGGAATTTCAGCTTTCAGCATATCGCGCATGGCCTGAAAATCGGGCGGGTGGTTTTCATCGATGGTAATCACGACGAGGCGCGGCACCGGCAGTTCGGAAAGATCGAGGCCACTGCCGAGCCACGGCTCCAGAAGACGCGCGGTGGCGGCGTCATCCAGGATCGTGCCATCCCGCGTGCCGACGAAGGTGAGCGCCAGAGTACGCGCCTTGGTGAGCGCTGCATTCATGTCCAGCCCGTCCTCGGGTTTGATCTGAATGGTGATTTCGCGGGAAATCTGGCTCTGCCAGGTGGCGGCGGTGGCACGCACCATCGAAACGGCACCAAGCGTCAGGCAGGCGAGAAAGGCCATGATGGCGATCACCACCATCAGCGCATTGCCCTGAATGTTGGAGGGCGGCAGAATGGGTGCCATCGGGCGGATACGCATCGGCGGCCGCTTCGGTGCGGTCGCCTCTGGTCTTAACTGTTTGCGGTTGATCTCATTCATAGATGTCGAGCCGCCCTTCGGTGAGGATCATCCGGCGTGCGTCGATCTGGTCCATCAGGCCGAAATCATGGGTGGCGATGACCACAGCGGTACCCAGCCGGTTGAGCTCCAGAAAGAGGTTGAGAAGGCGCTTGGCCATCGGCGGGTCGACGTTGCCGGTCGGCTCGTCGGCCAGCAAGATTTCCGGCTGGTCCATCAATGCGCGGGCAATGGCGGCGCGTTGCTTTTCCCCACCGGAGAGGATAGCCGGAAGCACATTGATGCGTTCGCCAAGCCCGACCCATTTCAGAAGCTCGATGACGTCGTTGCGGTAGGCGCTTTCTTCCTTGCCGCGCACACGCAGCGGCAGGGCGACATTCTCATAGGTCGTCAGATGATCGAGCAGCCGGAAATCCTGAAAGACGATGCCGACGCGGCGGCGCAGCATGGGTAACTCGCTGCGCGGAATGCGCGACACATCGCGGTTGAACATCCGGATATTGCCGCGTGTGGGCTGCAGCGACATCAGTAGCAGGCGCAGGAACGTGGTTTTGCCGGCACCGGAAGGGCCGGTCAGAAACTGGAACGAACCCTTGGGAATGTCGAAGGTCATGTCCCTCAGGATTTCGGGGCCCATGCCGTAACGCAACCCGACATTTTCGAAATGGATCAACGGACTTCCAGTCTCTTCGTTTCGTGGTGGTTCGCAAACCGCTGGCGCGTGAGGCCCGGATGCGCCGTTTAACCCGGTTCCGGTGGCCTATGCGAGCCGTTTTTGCGAAGCATTAACCAATTAAATTTAAAACTTGGCAGGATCCGTTGCAATGCCCAGTTTTGCGGGCCGGAAAACCTCACCCAAGGAATTCTATGGCTATGTTCCGTTCATCTCGCCGGCAAGCGGCATTCGATTTCGACCTCCTGATGCCGGAAGTGCCAGTGCGCCGTACGGCGCGGGCAACCCACACCGGCCCCGATGTGGTAGACGCGGAATTTGTCACCATCAAGGAAAACCGTGTCCGTCAGCCCGGAAACGATAATCGCGGCGCGATGCGCCGGCAGATGGAAAAACCGCCCGTCACCGCCAGTGCTCTTGGTTACGCGTTCATCGGCTGGGTGGACCGCAAATTGTCGCGCCTGTCTGTGGATGCCTATTCGGCGCTGGTTGCGGCGCTCGTCATTTTTGTTTTCATCTGCTCAGGCGGCCTGTCGGTGGTCGTGCCGGAAAAGCCGGTCGTTGCGGCCGCAAACCCGCTTGCCATTTCCCATGTCACCATCACGCCGCAGGAGGCTGGCGGCATGGATGTCCTGCTCATCAACGGTATTGTGGAGAACAACGGTGCCGCTCTGGAAGAGGTGCCGGCACTTCGCGCCGACCTCTTCGTTGCCAAGGGGCAACTGGTCGCCAGCATGGTCATCGAACCGCCGGTCAGGCAGATGCAGCCCGGTTTCAGCCACGGATTTTCGGCAAAGTTGCGCCATCCCGGTGGAAAAACGCCTGAGATCAAGCTTTCCTTCGTCGAAGCGGGTGCTTCCGAACGTTGACTGTGCTAACGCGTGGTCTTCGTATTTTTACTGAAAGGTAAAATCGGCAAGGCGCAGCACAGGAGAAAGAATGCCCGTCGTCCGTGGAAAAAACATTGAGCCGCTTTACACCGCCGAGCAGATTGCCGAGCGCAATCGCGACATGGCCAAGCATATAGCGAGCGGCCCGACCAAGGATTTGCTGGTCATCGCCGTGCTCAAGGGATCGTTCATTTTCGCGGCCGATCTCATCCGCGCGCTGCATGACAGCGGCCTTGCCCCCGAAGTCGAATTCATCACGCTTTCGAGCTACGGTGCCGGCACCGTTTCGCAAGGGGTGAAGATCGTCAAGGATATCGACAGCGACGTGAAGGACCGCGATGTTCTTCTGATCGACGATATTCTCGAATCCGGCCGCACGCTGCGTTTCGCCAAGGAACTGCTTTACGAACGCGGCGCCCGTCACGTCACCATCGCCGTGCTGCTCGACAAGAAGGTCAAGCGCAAGGAAGATCTGGAGGCCGACTATGTCGGTTTCGAATGTCCCGATTATTTCGTTGTCGGTTACGGCATGGATGTGGCTTACGCCTTCCGCGAACTGCCCTTCGTAGGCGTCGTCACGGGCGACGCCTGACGATTTCTGCCGTGCCGGGATGGGACATGCCGGAGACGCCTCATTAACCATTCACCCAGCGAAACCCTGGGTGTTTACCTCTTGAAAAGAGGAGCCTGCGATGTTGCTCACGGCTGGAAATGATGCCCAGGAGCAATGATTAATGGCGAAGATTCTGATTACCGAAGATGAGGATGCATTGCGGGCTTTCGTTGCCCGTGCGCTGCGTCTCGACGGTCACGAGACCCATGAGGCGGCAGACGGCGAGCAGGGGCTGGAGAAGCTTCAGGAAACCAATTTCGATCTCCTTCTTTCGGATATCCGCATGCCGGTCATGGATGGCATCGAGCTGGCGCACCGCGCCGCCGAACGCTTCCCGGCCATGCGCATCCTGTTGATGACGGGTTATGCCGAACAGCGCGAACGTGCTGATGATCTGGCAGAAAAGATCGTGGACGTGGTTTCAAAACCTTTTGCGCTTCCGGATATCCGCAAGGCTGTTGCGCGGGCGCTTGCGGCCTGAGCGATAAGGCTACAGAGATTTGAGAAAGGGTGGCCCTTTGGGCCGCCTTTTTTGTTGCGGAGTTGTCAAATCTCTCCGCCGTCATGCTCGGGACAAGGCCGAGGATGACGTTGAGTGTTTGATAAGCTAGCCTTTCCTCAAAAATGCGCGAGGTTAAACAGGCCCGATCGCTAGGAATGGCGGCCTCCATCCTCACCGTATATCCAGCAACCGCTCCAGATAACGCCGCTCGATTTCACCCGGCGGGTTGTTGCCGAGCTTTTCGCGAATAGCCTCGAGAATTTCGCGGGCGCGCTGCACGTCGATCTCATCAGGCACCTTCACCTGGTCGCCGAAATCGGGGCCGGTTGTGCTGCGCGGACGGCCGAGTGGATCGCGGCCGTTCTGTCCGCCTTGGCCCGCCATGCCTTCCTGCCCCTGTCCGGGCTGCTGTCCCTGCTGGCGCATGGCCTGCATGATCTGGCCCATCATATCCTGTGCGCCCTGTCGCAGCGCGTTCAGCGCATTGCCCTGACCTTCGACCGCCTGTTCGCCCTGGCTTTTGCCGAGTGCTTCGCCGGCGCCTTCCATTTCCTGCTGCGCCTTGCCGAAGTTTTCGCCCGGCTCCATGCCGAGATCACGAAGGCCCTGCTGCAATTCGCCCAGCTGCTTGCCCAGCGCGTCCTGCTGCGCCCTCAGATTTTTCAGCGCCTCGCGCAATTGTTCGGCCGTCATCTGCTCGCTCGGCTGTCCGCCTTGCTGGCCGTTCTCGCTCTGCTGGCCCTGTTGCGGTGATTCACCGTTTTCACCCGTCTGCGGGTCCTGACCTTCGCCGCCATCCTGCGGGTCGCCGCGCTGCATGCGGTCACGCAGCGCCTGATCGAGCTTGAAGGTCTCGTCCATCAGCTTCTGCTGCTGTTGCAAAATTTCACCCAGCTTGTCGATCTGCTGGCGCATCTTGCTGCTTTGCTGCTGCCCCTGCTGGCCCTGACGTTGCGGCCGTCCCGCCTGCAGGTTGTTCATCATGCGTTGCAGCTGCGAGAGCATTTCCTGTGCTGCGTCACGGTTGCCGGAGCGCGCTAGGTTTTCGATCTGGTTCATCATGTTTTCCAGATCGCGCTGCCGCAAGACGTTTTGTGCCTGCTGGTTCATGTTGGCTTGCGGCGCATTCTGCATGCGCTGCGCAAGCTCGCTCATGAACTGCTGCATCGCCTCACGCAGTTCCTGCATCAGCTTGGCGACTTCCTCATCGGAGGCATTGCGCTGAAGCGCCTCGGAAAGCGCTGTCTGCGCATCACGCAGGCGTTTTTCCGCCTGCGAAAGATCACCATCCTCGATGCCGAGCGCGATCTCCCAGAGATAATCGGCGGTGTTCTTCAGCATCTCCTCATTATAGGCGAGCCGCATGCGGGTCTGCGCCGATTGCAGCAGGAGATAGTGCGTGGTGTTGGGAATGGTTTCATCCGGACGCAGACCAACCGCCTCGTTATAGGCGATCGCCTTTGGCATCTGGCGCGTGTCGAGCGAGAATATCTGCCGCTGTTCGGCAACCGAAGCCGCCAGCGGTTCAGAGAAATTGCGGCCCGGCAGCACCATTTCATGCGCGGGGCTGCGGCCGGTCTGGCCGGCACCGTCTGTTGCCACCAGCGTGATGCGCACGCGCTTACCTGCCATAGGATGTTCGGTCAGGTTGCGGCTGGTCAGCCCCTTGATCTCGCGGTTGTTCTGCCGCGGCAGGTCGAGCTTGAATTCCGGCGGCGGGTAAAGTGCTGTTGCACCCTCCGCAACGCCAAGCGGCTCTATGATGGCGTGGGCTTCCTTGATGCCATAGTCGTCCTTGGCGGTGAAACCCACCTCCAGCGCACCATTGACGGCGCGGCGCGGCATGTTGTCGAAGCCGATGGTCGGTGGCTGGTCAGGAATGACGTTGAACACCCATTGTTCGCCATTGGCGGTGATCATGCCGCTTTCGGTCACATCCATGGCAAAGGTGCGCGGCGTGACAGGTTGATCCGGCGCGCGTTTTTCTGTCTGTGCCGCCACATCGCCACTTGCGCTGTCGGCGCGCGCCGCTTCGGGGGCAAGCTTCTGCAGGGCGCCGGCGGTCTCAGGCTCGAAGGTCACTTCCTCGCCGCCATCGCCACCGGTCATGCGGATCGTCAGTTTGGAGGATTGCGGCACGGACACCGCGTCGTGGCCCGTCGCATCGCGCCCTGTCAGAAAAATCGGGGCGCGGCCGGTATAGGCGGGCGGCGTGAGCCAGGCATCGAGACGGATATCGGGATTGAGCGGACCGGCTGCCGGTCGGCTACGGAAGGCATCTGTAATCGTGCCTGCACCATTGGAATAGGAAAAACCGAAGGCGACAACCAGAAAAAGGGCGGGAATGGCGCGTAGTGCCGAGCGGTCGTAACGGGCGATATCGGGTTTCGGCAGGCCGGCATTCAGCGCGGCGATGCGTTCCGCCATACGGATCTGGTGTTCTTTCCACAAGGCGCGGGAAATGGGGGTGTCCAACGCCGGTTCGTCTTCCTGCACGCCGACTGGCTGGTGAGCGAGACCATTGCGTTCTTCCAGAAGGCGGGACGCGTCGTTGTCTGTCGGCCATTTCAGCCGGACGATTGGCAGGATGGTGCTGATGAAACCAAAAACCAGCAGGAAAACGATGCCCAGCCGTACGAAGTCAGGCATTTGCCGGTAGAGGCCGAACCATGCGAGCGCCAGAAACGCGGCGGCGATGGAAAGCGGCCACAGCGTCTTCGGTGCTACTCTTTCCGAAAACAACACGATTTTTGCGAAGAAGCGTTTAGCCGCAACCCGGCGGGCAAGATCCGGCCGCTGCGCGAATGCGCCGGTTGGGCGCTTTCTGCCTGTCCTGTCCTCTCCGGCTGTGGTCATCAATCCGTTCTCCCGGTTCTGGCCACGTCAAACGCCATTCCCGGAACGGCGAGCTGCTTGTATTATGAGAAGCAAGGATAACATTCTTTGTGGCGAAGACGAGGGCAAGCGGATGCTCACCCCCATTTTTTAGGCAGCTTCGCTCAATTGTGATCGACCAAGCCGGATGTATGGCGGATCAATCGAGCCAGGCGGGTACTGAATCGAGAGCGATCAGCTCTTCATAGGTTCCGCGCGGGCGGATGACGTGGAACTTGTCACCCTTTACCAGCACTTCCGGCACCAGCAGGCGCGAATTATAGGTGCCTGCCTGCACGGCGCCGTAAGCACCGGCGGAGCTGACGGCAATCAGATCACCCGGCTGCGGTGCGGCCATCTCGCGGTCCAGCGCCAGATAGTCACCCGTTTCGCAGACGGGGCCAACGATATCGGCCTTGATGCGAGGGGCGTCCACCGCGGGCTGCACGACCGGGCGGATGCCGTGATAGGCCTCGTAAAGCGTCGGGCGGATGAGGTCGTTCATCGCGCCATCGACAATCACGAAGTTCTTTTCGCCGCCATCCTTCACATAGATCACTTCCGTCACCAGAATGCCGGCATTGCCGACGATCAGGCGTCCCGGTTCGGTGATGATCTTGCAGTTGAGGCTCTTTAGCTCGTTCTTGACGATATGCGCATAGGCATCCGGCAGCGGCGGCGGATTATTGTCCTCGCGGTAGGGAATGCCGAGGCCGCCGCCGATATCGACGTGACTGATCGTGTGCCCGTCCGCGCGCAGGGATTCCACCAGTTCGCGCAGCAAGCGGAACGCATCCTCGAAGGGCTGCAATTCTGTGATCTGGCTGCCGATATGCATGTCGATGCCGGTGACTTCGATGCCGGGCAGAGTGGCGGCATGGGCATAGACCGCACGCGCCCGCTCATAGGAAATGCCGAACTTGTTTTCTTTTTTGCCGGTGGAAATCTTGGCATGAGTGCGCGCATCCACATCCGGATTGATGCGGAAGGACACATGCGCCCTTTTTCCGGCCTTGACGGCGCGCAGGTTGAGGACCTCAAGCTCCGGCTCGGATCTCGATGTTGAAGCAGTAGATGCCGGCTTCCAGCGCGTAATCCATTTCCGCCACCGTCTTGCCGACGCCGGAGAACATGATGCGGTTTGCCGGTACACCGGCGCCAAGCGCGCGGCGCAATTCGCCGCCGGATACCACGTCGATACCCGCGCCGAGCTTTGCCAGCGTCCTCAGAACGGCCTGGTTGGAATTGGCCTTCATGGCGTAACAGACCATGGCGTCCACATCGGCGAAAGCGCCTGAGAACACCTTGTAGTGGCGCTCCAGCGTCGCGGTCGAATAGACATAGAACGGCGTGCCGACCGCCTTGGCGATCTCAGGCACGGGCACGTTTTCGGCGTGAAGCACGCCGTCGATATAGCCAAAATGGTTCACAGGCTTTTTCCCGTCAGAGAAGCTTGTCGAGGATGAACGGCCGCTCCGCCGTTGCCGGCTTCGTCTCGGTTCCGTCGGCATTGCGCTTGTTGCGCATTTCGACCGGCGTGCTCGGCGGATCGATATCGCCTTTTCGCCCGCAGGCACTGAGAGCAAGACTGACGGCGAGCGTCATGCCGATGGGAACGATGAGATTGCGCGCGGTTTTTGAAAGCATGAGCCTGTCCAAAGGAAATATGTGCTTCTCTGATAACGAAAAACAGGGCGCTTGTGCACCCTGTTTCTTGTGATCGCAGCGTAACGCAGATTTATGAGGGCGGCGGAGAAAAAATGAAATCGTTTCCGCCGCTCATTTTAATTTGTCTGCGCATCGGATTTTCCGAAAACCGCTTCACACTTTTCGGTCCGATGCGTTAGTTGCGTCCACGCCACCAGGCGATCTGCTTCTTGACCTCGGAAGGAGCCGTGCCGCCGAAGCTGGTGCGGCTGGCAACCGATGCCTCGACTGAAAGGACGTCGAAAACGCCGCTTGTAATGGCCGGATGGATCGCCTGCAGGTCTTCCAGCGAAAGATCGGCCAGATCGCAGCCTTTCTTTTCCGCCAGTGCCACCGCATTTCCGGTCACATGGTGGGCGTCGCGGAAGGGCAGGCCTGCCTCGCGCACCAGCCAGTCAGCAAGATCGGTGGCGGTGGAATAGCCCGAACCGGCGGCCGCACGCATGCGGTCCTTGCGCACCTCAAGGTCGCGGATCATGCCGGTCATGGCGGCGATGGCCAGTTCCAGGCTTTCGGCGGCATCGAAAACCTGTTCCTTGTCTTCCTGCATGTCCTTGGAATAGGCGAGTGGCAGGCCCTTCATCACAGTCAGAAGCGCCACCAGCGAGCCGTTGATGCGGCCGGTCTTGGCGCGCACCAGTTCGGCGGCGTCGGGGTTCTTCTTCTGCGGCATGATCGACGAGCCGGTGGAAAAGGCATCGGACAGGCGGATAAAGCCGAATTGCGGCGTCGACCAGATGACGATTTCTTCGGCGAGGCGCGACAGATGCGTGGCGCAGATTGAGGCGATCGACAGGAACTCCAGCGCGAAATCGCGGTCGGAAACGGTGTCGATGGAGTTGCGGGTCGGCTCGCGGAAGCCGAGGGCCTTTGCCGTCATGTGGCGGTCGATAGGATAACCGGTGCCGGCCAGCGCTGCTGCACCGATCGGGCTTTCATCCAGATGTTCGATCGCGTGACGCACGCGGGCGCGGTCACGGCCGAACATTTCCACATAGGCCATGCAATGATGGCCGAAGGTGACGGGTTGGGCCGTCTGCAGATGGGTGAAGCCGGGCATGACCGTATCGGCATTTTCCTCGGCGCGGTCGAGGAAGGCGGAGATGAGCGCGGTCAGCATGCCTTCCGTCTTCTGCAGCTCTTCCTTGACCCAGAGGCGGAAATCGAGCGCCACCTGGTCGTTGCGCGAGCGGGCGGTGTGCAGCCGCCCTGCCGCCGTGCCGATGAGGGTGGCAAGCCGCGCCTCGATGTTCATGTGAATGTCTTCGAGCTTGCGCGAGAATTCGAAACTGCCGGCCTCGATTTCTGACAGGATCGTGTTCAGGCCGTGAACGATCTTGTCTTTATCTTCCTGCGAAATAATGCCTTTTTCCGCCAGCATGGTGGCATGCGCTATAGAGCCGCGGATGTCCTGGGCATAAAGCTTCTTGTCGAAGCCGATGGAGGCATTTATCTCTTCCATGATGGCTGATGGCCCGGAAGCGAAACGTCCGCCCCACATCTGGTTGGAGGATTTCTGATCTGTGCCGTCAGCCATGTTCTGCGTGCCCTGGAGTATTCGATGACAGAAAAAAGGCCGTTCAGGCTTCCTTCCGCCAGATTGGTTGCAATTGCTGCCGTTGCCGGTGTCGTGTTCGGCGCGGGTGCGGTCTGGTTCAGGCATATTGGGTCTGAGAGCCCGGTTCAAGGGGCAGCGGTTGCCGAGGCCGGTTTATGTGAAGGTGCGGCAAACCGCATCGCCTCGCTGAAACCCCTCCTGAAGGGCCAGGTGGCGGCCATGTCGGCCACGGATACGCCGCGCGTCATCCCGCTGTCCTTCAAGGGTCCGCAAGGGTCGGACATGTCGCTTGCCGATCTCAAGGGCAAGGCGGTTCTCCTCAATCTGTGGGCCACTTGGTGCGTGCCATGCCGGGAGGAAATGCCTGCGCTGAACGCACTCGAGAAGGAAAAGGGCAGCGATGGCTTTGAGGTTGTTGCGGTCAATATCGACACCGGCGCGGACGAGAAACCGAAAGCCTTCATTGACGAATACAAGATCGACGCGCTGAAACTTTACCGCGACAGCTCCATGGGCGTCTTCAATGTTCTGAAAAAGGAAGGGCTGGCTTTTGGCCTTCCCGCAACGCTTCTTCTGGACGAAAAAGGCTGCCTGATCGCCGCCATGAACGGTCCGGCAGCCTGGGACAGCGAAGATGCCAAGGCGTTGGTATCGGCAGTGAAGGCTAAATAATTGTCCAGTGCGGGAGGGATTTTCCTCCCGTCATCTCGAATGATATCCGAGGAATATCTCTTGCGCCTTAGCGCGTCGGAACCGGTGTCTCTCCACGGTAATCGTAAAAACCGCGACCAGATTTGCGGCCGAGCCAGCCGGCCTCTACATATTTCACCAGCAGCGGGCAGGGGCGGTATTTGCTGTCGGCCAGCCCGTCATGCAGTACCTGCATGATCGACAAACAGGTGTCGAGACCGATGAAGTCGGCAAGCTGCAACGGTCCCATCGGATGGTTGGCGCCGAGCCGCATGGCGGTGTCGATTGCTTCCACCGAACCGACGCCCTCATAGAGCGTGTAGATCGCCTCGTTGATCATCGGCAGCAGGATGCGGTTGACGATGAAGGCCGGGAAATCCTCGGCGACGGTGATCGCCTTTTCCAGCGTCCGCACATAGTCCTTCGCCGCATCGAAGGTCTTTTCGTTGGTGGCGATACCGCGCACCAGCTCTACCAGCTTCATCACAGGCACCGGGTTCATGAAGTGGATGCCCATGAACTGTTCGGGACGATCGGTCGCGGACGCAAGGCGAGTGATGGAGAGCGAAGAAGTGTTAGTGGCCAAAAGCGCTTCGGGCTTCAGTACCGGGCAGATCTGCGCATAGATCTTGCGTTTGATTTCCTCGTTTTCGGTAGCAGCCTCAATGACCAGATCCATGGGCGCCAGATCGTTGACGTCAGTCGAACCGCTGATGAGCGCCAGCGCATCTTTGCGGGCGTCGTCGGAGAGCTTGCCGTTGGTGACCTGACGGGCAAGATTGCCGTTGATCGTGGCAAGGCCGGCTTCGATGCCGTCCTTGGAAAGATCGTAAATGTGCACCTTGTAACCGGCCAAGGCGGAAACATGCGCGATGCCGCAACCCATTTGACCGGCTCCGATGATACCGATGTTTTTAAAGGGGGCGGTCATATGCTGGTCTCCTCATGGGATTTCATCTGCGTCATTTGCGGCGATGTTACGCATATCGCCGAAAAAGAGAAGGCGGCGCGTTCAAAAAACGCGCCGCCTTTGGCTAAAGGCTTAAAATCACAGAGCCTTCTGGAGTTCTGGCAGAGCCTCGAACAGGTCTGCGACGAGGCCGTAATCGGCAACCTGGAAGATCGGCGCTTCCTCGTCCTTGTTGATGGCAACGATGACCTTCGAGTCCTTCATACCGGCCAGATGCTGGATGGCGCCCGAAATGCCGGCAGCGATGTAAAGCTGCGGTGCCACGACCTTGCCGGTCTGACCGACCTGCCAGTCGTTCGGTGCATAACCCGCATCGACGGCTGCGCGCGATGCGCCGACGGCTGCACCGAGCTTGTCGGCAACCGGCAGGATCACTTCGCGGAACTTTTCCGAGGAGCCGAGTGCGCGACCGCCCGAGATGATGATCTTCGCAGAGGTCAGTTCCGGACGATCGGAAGAGGCGAGCGCGTCGGATACAAAGACAGAAACGCCGGGGTTCTCGGCAGCACCGATGGTTTCCACCGGTGCCGAACCACCTTCAGCGGCTGCCGCAAACGCGGTGGGGCGCACGGTGATGACCTTCTTGGCGTCGCTTGCCTGCACCGTCTGGATGGCGTTGCCGGCATAGATTGGACGTTTGAAAGTATCCGGGCTGACGACCTCAATGATTTCCGAGACCTGGGCCACATCGAGAAGGGCTGCGACGCGCGGGGCGACATTCTTGGCCGAAGCGGTCGCCGGTGCGATGATGACGTCATAGGAAGGGCTGAGCGAAACGATCAGCGCCGCCAGCGGCTCGGCAAGCGCGTTGGCATAGGATGCGTCGTCGGCAAGCAGTACCTTGGCAACGCCGGACAGTTTCGCCGCCGCGTCGGCGGCACCCTTCGCACCGGAGCCGGCAACGAGCACGTGGACGTCGCCGCCAATCTGCGTTGCCGCCGTCAGCGTCTTCGCCGTCAGGTCGGAAAGGGTTGCGTTGTCGTGTTCTGCCAGAAGAAGAATGGCCATGTTGTAATCTCCCTTTTCCGAAACCTTAGAGGACGCCGTCGGCTTTGAGCTTTTCAACCAGCTCAGCCACCGAGCCGACCCTGATGCCGGCCTTGCGGCCAGCCGGCTCTTCTGTCTTCAGAACCTTCAGACGCGGCGTGACATCGACGCCGAAATCGGCCGGGGTCTTCTTGTCGAGCGGCTTCTTCTTTGCCTTCATGATGTTCGGCAGCGAGGCGTAACGCGGCTCGTTCAGACGAAGATCGGTGGTCACGACAGCGGGAAGTTTCAGTTCGACCGTCTGCAGGCCGCCATCGACTTCACGCGTCACAGCGACCTTGCCATCAGACGGTACGACCTTGGAGGCGAAGGTGCCCTGGCCCCAGCCGAGAAGGGCGGCCAGCATCTGACCGGTCTGGTTACTGTCGTCGTCGATCGCCTGCTTGCCGACGATGACGAGGCCGGGCTGCTCGGCTTCCGCCACGCCCTTCAAAAGCTTGGCGACGGCCAGCGGTTCGACCGTCTCTTCGGTCTCGATCAGGATGGCGCGGTCGGCACCCATGGCGAGCGCCGTGCGCAGCGTCTCTTCCGCCTTGGCAGGGCCGATCGACACGACCACGACTTCTTCGGCCTTGCCGGCTTCTTTCAGCCGCAGAGCCTCTTCCACCGAGATTTCGTCGAACGGGTTCATCGACATCTTCACATTCGCGAGTTCAACGCCCGAACCATCCGACTTCACGCGGATCTTGACGTTGTAATCAACAACTCGTTTGACAGGGACAAGGATCTTCATCGGCGGTTTTCCTCAAACTCCTGTCCGCGAGGCGACAAGACCGCGCGGACCTCCAAAAACAGGTTGGCGACATGGATAAGCATTTTTCCCGCAAATACAACGGAGCAATGTTCATTATCACATGCACGCAAGGCATACCTTACGTTGACGTTAACGTAAATAATTTATCTCTTCGTCAACGGCTCATCTGCTCCCGTCATAGCCCCGTTCGATTTGCGACAACCCCGCCGTTTGCGACGGATTCTTGAACTGCGCCGCCCTTGGCGGAACAATCGTGCGGTCGAACAGGGGAACGTCCGGCCGGCGCATGAAAATTACCATCACAGCCCCGGCCAATATGCCGCCCACATGTGCCCCCCAGGAAACATTTTCCTCAAGGCCAAGTGCCAGCATCAGAAATTGCTGTCCGATCCATAACGCCAGCGGAATGAAGGCAGGCAAGGGCAACGGAATGCGCATGAACACCAGAACCCAGACGCGCACCTTGGGATGCAGGAGAAAATAGGCCGCGACGACGCCGGAAACAGCGCCTGATGCACCGATAAGCGGCCCTTCCGACATGGGTGCGACAAAGCCGTGCAACAGCGCGCCGGCTATGGCGCAGGCGATGTAAAAGATAAGGAAACGGAAGTGGCCGAGTGCGTCCTCGACGTTGTCGCCGAAGACCCACAGAAACAGCATATTGCCTGCCATGTGCCAGAAATCCAGATGCAGGAACGCATAGGTGACGACGGTCAGGTCATCCGGCACCACCTGCAAGGCGGGCTCCAGGTAGGCGTAGTCGAACACCACAGCCGGGATGAAACCGAGGCCGAGCGCTGCGGCATTGGCCTGGACGTCGCTGGCAAGCACGCCGGTAAATAGCCATACCAGCACGTTGACCACGATCAGGCCGATCGTGACATATTGCAGCCGGATATGTTTGAGGGAATTCGCATCGTGCAGCGGTATGAACATCGAACGCCCTTCGTTTGTGCGAGAGATAGGCTTTAGCGGTTCTTGCCGGGAACCCACAATATGTCAGCCTTGCCCATATCATTGGCAAAACGGGCGGCAACGAACAGGAAGTCGGACAGGCGGTTGACATATTTCAGCGCTTCCGGGCTGACGATCTCGTTTTCAGCAACCGAGAGCTCCACCATGAGCCGTTCCGCGCGTCGGCAGATCGTGCGCGCCAGATGCAGATTGGCCGCCGCCGCATTGCCGCCCGGCAGCACGAAGGAGGTCAGGGGGTCAATTGCGGAGTTGAGGTCGTCGATTTCGTTTTCCAGCCGCGTGACCTGGCTCTCGACAATGCGCAGCGGTTCGTAGGCCGGCGGCTCGCCGGTTTCCGGGGTCGCGAGATCCGCGCCGAGGTCGAACATGTCGTTCTGGATGCGGAACAGCATGGAATCCAGCTTTTCCATGCTGGCAATATCAGTATTGGCGGTATGCAGCCGCGCCACGCCGATCGCCGAATTCGTTTCGTCCACCGTGCCATAGGCCTCGACGCGAAGATCGTGCTTCAGGCGGCGGGGACCGGACACCAGCGCCGTCGTGCCCTTGTCGCCGGTGCGGGTGTAGATCTTGTTCAGTTTCACCATGTCAGCGTCCGCCGCCGGTGAGCCAAAGGGTCAGCATGATGAGCACGATGGCGATGGCCTGCAACAGAAGGCGAAGCTGCATCAACTTGTTGGAACGGTTGGCGTCTTGGCCCTTCAGCATGTTGAAAAGGCCTCGTATCAGCACGATGACAACGAGGCCCATGACGATAAGGGCCAGAACAGTGGTGAAGCCGGACATTTAGGGGGTACTCCTCCTCAATCGAATCTGCGCAGCAGACGATAGAACAGTCCGGCAGGCAAGAGCCGTTTCAGCAACAGCCCCTGTTTGGCGGGAACGGTGACGGGATAATGCGGTTTTGGCTTTGCGGCGGTCAGGGCGTGTTTTAGCACGGCGTAAACGGCATCGGGGCCAAGCTTGTGGCGGTTGACCGGGCCGGACCCATCCATCCGCGCCAACTGACGCTTGTATTCCACAGCATGGGCCGAGTTTTCCAGATCGATCTTGTCCCTGACGTGGGCAAGCGCCGTCGTGGTGAATTTCGACGTGATCGGCCCCGGTTCGATCAGGCTCACATGGATGCCGCTGTCCTGAAGTTCCATGCGCAGCGTGACGCCAAGGCCCTCGATGGCGAATTTCGATGCGGTATAGGCGCCGCGATAACGATAGGGAACGAGGCCGAGAATGGAGGAGCAATGCACGATGCGCCCTGAACCGCGCTGGCGCATGAAGGGAATGACCCGCCGCGTCAGATCGTGCCAGCCGAAGACGTTGGTTTCGAATTGCTGCCGCAGTGCCTCCACCGGCAGATCCTCCACAGCACCCGGCTGTCCATAGGCGCCGTTGTTGAACAGCGCATCGATGCGGCCTCCGGTTCTGGCCGCAACCGTATCCACGAGAGCCGCGATGGTTTCGGGCTTGGTATAGTCCATGATCAGGGTTTCTATGCCCTGATTTTCGAGCGCGGCCATATCGACGATGCGACGCACGGTGGCAAACACCCTCCAGCCGTCGCGGTGAAGCGCGCCGGCACAATGGGCTCCGATGCCCGAGGAACATCCGGTAATTATGATGACGGGTTTTTCAGGCATCTATGCCGCTCCGGAAAGCCGAATGTTGCGCTGGCCCGATGGTCCGGCCTGTGAAAATTGTATTGCGCAAAATCTGTATGCCTGCGGGAACCGAAAGGCGGGCTTGTGCGCTGTACAAAGTAGAGCTGACTTCCCATATTCGGGGCGAAGTTACAAATGAAATGCCGATGAATGGAGGCGACATGGTTGCCGCAGTGCGCCTGGCAGGCAAGGTTGCCTTCGATGCCTATTCTCATTTTGCCGAGGATGACGGCTGGGCGATGGCGAGCCACATGGCGCTTTCCATCCTGCTGGCGCTGTTCCCGTTCCTGATTTTCGGCACGGCTTTGGCCGGCTTTCTGGGGGCTGACCAGTTTTCCGAGACGGCGGTGCATCTGATTTTTGACACCTGGCCGGAAGCGATCGCAGGTCCGCTTGCCGCGCAGGTGCAGCAGGTCCTGACCATTCCGCGCGGCGGACTGCTGACGATTTCGGTGCTGGCGGCCGCATATTTTGCCTCCAACGGCGTCGAGGCGCTCAGAATCTCGCTCAACCGCGCCTATCGCGTCACGGAAACGCGCTGGTGGTACATCACCCGTCTTCTCAGTCTGCTTTATGTATTGATCGCAGTGGTAGTCTTTACCGGCATCAGCATCGTACTTGTTGCGGTGCCGGTCGCAACGTCCTTTGCCGAACAGCGGTTTCCCTGGCTGACGGATGCGCTGAACACGGTTTCCAGCCTCGGACTTTACGGCACCATCGTCGTTCTGACGGTCGGGCTGGTGGCGGCGCATCTGTGGCTTCCGGCCGGCAAACGCCGCATCTGGGATGTCTGGCCCGGCATTCTGCTGACAATGATCTTCTGGGTCATCGGCGCGGCGATCTTTGCCTATTACCTCTCCACCTTCGCCAATTATGCCGCCACCTACGCCGGTCTGGCCTCGGTGATGGTGGTTCTGGTGTTTCTTTACATGGTGGGTGTCATCTTCATGCTGGGTGCGGAAGTGAATGCCGCTCT
The DNA here is from genome assembly GCF_030758035.1 of Rhizobium sp. AN68. Taxonomy (NCBI): domain Bacteria; kingdom Pseudomonadati; phylum Pseudomonadota; class Alphaproteobacteria; order Hyphomicrobiales; family Rhizobiaceae; genus Rhizobium; species Rhizobium sp. AN68. Next base: position 831,465 of record NZ_JARWMI010000002.1, on the reverse strand, counting down.
GATGAAATACAAGGTCCGGCAGATCATCCGCCGCAATATCTCCGGCAACAGTGCGCGCCGCGAGCAGGTGCTAGAGGAGCCCGACAAGCCGGCGGATATCTGACGGCGTTTTTCCTTCCGCCCGAAGCGCTGAAAGGCCGGTGCTGCCTTCGCTTTTCGAGAGCTTGCGCCCATCAGCACCCAAAATCAGTCGGTGGTGGTTATAGGCGGGTGGCGGCAGGTCCAGCAATTGTTGCAGCAGCCGGTGAATGGCGGTTGCGTTAAACAGATCCATGCCGCGCACCACATGGGTGATGCCTTGCAGCGCGTCATCCACCACAACGGAAAGATGATAGCTGGAGGGGGCGTCGGAGCGCGACAGCACCACATCGCCCCAGAGCGCCGGCAAAGCTTCGATTTCCCCGGTCTGCCCGTCGCCGCTCTCGCGCCAGAACAGCTTGCTGTGCAAGGTGCGGACCGCCTTTTCCATGTCGAGCCGCCAGGCGTGTTGCCTGCCTGATGCCAGAAGTTCGGCCCGTTCCGCCTGCGGCCTTTGCCGATCTATTGCGGGGTAAAGCGGCGCGCCGTCGGGATCGCGCGGCCAGAGCCTTCCCTCTGCCTCAAAGGCCCTGACAATGGCTTTCGTCTCACCCCGGCTTAAGAAGGCGGGATAGGCGAGGTCGGCCTCGACCAGCCTGTCGAGTGCTGTGCGATACTCATCGAAGTGCTCCGATTGCCGCCGCACCGGCTTTTCCCATTCCAGTCCCAGCCAGCCAAGATCATCATAGATCGCCTGCTCCAGCTCCGGAGTGCAGCGCGTCTGGTCGATATCTTCGATGCGCAGCAGAAAATGGCCACTGTTTTCCCGCACCATGTCGTGGTTCAGAAAAGCGGAAAGCGCATGGCCCAGATGCAGGGCGCCATTGGGGCTGGGCGCAAAACGATAAACCGGTTTTTGACGGACGGGCGAAGGCATGGTTTCTTCTGACATGTTTTGAAGCGCCTCGCCACCCGGTGCCGGGCCAACGTGAATATGGGCTGTGCAGACATGAAAATCATCAGGGGCCTCGACGATATCAGCGAAGGTCTGGCGGATCTTGCCCGCCTCGATCCGGCTCTTAGCCTTATTATCGAAAAAGCCGGTCCGCTGGAGTTGCGTATTCACGAGCCCGGCTTTGCGGGCCTTGCCCATATCGTCGTGTCGCAGATGGTGTCGCGCGCCAGCGCCAACGCCATATGGGTGCGTATCCTTGCCGGCACGGGCGGGGCGGTGACGGCGGAAAACTATCTGGCGGTGCCGGAAGAATTGCGCGCCACTTTCGGCCTTTCCCGGGCCAAGGCAACAACGCTGGAAGGGTTGGCGCACGCGGTTGCGGATGGCCGCATCGATCTTGATGCCGTCAGTCGCAAGGAAGCAGATGTGGCCCTTTCTGAGCTGGTGGCGCTTCACGGCATTGGTCCGTGGACGGCGGAAGTCTATCTGATGTTCTGCGGCGGCCACCCCGATATTTTTCCGGTTGGTGATGTGGCGCTGCGGGCTGCGGTGGGCCACGCGCTTTCGCTCGAGGCACGGCCGGATGCGAAATGGCTGGCGGCGCGGGCGGAACTCTGGACGCCCTGGCGCTCCGTCGCCGCCCGGCTGTTCTGGGGCTACTATGCAAATATCATGCGGCGCGCGATGGTGCCGCTACCCTGATATGGCCGCGCGGCGCTAGAAGTCCGCGATCCGGTAGGGCAGGGCTCCGCGTGAGAGATGATCGACATGTAGTTTGCGTTTTAGCGGCGGTACGGCGCGCTGCACGCAATCGACCCTTTCGCATACCCGGCAGGAAACGCCGATGGGCTTGAAGGAGGCGGCATTGGCGAGATCGAGTGTATCGGCATAGACGAAATTCTGCGCATGGGAAATTTCGCAGCCGAGCGCGATGGCATAACGTGGCCTGTCCGTGTTGAAACCGGCGCCGGCTTTTTCGATCTGCGTGGCGATGGAAAGATAGCGCACGCCGTCAGGTGTTTCCGCCAGCTGGCGTACTATCCTGTCGGAGCTTTCGAAGGCCTGATGAATGTTCCACAGCGGACAGGCCGCGCCGAAACGGGCAAATTGCAGTCTTGTGGCGCTGTGGCGTTTGGTGATGTTGCCAGCCCGGTCGATCTTGGCGAAAAAGATCGGCACGCCTTTCTGACCAGGGCGTTGCAAAGTGCTGAGCCTGTGGGTCACCTGTTCAAGACTCGCGCCGAAGCGCACGGCCAGAAGTTCCAGATCGTGGCGCAATTCCTGCGCGGCCCGGTGAAATTGCCCATATGGCAGGATCAGCGCGGCGGCGAAATAGTTGTGAAGGCCGATGCGACATATTTCCGCGGCTTCGGCGCTACGGAAACCGGCGCCGGCCAGCACTCTGTCCACGGTTGCTCCCGCATGAAGCTGGGCGATCTGAAGCGCAAGCTGAAAACAGCGGGTCGGTGCTGCCATGTAGGAACTGAGCGCCAGCGTTTTGCCGGCCGGATCGAAATGCCGGATCAATCCGCCCGCCGCCTCCGTTCTGTTGATATGGACACCGAAGCGGCTGCGTAGATGGGCCGCGAGAATGCCGTAGGTCTCGCCGCCCTCTATCTCCAGTTCGTATGCAAGTTCTTCCGCCAGAAGATCGATTTCGGCAACGTAATTGTCGACGAAGTGGAAGAAATCGCGGACCTCTTCGTAAGGTGTTCTTTCCACCTGCGCGGTTCCCCGCCCCAGCCTGTCATCCAGCTGCACCAGCTGCTCGCTGTTTTGCCGGTAGGCCTGGTGGGCGCGCAAAAGCGCATGGGCAAAACCCGGTGCGTTCTGCGCAATCAGCTTCAGTTCCTGCAGCCCGGGCTCGTAATTCAGGAACAGCGGGTCTTTCAGGGCCTCGCGCACAGCGGAAACCAGTCGGTCGTTTTCGCCCGTTGCCAGCTCCGTTACGTCGAGCTGGAATTTTTCCACCAGCGTCACCAGAACGCTGGCGGAAACGGGTCGCTGATTGTTTTCGATCTGGTTCAGATAACTGGCCGAAATGCCGAGCCGTTCGGCAAACTGTGCCTGCGTGGCGCGGGCGTTTTCGCGAAGGCCGCGGACCTTGCGGCCGATGAAGAGCTTTTCCGTCGCCATGTTGCAACTTTGCAAAAGTAAATATTGCAAATATTTATGCCACGCATACGCGCACGATCAAGGCTTCTAGGCGAATGTTTTCTAAGCTATTGATTTTGAGGAAACGCATGGAGGAAACATGCCCAACATTCTGGAGCAATTGCAGACGCGCCGCGACGAAGCGCGGCTCGGCGGCGGCGTCAAGCGCATTGAGGCGCAGCATGCCAAGGGCAAGCTGACGGCGCGCGAGCGCATCGATGTGTTGCTGGATGAAGGTTCCTTCGAAGAGTACGACATGTACGTTACCCACCGTGCGGTGGATTTCGGCATGGCCGAACAGAAGGTGGCGGGCGATGGCGTCGTTACCGGCTGGGGCACCATCAACGGCCGGCAGGTCTATGTTTTCAGCCAGGATTTTACCGTGCTCGGCGGTTCGCTGTCGGAAACCCATGCCCAGAAAATCTGCAAGATCATGGATATGGCCGTGCGCAACGGCGCGCCCGTGATTGGCCTCAACGACAGTGGCGGCGCGCGGATTCAGGAAGGTGTTGCTTCGCTCGGCGGTTATGCCGACGTTTTCAAGCGCAACGTCATCGCCTCCGGTGTTGTGCCTCAAATCTCTGTCATCATGGGGCCGTGTGCCGGTGGTGCCGTTTATTCGCCTGCCATGACCGACTTCATCTTCATGGTGCGCGATACCTCCTACATGTTCGTAACCGGGCCGGATGTGGTGAAGACCGTGACCAACGAGATCGTCACGGCGGAAGAGCTGGGCGGCGCCTCCACACACACCAAAAAATCCTCCGTTGCCGATGGCGCCTATGAAAACGACATCGAGACACTTGAGCATGTGCGCCTGCTTTTCGATTTCCTGCCGCTGAATAATCGGGAAAAACCGCCAGTCCGGCCTTTTCATGACGATCCCGCACGGCTGGAAGCGCGCCTCGATACGCTGATCCCCGACAGTTCCAACAAGCCATACGATATGAAGGAACTGATCCATGCGCTCGCCGACGAGGGCGATTTCTTCGAGTTGCAGGAGGCGTTTGCCAGAAACATCATCACCGGTTTCATGCGTCTGGAAGGCCAGACAGTAGGCGTCGTCGCAAACCAGCCGATGGTGCTGGCCGGGTGTCTGGATATTGACAGCTCACGCAAGGCCGCCCGCTTCGTGCGCTTCTGCGATGCCTTCAACATTCCCCTGCTGACACTGGTGGATGTGCCCGGTTTCCTGCCGGGAACGGCGCAGGAATATGGCGGCGTCATCAAGCACGGTGCGAAACTGCTGTTTGCCTATTCCGAGGCGACGGTTCCGATGGTGACGCTGATTACCCGCAAGGCCTATGGTGGCGCGTATGACGTGATGGCCTCGAAACATATCGGCGCTGATGTGAACTATGCCTGGCCGACTGCGGAAATCGCTGTCATGGGCGCAAAAGGGGCCGCGGAAATCCTCTATCGCTCGGAGCTTTCCGATCCGGACAAGATCGCCGCGCGCACAAGGGAATATGAGGAGCGTTTCGCCAATCCCTTCGTGGCGGCAGAGCGTGGTTTCATCGATGAGGTTATCATGCCGCATTCCTCGCGCCGCCGCATCGCCCGTGCCTTTGCTTCGCTGCGGGGCAAGAACGTCGAAACCCGCTGGAAAAAGCACGATACCATTCCGCTCTGACCTGCTCTGGGGCTGGAAAAATACTTTGGCCACCTTACTATAATGATGTTCAGGCGCCCGACCTTCGGTGCCCTCCCGAAACGCACAAGGACTGATTTTTATGGCCGAGAACTCCTCCGCAGATAATTTTCCCGCCGGATATGAAGTGCCCAAGGTCTGGACCTGGGACAAGGGTAATGGCGGCCAGTTCGCCAATATCAATCGCCCGATCGCCGGTCCCACCCATGACAAGGAATTGCCGGTCGGCAAACATCCGTTGCAGCTTTATTCGCTGGCAACGCCGAATGGCCAGAAGGTCTCGATCATGCTGGAAGAATTGCTGGCCGCTGGCCACAAGGGCGCCGAATATGATGCCTGGCTGATCAAGATCGGCGAAGGCGACCAGTTCGGCTCCGGTTTTGTCGGCGTCAATCCGAACTCCAAGATCCCGGCGCTGATGGATCATTCGACGCCCGAGCCGACCCGGGTTTTCGAGAGCGGCTCGATCCTCGTCTATCTCGCGGAAAAATTCGGCGCTTTCCTGCCGAAAGAGGGCAATGCCCGCACGCAGGCGCTGAACTGGCTGTTCTGGCAGATGGGTTCCGCCCCCTTCCTCGGCGGCGGTTTCGGCCATTTCTACGCCTACGCCCCGATCAAGATCAAATATGCTATCGACCGTTACGCCATGGAGGTTAAACGCCAGCTTGACGTGCTTGACCGTCATCTGGCCGACAACCGTTATCTGGCGGGCTCGGAATATACGATTGCCGACATGGCCGTCTGGCCCTGGTATGGCAAGATAGCGCTCGGCCAAGCTTATGGCGATGCCGGTGCTTTCCTTGAAGCGGCCGGTTATAAGAACCTTATGCGCTGGACGCTTGAAATTGGCGAACGCCCTGCGGTCAAGCGCGGCGTGATCGTCAACAAAACCTCGGGCGATCCGTCCGAACAATTGCATGAACGCCACGATGCCTCCGACTTCGAGCAGAAGACGCAGGACAAAATCGGCAAGGCATAACGAAAAGACTAGAGCGCTTCTGGTTTTAATAGGACCATGAAAGCGCTCTAATTATTTGAATTTACGCATATCCGGACGTAAAAGCGGACCTGCTTTTAATGGAAATGCTTCTGGAAGGACAAAAGATGGCGAACCTGCCCGAAATGACCAAACACAAGGGATTTCCCTCCGGCATGCCGAGCACGGGCATCCAGTTCACCATCCGCCGCGCCAATCCAAAAGGGGTAACGCCCATCAAGATGATACCCCGAAGGGCGCGGGACGATTCCAAGGAACACCGCATCGATGCGGCCTTCCTGCACTCGCTCTGGCACCATTTTGGTCCCGAGCCGTTCGAGCGTGGTAATCTCGACGCTGCCCGCCTCAGCCTGCTGTTCGGCCGCGAGGTCTTGCCGGCGGAAAAGAATTTCGATCCGCTTTCCTACCAGGCGATGCTTGTCATCGACGAGCGCGTCGCCCGGCAGAATTTCCCGGAATCCTTCGAGAACTTTTTTCGAGATTTGAGTGTGCTGTCATCCGCCAATAGGGAATGAAATTCAATGTCGACGGCCACCAGCAAATTCCTGAGCTATGTTCTGCGACATGCGCCCGAAAGCATCGGGCTTACCATGGATGCTCAGGGTTGGGCGGATGTCGGAGATCTATTGGCAAAAGCAAATGCGAGTGGCACGCTGCTCGACGAGGCCGGTCTGCGTGCGGTCGTTACCGAAAGCGACAAGAAGCGTTTCACCCTTTCGGAAGATGGGCACCGCATCCGGGCCGCGCAGGGGCATTCAGTAAAGGTCGATCTTGGTAGCGCTCCTTTAGAACCGCCGCCGCAGCTTTTCCATGGTACTGCGACACGTTTCCTAGATGCTATCCTGCAGGAAGGATTGCGACCGGGCAGCCGGCAGCAGGTTCACCTTTCGGCAGACAGCGTGACGGCACATGCGGTCGGCCAGCGGCACGGAAAACCCGCCATCCTAATGGTTGATGCCAGTCGGATGTTTGCCGCTGGCCACAGCTTTTTTCAAGCCGACAATGGTGTCTGGCTGACCGATGCTGTTCCCGCTGCTTATCTGACGCTGATTGAGAATCATACTTTTGAAGGCGATGGCAAATGATCAAGAAAATCCTCATCGCCAATCGCGGCGAGATCGCCTGCCGGGTCATCAAGACGGCGAAGAAGATGGGCATTGCGACGGTTGCCGTCTATTCGGATGCTGATGCCAATGCTTTGCATGTGAAGATGGCGGATGAGGCCGTTCATATCGGTCCGGCGCCCTCGTCGCAGTCCTATATCGTCATCGATAAAATCCTTGCTGCGATCGAGAAGACCGGGGCTGATGCGGTGCATCCCGGCTATGGCTTCCTGTCGGAGAACGCTGCCTTTGCCGAGGCGCTGGAGAAGGCGGGTGTGATCTTCATTGGCCCGCCGGTCCGCGCTATCCAGGCCATGGGCGACAAGATCACCTCCAAGAAGCTCGCGGCGGAAGCCGGTGTTTCCACCGTGCCCGGCCATATGGGGCTGATTGGGGATGCAGATGAGGCGGTGAGGATCGCCTCCGAGATCGGTTATCCCGTGATGATCAAGGCCTCGGCCGGCGGCGGCGGAAAGGGCATGCGCATCGCCTTTAACGATGCGGAGGCGCGCGAGGGTTTCCAGTCGTCAAAAAACGAGGCGAAATCTTCCTTTGGGGACGACCGCATCTTCATCGAGAAATTCGTCACCCAGCCGCGCCATATCGAAATTCAGGTGCTGGGCGATCAACACGGCAATATCCTTTACCTTGGCGAGCGAGAGTGCTCTATCCAGCGCCGCAACCAGAAGGTCATCGAGGAAGCGCCATCGCCCTTTCTTGATGAGGCAACGCGCAAGGCCATGGGCGAGCAGGCCGTGGCTCTGTCGAGAGCAGTTGGTTACCATTCGGCCGGAACGGTCGAATTCATCGTCGATGGCGAGCGCAATTTCTACTTTCTGGAAATGAATACGCGCCTGCAGGTGGAACATCCGGTAACGGAACTCGTCACAGGCATTGATCTGGTCGAGCAGATGATCCGCGTGGCATCAGGCGAAAAGCTGTCCTTCGGGCAGACCGATATAAAGTTGAACGGCTGGGCAATCGAAAGCCGGCTTTATGCCGAAGACCCCTATCGTAATTTCTTGCCCTCCATCGGCCGGTTGACACGGTATCGCCCGCCGCAAGAGGGCGAGCAGGAAAACGGCACCGTGATCCGCAACGATACCGGCGTCTTCGAAGGCGGTGAAATCTCGATGTATTACGATCCGATGATCGCCAAGCTTTGTAGCTGGGCAAAGGATCGTGAAACCGCCATCGATGCCATGGGGCAGGCGCTGGATCGTTTCGAAGTGGAGGGCATCGGCCACAATCTGCCGTTCCTCTCGGCTGTCATGCAGCACGAGCGTTTTCGGGCCGGCCGTTTGACGACGGGTTTTATCGCCGAGGAATTTCCGGAGGGCTTTTCCGGGGTCGAGCCCGATGAGGCCTCCGCGCGCAAGCTCGCAGCCATCGCCACCGTTATCCACCATCGGCTTCAAAACCGTGCGGTCGAAATTTCCGGTACCATTGGCAATCATCGTCGCATTGTCGGTCAGGACTGGGTGGTTTCGCTTGGTCGATCCCGTCGAAGCGTCAGCGTGGAGACCGGTGCTGAAGGCATGGCAATCCGTTTTGAGGATGGTGCTGCGCTGACAGTCGCTACCGGCTGGCTTCCCGGCCGCAGCCTTGGCCTGTTCACGGTGGCGGGCGAGGTGATCGCCGCCAAGGTCGATCTTGCCGGTGCGGCGGTTCGCCTGCGCTGGCGCGGCATGGATGTTCTCGCCCATGTGCGCAGCCCGCGCGTGGCGGAACTGGCGCTGCTGATGCCGGAAAAGCTGCCGCCCGATACGTCGAAACTGTTGCTCTGCCCGATGCCGGGCGTCATCACCGGGATCTCGGTTGGCGAGGGGGACGAGGTCGAAGCCGGTCAGGCGCTGGCGACGGTGGAGGCAATGAAGATGGAGAACATCCTGCGTGCGGAAAAACGCGGCCGGGTTGCCAAAGTGTCGGCAAAGCCGGGCGATAGCCTCGCCGTGGATGAGGTCATCCTCGAATTTGAATAGGGCTTGATACCGTTTTTGAGGAACGGATGAGGGGCGGAGCGGGTTACGGGGTAGGCTGGATTTCGGTCACGATCACCAGTCACAGTACTGAAAATGAAATGCAGAAGGGGAGATATGCATGTCGGGTGAAAAAACGGTGCGGGATTGGCTGCAGCTTGCCGAAAAGGAGCTGAAGCGTTCACCGGATGCACTCGTCTGGCATACGCCCGAAGGCATTGACGTCAAACCGCTTTACACGGCCGATGACCTGAAAAAGGCTTCACATCTCGATGGCCTGCCGGGCTTTGCACCCTTCACGCGCGGCCCGCGCGCCACCATGTATGCCGGGCGGCCATGGACGATCCGCCAATATGCCGGGTTTTCGACTGCCGAAGCTTCCAACGCCTTTTACCGCAAGGCGCTCGCCGCCGGCCAACAGGGTGTTTCGGTCGCCTTCGATCTTGCCACTCATCGCGGATATGACAGCGACCACTCGCGCGTTGAAGGCGATGTCGGTAAGGCGGGCGTAGCGATCGACAGCGTCGAGGACATGAAAATCCTGTTCGATGGTATACCGCTCGAAAAGGTCTCCGTCTCCATGACCATGAACGGGGCCGTCATTCCGGTGCTCGCCAATTTCATCGTTGCGGGGGAAGAGCAGGGTGTCTCGCGTGCCGCACTTTCCGGCACCATCCAGAACGACATTCTCAAGGAGTTCATGGTCCGCAACACCTATATCTACCCGCCCGAGCCTTCGATGCGTATCATTGCTGATATCATTGAATATACGGCGAAGGAGATGCCGAAATTCAACTCTATTTCGATATCCGGCTATCACATGCAGGAGGCAGGTGCCACGCTGGTGCAGGAGCTTGCCTTCACGCTGGCGGATGGGCGGGAATATGTGCGGGCCGCCCTTGCCAAGGGACTGAATGTCGATGATTTCGCCGGCCGCCTGTCGTTCTTTTTTGCCATCGGCATGAATTTCTTCATGGAGGCCGCAAAGCTGCGCGCCGCCCGCTTCCTCTGGTCGCGCATCATGGAAGAGTTCAAGCCGCAAAAGGCGTCGTCGCTCATGCTGCGCACCCATTGCCAGACATCCGGTGTGTCTCTTCAGGAACAGGACCCTTACAATAACATTGTCCGCACCGCTTTCGAGGCCATGTCCGCCGTGCTGGGCGGCACACAATCGCTGCACACCAATTCCTTTGATGAAGCCATTGCCCTGCCGACAGAATTTTCCGCCCGCATCGCCCGCAACACCCAGCTTATTCTCCAGCATGAAACCGGCGTCACCAAGGTCGTCGATCCGCTGGCCGGTTCCTACTATGTCGAAAGCCTGACGGATGAACTGGCGCAAAAAGCCTGGGCGCTGATTGAGGAAGTGGAGGCGCTTGGTGGCATGACCAAAGCGGTGGCCGAAGGCCTGCCCAAAAGATTGATCGAGGAGGCGGCCACGCGTCGGCAGGCGGCCGTGGACAAGGGCGAGGAAGTCATCGTCGGCGTCAACCGCTACCGTCTGGAAACCGAGGAGGATATCGACGTTCTCGATATCGACAACGCCGCCGTACGCGCTGCGCAAATCCGCCGCCTTGAGGACACCAAACGTCGCCGCGACGGCGGGGACGTCTCGAAGGCGCTGGCGGCATTGTCTGAAATTGCCCGTAGCGGCAAGGGTAATATTCTCGAGGCGGCAGTCGTCGCCGCCCGCGCCCGCGCCACCGTCGGCGAGATTTCCGATGCGCTGCGTGCCGTCTTCGGCGATTACGTTGCCGTGCCGGAAGTGGTGGAGGATATTTACGGCGAGGCCTACAAGGACGAGCCGGAGCTTGCCACGCTCGCTACGCGGCTTTCCGGCGTGGCAGAACGGCTCGGCGTCAAACCGCGCATCATGGTCGCAAAGCTCGGGCAGGACGGGCATGATCGCGGCGCGAAGGTTATCGCGTCGGCCTTTGGTGATATCGGTTTCGATGTGCTGGCCGGGCCGCTGTTCCAGACGCCTGCCGAGGCAGCCGATCTTGCGGTTCAGAACAAGGTGCATGTGGTCGGCATGTCGTCGCTTGCCGCAGGCCACAAGACGCTCGCACCGCAGCTTGTGGAGGCGCTCAAGCAGAAGGGTGCCCAGGACATCATCGTCGTCGTCGGCGGCGTCATTCCGCGCCAGGATTATCAGTTCCTGCTCGACCACGGCGTTTCGGCGATTTTCGGACCCGGCACCAATGTCATGGATGCGGCGAACAAGGTTCTCGATCTGCTGGAAGGCATCCGGCGCAACGCGTGAGAGGAATACGGCCATGTTCGGAAGATTGAACCACGTCGCCCTTGCCGTGCCCGATCTTAATGCCGCGGTTTCGCGATACAGGGCGCTTGGCGCTCAAGTTTCCGAGCCGCAATCCCTGCCCGAACACGGCGTGACAGTGGTTTTCGTTCAGGCTGACAATACCAAGATCGAACTTCTTCATCCGCTTGGAGAGAACTCCCCGATTACCGCCTTCCTCGAAAGAAATCCGGGTGGCGGCACGCATCATCTGTGCTTTGAGGTGCCGGATATTCTGGCCGTGCGAGACGATCTCGTCCAAAAAGGCATCCGCATTTTAGGTGATGGCGAGCCGAAGATCGGCGCGCATGGCAATCCCGTTCTCTTCCTGCATCCAAAGGATATGGGTGGCGTGCTTTACGAGCTTGAGCAGGTCACTCCGACACACGTCTGAAACACAGACCCCGTACCGACATCCCGAAACACGTTGGCGAAGTGATTCACCGGCGGCAGTTGCCGTTCGCTTGTGCTGAAAACATGGGTTTCGTTTGTTTTCTTTTGACATTCGTTTTGTTTTCGTTTTTATGACGATAATCTTTCAACGTAGGGGAAAATGGTCCCCGGCGCTGTCTTGCGAGGCCCTATGTCCGGCGAAAACATATTCGATCTTTTTGTCATCGGCGGTGGCGTGAATGGTTGCGGCATTGCCCGCGATGCCGTGGGTAGGGGCTATTCCGTGGCGCTTGCGGAAAAGGGCGATTTTGCCTCCGGTACGTCTTCGGCAGCCACCAAGCTCATCCATGGCGGCCTGCGTTATCTCGAACATTATGAGTTTCGTCTGGTGCGAGAAGCCTTGATGGAGCGTGAAATTCTGTGGGCCATGGCCCCGCACGTCATCTGGCCCATGCGCTTCGTCCTGCCGCTCCAGAAAGGCGGCGTGCGTCCGGCATGGATGGTCCGGCTTGGCCTCTTTCTTTATGACAACCTCGGCGGCCGCAAGCTTTTGCCGCCGACGCGCACGGTCGATCTTCGGCAAGACCCGGCAGGCAAACCTCTGAAGCCGGTCTTTGCCAAGGCTTTCGAATATTCCGACGGCTGGGTGGACGATGCCCGTTTCGTGGTTCTGAATGCGCGTGACGCGGCGGATCGCGGTGCGACGATCATGAACCGCACGCGGGTCGTTTCCGCACGGCGCGAAGGCGGCTTGTGGCTTATCGTGACGCTGGACGAAAAGACCGGTCGTTCAGCCACGCACAGAGCGCGCATGCTGGTGAATGCCGCTGGCCCATGGGTGGATAACGTGCTGTCCGGCGTGTTCGGCCGCAACGATGTGCACAATGTTCGTCTCGTGCAGGGCAGCCACATCATCGTGCGCAGGAAGTTTTCCGATCCGCGCGCCTATTTCTTCCAGAACCCGGACAACCGCATCATCTTCGCCATTCCCTATGAGCAAGATTTTACGCTGATCGGCACCACGGACCGCGACTACAAGGGCGATCCGGCCAAGGTGCGCATCTCCGAGGAAGAGATTTCCTATCTCTGTAATGCCGCCAGCGAATATTTCAGCGAGCCGGTGAAGCCGGATGATATCGTCTGGACCTATTCCGGCGTGCGCCCGCTTTTCGATGATGGCGCTTCAAAGGCGCAGGAAGCCACACGCGACTATGTGCTGAAGGTTGAAGAGGCAGAGGGCGAAGCGCCGCTGCTCAATATCTTCGGCGGCAAGCTGACCACCTACCGGCGGCTGGCGGAACATGCTCTGGAAAAGATCGGCGCAGCCATCGGAGAAAAGGGCAAGCCCTGGACGGCGGGCTCGTATCTGCCGGGCGGTGACTTCGGGGTGGAGAGATATGACGCCCAGGTGAGGGCGCTTGTCTCCCGTTACCCATTCCTTGATGGACGCCATGCCGAGCGGCTCATCAAAAACTACGGCACGAAGGCTGCGGAACTGCTCGGTGTCGCCACCGATGTTTCCGGCCTCGGCCGGCATTTCGGCGGCACACTTTATGAATGCGAAGTGCGCTGGCTGGTGGAACACGAATGGGCCTTTGCAGCCGAGGATATTCTCTGGCGGCGCACTAAACAGGGCCTGCGGTTGAGCAGGGACGAGGCTGCCGCTCTGGATGAATTCGTTTCCACGCTGACTGGTGTCAAGGAAAAGGGCGAAGCCGTGACGGAGCAGGCCTGAGCATCTACGAGTTTTCCCGTCAGTTCCCCGAGTTCCTTGCCGCTCTTTCAGGGCCATCAGCGCTCAATATATAGTCGTCGGCGGCGGACAGAGCGTGTTCCATATGCCCTTCGAACACCAGTTCCGGTTCGTTGGGCGCGATGCCGATTTTTGGCATTCCGCCGAAGCGTACCGACTGCGATTGCGCAAGGCCATCGTGAAGGCCGCTTTCCAGAAGATCGAAATAGCGTGTGCCGGGGCCAGTGATGAAGACCGGCATATGGCCGTGCAGGCTGAACAGACGTGAAAGGCCGTTGCCGAGTGCAAGCCCGGCTGTGCGGAAGGCAAGCCGCGCCATGCGCCCGCCGGCGCGGGCGGAAGCGGCGATCTTGTCCACTTCGGCAATCGGCACGAATTTTGCCGGTTCCGCCTGCGGCGGGGCCTCGAAAGCCGAACGCAGGATTGCATAAAACCCTGAATAGGCCTCGATACAGCCTCTGGTGCCGCAGCGGCAAAGGGCGCCATCGGCCAGATGCAGCATATGTCCGAAATTGGGGGCGCTAACCTCTATCCCGCCACCCGCGGCGCGGGCAATGCCGAGGCCAATGCTGTGGCCGAGCGACAGGGTGACAAGTGCCTCCGGTTTCGGGCCGTCCTTTGCCTGCTCCTGCATCCAGATGGCTTTTGCGGCCAGCAGCGTTTCGTTGTTCAGCGTCACGCGGATGCGGCCGTCCTGAGAAATGAGCTGCTGGAAATCTATCTTTTCGGTGCCGAGCACCGGCGACCAGACGAGCACCGCCGCTGCCGCGTCCACAAGCCCCTTGCTGCTGATCGACACCTGAAGAATGTCGTGCCGGTCGATGCGCGAACGGTCCGCAAGCCGTGCAAGGCCGGAGAGGATCGAGCCGCCGAATGACCCTTTTTCAGCCGTGATCCTCTGCTCGGTGAAGCGGTCCACCAGCTTGCCGGCATAGTCGACCAACGAATATTGCACGCTGTCGGACGAAATGATGACGATTGCGACGTGGCAGAAAGCACCATCAGGCCCAAAGAGGATGCGCGGCCGCCCGCGCCCGGCGGCGGCTAGCTGCTCTTTGCGCAGGATGAGGCCGGCCCGCTCGAGTTCCATGGTGATTGCGGAAACGGTGGCGGAGGCAAGCCCGGTGAAGGAGGACATGTCCGTATGGGAGAGGCTGCCATGAAGGCGCAGCGCTGCCATCACCGACAGGCTGTTTTTCTGGCGCACCAGTTCCGTGCTTGCAATGGCGGACATGGGCTGGGGTATGCTCCCTGAACGGCTTTTTCCTGTCGTGCTTATCCCCTCTGATGGCGCACGCCACGAGCAAGATCAAGGCACCCGGATGCTGCCCGCAGCCGTTGTTGACAGCATGGGAAATCTCTGACATTAATTTTCTCGACTGTCGAGAAAATTGTGAAATCACAGAGCCCGACAGCTTTTTCCGGGCGTTTTCCCTGCATGGAGGTGCAGGCTTCGCCCTTACCGGGAGGACATCATGAATTCGTTTGCCAAGCTTTTGGCGGGTACAGCTGTACTCGTTTCCCTGCACACCGCAGCCATTGCTGCTGATCTCGTCGTTGGCGTTTCCTGGTCCAATTTCCAGGAAGAGCGCTGGAAGACGGATGAGGCGGCAATCAAGGCAGCTCTCGACAAGGCCGGTGCGAAGTATATTTCCGCCGATGCGCAGTCGTCCGCCGCAAAACAGCTGACCGACGTGGAATCGCTGATTTCCCAGGGCGCCAATGCGTTGATCATTCTTGCGCAGGACAGCGACGCGATTGGCCCGGCTGTTGAAAAGGCCGTCGCTGAAGGTATTCCGGTGGTGGGTTACGACCGCCTGATCGAAAACAAGAACGCCTTCTACATCACCTTCGACAACAAGGAAGTCGGTCGCCTTCAGGCCGCCGAAGTCTTCAAGGTCAAGCCGGAAGGCAACTACGTCTTCATCAAGGGTTCGTCTTCCGATCCGAATGCGGACTTTCTTTTTGCCGGACAGCAGGAAGTCCTGAAGGCCGCTGTCGACGCGGGCAAGATCAAGAATGTCGGCGAAGCCTATACCGATGGCTGGAAGCCGGAAAATGCCCAGAAGAACATGGAGCAGTTCCTGACCAAGAATAACAACAAGGTCGATGCGGTCGTCGCCTCGAACGACGGAACGGCCGGTGGCGCAATTGCCGCTCTTGCCGCGCAGGGCCTCGCAGGTTCTGTTCCCGTATCCGGTCAGGATGCGGACTTCGCCGCGCTCAACCGCGTAGCGCTCGGCACGCAGACGGTATCTGTCTGGAAGGATAGCCGCGAACTCGGCAAGGAAGCTGCCGGCATCGCGCTGGAACTTGCGGGCGGCAAGAAGATGACGGAAATCAAGGGCGTTGCCGCTTTTGATGGCGGTCCGAAAAAAGTGACGATGCAGTCAGTCTTCCTCAAGCCCATCGCCATTACCAAGGACAATCTGAACGTCGTCATCGACGCCGGCTGGATCAAGAAGGAAACGGCCTGCCAGGGTGTAAAGGCCGGATCCGTCAAGGCCTGCAACTGAGACCGCTAGGTTGATGTTTGGGCGCCGCGCCACTGATACGTGGCGCGGCGCCTTTCAGATGTAAGGAGGACCGGCAGTCCATGGCCGACATGACACAATCCAATTCCACAGCGTCCCCCAAGACGGAAAAGACGGGCTCGATTTCACGTTTCATCAGTGCCACGGAGCTTGATACCCGGCTGCTCGGCATGGTCGGTGCGCTTCTTCTGATCTGGATCGGTTTCCATATTCTTTCGGGCGGGCTGTTCCTGACGCCGAGAAACCTCTGGAACCTCTCCGTCCAGACCGCTTCGGTCGCGGTGATGGCGACAGGCATGGTGCTTGTCATCGTTACCCGTAACATCGATCTGTCGGTCGGGTCGATCCTCGGTTTTTCCGGCATGATCATGGGTGTCATGCAGGCGGAAATCCTGCCGCAGCTCCTCGGCTTTGAACATTGGGCGACATGGATCGTCACGCTTCTGGTCGGCATTCTCGTCGGCGGAGCGATCGGCATGCTGCAGGGCTCGATCATCGCTTTCCTGAACGTGCCGTCCTTCATCGTCACACTTGGTGGTCTGCTGGTCTGGCGCGGTGGCACATGGTTCGTCACCAGCGGCCGCACCGTGGCGCCGATGGATTCCACCTTCCGCCTGATGGGTGGCGGCACCAGCGGCTCGATCGGCGCGACATGGAGCTGGATCGCAGCCATTGTCGCCTGCGTCGCCATTGTCGCGGCAATCCTGAATTCCCGCCACCAGCGTCGTCGTTTCGGTTTTCCGCTGCGGCCCGTCTGGGCGGAATATTTCCTGGTGGCACTTGGCTGCGTCGTCGTCGTCGGTTTCGTAGCTGTCGTCAACAGCTATCCCTGGCCGGTCAACATTGCCCGCAACTATGCCGATGCCAATGGCATTACCTGGCCGGATGGCGGTCTGTTCATTCCGCACGGCATTGCCATTCCGGTGCTGATGGCGCTTGCCGTCGGTGCTGTCATGACCTTCATCGCGACGCGGCTGCGCTTCGGACGCTATGTGTTCGCAATCGGCGGCAACCCGGAGGCGGCGGAACTCGCCGGCATCAAGACCCGCTGGGTCACGGTGAAGATTTTCACGCTGATGGGCGTTCTCTGCGCCATCGCGGCGGCAATCTCCACGGCCCGTCTCAATGCGGCCACCAATGCCCAGGGTGAACTGGATGAACTTTATACGATCGCCGCGGCGGTCATCGGCGGCACGTCGCTCGCCGGCGGCGTCGGCACCATAGCGGGCGCGATGCTCGGCGCGCTCGTCATGCAATCGCTGCAATCCGGCATGGTGCTTGTGGGCATCGATACGCCCTTTCAGCGCATCGTCGTCGGTGTGGTTCTGGTCGTCGCCGTCTGGCTCGACACCATCTACCGCGCCCGCGCCAAGTAAGAACCGAGGAGAACCCCAATGACGGAACAAGTCACGCCCCTCGTGGAAATGCGCAATATTTCCATTTCCTTCGGTGGTATCCATGCGGTGGAAAACGCCTCTGTCGATCTTTTCCCAGGTGAGGTGGTGGCCCTTCTTGGCCACAACGGCGCCGGCAAATCGACGCTCATCAAGATATTGTCCGGTGCATACCGGCGGGATGGGGGCGAAATCCTCATCAACGGCGAGGATGCGGATATCCGCAATCCCCGCGACGCCAAGAAATACGGCATCGAAACCATCTACCAGACGCTGGCGGTGGCGGATAATGTCGATGCGGCGGCCAATCTTTATCTCGGCCGCGAACTGAAGACGAAATGGGGAACATTGGATGATGTCGCCATGGAAGCTTCGGCCCGCGAGGTCATGGGGCGTCTCAACCCCAATTTCCGGCGGTTCAAGGAGCCGGTGAAGGCGCTTTCCGGTGGCCAGCGGCAGTCCGTGGCAATCGCCCGCGCCATTCTGTTCGATGCCCGCATCCTCATCATGGACGAACCGACGGCAGCACTCGGGCCGCAGGAAACGGCACAGGTCGGCGATCTCGTCAAGGAACTGAAACGGCAGGGCATCGGCATCTTCCTCATCAGCCACGATATCCATGACGTCTTCGATCTCGCCGACCGGGTGTTCGTCATGAAAAACGGCAAGGTGGTCGGACATGCCCGCACGGAAGATGTGACGAAGGACGAGGTCCTCGGCATGATTATTCTGGGCAAGGTGCCGCCGGGTGCTGTGGCGGGTCCGGGCGCGGTCGTTGCCTGACGACAGAATTCTGTCGTCTTTACTTCCACTACAAATCGAGGCCCGGTAAAAACCGGGCCTCGACAAATGCTGGGAACAAAAGTTCTTGGAGTTGACTAAAAAATATATGCGTCCGGTGTGTTTCAGCCCAGCCGGAACCGCAGACGAAAAATGTCTGCGGCTCTGCGCAATTGCAGACGCGGTCGTTAAAAAGCGGTGTTTTAATGGAGTTCGGCGTGTGCGAAACCGCTGCCGTTCATTTCTGCGCCGGCCGGTAGCGAGCCATGCTGATTGATGTCCTGGGCCAGCGACAGCAATGCCATTTCCAGGAAATAGGTCGACATCCCCAGTTCCAGAGATTTGGAGCGCTGGCAAAGATAGGAAACCATCCGCCCGAGCGCCAGAATCTCGTCTGCATTGTCCTGTTCAAGTATTGCTGCGGTAGACGCCACCATGATTCCCTCTCGACAGTCGACAGTATGAAAACGCGTTGATCCCGCGTTGTTCATTTTCGACCACATCGAGCGTCACGCGAGCGTCACACCTGCGTCAATCGTCGCTCTTGTTTTCCGGCGCGCCGTTATTTTCCGCCGCTTCGGTAGCCGCAAGCGATGTCACGAGGGCAACGATGCTCTTGCGCACGGTTGCGCTCTTGATTCGGGCAAAGGCCTGATTGAGCGAAAATCCTTCATTCGACGCAACGAAAGACTGCATGGCATTGATCGTGCCAAGGGCGGGATTGGCGTTTCCGACATCCGGCGTCGCATTGGCGAACAAAGAGCTGACATCGACGCCGAGAACCGATGCAATGGCTTGCAAACGGGACGCGCCGACGCGATTGGCACCCTTTTCGTATTTCTGGACCTGCTGGAAGGTAATGCCCAACCGGCCCGCCAGCGCGCTTTGACTCATGCCGAGCGACTTGCGGCGCATTCGGATTTGTGTACCCACATGCACATCGATCGGGCTGGGTAGTTTGGCCTGCATCATGAACTCCTCCAGTTGTGAGGTTCTTAAATTGGATATTTATCAATTAATATTGTTGAAGGTAGACATTCAACACAATTTCCACGGGTATTGTGAGGTGTTACTGATAAAGTAAGGCTGTTTTCCGTCGGTATGCTGTGCTGGTTGACGGTTTATCACCTTTGTTGCACATCGCAATGCCCCGTTTCGGCTGGCAAAATGGCTCCAGCCGGCCACGCCGATGGCGTGAAAGCCCAGTCTTTCCCAAATTTTCCTGTTCTCTCGGTCGAAACCGTCGAGCGTTTCCGCATCACCGAAATGGGGAACCCAGACGAATGGCTTCTCTTGGTCGGAGCGCACGATATTTTCAACAAGCACGTTGTTATAAAGCCGAGGCAGGCATTTGTTGGTGTCGATGGCGGGTAAAACCGGAATGGGATTTCGCAGGATTGCGAAGCCCTGCTGTGCCAGCAATAGAACGGAGGCATCCAGTTTACGTTTCAAATCCATCGCATTACGGGCGTTGCATTCATGGGCCACCGGATCGGCAACCAGCAATAGCGGGTGGCCATCGCGTCTTAGACCTGTGACCGAAACGAACTGGTCGACGTGGAAACCGCATTGGTGGATTTTTCCGAAGGTGATCGCCGGAGGCGACGTGTTTGCCGAGGTAAGAGCGATTGAGGCCGAGGCATTGCCGAGGTCTTCCGGCCGATATCCGAAACTGCCCACGGTTCTGTAGTCGAGTGCCTGAACCCGCTGCCATTGTTGCGGCCGTTCGGTTGCCGCATTGTTTGCCATACCCCTGTCGTCCTGCAGGCTGGAATGGCCCACCAATCGAAAGTCCGGCCCGACCAGCTGGTTACCGCCCGGCAAAGTGACATGCGAAGCGTTGGCGGCAAGCCCGAGACGATTGGCGAGCTCGCCAGTGACGGCGCTTTCCGATGCACAAAGCAGTTCGGTTGCGATCCCATCAGCAGTCCGAACGTGGAACACGTCCTGTATCCACGGGTGCGAAACGCTGCTGGTTGCATCGAGCGGTAACAGTTCTGCGGTGCAGGTGGCTGCCAGCCTGCTGAGCCAGCTTTCAGCGGAGGCGAGACAGGGGCCATCGATAAGAACAAGGGCCGTGACGTCGGAAGGCAGAGCCGAAAGCAGGTTTCCGATCGGGATGAGCGGAGAGACGCCCCCTTCAGCCCTGTCACCCGCAAAAAACGCGGCGGGCAAGGCAAGCGCGATTGTCCGGATCAGTCCTCCGCAGTCGGGCAGCAGAGACGGGTGCGGGGCAGCGGTCAAGACGCTTTTTCTCCCGCCGTCTGCCGCGTGGCCAATTGCTGGAAAAATACCGTGTTCTGTAATTTCCACGATTGCGGCGGCGGGGATGGCAATTCTGCGCTGCCAAGCAGGCCTAAAAGCCGGGCCGCATCGTTGCGTTTGGCGGAAACCACGTTTCCGGCCAGAAAATTTGCGGTCTCGAGGTTGAGGTTTGCCTCAGTTGCCATTGCACGCCATGTCCTGCGGTTAAAATGCAGCTTGCGGGCGGCGTTCAGCAAGGCGTCGTGTTCCTCTGGGGCGACAGCGGCGCGACACGCTTCGAGCGTCGCTTCGGCATCGACAAGCGCGATTGTAAGCGGGCGGTAGTCGAGTTCGCCGGGCGCGTGGCTGACTGCCACATCGGCGTCGGAAAAACGCAGCCCGTCCCGATAGGCTTCAAAGATTTCGCCGATGCCGATCATGCCGAAGGCCGCGCATTCCGCCGCTCTTAGCGCGCCCATGCTGGCGGCACCAAGAACAGTGACGCCGCCTGACAGCGCAAGCAGGATTTCCTTGTGCCACACGGCGGCGCAGTCACCGTAGAGGCCGTCGATCAGCCCGATTGTCCGGGCACCCTGCGTTACCGCGTCGAAAATATCGCCGCAGGCAGCCGGGCCACGAAGATCGAGGCCGGAAATCTGCGCGGGTGCGATGCCGTGGATGGACGGGCCTGCAAAAACCACCGGCTTCATCAAAGGCCTCCGAGGTTCAGGAACCGGTCGAGCGTGCGCTGGGATATACGTTGAAGGCCACCACCGGCAGGGGTGAGGCCGCTTGCCAGAACCCGGACGACATGCAGACCGGATACGCCCGTTTCCAGCGCAAAGACATGGATGTCGTCGATCCCGGCGGCGAAAAGATGCTCTGCAAGCTGACGCCACGGCGGTAGAGCCGGATCGCTATTCGCAAAATCGAGACTGGCCGGGATCCGGTCCATTGGCCGCACCTCGGATGCCGCCGGTCCCGCCGCAAACATATCCCGCTGGTAGCGCAAAGGAGAGAGATCGTCCCTCGCGCCGCTGATGTCAGTCAGTCGCGACTGGATCGCCTCCAGCAGCGCGGCAATTGCCGCGTCATAGGTGCCAAACCGGCACGCTGCGCCGGCAGCGCTGCGGGTGGCAAGTCCGTCCTGCGCGTGGATTGACCGTGGCAAGCTTGCCATGACTACAGGCACGCCGAGCGTATTGGTAAGATCAAAGAAGCGGGGCGGCAGTCCTATATGTGAAAGGTGTTGAACAAGAGCATCGAAGGATGCGTCGACACCCATCGGCAACACGACCGGTTCCGGCGCGATACTGCGGGTTTCGAAGGTATCGACGAGAAAGCAGGCGTCGTTTTCGATGAGTTCGAGCAAGGCGTGCAGAACCGCGTGGTCATGGTCGAAACCCGCCGCAAGACCTTGCGAACTCATGAGAAAGGCCTGCCGGTCCCAGGGGAAATCCGCGCGAAAATCCATGCCCACCAGTTCATAGGGGGCAAAAACCTCCCGCTGCTGGCGTATGGATGTTCCCTTCACCCAGGCGCGTTCGTTTCGCAGATCAAGAGTGTCCGGGTCTACCCGGCCGATTGTTTCGAAAGGAACGAGAGAGGCGCCTTTGTCCCGCATCTCACGAATGGAGCCGAAAGTGGTGATATGTTTGCGGGTGTCTTCGGCGACGGCACCTTCGATCGCTTCCATGATCGCGGAAAGCCGTGCCTGCTCCGCGACAAGCCCCTTGCCCTGGGAGACCGACAGTCCGCGTGAATTGGGTCGCGTCGCGAACCAGACGGGTATGCCGATAATATCGAGACCGGTCACGTCTCCGACGCGGGTAATCCCGAACCGCCGAAGCAGTTCGGGATCGAAGAACGAAGCTTCCGGATGCCCTAAAGCCGCTGTCGCTGGAATATGTGCGCCGTCAGCGGTCAAGGCTGCGGGGCCGCAATCAAGGCGCCGCGTTGGTGTCGTCGGCAAGGATGGCGTCGAACAGCTCGCCGGTGACGGAACCCGCCGGGCCAACAGCCTTCAGGGCCGATCTCGATCGGTGCCTGCACCATGCGGTTGAAATCCCAGCCGGCGTCGATCACTTCGCCGACAAAGGCGAAATCGGCCTCGGAAACGACAGCGCCGCCGGCGACGAGTGCTTCGATGCCCTGGATCTGGACCTGATCCAGCTCGTTTTCGGGCTGGCCGTCCTGACGAACGAGCATGGATTTTGCTGCCGCAGCAACGCGCGCGTAACCGTCCACACCGGGATGGCTGGCTTCATAGGCGGCAATCGTCTCATGCGAGACGGACGCAACCCTGAGCGGCGCCGTGCGAATGAAGAGAACGCCGAAACCCTTTTTTCCGACAATAAAGAAGTGCGAGGACATAATAACTCCTATTTGATCCCAGCTAATCGAAGTGCGTTATAGAATTTTTCATTCGCTACCGGGTCTCGGTCTGGGGACAGGCTGCTGATTTCCCTCGCCGTCATACCCGGATAGTTTTCCTGAAGCCTGCTGCCGGTTTCCCGGGCAGCGTCCAAATCACCGTGGAGCGCGTGGCTCGCGGTCAAGACGCGCAATGCCGGCTCGTCATTTTCCATGCGCGCGCACAGTTCTACTGCCGCGCCGTAATCCTCACGCTTGAACGCGATGCTGGCGCCCGCCCACCAGTAGATGTCGGGTGCGAGCGGATTGAGGTCGATGGCTTGCTGAAACTTTTCCCATGCGGTTTCGGCATCGCCGAAATGGGCGAGCGCATCGGCATGCTGGAGCAAAAGGTCGGCGGAGTTGGGCGCAAGCGCCTCCGCTTCGAAGAACCTTTCGGCGGATATGTCGAAATCCCGCTGGTAGAGCGCCACGACGGCGCACATCCAGTGGCCGACGCCAAGAGCGGGATCGATTTCGACGGAGGCGTCTGCCTCCGCCTTGGCGCGGTGCAGCAGGTGGGGGTCGTTGCCGCCCAGCATCAGCCATTCCAGCTGCAGGCTCTGCGCCACGCGGGCGCGGGCAACCGCCATGCTGTTATCCAGATCGACCGCCTTGCGGAACATCGAGCGGGCTCTTCGAAGAAGCGGCAGGTCGCACTTGCCGCGCAGAAGCTGCTGGCCCTCCAGCAATTGCCGGTAGGCCTCGCCGCTGTGGTTGCGGTCTGGTTCCACCTGAAGCCGCTCGATCTCGCGGGCAAGCCCCGCGGCCACCTGTTTGGACAGCAGTCGAAAAGCGGCGTGAATATGCCGCGCGGTCAGCACAACCTCCAGCGACCAGACGATTTCTCCGGTCGCTTCCTCGATCAGCGCTACCGACATGCGGGCATCGTCGAAAACCGTGGAGACGATGCGGTAATCCGCCCGCAACATTGCATAACTGTCGTCGGTCCGGTCGTGTGTCGCTACAAAGGTGCTGTGCGTCGAAAGAACGGTGAAGGTCCGGTATCGAACGAGACTATTGGCGACATCCTCGACAAAGGCACTCATCACCGGCGATACCGCAAGCCCGTCCACCCGCACCGGACGGCTGAAGGCGACGCGTGGTTTTGCCATCGGTTTTCGGCGGCTACCCTCATCCGGTTCGGCGGGGGCTACTATCGTCGAGGCCAGACTTTGTATCCGCCGTCGAAGCGCCACTGTCTCGGCCTCCGGAGGGCGGTCCTCCTGGCGGAGCTGTTCCATCAGAAGCTGGAAAATTCCCTCACAGGCGCTGGTGTTTCCCACCCGCGCATAGGCCGCCATGGCGGCGCGGTAGGTTTCCTCGCGCTCCGGCTCGATCTTCAGCGCGCATTCGGCAAGCGATGCGATGTTGTTCGAACTGGCGCGGCCGAACCGCGTCAACTCCTCCAGAAGCGGTGTATAGCTTGAAAAGAACAGGTCCTTGAGACGGCGTCGCTCAGACAGCAGCCAGAGATAAAGGTGGTCCTGCCCAGCCTCCAGCCCCTCCAGCAGATCGCCGCCGAATTCGAGCAGGGCCTGCAGCCGCTGCATCGGATCTTCTGCTCTCGCGCCGGCAAGAAAGATCGCAAGGTCGGTCCGCTGCGCCAGCTTTCCGGCCTTCAGGTCGTTCCCTTCTGTCAGAAGGATGGCATCGTCATCGCTCGACAGCTTCTGGAGGCGCAGGATCAGCTGCCGCAAATTGCCCAGTGCCCTTTTTTGCTCGACGTTTTCCCACAACAGCGATGCGGCCTGCTGGCGGGAAAGGGACTGGTTTGGAGCAAGGATCAGGGCGGCAGTGAGGGCAAAGCCCTTGGACGGGAAAAACGCTTGCCGCACCGCATCGCAGCGCGGGGTGCCAAAAAGCCGGATCGGTATCAGTTCAGCGTTCCCAGCCAATTTCGTTCCCTCATGAATCACCATCTAACAATGTGTCCGGGAAATTGAAAGTCATCATTGGCGTTCCATTTGACGCTGGTGTGACGCCGCTTGCCTATTGTCGTGAATAGAGGCGCGGGCGACGGGCGGAAAACAGCAATCATGAATCAGGCAGGCATCGGGAATTTTCGAAATTGATAGCGTTTAACGGAAGCTACATGGCGTTCGAGCCGCGTACTGAACCTTACCAGCGTGCCGACGACGTCGGTTATGCGGTGTGTGAGTTCATGTGGTTCAAAGGGCGCCCGTTCTATCCGGTCTCGGCGCTGGCCCATGCGAAGGTTGCCCATGCCAGACTGTCGGCATGCGACGACGAAGATGAGGACAATCTCGATATTATTTTCCGGATGCCATTTGCGGCCGGCGGGCATTTTTTCGAGATCGTGCTGCGCTCCAACGAAGGCACTGCTTACGGTGGCTGGCTGTGGGGAGAAGAGCTGGAAATACTGAACGAGGTCGTCAACGGCTATCGCGTTCTGGCGGGGAAGTTCGAAGACAGGCTGATCCGGTTTGAATATTCCAAGCGGTCTCATCGCTACCGGACAGCCGAACCGCTGCCGGTGGAGAAATCCGTCTTCCTGATCCAGCGGGAGGTAAGGCCTTACGCGGGAAGGCACGATTTACCGGGAAGCCCGGCACGTTAATGGCGGGGCTGATGCCGATGCGTTTCCGGGGGAGCGCAAAAGCGCGGGGCGAGAAGGGGTTCAACTGGCGCGGCGCGTATTGCGCGCATCGCAAATATGCCCGGTAAAGCCAAGGCTTTGTCGGGAGCAGCAGGTGAATTTTTTTATTTTTATTGTGTGGAAGATTTGTGATGCCCAATGGAGGTAACATGCGTAACAGGCGGGTGTCATCACAGCTATTAGCGGTGAGTTGCGCCTCGGGTGACGACGTGCTTTCCCTTGACGGGAGCGCCAACGACGGCCCGCGTCCATCAGTTGCGAACGACAGGCTTTATGTCGTGGGCGAGCCGGTCTCCAGGAAGGTGCTGAAATCTCGCCCGCCGGAGAACCGGGTTGAGGAAGAGGCTTTTCGCGTGGCGGAAATCAGCAATACCGTCATCGATGTCGATATCAGGCTTGCTAAATGGGCCTGGGCCGTGCTGGTGATCGGGCATTGCTGGCTGATCTATTTCATGGTGACCAATCTCGGCTGAGGCCTCCCCCGGACATGCGCTCCGGCCTTTAACGCACTTCTCCGACGCCGTGCAGGATCATCGCCGCCGCACCGAAGGCCACGGGGTCTGTCGCAACCACATCCGGCAGCTGGATTTTCGGCTGTATCACCTTTGCGCCGTCGAACGGGTCCGAGCGTTCGTAATCCAGCCATTCCGCCAGCCGCTGTCGTACGATCCTTGGTAAGGTGCCGCCGACAAAGATTGCCGTGGGCGCCAGAACGGCGCTGACAGCGAAGGCGAGGCGCGCAACCTCGGGTCCCGCCCGTTCCAGCCACGCCTCAAACACGGCGGAATTGCGCAAGAGGTAATCCGTCCAGACCTCGGGTGCGCGACCCGAGGGTTTTTCTCCCACATGCTCCACGCACCATGCCGCCAGGTCTTCGAAGGAGGGCCGCGAAGTGCTGCGGCCGCGCAAGGCGCCGATCTCGCCGGCATTGCCGAGATAACCGCGATAAAGCTCATTTTTGATAATGATGCCGCCGCCGATCCCCTCGGAGAGATAGAGATAAGCGAAATTTTCGTGTCCATCCGCATTGCCAAGCGTCAGTTCACCCATGGCTGCGGCATTCGCATCATTTTCTATGATCACCGGACAACGCAGCGCCTCGCGCAGCATGGCGGAAAGGTCAGACCCGGCCCAGGAAATAACCTCTTCGGCAAGATCGAGCGACATGGCTTCCTTGCGAAAGCGGGTCGGCATGGCAATGGCCGCGCCGATCAGTTGGCTCCTGTTGATCGCATTTTTCGTCAGTAGTTCTTCGGATCCGTCCTGAAGCGCCCGTTGGACATCGGAAAACGCGTCATAGGAGCCGCGCATCTGCAATTCTCCAACGATCTCTCCGCCGAAATTCAACAGCGTCAACATCACCGAATAACGGTTGGCGTGCGCACCAAGGGCGTAACCGACGGTTTTTTTGAGCGTGAGGTCGATATGGGGTGCGCCACGGCCTTCCTGCCGGCGTGCACCTTCCTCGATGATACCGCGCTCAAGCAGATTTCGCGTCATCATGCTCACGGCAGCGGGCGTTATGCTGCAATAGTCGGCAAGTTCGACCCGCGAGGCCGAACCCTTGCGCCTGATATATCCCAGAAGCGCGCCCTGTGTTGCGCCAATGCCTGCCAGCCCGCCCTGCCGTCTCTCAGTCAAAGTTTCACTCTCCCGCGCTTTACCTAGGGAAATGTCATGAAGCTGTTAATTAAGCAACTTAATTAAATAATCAGTTTCAACGGGAATGGATCACATGTTCAAGTCTCTCACCCTGATGGCCACGGTTGCCCTCGGCGCGCTTTTGCCGGCTGTCGCCTTTGCCGAAGACATCAACATCAAGCTCTGGACGCTCGCCGACAAGAATGCGCCCGGTCGCGTCACCAACATCGAAGCTGCCGCCGGCATCATGAACGCGCAGTTCAAGGCAGCAGGCGTCGACAAACGCGTCGTCATCGACATCAACAACAGCGCCGTGCAGGGCTGGGACTCCTTCGCGCTCGACACGCTGAAGGCGTTTTCGGTGGGGCAGGGGCCGGATATCTACATCCTGCCGCATGAATGGATCGGCCAGTTCGCGCAGGACGGCTATGCCATGCCGATGGAAGACAAGATCGCCGCTGCTCCCTGGGTCTATGGCGATATCCTGCCGGTTCTGTGGAATCCGGCCAAGGCGACGGACGGAAAGATTTACGGCATTCCGCAGGACGCGGAAATCCGCATGTTCTTCTACAACAAGGACATGCTGCGCAAGATCGGCAAGGACGAAGCCTTCATCGAAGGTCTGCCGGCCAAGGTCGACGCTGGCGAATTCACGCTCGACGATCTGACGGCCCTGTCGAAGGAAGTGGTAGACGGCAAGGCCGCACAATACGGCATGCTGCACCGCCCGAATGTCGGTATCGACTATCTGATGGTGTTCCAGTCCTATGGCGTGAAGTTCATGGACGAAAAGACCGGCAAGCTGATGTTTCCCAAGGCCGAAATGGCCAAGGCGCTCGGCTGGTATGAGCGCAATGCCAAGGAAGGCGTGACGCCCGTCGACAATACCGCCATGAGCTGGGAGGCGATCCAGACGGCCTTCAAGCAAGAAAAGGCCTTCATCTTCCATCAGGGTGTCTGGGCGGTTGCCTGGCAGGTGGGGGACAAGAACGGCGCGACCTGGCCGACCGACGGCAAGGGATATTTCAACAAGATCGGCTGGATTTCCGCTCCGGCAGCCGAAAAAGGCGGCAAGCCGGCCAACCTGTCGCACCCGCTGCTCTACACCCTCAATCCGAAGAGTGCCAATGCCGATATCGCCGCCGATCTCGTGGCGCTTGCGACATTGCCCTATTTCAACAACGAACACGCGGTGACATCCTATCATACGGCCATCAGCAACGCCCAGACGGCCATGCCGAAATACCGCGATAACTGGGTACTCTCCGCTGCTTCGCCGATGATGAAATACGCGCAGTTTGTGCCCAACCACACCAAATTCGGCAGCTACAACAAGGTGCTGTTCAGCGGTCTGCAAGCGGTTGAGACAGGCAAGATGACGGCCGCGCAGGCGGTCGATTTCATCGCCGACGAGCTTGAGCTGCAATTTGGCGCGGAGATCGAAATCCGCGACGCCGCAAGCAACTGAGTTTGCCCGAAACCATGCCGCCCGGTTCTGCCGGGCGGCTTTTCCGCGGTCCCACCGGTATATCGTAATGTCTCAATTTCAGCTTCGGGCGCGTCGCCCGGCCCGGCCGATCTTTTATCTGGCTCCGGCTCTCGCCTTGCTTGGCCTGTTCTTTCTTGCCCCGATCGTCGTCAATCTGGTGATCGCCTTTACCGATATGGGCGCAAACCTGAGGGTCGGCAAATTCACGGTCGAGAATTTCCAGCGCATGTTTCAGCGCGACGTGCGCCTGCCGATGGTGTTGCTGACGACGCTGATCTATGTCGGCGCAACGCTGTTCATCTTCAATATCGGGCTTGGCGCGCTTCTGGCCGTTACGACCACGGCGATACCGGACCGGCTAGGCAACTTCTTTCGCGGCCTCTGGCTGCTGCCGCGCATGAGCCCCGCCGTGCTTTACGGCGTGCTGTGGATATGGATCGCCGATCCGACGTCTTCCGGCCTGCTCAACCAGTTTCTTGGCGCGCTCGGCGCACCCGCTCTCAACCTGCGCAACGACTTTCCGCTGTTTCTGGTGGTGGTGGCGAACGGTGTCGTCGGCGCGTCTTTCGCCATGGTCATCCTCACATCGGCCATCCGCTCCATACCGTCGCATCTGGCCAATGCCGCGCGCGTCGATGGCGCCAGCGAATGGGGTGTGCTTCGCCATGTCGTTGCACCCGCGCTCTCGGCACCGATCCGTTTCATCACGCTCTATCAGGCGCTCTCACTGATGACGACCTATGAATATATCCTGCTCATCACCGGCGGTGGGCCTGTCTACGATTCCACGACCTATCCGCTTTATATCTACCGGCGCGCCTTCGAAAACGGCGCCTATGCCTATGGTGCTGCACTTGCGCTTGGCCTGATGGCGATAGGCGTTGCCATCACCCTCATTCAATGGCGCATCAGCAATATGCGCTCGACTTTTGCTCCCGCCAAAATCGAGGTGCTGTGATGACGCTCGCCCACACCCACTCGCCTGCCCACAGCAGGCGTGCCCTTGATTTGAAGCCGGACTGGACGCGTCTTGAAAGGCGCAGTCTTGCCCATCGCGCCGGTTTCGTTCCCGTCATTCTTATGTTCCTGACGGTGGTTTCGGTTCCGGTTCTCCTGCCCTACCTGTGGCTGCTGGTGAAGTCGCTCACGACTTCCGACGACAATCTCAGCCGACTTGTGCTGTGGCGCAGCGGCGCAATCGCCGCTTTTGCCTATGGCGGGGCGATAGCAGTTGCGCTTCTTTCCGCGCGCCTGCGCAATCCCGCGCTGCTATGGCTGGCATTTGGTGCCGTGGTTGCGGCGCTTGTCTTCGTGCTGGTGCTGCCGCATCTGACCATCGACAACTACAGTTTCCTCTGGAGCCGCGATATCGAGAAAACCGGCACCACGCGCATGGCGCTGATGCCGTCCGTCTGGACCGCCATGCGCAGTTCACTGCTGTTTGCCGCTTCCCAGACGCTGATCGTCGCGCTGGTCGCCACGCCGGCCGCCTATGCGCTGTCGCGCTTCACCTTTGCGGGGCGTGAAAATGTGCTGCGCGGGCTTTTGCTGCTGCATGCTTTTCCGGCGCTCGCGCTCACCGTCGCGATCTTCGTGCAACTGCATTACATGGGCCTGCTCAACAATCTCTTCGGCGTCGTGCTGGTCATGAGTGCGCTTGAGCTGCCGTTTGCAATTTTTGTTCTCAAGGGCTTTTTCGATAACGTTCCCTGGGACATCGAAATGAGCGCCGTCACCGATGGCGCGACCCGCTTCCAAGCCTTTCGCATGGTGGTTCTGCCGCAGGTAAGAAGCGGGCTGATCGCGGTTGCCACCTTCACCTTTCTGCGTGGCTGGGAAGAATATGTCTTCGTCCAGACCCTGCTCATCGAAAAAAGCCAGATGACGATGAGCCTCTATCTCTTCTTCGTGGCACAGGACAGCGCCGGCGTGAACTACGGCATGATCGCTGCCGTAGGCATCATCTATCTGTTGCCTGTGCTGATCATTTACATCTTCACGCAGAAATACATCACCCAGATGAGTTTCGGCGGGATCAAAGGATAATCGCCATGGCCAGGATCACCCTCGACAATGTCACCAAAAGCTGGGGCGACACCCGCGTTCTGCAACCGATGACCCTCTCCATCGAAGACGGCGAATTCGTCGCCGTTCTCGGCCCGTCCGGATGCGGAAAGTCGACCACGCTTTTCCTGCTCGCCGGGCTCTACGCGCCGACCGCGGGTCAGATTTCTTTCGACGGCCACAACGTCAATCGCATCGATGCGCGCGACCGCAATGTCGGTATCGTCTTCCAGTCTTATGCACTTTATCCCAACCTGACGGTGCGGCAGAACATCGCGTTTCCGCTGCGCTTCAAGAATGTTCCGCGTGAAGAAGCAGCGCGGCGGGTGGAGGAGGCGGCAAGCCTCGTGCAGATCAGCGCGTTGCTCGACCGACGGCCCTCGCAGCTTTCCGGCGGCCAGCAGCAGCGTGTGGCGCTTGCCCGCGCGCTGGTCAAGGAACCGAACATCCTGCTACTGGACGAGCCGCTTTCCAATCTCGATGCGACCCTGCGCATCACCATGCGCGCCGAGCTGAAAAGCCTGCAGAAGCGCCTGAAGATCACCACGCTGATCGTCACCCATGACCAGATCGAGGCGATCACCATGGCGGACAGGATCATTTGCATGAACAACGGCGCCATTGCCCAGATCGGCACGCCCGATGATCTTTATCGCAGGCCCGACAATCTGTTCGTGGCCGGTTTCATCGGCACGCCGCCAATGAACCTCTTGAAAGGATGGGCGCAGGGCGGGCAGTTGCAGATTGGCGATGCCCTGCTCGACCTCAATGCCCGCTGTGACGGCGAAGTCACCTTTGGCCTGCGCCCGGAAGATATCGCCCTCGTCACATCGTCCGAGGCGCGGCTTGAGGGGCAGGTTACCACGGTCGAGCCCATGGGGCGCGAGGTGTTCTACACGATCGATACGCCTGCAGGGATGATCCACGCGCTCGAATATGGCGAGACGATACGCCACGCGCCGGGAGATCGTGTCGGGATCAGCTGCAAATCGGCGCTGACGCTCGTGTTCGATGCCGCCGGTAACCGCATCGCCGGGCTGCATGCCGATCTCTCCCACCATTCGACTATTCCGGCGCGTGAACCGGAAGCCGTAAACTGACAGGAATTTCCATGCCTAAAATCGTCTCCCATCGCGGTGCCAACCATTTTGCGCCCGAAAACACCTTCGCCGCCGCCGACCTCGCCTTGCAGCAGGGAGCGGATTACATCGAGCTTGACGTGCGCGAGAGCGCGGACGGCGTGCTTTATGTCTTTCACGACGAAACGCTGGATCGTACCACCAATGGCACGGGTCCCATCGGCCACATACTGTCGAGGGAGATCGATGCATTGGACGCCGGCAGCTGGTTCGGCGAAAACTTCAAGGGTGCGGCTGTACCGCGGCTCGATGCCTATCTCAGCCATTTGCGCGGCCGCTGCGGCGTCTATGTCGAGTTGAAATATTGCGATCCCGTCAAGGTGGCGGCACTGGTACGAAGCCTCGGCATGGTGCGTGATACCTTCTTTTTCTCTTTCTCCGAAGAAATGCGCCGGGGCCTGGCCGCCGCCGCGCCGGAATTCCGCAAGATGATGACGCTCGATATCGCCAAGTCGCCTTCGCTGGCTGCGGCTGTTCACCATGCCTCGATCATCGAGATCACACCTGCGCAGATGCGCAAGCCCGGCCTTGTCGCGGCATGCCGCAAGGCGGGTCTGGAAATCATGGTTTATTATGGCGGCGATGATGCCAACCTTCATAATGAGATCGCATTGGCCGGGGTAGACTACGTCAATATCGACCGCCCGGACCTGTTCGATACGGCGCGCCGCGCCGTACGGCAGCCTGAACTCGCATGACCTTCCTTACCCCTGGAGATGATGACATGAGCAATCTTATTGGAACCGGCTTCAACGCCAGCTCGGACGACGGTGAACTGGCCACACTCGAAAGCGATCTTCGTGCGCTTGCCGAAATTGGCTGCGACACCGTTGAAATCGCCGCAACGAGCCTTGATCTGATCGCAGGCGGTCGCATCATCGAGGAGCGCGCTCAACGGTTCGTGGCGCTCGCCAAAGAATTCGACTTCCGTTACACGGTGCACGGTCTTGTTTCGTCCAATTTCATGGACCCGGTAACGTGCCGCTACCAGATAGATGCAGCCAAGGCGCTGGCCGTCCTGTGCGATCGCATCGGCGCGGGCATCCTCGTTCAGCATGGTGGTGCCCTGCGTGCCGACCAGATCGCCGAGCGGGCCGATGCCGACAGCCGCGAGCGGGAAGCGCTTTTCGAGCTGGCGGAATTCTGCAAGCCCTATGGCGTGCGGGTCGCGCTTGAGAATATCTTCTCCACCGAACCCGGCCAATATCGCCAGACGCCTGCCGAGGTGGCCCAGACCGTTAAGGCCATCGGCCATGATAACGTCGTGGCGCTGATTGACTTCAGCCACGCCTATCTCGAATCCACCTATCGCGGGCTCGATTTCCGCGAGCAGCTTCGCGCCATGGCGCCGGTCGCCGGCCATCTGCATGTGCACGATTCCTTCGGCCGGCCGCAGGGCTTTTATCAGCCGTATTTCGACCAGGAAAATACCGCTCTCGGCATCGGCGATCTGCATATGCCGCTCGGCTGGGGAGATATCGACTGGCAGGGCATCTTCTCGGAGCTGACCTTCCTGCCGGATACTGTGCTGATGATGGAAATCGGTCGCCGCTACCGTGCCGAACAGCCCGCGAGCCTTGAAACGGCGCGTCATCTCATGTCGCTCTACACTGAGCGAATGCAGATCGCGGCTGAATGACTGAACTGAACAAGGCCCAGCCGACAGGCTGAGGTCTGAAGCGCCGGCAGTTCTGAACGCAACTGCCGGCGTTTTTCGTTACGCGGCCCAGTCGGAAAGCGAATAGGCTTTGATGTAATCGATCATCATCTGCGAACCGTCGCTGAAATCAACCGCCGACGGCGTTCCTGCCATGCCGCCGACAGCAAGATTGACGACCATATACATGGGGTCGTGCATGTCATCAGGCGTATCCGTCTGCGCCACGGCGACGTCGTCGAAATACCAGGTAATATGTTCCGCATCCCACAACACGCCATATGTGTGGAAACCTTCCGTGCTCGGCACGCTGACATTGTTTATGACTGATGTCTGTTCTCCCGTTGCATTGGAGTGGGTGGACATGATCAGCGTATTGGGGTTTTGCCCACGCATCTCCACGACATCGAGTTCCGGTGGCCAGGAGCCGTCCTCAGGCAAAAGCCAGAAGGCCGGCCAAGCGCCCCGGTCGGTCGGCATGTCGGCGCGCATTTCGAAATAACCATAGGTCTGGCTGAACGACGAATAGGTGTTCAGCATACCCGAGGTATAATCATAGCCCTCAACCTCGTTGGCGATCGATTGCGGGGTTTCCGCGGCGGTGATAGTCAGGACACCGTTGTTGATGCTGAAGGGATTGACCTCTGATGTGCCGGCATAAGCGGGGTTGATGTACCATTGCGCCTCGCCATTCGTCGTCAGCGAGCTTCCCTTTTCCGGTGCCCACCAATATTTGGCATCCCAGATCCCCTGATCGCCGCTGCGAAGTGAAAGTGCATCGAATTCGTCGGCAAAGGTCTGGGTGAGGGATGATCGGTTGAGGCTGAGCTCGAACTGGTCGGCCTGAAGATCGTCGATGGTCGTTCCGGCAAGAACGACGGCCTCGCCGTTGGCGAAGTTCAGCCAGAGATTATCGCCCTGTTGGGTGGTATTGCTGACGAGCTGCTCGAAGGACGTGATGCCGTAACCGTTAAGCCGGATCGTGTCGTTGGCGCTGAAATCCATGATGAGATCGGTGCCGTTGCCGCTCGTAAAAACGAATGTATCCGCACCGCCACCGCCGATCAGCACGTCGTTACCGCCCCCGCCATCAATGGTCTGGCTGCCCGATCCGCCGGTTATGATGTTGTCCAGCTCATTTCCGAAGGCATAACGACCATCTCCCGTTACCCGCAGGTTTTCGAAATTGTCGGGCAAGGTATAACTCATCCAGGTGTCGATGGTGTCGATACCCTCCCCGGCATTTTCTACGGCGCGGTTAATGCTGGAATAGAGGTAATAAATATCGTCGCCCGTGCCGCCCGCCATTGTCACATTGACGGAACTGTCGCCCCACATGGAATCATTGCCGGCAGTGCCTGTCAGCAACGGTCCGGAACCCGTGGCGGAAAAAAATCCGGTGGAATTGTCGCTGTAGTAGAGTGTGTCTCCAAGCGCATTCAATACTGTCCGGGCCATTGACCGTCTCCTGTCCGTTAGCGTTGGCTTTCTCACTCCTCTTGGGCAATACCCTAACAGGGCGAAAAGCCTCCTGTTAGAGCCAGAAATGAGGGGTACATGGGCGGTTTCTGTGGTGCACGCTATTGCAGCATTGCGATGGGCGGTGGCAGGATTGGACGGCAAGGGAGATGCTCAAAGCGGCATCTCACGGGAATGGAGTGCCAGAATTGAGTGTAGCCTTTACCAAGGAAGATAGTGCCGAAACCGCAGCCGAAACGGTTCTGCCGGACCGGGTGATTTCGCCTCATCCCAATCTGGTGACGGAAGCTGGGCTGAAAGCGCTGGAGCAGCAGCTGCAATTGGCGCGCGAAGCCTGCGAAACGGCCAATGCCGTCGAAGACGTCAATGAAAGACGTCGGCTTTCAGCCAATCCTCTGCGGGACATTCGGTATTTCGCGGAGCGCGTTCGCACCGCCCAGTTGATGCCGAGCCCTCCTGCTGATGGCACCGTTGCCTTCGGCAGCGTGGTAACATTCAGCCGTGATGACGGGAGGACGCAACGGTTCCGGATCGTAGGCGAGGATGAAGCCGATCCGGCCAATGGATCGATGTCTTATGTCTCCCCGGTCGCAGGATTGCTGATGGGAAAATCTGCCGGTGATGTTGTCAGCCTGGGCGGCAAAGATATTGAAATCATCGAAGTGACCTAAAGCGCCCACTTGAAAACGGAACAAATTTTGGCAGCAAGGATGTGCGGTTTGGAGCGAGAGAACCTCGCCGTAATTTATGCCGGCCGTGCCGTCGCCAAAGCGTCCTCTTCTGCCATTCCAGCCATCCGCATCATCGTATTTTTCAGAAAGAACCTGAAATCCAGATCAATGAACGTATAGGCGAGTACGAGCCCCATATAGGCCATGAAAACGGGATTGAAATTCAGCTCTTCAAATTGATAGACGATGACGATTGCGATCGCCGAATAGGCGAAGAAACCGACTTTTCGTTTCCGGACGATCGCGTAAACAAGCGCAAAGGCGCTGAGAAGGCCAAATCCTATGCCGGATGCATAGGCCGTGGCGAGAAAGCCATTATGCGGCGTTCCGATCCTCGATATTCTCGACAGTTCTTCGTATCGAGCGGTAAAACCAATGCCTAAAGGGTGATGGAGCATCACCTGGAAGCCGCCAGTGAGCGTATCCCAGCGTTCCTGCGCATTGTTGCTGCTGTTGCTGTCCTCTAGAAACCGCTTTGAAAAGATCTGTTCTGCAAAATCGAAAGCGCCCAATGGCAAAACAGCTGCGATGACAAGGGCGGACAAGGCAAAACCAAAATAGGTGCTGAGCAGCATTTTGATGGAAAAATTTCTGATGTAGAAATAGACCCCGATCGCAAGAACCGCAAATACTCCGGACCGGTTGAGAGTAAGTGTGAAACTCGCCAGATAGACCAGCAAAAATACGGCAAACAGCACTGGACGTTTTTGCCTTTCGGCAAGATAGGCGACTGCCGCACCCGCCAACGCAAAGGCAGGTCCGGCTGTGTTGCCCACCGGCCAGATACCTCCCGCTTTTTCGACACGCAAAAGCAACGGGCTCAATTCGCCTTTTGCCGCAGCTGCCAGCACGGCGGTTTCATCGAACATGAAAGAGAGGCCAAGGGAGGCGAGCTGGTCGTGAATGACGATGTCCAGAAAAAGCAGGATCGTCACCGCGATGAAGCCTGCGAAGATGCCCCAGCAGAACAGCTCGAGAAGGTTCTCCTTAAACAGCATATAGGCAAAAAACAGAAAATAGACCGCGTAAAAATATGCCATCGCGGTGGTGTAAAATTCACCTTCGCCACGTTCGTCGGCAAAGACAGCCGAAAGTGCAAAAAAAATGGTTAGCGGAACGAGATAAAGCAGGATGATCGAGGGCGTCAGACAGCGAATGTAAAGCAGGGCAATAACGGGTAGCGTCATCAGGACAAGCATGTCGGTGATGTTGAGGAAGCGCAGGCCCAGATTGCTGGTCAGCACATTGCATTGAATGAAAAAGCCAATGGAAAAAACGAAGATCGCCAGAAAGAGACCGGGCACCTGTATGGTTTTTGAAGGATAAAGAGGCATCGCCAAAACGAAACCCGGCAACGGGGATTGATGCGATGCCGCCATATTTGCGCTTCTGGTCATTTGCGGCCTATATCCTTCACTGGCGGACCTTGGTGCGGCCCTGTGGGAGAGGACGTCATCACCATGAGGCGACAGGGTGATGACGAGGAATAGTGGTCTTGATGACGGTGTCGCGCAAGACAATTTTCTAAGGTTTTCAGTCGCTCAGATTGCCTTTTGGTAGAGCGCCCTCAACGGCGATCACCCGCTGTATGTAAAGTGGTTCGTTGGAAACCGGCGCGCTCATGCCGAATGCCGGCATGATCCTCACATAGAAACCGTATCCGCTGGGGCTGATATCAGGATCGATCGCGATCTCGTTGGCTATCGCCCACATCCAGCCGCTATTGTCGAGGGCATTCGCACCACCGAATTGCAGGGCGGAGCAGCTTATCGTCCGGACCGCGCCGCCGCTTTTTGCAACCAGTGTGACATAGGGCGCACGCTGCCCCTCGGTATTTTTATAAAGCACCGCGAAGGAGACGGTTCTGCCAATCATCGCGGCTGCCTCTGAATTCTGGAAATAACGAAACAGCGCGGCTGACTGGCTGCCGTTTGCACGCAGATCCAGGCTGTAAGCGAAGGCCGGAGAAAAGGTCACTGCGGCGGTTTTGCCGGCAGAGGCCGGCGCGGTGAGATTCCAACCCGATGGAGCGGACCCCGTCCAATCGGTGAAATCGCCGTTGACGATAAGATTGGCGGCGGGAAGTTTCGGCCAACAAGGTGTCTGAAAGACGTTATCGGGCGCCGATGCCAGATAACAACTGAACAAGGTTCGGGCGATGAGCTGAGATCCGGCATCGTTCGGATGGACGTTGTCGCGGTAAAGCGCATGGTCCTTTCCTCTCGCTACAAATGGCGCGTGTGTATCCACCAGCGTGAGGCCCGGGTGCGCTCGGGCAAGGTCAAGGATCGCATTATAGACCTTGTCGTAACCGGTGCTATCGCGCCAGGGGTTCTGGGTGGTGATGAGTTGGGGGGCACCCGGCCATTGCCACTCCATCATGCCAAGCGGTCCGAGCAGGGCGGCTCGTCCGGAGCTTAGGATACCACCCGGCGTCTCGAAACTCTGCATATTATGCCCATGATGCGTGATGCACAGGTCGGGACGCGGAATCTTCAACGCCGCCGCGCGCTGGTCCGCGAGCATGTAACCGGCCATGCCGCCGGGCAGTGCCGCAAGATAGACCGTGAGCGTTGGCCCC
The DNA here is from genome assembly GCF_030758035.1 of Rhizobium sp. AN68. Classification (NCBI taxonomy): domain Bacteria; kingdom Pseudomonadati; phylum Pseudomonadota; class Alphaproteobacteria; order Hyphomicrobiales; family Rhizobiaceae; genus Rhizobium; species Rhizobium sp. AN68. The sequence goes on along the minus strand of NZ_JARWMI010000002.1, from coordinate 793,398 downwards.
ATGCCTGCGCGCAGCGTAACCGAATCCGCATAGGCCTTTGGCCCGGTGGGGGCGTTTGTCTGCCATTCTGCCCAGCGGTGCAGCACAACCCTTGTGTCGTGCAGATCGCCAAGCATCATGGCGAACTGCTGGAATGGTCCGGCATCGGCATAGGCGGTGCTGTCACCATTCACGAAGATCGTGGCATTCTGACCCGCAGTCAAACGCGCGCGCAAGGGTGAGAGCGCGTTCAGGGAAGGGACCATGGTGGGGATGTTTCGGGGGGTGATACCGAGCGATACGCCGATCATGCCGGCACCTCTTCCGTTCCGGTCATATATATGCATATGTTGCGTTTGAGCGGTGTCATCGTTCGTTCTCCTGGTCTGGCCCTAGGATAACTCCGCCGAAAGGCAGGGGGACAAAACGCAGGAAACGGGACGGCGAAAAGCAGTAAAATTATACGTCACAAATTTTTTCTTCGATTTCTTTTAAAATATATAGATAGAATATTTTTCTTTTAATTTACATATATCGGATTTTTATCCGCATAAAGGTTTGAATGTTATTTTTTCTAACCACAATCAAGCATTGTTGTTCTTATACTGAAATTGCCGGTGAAACTATCCCTGCCGTTGGCAAGTGCACTCGTCATTTTCACGGGCTGTCCATTCATGCCCGCAATTTAGGGCAATGGCAACTTGGGTGCTCTGGTACTTCACAGGTGATGTCATGACATCCGCTCTATTTGTCAGTCACACAGGAGAGAAGGGTGGCGCCGAGCTTTTTCTGACGGACCTCGTCAAGGCCGGACCGCATTCCTGGCGAGCGTGTTTTCTCAGTGGCGGTGGCGCTGCTGATGATCTGGCAGCGGCCGGGAGGCCTCCGGTCATGTTATCCGCTGGCGAAAAAATGCTGTCGATCCGCCGTGATTCATCGTTTGGCGCAATGCTGCGTGGCGCGGCCGATGTTGTCGCCGTCGCTTGGCAATTGAGCCAGCATGCGAGACATTACGACGTAATCTGCGCCAATTCGCAGAAGGCGCTGTTCGTTTGCGCGCTTGCCGCGAAACTCAGCCGCCGCCCACTTGTCTGGGTTTTGCACGATATAGTCACCGATCCCGCATTCAGCTCCGCCAATCGCCATGCCTCGCTGGCATTCGCGCGCCTTTTCGCAAGGCTGGTGGCCGTCAATTCGCAGGAAACCGGCCGGGCTTTCGTTGAAGCCGGCGGGCAGGCAGAAAAGGTCCGCATCGTTTATAACGGCTTCGACCCCGCAAAAGCTGTGGCCCACGATCCCGGCAGAGCTGCGCGGTTGCGTACGGAATTGGGCCTTGGTCCCGAACCGCTTGTCGGATTGTTCGGCCGGCTGAGCGAATGGAAGGGGCAGCACGTCTTTCTGGACGCGATCGCGGCGATGGATGGCGTTCAGGCCGTCATCGTTGGCGGCGCGCTATTCGGGCAGGACGCCTATGAGACGCGCATCCGCGAGCAGGCATCCCGTCTCGGTCTGGATGGTCGTATCCGCTTCCTCGGTTTCCGGTCGGATGTACCAGAGCTGATGGCATCGATGGATGCCGTTGCCCACACCTCTGTTGTCGCCGAACCGTTCGGGCGGGTGGTGGTCGAGGCCATGATGTGCGGGCGGCCGGTTGTCGCCACACGCGGTGGTGGGGTTACCGAAATCATTAGGGACGGCGAAACGGGTCTTCTGGTGCCGCCGGGCGACGCATCGGCGCTTGCGGCAGCACTAGGCTGCATCCTGTCGCAGCCGGCTCTGGCGGAAAGGCTGGCGCAGCAGGGCCGCGAGGATGTGAGCCGGCGTTTTTCGCTGGAGGAGACCTGCCGGTCCGTTTCCGCTTTGCTGTCGGAAGCAGTGTGAGGGGCCTCTTGGCGATCAATTCGGGCAGAAAGTGCAGGCAAGCGGAAGGGTCAGGATGCGTATTCTCGTAAACATGCCGAGCCAGTATGGCGGCAAACCTTCCGGCGTCGCCCGCGTGACCTTCAGCCTGCTGGAGCGGCTGCTGGATCAGACGCGGGACGACTACATCCTGCGCTCTCCCTGGACGCGGGCACAGCTGCCCGAAAACCTGCGCGAAAGCCGCCTTCAGCTGATTGAGACGCCGCGGCCGCGTATCATGGTGTTTGATGTGCTGCGTCAGGCTATGACGTTGCCGGCACTTTGCCGCAAGCTCGGCATCGATGTGCTGTTCAACGCCGATCCCTTCGGAAGTCCCAGCGGCGGCAAACGGCGCGTCACACTGGTTCACGATCTTTATTTCAAGACCATCCCCGAACAGATCGGCTGGCGGGCGACGTTGACGACGGATTTGATCTTTCGACTGATGATGGCTGGTTCGAACCGGATCACCTGCGTATCGGAAGCGACGCGTAAGGATCTGGCGCAGTTTTATCCATCGGCTGCCGGGAAAAGCCTGACTATCCATTCTGACAGCACCCTGAATGTCGATCTAGCGAGTTTAAACGGCCCGCCGCCAGTTGCCGCGCCCTACATACTGGCGGTCGGAAACGCGACTTCGAATAAGAACTTTTCGCTTCTGGGCAAGGCTTTTGCCGTGATTGGCAAAGTTAGGCCGGATTTGCACGTCGTGCATGTTGGCCGCGACGATGCCGAGGAAATCGGCAGCGTGCTCGATGATCCGGAGCTGAAGGCGCGACTGATCCGGCTTTCCGGCATAGACGACCATCAACTGGCAGACCTTTACCGCCACGCCGCCTGCCTTTGTGTGCCTTCCACATATGAAGGGTTCTGCCTGCCGGTGCTCGAGGCGCAGCAACTGGGGTGTCCGGTCGTCTGCTCCAACCGTTCCGCAACGCCGGAGATCGCCGGAAAGGGCGCACTCACCTTCGATCCCGCGGACTCTGACAGCCTTGTCGCGGCACTTGAGCGGCTTTTTCGGGAGCCGGATCTGGCAAGCGATCTTCGCCAGGCGGGTTATGAAAACCGCAAGCTGTATTCATGGCAGAAGGCGGCGGAAAGCTATGCGCAGGTTTTCCATGAACAGACCTGACGTCTAGGAGTCATGTCCCCGGGTGAAATCTTGCGGCTCATGCCCTGATGCCGCTGCGCAGCTCCGAATAAAGCGTTTCGTATGCCCCGATTACCCGTTCGGGCGCGACGCCCTGCGAAATGCGCGCTTTGGTTTCCGGTGTTTCAGCGAGAATGGCGGGGTTGCGCATCGCGTCAGTGATGCGGGCGGCAAGCTCGGCGGCGTTGCCCGGCGTGAAAAGGCGTTCCGGCCGGTCCCGACCGATCTGTTCGGCGACACCGGCGAGATTAGCGCCGAGAACCGGCACACCGCGTAGAATAGCTTCAGCGACCGTGCGCCCGAAAGCCTCTGGCCAGAGTGGTGGAACGATCAGACAATCTATACCGGCGAAGAAACTATCGGCGTCCACGTAGCCGGGAAATTCGACCGGAAGGTTGGCGGTTTTTTGCTCGTAGGCTTCGATGCCGCCCGGCGCGCGACCCGCCATGACCAGTCGCCAGCCCTTCGGCGGCAGGAGCGGCAGCGACTCGATCAGGAGATCTGCACCCTTGGGCGCCTCGATGCGGCCCAGATAGCCGAAAACAAGCGGGTCCCCAGGCGCGCGTGGAATGCGCTGTGTCTGTGAAGCTGGCGGCGCGATGGCATTCCAGATGACCGTGCGGCGGCTTTCCGGTACATGGGTGAAAAAGCCGGCCTGCACATGGCGCTCGACAATATCGTGGCCGACACCGGCGACAGCGTCGACGGCGCATTGGCAACGCCGGTGCAGGTAAGAGAAGGCGCGGCATTTTTTGCTGGTGCCGTCGCAGATGTGACCGTCATGAAACAGGGAGCCGTTGGTGCACATGCTGGTGAAATCGTGCAGGGAATGGGCGAGCGGAATGCCGCGCTTGCGGATCATCGGCCAGATCAGCGGTGTCAGCTCCGACAGCGAATGGGTGTTGACGACATCAGGCCGGAAATCATCGATGACGCGGGCAAGCCGGCGCACGAGACCCGGATCCAGCTGCACGGCGATCTTGTAGTATTTTCGCTTCCATCCGGGTTGCTCTTCCCAGTCCCCGATAAAAAACGGCGTGGTATGTCCGAGGCGGTAAACGGCGAAATCATCCCGCAGCTCCACGGCCTGTTGTTTGCGTGAGATCGCCGCCACCGCTACCGTGTGTCCATTCTCCGCCAGCCCGCGCGCTAGGTCTTCCACGAATATCTCCGCGCCGCCGACCCGGTCCGGAGAAAACAGCGACGTTATTTGCAATATCCGCATGCCCAAATTCTCGCGTCTTTGTGTGGTTTGTAATCGTTACAACTATTGCGCATCAGCGAAATGATGGCTGCTGCCCATCCGGACTGATCTAGGCCGGCATTGCGGGATCGCTTGGAGATGGTTCGCGCCGCCGCGACCGGTCCCGTCCAATCCCTGGGGGGTTGAGACAAAGCGTGACGACGGGCGCAAGGAATACGGCGTAAGCCATTGCGAAGCCGGGGATCTGCAGCGAAAAATCGAGTGTCGAATGCAATGCGACGAGCAGCAGCCCGGCAAGGCCGAGATGGGAGGCGTAACGGTAGTTTTTGCGTTTGCGCGCCCCGCGAATAAAAATGGCGAGTTGGACGAGCACGAAAAAAGCCGCATAAAATGGAAATGCGAGGCCGAGCGTCAGCAGTCCCTCGGCATAGACATTGTGGGCGTGGGTGACGATGGCGTCCACCCCGCATTGCGCCGCGTGATAGGGCGCATAGGTTTCCGTAAAGCTTGCAAGGCCGGTTCCCCATGGCCAGCTGTCAGAAATGGCACGCGCGATGCCCGGCATGTAGCAGAAGCGCATGTCGTCTTCCAATCGCGTTTCCATGCGAAGCGCCACGCGATTGGCGAAGAGCAGGAACAGGCCAAGCGTAATGGCGAGCACGATCGCCGCGCGGCGCTTCGTGCCGCGCCGCTTGCGCCGCAGGGCAGCCGCGTTGCGGCCTGTTTTGATGGGTGAGTTGAAGACGGTCAGAAGAATGAGGAAACTCAGTGCCGCAAAGCTTGATGCGATGCCGGCGCGCGATCCGGTCAGCATCAAGGCGATGAAGCAAAAGGCAGTGAGCACGCCGATGAAGGCGGCCTTGCGGATGAGGCGTTTCTGGCCGACCGGAACGGTCAGGCGATTTGCCACCAGCGCCCTGACCATTCCCCAGTCTGGAGCCGTCAGCCGTTTGTGCAGCATCACGACGAGGGTCAGGAGGATGAGACCGAAGAAGGTGGCGGCGGTATTACGGTTGACGAAAAGGCCGGTCAGGCTGCCGAGATAGAAGCGCTTCTGAATGAAGCCGAGTGTTTCTGGAAAAAGCAGAAACTGCACGATTGACAACAGTGCCAGCCATCCGCCGGCAATTGCGAACCATCGCAGCGCTTTTGCCGCGCGCTCGTCGGTATCGAAAATGACGAGGCCGGCCATGAAGGCGCCGAAGGGCATGGCGGCGCTTAACAGGCCGAGCCGATCATCCGCCGGGGTGAGCGAAACCGTGGCGTCGGGTGCGAACTGCATAAACATGGCGGCGGTCGACCAGGCGGGATTGGGTGGAGCAATACCCGGCACAGATGATTGCAGCCACATCTGGATGATGAGTGCCCCCAGCAAAAGGCAGGTCGCCACAAGTGCCAAGCTTGAACCAGCCCGGGGCGGCCCGAACAACAGGATGGCGGGCACGAGCAACAAATAAATTGCAACGGTGACGACGATACGGCTCTCGATTTCGGTTGCGCCGCGATTGAGAAGCGCAAGCAGGAAGATAGCCCAGAAGATGACTATGGCGGCCGTCCGAAAATAGTCTGGAAACGCAACCGGTCGCGGTGGCGATGAGGATAGCGGTTCTGATTGGGCTTCGATGGACGACATTGGCTTTCGGCTTTGCAATAACTGTTGCTGCGACGATGTCTAAGGTAGAGGACGAGGCGGGCCGCTATGTCACGGAAGCGGCACGGTACGTTTCATGCCGGCCTGCGGCTGCTGCGGACAGATCTTCCGCAGGGTCCAGCGCAGGATTTCCCCCTCCTTCCCGCAGACGACTGCCGTGTCCGCATTGCGGGCCGCATCGGCCTGAGGCAGTGTGTCTTTTGGAAATTGCTGCCACATCACGAAGCGCCCGCGTATCAGGTTGGCGTCTGCAGGCCCGTAAAGTTGGGAAAAATTCATCAGAACGGCGATTTCCATTGGCGAGGCGTTACGCAGCGAACGAACCATGGCAAGACGCAGCCACACATCGCCATTTGCAGGCAAACAGGAGAGCGCGTGACGAATATAGCTTTCGGCAAAGCCGAGACGCGCCGCACCGGCCTCCGACGTCGCATCTTGGCCATTTGCATCGAGATCTGCGAGCACGAGCCGTAACCCGGCCTTGACGATATCCGAACGGCAGATTTTCTCCGCAACGACGGGGTGCAGCCCATCGACCGTCTTCGCCAGAAGATCGTGCGCCAGGCCGCTTTTGTCGTCGGCAATTCTTGCCAAGGCGACGACATCGGAAAACCGCCGGGTTTCGGAAAACGCCTGTGCGGCGACGGATAAAACAAACACGGAAACGATGAGAACCGGCACTACCGCGAAGAATTTACGCAGGCCCGCCATTCCGTCCGGCCTAGTCATGGTAATATCGCGTGTAGCGCGCGTGATAATATTCGCTTGAACCGTAAGCCCGGTAAAGCTTCAGCTTTTCCGTGTCCACTTTGTTGAGGATGACACCGAGACACTTCTTGCGGATCTGGACTTCGTTTTCAATCGTATTGCGTACCGCCCTGCGGGCGGTTTTGCCCCATTCTGTGACGAAGACGAAACCGTCGATCCGGCCGGCCATCGCGCGGGCATCCACCACCGGCCCGAGAGGCGGCAGGTCGACGATGATGTAGTCGAAGAGACCGCTCGCTTCGGCCAGCAGTTTGTACATTTGCGCCGATGTCAGCAGCTCGGAGGAGTGCGGTACGCGCTGCTTGACAACCGTTGGCAGGAAAGCGAGCCGCGTCTTTTCGTCGTGCAGCAGCACATCGCGCATATTGCGGCCTTCTAACAGCACTTCGAGCAGGCCTTCTGCAGCATGGCGCCCCAAAGCGCGCGTGGCGCCCGGGTTGCGAATATCCGCATCCAGCAGAAGAACCCTTGCTCCCTGTCCGGCCAGAAGCTGAGCCAGATTGATGGAGATCGTCGATTTGCCCTCGCTCGGCAACGCCGATACGACGCCCACCACCCGCGCGCCGGTTTTCGGGGGAATGCCGAGATCTATCGCAAGACGCGTGCTGCGCAGCGTTTCGGCGAAGGATGACAGCGGGTGATCGACAGTGTAGCGGGCAACGCTGGACGGGCGTGTGGCGGTAGGCGGCCCCTCCTGTCCCTTTGGCAACACATCCGTGCCCGGCTTGCTCTGGACGAGCGGGGTGTTGCCCAGAAATTCCAGCCCGAGAACGTCGCGAACCTGTTCTCCGGTGCGGAAGAAACGGTCGCGGAACTCGCGAAACATGGCGATGCCGCCGCCGGCCGCGGCGCCCATGATCATGAACAGCGCCAAAAGTAGCGGTTTGTTCGGTTTGCTTGGAATGTTGGGCGGAACTGCCCTCGAAATCACGCGTGCTTCCGTTACGGGGAACGATTGCTGCTGCATCGCTTCCTGATAACGCTGCAGGAAGGTCTGATACATGTTCTTGTAAGTTTCCGCCTCACGCTGCAATTCGCGAAGCTGAACCTGGGTCTGGCTGGCCGAGTTGCTGACGCTGGTAGCCTTGGCAACGCTCTCCGCAAGTGATTTCTCTCTTGCTTCTGAAACCTCCAGATCGCTCTTGTAACTTTGCGCAATACGGCTGATTTCCTGGAACATCAGCCGGCGGTATTCCTGCATTTCGTTGCGCAGACGCACCGCCTGAACATGGTTGCTGCCAAGCCTGCGGGTGATTTCCGTTTCGATCTTCGAGGATTCGAGATATTTCTTGCGCAGATCGTTTGCGACCGAGCTCTCGAGAATGTCGGTGACGACGGCGTCGACATCGTCCGTGGCAAGGATATGTTCGATGCGTTGTACCCGCGCTCGCGACCTGGCTGTTTCCGACTGCGCCAGAATAAGCGCGCTGTTGGATTCGGCCAGTTGCTGATCGGAGAGCAGGCCGTTATTGCCAGTCTCGATCAAGCCGTGTTCGGCGCGAAATTTCTGTACGGCAAGGTCGGTGTCGAGTGCCCGCTGACGCAACTCGGCAATACGGTCGGACAACCAGTCGCTGGCCCGCTTCGTCGCCTCGTATTTGGAGTTCAGCTTGTCCACCAGATAGGCCGACGCCACCGCATTGACGATCTGGGCGGCTAGAACCGGTGATGTCGAGTTGTAGGTCAGTTCCAGCGCGTAGGTACGGCCGATACGCTTGACGCTGAGACCGTCCAGCAGCCGGTCCGACAGCGCCCGCTTCAGGGTGCCGTCATCGATGACGGCCTCTTTTGCCGGCGAGAACCACTGCGAAACGTTGACGAGCGAACGGATGGTGCCGAATATCGAACTCAGAAGCGAGGCGCGGTTTGCCCTGAATTCCTGATTTTCCGTCAGGTTCAAACTGTCGACGACGGCAATCCCGATGGTTTCCGATTGCAGGACCTCGACCTGGCTGAGAATGGAAGCCTCGTCCTCCACGACGCCGCCGATCGTCGAAAGCTGCTCGACGACTTGGCTGTTGTTGCGGTCGATCAAAAGGGTAGCCGAAGCTGAATAGATCGGAACGGACGTCGCGGCATAAGCGAGACCGATTGTCCCGGCAATGGCGACTGCCGCGAGGACGACGCGCCACTGTCGGCGGACCGTGGCAAGAACGGCGTCTATATCGATAAAGTCAGCTGTAAATCCGCTTTTGTCGATATCGGCCATAGTCAGGGGATCGTGCCTTTGCAACAACTGTCAGCCTCGCTCTTTTTGGCGGGCGTGGCACCCGCCAAGTCTCGGTTGCATGGTAGGACAGGCGGCCGCCATTCCCGCAGGAAGGGCGGCAAAACCGGGTTCAAACGGGACTTGTGCTGACTGGCGTGCTGGTGCTGCCGGTTGAAAGGGGCGCGGCAAAGAAGTTGTTGGTTGTGGTGGTTCCGCCGCTGCCGGTGCTGCCACCGCTGCCGCCACCGCCAACCGGTGCGGCTCCGCCGCCGGCCTGTGCCGTACCGGCTGGTGAGCCCGCCGCTCCCGAGCCGCCAATGCTGTTGCCGCTTGCAGGTGAAGAGCCTGCGCCACCGATCGGTGAGGCAGCAGCTGCAGCTGCCGCAGGCGCTGCCGGACCGGCCGCCGTTCCCTGAACATTTTCGCTAAAGGCGATCAGAAGATCGGAGGGCACGCCGGCACCCTTGGTCTGCAACTGGATTGCGGCGGCAAGTATCGTGTTGCCCCTCTGCATCGCCGTAGAATAGGCGAGTGCCAGACCTTCGCCGACAACTTCGGAGAAGTCCTTGTTGCCGACCTTCTGGGCCAGTGCGACGATGGTGGGCAACTGGCTGGAGTCGCTCAGGATCAGGCCAGAAAGCTGTTCGGAGAACTGCGCCGCGCTGGTGGAAACGGCAATGATCGGAAAGCCGTTCGTCACCTTTCCCGTCATGTCGGCGTTTGCCGCATCGGTGCTGGAAGCGATGCCGGCCAGATCCTTGACCGTTGCCTGCGTCGGAGACTGCTTGAACAGTTCCGCGGCAGCAAGGGAAACCGTGTCCGGATTGGAGCTGTTAACGCGAGCCAGAAATGCGGCGTTGGTTTCGTCGGCGGCCTTTACGGGTGCGCCAGTTGTCGCAGTCTGTACCGGCGGCGTCTGCTGCCCGGCAGCTGGCGGCGCTGGTTCCACGTTCTGGGCGTTGGCGACTGCGGAAAAAAGACCGAGGCTGGTGATCAATACCGCACCAGTGAGCGTCGAGCCAATACGAAGGCGGGACATCACAACTCTCCAAATTTTTAAAAAATACGATTTTAAGTAAGCTGAAATGCTGAATATGGTTATCCAACATCTAAAATTTTCTTTTTAAATCGCACAGCCCTAGCTAACGATCAAGTGCTAAAATAAACTTGTGAACGGAACTTCGGGGTATACTTAACAGCAGAAACGAGGACTTTTCTCTGGGCGTCAGGACACGGCGACTTTTCGCCGGGGTGTTATCAGCCGGTCACGAAGCCAGATATTTGCGGGCGTTTCGACAAGGACGTGAAATGTGTGGGCGATGGCGATGGTGCTGGCGACGACGATGAGATAGACGACATTTTTCCACTCCTGCGGCCAGGTGATGCCGCCGGAAGCAACCAGGAATACCCGAAAGATGAATGGGTGCAGAAGGTAAAGCGCGTAGGAGGAATCGCCCAGTTTCGCCAGTGGCTGCGCAAAACGGGGCAGGGAGATGCCCCTGGTCAGGGTTGCCGCGGCCATCAGAAAAATCGCGCCACCGCCAAAAACGAGCAGCCGGGTATAGGAATAACAGCCCGGATTGCATTGGAATTCGAACCTTTTCAGATCGATAAGCGTCCAGATCGCCACGCCGCAAAGGGCCACCGCAATCCCCAGCAAGGGCGGCAGGCGCACGCCGCGCAGGAAAAGCACGGCGAGCAACATTCCCGCCACGAACTCCAGAATGATGGGCTGAAACCAGAAACTAAACGGCAAGGCGAGACTGAAGTTGGAGCCGATGAGCACTGCGGCGAGCAGCACAGCCGCTGTTGTCAGCACGGCGCGTTCCAGCGGCAGGAAGATAAAAACCGCGAATACGACATAAAAAAACATCTCGTAATTCAGCGTCCAGCCCAGATCGATGATTGGAAACGGATAAGCGTCACCATAACCCATGCTGTCATAGGGAATGAAGAGGTAGGAGGTTAGGACGGCCTGCAAGGACGGGAAGGCCTTGGCGCTGAGAAGAACGGCGACCGCGGCCATGGCGAGCCGCATGGTCAACACGAACCAGTAAAGAGGAAGGATGCGGAGAAGCCGGCGCACAAGAAAGGCCGAGCGCCCTCCCTCCGCTGCGAAATACGGCCGGGAGGCATAAACGATGACAAAGCCGGAAATGACGAAAAACAGATCTACGCCCGCACCCAGCCTCAGGAGATGGAGGTTGACGAGCGAGAACTCCCAGTTCACCTGCGCGTGCAGCGCAACAATCATGATTGCCGCCAGGGCGCGCATCATTTGAAGAATATCGAGACGCTGCGCCCCGGAAACAGGCGCTTTTTCAATTTTTTGCATCGTCATCATCTATAAAAAGAAAAAATTTATACAGTAATATTTTGCGCTCGCAGCAGCGAGCAAAAGTGCTCTATTTCAGAAGGCTATCATGCAATAGGCTGACACGATATATAAAATTTGTCGGCCGGAAATTTTCGCCCGCACGCCGTTCAGAAAACCTCCAGCACCGTAAGCTGGTCGCTGACGGAAAGCCGGTATTGCCCACCTTCCTTTGCGATCACCCGCTGGCTTACGGAACCGTCATCGCCGAACCGGTGCGCGATGACTTGGCTATGCGGGCCGGTTACCGAAAAGGCCGTTGCACGTTCGGCTGGCGGATTTTCGATCCGCGCCGGCCATTGCCAGCCGCGTATGCCAAGCCACACCGGGGCGAGCAGCGCGCCGTCTGGTCTTGTCAGGCGCAGGGAAAACCTTTCGGAATCATCGTTGAGGAAAGCGAGGCTGCGTTCCGCTGGCTCTGTTTGTCGACTTGCCTTGCAAAGCGCAAGAAGAGCACGAACGGCCCCGTATGCAGGGGTCCGGCTCAGATCGTGGCGCAGCAGGCCGAAGGACGATTCCGGATTTGTCTCGTCTTCGGCAAAGCTGGAGACCATTTCATAGATGTAAGCCCGGCGGATGCCGCTGATGAAGGACCACAGGAGCGTGCGCGGCATGTAGCGCGCCTTGATGCCTTCGGTGACGGGAAAATGGAAGGTCTTCGGTTGCAGTGAGGTGTGGTACCCGATCTCAGTGGCGAGCACCGGCCGGCCGGCTGCTATATGCGCCGAGGCCGCGACAGATTTGGAGAGCGCCCCCGGCCCAGTCGTTTCGGGATGTTCCATTCCGGCGTAGGGGTGAATATTGCCGAAGTCGCATACGTTCTGCAGGTTTAGCGCCAGCGCCGTATTCGCCTGGATATAGCTTGGCGCGACAAGCGGTACGTTGCTCACGGCCGGAGTTGAGCGGATCGTTGCAAAAAGTGCAGCCTGATGCTCTGCCGAAATGCGCGGCGCATTGGCCGGGTCTTTCGTCAGCGTCGGTTCATTGCTGCCTTCGAAAACTTCGATGCCGCCGTCGCACCAGTCGTAGAAATCGGCAATCCTGTTCAGTGGCGTTGAGACGTAGGGGTTGAGATTGTCGTAACAGATGATCGTGAGGCGAACGTTGGCCGCCACAATCCTGCGCAGGCGCTGGAAAGCCGGGCTGTTGCGGCTGTCCCTTACGGTAATCAGTCCCTCGTCACGCAAGTGGCCCACACCAAGCGCTTCCAGTTCAGGCAGGATGCGCTCGAAGCTTTCCGGATAAATGCCGTTCGTGCGGGCGAAATGGCCACACACGCCCACACTGTCCAAAAAGGCTTCCGTGCTGGCCGAAAAAACGGATTGAGTCTGCGCGAAAGCGGGGCGCACACCCGTGGCGGCAACCAGTGCGAAAGGTGCGGCTGAAAGCAGGCCGCGCCGTGTCAGGTGGCCCATGGTGACCGGCTGCTTTCCGTTCATCTGCGTCTCCTGGCCATTCCGGCGAGATTATAAAAAGCAGCCGCGATCATATCGGCGGCGCCTCTCAAGATGTCAGATTGTCTTGGAAGTTTTTGGCATCTTCATTCGCCATCAAATCCATGTTTCTGAAATGAAATAAATATATAAATTAATGATATTATCTGCGGACGAAACAGAATTCACCGCTTCCGCCCGTACGTTTTTTCATATGAGAATGAAGCTAACACGGGACAGGTTCTTTTCGCAACACGGCATGACTTTTGTCGCGCCGCGAAAAAAGCACTTGAAATGCCGTCAGTTCCCGTGCTTTTTGAAAGTGGATTTTTGGTTATTCATATTTTCAAGCGTTAAATCTGCTCTGCCTTTTGTGTTTTTTGCACATGTCTCATTGGTCCCGGAGTATCCGGCAACATGGGCGAGGCCAAGCGGAAGTCATAAATTTTCGATAAGGAAATAGAGCGTATCCGTATGCGAATTCTCCATCTCAGCAGCCTTTATCCGCCGCATATCGTTGGCGGGTGCGAACGCTCGGTCGAACATCTTGCCGAGGAACTCGTCTCCATGGGACATGAGGTCGGTGCCGCCTGCATAGAGCGGCAGGCCGAACCCAAAACGGTGCGCAATGGCGTCAGCGTCTACCGCATGTTCCACAATAACGATTTCTGGCTGGAGGACTGGCCACAATATACGCCGCAGCAAAGGCGTATGCAGAAGATCAAGCAGCAATGGAATTTCAACGTCGAGAAGCAGTTCGAAGCCGTTCTTGACGATTTCAAGCCGGATGTTCTCAATACGCACTCGCTGCTGGATGTGACGACGCTGGTATGGCGGGCGGCGCATAAACGCAACATTCCGATCGTTCACACGATCTGCGAATATGATCTTCTGTGCGGTAACGCCGCCATGTTCAAGGGCGGCAAGCCCTGCGAACACATCCATCTCGGCTGTCAGGTGGTGAATTTCACCAAGAAATTCACGCAGCGCTACATCGGCGCGGTGGCAAGCGTTGGCACGGAAATCCTTAAAACCCATGTCGATCACGGGCTTTTCCATCACCTGCCGGAAAGCATGCGCCGTGTGATCTTTTATTCCTGCACGGTTCCGGAGGGCGACCCGGTCGCACGCAGGCAGATCGACCGAACCGGCAAGCCGATGACCTTCGGCTATATCGGCCGCATCAACACGGAAAAGGGTGTCGGCAACATGGTCGATGCCTTCAGGGAAATCGGCCACGGTAACTGGCGCTGTCTTGTTGCCGGCCACGCGATGGACGATTCCATCGAACGCTTCAAGGCCCAGGCCGGCGACCTGCCGATCGAGTTCGTCGGCTGGGCAAAGCCGAAGGAATTCTTCGAAGAGATCGATGTGCTCATCGTTCCCTCCTTCTGGGCTGAACCTTCGCCGCGCACCATCTACGAGGCTTACGCGATGGGGGTGCCGGTCATCGGTGCGGCCTCGGGCGGCATTCCAGAACTGATCGGCGAGACCAACCACGACTGGCTGTTCGAACCGGGCAACGCCACGGACCTTGCCGCACGCATTCGCCGGGTGTTGACGCTTTCGCGCGAGCAATTGCCGACGGAGGCCGATTTCGGAAATATCGTCGAGGAATCCACCTCGCGCCGGGTGGGTGAGAACTATGTGAAGCTCTACGAGGACGTGCTGGCGAAAAGCAGGGAAAGCCGAACCTTACGCGCATCTTAGACCGGCAACGGACCGGGTCCGTTGCAAGCGTTTCTTCCAAGGAAAGAGCACATGGTAGAAAGCAATATCGGCAAAGTCCGTTTCCCCAAGCTGGACTTCGATCGTTTTCTGGCCGCTGCGGTGGTCGGGCTGTCACGACCGGCTTTGCAGGCGGCAGGTTGATGGCGAAGCAAAGTTCGATAGGCAGCGCCGCGATAACAGGCGTTTTCTGGTCGATCGTCCAGAACTGGGGTGGAAAGCTTTTTACCTCCATTCTTTTCATCGTTCTTGCCCGGTTCCTCAGCCCCACCGACTACGGCATGGTCGCTACGGCGGGCCTGGTTCTGATGCTCATCCAGATGCTGTCGGAGTTCGGTTTCGCAGATGCGATCGTGCAGAAACGAAATCTGGAGCCAAGCGACGTCAATCTGCCATTTTATGTGTCCGTTGCGCTGGCAACGGTGTTTGTCATCGTTGTTTGTCTGCTGTCGCCCAGACTGGAAAGCTGGTTCGAGGTGGAAGGGCTGGCACCGATCATCGTGGCAATCTGCATATTGCTGCCGCTGAATACCGCCTCGCTTTTTCAGGAAGTCAATTATCGGCGTGCGCTCGCGTTCAAGCCGCTGGCAATAAGAACCTTCATTTCGAATATTATCGGCGGTGGCGTTGCGATTGCTTTCGCCATCATGGGCCTGGGCGTCTGGAGCCTCGTCGTTCAGACTTATGTCGCAACCATTGTGACGCTGATCTGGCTCTGGCGCAAACCGCACTGGCTTCCGGGCACCACGCTCAAGCCCGACACTTTTTTCGAATTGCTTCGCTTCGGCTCGTCGGCTCTCGGTTTGCGCATCGTGGATTTCGGAGCCACGCGGCTGATCGACGTCATGATCCTGGGGCGTTACGGGGTTGCTCTCTTTGGGCTCTACACCGTCGGCAGCAGGCTCTATCAGCTTCTCATGCAACTGCTTCAGGCGGCGCTATATGATGTTTCGTTGACGGTGCTGTCCCGCATATCGCACGAGCGGGAGCGCATGGCGGAACTGTACAAGCAATCCATCACCATATCTTCGATCTTTTCGACACCGATCTTCGTGCTCTCGGCTGCGTTGGCGCCAGAGATCTGCAACGTCCTGTTCGGCGCGCAATGGCAGGGTGCCGACGCGGTTGCGCGGCCGCTGCTGCTGCTGGGTGCATTGCAATGCGTCCAGTTTCAAAACGGCCCGTTTCTGTCCGCACGCGGCAGGCCGGATAAGGTGCTGATTGCCGGGACGGTCAAGGCAATCTCTACCATCCTGTTGATATTGCTTGTCCCGACGGAAAACATCCGGGAAATCGTCATCGTGTTTGTCTTCGGGCAGCTCACTTCGACGCCTTTCACATTTTATTTTGTCGCCCGGGAACTCGGCATCAAGCTGTGGAGAATTTTCCTCCTGCTTTTGCCAAGCTTCGGTTCCAGCGGTCTCTGCTTCCTGCTCGTTCAGTGGATGCGACCTGAAGTTAAAATGCTGGGTGCGGGCGACCTCGTATCCGGCATCCTGCTCGGTGGTATGTTTGGCGTCGCATATCTGTTGCTTTTGGCTCTGACCGCGAGAAGCGAGGCCCGGTCCGCCATCGCCCTCATCATGAGCAAAATCGGTTCTCGAAAGGAAAGAAAATGCGCAAGCTCGTGAAAAAAATACTCCCTGCACCACTGCGTCGGAAGCTGGTGCAATATAACGAGCGGCGCAATCTGGATAATGCGGTCCAGCAACTCTTCAATGATCTGCAAGAGCTGAAGCACAGTATCAAGCCTATCAATGTCGGAGATCGGCTGAGCCGGCTTTTGATCGTGGCTGGTGATCCCATCACCCTGTTCGGTTCCGCCGGCGATGACGCGATGATCACGGCGACCGTGCAGAATGCCCGTGCGAGCAATCCCAATGTCGAGATAGACATCCTCGTCGACGGAACGAATTTTGGCGACTCTGCTTTGCAGAGAGGCTTTGTTACCGTCGATATCTTTGGAAAGCCTGACTTCATTCAGGCCCTTGCCCAGCAATTCGCGGTGCGGAAGTACGATTGCATCGTCGTTGTCGGTGCCGACGTGATGGATGGCTATTATCATCCGCTGGTCAGCGCAAAACTTCTGGCAAGCGCTGATCTGGCTGCCGCCGCCGGGATCAAAAACGTTATCCTCGGTTTCAGTTTTAATGAAACGCCGCACCCCGCTTTGGCGAAGTTCTACAGCTCCCTTCATCCGGGGGTGTCGCTCAATGTGCGTGACGTTGTTTCCCTCGAGCGTCTGAACGCCTTTGCCACGGCCAAGGCGGCACTGGTTTCCGATTCTGCATTTAGTCTTGTCCCATCGGAACCCGATGAAGATACGATCTCGTGGATCGCGCGAAAGCGCGCCGAGGGATACAGGGTCATGGGCTTCAATCTGCATCCCATGCTGTTCAAGAATGCGGATAACGCGCAGATCGCGGCGATCATCAGGCGCGGGGCCGAAGCACTGGAGTTCGTTGCCGATGCAAGACCGGTCTGCTGGCTGGTCATTCCGCATGACTACCGGAAAGACGTGGGCGATCAGGCCTGCCTCAAGGCCATTACCGAGCTTGCTCCATCTTCACAGACGGATAGGGTTCGATATCTGGATGGCAGATGGCCAGCCCCGGTTTTAAAAGGCGTTGCCGGTAAACTTGATGGCCTCGTCAGCGGACGCATGCATCTTGCGATCGCTGCGCTGGGCAAGGGCGTTCCTGTGATATGCATTGCGTATCAAGGCAAGTTCGAAGGGCTGTACCAGCATTTCGGTCTCTCCGCGGCTGAGCTGCTTTCCCCCGCCAAGTTCCATACGGATGATGGCATCAAGAATGCCTTGATCAATTTTGTGGATCAGGCCGATGAGATCTCGCGAAAAAGTCGGGAAGAAGCTGCCTGAAATTCTAGACCTTTCCAAAAGGAATTTTCAGGTGTTCGAGACCTTCGCCAAGCAGCCTTGAGTCATTTTCATGAAAGTCGCTTTTGTTTCCGTATTCCCTGCCGTTCCCGCCAACGAGGGTGCGCGGAACAGGATTCTCCAGCTGACACGCGCCGTGCGTAGCCTCGGACATGAAGTGCATTTCGTCTATGTCGATACTCCGATGATAGCTGATTTCGATCCCGCGGCCCATGAGGTCGAGTTTGGGGCCGGACATATGCACGTCGTGTCCAGGGAAACATGCGGGTTTGCAGCACGGCTCATCGACGACTTCAAATTCGAGATTGGGTTGACCGCATTTCGAACCCGTCGGAAAATTCAACGGCTCCTTGGCCGCGACAGCGGTTTCTACAATTACCTCGACGAGTTCTATTATCCGGAAATAGGCAGGCAGGTCCTGGATCTTCAGCGTCGACTCGGGATTAACGCCGTTATCGTCGAATATGCCTTTCACTCGAGAGCTTTTCTTGGGCTGCCGGATGATGTGCTTCGCATTCTCGACACGCACGATTCCTTCGCCGATCGTCACAAGGCGTTCGTGAACACGGCCAACAGATTTGGGTACTGGTTCTCGGTTCCGCCGGACGTGGAATGCAAGGCATTCCGCCGCGCCGATGTCGTTGTCGCCATACAGGAAGAAGAGGAACGTTCGTTCAAGCAGCGGCTGGCAGGAGAGCCGCCGGTGGTTGAAACGGTGAGCCATATTCTGGATCTCGGCCAGAGAGTGGAAGACTTCACTTCCGCTGATTTTCTGTTTCTCGGTTCAGGCAACGACGCGAACGTCATTTCTCTCAATAGTTTCCTTCACAATGTCCTGCCTCTGGTTAGGGCGGCCCGTCCGGACATTCGCCTGGTGCTGGCAGGTAGCATATGTGGCAAGGTCGAGGACATGGAGGGGGTTCTCAAGCTTGGCCGGGTGGAGAACTTGAAGGATGCGTTCACGCGCGCGCCACTTTCCATCAATCCCATCACGCTTGGCACGGGCATCAATATAAAACTGCTTGATGCCCTGGCTGCGGGTGTCCCAACGATCAGCACCCAGACGGGTGTGAGGGGGCTTTCAGAAGGATATCGTGGTGGCGTGATTGTCGTTGAAGATGGAGATCATCAGGCCTTTGCCAATGCCATTGTGCGGCTCTCTTCCAATCGGGAGCAGCGGCAGGAATTGGGAAACAATGCGTTCCTTGATGCTGTCGAATGGAACCGCCGGCAAATGACGGTTCTCGGCAATATTCTGAAGGGCAAATAAATCGCGATTGCGATGCTTCTGGCTGGTGCAACCTGATCCAACGATGGCAAGCCATCAGGCAATAAGTCGCGGCCCCGCTTCCGTGAGCTTTAGAATGGTAAGCCTGCCCGTTGTAAAAGCGCCGGTGTCGATGCCAATCCGTTGCGGACCTGTCTGTGGTTCCGGCGCCGGCGTATGGCCGTGGATGATGAGAAGGTCCAGTCCCGCCCCTTCCGACAGGAAGGGTTCCCTGATCCACAACATGTCCTCATCGGTCTGCGCCTCGAGCGGCACCCCGGGTTTAAGGCCGGCATGAACGAAAAAATAGGGTCCCATGCGGACGCAGATAGGCAGGCTGACTAGAAGTTGCCGATGGGCCTGCGGGATCGCGCCAATCAGCGCATCCCTGAACGGCTGGAGCCGCAGGCGGCCGTTGTTCATGAAGTAGCTGATATCGACCCCGTAGGATAAAAGCGTCTGGCGGCCGCCGAAATCCAGCCAGTGCATGTTGTCCTGCGGATTTTCGAGGAAATCGCTGAAGAGTTGTTCGTGATTGCCGCAAAGCGAGATGCGGCGCAGGGGCGCCGGCGGTGGTTGCAGCAGATGCTGGAGAACACCGCAGGAATCCCGGCCACGATCGACATAGTCGCCCAGAAGAATAACCAGAGCGGGGGATGGATTGCTTGCGAGATCGGCAAGAATTTTCTGTTCCGCCTGCAAAAGCAGATCGAGGCTGCCATGGACGTCGCCAATGGCATAGATCGGAAAAGACGGAGATTTGTCGCCGAGGTCTATTCTGCGCCGCCTCCGGTCGTCGCGGGGGGCTGGCTGTTTACGACCGCGAATCCAGTTGAGCACTTTAGGCATAGATGCCGATACTGTCTCTCTTGCACGAGGTCAAGAGTGTTGAAAGCCAATGCCACAGAGCCCGTAAAACCCGGGTCCATGCAACGGCTGCGGCATCCGCCAAAGCCCTGTCGGACAAAGCTATCCGGGGCAGGGAATTGCGAAAGCCGGTGTCGATTTTCGCAAGGCGCGCCGCGCCAATTGAAGAGGAACGGAGCGCCCCCTTCCTGTTCGAAGATGACTATCCTGTGCGAGATAGACCTAGAGTTTCAGCCAGACACGCGGGTTTTCGTGTGACTGGATCTTGATCCATTTCAGGTCAACCGCTTTCCAAGGTTTGACGACGTTGGTGCGGTTGTCCAGCACCAGATCGCCCTGGCTGGTGCTGACGACCAGAACGGCGTGGCCTATGCCGGTGGAGGTGCGGGCGGTGGCAATGCGCAGGGCGCCCGAGGGCCAGCCGGCGCGCAGAAGGCGTTGCCGCTTGGTCACCGCGTAGTCGTCACAGTCACCGCTTGCGGGGTTCAGATTCCATTCGTCCTGTCCGTCCGCTTCGCTTGTATAGATTATCGATGTGTTGATCTCGGCGTTGATGCGCTGGAGTTCCGTGCGCTTCTGCTTGGTTAGTTCGACCGTGTCGCGATCACCAATCCGGATACATTGGTCGGCGGCGTCGTCGCAAAATTTTGCGAAGGCGATTGGGGCAATTGTCGGGCGGCTTGTCGTCATGAACAGGCCGGGGCGCGATGCGGTCGGGTTCTGCGCCAGGCCCGCAAGCGGGGCGGCCGATGCCATTGTCGCGATGCTTGCCGCCACACTGACGGCAACTGCCAAAGTCTTTGCGAGACGGATTTGTCTCTTCGCCATGTCTCTGCCTCTGCCCGGTTGTTGTCTCTTGTGCATGGCAACATAGCGACCCTTCGTTGCGGGCCGTTTAAGTCGATAGATTGCTTTTTAGCGAAATCCAATTTTATTAAAGCGAGATAGAACAGCGGGGAAACCGGTGCGATTGCGCTTACTTGCAGCGGGTGCGGCCCTCGGCATCTATGATACATGTCTGCTGTGGCACAGCGTTTCGGTACTCACGCCGCGTATCGGTTGAGTTGCTCCGACTTGCCGGCGGCCGGTCGTAATTGCGGTAGACCTCGAAATTGCGCCCGCCGATCGTTCCCTGCGCACCGCCACGGCCATCCGGCGTGACTTCGAAATTCTGGTATTGCTGGGCAGAAGCGGAAGCGGGCAGGCCCATCAGCACGGCAAAGGCGCCAGCCGCCAGGCCCTTCCATAACGCTGCCGTTTGGTGCCTGCGCAAGATCATGGCCGTTTCCTTCCCTCGACAGAACGACAGATACGCATTCTGCTTTCCCAATCGTTCGTCGCGTTGACTATATCACTGATCTCGCATTGAGGGTGAGAACGAATATAGCGTTCGTCGGCAGGCGAATCGCTTCGGTACCGCTGGGGGCATCACCAGATAGTGGCCAGACGACTATCTCGCCGCCCGATTGTCCGGAACGCAAAAAAGACGTTTTTAGAGCTGAAAAATTAAGCTCTTCTCCGATGCATTTATGGGCTTCACAATCCTGTAACAACGGACCTAATATACAAGTGCAGATGCCGAATCGATCAGGAGAAGCCCTTGACGATTGCAGTTTCACCACAGGCCCTGCCGGCGCTCGTTCTGAACGCAGACTACAGGCCACTGAGTTATTATCCCTTGTCGTTATGGTCCTGGCAGGACGCGATCAAGGCCGTCTTTCTAGACCGTGTGAACATCATTGCAGAATATGATCACGCGGTGTCGTCACCCAGCTTTTCCATGCGGTTGCCGAGCGTCGTCAGCCTCAAGACCTATGTCCAGCCCACCCGCAACCCCGCCTTCACACGCTTCAACGTGTTCCTTCGGGACAAGTTCGAATGCCAGTATTGTGGCACGCGGGACGACCTGACCTTCGATCACGTTATTCCCCGCGCCCATGGCGGCGAAACCACGTGGCACAATGTCGTGGCGGCCTGCTCTCCCTGCAATCTTAGAAAAGGCAGCAAACTTCCCACGCAGGCGGGCATGTTCCCTGCGCAGAAGCCCTTCCAGCCGACGGTTCAGGACTTGCACAATAACGGGCGGCTGTTCCCGCCCAACTACCTGCACGAAAGCTGGATGGACTATCTTTACTGGGATACCGAGCTGCAGCCCTGATCCTTTGAGGACTGCAACGCGGCTTTTCGGTTTAACGGCTTTTCCGGCTAGCGCCAAAAAAGGCAACCGCCGCAAGCGCAACGCTTGCAATGACATTCCAACCGGCAAACGAAAGGCCGAGCACCCGAAGTGCAGCGTCGTTGCAGGAGGGTGCCTTGATGGCATTCAGATTGCCAAGCAGGTCACCGGCATTGGTGGTGATGGATGGAGCACCTGTGGCGCAGGTGATAGGCCCCGCCCAGAAACCCCATTCCACACCAGCGTGATAAACACCAAGCCCGGCGCCGATCAGCATCGCCACGCCAATGAGGGCTAGAAGCAGCCGCGTGATCTGAACCGGCAGCTTGAAGATGCTGGTCGCTATGGCCAGAATACCCAACGGAATGGCGTAGTAGTAGGGATCGCGCTGCAAAAGGCACAATGCGCAGGGCGTATAACCGCCAATATGCTGGAAACCGAGGGCGGAGCCGACAGTAAAGATCATTCCCGCCGTTACGCCAAGAGCGGCGAGCGTGCGGCTGTTGTCGGCGGTTGTTGCAGTGGCCATGATGTTTTCCCCAAACTTCACGAAGAAGCAGATATCCCGAACGGGCTTTCAAAAAGGCGGGCGTGATGGCGAAATTAAGTCGCCGGTTCAACGGTGTATTCCCGGATTCGTCTAATCCAGTCCTTTGCATCTGGCAAATGAAAGCCCGGTAATATTCGAGGGGCGAATGAGCAAAGTTTCGTGAGTGTCTTGATGGCCGCGAAGCAATCGACAGGTCTTTTGTGAAGACCCGGATAAAGCGAAGAAAATCAATGCGGTTTTGGAAATGGTACCCCAAGCCGGGCCGCTGATTTTCAATTAAATCAGCGGCTTGTCCGTATTTTGGACACTGAGTTTTACCACGCGCTCATTAGCCTTTTTGGAAAAGTGTCCAAGCATCTACATCTAGAGAAAACACGTTGCAAAATGATCTTACAAATGTAGGTTGAAGGCGGGCGCGGGGATTTCCTCACTTAAATCTAACCGAATAACGGCAGGTAGTTTTGGGGCGAACTTGGATTGGCAATCTTCGAGGAACAGTAGTCGCGAATCTCTTTGCTGAGGTTTCGGAACACAACGGCTCTGCAGTTTTGACTTTGAAAGTTGGATCAGCAGGGGCCGTCACGATCTTTACCGGCGAATTTCCCAGCGCACCCGAAAGCTCGCGTCTTATATTGGAAGCCCAAAACAACCGCGACCTCCGGCTCACGTTTGACATTGCGACGAGTACCGACTCGCAAATTTTTGGTCGATGGGAGTTATCGGACGGCAACTCAGGAGTTTTCGACCTTTTCGCAAGTGATCGCGGCGCAGCTTCTCAGGGCGGGGAGGCGACACCGATCTACGTAACAAACAAATCGATGTCCTTGCCAAGGATAACTTTGTACCGCGACGAGGTTAAAGAGATAATTGCGACAATGAAGCACCTTCTTCCAAGCAACTTTGATGTTTG
The DNA here is from genome assembly GCF_030758035.1 of Rhizobium sp. AN68. NCBI lineage: Bacteria > Pseudomonadati > Pseudomonadota > Alphaproteobacteria > Hyphomicrobiales > Rhizobiaceae > Rhizobium > Rhizobium sp. AN68. Next base: position 770,334 of record NZ_JARWMI010000002.1, on the reverse strand, counting down.
GATCAAAGCGGGAGACGACGGCCGGGAGGAATTGACGGCGTTCGACAAGGTATTTTGGCAAAAGCCCAACCTGCCGAGAGACGCCACACAGCTTACCTTATCTTTGAGCGAGCCGCCTTCTCCAGTCGCACGCGTTCTCACTGTCTCACTTAGTTCCGAAAACTCGTTTTACTCAGCGTCTGGAATGGATGAGGTGTGGGTGGCTGGGGCAATGCAACGAATGGGGGATGCATTCGAAAATAAGCGGCGATGGTGGAGGTCGCTTTATGAAGTTTACGGACTTAGTTTTAATAGCATTATCCTTATCGTCGCATTTGTCGCAGCGCCGAGCCTTCAAATTATTCCGCGTGCTATATTTACCTTAATAACCCTCCTTCTTATGATTGCGTTTTACTTTCTTCACCGCGCGACAACGAAGATGAAAATTCACTTGAAACACGACTATAAACCGTCGCCGTTGATCGAACTTCCACGCCTTGTCACCGGGGTTATCGGAAGTCTTTTGGTTCCATTTGTTGCATTCCTCGCTGCGCAATTTACAGACGCTCGTCTAGCAGGTTGGCTTGACTGGCTTTCCACCCTCCTTCGAGAAGGGAATTGAGGTCACGTGTTTTGGTTTCCGATTCCAAAGGTCACAGGTTCGAATCCTGTCGGGTGCGCCATATTTTTCAAGGCTTGCAGTGCTCTTTTGAAATTTCGGAAAATGCTACAGGAAGCATATAGGAAGCACGCCATGGGTGGTCTTTCCTTACGTTTGCGATAATTGGAAACATCATCGTTATGGAAGAGACACCTCAAAATCGCTTGAGTGGAAATTTTTACAGGCCAAGATGGCCTTCGCTCAATCCAGGACTTTCGAAAGCAGATCAGCTAAAACGTATTGCTGATAGGGATTCGATAATATTCACGCTGCCTCGTAATACGCTTGTATTCGTCACTTGGTGTACGATTACCAGTGCCGGTTTCGGTTGCCTTTTCAGCCAGCGTAGGCATGAACTAGTGACGTTCGGTCTCTCGTTTATGGCGCTGATTGCTGTAGTGATGGGGGTGAGGTTGTTCCTATCGGTTCTTGAACACCTCAACGCGCTTTTCAACGACCCGTTTGGCGATGGCAACAGAATAGGCACGCGCGCAGCAGTAGTGATGCTCGGTGTTGTAGTTAGTTTCTCTGCTTACGGCTTGGCGTTTGTGGTATCGTCCGCTGTCATCCAAACCTCAAAATCGTGTTGGGTGATGCCGGAGAGCATGTTTAAGCCTCTCCCGCCGGATTTTTAAAAGCAGTTAAGGACTGACAGATGGATCGGAACGGCCCGATATTGGTCCGTTACAATAGGGCACCGGCGCGGGCGCGCCGCGCAATGTCTGCACCAACTCCTTCCAGCCCGGGAAACAAGTTTCTCTGATCCACTCCCATGCCATGCAACAGGTGCCGAAAAGACCTCTTCAAACGCGCCGGAATTATTATTTTGGCGAAGCCGCGATTTTGTTGTGTTCCAGTTAGATATACCCCACCGAGAGCCGAACGTTGATCGAGTGGCACAAAGCGGGCTGTGGCGTCACCATAAGGGTGGACCGTAAAAATCGATTTTTGCGCCGGTATACGGCGATCAATTGCGGGTGGGTAAATGGATGCAGCGGTGTGATGTAGCTGACGACCTCGAAAGGCATCAAAGTACTCGGGATCATAATTTGCGTCCGGCGCTAGCATGAATATCGCCGCATCGTTGCCGCTTTGAAGGTTCTCGGTCGCAAAATAAAGCGCCACAAGTGGGTCAAGCGTCCAGTCTAGGAGGCTCGTAGGAACTCCGAAATGCTGCGCAAGAATTCTATCATTGGTAAACCCACGTTTAATGGCGGGTAGGTAAGGAAGGCCCTGCTCGAAGAACCTACTCACCATATGAGCCTCTAGACTTCCGTAGCTTTCCTCTATGGTCGCCGAATGAATATTGGTGTCGTCAATCCGATAAAGTCCGGGCTGCAAGCTCCATTCAGCGTTTTGCTGACCCCTAAATACGTTTCGCAAGCCCCCGGGCTGGCCTTCAATTATTGCGATGTATGCCGACAAGGAGCCGGCGCTAAGCTCTACCACTCGCATTCGATTAGCAGCCATAGCGTTCGTGATGTGAGGTGCATGATACCGAGTCCATTTCTCTGCTCAACAAATCTAAACAAAACACCGCTCCATCCACATGTGGATGCCAAGTGCCAAAGCACCACAACCAAGCAGCAACAGTATCAGCTTCAATGATAGTGGCAGCATATCTTTCCAAAGCCCAAAATGTAGCTGTTCATCCATCCAACCGATCTGACTTTGGGCAAAGAATTTGTAATGGGCATACCAGTCGCTTAAGAATATCTGCTTGCTGACGGTTACCGTATAAAACTCTCGCTCGACCTCATCGAACTCCAATTTGGCTTGGTCTAAGTCTTTTCCGTTCTGAACGGATCGGTAGATATCTCTCAATCTGTTTTGCAGGAGAAGTAGACGTTTCGCCGTCTGCTCATACTCTGGCGCGTTGTAAAAGCTCATATATAAGCCAGCGACACCCGCTATAAGGAGTATCGCTGACGGAACCCGTGCAGAGAGCTCATCAACGAACAAAGCGAAAGCACCAACGGCAAACGAAAGAAATCCGATCCAGCCTGGAGCCTTAGCGGCAATGTCGTGCGTCGCAAAAGTTTTCCGCGCCCCGAAACCAATATTGTATCCAGTTTCCGCGATAGTCCGCAGAAGCGAGTTTTTATCCATCATCCGCCCTCGCTCTCGTCTGTGATTGGCACATGTATTCGATCCTTTGCGACCACGACACCATTTTGAACCGCGAAGCAATCCACTACATGCTCACCGCGAAACGCGGAATGCTCAATCTTCGAAGGATCTCCGCGTTCGATTTGTCCCCGCACCATGTCCCGCCTGATGGCTTCAGGACCTCGATTCAGAACTTTCCAGTACACGTCGAAGTCGCGCTTGATCGTATGGCTTTCAATATAAAAGCGCAGCATTTTTTCGCGCTTGATGTGCTTCACTGCTCCTAACCGTCTCGCGGCGCGCATCAAAAAAGCCCTAAATCCGTCCTGAGTAACCTCGCATTCGAGACGAAGTGAGTATCTGATATCAACAGGGAATATATCCTCAATAAATTCCTCTGTTCGCATTGGGTGGGATGCAGCCGCAGACGATTTTTCGAGGAGAATACTGCGCGCGCCGTAGGGGAAAGCTCTTCCAAGTAGTGCTCTCCACAAATTGTTTGCAGCAGCGCTTTCGCCAGCTTCCAACGCCTTTATTGCAATGCCCGCGCCCTTTCGGGCTTTCTTCTGAAACTTCTTTTTTACTTTGACATGTTGCCCGCTGCCGAGTGCAGCATAGCGGTCTTGGTCAGGCTGATCGGCTAGAAACCCCAAAAAACCAGCGATCATATTCCCGCATGCGCCGAAACTCGTGTTGTCGAACTGATCTGTTGTCCTCAGATAATTGTATGCCAAAGTATCAATAAGCAGGCCGCCCATTTGCACCCCGTGCTTGTTCTTCCAAGCTCGCGCCATCTTTGCAAGCCGTCTGAGATTTCCGTTTGTATCTCGGTTCAACGAAGCTGTTGCATCCAATTCAGGACGCGGCTTGGTCGTGCGCCAGCCGCCTACCCCGCGCGCATATGGGTAGAGATAATGTCCATGTGAGTCGTTGTACACCGGTTGGACTTCGATCTTGAAATTCGCATATTCCACGACCACGACCAAGGTATCGGGATAAACCTCAGTTCTACGATAACGCGCCTTGATCGCGTTAGCAGCATGCCGAAGCAACTTAGCTTGACCGCCGTCTTTGTAATCATCCCAAGTCCACTCGGGCATGATGTACAGCATATCCAGATCGGAAATACCCTTAATTGCCGTCCAGCGGCCGTACGAGCCGACCTGAAGATTGTTACTATTTCGCGCGTCAGTACTTCGGAACGCCAGATTTAGCGCACGAGTGACCTCACCATATCTCATAGAGATGGTGTCGGCATTATCAATTGCGATATTCTCAAAGAACGTCTTAAAGTCCGCCGCGATGCTAATTTGATCTCTCCCAATATGATTGAGTATAGATTGCTTTCACATACCGTCGTTGCCAAGACTCCACGGGGAGTTGTGCACAGAAGTTATGCAATAAATGATAGCAATCGCTCCTTAAGCAACGTTTTCAAAACCTAGACTTTCAGCTTGGGAAGCTCGATCTATGATAGAAATATCAACGCCTTGCGGGTAAAACTGCGTTTCTCGTGACGAAAATCCATCAACGTTTTCAATAGCGCTGTAAAACTTTTCCGCCCCAAAAACATGGCGGGAGCACTCCATATTGACTCTTTCTTACAATGAGAACATTTATAGAACAAACGAGAGAGCAAATGATATGTCAGACGCCGAAAAGATCATCGTGGTCCAGTTCAAAAAGGGGCGCTACGGGATCGTGCCGGGCGATATGCGCCCTGCAACCAACGCAGCATCCGCCGAAAAAATGGCGAGCGCCATGGCACCGCGCAACATCGGCGTAGCCGCTTATGCCGTCACCGTGGACGAGGAAAGCGGCAGCATGGCTAATCCTCGTCTGCTGGTTCAGCATGGGCAAATTGCCGACCTTATGCCAGACTGATTTATCGGCGCGGGGGCGCGCGCCTTTTCATAACAGGGAAAACTTTGCGGCTCTGAAACAGGAGATTGGAAACGTGCGCCCTAACGCAATCAAACAGCCGGACGATATTGCGGCTTATGTTATCCAGTGTCATGATGGCGATGCTGTAGCCGCCGTGGAAACACTGCTGGACGAAATCCACCATCTGCAAAATCAGCTTTCCATTGCCACCACAGCCATGGGCCGGGGATACACACGCGGATGGAAACCGAGCGCCGAGCGAGAATAGTGCGCCATCGTCGCGGTATCGATTTGACCGGCGGCAACAACGACGACATGCCGCCGAAACCCACCGGTATCTTCGTGCCCCAGCGGGATCATTCGGCGACCTTGGCCGATCTGCCGCAATGGTATGTCGTCGGGGCGCAATGCTGGCGCTGCAAGCGCGTCGGCATGCTGGATAGATGGGCGCTACAGCGGCGCTATGGAAAATTCCGGCCGATTATCTCCATGGAGCCGTCACTACGGTGCCTCGGCTGCGGTAATCGCGAGAAAAACAGTTTTGTTCTGGCGCGAGCAAAGCGGGATTGGCCATGACCTACGAACCAAAGCCCGGCACCTACGGTTATTTATGGGTAGAATGTTACAACGTGACGGCCTACTGCACGCCGTGCAACCGCGTCGTGAAAGTCGATCTAGAGAAAATGCCGCCCGAACAAAGCTATATTAACAGGCGCTGGCGGTGCCAGTTTTGCCACGGATTGGGGCAGGCCAACTTGAGCCCGGATCATTCGCCTCGCGATTCACCAGCCGCGAAACAACGCGATATCGAGCGGACGCGAAGAACGGAAGTTTTGTCCCGGCGGATGATTGCCGCAGATGCTCGAAACGGCACGACCTAGATTGTATATTTTGTACGTACAAAAAGCTTGCGTGGGCCGCGTAATTATTGTACGTACAGATTATGAAAATTACTTATGACGAAACGAAACGGCTGACGAATATCGAGAAACACGGTCTCGATTTTGCCGATTTGACGATTGAGTTTTTTGTAGGCTCTATTGTCGTTCCTGCCAAGGAAAACCGCTTCATGGCCGTAGGTGAGTTTCAGGGCAGCATCATCATCGCGGTGGTGTTTCGCCCGTTAGGTTCGCAGGCTCTGTCCGTCATTTCGATGCGGCCAGCCAGCGCCAAGGAAAGGAGGCTCTAATGCCCGTAAAGTTTTCTTCGAAACGCCCGCTCACTGAGAAGGAAGAGGCGGAAATTCATCGGATGATTGCGTCCGACCCGGACGCCCCGGAAGCCACTGATGAGGAGATGGCGCAAGCAAAGCCCTTCCGTGAGGCCTTCCCCGCTCTAGCCGAAAGTATCGACAGGGAAATTGTCCGCCGAGGCAGGCCGAAAGCTGATGCACCGAAAATGCCGGTTACGATTCGTCTCGATCCTGATGTGGTTGAACACTACAAGGCTATGGGGAAAGGCTGGCAGTCACGCATTAATAGCGACCTGAGAAAGCTATCCGGTCTCCGCTGAGTGACCACACAAAAAAAGCCGCCCGGCGCGAACCGGACGGCTCTTGACCAATTGACGCAGCTCCAGTCAAGCAGTGTAATAGTTATCAAGCGATCTCGGATCATGGCTCTGGTAGCGCATTGCCCCGTGAGAATGTTCAACCTAAAGCGCCGCCCACTTCCCACATGTGAGGTGGGGTTCACCTCTCGAGTAATAATGGCACTTGTTGTTGTTCGAACAACCGTTTTCGGACTCCAGAAGGAATCTGGGGTTAGCAATAAGATCTCGGCAGAACGCTGGATGCATATTTGACGGCAGATCGCCCCAGTCATTCATCCCAATACGACCAGAGAAGATGAACTTCTGGTTGGGGTGCCTCAACGCAACTTGTCGACTTTCTGAAATCCTTTCTTTGATGATCTCCGATCTAGTAGGATATATCAGCCGCTTGTCCACGTTGTAGAAGCCTGAAGACAAATCTATAAAGTTAAAGGGGAGTTTCGCGATTTCGTTTTGAAAGTCGGCCGCTCCACTTTTGTCGAAGTCACTATCTCCAGTCTTCAAGGATATACGTATGGACGTCTCGACACCGTCCATAGTCAAGGCCACCGCAAGCGATTTCAGCTCGTCGACAACATAGTCGGCGAGGGGATTTATGCGTCGGTCGATCAGGAGGCTAAGAAGGTACCCGTGAGCAGCATGAAACTGGACGTGACGAAACCCATGCGCGACTGCAATAGCCGCGCCCGAACGGAAAGAATTCATCACCTCCGCAATTTCCTCCAAATCCATACGTGCAGCCAATTCACGTCCTTCTGCGATCACGGCGCTTGGAGTGGACGTGACGAACTTCCTTGCCCCGGCATATCCTTCCCAAACTGTCGCAAGTTGAATACCGGCATTCGCTCCCTTGTCATTAATTCTCTTGGCAAGGTCTGCCCATATTGGGTCAGGGGAAATAACTGGGGTCGAAACATTTGTCCCATGCCCGTTTGGAACGACAACGTTGCCGACAATTGCGCAATAAAGTTCAGGAGAGCTTCGGCATTCATAAAACTCCAAATATCTGTGATCCGGGAGGCCATCGGTGATGAAACCGGTATTCACTGCCGCGAAAAAAATAAATCTATCGCTCAAGATATTGGTACCGCTCTCGATTGATCTTCATTTTCCGGGCAATTTCGTCCTCCAAATCTCCGTCAAGGATTGAAATTAGCCGAAAGACGTAGATTGAGACATCGGCGAGTTCTGAACGAAGTTGCGGTGCCGCGTCGCTCAGACTAGGGCCTTTATAGCCCGGAGTTGAAACCGCAAGACCTACTCTTTTCAAGCTATCGGCGAATTCTCCTACCTCACTTATTAAGCCGACAAGGTCTCGCATGAGTTGGTCGTGCCGCTCTGTGTCGGTCGTGAACTTAACCGGGAAACCGCGAAGCTCGTCGGCGTCGATTTGGGATTTTATTATGTCGGAAAGTTGCATCACTTGTTCCTTCTAAAATTATTTACGAAAGTCGCGCCTACCCAGAGAATCAAACTCGTCCCTAAGTTTCCGGCAACGCCCCAAAACAGATCAAGGATTTTCCCCTGTACGAGGAATATGAAGACAGCGTTCATTGCGATTGCAATAAAAACTGCTCCTAACGTTAAGATTAGGGTCCACTCTAAACGCTCGATCGCCGACCTTGTTGCGAAAGGTAGAAGAGCCAAAGCCTCTTCTTTCTCGGATTTCACGCGTTCGTCATCGCAAACGTCGGCGTATTCTTTCTGGAGATGAGCTTTTATGGGCCATATGCCGGCTTGGAAACCATGTTGCCCCTGATACGGCCGCCCTGCGTCTCCGGAAAGCTGCGTGAAATCCGCTTTTGCAATCGGTTCACCTTGAGGAAGAACGATGTATTTGTCGCTGATGTTTTGAGTCACAATCCCCAAATGGCCGGCGAACCCTGGATCCGCATATGTCGAAACGGGCGTTAATCCAATGCTGAATAGGGCGCCTTTACTCACGATCCGGACAAGAAGGTTTCTAGGAACGTTCAGTTCCTCCGCTGTTATCAGTACCACGCGATGGCCGGGTTTTATCAACACCTTTTGGCCTTCAGAGAGCTGGAAACGTTTCCCTTCTTCATTCAGATCATAATAGACGCTCCCCATACGCAATTCGTAGCAGGCACCACCGATACCTTTAGCATCGAAATTAGTGATGAGTCGGTCTTGCTTAATCGCATTTGCGATATCTCGATCATTTAGTGTCATTAACCAGCCCACGGTTTAAGGTTCTACGTTTGGTTGATTGTCGCCCATATCATAGAAGTAGTGAAAACAATCGTTGCTAACGATCATTTTAAACGGTTGTCAACGACCAAGGGGCTGGCGTCTTTTGCGGCGGGTTGACAAAAAGCATCGAAAGGCCACGAGATAGCTTCGATCCATTATCGTTGATTGGGCCGAGCCTTGACCGGGCGTTGCTGCGGTGAAAGTCCTAGAGCGGCTGTGTTGCGATGAAAATTCTAGTTGAGTAGACTCGACTCCAATCCCTCTGCGTGTTCTTTTTCCGAACGTTAGAACAACCTTTCTCGAATCGAAGCTTTCCTTCTCGGGCTGGCGCTTGAGGATAAAAATGAAGGGTGGGGCGGCGAGAAAACCATGCGGCGGGGCGGTAATGGGTGAATTGATCGCGGGAGACGATGGCCTTCCGGCCGAAGAGGTTGGTCCTTGGGCGAAGGAAAAGCAGGAATACCTCTGTCGCTATGTAGACATCTCTCGTGCTGTTCGTGCCAAATATTTGCCGCCGTCTGGTCGGGGGGGCGCAACGTACATCGACCTATTCTGTGGCCCAGGCCGGTCACGCATTAGAGAGACAGGGGAATGGATTGACGGCAGTCCCGTCGCAGCCTGGAAGAAGAGCGTCGAGGGCGGCGCTCCGTTTTCCAAGGTAATTATTGCTGATATCGATATCGTCCGCCTAGAAGCGGCGGCTGAGCGTTTGAGTAAACTTGGCGCTCCAGTCGCGACGATCCATGGAGCTGCCAAAGACACAGCAATCAGCGCATTGCAGCGCGCTGCCGCTTATGGACTAAATTTCGCTTTTCTCGACCCTTACAGTATCGGCGCGCTAGACTTCGAATTATTCCGCACGCTTTCCCGCCTCACTCGAGTAGATATCCTTGCTCACATAAGCAAAATGGATTTTCAACGCAATTTGCCCAGTAATATAACCGAAGAGCAGAATGAGTTCGAGAATTTCGCTCCGGGGTGGCGTGAGGCTGTAAACCTCAAACAGTCCCACCAGCACGTCAGACGAGAGGTGTTCGACTACTGGAAGAGTCAGGTCGCAGAGACGGGGATAGCCACGTCCAAGGACACAAAGCTAATTACAGGCAGCCGAGGACAACATCTCTATTGGCTTTTGCTGGTTGCTCGACACGAGTTGGCTCACGCCTTCTGGAAAACCTCGACTAAAAGCGATCAAGGTTCATTAGAATTTTAAGCGGTGAGTTGTGGCATCTCATCCCAAGTTTTTCCACGATATGACCGGCCGGCAGCTTTTTTGTTTTTTCCGCCCCATTGTTTAAAGAAAAAGGCAGCCCCGGCCTCCCCGCATTGCTCAAAAATTTCATCAATCCAAGCAGGGTCCATCGGACGAGCATGCGGACCGGATTCGCCTCCAACGATAGCCCAGTGGATTCCATCGAGTTTACCACCTTTTACGGAGCCGATCAGCGGCTCATACGATACGAAGCGAACGGCAGCCGGGACGTTGCGCAAATCGTCGAGGCGATGAAGTACCCGCCCGTCTTCAACGCTTGCTCCAAGCCAGACGTTTGGAAGAATATCAAAGTTTTCGCTCAGGATTTCGGCCATCCGGTCCGGTCTTTTAGTTAGAATCTGGTAGGTATGCCGACGCGTATCTTTCATCGCACACCACACTTTACGAACGAAATCGACCGGCACATCAGGGTGAAATAGGTCGGACATCGAATTCACGAACACGTTTCGAGGCCTTGACCATGTCGTGGGGATCGACAGGGCCTTCTCGTCCAACGTGATTTCACCCGTCCATTTCGCACGGCCGCCGCTCTTACGAGTTAGACCCTTGTACTTCTCAACGCCCATAGCCTCGAGGCGTGCGGCCATTCTCATCGCGTAACAGTTTGTGCAGCCAGCGCTCATTATCGAGCATCCGGCAACCGGGTTCCACGTTGCGTCGGTCCATTCAATTGAAGTTTCGGCCATCGGCAAACCTTCTTAGAGATTATCGCAATTGTAGCAGCTACGGTTAATTTTCCGATAAGGTGAATTTGGTCGGCCTTTGCCCGAAACGCCCATAACCGCGTGCCGCCATCCGAGGGCGGCTCAGTACAAGGGCCGGGCGGAATTCCAGCCGGCCCTTTGTTTTTTGCGTGGTCAGGCGACCTTTTTGCTAAACCAGCGCTGGAAGAGAACTTCCGTTCCACGTGGCCCGAGGTAGGCAAGCGCGGCAATCAGTCCGGTTGACGCAGGCTGGTTCATGCCGAAGTATGACGCAACGCCTTCACCGATAAGCGCCATACCCACGGCCACCGGAAATTCCCAAAGCAGCTCGCGCCCGAAGAATTTTCTGTTGCCCTTTCTGGCTTCGTTGCCATGCCACATGAAGCGGCCGGCAAGTGCGCCGATTATAGTTGTGAATGCCCCGCCGCCCCATGCGGTCAGCATTTCGTTGAACGAGTTGAATTTGTCCACCTTCAGCCCCTTGGCTTCATTGAAGCCTTACGATTTCTATTTCCGGCAAGCAGGGTCTTTCATGCACTGCTGGTTGTTTGAGTGGATGGCAGGGCCAGCAGTGGCATCCTGCGAAGCCAGCCGCGCCGCCTCCGCATTTGAAAAGCGCGTAACCTGATATCCGCTGCCTTCAGTCGTCGCAGGCACCGTCAGGCAACCGGCTAGAGCGCATGAGAGCGAGGCAACGATGGCGAGGCGCAAGATCGCGAAACGATGCATTGTTTTTCTCCATTTCGGTGATGCGTTGGAGCGCATTCTTTGCGGCCTTCACCTCGCTCTCTGCGCGCTCGATGGAGCGCCCTTCGTGTTTTCCGAGGTGATAGGAGCCAGCGGCGAGGGCGAACGCGCAGATAAGCCCCCCAGCCGCCATTTTGAGCCATCCGGCATCGAGACCGAACATTACCGTGCGGCGCGCCGGTTGATCGTGATCCGGCCGGAACCGATAAGCCACGTCAGAACCACGGCCCCGATAGTCGCGAAGACCAGGCTACCGAAGGCCCACGGATTGGAGATCGCGCCGAACAGGGTTGCGCCGCTTTCAACAACGCCCTTCAGGTCGTCCACCGCGCCGAGGCCGATAGCGCCGAGGAAGCTGCCGATGATCGTCAAGAGCGACTTGCTTTTCATGGCCGGCACGTTGTCCGGCTGGGCATCGCGTTCGGCAACATCGTCCGGCTGGCCCTGATAATAGGCGAGGGTCGCCGCTTCCAAGGCGTCAAGGAAGGATTTGTAATAGCCTGCGATCAGCTTTGCCTTGTCCCGGCCGTTAACGACCGCACGCGCGCCGACCGGATCATCGTTCTTGAGGTTGAAATAGTCGGTCAGCTTCTTGCCGGTAAACAGGCCTTCCAGCATGCCCACGATGGCGATCTTTGCGCTGATATCGAGATCGAGGGCGAGAGATGGATTGCCGACCAGGTCAACATCGATCCGCTCGCCGAGGACTTTGTAGTTTTCTTCGTGCGTGAGCTGGATATCGCCCCGGCCGAAGTAGGCTTTACCGTTTGCGCCTTTGCGCCAGTACGGCTTTCTGACCTGTCCCAGCCGGCCGGCGTTGTATGCCTTGTCCAAAGCATCGATTGCGCCGGCGTCGGTGGAGGCGAAGGTTTCGCGCACAGGCACCATCCGGCCACCCGTTTCGTGAAACACCGACGCCAGAATGTAGGCGAGGGGGCGTTTATCCGGAGCGGGAATTTTGTGAGCGTCCCAGCACCGGAACAGTGCATTCATGCCATCAATCTGGCCCTGCGTAAGACGGCCGCCAAAAGGCGCGCGCCTCGCATATGCGAAGAACGTTGTCGCATCCATAAGGATAACTCCGATTTTGATGAGGATTGCCCGAAGGCGAGGGGAGGGATTGAACCTTGTGGTTCAAGTGCCCGGCGAGGCCGGGCATTGCCAAGTCACGCGATGCGACCAGACAGGAAAGGCCGACGCGTTGCGCCGACGATCAGTTATTTAAAGGGTCGGGTCAGGATGAGGTTAAAATGACGAGACTGTGGTAGGACGAACTGAAACTATGCTCGCAGAGCGTGATTGGCGTTTCTTGACCCTGTGACATTCCGTGATAGGTCATTCGAAAAAGTTCGCAGGAGCCTTAATGTCCATAAAGATCACTCATGATGCAAAATCGGGTCAATGGAGCTTTTCGTTTGTTAGGCACCTAGTCAGCGCCCTCGGCTTCACGTTCCTCGGGTTCGGGCTGGCGGCGTTGGTCACTCCATGGTGGTGGCACCTGCTCGTGGCGGTTTTTGGAACGGCGAACGTCCCACTCGACGACGGGATCAATTATTGGGTGTCAATTCCATTGATTGTCCTTGGTCTTGGAGTTCTCGCGATCAAGTATTTCGTTCTGGATCCACAAACCGCTCGGCGGGAGCAGGACAGGACTTCAATCGCCGCGTCGCCTCCGAACGTCATTGCAGTCGCCAGATACTTTGACGATCTCGTGGATGACCACTCCTATCGGTCCAGCCGCGATTCACAGTTCTCACACTCCCAAACTCAATTCGCGGGACCAGCGACAGGTCTGCAGGACAAAAAGACGGATTTGTTGTTCAAGCAGTACGTTGAAGCTGCGAAGACCCTCCACTTTTTTGTGAAAACGAACTTCTTCACCTTTCCGAATAACCAAGGCCAAAATTCAGACTATCGATATTGCATGACGCCGCACCTCAACATGGATCGAGAGATGCTCGCCTATGACGCGGGCAAGGTTGCTAAATACGACGAGCTGGAACAGCAACTTTCGCAGAAAGTCGCGGCAGCCCGTCAGGCCTACGATGCCTTCATCACTCGGCTGAGAGAGCTTGGGCATATTTGAGCGGCGTCTGCGGGATCGAGTCCGTAGGTTGACGGGATTGTTGCGTCATCGGCGCCCTTCCATGTCCTTCGGGGGTGCAGTGCCGGAGAACCAGCACATCACTTCCAACTATGGCGTCCCGTCCGCTGGCGAGCGGAAATCTGCACAACGGTGTCCGAATTGGGGTCGAAGACGCACGTTCATGAATCGTTCGATCAATGCTCTCTCTTGGCGCAAAGGTGCCAAATGCGAGCTGTAACAAATGAACTAAAGCCTGTTTGGGACGGCAGCCAAGCCATGCAAACCAAGGCTTCCGGTACCAAAATTCAAAAGGGTTCAATTGGGACAGCATAGCGGCTGCTTAGGGTGTCATTTCGTCCTCAACGCGACCAATTCCATCTAGTTTTCGTCCGTGCGCCCCAGCCGAGGCGTCAGAAAGTGTGCCGGCGTTGCGGGTGTACCAGGTGCACTGTTTGGCGCGACCTTGCCGCCATTTTCCGTTCCGCCCTTCGAGCCGCCAGCGCCGCCAGAGGAACCGCTGCCCTCGTAATCCTCGCCTTCCGTCGATGATTTGCCATCGTAGAGTTTGCCGGAAATGTCGGTGGTGAACGTGCCTTTCGCGACATACTTATGCGTGGCCGTGTCGATGATGTAGGGCACGCCATCAAGGCCCGGCCGGATTCCTGCGTAAAGCAGCGGCGCACCCGCGCAGATCGAGGTATCACCGATCACGGTAACCGATGTACTGCCCTCGCCACGCTTCAGGTTCTTGGCTTTGGCCTGCGCCGCCTTGTCGGCTTCATCCGGCGAGGAAAACGGTTCGGGAATGCGATAGACGCTATCGCCGTCAGCGTCCGCATCCGCTTCGATTTCGACGCGCTGCGCCTTGTCGCTATCCTGATAGTAGGCAACGACCTTGCTGTATTTCGTGCGGTCGCCAACATCGAACTTCAGGCTGCCGAGCTGCACCATTTCAGGGGTGACGATGACGCTACCGATATTGTTGCCGCTCGCCGATCTGCCCGAACCCAGCTTTGAAAACAGCAACCGGCCGCGCTTGATCGAGAACAGACCGTTATGGCGCTGGGCGAGCCGGCGCAGGAAATGCAGGTTGCTTTCATCCTGCTGGCCGATCCAGTCATAAACGAACTTCGACAGATCGGAATCAATCGCCGGCGTCAGACCGCTTTCGTTGGCGATCTGCGAGACGATATCGCCGAGGGATTTTTTATCCCATGCCGCCCGCGCTCATGATGGAAGGACCAGCAGCATGACAGCCGCCGCCGAAGCCCGACCAGCCAGCGCATGCCCGCTGCCACCGGTTCTAGGTTTGAGCCGCGAACAGGCAGCCGCCTATATTGGCGTTTCCAAATCCTTGTTTGACGAAATGGTGGCCGATGGCAGAATGCCAAAGCCGAAGAAGGCGAATAGCCGCACCATTTGGGACAGGCGGTCGCTCGAAAGAGCCTTTAGCCGCTTGCCCGGAGGGGAGGGCGATGAAACAGAGGAATGGGATTTCGCGTAAATGCCCAAGAAGTTCGCAAAAAAATATGTAGTGGAAGATCGAACCGGGGGCAGTCTCCGGTTTTATTTTAGGCGCAAAGGCCAGCCGAAAGTTCGCCTGCCGGGGTTACCCGGCACCGACGAGTTCAATGCGGCTTATAACGCCGCGTTGGAGGGCGTACAGAGAGAAGAATCCTCCGGCCCGAAGATGGCAGGGAAGGGGACATTCCGCTGGCTATGCCAGCTCTATTTCCAGAGTGCGGAATACAAACAACTGGACACCAAGACGCGCTATCGCCGCAAGCTCATAGTTGAGGCGATGTGGAAAGAGCCAATCAAGAAGGGAGACAAGAAGCTATTTGAGGATGTGCCGGTACCTGCATTTACTGCAAAAGCCGTTCGCGTTCTGCGGGACCGGAAGGCGGAAACGCCGGATGCTGCGAATAGCTGGCTTAAGGCGTTACGCGCAATATTCGGTTGGGCGACAATGCCCGCCGTTGAACTTTGTACGACTAATCCGGCCCGAGATATTCCCTACTTCAAAACCGGGTCGGAAGGTTTCCACTCTTGGACTGCGGATGAAGTTGACCAGTTCATCGCGAAACATCCTATCGGCACGAAAGCCTATCTGGCCTTGATGCTGATGCTTTATACAAGCCAGCGCCGTAGCGATATCGTGCTGTTCGGAAAGCAGCACATGACAAAGGGTTGGCTCCGGTTTGTTCAGGAGAAAGACAAGAAGAGGAAACCCCGTAGATTGGAAATGCCGCTGCATCCAAATCTTGTGAAGGCTATCGAGGCCGGGCCGTGCGGTGATCTGACCTTGCTCGTCACCGAATTCAACAAGCCCTTCACGTCGAATGGCTTTGGCAACTGGTTTCGAAAAAGGTGCGATGAAGCCGAACTTACGCATTGTAGCGCGCATGGGCTGAGAAAAGCAGCCGCTGCGCGGCTGGCAGATCGCGGCGCGACCGAGCACCAGATTATGGCTATCACCGGCCATACAACGTCTAAAGAGGTAATCCGCTACACCAAGGCGGCTCGCCAAAAGGTGCTCGCAAAAAGCGCCGTCAAGCTGATGGATCAGGCTGTTGACGACAGCGACGATTGACCAAAAGCAGAACAAAAGTGTCCAACTTTTCTAGGTGATGCAAACCACTTGGACATTTAGTGCCAGAAAACCTAAGCAAATCAATGCTATTTTTAGGTAGTGGTACCCCAAGCCGGGATCGAACCAGCACTCCTTGCGGAACCGCATTTTGAGTGCGGCGCGTCTACCAATTCCGCCATTGGGGCAACGGTGGTAATGCCACGGCGTCTATCACGGCCAATGGCATGCGTGCAACCCCAAAGCTGATTTTTCCTGTCTAATGACGTGCGTTTGCAGCCTTCATTTCAGAGCTTTTACCGGGCGGGGAATGAAAGGAGAGTGGCGTTTGTCCGTCCCGTATCGGTACACCGACGGTTGTGGCGTTAAAGCAATATTAGATACCACTAATAAATTAGAATATACACAATCGCTAATTGAATTATGATGTTTGCGTGGAGTTTCCACGCGGGGCGGGAGAAGCCAGAACTCATAGGAGGAAATTATGAGGGCGCTTTCTCGCAATTTGTTACTGTCTGCCTGTCTGATTTTACCGGTCAACGCCCACGCGCTGGATATCGGGATTGGCGGTGAGAACGGGGTGAATGCCAGTGTGGGCGGCAATGGCAGCGGTGGGCTCGGTGTCGATGCTTCCGTTGGTGGCAGCAATGGCGTCAATGCCAGCGCTGATGTCGGCGGCAGAAGCAGTGGCGGACTGGGCGCAGATGTCAACGCGTCGGTCGGTGGCAGCAGCGGGGTCAATGCGGATGTCAACGCATCCGTCGGCGGCTCCAGCGGCATCAATGCCAATGTTGGTGCGAATGTGGGCGGATCGAGTGGTCTTGGCCTTGGTGTCGGGCTTGGCATCGGCGGCTCCAGCTCGCCAGGCAATCCGGGGAACCCCGGTAATCCGGGCAATCCTGGAAACCCCGGCAACACGGGGCCGGTATCGCCCGGTGGCATGCGCAATGCCATACAGGCCTATAACGACATGTCGCGAAATGAGCAGATCAAGCTTGCCCGTCGTTGTGCCGATATTCTCGGCGGCGGATATGACGCCGCACTGACACAATTGTGCAAGATGATCCGGACGGCCTCGCGCTGACGCAGCGTCAGCCCCATGGATAGTCCGAGACCAAACCGAAGGATGCTGCGGCATCCTTCGGGATTAACTGTTCTTGCGCCCAAAGGAGAGGATTTTCTGGCGCAGGCTGCGGGCGAGGTTGCGGGTGTTGCGATACATGTCCACCTGCGTGGAAACCTGTCGCACGTCACGGTCGCTGTTCTGCGCAAGCCCGACGACCAGAGTGCCCATTTCCTGCCGTTCCTGCCAGAAGCGGCTCATGATCGGATGATCGGGCACTGCGCAGCTGTCGCTGCGCAGAATATTAGCGTCGTCCAGCTGCCAGTCGGTCAGTTTCTGCACCAAAAGTTTGCCGGGTGAAAACCGCGAATAGGATTCGTCAAAGGCGGTCTTCCACGTATAGGCCTCGCCAGCCGTCATGAAGACGATCATGGAGGCGATGGCGCTGCCATTGAGATCGATGGTGTGAATGCGCACCGCATCCGCTTCAGCCAGATTTGTGATTGCCTCGCGGGCGAAGGCGGCGCGATAGCGGTCGTTCACCAGCGCGCTGCGTTTGCGGCCTTTCCAGCCACTCGCTTCCAGCGCCAGGAATTCCTCCATGCGGTAGCGTATGTCCTTCGGTTGCCGGGTAACGGTGTAGGAAAGGGCCCCGAGTTTTTCGAGCTGTCGCCACTGCCTGCGCATCTCCCGCAAATGATGCGGCGCAAGTGAATTACGCAGATAGGCTTCGCCGTCCAGAAGGCTCTCCAGCATCGGCCGCTGATAGTTACCAGTCGTCGTCACCGGCAGGTTGCGGCTGATTGCTATGGCCTTGAACATCCGGGCAAAAGGCCCTTCAAGCCGTACATCCGGCAGTACCAGAACATTCGGCAGGCGCATTTCCCGGTCGGAAAGCGCATCGAAAAGATTGTCGAGCGTCTCTGCGGCACCTTCGGTATCGACCAGCGGCGTGCCGAGAGGGCCGAAGGGGTTGGCCCAGCCACGGATGATGGAGGGACCGATGGAAAAACCCGGCTTTTCCACCGTGAAGGGCATCAGAAAGCGCATGCGGCTTCTAGCGCCGTTCTCGTCGCGAATAAGGGCGAAGCGCACGGACTTGTCATCGATACGCGGCATGGCGGGTGCAAGAAGCCGCCCTGTGAAGAAGACATTTGCCTCCATGACGCGGTTGGACAGGAAGTCGAGTTCTTCCTGCATGTCGTAACCGAGCCGGCCAGGATAGATGCAGAATTCGCGGCCGTCGCGTCCCACGCGCCGGCTGCTGTCGGCCACGGGTCGGTCACGCTCCGTAGACGCCATCAGCGCAGCGATGCGCGGGTCCTGAAAATCCGGATTCTTTGGGTCGCTGGACATGCTTATCGTTACACCGCCTTCCCAGTGTCTTGACCCGCCCGGGGATCGTTGAAGGCAAAAAGGACGATCCCGAGTGTGCGGCGAATGGCAACATGCAATAGCACAGCTTCTATGCACATTGCTATCGCGACAGCTGCCGCAGCGCCTGTCAGACCATAGACCGGAATCAACACCATGTTGAGTATAATGTTACAACCGAAGATAATAATATAAAGAGCTACGCACAATTTTTGTTTGCCGGCCATATTCAGCAGCGTTTCTCCCGGGCCGATCAGTGCTTTTGCGAGGAAGCCGGCAAAGAGGAAGAACATCAGCTTGTAACCCTGTACGAAGCCGGGACCGAACAGGGACAGCAGAAACGGCCCTGCCAGAAGCACGAGACAGCCAACGGCAAGTGATGGCCAGAAGGCCCAGCGCGCCGCCTGGCTGGCGAACCCGGCCAGCCCCTGCCTGTCATTGGCCGCAATGAGCGCGGCCAGACGTGGGGCCGCAGCCGCCTGCACGGAAAAAAACACGAATTGCATCAGCACGATGGTTTTTGCCGCGGCAAAATAGATGCCGACCTGATCCGGCGGCAGATATAGACCGACGATTACTACATCTGAATTGGTCATCAAAAAACCGATGCCGTCGATCAGGAACATCGGAAAGGCAAACCGTATCCACGGACGGAAATGCACCCTGCTGGCAACGCTGCGGAAATGCCGGTTGAGCCGGCGGTTCATGAACACGAAGTGGAAAAGCGTGGTGACATAGGTGGCCAAAAGGGCCGCAAGCATCGCTGTCGTCGCGGTTTTTTCCGCGCCGAGACGGATCGCCACCAGCATGAACAGCAGGATCAGCACCGGGCGGATGATATAGGTGGGGCTGAGGGCTGAAACCGTCCAGCCGTTGGCACGCGCTGTCCCGTTCAGCACATCGCCAAGCGCCACCATCGGCAGGGTGAAAAGCGCCAGCGAAACCGGAATGAGGTAATAGGCGGAGATGCGCTCGCCGAAGAAAAACAGGAAGACGAAACCGAAAAATGCAAGCGCGCTGGCCGAAAGCATGGCGAAGAGGCGCGCTGTCGAGGTTAGACCCATGATCTTGTCATGGGCATCCTCCAGGCGGTAGCCGGGCAAAAAGCGGATGACGGTGGTGTGAAAGCCGAGACAGGAGAGGTTGCCGAACAGGATGACCAGAACCCAGACAAAAGCGAACAGGCCATATTCGAATTCGCCCATCAGGCGGGCAAGGATGATCTGGGAGATGAAAGCGATACCGGCGCTAATGATGCGCACCGCAAAGGCGACGAGCGCCATGCGCTGGGCCCTGGAGACATCGTCTCTCCCGGAAACGACGACGGCGATTTTTGCCCCCAGCGGCGCCAGTTTAGCGCGCAGGCCTGCGGGTAAGGCTTTTTCCGCCGTGTTGAGGATAGCCATAATCCACACGCCATCATTTCCAGTTGAGTAGGCAACTGGATTATAAGCACCTTATCATTAACGAAGGGTTTGGGAGACAGGCACCTGTGTGCCGATATTGGCCACCTGCCTCGGTTTGCGGATCCCGTTGAAGAGAAAAAGGGCAAGCGGACTCCGGCGTATCGCCTGATGCAGCAGATAGGCCGTTATCGTGGTGGCGACGACGATGATGGCGAATTCCAGGATCGGCGGCAGCGAGATCAGGATGAAGAGGGTGCCGAAGGCATAAATCAGCGGGTGGTGAACCAGGTAGATGGTGAAGGAAGCGTCGGTCATTCTCCTGGCAAGCCGGCTTGGCCGGTCGAAAAAGCGGCAGGCGATGTCGATCAGCAGACGGCTTGCCGCCACGGCGGCGATTGCGGAGACGAGTACCAGCAGGGCCGAGTTCGAAAAAGGATATTCCAACCGCAGCGTGACCGCTGCCGCGATCGCGGCAAACGCGATGACGCCCGTGAGGATGCCCGTCTGGCGGAAGCGGTGAAAAAGAGCCCGGTCTCGATGAAGCAAAGCCCCGATAAGGAAGAACGGTACGTAACGTGCGTAAGGGTCGGAGGCCCGTTCATAGAGAACGAGAAGGCTGTTCCCATTTTTGCCAGCAAGCAGGCCCGAACCGTAAACTGTCAGCTCCCATAAAACAGGGAAGGCGCAGAGCGCTGCGAAAAACGCGACTGGATATTGACCCCGCATCCTGCCGAACCAGTCTCTTGCATAGGCGAGGGGCGGGCGCCCCGCCAGAAATAGCAGGCCGGCAAGCAGACCCGAATACGCGATAAGGGCGGGTAGGAACCATAGATGCATGATCCATTGCTCACCCGGAAGCAGCAAATCCGGCAGGTTCGCGAGCAGCCGGTCGGCGGGAATATCACCTTTGGCGATACCTGCCAGTTTCAGCAGGAAAAGCTGCGATGGCCCAAGCAGGAGCACGGCCACGATGAAAGGGACGCCAAGGCGAAGGAAGCGCTGTCTGAGCCATGGCATCTTGCCCTTCCTGCCGATGACCATGGTGGAAAAATAGCCGGCCACCAGAAAAAACGAAGGCATGCGGAAGGTGACGAGCGCTGCCCCAAGCGCGGTCAGGACTGGGCTGGTCTCGAAATCCTTGATGTCCCAGGGCAAAGCATAGCTGTAGAGCAGGGGAGGCGTGATAGGGTATGCCGAGCAGCATGAGGAGTGCCCGCAACGGGTCCCAATAATGCTCATAGTCTGATTTGCCCGGTTGCATTTTCCCCTCGCGTGACGAACGCGATCCCGCCTGATCCGTAACGATCAACACGACTATTGGTGGAAAACGCTAATAAACCCTTCATGCACCCGACGGCGTGGGCGGGGCCTTTTTCTTGGGCATGAGGTCAAGCACCAGTGCGCAGCCCAGAATGATGATGCCGGCACCGAACAGCTGGGGAAGCGACAGCGGTTCGTCGAGCACCAAGGCGCCAACAAGCACCGCCACAACGGTGACGGCAAATTCCACGCTGATCGCCTTCGTTGCGCCGATCGAGGAGACCAGCTTGAAATAGGTGATGTAGGTCAGGCCGCTCATGACGACCGCCTGTATCAGAAGATAACCGTAATCGACGAGATCGGGCGTTCCGGGCAAGGGCACCGCGAAAAGAAGCGGCAGGGTCATCAGGCCGCCTGTCAGGAAAGAACCGATGGTTATTTCCCAGGATCCAACCCCCTTGAGGTGCAGGCTCGCAAAATTGCTGCCATAGGCGGCACAGATGCAGGCGGCGACAGCGGCAGCACAGCCAATGACAAAGCCGTATGTGACAGGAACAGCGGGAAAACCAACGAGCAGGACGATGCCGGCAAAGCCGATGACGAGACCGGCAATACCCTGCCGCGTCAGGCGTTCCAGACCCCAAATCTGCGAGATTAGCATTGAAAAAAGCGGGATGGTCGCCACCAATATGGCTGCCATCGCAGTGCCGATCTGAGGCGTCGCGTAGGACAGGCCGATTAGTTGCCCGGCGACCGTCGTTGCGCCGACGATTGCGAAAGCGCGCCAGCTTGCGGAGAATGCAAGCTTCCGGCGTGCCGCACGCGCAATGAGAAAGAGTGCTACAGCGGTTATGAGCGAGCGAAGCGTGACTGCGCCAATCCAGCCGAAGGCTGCGACGACATGTAGAAGCAGCAGGAAAGACACGCCCCACGTAATCGCGAGAAAAATATAGGCGGCAAGATCGCGAGGGGCCATGAAAGCAGTTTCCGCAGGATGATCCGGCTCCCATATGGAAAGTGCCGATACCAGTCAACACCCCGACCAGCAGCAATGATCCTGCCCAAACAAAATCGCCCGTAACGCAGGTTACGGGCGATCGATTTCTGGCATAAAGCACTGGCCTTTTACGCCTGTTCGTAAACGCCGTGGCAGTGCTTGTACTTCTTGCCCGAGCCGCAGGGGCACATTTCGTTGCGGCCGATACGGCCCCAGGTGGCGGGGTTGTTCGGGTCGCGGTCCTCGGCCGGTACGAAAGCGACCGGCACGCCCTGCGCCATCTCATCTTCCCCGGTGACGGGGTCGAGGTGATGCGCGGTCATTTCCGGCAGCTCCGGCTGCTGCGGTTCCTGCTGCACCAGTTCCACGCGCATCAGCTGCGCGGTGACGGCTTCACGCAGGTTGGTAAGCAGCGACTGGAACAGCTCGAAGGCTTCCGCCTTGTATTCCTGCAATGGATCGCGCTGGGCGTAACCGCGGAAACCGACGACGGACCGAAGGTGATCGAGGTTGACGATGTGTTCGCGCCACAGATGGTCGATTGTCTGAAGCACGACCGAGCGCTCGACATAGGTCATGATCTCCGGGCCGAAACGTTCTGCACGTTCAGCGGCGTATTTGTCCGCGGCCTCGGTAACGCGCTGAAGAATGTCGTCCTCGGCGATGCCCTCTTCCTTCGCCCATTCCTCCACCGGCAGGTCGAGGTTCAGGAACTGGGCGATACCGGCCTTGAGACCGGCGATATCCCACTGTTCGGCATAGGCATTTTCAGGAATATGCTTGGTGACGAGCGCTTCGATCACTTCGTGGCGCATGTCGGCTGCGGTTTCACCGATATTGTCGGATTCCATCAGCTCAAGGCGCTGCTCGAAGATGACCTTGCGCTGGTCGTTCAGCACGTCGTCATATTTCAGCAGGTTCTTGCGGGTCTCGAAGTTACGAGCTTCGACCTTCTTCTGGGCGCGTTCCAGCGCCTTGTTGATCCACGGATGGACGATGGCCTCGCCGTCCTTCAGGCCGAGCTTCTGCAGCATGCTGTCCATGCGCTCGGAACCGAAGATGCGCATCAGGTCGTCCTGAAGCGACAGATAGAATTTCGAGCGGCCGGGGTCGCCCTGACGGCCGGAACGGCCACGCAGCTGGTTGTCGATACGGCGGCTTTCGTGGCGCTCGGTCGCGATGACGTAGAGACCGCCAGCGGCAAGCGCCTTTTCCTTGAGAACCTTGATCTCGGCGCGGATGGCCGCTTCCTTCGCATCACGCTCCGGACCCGGCTCCATGCCTTCCAGCTCGCGCTCCAGACGCATCTCGACGTTGCCGCCGAGCTGGATGTCCGTACCACGACCGGCCATGTTGGTGGCGATGGTGACCGCACCGGGAACACCGGCCTGCGAAACGATATAAGCTTCCTGCTCGTGGTAACGGGCGTTCAGAACCTGGAAATCGGTAAAGCCGGACTGGCGCAGCATGTGGGCCAGAAGCTCGGACTTCTCGATGGAGGTCGTGCCGACGAGAACCGGCTGACCACGATCGTGCGCCGCCTTGATCTCGGCGATGATGGCGAGGAACTTCTCTTCGCCGGTACGATAAACCTCGTCGTCCTCGTCGATACGCTGGATCGGCAGGTTGGTCGGCACCTCGATCACGTCGAGACCGTAGATGTTGCCGAACTCTTCCGCTTCCGTCGATGCCGTACCGGTCATGCCGGCAAGCTTTGCATACATGCGGAAGTAGTTCTGGAAGGTGACGGAAGACAGCGTCTGGTTTTCCGGCTGGATCTGCACCTTTTCCTTGGCTTCCAGCGCTTGGTGCTGGCCTTCGGAATAACGGCGGCCCGGCATCATGCGGCCGGTGAATTCGTCGATGATGACGATCTCGTCGTTGCGGACGATGTAGTCCTTGTCGCGAGTGAAGAGCTTGTGGGCCTTCAGCGCATTGTTGATGTGGTGAACGATGGCGACGTTTTCGATGTCGTAAAGCGATTCTGCCCTTGAGCAGGCCCGCTTGCCGCAGCAGGTTTTCGAGCTTCTCGGTGCCGTCTTCGGAGAAGTTGGCCGAACGCTGCTTCTCATCGATTTCGTAATCTTCCGGCGACAGAAGCGGAATGAAGGCGTCGATGGTGTTATAGAGATCGGAGCGGTCGTCCAGCGGGCCGGAGATGATAAGCGGCGTGCGCGCCTCATCGACCAGAATGCTGTCCACTTCGTCGACGATTGCGTAGTTGTGGCCGCGCTGCACCATCTGGGCGCGATCATATTTCATGTTGTCGCGCAGATAATCGAAGCCAAGCTCGTTATTCGTAGCGTAGGTGATGTCGCAGCCATAGGCCTCGCGGCGCTGGTCGTCATCTAGCCCGTGCACGATCACACCGGTCGTCAGACCGAGGAAACGGTAGAGCTTGCTCATCGTGGCCGCGTCGCGCTGGGCGAGGTAGTCGTTGACGGTAACGACATGCACGCCCTTGCCGGCCAGCGCATTGAGGTAGACCGCAAGGGTCGCCACCAGCGTCTTGCCTTCACCGGTCTTCATTTCGGCGATGGCGCCCTGGTGCAGGATCATGGCACCGGTCAGCTGCACATCAAAGGGTCGCATGTGCAGAACACGGCGCGACGCCTCGCGGGCGACGGCAAAAGCCGGGATCAGCAGATCGTCCAGCGATTTGCCGTCCGCAAGCTGCTGGCGGAACTCCGCCGTCTTTGCCGCCAGCGCGTCGTCGGAAAGAGCCTTGGTGGCTTCCTCCAGCGCATTGATGGCTGCGATCTTGCTTTTATAGGAGCGGACGCGGCGTTCATTTGCCGAACCGAACAATTTGCGGGCTATTCCGCCGAGGCTGACCATCTTACTGGCCCTTTCTGAAATTCCGTTTTCGCAGGCGGTTTTTTCCATCACGCCGATTTCGGCAACAAATGACGGACTTCGCCCTTCAACGTATCTGGACGCGAGGTTGCGTGACAGATAAGAGGGGGGGCAAATGATGTCAACGGTTCTGCCCGTTACAGAATGGCCACAATCCGGTGTTTGGAAGTTTTTTCAGAGCCGGAAACCATGTCTGGAGCCGGCATTGTCCCCGAAAGGTTCAAAATGTTGCGCTATAATAAAATTGCGGCTGCGGTGATTGTGGCCACGCTCGGCCTCCAGTTTCCTGCCTTTGCACAGGAAGACAAGGTTGTCGCCAAGGTTGGCGATCTGGAAATCCACCAGTCCGAACTCGACCTTGCCATGGGCAATCTCGATCCGCAGCTCGCACAGCTTCCCGACGAGCAGAAAAAGGTCGCAGCCCTTTCCGGCGCGATCGACGTCAAGCTTCTCGTGAAGAATGCCAGCGCCGAAGGTCTGGAAAAGACCGAAGACTTCAAGAAGCGCATGGAGTTCATTCAGGACCGTGAGCTGCACAACGCCTATTTCCGCAAGCATGTGGTTGATGCTGTCACCAATGAAGAGGTGAAGGCGCGCTACGACAAGGAAGTCGCAGCGCTGCCGAAGGAAGAAGAAATCAAGGCAGCCCATATTCTGGTTGCAAGCGAAGAAGAAGCCAAGGACGTCATCAAGCAGCTTGATGCGGGCAAGGATTTCGCAGCACTTGCCAAGGAAAAGTCGACCGACTCCAACAAGGATGATGGCGGCGATCTCGGCTGGTTCGGCAAGGGCCGCATGGTTCCGGAATTCGAAGAGGCCGCTTTCGGTCTCGAAAAGGGCGCCTACACCAAGACGCCTGTCAAGACGCAGTTCGGCTTCCACGTCATCAAGCTGGAAGACAAGCGCATCGCACCGCCGCCGGCTTTCGAGCAGGTCGAGCCGCAGGTTCGTCAGCTTGTCATGCGTGACAAGTACGTTGCCCTCATCGAGAAGGCAAAGGCTGACCAGAAGATCGAAATCATGGATGAGACGCTGAAGAAGGGCTACGACGAAGCCACGAAGGAACAGCAGGCACAGCCGCAGCAGTAATAAAACCGTGTTACGGGGCGGCCACAGGCCGCCCCGCTTCATCTCAGGCACTTTCAAATCTTCCCCGTTTCCAGAATCTCAGGCGCTTTCCCATGTCCGTTGCCGTTTCCCCGCTCGCTCCGAAATCCTATCCCGTCATGCCCGCGCTGCGTGGTGTTCGCATGGCGACGGCTGCCGCCGGCATCAAGTACAAGAACCGGACCGACGTTCTGTTGATGGTGTTCGACAAGCCGGCAAGCGTGGCCGGCGTTTTCACAAAATCGAAATGCCCCTCGGCCCCCGTTGATTTCTGCCGCGCCAATCTCGGCGGCGGCGTGGCGCGCGCCGTGGTGGTCAATTCCGGTAACGCAAACGCCTTTACTGGCGTCAAAGGCAAGGCCGCGACCGAGTTGACGGCGAAATCCGCAGCCGCTGCCGTCGGCTGCTCTGAAAATGAAGTGTTTCTGGCATCGACCGGCGTAATCGGCGAACCGCTCGATGCCACCAAGTTTGCCGGGGTTCTGGGCGACATGCAGGGCATGGCCGAAGCCGATTTCTGGCAGGAAGCCGCCAAGGCAATCATGACGACCGACACTTATCCCAAGGTGGCGACCCGCACGGCCGAAATCGGCGGTGTCGTGGTCACCATCAACGGTATCGCCAAGGGTGCCGGCATGATCGCGCCCGATATGGCGACGATGCTTTCTTTCGTGGTGACGGATGCCGATATTGATCCGGCCGCGCTGCAATCGCTGCTTTCCGCCGGTGTCGGCCCGACCTTCAATTCCGTGACTGTTGACAGCGACACCTCCACCTCCGATACGCTGATGTTGTTTGCGACCGGCGCGGCGGCTGAGGACGGTCAGGTCAAGGTGACGCGCGCCGATGATGAGCGGCTTTCCTCCTTCCGCTCCGCCTTGAACGATCTCCTGAAAGATCTGGCCCTGCAGGTGGTTCGCGACGGCGAAGGCGCACGCAAGATGGTCGAAGTCACCGTTACCGGTGCGGAAAACGATGTCGCGGCCAAGAAGATCGCCCTTTCGATTGCCAATTCACCGCTGGTGAAGACCGCAGTTGCCGGCGAAGATGCCAATTGGGGTCGCGTCGTCATGGCTGTGGGCAAATCCGGTGAAATGGCCGACCGTGATCGCCTTGCCATCTGGTTCGGCGGCGTGCGCGTTGCCGTCAATGGCGAACGCGATCCGGATTATTCGGAAGCGGAGACCACCGCCGTGATGCGGCTGGAAGACATTCCGGTGAAGGTTGACATCGGTCTCGGTGAGGGCAAGGCCACCGTATGGACGTGCGACCTGACCAAGGAATATGTTGCGATCAACGGCGACTACCGGAGCTGACCGTTGGAGCCGAAGAGAATGCAGGACAATAAAATCGTCAATCTGCCGCTGGTTCGCCGTCTGGAAGCAGTCAGCTTTCGGGCATGGCCGGCCTCGTCGGTGATTTATGACGGTAGCTGGCAAATCCGCCTGACGGGGTCGCATCCATCCAAACGCATCAATTGCGTGGTGCCGCTCGATCCTTCCGATTATGGAAACTGCGCGGTGCGGCTAGAAAAGGCGCGCAAGCGCTTCGAGGATTTCGGTCGTCCGCTGGTGGTGCGCGAAACGACGCTTATGCCGCCGCAGCTCAAGGATTTTCTGGTAAAGGACGGCTGGTCCATGGTTGAGGAGGTCAAGGTCATGACGGCCGATCTCGCTGGCATGGAACTGCCGGAAACGCTGGTCAGCCTGCCGAGCCACGATATTGGCCGTTTTGTCGAGGCGAGCATCAAGGTCAGCGATGGCGACCCCACCCTGCGCCCGGCGATCGCTGAAATCCTCAGTTCGATCAAGCCGACCCTTGGCCTGTTCATCAACGAAGAAGCAGGGGGCAGCGCACTTGCTACCGTTATCTGCGTGCAGGATAACGATCTTGCCGGCATTCTTTCCCTCGATGTCGAGAAGTCGCAGCGGAAAAAGGGCCTCGGCACGCAGCTGCTGGCGTCAGCACTGCGCTGGGCCCGCATCAGCGGCGCCAAAAGCGCCTGGTTGCAGGTCGTCTCCACAAATGCGCCCGCGATTGCACTTTATGAAAAATTCGGCTTCACTGAGGCCTATTCCTATCGCTACTGGCGCAAGGCTGGTGAAGAATGAGCGAGGCGGGCAAAAAAATCCTGCTGGTTGCCGCCTGCGCCCTTCTTGATCAGGACGGCCGTATTCTTCTGGCGCAACGACCTGAAGGCAAGTCGCTTGCCGGCCTGTGGGAATTTCCAGGCGGCAAGGTGGAACAAGGCGAAACACCGGAGGAGACCCTTGTCCGCGAGCTCGACGAGGAGCTGGGTATCAAGACCAAGATAGCCTGCCTTGCGCCGCTGACGTTCGCCAGCCATACCTACGAGACTTTTCACCTGCTGATGCCGCTTTACGTGTGCCGTCGTTATGAAGGCATGGCCCATGGGCGCGAAGGACAGGCAATTAAATGGGTAAAGCCGCAGGCTCTGCGTGATTATCCGATGCCGCCGGCCGACGAGCCGCTCATCCCCTTCCTTCAGGATTTGCTTTAAAGCGAACTTCCTGGCGGGTTCGATCCCCTCGCGCAGCCTGTTGAAAACATCCCGTAACTCCGCTTTACCGTGCCAAAACGAGGCTGTGTTAACAGATCGTTCAGCACCCTCTGGCAGATTGTTAAGCTAAAGAAGCGGTAAACTGCGCGTATGAGGTTGGCTATGAACGAGGATTTCTGGAAGACGGTGGAAGGTCGTCAGTCTTACTCCAACAAATCCCGTCGCACAGGCGTTCTTAATGTCGCGCTGCTTTTCGGGACGGCTGTGATTGCTCTTTCCTTGATCGTCACCCCCATGCTTGCCGGAAAATCATCAACGCGCGTCGCGCAGTTCTCCGACAATTACGACATGATAAGCACCGGCTCCATCAAGAAGACCGATGCTGGCAAGACCTATTCCATCCGCCGCAGCATAACCCAGCCGATGCCAGAGATGCCCTGTGTCGTGACGGGCTATAGCAGCGAGAGCGGTTGCTGATCGTTTACCATCATCGGTAACGGATTACTCATGCCCGTGGCATAGTATAAATTCGATTTTAGCAATATATAATGCCGGTTAGCGTAAGCACCGGATGGCGGATGGAGAATATCCCGTGCTGCATTGTTTTATTCGTTTCTTTAAAGACGAAAACGGCGCGACCGCAGTCGAATACGGCCTGATCGTCGGCGTTATTTCCGCCGCAATCATCGGTGGCGGAACCACCATCGGCAGCACCATCAATGCTGTATTCCAGTTCCTCGCCGATACTTTTGCCAACATCTGAGGCCTGCGCTACGCCTATCAGGAAAGCTTGACTTCGGTCGTCTTCAGGGCATCAGCAAGGCGCATTTTGGCGGAACCAGGTTTCAGCGGTTTCTGCTGGCTCTCGTGCGGCGCCCAGCCTGAGACATAGATGATGGAAAACGTGGCTCTGATCCGCCCGTCCGGATCGGAATAACGTTCGGCGTAAAGCTCCGCTGCCCGCAGGAAAAAAGCGCGGTTGAGAGGTTTTCTGCTGCGGCTTGCCAGCGGATTGGCCATGCCCATGGCGCGCAGATCGCGCATCAGCGGAAAAATCGAGTCGTAACGCACCGTATAAGTTTCCGCGTCGGTGACGGGAAGCGCAAAACCGGCACGCTGCAACAGTGCGCCAACATCGCGGACATCGGCAAAGGGAATGACGCGCGGGCTGGCGCCGCCGGTCAACTCGGCTTCTGCAGTCAACAGCACATCGCGCAGTTCCTGCAATGTGCCGCTGCCGGGAATGGCTCCGAGAAACAGTCCGTCCGGCTTTAACGCCCGCCTTATCTGGATCAACGCACCGGGGGTGTCGTTGGTGAGGTGGAGGGCAAGCGGGGAAACAATGAGATTAGCGGAGGCTTCTTCGAGCGGCAGATGCTCCATGGAGGCCACCTGCGGCAGATTCCCATCCGTCGCAAAGGAGGTATCCGTCTCGATACGGCGGATAGCATCCACCTTGCCCGTCTCAGTCAAGCGCCGGGCGGTGATGCCCGTCCCACCGTGCAGTTCGATTGCGGTCTCGAAACGGCGCTCGACGATGGCGAGCCTGTCGGCAAACTCGTCGGCGGCCATGTCGAGAAGAAACAGGGCCTTGTCGTCACGCCGGTTCCACGCCCGGCGGCGATTTTGTTCGATCAGGGCCTGGTCAAAGAGAATATCCATCGTTGTGCCTGCTCGGCCTGTAGCGCCTTTGGGATCGGCGGGCCGCATCGTTGCTGTCATGCCGCTTCGGGCATTGTTTTTCCGGTCAGAGGCCGAAACATATCTCTCTCGCAAAGGCACCCGTTCGGCGCTAAAGTCAACCTCATGGGCGCTGGTGAAGATCTGTTTTCGGGATTGCTGTCGAAGTCCGCGACGGTGTCGGTGACGGCACGCAGCGTGTTGCACTCGGCCTTCCGCATGGTCTATCCGCCCACTTGCGCAGGGTGTTCCCGCATGACCGGCGGCGAGGGTGCCCTGTGTGCGGATTGCTGGCGGGATGTGGCCTTTATCGATCGGCCTTTTTGTGAGGTTCTGGGCATTCCCTTCGCCCGGGATCACGGCGCGGGCACTGTAAGCGCACAAGCCATCGCCGACCCACCGCCTTTCGACCGTCTGCGTGCTGTTGCCAGCCATGAGGGAACCGCGCGTAAACTCGTGCACCGGCTGAAATATCAGGACCGGACCGATCTTGCGCGTTTCATGGCGCTGTGGATGCTGCGGGCAAGCGACGGAACGGTTGATAGCTGCGACTGTATCGTGCCGGTTCCGCTGCATCGCCACCGCTTCTGGCGTCGCCGTTTCAACCAGTCCGCTGAGCTCGCACGGCATCTGGCCAAGGCCACCGGCAAACCGCTGCTTGCCGGCACGCTGTTGCGCGTGAAGCCGACCGAGCGGCAGGTGGGGCTTTCCGCGCTTGCCCGGCAGGACAATGTGCGGGGTGCTTTTGCAATAGCGCCCGGCCGAAAAACCGATGTTTATGGTAAGCGAGTGGTGCTGGTGGATGATGTTCATACCACTGGTGCGACGGTGGGCGCGGCAAGTCGCGTCTTGCGGAAGGCGGGTGCTACGGATGTGACCGTTTTGACCTTTGCAATGGCCATTTCCGGCCCTATATGAAGCCTGAATGAAACGAGGATATCGTGCGTTTCAGCACACGTTTGCGAGGCTTCGAAATACATGGCACCGGTAACGATCTATACACGGGATTTTTGTGGTTATTGCGCGCGCGCCAAGGCGTTGCTGGACAGCAAGGGCGTCGATTACGCCGAATATAACGCGACGACGACGCCGGAATACCGGCAGGAAATGATCGAGAAATCCGGCGGAACCACCTTCCCGCAAATCTTCATCAACGGCCAGCATATCGGCGGTTGCGACGATCTGCATGCACTGGAGCGTGCTGGCAAACTCGACGTTATGCTGGCCGCTTAATCGGCTCGATTTTCGATACGGAGGACGTGATGATTTTCAAGGCTGCCGCCATTCAGATGCGCTCGGGTGTCGATACGGTGAAAAATGCCGCCGATATGGAGCGCCTGGTACGTGTTGCTGCGGCTGCGGGCGCTGTCTACGTTCAGACGCCGGAAATGACCGGCGCTCTCCAGAAGGACAGGCAGGCGCTTCGCGCCCAGCTGCGTGACGACGATGGCGATATCATCGTTGCGACCGCCGCGCGGCTGGCACGCGAACTCGGCATCCATGTCCATGTCGGCTCGACAGCGATTGCCCGCCCGGATGGCAAGATTGCCAATCGCGGTTTTCTGTTTGCGCCTGACGGTTCGCGTATCTGCAGCTATGACAAGATCCATATGTTCGATGTCGATCTGGACAATGGCGAAAGCTGGCGCGAAAGTGCGGCTTACGAACCCGGTGCTGTCGCTCGCGTTGCCGAACTGCCGCTGGGGAAATTCGGCTTTGCGATATGCTACGATGTGCGCTTCCCGCAGCTTTTCCGGGCGGAGGCACTCGCCGGCGCCGAGGTTCTGACGGTTCCGGCCGCCTTCACCCGCCAGACAGGGGAAGCCCACTGGGAAATTCTGCTGCGTGCCCGCGCCATTGAAAACGGCGCTTTCGTCATTGCCGCCGCACAGGCCGGCCTGCATGAGGACGGGCGGGTCACGTTCGGCCATTCCATCATCATCGACCCCTGGGGCAAGGTGCTGGCAATGGCCGGTGGCGCCGGGGAAGAGATCATTTTCGCAGAGATCGACACGTCTCTCGTGGCTGCCGCGCGCGGAAAAATCCCCAATCTGCGCAATGCCCGCGAGTTCGGACTGGACACGGTTATTCCTGCTGGAGGTGAGGCGGCGTGATCCGTTATGCGCTGGCCTGTGAAAAGGGCCATGAGTTCGAAGGCTGGTTTTCCGGGAGCGACGATTTCGACAATCAGTTGCAGCGCGGCTTCCTGTCCTGCCCGATGTGCAATTCCCCGCAGGTTTCCAAACTTCTGATGGCGCCTTCGGTCTCCACCGCCCGCAAAAAAGACGAACGCCAGTCGCTCGCCATGGACACGGCCAGAAAAGAGGCGCTCGCAAAAATCCGCGAAGCGGTCGCCAATATCCGCGCGAATGCGGAAGATGTCGGCGATAAATTTCCCGAAGAAGCCCGCAAAATCCACTATGGCGAGGCCGACGAACGCGGCATCATCGGCCACGCGTCTGCCCAGGACGCGAAGGCCCTGATTGACGAGGGCATCGAGATTGCACCGTTGCCGGTGCTGCCCGATGATGTGAATTGAGTTTGCCTACGATTTTGATGACGTCCACCACTCAGGGTGACGTCATCCGTCGTTCATGACCGGAGAATTGGGTGCGCTAGCTTTACGCGGGTCTTTTCGCCAGCATCATGTAGTTGACTTCCATGTCCGGCGAGAGGTTCCAGCGGTCCTGCAATACGTTGTAGAAGACGCCGGTACGGTGGACGATATCCATGCCGCTGGCCACCAGCGGCCGTTCAAGCTCATCCGGGCGAACCAGCTTCTCATATTGGTGGGTGCCGCGCGGCAGCCAGCGCAATACGTTTTCGGCGGCGAAGATCGCGAGCGCGCGGGCTTTCAGCGTGCGGTTGATGGTGGCGGCGAACATCAGCCCGCCGGGACGCACCATTTTCGCGCAGGTGGTGACGAAGAGATCGACATTGGCCACATGCTCGACCACTTCCATGTTGAGGACGACGTCGAAGGTTTCGCCCGCCTCCAGCAACTGTTCGGCGGTCACGGCGCGGTAGTCGACGCTGACACCGCTTTCACGGGCGTGGGTGGAGGCGATGCCGATATTCTTTTCTGAAGGGTCGGCGCCCACCACGTCCGCGCCCATGCGCGCCACGGGTTCGGAAAGCAGGCCGCCGCCGCAGCCGATATCTAGCACACGCAGCCCTTCAAGCGGGCGGTGCGCCTTCGGGTCGCGGCCGAAATTATCGCAGATGCGGTTGCGGATATATTCAAGCCGCACCGGGTTGAATTTGTGCAGCGGCCGGAACTTGCCCGTCGGGCTCCACCATTCCGCAGCCATCGCGGAGAAGCGATCCACTTCGCTCTGGTCGACGGTCGTCTGTGCGGTTTCGCTCATGGTTATGCTCCATATTGCTGTTGCATTGAAGTCGGATGATTGATCCCCGAAGTCAAGACCGGCGGCACATTCCGTCGGCAAATTCCCGGGTGCTTCATTGCCGCAGGTGGAACTGAAACGGGCTGCGATTTGTTTCATGCTGCGTTCATGGAACACGGCGTATTTTCCAGCCATGGCAGTATGTGGAACGCATGCTCGTCCATCGAAATCGATGGACGCCGACAAGGGCAAAGCGGGCTTTTGCTTGAGGAGAAGTAAGTGAAGAAAAAACTGTTTGGCGCAATTGCGCTGGTGGCCATGCTCGCCGCGCCGGCCCTTGCCGAAGCTGCGACTCGCGGCTTTGCCACCGCGAATGTGAATATGCGCTCCGGTCCGAGCACAGCCTATCCGGCCGTGGTCGTGATCCCGGTCGGCGCACCATTGACGGTACATGGCTGCCTGTCCGATACGCCGTGGTGCGACGTCTCTTTCGTCAGCGGTCGTGGTTGGGTCGCCGGTCGTTATATCCAGACGACGTTTAGGCAGAACCGGGTCTACGTTGAGCCGCGTTATTACCGCGATCTCGGCGTTCCCGTGATCACCTTCGAAGCCGGTCGTTATTGGGACCGTTATTATCGTGACCGTGACTTCTACCGCGAGCGTGACCGCTGGCGTCGTCCGCCGCCATCAGGCGGTTACTGGAATGCTGCGCCTCCGCCGCCGCGCGGTGACTGGGAACGCCCGCGTCCGCGCGACGAATGGCGTGATGGCCGCCGGGATGAATGGCGCGATCCGCGTCAGGGCGGTGGACCGAATGATGGCCGCTGGGAGCGCCGTTACGGCGACTGGAACCAGGGTGACAGAAACCGTGGCGACGGAAACCAGGACAGGCCGCGTCGAGATGGTGACCGTCCTCGATTCGAGGAAGAAAACCGCGACCGCAATCGCGATCGCCAACCAAATCAGGACGAAGGCCAGCGTCGTCCGGAGCGCCGCCAGTGGGATGATCCACGCCGCGCGCCCGCCTCGGAAAACTTTCAGGGCGGTTGCCGGGTCGGTGATCCCGGTTGCGATCCGCGATAAACAGACAAAGCCCGGCGAGATTTCGTCGGGCTTTTCATTTGCCGGTTCAGATTATCACGAGAGTACTTTTATTTCGCGGTTGCGGCCTTGCGTGCGCGGGCCTTGGGTTTTGCGGGGGCTTCTGCCTCCGGCTCCGCAGCAGCGGTCTTCGGCGCTGCTTTCTTGCGCTGGGCAGGCTTTGTCGCCTCCGATGTCTTCAGCAGCGAAAATTCATGCTTTGCCTGTTCCCAATGGTCCGCGTCACGGCCATGAGGATGGCCTTCCTTTTCCCAAAGTGTATAGGCCCGTTTGCTGATCCACTCTTGTTCCGAAACCTGCATGCTCGTCTCCCGTTGCTGTTGACAACGCCTTTGACAAGGCGACATTCCGCTTGGTCCGGCACACGCTCGACAGGAATCAATGCCGGCATTTCAAACTCCATTACATGCCATGATTTTCCGGGCGTCAAGCAAACATGCTGCATTGCGAAAGCGGATTTCAGGCATTTTACGCGGGTGAAAGCGGTTTGAGCGAAAGACGTTCCTGAAGGACAAGATCAACGTTGCGTGATCGCGCCCGGACCGCCAAGATGGGCTGGTGAACGGTAGCGGAGGAGGCGACCTTGGAAGTTGCAACGGAAGCGGAGACGCAGGTCGTCATCGAGAGACGGGGAGGGGCCGGCATCATCCACCTGAACCGTCCGAAAGCCATCAACAGCCTGACGCTGCCGATGGTTCGTGCCATGCTTCAGGCGCTTCACCGTTTCGAGGATGACCCTGACGTTTCCTGCGTGGTGCTGACAGGAGAAGGCGACAGGGGGCTCTGTGCGGGGGGTGACGTTCGGATCATTCACGATCTCGGCAAAGCGGGCGATCCGCAGGTGCTGGATTTCTGGCGCGAAGAGTTTCCGCTGAATTATCGTATTGCCCGCTTTGGTAAACCTTATGTCGCGTTGATGGACGGCATCGTCATGGGTGGCGGCGTCGGCATTTCCGCCCATGCCAGCCACCGCATCGTCACCGAGCGGACGAAGCTTGCCATGCCGGAAACCGGTATCGGCTATTTCCCTGACGTCGGCGGTTCCTGGCTTTTGCCCAGAGCGCCGGGCGAATGTGGCACCTGGCTGGGGCTGACAGGCAATGCGGTATCTGCTGCCGATGCGATCTATGCCGGTTTTGCAGATTGTTTCGTCCCTTCTGCGCGCCTTACAGATTTGGTGGAGGATCTATCGCAAGCGCTCGATCCTGATGGTGTCGAGGCGGTAATCGGAACTTATGCCTTCGAAGCTGGTGAGGGGGTCCTGTCGGCACACCGTGAGATCATCGACGCGGCATTCCGTTTCGACACGGTCGAGGAGATTTTCGCAGCACTTTCGGAGCGTGACGATACGTTTTCGCGCGAGAGTCTGGAAATTCTCAAAAAACGCTCCCCTACCAGTCTCAAACTAACCCTGAAGCTGCTGCGCCTGGGGCGGGAAAGCGCCAGCCTCATCGAATGCCTCGAACGGGAATTTGCCGCCGGCACGGAGATATTGCGGGGTCATGATTTTTATGAGGGCGTGCGTGCGGCCCTGGTCGACAAGGACCGCAATCCGCGCTGGCGACCGGCACAGCTGGAAGAGGTGCGTGAAGAAGACCTTCTGCCATATTTTACCAAACATTCCGGTAATCTCTTTCCCGAGCACCGCCTTTAGATTGCGCAACGCAAAAGAAATCCGGCTTGCGGACATATATGAAATCATCACCTTTTGAATTGCTGTTGCTTGGGTGAAATTTCTAATACGCTTCTGCTTAACGCACGGCTGTTGCTCGCAGGCCTTGTCGCCCCCCGTTATGTTGACGACCATTCGATTTTCCGGGGGTATTCATGAAACGTCTTCTCATCATCGGCACTGCCATTGCCGCTCTTTTTGCAGGTGCGGCGCAGGCGCAGTCTCCGACCACCATTCTCAACGCCTCCTACGATGTTGCCCGTGAGGTTTTCGCAGCCGAGAACGAGGCTTTCATCAAGCTGCATCCGGGTATCACGGTTGATCAGTCGCACGCCGGCACCTCCAAGCAGGCGCGTGCCATCGTTGAGGGTCTGGAAGCCGATGTCGTCACCTTCAACCAGGTAACGGATGTCGATTTTCTGGTGAAGCAGGGTTTCGTTTCCGCCGACTGGCAGAAGGATTTCGCGAACGACGCCTCGCCGTTCTATTCCTTCCCGTCTTTCCTCGTGCGTGCCGGTAATCCCAAGCACATCAAGGACTGGGACGATCTTGCCCGTGACGACGTGAAGGTGGTTTTCCCCAATCCGAAGACCTCGGGTAACGCCCGTTACACCTATCTCGCCGCCACGGCCTATGCCAAGGAGAAGTTCAACGGCGACGAGAAGAAGGTTCAGGAATTCGTCAAGAAAATCTTCGACAACACCCCTGTTTTCGACACCGGAGGCCGCGCCGCCACCACCACCTTCGTGGAACGTGAAATCGGCGACGTGCTGATCACCTTCGAAGCCGAGACCCGCGGCATTGCCAAGCAATATGGCGCCGACAAGGTTGAGGGCGTGGTGCCTTCCGTCAGCCTGCTCGCCGAATTCCCGGTCGCCGTGGTCGACAAGGTGGTCGACAAGCGCGGCTCGCGCGATCTGGCGAAGAGCTACCTCGATTTCCTCTACACCGAAGAGGGCCAGCGCATTGCTGCCGAATTCGGCCATCGCGTTCACAACGAAAAGGTTGTCGGCGAGTTCAAGGACAAGTTCCCGGCCATTCGCCTCGTCAACGTCAATGACGTCTTCGGCGGCTGGAATAAAATCCAGAAAGAGCATTTTGCGTCCGGCGCGACGCTTGATACGCTCTACGGCAGCCGTTAATCACGACGATATGCAACAGGTAAAAGACCCGGCGGGAAACTGCCGGGTCGCTTTATGATGAAATGGGGGCGGGGTTTGAAGCGGAATGTTCTGCCGGGGCTTAAATTGTCCCTCGGCGTTACCCTCACTTACGTCGCCATCATCGTGCTTCTGCCGCTCTCGGCGCTGGTATTCAAGGCGGCAAGCCTCGGGCCAGCCGAATATTGGGCCATTATCTCTTCGCCGCGCGCTGTTGCGAGCTATCGCGTCACGGTGCTCTGCGCTCTCGCCGCGACCTTGTTCAACGTCGTTTTCGGACTGGCGCTCGCCTGGGTGCTGACGCGTTACCGTTTCCCCGGCTGGCGCCTTGTCGATGCCATTGTCGATCTGCCTTTTGCGCTTCCCACCGCCGTTGCCGGCATTGCGCTGACGACGCTGTTTGCGGGTAACGGCTGGTTCGGCTCGGTGCTTGCGCAATTCGGCATCAAGGTTGCCTATACGCCGCTCGGCATCATGGTGGCGATGGCCTTTACCAGTCTACCCTTCATCGTGCGCACCGTGCAGCCGGTGCTCGAAGACCTCGATCCGGCATTGGAGGAGGCGGCGCAATCGCTCGGCGGTTCCGATCTCGAAATCTTCCGCAAGGTCATCCTGCCGCTTCTGACGCCAGCTCTGCTGGCCGGTCTCTCGCTGTCTTTCGCGCGCAGCCTCGGCGAGTTTGGCGCCATCATCTTCATTGCCGGCAACCAGCCGTTCTCGACGGAAATCACCGCGCTGCTGATCTTCATCCGGCTTGAGGAATATGATTATCAGGCCGCCGCCGCCATCGCCTCGGTGCTGCTCATCGCGGCCTTCGTGATGCTGGCGGTGACCAACGCCCTGCAGGCGCGCGCGCTTCGTTATACGGTGAGGAGCTGAGACATGAGCGCGTTTTCTTCCCGCCGCAAGCCGCCACGCGTTGGTGATGCACCCTGGGTTCGCCGCAGCCTGATTGCTTTTGTGCTCGTCATCGGCGCGTTCCTGGTTGTCGCTCCTTTGACCATCATCGGTGTCGAGGCTTTTTCGCAGGGGTGGAAGGTTTACTCAGCCACCATCACCCACCCCGATACCCGCCACGCCATCATGCTGACGGTGCTGACGGCGCTGATTGCCGTGCCGATCAACACGGCCTTCGGCGTCGCGGCCGCATGGGCGATCACCAAATTCGATTTTCCCGGCCGGCGCTTCCTGCTGGTGCTGATCGAGATACCCTTCTCCATCTCGCCGATCGTTGCCGGTGTCGCCTATCTCTTCGTTTATGGGCTGCAGGGGCTGTTTGGGCCGTTCCTCGATGCGCACAATATCAAGATACTCTTCGCACTACCCGGCATCGTCATCGCGTCGATGTTCGTCACGGCACCCTTCGTGGCGCGCGAGCTGATCCCATTGATGCAGGCGCAGGGCCGCGATCTGGAGGAGGCGGCCACCTCGCTTGGCGCATCCGGCTGGCGCACCTTCTTTTCGGTGACGCTACCGAATATCAAATGGGCGCTGCTCTACGGCGTCGTTCTGTGCAACGCCCGCGTCATGGGTGAATTTGGCGCGGTGTCGGTCGTGTCAGGCAATATTCGCGGCCAGACCAACACGCTGCCGCTGCATATCGAGCTGCTTTATCACGATTACCAGACGGCGGGCGCCTTTGCGTCGGCCTCCATCCTCGCTTTGCTCGCTGTCATCACCATCATCGCCAAGGTGGCGCTGGAAGGGCGCGGCGCCGGGCGCGGGGCCAAGAAGACCAGCGGCGGTGCCGCCATCGCCACGGAGACCTGATTCCCATGAAAATCCGCCTCGAAAATGTGGTGAAGACCTTCGATACCTTCCGCGCGGTGCGCGATGTTTCGCTCGATATTGAAAGTGGCGAGCTTTTGGCGCTGCTCGGCCCCTCGGGTTCAGGCAAGACGACGATCCTGCGCATGGTCGCCGGTCTCGAATATAGCGATGGCGGCCGCATCTTTTTTGGAGACGAAGACGCCACCAATATTCCGGTGCGCGATCGCGGCGTCGGTTTCGTGTTCCAGCACTACGCACTTTTTCCGCATATGACGCTGCATGAAAACATCGCGTTCGGCATGAAGGTGTCGAAGGTGAAGCGCGACAAGGCCGCGATCGATGCGCGGGTCAGGGAACTGTTGAACTTGGTCAAGCTTGACGGTCTGGGCGACCGGTTCCCGGCGCAGATTTCCGGTGGGCAGCGGCAGCGTGTGGCGCTGGCCCGTGCGCTTTCGGTCGATCCCAAAGTGCTTCTACTGGATGAGCCCTTCGGCGCGCTGGATGCCAATGTGCGCCGCGACCTGCGCCGCTGGCTGCGTGAAATTCACGGTGCGCTGGGCATTACCACGATTTTCGTGACTCATGATCAGGAAGAGGCACTGGATCTCGCTGACCGCGTCGTCATCCTCAATCAGGGCGAGATCGTGCAGCAGGGCACGCCGAAGGAAGTCTGCCGCCAGCCGAACAGCGCCTTCGTCATGCGCTTTCTCGGCGATGCCAACCGTGTGTCCGGCGTGGCGCGCGGCGGCAAGGTCTATGTCGGTGACAACGAACTACCTTTCTCCTACGGTCAGGCGGATGGCGCCGTCGAGATCTATGCCCGTCCCTCCGACCTGGAATGGGAAGATTTGCACGAGGGCATTCCAGCCTCGGTTTCGCGGGTTCTCGACCGGGCAGGCGAGCGGCGGGTGATTGCCAGCACAGATGGCGGCGATCTCCTGGAATTCGACGTGCCGCCGGAAAATGATGTCGCGGCAGGCGATCGCGGTTCCGTCATCATCCGCCGTGCGAAGATTTTCCCGGCGGCTTGAGGGACGCTCTCGCCAGCTTCATATCAGCAGTTCGAAAGAGGCCTCGGCCGCCAGCCTGCCATTGACCATCAGGTCAACCTTGTGAACACCCGCATAGTGCTTGCGGGTGGTGAAATCACGCATGGCGCGGCTTATCGAGAGCGCGCATGCTTCGCCCGGCTGCAACTCGATTTCTTTCCACTTGAAGACTTTCGCGGAGGCGTCACCGCTCTTTTTCACGTAATGCACGGCATAATCGATCACCAGCTTCTGCGGGCTTTCTGCCGTCGAGGTGAAAGAAGCTGAAATCCGCACTGGATTACCAAGAGCGACCTTTTCAGGAGAAACCTGAAACGCCGAAAGTGCGATCTGAGCCTCCTTATGGGCACCGAAATGGGCGAGCGCGGCAGCGTCGCCTTTCTTGACCAGAGTGCGCAAGGCCTGCCGCACGATCCAGCGTGTATGCGGGTTTTCCTTCGGCCATGTGTCGATGAGCGCCAGCACGAAAGCGGGATTGTCCTTAGTGATGTCGTTCAGATGATTGGCGACGGATTTGCGCACGTAAAGCGCCTCGTCAGCTTTCATGGCATCAAGGATCGCGGTTACCGGTGAGGGATCATCGATCAGGGCTTTGAGCTGGAACGACCAAGGCAGGCGCGGCCGGCAGCCTTCGCTCGCCAGCCTTCGCACATGCTCGTTGTCATGTCGTGACCATGTTTCCATCACGGCAAGTGTTCGGGCCAGATCCCTTTGCAGGAAATGGCGGATCGCAAATTCCGAGGAGCCGAAACGGGTGAAACATTGCAGCGCCTGCATGGAAAGATCGAAATCGTCGAGACCGTAAAGCGCCACATATTCTGGCAGCGAAATGGATGCGAAACCGTTGCCTATCCCGGGTGCTGCGGCTGTCAGAATTTCGATGTTGCGGGTATAGTCGCCGGGAAGCGTGGCGTGCAGGCTGGTCGCCACCTGCCGCATGCGCTGCATGATGCCCAGCGCTTCGAGATTTGTCGTGGCAAGCGCCATGAAGGCGGGAACATCGAAAGGCGCATGAACGGCTTTGGTCTGATCGGCGATGTGTCGCAGTTTTTCGTGGTTGAAGATTTCCTTCAACGCGGGTGCTGCTGTCTCGCTCATAGGACCTCTCTAGGTTCACTTTTTGTTCTTTTAGGGCATGATGAGGACGGAGGCAAGGGAGGTGGTACTACCGAAGAAAAGACATAGCAGATATTGCTTCTTCACAGATTGACGAAGGTCTTTCACTCCGTCATTCCGGGCTTGATCCGGCATCCGGCATCCGGCATCCGGCATCCGGCCACCGGGCGCCTGCGCGGTGAGTAGTCTTTTTTGGTCAATGACTTGATCGTGTTGGACCCCGGATCTAGTCCGGGGTGACGACGCTTGGAGATTCCGGGTTCGCCAAATTCAGGTTCAGGGCGGATATTGTCATCCGCCCTGAGCTTGTATCCAAAGCTTCAGCTCATCTGGCTTACGAATTTCGTCTCCAGATAGGCCTGAACCGCCTCCGAACCGCCCTCCGTGCCATAACCGGAATCCTTGACGCCGCCGAAGGGGACTTCGGGAAGCGCAAGGCCGTTGTGGTTGATGGTCAGCATGCCCGCCTCGACCTGGTGGCCGAGCGCATGCGCTGTCTTGACCGAACTGGTAAAGGCGTAGGATGCAAGGCCGAAAGGCAGGCGGTTCGCTTCGTTGATGGCATCATCGAATGTCGAGAAGCGGTTGATGATGGCGACGGGACCGAAGGGCTCGTCGTTCATGATCTTTGCTGTCACGGGCACGTTGGCGAGCACCGTGGGCTCGAAGAAGTTGCCCTTGTTGCCGATGCGGCGGCCACCGGTCTTCAGTTCCGCGCCATGGGAAACGGCGTCGTTGATCAGGCCTTCCAGCGCTGGGATGCGGCGCTCATTGGCGAGCGGCCCCATGACGACACCTTCTTCCAGGCCGTTGCCGACCTTGATCGCCTTCGTGGCTTCCACGAAACCTTCAAGGAAGCGATCCGCCACACCGTCCTGCACGAGGAAGCGGGTGGGAGCGACGCAGACCTGACCGGCATTGCGGAACTTGGCAAGCGAGGTCACCTCGATCGCTTTTTCGATATCGGCATCGTCAAAGATCATCACTGGCGCATGACCGCCGAGTTCCATCGTGGCGCGCTTCATGTGCTTGCCGGCAAGCGCTGCCAGATGTTTGCCGATCGGCGTGGAGCCGGTGAAGGAAATCTTGCGGATGACCGGATGCGGGATCAGATATTCCGAAATCTCGGATGGCACGCCGTAAACGAGACCGATGACACCCGCCGGCACGCCCGCATCCACAAACGCTCGGATCAGTTCCGCCGGCGATGCCGGTGTTTCTTCCGGGGCCTTGACGATGATGGAGCAGCCCGTGGCAAGGGCAGCCGAGAGCTTGCGGACGATCTGGTTGATCGGGAAGTTCCATGGCGTAAACGCCGCGACGGGACCAACCGGCAGCTTGATGGCAAGCTGGGAAACGCCGGTTGCGCGCGCCGGGATGACCTGGCCGTAGGTGCGACGTGCTTCTTCGGCGAACCAGTCGACGGTATCGGCGGCGCCCATGATTTCGGTTGCCGATTGCGACAGCGGCTTGCCCTGCTCGCGGGTCATTATATAGGCGATCTTGTCCTTGCGCTCGCGCAGGATGTCGGCTGCCCTGCGCATGATCTTGGAACGCTCGAAGGGCGAGGTGTCGCGCCAGACCTTGAAGCCACGCTCGGCGGCGGCAAGTGCCAGATCGAGGTCCGCCTTTTCGGCATGAGCGATCGCGCCGATGATTTCGTCGGTCGCAGGGTCGGATACGGCGATCGTCTTGCCGGAAACGGCGTCTCGCCATTCGCCATCAATGAGAAGTTTGATGTCGGGATAGGTGTGCATAGGGACTACCTTCATGATGCGGCCGATACGGCAGGGTGCCGTCCAGCCCGGAGACGTGAACAGAATTTTCCTGACCGGACTATATCCGGTATCGCCGCTTGCGCTGCGCGGAACGGGCGTCTGGGCATTTCCGGCAAGAGGAAGCTGAAAATGCCGGAAACGGAAATGACAGCTCTTATATTAAGTTGCGTACGGTATGTTTCAACCGTTCGCTCTGGCAATCGCCATGATTTTTCTGTGATGCGAAACTTGTCTCTCGGCTTTCCTGCCTGACAGGCAGGCGGATGCCGAACGCGCATTGGTCTTGTCCGATACGCGCGAATCATGTGTTGCTGTTGTTAAGCAATCACGCATATGCCGCAATTTGGCCTTTGTCGCACCAGACGGATTGATACGAAGACGTAACTTGTAGTGTTGCTTGCGTCA
Source organism: Rhizobium sp. AN68 (assembly GCF_030758035.1). Lineage (NCBI taxonomy): Bacteria > Pseudomonadati > Pseudomonadota > Alphaproteobacteria > Hyphomicrobiales > Rhizobiaceae > Rhizobium > Rhizobium sp. AN68. The sequence continues at coordinate 726,874 of NZ_JARWMI010000002.1, read as the reverse complement.
TAACAGGGCGTGAAGTGTAAAAAAGTACAATAAGACGGAAAAATTATCCAAACGGTTTACTCAAAACCTAGAGAAAATACGGATAAAATCTCACTAAGGATATAACATTCATTCCTGATATATATTGCGAGCGTCGGTTCCCTTGACCCTCAGAGGTTGGCGAAAACCCCTCGACCTGAACGCTAGATGGAGAAAGAGTATGAGTTTCGCCCGGGTACTTCTCAGTGCGTTTCTGTCGCTCATGTGGCTTTCCTGTGCCGAGGCCGGGACAATCGCCAAGCCGCAAGGCAAGCCGATATTGACCATCTCCGGAAACATCACCAACACCAATGCCGATGGCGCTGCGGTATTCGATCGCGACATGCTGGAGGGATTGGGCATGGTGACGGTGGAGACCACGACGCCCTGGCACGATGGCCGCGTTCGTTTTGACGGCGTGTCACTGGCAAAGTTGATGGATCTCGTCGGCGCAAAAGGCACCAGCGTAACGGCAGTTGCACTCAACGATTATGTGAGCACCATACCGGTTGAGGATTTTAAGAAATTTAACGTTATCCTCGCGATCAAGCTGGATGGCAACTACATGACAGTTCGCGAAAAGGGTCCGCTGTTTGTCATCTATCCCTATGATAGCGACCCGGAATTGCAGAAGCAGACCTATTATTCGCGGTCCGCATGGCAAGTTGCCAAATTGATAGTGGAATAAAGGTGCCGTTTGCGAAAACTTGTGGCGGTGATCATCTGTTGCTTCGTCCTGGCAACGGGCTATATCGCTTTCGTCATTGCCGAGCGTCAGACCGCTCTGCAGAAATTTGCCCGCTATAACGATTCGTGGGCGGTCAGTCAGACCGTGGCGGAGTATCTCCGCCTTCAGAACAAATTGGCCGTTTTTGCGCTCAGTCCCGGTGTCATAGACCGGGACGAATTGCAGCTGCGCATGGACATCATGCTAAGCCGCCTGGAGCTCTTGAAGCAGGGTAACCTCGGCGCTTTCATCAATGAAAAACAGCAATGGCGGGATCTCGTAACCCGCCTTGACGCGGTTCTGGCCCGCCTGGAACAGCAGATGAACACCCTGGAGCCAAGGGATGTTCCGGATCTGCTCTCCGAGATGAGCTCGCTCGATGCGCCGATGACGACGCTGGCTTCGTCGTCGGTCGCCTATGACGTCAATCTGATCGATACGGCCCATGAGGACGTGCGCAAGCTGCATATCGTCTACACCGCGCTTGCGGGCGGATTGATCCTGTGCGGCATCGCGCTGGTGATATTGCTGCTTCGTCAGAACGATCTGTTGAACCGCGCGCAGAAAAGCATGCGCGGGCTGACGGACGACCTGCGCGCCGCCACGCTTGAATTGCAGGCCAAGAATGTCCGGCTTGAGCATGATGCCTATCATGATGCGCTGACGGGCCTTCCGAACCGCTCGCTGTTCCGGCAGGAACTTATCGAGCGGTTGCGCCGCTCTTTCGGCGGTAATGGAACGACGGCCATTCTTCTGCTTGATCTCGATGGGTTCAAGGACGTCAACGACACGCTTGGCCACGATTCGGGCGACGCCCTGCTTCAGGCCGTGGCACAGCGCCTTTCGGGAATCGGCGGTGATTACGACATGGTTTGCCGCCTTGGCGGCGATGAATTCGCTGTCGTGTCCGATGATCTCAATGAGGACACGGCGCGCCGACTCGCCTCCAAGCTTATCGAGCAGATCAGCCGGACCTACCAGCTCGGCGAGCAGGAGGTGAAAATCGGCACCTGCATCGGCATCGCCATATCGCATGGTACCGTCGATGCGGATGAATTGTTCAAGCGCGCGGATCTGGCGCTTTATGAAGCCAAGGCCATCGGCCCTGGCCGGGCGAGTGTTTTCAAGGTCCGCATGCAAAAGCAGCTGACCGAAAAGAAATCCTTCGAGGCCGATCTGCAGACGGCGCTGCAGAACGACGAGATGGAGGTCTATTACCAGCCGCAGGTGGCGACGCAGACCCGCAAGCTTTGTGGCTTCGAGGCACTTTTGCGCTGGAAACATCCAGTGCGCGGCGATGTTCCGCCCAGCGTGTTCATTCCCGTTGCGGAACGAACTGGCCTTATCCATTCGCTCGGAAAATGGGTGATGGAGACTGCCTGCCGCGAGGCGATGCGATGGGATGAGGACATGAAGGTGGCGGTCAATCTCTCGCCGGTTCAGTTCCACAGTACCAACCTCATTCAGAACGTGATGGGTGCCCTTGATAAAAGCGGGCTGGAGCCGAGCCGGCTCGAGCTTGAGATCACCGAATCGATCCTGCTGAACAAGAGCGACCAGACGATCAACACGCTGACGCGGCTGAAGGCCGTCGGCATCCAGATCGCCATGGACGATTTCGGCACCGGTTACTCCTCGCTTGCGAATTTGCGCGGCGTGCCGTTCGACAAGATCAAGATCGACCGGTCATTCCTGCGCGATATCACCAGCGACCGCGACGCGCTGGCGATCGTCGAATTCGTGGTCGGCGTCGGGCGGAGCCTTCGAATGACCACCATCGCCGAAGGCATCGAGACGGAGGAGCAATATGAGCTGGTCAAACGTCTGGGATGCGATCTGGTACAGGGCTATCTGATCAGCAGGCCGTTGCCGGCCAAGGAGCTGGTGGCCTGGAGTTCCGTTTGAACGGGTTTGCTTTCGAACAGGGCAAGCCATGTTAAATTTCAGTGGGATACATCGTTGACGGCGAAAACCAATACCGGTTGTCGCACCGATACTGTAGAGCATTCGCGGTCTATGCGGGATCGTTCTGTTGACGAGACCGGGTTTTGAGAAAGGGCTTGGGAAATATGGAAATTCTGGATGTGCATGGAGTAGCCCTGCCTCTTTCTTCCGATGAGGTATCGCCCGTCATATGGCAGGCGCTGACCGACGGCAGCTATGAGGCGAAAGAGGCCCGCAGCGTCCTGAAAGCCATCAAGCCCGGCGACCGCGTATTGGAACTGGGGTCCGGCATCGGCATCATAACCTCGATCATTGCCGGTATTCAGGATGTTTCCGTTTGGGCATTCGAGGCCAATCCGTCCACAGCGGCACTGGCGGAACGGGTGATCAAGGCAAATTGCCGTGGCAATGTCGTGTTTTCCCAAGGACTTCTCACGGCCGACGAGCCGCGTACTTATCCCTTCTATGTCCGCAAGGATCTCTGGATGTCGTCCATGGACGAAAATCAGGGTCCTTATGAAAGGCGCATCGAAATCTCGTCCGAGAATATCGATGCGTTTGTCGCCAGCCGGGGCATCACGGCGCTCGTGATGGATATCGAGGGCGCGGAACGCGATCTGCTCGGCAATGCCGAGCTTGCTGGCGTGGAGCGGATATTCGTCGAGCTGCACGATCACCTTTATGGCCTCGAAGGTGTTCGCGACATCATGCAGGCACTGACCGCCAAGGGATACGCCTATGATCCACGCGGTTCACGCGGCCCTTGCGTGTTGTTTTCCAAGGACGACAGCCCGAGGGAATACGATCCCGACGTGGATTGAGAGTTCGAACAACTTAGCGAGTTTCGTTTCCGGCGGTGTGCAGTCGCGACCGCGCCCGTGCGCCGTTGATTACAATTTAAAACGCAACTTATCCGGTTGGTTATTTCAATCCGTTTGCGTCTTCTGTCGCAACTTTTCGGTCGCGGTGCCGTTTAGCGCCGGTACCGGGGCGTAAGACAGCGGGCGGCACGGCCGTTATTGCCAGATCAGCAATTCATTCAGAATTATTGTTGCAATTGTTGCGGATGTTTTCCTGCGTCATCATCCCTCCATCAAACCGGCGCACAACATAGATCGCACCGGAAGATGCCAACGCAACCGAAGGAGAAACGATCATGGGCTTTGTTAAGACGACAGATGGAACGGACATCTTCTACAAGGACTGGGGCCCGAAGGATGCTCAGCCCATCGTGTTTCACCACGGCTGGCCACTCAGCTCCGACGACTGGGATGGACAGATGCTGTTTTTCCTCTCGAAAGGGTATCGTGTCGTCGCCCATGATCGCCGTGGTCACGGCCGCTCCGCGCAGGTTTCCGAAGGTCACGATATGGACCATTATGCCGCAGACGCCTTTGCCGTTGCAGAAGCGCTGGACCTGAAAAATGCCGTGCATATCGGCCATTCCACCGGCGGTGGCGAAGTGGCGCGTTATGTTGCCAGACACGGTGAACCCGCAGGCCGCGTCGCGAAGGCCGTTCTGGTTTCCGCCGTGCCGCCGCTGATGCTCAAGACCGAGGCCAACCCCGAGGGCCTGCCGATGGAGGTTTTTGACGGCTTCCGTTCAGCACTTGCCGCAAACCGCGCGCAGTTCTTCCGCGATGTGCCCTCCGGCCCGTTCTACGGCTTCAACCGCGATGGAGCGACCGTTCAGGAAGGCGTGATCCAGAACTGGTGGCGGCAGGGTATGATGGGCAGTGCCAAGGCGCATTACGATGGTATCAAGGCATTCTCGGAAACCGACCAGACCGAAGACCTGAAGGCCATCAGCGTGCCCACACTCGTGCTGCACGGTGAAGATGACCAGATCGTGCCGATTGCAGACTCTGCGCTGAAATCGGTGAAGCTCCTGAAAAACGGTACGCTGAAGACCTATCCCGGCTTCTCGCACGGCATGCTGACCATCAATGCAGACGTGCTCAACGCCGATCTCCTGGCCTTCATCAAGGCTTGATCCTTTTGCAAAACGGAATGCGGCTGGATACCTGGCCGCATTTTGTCGTCTTGCGTCAAGCCAGACGGGCCTGCCATTCGCTGTGATAGGCGGGAAGCCCTGCAATGGCATCGGGAACGAAATGACGCTCGCGACCGGCAAGTGGTTTGATACCGGTGAGGAGTGCTGCCCCGGCACTGGTGCCTGTGGAACCGCTGACGGCGATGACCTCAGTTTCGGCAAAACCTGCCAGCGCCTTGAGATAAAGCGCATTGCTGGCGAATGGCCCTTCGACCAGTATCGGGCCTTTCCGCCCGATGAGCGATAGACTGAACTCCGTCATCAGGGCGAGATAAAGCGCCGCTGCCGCGTGCCGTTCCGCAACCGTGGCATTGTCGTCGGCAATCCAGCGCGCTGTTTTGCCGGGGAAGGGGCCGGAACCGCTTACGACGCTGGGCAACAGCATCATGCCTCTTGTGAGCACGCCGCCGAGAGCGGCTTCGGTTTCTTCGCCCGGAGCAGGCCCGAATTGGTGCGTCAGCATTTCATATTCCCTGCCGCCCATGAAGCGGGAGGAGGGAACGGGACGCCCGAGGGCATCGACATTCAAAAGCGTATCACGGGCGGGATCCAGCGTCTCCGCCGTACCGCCGATGGCGAAATTCACCACCCAGGTGCCGGTGGAGACGACCGAAAAATCACCCTGCCGCCGCAGCAGATGCGGCAGTAGCGAGGCGTTGGAATCGTGGATGCCGCAATAGACCGATATATCCGCCGAAAGCCCGGTTTCCAGCGCCACCGATTCGCGGACTGGCCCGAGTACATCGAAGGCGGAGCGCACCGGCGCCATCAATTGCGCAATGCCCAAGCGCTCGACCAGCGATGAAAACGCCTTCAGCCGCGGATTCCACAAATCCGTATGGCAACCGAGCGAGGTCGTCTCGGTGGCCTGAACGCCGGTCAGCCGCCCCGCCCAATATTGCGCGTAGGTGACGATGCTGCGCACCTCAGCGAATTCCTGCGGAAAGGCAGTTTTCTGAAAATGAATTTGCGCGCCAAGGTTCAATCCGGCTGGAAGCGAGGGCGAGCCGGTTTCAGCAAAATCCGGCCGGATGCGGAGATAGGCTTCCGCAACGCTTGCGGGGTAGCTGTGCTCGTAATCCAGCACAGGCATGGCAAGATCGCCGTTTTCGTCAAGAAGTGCGGCAGACGCGCCATGGGTCGTGATGGAAATCGCATCGAAACCCGGCTCTTCCGCGAACCGCCGCAGAGAGGTGAGAATGAAGCTCCAGAGCATCTCCACATCGTAATGCGGATAGATGCCGTCACGAAGGACAGGGTTGGAACGCCTGTCACCGGTTATCTCTTCGCCGCTTCGGGTGTCAATGACAACGACCTTGGCATTGGTCTTGCCTATATCGATGACCGCGACGCGGCGTGGCTTTGTCATGTCATTCATGGCAGGTGGAACACTGTCACAAGGTCAGTCGCGACAGGCGAATTATCGGGGTTGCTTTCCATGATGTCAGCCATATGCGCCCACCATTTCTTCATCACGGGATGCTCGGGCAATGCTGCCATGCCGTGGTTCTTCGGGCGGGTCAGCACGCCGAACAGGATGTCGGTTTCCGGGTCGAGGTGGATTGAATAGTCGCTCACACCCGCTTCGTGCAGTAGAGCAACCAGTTCCGGCCATATCTCGTCATGGCGCCGTCTATATTCGGCTTGCTTGCCGGCGAAGAGTTTCATCTTGAAAGCGTGTTTTTCTAATTCCGGCATGGCTTAGCCTCTGATGGCGCGAAGGCGGCGCACAACGATGGGTATGGCGATGGTGATGATCAAAAGCAGGCCGACGAAGATCGACATGACGATGCCAGGCACGTTCAGAAGACCGAGGCCGAAGGTGACGAGGCCCATGACGAAGGCAGCGATGACGACACCTGCAATGGTGCCGGAGCCGCCGAGAATGGACACGCCGCCGAGCACCACCATGGTCACGACTTCAAGCTCCCAGCCTTGAGCAATCGAGGGGCGGGTGGAACCGAGCCGCGAGGTGAGGCAGACGGCGGCGATGCCGCTCATCAGGCCGGTCAAAAGGAAGAGGATGAATTTCACCCGCTCGACGGGAATACCGGAAAAACGGGCGGCAAACGGATTGTTGCCGATCACGTAGACCTGCCGGCCGAAATTGGTGGCGTGCAGCAGAATGGCGAAGATGACGGCCATGGCGAGGAACAGCACGAATTCGAAGGAGATGACCGAGTACACGTAACCCTGACCGAAATAGGCGAAATCCGCCGGATATTTGCCATAGGCCTGATCACCCAGCACCATATAGGAAATACCGCGAAACAGGCTCATCGTACCGATGGTGACGACGATGGATGGCAGTTTGAGGCCAGCAACGAGAAAGCCGTTGAACGCCCCGCAGAGTAGCCCGGTTCCGATGCCGATGGCGACGAGCCCCGGCGTGCCGACACCCATCTGCACCGCCGCACCCATTGCGGTGGAGGCGAGAGCGATGATGGCGGCGACTGAGAGATCAATCTCGCCAGCGATGATCAGAAGCGCCATCGCAAAGGCGATGATCGCCTTTTCGGTGAAGTTAAAGGTCGCGTCTGACAGGTTCCAGGCATTGAGGAAATAGGGCGAGGCAAACGAATTGGCGATGAAGATGAGGATCGCGACGCCGAGTAGCAGCACTTCCCAGCTTGCCAGGAGACGGCGCAACGGCGTGCCGAGCTTGTCTGGAATGATACGTGGCTTCTGCGCCGGTTGAGAATTCGTACTCATGCTGCGGCCTCCTTGGCCTGATCGCTTGCCGCCCGGTCGCGCAGGATGATGCGCCCTTTTCGAGCTTCGGCGCGGGCGTTGAAGACGACGGCGAGCACGATAACCACGCCGGAAATCGCCATTTGCGCGAAGGGAGAAATGCCGATGACGGGCAGGGCGTTCTTAATGACGCCGAGAAACAGTGCGCCGAGCACAGCGCCTGCCACCGAGCCAATGCCGCCGGCAATGGAGATGCCGCCAATCACATTTGCCGCCACGCTATCGAGTTCGAAACCGGCGGCGATATCCACATAGGCAACGGCATAACGCGACACCCAGAGATAGCTTGCAAGTCCTGCCAGTGCACCCGACAGAACGAAAGCCAGAAAGCGCGTGCGGCCGACATCGATGCCGGCATAGACCGCAGCGCCCGGATTACCGCCGGAAGCGTAGGCGGAGCGGCCAAAAGAGGTCCGGCTGAGCACCAGCCAGGCACCGGCGATGATGAGGATGGCGACCCAGGATAAAACCGGCATGCCGAGGATCATGGTGCGCGGCACGTTGAGGAAGGTCGGCGAAAGCTGGTGCGCATTCACCCAGCCGCCGCCCGACAGCACGAAGGCCAAGCCGCGATAGATGGTGAGCGTGCCGAGCGTGACGACGATGGGCGGAATGCCGAGCCACCAGACGAGAATGCCGTTGATCGATCCCAGAAACGCGCCGATGCCGACCGCCATGGCGATGAGAAGCGGCAGTGGAATTCCCGGGAAGGCGGCATTGGTCATCGCCACTGCCATGCCGGTGAAGGCGAGGTTGGCGGCAACCGAAAGATCGATGGATTTGGTGAGAATGACCGCCATCTGGCCAAGCGCCAGGATGATGAGGATGGAGGTGTCGTTGAAGATATTGACGAGATTGGCCGGCTTACCGAAACCGGGCGCGCGCAGCGCAAAGCCTGCGATCATGATGACGATGATGCCCGCCAGCAGCCATTCGCGATTTTTGAGAAAACGTTGCATGGTTTTGCCCCTCTCAGGCGTTGCCGGTGGCAGCGCGCACCAGCTTTTCCGGAGAAAAATCGGCGCGTTCGAACAGACCTGCCATCAGGCCTTCGCGCATGACGATGGCGCGGTCGGACATGCCGAGAATTTCGGGAAGTTCAGATGAAATCATGATGATGGAGAGACCTTCGGCTGCAAGCTCGCTAATAAAGCCGTGCACGGCGGCCTTGGAGCCGATATCGATGCCCTTGGTGGGTTCATCGAGAATAATGACTTTCGGCTGCGTGGCGAGCCATTTGCCAATCACCACCTTCTGCTGGTTGCCGCCGGAAAGCGTGCCGACGGGCACTGACAGGGCGGCGGCGCGCAGGTCGAGGCGTGAGGCATATTTGCGCGCCAGAGCAAATTCGTTTGCGGCGGCGAGAAAGCCCTTGCGAGAGGTGCGGGCAAGAGAGGGCAGCGACATGTTCTGGTAGATCGGCATGTCCAGCGCCAGCCCATGCCGTCCACGCTCTTCCGGCACATAAACGATACCGGCGCGGATCGCATCCTCCGGCGAACGGATGACGAGCGGTTCGCCGTTGAGGGTAATCTGTCCTGAGGCTGGGCGCGTGATGCCGAAAAGCGACTGGCACAGTTCCGACCGCCCGGCGCCGATCAGCCCATAAAGGCCAAGAATTTCGCCTTTGCGCAGATCGAGAGAAATATCGCGAAATTCCGTCTGGTGTGAATAATTTTGGACCGAAAGAACCGTCGGGCCGAGTGTGACCGCCTGCTTGGGAAAGGCGTTGGTCACGTCGCGGCCAACCATCAGGCGCACGATCTCGTCCTGCGGGGTGGCGGCGAGATTACCCGCGCCGACCATCTTTCCGTCCCGGAATACGGCGTAATTTTCAGCGATTTCATATACTTCATCGAACTTGTGGCTGATGAACAGGATGGCCTTGCCCTGCCGCTTCAGGTTTTCAACGATGCGGAAGAGATCATCGATTTCCTTGCGGGAAAGGGCGGCTGTCGGTTCGTCCATGATGACGATACGTGCCTCGACGGAAAGCGCTCTGGCGATTGCCACGAGGTGGCGCTGCGCGATGGAAAGGTCCTTCAGCCGAATGGACGGATCGATGGTGCTTTCGAGCTGTTCAAGCAGGACCCCGGCGCGCGCATTGATGGTCTTCCAGTCAATGAGGCCGAAACGGCCTTTGGGCGCATGGCCGAGGAAGATGTTTTCGCCCACGGAAAGCTCGTCGAACAGCACGGTTTCCTGATGAATGGCGGTCACGCCGGCATCGATGGCATCCTGTGCGCCGTGAAAGGTGACAGGCCGGCCATCGAGAAGGATTTCCCCTTCATTCGGGCGGTAGATTCCAGTGAGAATTTTGACGAGCGTGGATTTTCCAGCACCGTTCTCGCCGATCAGCGCCGTGACCTTGCCGGGATAAAGCGCGATATCGACGCCATCCAGCGCCTTCACGCCGGGGAATATCTGGCTGATGCCGCACATTTCCAGAATGGGCGTCGCGCTGGAAGTCTCGGTAACGTCTAAGATTTTGGTTTCAGCACGCATCATTCCGTCTTACCGGTTGGTTTTGAGTGAAGCGGCGAGAGGCACCCCCCTCTGCCCTGCCGGGCATCTCCCCCACAAGGGGGGAGATCGGCAAGCGGATACACCCTGCCTATGGAACGAGCGGGTGCGGCATATCGATCTCCCCCTTCAGGGGGAGATGTCCGGCAGGACAAAGGGGGTTAGCCTTCGCACTGCCGGAAATTATTCAGATCAGAAAATCTTCGAGAACTGATCGATGTTCTTGGCGTCATAAATGAAGGGATCGGCCATGGCCGCTTCGCTATTTTCGCCAACCTTGATCTTGCCCATGCGGCCGGCTTCGATTTCCGAGCCCGGCTTGCCGTCTGCTTCACCCTTCACAAGGCGGTAGGCAATCTGGGTGGCGGAATAACCGAGGTCGATCGGGTTCCAGATGGCGAATTCCTTGGTTGCGCCTGATTTGATGGCGCCAGCCATCTCCGAGGGCAGGCCAAGGCCCGTCACAAAGACCTTGCCGATCTTGCCCGCATCCTTCACGGCCTGAGAGGCCGCAAGAACGCCAACCGTCGTCGGTGCGACGATGACCTTTACATCAGGATGGGAGGAAAGCAGGCCCTGTGCTTCGCGGTAGCTCTTGTCGGCAAGGTCGTCACCATACACGGTGGTAACGAGGTTGAGGCCGGGGAAGTCCTTCAACTGCTTCTTCATCTCATCGATCCAGATATTCTGGTTCGTGGAGGTGGTGGTGGCAGAAAGGATGGCGAAATCGCCCTTGCCGCCTTCCAGGTGCGATGCGGCAAGCTGCAGGCACATCTTGCCGATCAGCGCGTTGGACGAGGGGTTGAGCTGCAGAATGCGGCCTTCAGGTGCCACGCCGGAATCCCAGGAGATGACCTTGATGCCGCGCTGCGCCGCCTTTTTCAGCGCCGGAACTACGGCGTCCGGGTCATTGGCGGAAATGGCGATGGCATCCACGCCCTGCGCGATCAGCGAATTGATGACCTCGATCTGGCCTTCCGCGGTGGTGCTGGTCGGGCCCGTATAGATGATCTCGACGCCACCGAGGTCTTTTGCTGCCTCCTGCGCGCCCTTGTTGGCGGCTTCGAAAAAGCCGTTGCCAAGTGATTTGACCACCAGCGCGATCTTCACATCGGCTGCCTGGGCAACGCCGCCAAGACCCGCGACGGAGAGCGCCGCGCTAAGTGCCAGGACGCTCGTCAATGTTCTGCGTGTAAGTTTCATGTTCCTTTTCCTCCCGTTTTTGAACCTGTTCCTCTCTTCGGTGCTTCCTCAAGCGACCGAAGAGGAATCCTCCTCATCAGGCGGGTTGGCTATCTTGCCATCCCCCGCTGCGCCGGCGATCAGCAATTCGACGCCGGCATTTTCAACCATCCGCGCCGCCTCATCCGAAATCCCGTCATCGGTGATGATGGTCGAGACGTTTTCGAGTGGGCATAAAATCAGGCTGGATCGTTTTTTGAATTTCGAGGAATCGACCATCACGATCAGCTCTTCCGCCTGCCGCATCAGCTTCTGCTCGCTCTGGATCACCAACGCGTCCGATTCCATGATGCCGAGTGCGCCGATGCCCTGCGCGCCGAGAAAAATTCGTCTTGCGTAAAAATTGCGGATGGCATCGTTTTCGAAGGGCGACAGGATGAGGCTTTGATCGCGATAGATCGCGCCACCAGGCACGCTGACATTGCATTTGGAATGTTTGACCAGATGCTCCGCAATCGCGAAGGAATTGGTCATTACCTGCAACCGTCGCGCCGCCATGTAGTGCACCATCTGGAATGTGGTCGTCCCACCATTCAGGATGATCGCATCACCGTCATTACAGAGATCAACCGCCTTGCGCGCAATTGCGCGTTTCTTGTCGATGTTGACCGATTCGGACACGCGGAACGGTCGCGCGGCCAGATTGCCCAACTGCGGTGGATGCACCGCTTCGGCACCGCCACGCACGCGTCGTAACTTTCCCTGAACATGCAGGGACGCGATATCCCGGCGGATCGTTGCTTCCGAGGCATCCGTCAGTTCGGCAATATCCTGCACCGTCACGACAGCTTTTTCCTGTGTGGCGCTCAAGATGATGCGATGGCGTTCGCGTTCGTGCATGTGATCCTCCTGATTGTGATTATTCGCAATCTCTTTACGTTGTCAATCAAGAACGATCAAATTAATCAATATCGCGCTGCAACATGAAAATTTATGATCGTTTTTGATTGACATTATGCTTTTGTATGCGCGATATCTGCCGTCAACGGAGGCGGGCCGATATCGGCACCGCGAATGCAGACTTGACTTGGGAGGAAGACATGACGGGAAAATCCCGCCTTCTCGAAAGCCGTTGGGACGATGCCTATGCCAAAACGCTCGATGAGCCTGGCAAGCTGCTTTATCGCTCCAATCTGCTTGGCGCCGACAAGCGCATCACCAATTACGGCGGCGGAAACACATCCGCGAAGGTGCTCGAAACCGATCCGCTGACGGGCGAGAAAGTCCGCGTTATGTGGGTTAAAGGGTCAGGCGGCGATGTCGGTACCATCAAGCTCGATGGCTTTGCGACGCTTTATCTCGACAAGCTGGAAGCGCTAAAGGGCATTTACAAGGGTGTCGAGGATGAGGACCGCATGGTCGGCTTCCTGCCGCATTGCACCTTCAACCTCAACCCACGCGCCGCCTCCATCGATACGCCGCTGCACGGTTTCGTGCCTTTTGATCATGTCGATCACATGCATCCGGATGCGATCATCGCGATTGCCGCCTCCAAAAATTCGAAAGAACTGACGCAGCAGATCTTTGGCGATGACATCGGCTGGCTTCCCTGGCGCCGTCCCGGTTTCCAACTGGGTCTCGATCTCGAGGCTTTTGTAAAAGCCAACCCCGAGGCCAAGGGCGTTGTGCTGGAAAGCCACGGTCTGTTCACCTGGGATAACGACGCCAAGACATGTTACGAACTGACGCTCGCCATCATCAACAAGGCGATCGAATGGTTTGCGGCCAAGACCGAAGGCAGGACGATTTTCGGCGGTGCCGTTGCCAGGAGCCTGCCACTTGCCGAACGCCGCGCGATTGCAGCACGGTTGATGCCGGAAATCCGTGGTCGGATCGGCCGCGAGGAGCGCAAGCTCGGCCATTTCGATGATCAGGACGCGGTTCTGGAGTTCGTCAATTCGAAGGATCTGAAGCCGCTCGGAAATCTCGGCACCTCCTGCCCGGATCATTTCCTGCGCACGAAAATCCGCCCGCTGATCCTCGATCTCGATACGGCAAATCCCGATGTGGATGCGCTGACAGCCGGTCTCGACAAGGCGCTAGAGGCATACCGCGCCGACTACGTCAGATATTATGAGGCGTGCCGCCATGATAATTCGCCTGATATACGCGACCCGAACCCCGTGATTTTCCTGATCCCCGGTGTCGGCATGCTGTCCTTCGCCAAGGACAAGGCAACCGCCCGTATCGCCGGTGAATTTTACGTCAACGCCATCAACGTCATGCGCGGCGCTTCCACCGTGTCCGAATATCAGGGCCTACCCGAACAGGAAGCCTTCGATATCGAATATTGGCTGCTGGAAGAGGCAAAGCTCCAGCGCATGCCGAAGCCGAAAAGCCTTGCCGGACGCGTGGCCTTTGTCACCGGTGGCGCTGGCGGCATCGGCCGGGCGACGGCGGAAAGGCTGGCAGCGGAGGGCGCCTGCGTTGTTCTCGCCGATATTGACGAGGCGGCGCTGGAAGCGGCCAAGGGCGATTTCGCGAAGCGCTACAGTGCTGATGCGGTGCGCAGCGTCAGGCTGGATGTAACGCAGGAAGACGCGGTCATTTCCGCCTTTGCGGAAGCGAGCGTGGAATTTGGCGGCTTGGATATTCTCGTCTCCAATGCCGGCATCGCCTCGTCTGCACCGGTGGAAGACACGACGCTTGCCATGTGGAACAAGAATATCGATATTCTCGCGACGGGTTATTTCCTTGTGTCGCGAGAAGCATTCCGGCTACTCAGGCGTCAAAATCTCGGCGGCAACGTGGTGTTCGTCGCCTCGAAGAACGGTCTTGCCTCTTCGCCCAATGCTTCTGCCTATTGCACGGCCAAGGCGGCTGAAATCCATCTTGCCCGTTGCCTTGCTCTGGAAGGGGCGGAAGCCGGCATTCGCGTCAACACCGTCAATCCCGATGCCGTTCTGCGCGGTTCGAAGATCTGGAACGGCGAGTGGCGCGAGCAGCGCGCGGCCTCGTCCAAGATCGAGGTGACCGATCTGGAGGAACATTACCGCAAGCGCTCGATGCTGAAGCTCAATGTATTCCCGGAAGACATCGCCGAAGCGATCTACTTCCTGGCGTCCGACGCGTCGGCCAAATCAACCGGCAATATCATCAATGTCGATGCCGGCAATGCGCAGAGCTTTACGCGGTAGGAATTTCGGCACGTCTCACATCCGTCATCCCGGCTGAATGCCGGAATGACGGAGGGGGCAATGATCGAGCATGCACTGGACCGATTCCGGGGAGGAAGAGATGACCGACACCAAAATCGCCGCCGATGTGATCGCGGCCGAAAACGACAAGCGCGCCGCCGCGCTGAAGGACGACTACGATGCGCTGGGCAACCAGCTTGCGCGCCGCAACATCGATATCGATGCTGTCACCGCCAAGGTCGCGGAATTCTTCGTCGCTGTTCCATCCTGGGGCGTGGGCACCGGCGGCACCCGTTTCGCCCGCTTTCCGGGCGAAGGTGAGCCCCGCGGCATTTTTGACAAGCTGGATGATTGCGCTGTCATCAACCAGCTGACACGGGCGACCCCGAATGTCTCCCTGCATATTCCGTGGGACAAGCAGGACCCGAAGCGTTTGAAGGACCATGCCGACACGCTAGGTCTCGGCTTCGACGCCATGAATTCCAATACCTTCTCGGATGCACCGGATCAGAGCCATTCCTACAAATACGGTTCGCTCAGCCACACCGATGCCGCAACGCGGGGCCAAGCCGTGGAGCACAACATCGAATGTATCGAGATTGGCAAGGCAATTGGTTCCAAGGCGCTGACGGTGTGGGTGGGCGATGGTTCCAACTTCCCCGGCCAGAGCAATTTCACCAGAAGTTTCGAGCGCTATCTCGCGGCCATGGCCGATATCTACAAGGCGCTGCCGGATGACTGGCGCATCTTTTCCGAACACAAGATGTTCGAGCCGGCTTTCTATTCCACCGTCGTGCAGGATTGGGGCACCAACTACCTCATCGCCAATACGCTCGGTGAAAAGGCGTTCTGCCTCGTTGATCTCGGTCACCATGCGCCTAATACCAATATCGAGATGATCGTCTCCCGGCTCATCCAGTTCGGCAAGCTCGGTGGTTTCCACTTCAACGATTCGAAATATGGCGATGACGATCTGGATGCCGGCTCCATCGAGCCTTACCGCCTGTTCCTCGTCTTCAACGAGCTGGTAGATGCCGAACATCGTGGCGTGAAGGGCTTCCATCCCGCCCATATGATCGACCAGTCGCACAATGTGACCGACGCAATCGAAAGCCTGATTTCTAGTGCCAACGAAATCCGCCGGGCCTATGCGCAGGCGCTGCTGGTGGATCGCGCGGCTCTGGATGGCTACCAGCAAGACAACGATGCGTTGATGGCCTCCGATACGCTGAAACGGGCCTATCGCACCGATGTCGAGCCGGTTCTCGCTAAAGCAAGGCAGTTGGCAGGCGGCGCGATCGATCCTGTTGCCACCTACCGAGCGAGTGGTTATCGCAAACGGGTTGCGGCGGAACGCCCGGCTTCGGTCGGTGGTAGCGGCGGGATTGTTTAGGGGTTGGGGTTTGAGGCGACGGGCGGAGAAGCCGAGCCTACTTACAAACCTTGCCTCAAACGCGACGTCACCCTCGGTCTTGTGCCGAGGATCTGCCCGACATTTCACAAAATTGATAGGTAGCAGATGCTCGGGACAAGCCCGAGCATGACGAAGGTGAAGGTGTCCGTCACCACCTCACTACCTCCTCTGCGCCGTTCCCTCACTCACCGGAAGGCGATTGCCTGCGGACCTGAAACGTGTGCTCCGGCCCCGGAAACGCACCGGAGCGCACCTCTTCGGCATAACCTGCCGCTGCATGTGAAACGGTCGCACCCAGATCGGCGAAACGTTTGACGAATTTCGGTGTGAAATCGGTGAAGAGACCGAGCATGTCGTCGGAAACCAGTACCTGCCCATCGCAGGCCGGTGATGCGCCGATGCCGACAGTCGGGACGGAAAGTTTTTCGGTCAATTCGCGCGCAAGCGGCTCGACGGTACCTTCCACGACAATGGCGAAAGCACCGGCCTGATCGACCGCAATCGCATCGCGCCAGATTTTCTGCGTTTCCGCATCTGAATGTCCAAGAGAGCGGAAACCTCCGGCGGTGTGGACCAACTGCGGCATCAGCCCGACATGGCCGAACACCGGAATGCCGCGCGCCACGAGAAAGGCGATGGTTTCGGCCATTTCCTCACCGCCTTCCAGCTTCACGCCATCACAGCCGGTTTCCTGCATCAGCCGCACGGCGTTGCGGAACGCCTGTTCCTTTGATTCCTGATAGGTCCCGAAGGGGAGATCGACGATGACGCAGGCGTGTTCCACACCACGCATGACGGCGCGGCCATGGGCGATCATCATATCCAGGGTGACGCCGACCGTCGTGTCCATGCCATAAAGCACCATGCCGACTGAATCGCCAACCAGCAGCAGGTCGCAATGCGGATCGAGCAGGCGGGCAATCGGCGTCGTATAGGCGGTGAGGCAGACGATGCGCGCACCGCCTTTCATTTGCTTGATGGAGGCTGTCGTCAGCCGCTTCTGTTTCGCGTGCGTGCTCATCGTGCAGCCTCCTGTTTGCCGGTTTTATCACGTCCGATGACGCGGTTGTCGAGAAGGCGGGTGCTGCCGACCCGCACGAACAGTGCCACCAGCACAGGCCCCGCCTGCAGCGAAGCCACGGGGGCCAGCGTGTCGGGATCGCGCACCGCCACGACTTCGGGCAACGCCAGCTTCTCCTTGGCGATGAATTTTTCTATCGCCGCTTCTAAAGTGGCCGGGTCGTCGCAGCCCTCATCGTACAGCCGCTCGGCCTCATCAAGCGCGCGCGGCACAATTACGGCGGCGGCACGCTCTTCAAGGCTCAGGTAGACATTGCGCGAGGAGCAGGCGAGCCCATCCTCCTCACGTACGGTGGCGACGGGAACGATGCGGACTGGCTGGGCGAGATCGTCCACCATGCGCCGGATCAGCGTTACCTGCTGGTAGTCCTTTTCACCGAAATAGGCGGCATCCGGCTGCACGAGATTAAAAAGCTTGGTGACAACAGTCGTAACCCCGGCAAAATGCCCCGGCCGTACCGCACCTTCCAACTGGCTTCCCAGTTCCGGCACATCCACCACGGTCTGCATCGGGCGCGGATACATCTCCGTAACCTCGGGTGCGAAAAGAATGTCGACACCTGCCTCTTCCAGCAGCGCGCTATCGCGGGCGAGATCGCGGGGGTAACGGGCAAGATCCTCATTGGCTCCAAATTGCAGCGGATTGACGAAGATCGAGACCACCGTCACGTCGTTCTCCGCTTTCGCCCTGGCAACCAGCGTCAGATGGCCGATATGCAAAAAACCCATGGTCGGCACGAAGCCGACGGTCTTGCCATCGCGACGAAACGTGGCGGTCAGACCGCGCAACTCGGCGACGGTTTTTACAAGGCGCATAGGTTCTCCTCCGGCTCCCCGATCGCCCTCCGGCGAAAGGTGGTGGATAGAACTCGATTTGCCGAACGGGGTCAACGCGGCTGTGGGCATTATATCGATTAAGACCTTGAGCGGTGGTTCAGGACCCGCCAGTCCAGAGCGGCGGGCGTTTTCCAGCGAAGGCGTCTCTGCCTTCGCGCGCCTCCTCGCTGCTGCTGATCTTCGCGATGACGCTTTCGGCAAAGGCGAGCCGTTCACTGGCCGGCATGTCGCGCATCGTCAGCAGCGCTGCCTTTCCGGCGGCGACTGCGCCCGGCGCGTTCTGCCGCAAGCGGGCGAGTACTCCCTCGATCACGCCATCGAGTTCGTCACGTGGCGCCGTGCGGTTGATGAGGCCGATGCCTTCGGCCTCTGCGGCGGTGACCGGTTGCCCCAGATAGGCCATTTCGTGGAGGCGGCTCAGCGGTATTTTGGCCAGAAGTTTCGCCGCCACCATGGCCGGGAAAAGCCCGACGCGAACTTCCGGCAGGCCGAACTCAGCATGATCGGCGGCATAAGCGAGATCGCAGGCCGCGATAAGGCCTAGCCCACCCGCCAGCACCCGGCCATTGACGCGGGCGATGACGATTTTGTTGCAGGTCTCGATAGCGCGCATCACATTGGCGATGGGGTTCGTTCCGTCTCGCGAGAGGAACATGCCACCAGCGCTTTCCTTCAGATCGGCCCCTGAGCAGAAGCTACGGTCGCCCGCCGCCGTTATCACAACCGCACGCAGGTCGCCGTCGCTGGAGGCCGTCCGGATCGCATGCATCAAGGCGTCCGTCATCGCGGCGTTCATGGCGTTGTGGACGTCCGGCCGGTTAAGCGTCAGCCACAGAACGTCCTTGCGCTTCTCGCTCAACAGCTCACCCACCATGTGCATTATCCTCCATCTTTACGGCAAGCAGTGCTTTACCTGCGCGTGCCGCATTCACCCTGCCGAGATGGCGACTTATCCAGTCTCCCGTTCTCGCCACCGCCATCAGGTCTATGCCGGTTTTGATGCCAAGCCCGTGCAGGAGATAAACAACGTCTTCGGTGGCGACATTGCCGCTTGCGCCCGGCGCAAAGGGGCAACCGCCGAGCCCGGCCACGGAACTGTCGAACACACAAATACCTTCCTCAAGCGAAGCCAGCACATTGGCGACGCCCTGCCCATAGGTGTCGTGGAAATGCATGGCGAGTTTTTCGCACGGGATGCGGGTCGATACATGTTGGATGAGCTTGCGGATTTGCCCGGCCGTGCCGACACCAATCGTATCGCCGAGCGAGATTTCGTAGCATCCCATGGCGACAAGCGCTTCGGCCATCGCCGCCACATCTTCGGGTGCGACCGCGCCGTCATAGGGGCAACCCGCGATGCAGGAGACATAGCCGCGCATGCGGATGTTACGGCTGGCCGCTGCCTCCGAAACATCGCGCAGGCGCTCGAGGCTTTCGGCGCGCGAACAGGCGATATTGTGCTGGCTGAAGCCTTCGGATGCGGACACGAAAACGGCTATCTCCGTCACACCGGCTTCAACGGCGGCCTCGAAACCCTTGATATTCGGAACGAGCGCCGGATAGCCGGTATTGGGATGTCGTTTGAGGCCTAGAAGCACCTCCTTCGACCCTGCCATTTGCGGAACTTTTTTGGCGAAACGAAGGCTCCTGCCTCCACCGCCGCCAATCCGGCCGCAGCCAGCCGCTCGATCAACCTGATCTTGATGGCGGTGGGAACCTCAGCAGTTTCGTTTTGCAGGCCATCACGTGCACCGACCTCGACGATCTTGACGGTTTTGGGCAAGGCCATCTCATGCGCCCTCCGGTTCGAAATCCACCAGCATGGCGCCGGCTTCGACCATATTACCTTCGGCGCAGTTGATGGCGGTGACGGTGCCTTTTGCTGGCGCACGGATAGTGTGCTCCATTTTCATCGCTTCCATAACCACAAGCGCGTCACCGGCCTCAACCGCTGCGCCCTGCTTGCTTAGAATGGCGCGGATGACGCCGGGCATCGGGGCTTCCAGACCGCCGGTATGGGTGGAGGTATCCGCTACATCGACGGGGTCGGGCTGGCTGATGCGATAGTGCTCGCCATCCAGAAAAAGCGCGTGGCCGTTATCGCTGGCAAAGAAACGGCACTGCCTTTGCCTGCCATCGACGGTCGCCCGCAGTGCGCCGTCTTGTGAGATGCTGCCATGAGCGCGGATTGCCCGCGTGCCGATCTCCAGTGAAAAACCATCTGGCTCATGTGTAACGGCGACATCGACCGGCTGTTGATCCAGGACGAAACGCAAGGTTTCCCTCGCTGGCGCATTGAGGCGGAAAGAGTTCGTATTGTTCCAAGGGCTATAAGGATCGGCCTGCGGCTCGGCCCCGTTCCGGCGTGAGAGAAGCAGGCCGAGCGTGGCCAAAGCTATTTCGTTCTCGCTCGTGGCTCCGGGGGCAAAGAGCGCCGCTTCGTTGCGGGCTATGAAGCCGGTATCGAGTTCGGCGGCGGCGAAAGCATCCAGTCCCGCAAGCCGTGTCAGAAAGGCGGCATTGCTGGTGACGCCGCAAATCGCCAGTTTTTCGAGTGCAAGACGCAGACGCCGCACGGCAGACAGACGGTCGTAATCCCAGACGATCAGCTTGGCGATCATCGGATCATAGTGCACGCTGATGGCGTCGCCGGTGCGTATGCCGCTATCTATCCTAAGGTGAGGTCCTTCTTCCGGAAAGGCGAGGTGGCTGACCGTGCCGATTGACGGCAGAAAATCATGCGTCGGGTCTTCGGCGTAAATCCGTGCCTCGATGGCATGGCCGTTGATGCGCAGATTGCCCCAGTCGTCCGGCAGCGCCTCTCCATTCGCAACACGGATCTGCCATTCTACCAGATCGAGCCCGGTAATATATTCCGTGACCGGATGCTCGACCTGAAGCCTCGTGTTCATTTCCATGAAATAGAACGCGCCGGACGGGTCGAGCAGGAACTCCACCGTTCCAGCCCCGCGATAGTCGATGGCGCGGGCGGCGGCGACCGCCGCGTCGTACATGCGTTGCCTGAGCGTATCGGGCAGGCCGGGGGCAGGGGCCTCCTCTATGACTTTCTGGTGCCGGCGCTGGATCGAGCAATCGCGCTCGAAAAGCGAAAGACAATTGCCATGGCCATCGGCAAAGACCTGCACCTCCACATGTCGCGGCCGTTCCAGATATTTCTCGATCAGCATACGGTCATTGCCGAAGGCGGCGAGCGCTTCGCGTTTTGCGCCGGCGAGTTCTGCCGCAAATTCACGCTTTTCACGGACAACGCGCATGCCCTTGCCACCGCCGCCAGCTGAAGCCTTGAGTAAAACCGGATAGCCGATGGCTTCTGCCTCGCCGGCAAGCTTTTCGTCGGCCTGATCCTCGCCGTGATAGCCGGGCACCACGGGAACGCCCGCCTTCGCCATAAGCGCCTTCGCCTCGCTTTTTCCGCCCATGGCGCGGATGGCATCGGGTGTCGGGCCGATGAAAATGATGCCGGCAGAGGCGCAGGCTTCGGCGAAACCGGCATTCTCCGAGAGAAAACCGTAACCGGGATGAATGGCTTGCGCGCCGCTTGCCTGTGCGGCGGCGATGATCTTTTCAGCATCGAGATACGACGAGCGGGCAGGTGCAGGACCGATCGCAATGGCCTCGTCGGCCAGCGCCACATGCATGGCGTCGCGGTCGGCATCCGAATAGACCGCGACGGTGCGGATGCCCATCTTGCGGGCGGTGCGGATGATCCGGCAGGCGATTTCGCCGCGGTTGGCGATCAGTATTTTTGAGAACATCGTCGCCTCACATCCTGAATATGCCGAAACGGGTGGGTTCAATCGGCGCGTTCAGCGCGGCCGACAGGCCAAGGCCGAGCACGAGGCGGGTGTCCTTCGGGTCGATGATGCCATCGTCCCACAGCCTTGCACTGGCATAATAGGGGTGACCTTCCCGCTCGTATTTTTCCCGGATCGGCTGTTTGAACGCCTCCTCGCCCTCCTTGGACCAGTGGCGGCCATCCGCCTCGATGCCGTCGCGCCGGATTTGCGCCA
This sequence comes from Rhizobium sp. AN68, assembly GCF_030758035.1. NCBI lineage: Bacteria > Pseudomonadati > Pseudomonadota > Alphaproteobacteria > Hyphomicrobiales > Rhizobiaceae > Rhizobium > Rhizobium sp. AN68. Next base: position 705,117 of record NZ_JARWMI010000002.1, on the reverse strand, counting down.
GAACGGATGCCGCCTGCTCGCCGCCCATGACGGAAATGCGCGCATTCGGCCACATCCACAAGAAGCGCGGCGAATAGGCGCGCCCGCACATGCCGTAATTGCCCGCACCGAAGGAGCCGCCGATAATGACGGTGAATTTCGGCACTTTAGCCGATGCAACGGCCGTAACGAGCTTGGCGCCATCCTTCGCGATACCATCAGCCTCATAGGCCTTGCCGACCATGAAGCCGGTGATGTTCTGCAGGAAAACCAGGGGAATGCCGCGCTGGCAGCAGAGTTCAATGAAATGCGTGCCCTTCAGCGCCGATTCCGAAAACAGAATGCCGTTATTGGCGACGATGCCGACGGGATAACCGTGGATATGGGCGAAACCGCACACAAGCGTCGTGCCGTAAAGCGCCTTGAACTCGTCGAATTCGGAACCATCCACCAGACGCGCGATGATCTCGCGCACCTCGAAAGGCTTGCGCGTATCGGTGGGCACGATGCCGTAAAGCTCCTCCGATGGATAAAGCGGTTCTGCGGGTTCGCGAATATCCAGCTCCACGCGTTTGCGGCGATTGAGGGTGGAGACGATCCTTCGGGTCAGCGAAAGCGCGTGGCGGTCATCGTGGGCATAGTGATCAGTCACGCCGGATTGCCGCGAATGCACATCCGCGCCACCCAGTTCTTCCGCACTCACCACTTCGCCCGTTGCGGCCTTCACCAGCGGCGGGCCGCCGAGGAAGATCGTGCCCTGATTTTTGACGATCACGGACTGGTCGCTCATAGCAGGCACATAGGCCCCGCCAGCCGTACAGCTTCCCATCACCACGGCGATCTGGGCGATGCCTGCCGCCGACATATTGGCCTGATTGTAAAAGATGCGGCCGAAATGATCGCGGTCCGGAAAAACCTCGTCCTGATTGGGAAGGTTCGCACCGCCGGAATCGACCAGATAAATGCAGGGCAGGTGGTTGTCGGCAGCGATCTCTTGCGCGCGCAGATGTTTCTTGACCGTCAGCGGATAATAGGTGCCGCCTTTCACCGTCGCGTCATTGGCCACGATGACGCATTCACGGCCTGCGACCCGACCGATGCCGGTGACGATGCCGGCGGCCGGAACGGGTTCGTCGTAGACCTCGTATGCTGCGAATTGCGAGAATTCGAGAAACGGACTGCCGGGATCGAGCAGTGCCTCTATCCGGTCGCGCGCAAGCAATTTGCCGCGTGACAGATGCCGTTCGCGCGCCTTGTCGCCGCCGCCCTTGGAGATTTTTTTCGACATGCTGCCGCAGGTCATCCACCAGGCCCGACATGAAGGTGACGTTGGCGGAAAAGGTGGGATCGCGGTTCAGACTGGATGTAAGCTTCATCGCATTCCTCACCCGTTGCCTTTGACCAGTTCGCGGCCGATCAGCATCCGGCGGATTTCGCTGGTGCCCGCGCCGATTTCATAAAGCTTGGCGTCCCGAAGCAGCCGCCCGGCCGGACTTTCATTGACATAGCCGGAACCGCCGAGAAGCTGGATCGCATCCAGTGCAACTCGCGTCGCCCGCTCGGCGGCAAACAGGATCGCACCTGCCGCATCCTGCCTTGTGATGCGGCCATTGTCGCAGGCGCGCGCCACGGCATAGACATAAGCGCGGGAGGCGTTCATGGCCGAATAGATATCGGCAAGCTTTCCCTGCACCAGCTGGAATTCGCCGATCGGCTTGCCGAATTGCTTGCGCTCGCGCGCATAGGGCAGCACCAGATCGATAGCCGCCTGCATGATACCAACAGGGCCGGCAGCCAGAACGGCGCGTTCGTAATCAAGCCCGCTCATCAATACCGTCACGCCGTCGTTCAAACGCCCGAGGATGTTTTCCTCCGGTACCTCGCAATCCGTAAACACCAGTTCGGAGGTGGGTGAGCCGCGCATGCCAAGCTTGTCGAGTTTTTGTGCGGGGCGAAAACCCTTGAAGCTTTTCTCGATCAGAAAGGCCGTGATGCCACGCGCACCGGCGGACATGTCCGTCTTGGCATAGACAACCAGCGTGTCTGCCTCGTGACCGTTGGTGATCCACATCTTTGTGCCGTTCAGCACATAGACATCGCCCTTACGTTCCGCCTTCAGCCGCATCGAGACGACATCCGAGCCGGCCTCCGTCTCGCTCATTGCAAGCGAACCGACATGCTCGCCCGACACCAGCTTCGGCAGATATCGCCGCTTCTGCTCTTCCGTTCCCCAGCGATGAATCTGGTTGATGCAGAGGTTGGAATGGGCGCCAAAGGACAGGCCGATGGACGCGGAAGCGCGGCTTATCTCCTCCATCGCCACGCAATGAGCGAGATAGCCCATGTCAGCACCGCCGAATTCCTCCGAAACGGTAATGCCGTGCAGACCGAGTTCACCCATCCGCGGCCAGAGCTGGCGCGGAAACTGATCGTTGCGATCGATTTCTGCGGCGAGCGGCGCTATTTCATCGTCGGCGAATGCTCTTGCGCTGTCGCGCAATGCTGCGATTTCCGGGCCGAGATCGGCATCGAAAATGGCGGCGAGGTTCAAACTCATCGCGTCTCCTCCTCCGGACGGCCTTTTATCTCCGTCCCTCTCGTCAGCGGCCAGCACCTCCTCCGTGCTGGCAACTCTCATTTATGGCGCGTCACCTCCGGTGAAGGCGGCGGAACGGCGCACGAATGTCTTGATGGCGAAATTGGACTGGATGCGCGACACACCGGGAACCGTGGTCAGGAAATCCAGAAGCTGCTGATAATGCGGTAGATCCCGCACCATGGCATGAATGAGATAGTCGGAACTGCCGCTCGTCTGGTAGCCGCCCACCACTTCCGGAATGGAGGCGACATGGTGCTCGAACGTCGTCAGCGCTTCCTTGATCTGCCGTTCCAGCGTGACGGAAATGAAGACGCCCATATTGCCGAGCAACCGGTTCTCATCGAACACGGCGGTATAACCGCGAATGATGCCTTCTTCTTCCAGCTTGCGCACGCGGCGCAGTGTCGGCGTGAAGGAAAGCCCGATCCGGGCCGCCAGATCGCGCCAGCTCACACGCCCGTCATCGCCAAGCACATGGAGAATCTTCTGGTCGAAACTGTCGAGCTCAATCATGGATCATTTGCTCTATGATATGACTAATTGTTGGATCAAAGATATCGCCAATCAAAAAACTGTCAATCAAAATAGCTTTGAAATGAATTCGAGATAGTGATAGCGTTCACGTCAGTCGCGGTCTGGAGGAGATTGCGATGACGGTCGTTCTCTCGGTGGGAGGATGACCAAGGGAGGTGAATTTGGCTGTGCATGACCCTGTCGTTATCGTCGGGGCCGCCCGTACTGCTATGGGTGGGTTCCAGGGCGAATTCAAATCGGTGGCGGCGTCCGATCTCGGGGCGGCGGCGATCCGCGCGGCCGTCGAACGGGCTGCAATTTCTTCCGCTGACATTGACGATGTGCTGATGGGCTGCGTGCTCTCAGCCGGGCAGGGACAGGCTCCTGCCAGACAGGCAGCGATAGCCGCCGCCATTCCCAACTCGGTTGGCGCAACAACGATCAACAAGATGTGTGGCTCGGGCATGAAAGCGATCATGCTGGCACATGACCAGCTTGCGGCGGGAAGCTCTTCCATCGTGCTTGCAGGTGGCATGGAAAGCATGAGCAACGCCCCCTATCTGCTGGACCGCGCCCGCAACGGCTATCGTCTTGGCCACGGAAAGCTCACCGACCACATGTTTCTCGACGGCCTCGAAGACGCCTATGATAAGGGCAGATTGATGGGGGCTTTCGCTGAAGATTGCGCTGAAGCCTACCAATTCACTCGCGCGATGCAGGATGATTTTGCGCTCGCCTCACTGGAACGGGCACGACGCGCCATAGAGGAAGGTGCGTTCGAAGCGGAAATCGCGCCTGTTGGCGATGATGGCGTGGACGAGTTGCCGGGGAAGGCAAAGCCGGAAAAGATACCGCAGCTGAAGCCCGCCTTTCGCGACGGCGGAACGGTGACGGCGGCGAATTCCAGTTCTATCTCGGATGGTGCAGCCGCTCTCGTTCTCACGCGCCGTTCCGAAGCGGAAAGACGAGGCCTTTCACCGCTGGCGACCATTATCGGTCAGGCATCCCATGCGGATGCACCCGCCAGATATCCGACGGCTCCCATCGGCGCGATGACAAAGCTGTTCGAAAAAACCGGCTGGTCGGCGAAGGATGTCGATCTGTTCGAAATCAACGAGGCTTTCGCGGTTGTGGTGATGGCGGCCATGCGTGATCTCGATCTGCCACATGAGAAGGTGAATGTGCATGGCGGCGCCTGCGCGCTCGGCCATCCCATCGGGGCTTCCGGTGCACGCATCGTCGTCACGTTGCTGGCCGCTTTGCAGCGTCACGGACTGAAACGCGGCGTTGCCGCCGTCTGCATCGGCGGCGGCGAGGCGACTGCGCTTGCGGTCGAGCGGCACTGAAGGGAGGCGGAGATGATCCTGAACGAAGCTCAGCAACAGATCAGGGACATGGCCCGCGATTTCGCCCGCGAGCGGCTCGCCCCCGGCGCTTCCGCGCGCGACCGGGAAAGCCGGTTCCCGAAAGACGAGCTGAAAGAAATGGGTGAACTCGGCTTTCTCGGCATGCTGGTCTCGGAGGACTATGGCGGGTCGGAAACCGGTGCTGTCGCCTACGCCCTGGCGCTGGAGGAAATCGCTGCCGGTGACGGCGCCTGTTCCACCATCATGAGCGTCCACAATTCGGTTGGCTGCGTGCCGATCCTGAAATTCGGCACGGAAGAGCAGAAGCAGCGTTTCCTCCCCAAACTCGCCTCCGGCGAATGGATCGGCGGTTTTGCGCTGACCGAACCGCAGGCCGGCTCCGACGCCTCCAATCTGAAGACAAAAGCGCGGCGCGATGGCGACCGCTATATCATCGACGGCGCAAAACAGTTCATCACGTCGGGCAAGAATGGCGATGTCGTCATCGTCTTCGCCGTCACCGATCCTGCTGCTGGCAAAAAAGGTATCACGGCCTTCATCGTGCCGACAGATACGCCCGGTTACGAGGTAATCAGGGTCGAGGAAAAACTCGGTCTGCATTCTTCGGATACCTGCCAGATTGCCTTTACCGACATGGCGGTCCCAGCCGAATTGCGGCTCGGTGAAGAGGGGCAGGGGTATCGCATCGCGCTCGCCAATCTGGAAGGCGGTCGTATCGGCATTGCCGCACAGGCGGTTGGCATGGCGCAGGCGGCTTTCGAGGCGGCGCGGGATTATGCCCGCGAGCGCAAGGCCTTCGGGCAAGCCATCATCGAGCATCAGGCCGTGGCGTTCAGGCTTGCGGATATGGCAACGCGCATAACGGCGGCGCGGCAACTGGTGCTGCATGCGGCGGCGCTGAAGGAAGCGGGCGAGCCCTGCCTTTCGGAGGCCTCGATGGCAAAGCTCTTTGCCTCGGAAATGGCGGAGCGTGTCTGCTCGGACGCCATCCAGATTCACGGCGGTTACGGCTACATGGCGGATTATCCGGTGGAGCGGATCTATCGCGATGTACGCATCTGCCAGATTTACGAGGGAACCAGCGATGTCCAGCGCATGGTCATCGCGCGAAACCTCTGAAAATTGTTTCGTCGTCTGGAGGAGATGGCGATGGGAGGAGTAGAATGGATATTACCGAAACCACGCATCTCAGCCTGCATGTTCCCGAACCAGCGGTGCGGCCAGGCGACCAGCCGGATTTCTCCAATGTGAAGATACCCAAGGCCGGCTCCGTGCCACGCCCGGAGGTGGACGCAGCACCTGAAGACATGCGCGATCTGGCCTATTCCATCATCCGCGTCCTCAATCATCAGGGTGAGGCTGTCGGCCCGTGGGCCGGGCTGCTTTCGGATGAGGATTTGCTCGTCGGCCTGAAGAACATGATGCGGCTGCGGGCTTTCGATGCCCGCATGCTGATGGCACAGCGGCAGGGCAAGACCTCCTTTTACATGCAGCATCTGGGTGAGGAAGCGGTCAGTTGCGCCTTCCGCAAGGCGCTCTCCAAAGGCGACATGAATTTCCCGACCTACCGGCAGGCGGGTCTGCTGATCGCCGACGATTACCCGCTCGTCACCATGATGAACCAGATCTATTCCAACGAACTGGACCCGCTGCATGGGCGGCAATTGCCGGTTCTTTACTCCTCGAAGGAGCATGGCTTCTTCACCGTGTCGGGCAATCTTGCCACGCAATATGTGCAGGCGGTCGGCTGGGCGATGGCATCTGCCATCAAGGGCGATACGAAGATCGCGGCAGCATGGATCGGTGACGGCTCAACGGCGGAATCGGATTTCCACTCGGCGCTCGTCTTCGCCTCCACCTACAAGGCGCCGGTCATCCTCAACATCGTCAACAACCAATGGGCCATTTCCACCTTTCAGGGCATCGCGCGTGGTGGCTCCGGCACTTTTGCCGCGCGGGGTTTGGGCTTCGGCATTCCGGCGCTCCGGGTCGACGGCAACGATTATCTCGCCGTTTATGCCGTGGCACGCTGGGCGGTGGAGCGGGCGCGGCGCAATCTCGGACCGACGCTGATCGAATATGTGACCTACCGTGTCGGCGCGCATTCCACTTCCGACGATCCGAGCGCCTATCGCCCCAAGACCGAGTCCGAGGCATGGCCACTGGGTGACCCGGTTCTGCGGTTGAAGAAACATCTCATCCTGCGCGGCGTCTGGTCGGAGGAGCGGCACCGGCAGGCGGAAGCGGAAATTGCCGACGAGGTGCTTGAGGCGCAGCGTGAGGCGGAAAGCCACGGTACGCTGCATGAGGGCCGCAAGCCGCCAAAGAAGGATATTTTCGAGGGCGTTTACGCCGAGATGCCGCCGCATCTCGCCCGCCAGCGCCAGAAGGCAGGGTGGTGAGACATGACAAGAATGACGATGATCGAAGCCGTCCGCAGCGCCATGGATGTGTCCATGGAGCGCAGTGACGATGTGGTGGTATTCGGCGAGGATGTGGGCTATTTCGGCGGCGTGTTTCGTGCGACGCAGGGCTTGCAGAGCAAACATGGCAAGACCCGCTGTTTCGACGCGCCGATCAGCGAATCCGGCATTGTCGGCACGGCCATCGGCATGGCCGCTTATGGCCTGCGCCCCTGTGTCGAAATCCAGTTCGCGGATTACATGTACCCGGCTTATGACCAGATCACCCAGGAAGCGGCGCGCATTCGTTATCGCTCCAATGGCGATTTCACCTGCCCCATAGTCTTGCGCATGCCGACCGGCGGCGGCATTTTTGGCGGGCAGACGCATAGTCAGAGCCCGGAGGCGCTTTTTACCCATGTCTGCGGGCTAAAGGTGGTGGTTCCCTCCAATCCTTACGACGCCAAGGGGTTGCTTATCGCCTCGATCGAAGACCCGGATCCGGTGATGTTTCTGGAGCCGAAGCGGCTCTATAACGGTCCCTTCGACGGCCATCACGACCGGCCGGTAACGCCATGGTCGAAGCACGAAATGGGCGAGGTGCCGGAAGGGCATTACACCATTCCGATCGGCAAGGCCGAAATCCGCCGCGCCGGGCAGGATGTCACTGTCATCGCTTACGGCACCATGGTGCATGTTGCGCTCGCCGCAGCGGAAGAAACGGGCGTGGATGCCGAGATCATCGATCTGCGCAGCCTTTTGCCACTCGACCTGGACACCATCGTGAAGTCCGTTGCCAAGACCGGTCGCTGCGTCATGGTGCATGAGGCGACGCTCACGTCAGGCTTCGGTGCGGAGGTCGTTTCGCTGGTACAGGAACACTGCTTCTATCATCTGGAAGCACCGGTCGTCCGTGTGGCTGGTTGGGATACGCCTTATCCCCACGCGCAGGAGTGGGATTATTTTCCGGGGCCGGCCCGCGTCGGGCGCGCCCTCGTCGAAGTCATGGAGGCCTGAAGATGGCGGAATTTGTTATCACTATGCCCGATGTCGGCGAAGGTGTGGCGGAAGCCGAACTGGTGGAATGGAACGTCAAACCCGGCGATTCCGTGCACGAGGATATGGTGCTGGCCGCTGTGATGACCGACAAGGCGACGGTTGAAATCCCCTCGCCGGTTGCGGGCATCGTCACATGGTTGGCAGCGGAGGTGGGTGATACGGTGGCGGTTAAGGCACCGCTGGTGCGCATCGAAACCAATGCCTCCGCTGTTGCTGCTGCCCCCGCGGATGTGACCGAGCCGGAAGCGCCATCCGACATGACGGAAGAGCCGCCAGCGGCTGAAATCCAGCCCGCCCGCGAAATACAGGATGCGCCGCCTTCCCCTGAGGTGGAACACCATAAACCTCTGGCGTCGCCAGCCGTTCGCCAGCGCGCCGACGATCTCGATATCGATCTCGGACAAGTGAGGGGAACAGGGCCGGACGGGCATATCACCCACGCCGATCTCGATACATTTCTGACCGCACGGTCGCAATCTGAGCGGCCCGCTGCGCCGATAGCTTCCCGCGATAGCGCTGTCGAAGAGGTGAAGGTGACAGGGCTTAGGCGCAAGATCGCCGAGAAGATGACGCTTTCCGTCTCCCGCATTCCCCACATCACCTATGTCGAGGAAATCGACGTGACCGATCTGGAGGATTTGCGCACGACCATGAATGGCAACCGCCGGTCAGGACAGCCGAAACTGACGATCCTGCCGTTCCTGATGCGCGCACTTGTGAAAACGGTCGCCGATCATTCCGGCATGAATGCCACCTTCGATGACGAAAAAGGGGTCGTCAGTCACTACGAAGCGGTGCATATCGGCATAGCCACGCAGACATCTACGGGGCTGATGGTCCCGGTCGTTCGCCACACGGAAGCGCTCGGCCTTTGGGAGTGTGCTGCTGAAGTTGTGCGCGTGGCCGAGGCGGCGCGCACCGGCGCCGCGCAACGGGACGAGTTGACGGGGTCCACCATCACCATCAGCTCGCTTGGCCCCCTTGGCGGTATCGTTTCGACGCCCATCATCAATCACCCGGAGGTGGCGATCATCGGCGTGAACAAGATCGTGACGCGACCGGTCTGGGATGGCAGCGGTTTCGTGCCGCGCAAGATGATGAACCTCTCCTCCAGTTTCGATCACCGGGTCGTCGACGGCTGGGATGCCGCCGTCTTCATTCAGGCTATCAAGGCGCTGCTGGAAAAGCCGGCGCTGATCTTCATCGACGGCTGAGCTTCGTTCGAAAAGGATTTTCTTCCGTGAAGCACTTCAGCTTCACGGAACTGTTTCGGTGTCGGTATAGGCTTGCGTTCGCCATCTTCGAGTATAGAAGAGAAAGAACGAGAAGCGTGTTTTCTCATCATGATCATAGTGGCGGACGGGGGCGCTCCGGTGCCCAGCGCTTCGCTGTTCGTCGGCAACCGAATGAAGAAGAAGGTCCTTTCATGAGCACTCCCAAACCCGTTGTCCTGACTATTCTCGATGGCTGGGGACTGAGCGAGGACACGTCCAGCAATGCGCCAGTACTGGCAAACACGCCCACCATGGATCGGCTTTTCGCCACCTGCCCGAATGCGCGGCTGACCACCTTCGGCCCGAATGTCGGCCTGCCCACCGGGCAAATGGGCAATTCGGAAGTTGGACACACCAATATCGGCGCCGGTCGCATCGTCGCCATGGATCTTGGCCAGATCGATCTGGCTATCGAAGACGGCAGCTTTTTCAGGAATGCTGCGATGCTCGATTTCGCCGCCAAGGTGAAGGCTGCGGGCGGCGTGGCGCATGTGATGTGCGTCGTTTCCGATGGCGGCGTTCACGGCCACATCGTCCACGGTCGGGCGGCGGTGAAGCTGCTGACCGATCTGGGTTTGAAGGTCGTCGTGCACGCCATCACCGATGGTCGCGATGTCGCGCCGCAGTCCGCAGAGGGCTTCGTCGCCGCATTTGCGGCAAGCCTGCCGGAAGGCGCCAGCATCGGCACGGTGATCGGCCGTTATTATGCGATGGACCGCGATAATCGCTGGGAGCGTGTTGAAAAGGCCTATGACGCCATGGTTCTCGGCCGGGGCGAACATGCGCCGGACGCGGTGAGCGCCGTTGCCGCAAGCTACAAAAATGATGTTACGGACGAATTCATCCTGCCAACGGTCATCGGTGGTTACGAAGGCTTCAAATCCGGCGACGGTCTCTTCTGCCTGAATTTCCGTGCCGACCGCGCTCGTGAAATCCTGCTTGCCATCGGTGCGGACGATTTCGACGGGTTCGTGCGTGAAAAGCCAGTGCTTTCGGCGCTGCTTGGAATGGTGGAATATTCCACCAAACATGCGACCTTCATGACGACGGCTTACCCTAAGCGCGATATCGAAAATACGTTGGGTGCCTGGGTTGCCAAGCAGGGTCTGCGGCAGTTTCGTCTGGCCGAGACGGAAAAATATCCGCATGTCACTTTCTTCCTGAATGGTGGCAAGGAAGAACCTGAAGTGGGCGAAGACCGCTTCATGCCGAAGTCTCCCAAGGTTGCGACCTACGATCTGCAGCCGGAAATGAGCGCGCCTGAGGTGACGGAGAAATTCGTCGAGGCGATCGGCAAGGGTTACGATCTCATCGTCACCAATTACGCCAATCCCGACATGGTGGGCCATACCGGCGATCTGCAAGCCGCGATCAAGGCTTGCGAAGCCGTGGACCGGGGGCTCGCCTCAGTCGTTGCCGCTCTGGAAAAGGTTGGCGGCGCCATGCTGGTGATTGCCGACCACGGTAATTGTGAAACCATGGTCGACCCGGTAACCGGTGGCCCGCACACCGCGCACACCACCAATCCGGTGCCGGTGATCCTGTTCGGCGGACCTGAAGGCGCGAAGCTGCATGACGGTATCCTTGCCGATGTCGCTCCCACGCTGCTGCAATTGATGAATGTGCCGCTGCCTGCGGAAATGACGGGCAAAAGCCTGATCGACCTGTAATCCGGCGACGATGCGCGAGAGCATGCTGCTCTCGCGCATGTCCAGGCCAGGCGGAAATGCCTACCGTTTGGCGTAGATTCGGTCGTGAACGAGCATGCCGGCGATCATGGCGCAAACGAAGAGAATGACCGGTATTAGGCCGAGAGCAAGCGCCGATATTGCCGGGCCGGGGCAGAAACCGGCAAACCCCCAGCCTGCGCCGAAAATAGCCGAGCCCACAACCAACGGCGCGTCGACCCGAGTTTTGGCGGCAAGGTGAAATTCCGCACTGAGAACTGGTTTGGCAAGGAAACGGCACAACAGAACGCCCGGCACGGCGACCAAAACCGCACCGCCGAGAACGAACATCAGGCTCGGATCCCAATGGCCGCTTGCCACGTCGAGAAAGCCTGAAACGCGGGCAGGATCGATCATGCCGGACAGGGAGAGGCCAAATCCGAACAGTGCCCCGGCCGCAAGTGCCACCACGAAACGCGCCATGACCTGATTTTTCATGACGGCGCTCCGGTTATCGTCGCGGCAAGGATACCGGTGATCAGGAAGATGGTAGTGGCGGTGATGGAGCGCCGGGAAAATCGCGCAAGACCCATGATGCCATGGCCGGATGTGCAGCCGGATCCCATGCGCGTACCGAACCCCACCAGCAGCCCAGCAATGACGATCAGCGGCCAGGGTGCAGATATGGTGAGCGCGGGAAAGCGGCCGAATGCGGCGGCGTAAAGATAGGGGCCTGTCAGCAAACCTGCGACGAAGGCCACATCCGTCAAGCGCCGTTCCTTGCCGAGCACATTGCCCAGGATGCCGCTGATACCGGCGATGCGGCCGTTAAAGAGAAACAGAAGAATACTCGCGAGGCCGAGCAGCATACCGCCGAATAGAGAGGGCCAATAGGCTGTCACGGGTTTTCCTCCGGCGCACAGAAGATGGTATAGAGAGCCTCGATCAGCTGCGCCGCTTTTTCCTCGGTTAACCGGTAGAAGATCTGTTTGGCCTCGCGCCGCGTTTCAACAACGCCTGCCTCACGCAAAACCCCAAGTTGCTGGGAAAGTGTGGGCTGGCGGATATCCAGCTTGGCTTCCAGCTCGCCAACAGAAAACTCCCCCTGCGCCAGCGTGCAGGCGAGCATCAGCCGCGCGGGATGGGCAAGTGTCTTCAAGAGTATGGCGACCTCGACTGCGCGTTCCTCCATCTCGGCAAGCGGGATTTCGGTGATATCAGGTATCTGTTTCCGCATGTTTTCCTTTACCATGTGCTGCCCCCCAGCACGTCAAGCGGGAACTTCAGATAACGTTTGCCATTGGCCTCCGGCTCAGGCAGGCGCCCGCCACGGATATTGACCTGCAAGGCGTGCAGAATGAGCTTCGGCATCGGCAAGGTGCGATCCCGCGCCTCGCGCAGCTGGATGAAGCCTTCCTCTGTCATGCCAGCCAGATGCGGATTGCCGCGTTTCTGTTCTCCAACAGTGCTTTCCCATTTGGGCGCGCGGCCACCGGGTTGATAGTCGTGGCCTGTGAAAAGCCGCGTTTCGTCGGGAAGGGCGAGGATGTCCTGAATGGATGCCCAGAGTTCTCTGGCGCTGCCGCCTGGAAAATCGGCGCGCGCCGTGCCGGAATCAGGCATGAAAAGAGTGTCATGCACGAATGCGGCGTCGCCCACCACGTAGGTTACGGAGGCGAGCGTATGTCCGGGTGAAAACAGCACGCGAGCTTCCAGCGAGCCGATGGTGAACCGGTCTCCCGCTTCAAACAGCCGGTCCCATTGCGAGCCGTCTGTTTCAAGATCGGGCCAGTTATATTTCTCCTGCCACAGCCGCTGCACACCGGTGACCTTGGCGCCGATTGCCGTTTTCGCGCCGGTTCTTTGGCTGAGATAGTGGGCGGCGGAAAAATGGTCGGCATGCGGATGCGTGTCCAGAACCCATTCCACCGACAGGCCTTGCTCCTTGACATAGGCCAGAATGGCATCGGCATTCACCGTGCCGGTGGCCCCCGATTTCTCGTCGAAATCGTAGACCGGATCGATGATGGCGCAGCGCCGGGTTGCGGAGTCGGAAACGACATATTGCACGCTCGATGTGCTCGGATCGAAGAAAGCCTTGACGTGCGGCTTTGCCGCAGCCTGCCGCTCCAGCCAGCGGACGGCGCCGGAAAGATCGAAACCATGCTGTTGGCCGAAAGTCGCGATCTCGCTTTGTTTCATGCGCCCGTCCAGCGCTTCGCCAAGCACATAGAGGGTCAGCGCTCGCGCTCCACCCTTGCAATGGGCAAATACGGGGCCTTTTGCCTCGGTCATCGTCTGCTGAAAGGCACGAATATCGGCTTCGGTAATAGTCGGGCCATTGACCGGAATGAAACTGTAGGCAAGACCCGCAGCATTGGCGGCGCTTTTTTCATGTTCATTGCCCGGCTGGCCGGGCTCTTCGCCATCCGGCCGGGCATTGATGATGCTTTTGTAGCCCTGATCGGAAAGCGATGAAAAGTCGGAGATATCCGGCTGGTCTGCGACCGTCAGACGTTCGTTGATCCTCACGGCACTCATCGGTTTCTCCTGTTGTTCTAAATTAATATACGTTATCATATAATGTATATTGTTCGGCGGCAACAGACGGAAGAGAAAATTTCAGAGGCGGCGATTTCCTGTGTTCGCGACGAAATCACAAGCTCGCCCGAAGGGGATCGAGCAAGTGTGCTTTTCCGGGAAGCCCGCAGGTGAGTGTGGGCGGGGGCTGGCTTCAGGCTAAAAGCTTGCGGCGCGTCGCTTTCCAGCCAAGACAGATTGCCGCAACAAGCAGGGCGAGTTGGGCGACAAGGAATGGTGGTTCGTTGCCGTTCGGAGCCAGTGCGTTCAGTGCCTCGACCTTGAGAAAGGACTGAACGATCAGCACGAACATATTCAGATAAAGGCCCATCGTGGCGGTGATCGAATAAACAGTTCTCGCCCTGCCATTGAGACCGTATCCGTAAAGCGCGACCAGCGCGACCGCCAGAATGATGGTCGAGATGATGCCGACGCCGAGTGCCGGTGTGAAGTTGCCGATTGGAAACAGGAAGCCGGTGAGCGTTGTGGCGAGCGTGGTGACGAGAAACAGCGCCATCATGCGCGGCATCCATCGCCCTGCCGCATAAGCGGGCAGGGCGATCAATCCGGTCACGATGCCTACGAGGCTCAAGGCAACGTGCAATGTCGTGAATTGGGGAATGGTCAGTCCGAGGATCATGATGCGTCTCCCTCTATTCAGTTTGGGTTGCACCATACCGGCTGGCGGCATGTGCATGCGATAGATTGGGCCTCAATGCAGCGCGGGCCGCAAGGAATTTTTTCAAGGTCTGCCGTATCCGGCAGGGAAGGAATGGTCAGCGTCTCGCCCAGATCAAGACCGGCCAGGGCTGCATCCACCATCTCGTGAGCATCCATGACCATGGCGGCGGGAATGGCGTCGAGACGTTCCTCTTCCCAGATGGCCGTGCGGGTGATGCCGGGCAGGACACCCTGAACCCGAACGCCGGAAGGGGAAAGCTGCGCGTGCAGCGCCTCGGTGAAGGCAAGCACAAAGACTTTGGTCGCCGGATAAACGGCGGTAAATGCCGCCGGCATCAAGGCCGTGACCGAGGTGATATTGATGATCGTGCCCTTTCCATCTGCTGCAAGACGCGGTGCGATCGCCGCTGCAAGCCGGGTGACGGCAAGGATATTGAGATTGATCATCGTCGTGACATGGGCCGGGTCCAGTTCCGTGATAGCGCCGTCTCCGGCAATACCGGCATTGTTGACGAGACCGGTGATCCGCCGGTCCTCGCGCAGCCGTGCCTCTACCCTTTCGAGGTCTTCCGCCCGTGAAAGGTCTGCTGCCAGAACCTCGACAGCGATCTGGTGATCCTTTTCCAGCCGCTCGGCCAGCGTCTTAAGCTTTTCGGCGCGTCGCGCCACGAGGATAAGATCGTAGCCGCGTTTTGCCAGGCGCTCGGCATAAACAGCGCCAATGCCATCGGACGCGCCGGTGATGAGAAACGTATTCTGTGTCATGTCCCGTGTTTCCTTTGTCTGGTGGTTTCAGGCGTTGATGAAAGCAAGAAGGTCGGCGTTGAACCGGTCCTGATGGGTCTGTGTCAGTCCATGGTCGGCGCCCTCATAGACCTTGAGGGTCGCATGTTTGACGATCTTGACCGTGGAGAGCGCCGAAGCGCCGATCGGCACGATCTGGTCGTCGTCGCCGTGCAGTACGAGCGTTGGCTTGTCGAAAGACTTCAGGTCCTGATGGAAATCGCTTTCCGAAAAGGCGCGGATGCTGTCTAGCTGGCCCTTGAGGCCGCCCATCATGCCCTGCCGCCAGAACTCGTCGCGAATACCTTCAGAAATCACAGCACCTTCACGGTTGTAGCCGTAGAAAGGAATGGTCAGATCCCTGAAGAACTGGCTGCGATTGTCGTAGGTACCCTTGCGGATGCCGTCGAAAACATCGATCGGCAGGCCGATGGCATTGCTTTCCGTCTTCAGCATCAGCGGCGGTACTGCGCCGATGAGGGCGATCCTGGCGACGCGGGCCGTACCATGGCGGCCAATATAGCGCGTTACCTCGCCGCCGCCGGTGGAATGGCCGACGAGAATGATGTCGTGAAGATCGAGCTGTTCGATCAGCTCGGCCAGATCGTCAGCATATTGATCCATGGTGTTGTTGTGCCAGACTTGGTCGGAGCGGCCGTGGCTGCGGCGATCATGGGCAATGGTGCGGAAACCGTTATTGGCAAAGAATACCATCTGCGCGTCCCATGCATCGGCACTGAGCGGCCAGCCGTGGGAAAAGATGATGGGCTGGCCGTCTTTCGAACCCCAGTCCTTGTAGAAGATGTGCGTTCCGTCTCTGGTGACTATCGTTGTCATGGCTCTCTCTCCTGTTGCGGGTGGTTTGCTTGCGTCCTGTGGGAATAGAGATACTCTGGAGACAGCCGGGGCTGGATTGGCGCTTCTGACAGAAAACGAGCCGAAACTGACAAAACGGGGATGTGGGGCATGGCGGGTGTTGCGGGAAGTGCGCTGGAAGTCGGTTTGGTTCTCTACCGGGACTGTCAGGTCGCCATGGTGCACGGCATCACCGATCTTTTTGCCATCGCGTCGGTCTTCTCAGAGGATCGTGGTGGGCCGAAACTGCGCGTCAGCCACTGGAGCATGAGTGAGGGCGGTGAGTTTTCCCGTTGTCATGACACCGAGCCGGGCAGGGAGGGGCATCCCGATATCTTCGTCGTACCCGGCCGGCTGACCGGGCCAGCCGAAATCGATGAGGCTGCGCCCTATGCCCGCTGGCTGCTGGACCGGCATGCGCAGGGCGCGACGCTGGCCGCCAGTTGCGGCGGTTCCTTCATCATCGCTGCGACAGGTCTTCTGGCCGGCCGCCCCGCCACGACCCACTGGCTGTTTGCGGAACGGTTTCGCGAGCGCTTTCCCGATATCCGCCTGGAGATAGACAAGATCGTCATCGAAGACGGAGATATCATCACGGCGGGTGGGCTGATGGCATGGACCGATCTTGGTCTGCGCATTGTTGACCGGCTGCTTGGGCCTTCGGTGATGATCGAGACCGGTAAGTTCCTGCTGATCGACCCCTCCGGTCGGGAACAGCGACATTACAGCAGTTTTGCGCCGCGGCTGACGCATGGCGACGAGCCGATCCTGAAGGTGCAGCACTGGCTGCAGGCGCGCGCCGGGCGGGCGACCAGTGTCTCCGATATGGCCGCACATGCCGGGCTGGAGGAGCGAACCTTCCTTCGCCGCTTCAAGGCCGCCACCGGTATGAAGCCTATCGAATATGTCCAGCATCTTCGTGTTGGCAAGGCGCGGGAACTGCTGGAATTCACCCGTCGTTCGGTAGACCAGATCGCCTGGTCGGTGGGATACGAGGATGCCGCTGCCTTCCGTCGTGTATTTCACCGTATTCTCGGCCTCTCGCCGGGCGAGTACAGAAACCGCTTTTCCAGCGGTTCGGCCATGGTGGCCGCCTGAGGGCAAATCCCGCTGTTGCGACATTGCCGCTTCGCAACGAGGTTGGTGCGAGAAGCGCGGCCCTTGCAATGTGGCGGGTGTTTGCTAACATGCCAGACAAGTTTAAAACAGGTGGGCCGGAATGGACGTTGAGAGCAGCACGAAGCCGGGAATATCGCTCGCGGCGAAAATCAGCTCCGCATTGCGGCGGGATTTGTCTGAAGGCGTGTTCCGTCCCGGCGACCGTCTCCCGAGTGAGAGCGCGCTGACACGCGAATATTCCGTCAGCCGCACCGTGGTGCGGGAGGCCATCGCCATTCTGCGCGCGGATGGTCTCGTTGAGGCCCGCAAGGGAGCGGGCGTTTTTGCCATTGAGGTGAAACCGGCCAAGGAAGTGCCTTTCAATGATCTCGCCGTGGGGCGGATCTCCTCGGTTATCGAACTACTGGAATTGCGCACCGTCTTCGAAGTTGAGTCCGCCGGGCTTGCGGCATCGCGCCGTTCCGCCGTGCAGGTGGAGTCGATTGTCGATGCGCATCGGCGCGTTGGCGACTGTCTCGCCGCCGGGTTGCCGACGCGGGATGCCGATTTCGAGTTCCATCTGGCCATTGCGCAGGCGACGCAGAACAGGCGATTCCCCGAGTTTCTTCAACTCATCCGCTCCGGCATCATCCCGCGTGGCGAATTACAGGGGGCGGCGCCCGGTTCCCGTCCGAAGGACTACAATCTTCATCTCCAGGAGGAGCATGCGAAGATCGTTGACGCCATCATCGAAGGCGACGCCGATGCTGCCCGCCAATATATGGCGGCGCATCTGCGCGGTAGTCTTGAGCGCTACAAGGTGCTTTTGCGCTCCCGCACAGCCGCTGAATAACTCGGAAATTTCATCTTTCTCAGCAGGTTAAGCGCTCGCCCGTCGGTAGAAAGCCAGAGAGGCGGCAAGCGTCAAAAGTGCGCCGCCGCAAATGCGGTCGAGCCATAACGCCCCTGACTTCCGCAACAGTCTGACGGCCTGCGAGCCCAGCAGGGCATATCCGAACATGACGATGAAATCGATGCCGGCAAAAACCAGCGCAAGCACCGCATATTGCTGGATCTGCGGTGCTGCCGGATCGATGAATTGCGGCAGGAAAGCCGAAAAGAACAGATATCCCTTGGGGTTGGTCACGGCCACAAGGAAGCTTTTGAGGAAAATCGAGCGGGCGGAAGTGGCCCCGGAAGTGTCTGCCGATTGAAGAGCGCCATCGAGCGAGCCTCTGGAGCGCAAAAGCATGACGCCCAGGAAGGCGAGATAACAAACGCCGACCCATTTGACGACGCCGAACCAGAACTCCGAGGCGGCGAGCAATGCTCCCAATCCCAGTGCAACCGCGCCGATCAGGACGAAATCTGACAGCACCGCACCAGCCATACCTGTCAAGGCGCGGCGAACCCCGAAACGCGAGCCATTCGCAAGCGCCAGCAAAACCGTCGGGCCAGGTGTGGCAATGCCGATAAAGGCAACTATCGCAAATGCCAGAAGTGTCATTTCCGCCATCTCTTCCTCCCCCTTGAAGCAGGAGATGTGCCGGTGCCGGACCGGCATCTCCACAGGCAGTTCGAAGCGAAGAATACAGGCTTTTGTCATCGCGGCAATATGTGTGATTCCTTCCTCCGGCAAAGCAAAGAGCCGCTGGATTTCGGATGAAATCTCGGTCTTGAAAGGCAGCGTTGTTGCCTGCTTCAGTCATTTTCCAAGCCTGCCGCAGGACCAATTTTATCGGCATATGCTTGACAGCTCTCCACACCTGTGACAACTTGCGAATAGTTGTCAGACAGGATTGCGCCTTTGTTATTTTGTGCAATCGACTTCTGGCAAGGGAGGAACCATGCCAAAAAGACGCCTTTCGCTGTATGGCCTGTCCGGCCAGATCGGAAGTATTGCGGTCACGCTGCTCGGATTGCTGCTGCTGACCTTTTTCATCGGCCGCCTGATGCCCGCTGATCCCGTGCGGGCCATTGTCGGCGAGGACGCGACCCGCGAAACCTATGAGCAGGTTTACCATGCGCTCGGTTTCGACCGTCCGCTCTGGCAACAATTCATCTATTATCTCGGCGATGTGTTCACCGGCGATTTCGGAACCTCGATCCGCACGGGCCAGCCCGTCATCCAGGATATCATACGCGTCATGCCGGCGACGATGGAGCTTGCGACCTTCGCGATCCTGATCGGTGCCGGCCTCGGGATTCCCATGGGGGTTTATGCCGCCGTCAAGAAAGACCGCTGGCAGGACCATTTGGTGCGGGTGCTCAGCCTGTTCGGCCATTCCATGCCGATTTTCTGGACCGGTATGATTGCGCTGATCGTTTTTTACGCTCATCTCGGGCTTGTCGGCGGCGGTGGCCGCATGGACCAGTTCTATATCGGTCTCGTGGAGGAACGAACGGGCTTCCTGCTCATCGACAGCCTGCTGGCGGGCGATATGGAAGTCTTCTGGTCGGCCATCAATCACCTCATCCTGCCCGCCGCTCTGCTTGGTTATTCATCGTCGGCCTATATCACCCGTATGACGCGCAGCTTCATGCTAGACCAGCTGGGCCAGGAATATGTGACGACTGCGCGCGTCAAAGGCCTGTCGCAACGCCAGACGGTGTGGCTGCATGCTTTCGGCAATATCCGCGTGCAGCTCGTCACCATCATTGCCCTTGCTTACGGCTCACTGCTGGAAGGCGCTGTCCTCATCGAGACCGTCTTCGCCTGGCCGGGCTTCGGCCAATATCTCACCAGCAATCTTATCATCGGCGACATGAATGCCGTGATGACCTGCGTGCTTATCGTCGGCGTCATCTTCATCGGGCTCAATCTCCTGTCCGACATTCTCTACCGCTTTTTCGATCCGAGGACCCGCTGATGACGGCTCGTGCAGAAACTTCCTTGCGTCTTCCCGTGCCTTTGAACGCGCTGAAGAACATCATTGTCTTCCTGCTGAAAAGCCCGACATCGGCCTTCGGCCTGGTGATATTGCTGCTTCTCGTCATCGCGGCGATTTTCGCGCCCTGGCTTGCGACGCATGATCCTTACGTGCAGGATCTCGCCAAGACGCTGCAGCCGCCCGGTAACGGGCATTTCTTCGGCACGGACGAGCTTGGACGCGATATTTACAGTCGCCTTCTGTGGGGCGCGCGCATCACGCTGACCATCATCTCGCTGGTGTCGATCATCGTCGGTCCGGTCGGTCTGCTGGTCGGCACGGCCTCCGGTTATCTCGGCGGCAAGTTCGATACGGTGATGATGCGCATCACGGATATTTTCCTGTCGTTCCCGAGCCTCATCCTGTCGCTTGCCTTCGTGGCCGCGCTCGGACCCAGCCTCAACAATGCGATCATCGCGATCGCGCTCACCTCATGGCCGCCGATCGCGCGGCTCGCACGCGCCGAAGCGATGACATTCCGCAAGGCGGACTACATTGCCGCCGCAAGGCTTCAGGGTGCTTCGCCGCTGCGTATCATCATAAAATCGATCATGCCCATGTGCCTGCCATCGGTCCTGATCCGTCTGACGCTGAATATGGCGACCGTCATTCTGACCGCCGCAGGCCTCGGCTTCCTAGGCCTTGGCGCGCAGCCGCCCCTGCCGGAATGGGGCGCGATGATCGCGACCGGACGCCGTTACATGCTCGACAGCTGGTGGCTCGTCACTTTCCCCGGCGTTGCGATCCTTTCCGTCAGTCTTGCCTTCAACCTTCTGGGTGACGGCCTGCGGGATGCGCTCGATCCGAAGCAGATGAACCGGAAATAGGGCCATGGAAAAACCAATCCTCGACGTCGAAAATCTTCGCATCCGTTATGGCGGTTCGCCCACCGAGGCAGTGCGCGGCATCTCCTTTACCCTGGGCCGGGAGCGTCTCGGCATTGTCGGCGAAAGCGGATCGGGCAAGTCCACCGTGGGCCGGGCTTTGCTGCGCCTCCTGCCATCGGCGACGATAACGGCCGACAAGCTTGATTTTGATGGTCTCGATCTTCTGTCGCTCAGTGAGAAGGAGATGCTGAAGGTCCGCGGACGGCGCATGTCGATGATCCTTCAGGATCCAAAATTCTCCCTCAATCCCATCCGCCGTGTCGGCGACCAGGTGACGGAGACCTATCTGCGCCATTTCAAGGCGTCGAAATCGGAAGCCCGGGAAAAGGCGCTCGCCATGCTCGATGCGGTCAAAATCCGCGATGCCGCGCGCGTCTACGAGCAATATCCGCACGAGATTTCCGGTGGCATGGGCCAGCGCGTCATGATTGCGATGATGCTGCTTGCCGATCCTGATCTGGTCATTGCCGACGAGCCGACCTCTGCGCTGGATGTGACGGTGCGGCTGCAGGTTCTGAATATTCTCGATGGCCTCGTTCGGGATAGAGGCATCGGTCTCATCATGATTAGCCACGACCTCAATCTCGTGCGCAATTTCTGCGACCGGGTACTCATCATGTATGCCGGCCGGGTGGTGGAAACGCTTGCCGCGCGCGACCTCGATCAAGCGCAGCACCCCTACACGCGCGGCCTGCTCGCGGCGCAGCCGCGGATTGGCGGCACGCGTGCGCCACTTGCGGTGCTGGATCGCCGCCCCGAATGGCTGGAGGAGAAAGTATAATGGCCGTTTCCGTTGAAACCCGCGATCTCTCCATCACCTTCGGCAGCGGCCACACGGCGCTGAAAGTGCTGCCTTCGGTGTCCTTTCGCGTCGAGCCGGGCGAGTGTTTCGGTCTGGTCGGTGAAAGCGGTTCGGGCAAATCAACAGTGTTGCGCTGCGTGTCGATGCTGAATGATTTCTGGAGCGGCGAAATCCTCATCAATGGAAAGTCGGTTCGCGACATGCCGCTGATCGAGCGATGCCGCACGTTGCAGATGGTGTTTCAGGATCCCTATGGTTCGCTGCATCCGCGCCAGTCGGTGCGCACCGTTCTCGGAGAATCGCTTGCCATCCATAAACTGGGCGATCGTGAAGAGCGCATGCGCAAGGTAATTACGGATGTCGGTCTGCCCGTGTCGTTCCTGGACCGCTTCCCGCATCAGCTTTCCGGCGGCCAGCGGCAGCGCGTGGCGATTGCGCGTGCGCTGATCCTTGAACCGTCGCTGCTTCTGCTCGACGAGCCGACCTCGGCGCTTGATGTTTCGGTGCAGGCCGAAATCCTCAACCTGTTGCAGCGCCTGCGCGAAGAGCGCGGCTTCACCTATATCATGGTGACGCACGATCTCGCCGTGGTCGACCACATGTGCGACCGCTTCGCCGTGATGCTGCGCGGCGAAATCACCGAAATCCTGCCGCGTGAGGCCATCGCCGGCAATGGTGCGACACATCCCTATGCGCGCGAACTGATCGGCGCCTCGCTGGAATATGAAGGCGCATGACACCTCCCAAAGCGTGATCGTCCTCCTCCGGGGCATCACGAATAATAAAATCCTCCTTCCTTGCCCGGCCTTCAGTGCCGGGCAATTTTTTTGGATGGCTACGGCGGGATGGCGGGCCGCCAACTGCGCTTAGGCTGCTCACACAAGACCCCGGATCTCGTCCGGCGTTACGGAGTGCGGAGGCTTCGCCTAACACATTGGGTGAATGGAGCTTCATTACAGCAAAAAGGCGCGGGGTTAGCCGCGCCTTCTCCTACTCGCAGATATGGCAGCCGATCACCGCTCCTTGCTCACCTCTTCAAAGCGCGAGAGCCATGGGCTGACGATCATACCCTTGATGTCGCTGCGGAAAGCGGCGGTGTCGACAACTTCGGAGAATGGCTGAATGGACATGACGATCTCGTCCATATAGGCCTGAAGGTCCTCGTAGAGCTTCGTCTGTTTCGCCACGTCGCGCCCGACAAGGGCTTCCTCGATCATCTTGTTCAGCTTTTCATCGAAGAAGCTCGTGCGCCAGCTCTGATAGTTGGTGAGCTTGGCGTCGTCCGCATTGTTCGGATTATAGGCGATGGAGCGCAGGTTGTTGTCCGGATGCGGCTGCTGACCGCCGCCGCCGCGGCCGAGAAGCAGTTCGAAGTTGCGCTCGCGCATGGCGCCGTAAATCTGGTCGCCGGAACCGCTGATAAGTTCGGCCTGGATGCCGGCCTGGGCCAGTGTGTTCTGGATTGCCGTTGCCGCTTTCATGAAGGGGTCTTCCGAGAGCACGCGCAACGTCGTCTTGAAACCGTTTGGATAACCGGCTTCAGCCAGAAGCGCCTTGGCTTTTGCGATATCGAGCTTGTAGCCCTGATCCGGCAGCGCGCCCATCACGCCGGTGCTAAGAGAGCGCTGATGCAGCTTGCCGTAATAGGGCATGACCGCCTTGTCGAGACCCTCGTAGTCGATCAGGTAACGCAGGGCTTCGCGCACTTTCTTGTTCGCGAAGCGCTCGTCCTTCATCGAAACGCTGAGGTAATAAAAACCGGAGCCGGGTGTGGATTCGATGGCGATGGTCTTGTCGGCTTCGAGCGACTTCAGGTCCGGCGCCTGCAGGGAGTAGGCGACATCGATATCGCCCTTTTCCAGCATCAGCCGCTGCGATTGCGATTCCGGCAGATGGCGCATCAGGACGCGCTTCATCTTGGCCTTTTCACCCCAGTAATCGTCGTTGCGGGTGAGGATGATATATTCGTTGGATTTCCACTGGGTCAGCTTGAACGGGCCGGAGCCCGCCGAATTGAGCGTCAGCCACGCGCCACCGAGATCGCCGTCCTTTTCGTTGGCAAGCGCCGTCTGGCTGTCGATGATCGAGCCGGGCCCATTCTGTGCAAGGATCATCAGCAGCAGATTGGGATCATCAGGTTTCGGAATATTAAGCACGAAGGTCTGATCGTTTTCGGCGACGAAAAGCTTGTCGGCATCCTCCAGCTTGAAACCGCGCGTTTTGAGGAAAGACGATTGCGCCAGATTGCGGGCGAGCAGACGTTTCAGGCTCCATGCCACGTCCTTTGCCGTCACGGCGTTGCCGGACGCGAACTTGGCGTCGGCCCGCAGGTGGAAGCGGATCGATTTCCGATCCTCGCCGATTTCCCAACGTTCGGCAAGGCGGGGCTGGACGCTGCGATCTTTGGGCGAAAGCACGACCAGCGTGTCGTAGATATTATTCAGAACCTGCACCGTCTCGCGGCCGGTAATGGCGGCTGGATCAAGGGTCAGGATATTGCTCATGGTCGTGGCGACGATGAGCTGGTCCTTCGGCGTTTCGGCAAAGACGCTGAGCGGCACGGCGCCGATCAGCAGTGCACCGAGGGCTGCGGTTGCAAGAAAATGTCTCATTTTTCCTCCCATACGGCCGGTTCATACGGCCTTCCACGTTTCGATCCGCGCGCCTGTTCCTCCACAGGCTTCGTGTGATCAGCCAAGAATGTCTCTGACCGGAGCGGCGAGCGCCCGGCCGATTGCGGCCGTTGCCGGCGCTTCCAGATGCACGCCATCCACTGGCGAGGCGCTGGCGACCGATCCGGCATCAAAGAAGTGATGCCCAAGTTCGGCGGCGAGTTTGTGATAGAGCGGCGCAAGCCGTAGTGATTGTCCGATATCGCGACCGCCTGCGGGCTCTCCACCCGGGCCGGCGACGCAGGGCGGCGGCGCGACGATCAGAAGCTTAGGCACTGCATCTCGCGGCTTGTAGATGAAGGTCTCGACGATTTGCGCCAGCCGCCGCATGCCCGAAACGGCGGCTTCCGCGCGACCGCCATGCACCGGCTTGATGTCGTTGGTGCCCAGCATGACGATGACGAGATCAAGCGGCATGTGGCACGAAAGCGCGACTTCAAGAGCTCGCGCGCCATTGCGGCAGGCCGGGCCGGCATGGTCGTCATAACAGGTGGTGCGCCCGCCAAGTCCTTCGGCATGAACCTTCGCCTTTCCGGAAAGCTCTGCCTCCAGCACCTCCGGCCAGCGATGCTCAGGCCGGTGGCGGAGACCCGTTGCCGGGTCTGCGCCCCAGGTGAGGCTGTCTCCAAAGGCGAGCACGGTTTTCATAGCCTTATCTCACCCGGTTGTTGTCGATGAAATCGAAATCGATATCCTCGCCAAGGCCCGGCCGGTCGGGAACGTGAACGAACCCATCGCGGTCCATCGGGTCGGACAAAGACTTCAGATAGTCGTGGCCGTCATCATATTCGAGGAAGGGATGCAGGAGGCCACGCTCGTACCAGCGGCAATTCTTGGTGGCGGCGACCACATGCAGGTTCATGGCCGTATTGCCATGCACCTCGCATTCCATACCGAAGGCTTCGGCCAGATGCATGGTCTTGAGCGCCGGCGTGATGCCGCCTACATCGTTGACGCCGGTGCGAAGAATATCGCAGGCGCCGGCCTTGATCCATTCTGCGCGGTGCCAGTGCTTGCCAGCTGCACTTTCCGGGCCGACGACGGGAATATCGAGATTGTCGGCGAGCCACTTGTAGGAGGAGAGCGACTGCTCATCCATCGGCTCTTCGATCCAGTCGAAGCCGAGCTTTTCAAGGCCACGTCCCAATGCCAGCGCATCGGTGCGGGAATACCAGTGAAAGGCGTCGATCATCAGGCGGATATCGGGCCCGACCGCTTCGCGCACGGCCGCGCAGGCCTTGAGGTCCATCTTCACATCCGGCGCCCAGCTGACGGGCGGCATCCAGGTGTGAAGCTTGATGCCCTTGTAACCGCGCTTCACCAGCGTTTCGGCGAACCGGCCGTAGTCTTCAGGCGTTGCAAGGCCGCCTTCCAGCTCGTCCCCACACATGATCGAGCCATAGGCGAGCACCTTGTCGCGATAACCGCCGATCAACTTGTATACAGGTTGTCCGAGGCTGCGACCGGCAAGGTCCCAGAGCGCGCAGTCCACCACCGCCAGCGTACGGTCCGTCAGCTGCGCCGCCGAGCCGCGTTGCCAGTGAGCAAGGTCCTGCCAAAGGCGTTCCCGGTCGCGATAATCCTCGCCGATCAGCACCTTCTTGACGAATTTTTCGATGACATGCGGGCGAACGATTTCCGGCGCTGTGAAGGAATGGCCTTCTTGCCCGTCTTCCGTGCGGATGGTCAGCATGGCCTGTTCCACCTGATGCGCCGGACCCGGATGTGCGTGACCGGCACTGTCCGAGTGCCGACGGGTCGTCGTGCGGAAAACACGGACCTCGACGTCGGTGATGATCATAATTCCTCCCTCATGCAGGTATCGCAGCGTTCGTGATGGCTGCAATGTCATACATGTATGCATTATTTGTCAACATGTATGATAATCTGTATTACATGTTGGGGAGGAAAATCAAGGGCATTCGCGCGGCGCTCGATACGTCGGCGTATTTAAAAGGATGGAGAGGGGACAAAGCGACCGCTCCTTGAGGATTAATCTATAATTTTAGTAGACTACTGAATCGCGCAACGATCTTTCAAAAATCGCCGGGACTATAAAAGACCATGCCGCGCCAGCGATGCCGGTCATCGTGCATTCTGCTTGGGTATGCGCGGTACAGGATGATGGCCGCACCTGCGCTGTCTGAGCTTAATCATGCCTCAACAAACATTCCCGGATGCACACCATGCCTATTTCCCATATCTCGCATTTTGCTTTTCTGGTTCCCGGCAACTATCACGATGATGATCCTGCGCAGGGGCTGGAGGAAACTCTGCAGCTTTTCGAAGCCGGCGAGGCGCTGGGTTATGATAGCGCCTGGGTCCGCCAGCGCCATCTGGAACGCGGCGTGTCCTCGGCCGCCACCTTTCTCGCGGCGGCGTCGCAGCGCACCAAGCGGATTGGCCTGGGCACCGCCGTCATTCAACTGGGTTATGAAAACCCTTTCAGGCTGGCGGAAGATCTCGCCACCGTGGATGTGCTGTCACACGGACGGTTGAATGTCGGCGTCTCTGTCGGCGCGCCGCCCTTCGCCCATCTGATTTCGGATTATGTCGATACGGCGCCCGATGCGGATTACAGCCATGCCCGCGCCGAGAAGCTCGCCAGGGCCTTGAGATCAGAACCGCTGTCCAGCGAAACGGAGGCGGGCAATGCAGCGGGCGCGCAGGTGCCGCGCCTTCGGCCCTTCGCCAAGGGGTTGACCGGCCGGCTGTGGTATGGCGGCGGATCGCAGAATTCCGCTCGCTGGGCGGGGAAGGCGGGATTCAATCTGCTGACCGGCAATATCGTCAGCGGTGAAAATACCGATGATTTTCTGACGGCGCAGGCGGCCCTCGTTGCTCGGTTCCGGCAGGAATGGGCGCATGAGCGCCAGCCGCGCGTCGCCCTTGGCCGCGTGATTTTACCGACGGACAGTGCCAGCCCGGCGACACGCCGCCGTTATGCGGAGTTTGCGGCCGAGCGCGACAAGCGCACGCATACGCCGCATGGTGCGCGCCGCACGCTTTTTCTGCCTGATATTGTCGGGACGACGGATGAAATTCTGGAAAGATTGTCGCGCGATCCCGTTTTGCCGCATGTCTCGGAATTCCGTCTGGAACTGCCCTATGAATTCCAGCCGGAAGATTATCGCCAGATCGTGACCGATTTCGCGTCCGTCGTGCCGCAGCTTTCCGGCGAAAGGCCGGTTTTGAAAGTGGCGACAGCTCAATAGCGCGTTCACAACGCCGCCATTCCTGCGCCGAGCGTGGGAATGGCGAACGAGGCGAACAGCGTCAGTCCGGTTGAGGCAGGCCGTATCTCTCGCGTATGGTCGTGCCTTCGTATTCGCGCGGATAAACGCCGCGGTCTTGCAGCACCGGCACGACTTGTTCGACGAATTCGGCGATATCGTCAGGGGCGCGAGGCGGCTGCAATGTGTAGCCGTCAACCGTTCCGTCCTGCCAGAGATCGATGATACCGTCCGCCACCTCTTCCGCTGTGCCGAGCAGCAGTCGGTGATGCCCCTCCGAGCGCCGCACGGCCTCGCGGGCGGTGAGCTTTTCATGGGTCAGCAGTTCGGAAAGGCCAAGCCCCATGCCGATAGCCCATTGGCGGTTCTGGTCGGGAATGAAGCGCTCGCCATCCAGTTTCGCGTCGGGATCGAAATCGCGGGGATCGATACCGTTTTCCTTGGCGAAGCGTGCCAGAAGACCGTCTTCCGAGCCGGTTCCGCTGTAGAGTTCGTGTTTGCGCAGCGCTTCCTCGCGCGTCTCGCCGAGAATGACGACGAGGCCGGGAACGATGCGGATGCCGGAGGGATCGCGGCCGAAAGAAACGGCGCGGTCACGGACCTTTTTGCCAAAGGCCTGGCCGGCGGGACGGGACAATATGTTGCAATAGATGATCTCGCCGTGACGTGCCGCCAGATCGATGCCGCCCTCGGAAGCGCCCGCCTGAGCGATGACGGGGTGACCCTGCGGTCCACGAGGGACGTTGAGCGGGCCTTTGACATGGAAATATTGCCCCTCGTGATCGATGGTCTCGGCCGTCGCCGCATCCCAGAAGCGGTCTTCCGGTATCTCGCCTTCGCGGCGCGGATCCCAGCTCGACCAGAGCTTTTTCGCGACATCGAGAAATTCCGTGGCCTTGGCATATCGCTCATTGCGCGGCGGCAGCGGGTCGTTGCCGAAATTGGCGGCGACGTTCGGATTGAAGGAGGAGACGATGTTGACGATCAACCGACCGCCCGTGACGATATCGATGGATTGCGTTCGTCTCGCAAAATTATAGGGCGAGTTATAGGTGGAGGACACTGTCGCCACGAACCCGATGTCCGGCACCTGTGCGGCAAGCGATGTGGAAAGGATGAGCGGATCGATGGTGTGAAATGGCCGGCTTGTCGGGTCGGTCAGCAATGCCGGGTGATCCGAAAGGAAAACGGCGTCGAACCGGCCTTTGTGAGCCAGTTCCGTCAGTCGCCGGTAATAGCCGATATCGTTGATATCGTGCCGGTCTCCGCTCCTGTATTTCCAGGCATTGGCGAGGTATCCGGTGGTATTGATGCCGACATTGAGATTGAGCCGGCGTTTGTTCGTGCTCATGCTGCCACTTTTTCTTTCAGGTCTGTTGGATTGCCGGCTTGCGGGTCCGGCACAATTGCGGAGAAGCGTAACAGCCGGGGTTCCGGTCGCGAGTTAAAAATCCTTGCTGTCAGGAGAAGAAAAACTTCCGAGCCATGGCCGACGCTCGCAAGGAGAGGCTCACATCGAGTGCCGCTCTCCGCCGAAGTATCGCGCGAGAATGACGCCGTTTCCGAAAGGATATTTTACCGGAAGCACGAAGCCATGCTGATATGGAAACGAATTTCCTCAATGGCCTCTCAAATAGTACACTTTATCTATAGAAAATATATTATGGCGTGTAGCGTGTCGTAGAGATCGCAATTGAGAGGACGAACGCCATGGCTGATGCGGCCCTTCGCCAGATAACCTACCCTGAAACCGTCTGGTACACGCGCTGCCCGGCGCCAACGCCGCTTTCCATCGCGGCGCAGCTTGGCTGGATCGAGGAGAGTTTCGCCGGCCACGGCATTACTGTTTCTTCCATTCGCGATGCGGCGGATCCGGCCATTCGCCAAAGCCATTTCGATCACCGTCTGGACTGGTCCTTCCGTCAGGGCGGTAATATTCCGCCTATCTGGGCAAAATCCGGCGGACGCCAGACGCGTCTTGTCGGTTTGACCAGGACCGACGAGTTTCAGGCGGTCATAGCGCTGCCAGCCAGTGGTATAACAAAGGGCGGCGAGCTGAAGGGCCGGCGCATCGGGCTGCCGAAACGACCGAACGAAACCATCGACTTCCAGCGCGCCACATCGCTCAAGGGCATCGTGTCGGCACTGACCGTCTCCGGCCTTTCCGTGGCGGAGGTCGAGCTGGTCGATCTCACCGCAACCGAGCCGGTGCTGCTCGGACCGGCTGACGACAGGTTCCATGGCCTGCGCCGACGGCTGCCCTATGGGGAGGAGATCGCGGCATTGCATCGCGGAAAGATCGATGCGTTTTTTGTCAAAGGAGCGGAGGGCGTCACCGTCGCCAATCTCATTGGCGCGCACGTCGTCGTGTCGACCGGGTTTCACCCCGATCCGAAAATCCGCATCAATAACGGCACGCCACGTCCTTTGACCGTGGATGCCACCTTTGCCGATGAGAGGCCCGATCTCGTCGCCGACCTCGTGGCCACGGTACAGCGGGTTGCCGGCTGGGCGAACGACAATCCGGCGGAAGCGGTGCGTTTCATCGCCCGCGAGATCGGTGTCAGTGAGGAAGCGGTTATCGCCGCCAACGGGGCGGATGTGTACCGTAACCTGAGGCTCGATCTCGATCCGGCGGAGCTGGATGCGCTCAGCCACTTCAAGGATTTCCTGCTGGAATGGAAATTCATCCCTGACGATTTCGATGTGAACGACTGGGCCGATCCGCGCGCCCTTTCTTTAATACAACAGGCTGCGGCGAAGTGAGGGCGTCATGACAGCAACCATTCTTGTAACGGGTGCAACCGGCAAGCTCGGCCAACGCGTCGTCAGCCGCCTTTTGCAAAAAGAGGCGAAGGTTAGGGTGCTGACCCGCCGGGGTGAGGACGCGCTCAAGCTCTGGGGCGACAGGGTGGATATTTCGGAGGGGAATTTCTCCGATCCGGCCAGCCTGAAAGAGGCCTCACGCGCAACAGACACGGTGTTCCTCCTTTCCCCAATCGGTGAAACGCTGGCGGCGGACCAGAAAGCGGTCATCGATGCCGCTCTCTCCGCCAGCGTATCGCGGATCGTGAAAATATCCGGTTCCGACTGGACCATCGCCAATGCCGCACGCTCCATCTCGGGTGCCGCCCATGCCGAGGTCGAAAGATATCTAGCCGGGAGCGGCATTGCGCATACGGTGCTGCGGCCGAATGCCTGGATGCAGGTGGCGCTGGAACCCGTCGTTGCAGCACTACGCCAGGCGGAGGATGTGCCCACCCGTTTCGGCGACGCGGCAGTTTCCTTCATTGATGCCGACGATATAGCCGATGTGGCGGTTCACGCCTTGACTGCGAGCACGTCTGTTCCCGGCGCCTTGGTGCTAACCGGCGGTGAAGCCTTGACGGCACTGGAAATCGCCCGCATCGCGGCCCGTATCCTGCATCGCCCCGTGGGGATATCGCATCATTCCGCTTCCGTTTTTCCACCGCATATCGGAGCTTTCGAACAGAAGGCGATTGGTGAATTCGGCCAACTTATCCGCGAGGGCCTCGCGGCCTCCGTCAACGACAACATCGAGCGGATTACCGGTCGTCAGCCCCGCAGCGTGGAGGCCTATTTGCGCGCCCGGCTGGCAGCGACCACCCCGCAGGGTAATCATTCCGAGGGAGAAAAGACATGGCGCTGACTGTTTCACTGCCTGAAGGTCCCGAACTGAAAAGCCCCACTGATTTCGAAGACAGCCCGCTCAGCCGCGCAGTGAAACAGCCACTGATGCTGGGGCTGTTCCTCAATCTGCAGGACATCAACTTCTCCAGCCTGCCAACCAGCAATAGCTGGACCTTCGACTACAATGCGGAGCTGGTGAAGCGCGCGGAGGAGCTTGGTTTCGAAATCGCCTTCAGCCGCACGCAATGGCTGCCCAAGGGCGGTTATGACGGCGAATCCTCGCTCGACAGTTTCATCGCACTCGGCGCCATGGCGGCGGTCACGAAGAGTATTCTTCTAATCTCCACCATCCATGTGCTTTACGGTCCCCTGCATCCGCTTCATCTCGCCAAATATGGCGCGACGCTGGATCATATCGCCAGGGGACGATGGGGCATCAACATCGTCACCGGCCATCGCGCCATCGAGCATGAAATGTTCGGCTGGCAGCGGATCGACCATGACAAGCGCTACGACATGGCGGGCGAGTTGTTCGATGTGCTGCATCGCCTGTGGGGAGAAACCGAAAACTTCTCCTACGAGGGCAAGCTTAACCCCTGGGCCATCAACAACGGCTGGATAACGCCAAAGCCCGCCTTTGGCCGCCCGCCGCTGGTGACGGCGACCGGCTCGCCGGCCGGTATCGATTTCGCCGCCCGCCATTCCGATCTGGTTTTCGTTACCTCGCCCGGCGGCGCGCATATCGATAGCGCGCTGGAAACGCTTCCCGATCATATCGCCACCATCAAGAACCGCGCCAGGGCCTATGGCCGTCAGGTGAAGACGCTCATCAATCCGATCATCGTCAGCCGCGATACGGAGAGGCAAGCGATCGCCTATGCCGACGCCATCGAGGCGGGAAAACCGCAGCCCGGCAACCGTGCCTTTGCGACCAACAATTACGACAGCGACGCCCATGCCTGGCGGGGTCGCGGCGATGCGCGCCACAAGCAGGGGCGCAATCTCGGCGGCAATATCGAAATCATCGGCTCGCCGGAGCAGGTGGTCGAGCAGCTTGTCGGCTTGAAAAAGGCTGGCATCGATGGCGTGCAGCTAAATTTCTACGATTTCCGCGAAGATCTCGAATATTTCGCTGAGCGCATTCTGCCCTTGATGAAGGAGGCTGGCCTGAGGCTCTGACGCCTCTCCCGCCTCAGATTTCCAGTTCTGAAGCTTAGCACTTCGCAATCACAGAGATTGCGAGAACGATCTTTTTTGCCCTGAGGAGATACCGTGAATATTGCCGTCGATCCCGTCAAAACGCCCGCGCCGAAAGTCATAGACCGGATCGGGACCTATGTTCCCGAACTCGTCTCCATCCGCCACGATCTGCACCAGCATCCGGAAATCGGTTTCGAAGAGGTGCGCACCTCCGGCATCGTCGCCGAGAAGCTCAACTCCTGGGGCATCGAGGTGCATCGCGGTTATGGCAAGACCGGCGTGGTCGGCGTGCTGCGTGGCCGTCATGCTGGCAACCGTTCAATCGGGTTGAGGGCGGATATGGATGCCCTGCCGATGCCGGAAGAAACAGGGCTGCCTTATGCATCGGTCTATCCCGGTAAGTTCCACGGCTGCGGGCATGATGTGCACACCACCATATTGCTTGGCACCGCCCGTTATCTGGCGGAAACCCGTGATTTCGCCGGCACGGTGATTTTCATTTTCCAGCCCGCCGAAGAAGGACTGGGTGGCGCACGCGCCATGATCGCCGATGGGTTGTTCAAGGATTTCCCCGTCGATGAAATTTACGGGCTGCACAATTCCTCCCATGCAGCACCCAACCATCTGAAGGTTTCGCCCGGCACCATTCTGGCAGGCGCCGATTTCTTCGATATCCGACTGAAGGGCAGGGGCGCGCATGCGGCTCACCCGGATGTCTCGCGTGATCCGGTGCCAGCGACGGGTGAACTCATCCAGGCCTTGCAGACCATCGTCAGCCGCAATGTGCCGCCGACCGATCCGGCCGTCTTGTCGATCACCCGCATCGAGGCGGGATCTGCCTATAACGTCATCCCCGAAACGGCCTCGATTGCAGGCACGGTGCGGGCCTTCTCCGACAGCGTGCGTGAAACGATCCGCGGCCGTATCCGCACCATCTCGGATCATATTGCCGCGGCTCACGGCCTGACCGCCGAGGTGGATGTTCGCGACATATTCTCGGTTCTGACCAATGACGACGCGTCGGTGGAGATTGTGGCCGGGGTGGCGCGCGAAGTTCTCGGAGACGAGCGCGTTTCCACCGAGCCTGGCCGCTTCATGGGCAGCGAGGATTTCGCCGACCTCCTGAAACATGCGCCCGGTGCGTTTTTCACCCTCGGTCATTCCGGCACCGTGCCGGCCCATAATCCCGGTTTCATTGTCGACGATGCCATCCTGCCGGTCGGCGCCACCTTGTTTGCCCGACTGGTCGAAACCCGGCTGAAGCCTGCCTGAAATTTTAAAAACAAGCCTGCAAGAGGAAACATCCATG
Source organism: Rhizobium sp. AN68 (assembly GCF_030758035.1). Lineage (NCBI taxonomy): Bacteria > Pseudomonadati > Pseudomonadota > Alphaproteobacteria > Hyphomicrobiales > Rhizobiaceae > Rhizobium > Rhizobium sp. AN68. The sequence continues at coordinate 671,576 of NZ_JARWMI010000002.1, read as the reverse complement.
GATATTACAAGACGTAAGACATTGCTTTTGAGTGCTGCGCTAGGTGCGGCCATGCTGCTGCCATCCGTGCCGGTGCTGGCGGCGGAGACGCCGAAAAAGGGCGGTATTGTTACCCTTGCGGGTCTCGGTGAGCCGACGACGCTTGTGCCGCTTTCCGATTCCAATACGCGCACGCGCGCGATTTCCACCAAGATCCTGGAAGGGTTGGTGCGCTTCGACAGCGAGTTCAAGCCGCATCCGGTTCTCGCCGAAAGCTGGGAAACCTCCGCCGACGGGCTGCGCTACACCTTCAAGCTGCGCAAGGGCGTCAAATGGCATGATGGCAAGGATTTCACTGCACAGGATGTGAAATTTTCCCTGCTTGCCTTCAAGAAGGTGGGCCCACGCGGCCGTATCACTTTCGCCAATGTTGCCGATATCGAAACGCCCGATCCGCTGACGGCGGTAGTGGTGCTTTCCAAACCTGCGCCTTATCTTCTGCGGGCGCTGACCGGTGGCGAAACGCCCATTTTGCCGGCCCATGCCTATGCTTCGGAAAACTACAATGAGAGTCCGAACGGCAACGCGCCCGTTGGCACTGGCCCCTTTGTGTTTGAGGAATGGAAACGCGGCAGCTATGTGAAGCTCAGGAAGAACCCGAACTACTGGCAGGCCGATCTTCCCTATCTCGATGGCTTCGTGGCGCGGTTCGTCGCTGACGCGGCCTCCACCACCATCTCGGTGGAAACGGGCGAGGCGGATTATACCGCCGATGTCTCCTACAGCGATCTGGAGCGTTTGCGGCAAAATCCCAAGCTTTCGGTGGAGGTCTATACCGACTCCTATCTCAATAACGCCGCCATATTCGAGTTCAATCTGGAGAATCCGATCCTCGCGAAAAAGGAGGTGCGGCACGCGCTGGCACATGCCATCGACCGCAATTTCATCAACGACGCGATCTTTTTCGGCACGGCGAAACCCGCCGGTTCGAACATTCCGGCGGTATTCACCGCCTATAATGACGAGAAGCCCTTTACCTATCCCTTCGATCTGGCCAAAGCGAATGAACTGCTGGACAAGGCGGGGTATCCGAGGGGTGCGGATGGTACGCGTTTTTCGCTGCGGCTGGCCTTCCTGCCCTCCGACGTTTTCCGCAAAACCTCCGAATATCTACGCTCGTCCTTCGGCAAGCTCGGCGTGAAGGTGGATATCGTCGAAGGCGATCTCGCGACCTTCATCAAGCGCGTCTATACGGAGCGCGGTTTTGACCTGACAGTGAACGGCATCAGCCGGTTGTTTGATCCGACAGCGGGCGTGCAGCGGCTCTACTGGTCCGATGGCATCAAGAAACCCGCGCCATACGTCAATGCCGCCCATTACAACAATCCGAGGGTGGATGATCTTTTCCGCGCCGCTGCGATTGAAGTGGATGAAACGAAACGGGCGGGGCAGTTCCACGATATCCAGAAAATCACCGGTGACGAATTGCCGAATTTCTCTATCGTCGCCCTGCCGACCGTCATTCTGCGCAACACCAGCCTGCAGTCTCTCGTCACCACCATCGACATTGCCTATGGCGATCTGTCGACGGCCTGGAAGAACGAGTGAGCGTTTTGCATATGGCAATAAAAAACCCGGCAATTCTGCCGGGTTTTTTATTGCTGAAAACGGCCCTCCGGCCTTTTTTCACTATCGCGGGATAACGGCGTTTTCGGGAAAAACGTTGCCTTTGGAACAGGCCGGCAGGAACGGTGATGCCAATTATCGGAACTCTAAAAAAATCAATTTCTTCAATAATTTAGGGCGAAGGAATTCTTCGTTTTGCGGGAAGAATAGCTTTCTGGACCTCTGATTTCTCTGCCTGCACTGTGTCCATGAAATCTCACCCGCACACGATGGATGCCATGGCCAAGGATACGCTTTTTTTGATCGCCCCCGGTTTTGAAGACCCCAAGCACCCCGGTGTCCGGTTCGTCTGCCCGCATTGTAACCAGATCGAAGGCCTGCTTGCCGCCTTTCCGGACCTTGCCGCCGGGATTGATATCCACCGGGTCGGTTTTCAGCGTCCGCGCGAAGCGGTCATCGCCGTCGTGGGTGAGGAAAACCAGTCGTTGCCGCTGTTCGTCTTTACCGGCGATGCACCAGCCGATGCGACGACCAAAGGCGACACGCACTTCATTCAGGACACGAAACGCATTTTGCAAATCCTCGCCGAGCGTCACGGGTTCCCGCAACTGCACTGAGATGCCGCACCCCGCACATCGGATTTTTATCGGAGACAGACATGACCTTTTCCAGACGCCAGTTTCATAAAATTGCACTCGCCGCCGGCGCTTTCGTGGCGCTTCCAGGTGGTTCTTTCGCTGCTGCTGAAGAGCCGGTTTCGGGCGGTACGCTCAAGATCGTCTATTTTCCCGAGCCGACGCAGCTCGTGGCAATCAATACCAGTGCGGGCGGTCCGCAGTTCATCGGCTCGAAGATTTATGACGGGCTTTTGACGTACGATTACGAACTTTCGCCCAAGCCGAGCCTTGCCAAAGAATGGAGCGTTTCCGCCGACGGGCTGGAATATGTCTTTCATCTGCAGCCGAATGCGAAGTTCCATGACGGCAAGCCGGTGACATCGGCAGATGTGGAGTTCTCGATCCTGCGGCTGAAGGAAGCCCATCCGCGCGGCCGGGCGACTTTCTCGCATGTTGAAAGCGTCGATACTTCCGATCCGCTGGTCGCAAAGGTGAAGCTTTCCAAGCCGGCGCCGGGATTGATAACCGCGCTCGCCTCGTCGGAATCGCCTGTTGTGCCAAAGCACATCTTCGAGACCTTCAAGCCGACTGACAATCCAAAACCCGCCCAGATCATCGGCAGCGGTCCCTTCGTCCTGAAGGAATGGGTGCCGGGCAGCCATATTCTTCTGGAAAAGAATGCCGACTACTGGGACGCGTCAGGTCCTTATCTCGACCGCGTCATCATTCGCCTCATCAACGATGCGGGCGCTCGCGCGGCGGCGCTGGAAACCGGAGAGGGCGACATTGGCCCGAACCCTGTGGCGCTTGCCGATCTGGAACGACTGAAATCCATCCCGACGCTGAAGGTGGATGACCGCATCTACGCCTATGCCGGTCAGCAGAACCAGCTCGTCATCAACCTTGAGAACGAATATCTCAAGGAATTGAAGGTGAGGCAGGCTATTGCCCACGCGATCGACGTTCCGGCGCTGATCGATACCGTGCTTTACGGTTACGCCGTGCCATCGCCCACGCCGATCAGCCCCGGCCTTGCGAAGTTCCACAATCCGGATATCGGTTTTGCCAAATTCGACGTCGCGCTGGCGGAAAAGCTGCTGGATGAGGCGGGCTTTCCGCGCAAGGATGGCGGCAAGCGCTTCAAGCTCAGGGTCACCACCAACCCGTTCAACCCGCAGACCTATTCGGATTTCATAGCGCAGGCGCTTTCCAAGATCGGCATCGAGGCGGATATCCAGAAATTCGATTTCGGCACCTATGTGAAGGTCGTTTATACCGATCGCGCCTGGGACCTTTCAGTCGAATCCCTCTCCAATACCTTCGATCCGACGGCCGGCGTGCAGCGTGTCTACTGGAGCAAGAACTTCAAGATCGGCCTGCCGTTTTCGAATGCCAGCCACTACGCCAATCCGGAAGTGGACCGGCTGCTGGAAGCGGCCGCGGTGGAGCCGGATATCGAAAAGCGCGCAGCCTTCTTCAAGGAGTTTCAGGCCGTCGTCGCCAAGGATCTTCCCGTCATCAATCTCGTTTCGCCAATCCAGCCGGTCGTCGGCAGCGTCCGCATCAAGGACTACGCGACAGGGGCGGAGGGTCTCAGCGGCAATCTCGCCAAAGCGTGGGTGACGAAGGAGGCGTAAGCGCATCCTCACCTCTCGTTTAAAGCCGCGTCAAAGTTGAAAAGGGTTCATCGCCATGAGCAGAAAATCCGAGAAGCTTGTCCTCAATGCGTTCATCTATCCGGGTGGGCACCATGAAGCAGCCTGGCGCCACCCCGAGTCGGAGCCACTGCGCGTCACGGATATAAGGCTCTACCAGGATATCGCCCGCAAGGCCGAGGCGGCAAAGCTGGATGCCATTTTCTTTGCCGATGCGCCGGTGCTGGACGCTAATATCCGCTATGCCGCCCGGCACCGGCTGGAACCGATCACCATGCTGGGGGCCTTGGCGGCCGTCACCGAAAAGATCGGCTTCATTGCGACGGCCTCCACCACCTATTACGAGCCTTACAATCTCGCGCGGCTGTTCGCCTCGGTCGATCATATCAGCGGCGGCCGGGTGGGCTGGAACATCGTGACGACCTCCGCCGATGCGGCGGCCGGAAACTTCAATCTCCAGCAGCATCCGCCGCATGCCGACCGTTACCGGCAGGCGACTGAGTTCGTCGATGTGGTGACAAAGCTCTGGGACAGCTGGGAAGACGATGCCATCGTCGCCGACAAGGAGAGCGGTCTTTTCGCCGATACCGACCGCATCCATCCCGCCAGTCACGAGGGCGAGTTCTACCGGGTGCGGGGCGCGCTTAACCTGCCACGCTCGCCGCAGGGCAGGCCGGTCTATGTGCAGGCCGGCTCTTCGGAGGACGGCCGTGGCTTTGCTGCCCGTTATGCCGAGGCAATCTTTACCGCGCATCAAACTCTGGAGAGTGCGCGGTCTTTTTATTCCGACATCAAGAGGCGCGTGGCGGCCACGGGGCGCAATCCCGCCCATGTGAAAATCCTGCCGGGAATCAGCCCCTTCATCGCCTCCACCGAAGAGGAGGCGCGAAAGCTCGAGGCGAGTTTCAACGATCTCATCCAGCCGGCCTTTTCGCTTGGGCAGTTGCAGCGCATTACAGGCATTGATCTCTCATCGACCGATCTCGATCAGCCGTTGCCGAAGGAGGCGGTGGAAGCGACGCGCGCGCAGGCGGACAGCAGCCGGCATCAATTGGTTCTCGATGTCATCGACCGGGAAAATCCGACGATCCGGCAATTGTTGCACCGGCTTGCCGGCGGGCGCGGCCACAAGGTGATTTCGGGAACGCCGGAACAGGTGGCAAACTGGATAGAAACCTGGTTCCGTGAAGGTGCTGCCGACGGCTTCAACATCATGCCGCCATGGCTGAATGGCGGGTTCGATATTTTCGTCGACGAGGTCGTGCCGATCCTCAAACAGCGCGGGCTGTTCCGCGAGGACTACGAGGGCGACACGCTGCGTGATCATTACGGCCTGCCCCGGCCGGAAAACATCCATACGACCAGGGAGTTGCAAAGGGAACGCGCCTGATGTGGGACGGGCGTGTTCAGGCGGCGGCTTCGAGTGAGCGTGTATCCTCGCGCAACAAGGCGAGTAGAGATGCGATTTCCGGCAGCCGCCGCCTGTCAGGACTGGTTAGAAGATGATACCGGCTGGCGGTCGGCTGAGGTGCGCCGAAAGGTGCGATCAGACGGCCGGTTCGAAGCTCTTCGGAAATGAGCGAGTGGCGCGCAAGGCCGATGCCGTGGCTGGACAAGAGTGCCTCTATCAGCGCGGTCTGACGCGAAAAGCGCGGTCCTGCTGCGGAAAGCCGAAGCGGAATGCGGCAGGCGCGCAGCCAGTTTGCCCATTCGAAGGCAGCATCGGTGCCGTTGCCGCGCAACATCGCAAAAGAGATATCCCGAAGCCGCTCGGGTTCACCACCAAGCTGGTGGCGGGTGGCAAAATCCGGGGTGCAGACGGCACTGACGGTGTCGGCAAAAAGCGGTTCGTGAATGAAACCGGGGATTTGTCCGTGGGTGGCGACGATCGCGCAATCGGCATCGAAATGCGTGAGGTCGATGGCGTCGCCCTCGAGAGATTCAATCGAGATATCTACGTCTCCAAGGGCTGGAACGATGGTTCCCAACCGCGGCGCCAGCCATCGGGCCGCAAAACAGCCTTCCGCCAGAACCTTCACCTGCCGCCGGCCGCCGGAGGCCATGAGATCGGAAAGGCTGCCGATCATAGTCTCGAAAGCGTCCGCAAGGCCGGGGTAAAGCGTGCTGCCGGCCTCGGTCAGCACCAGCTCGCCGCGCTGGCGGCTGAAGAGTGTGTGCCCGAGATGGGTTTCCAGAATGCGCACCTGCTGGCCGATTGCGGCAGTCGAGACATGCAGTTCTTCCGCCGCCCGCGAGAAGCTGGCGTGACGCGCGGCCACGACAAATGCGCGCAGGGCCGTCAGCGGCGGCAGCCGGGAAAGCGTTGGCAATCGAAAAGCCGCTCTTGCGACCGAAGGAGGGATGAATTCCGTTCTCATGGCCGTTTTCCCTTCATGGCTAGAATACACGGCCTTCCCTGAGGTGCGTCGTGGTGCCGTTGAGATAGTAGTCGCCGATGACACGCGCCTTGTGGGCAAGCGGATTGTGGTTGTAGACCGTGCGGATGTTGCGCCAGTGGCGGTCGAAATTCCGCTCGCTGGACGTCGCCGATCCGCCGCCGAGTTCGTAAAGGTTGGTGGCGACCGTCAGTGAAAGCTGCGATGCGATGATCTGGGTACGGGCGGTGGCGAGAGAACCTTCCAGCAAAGCCGCTTCTATCGCCTCTTCGTCGCCGCTGGAAAAGGCGGCGGCGGTCCTGTCGAGCGTTCTTGCCGCCTCGCGGATCAGCGTCTTGACGGCGAAGGCACCGGCGCTGATCTCGCCGAGCATCTTTTGCACAAAGGGGTCCTGATTGGCGGTTTCGGCGCTGCTGTGGAGCGTCGTGCGCGCCTGGCGCAGAACATAGTCGATGCCATCGTTGAGTGCACCCTGAACGGCACCGGCGGCAGAGGCAGCGAGGTGCAATTGTCGCATGGCCGAGCTGTGGCGCCCGATCTGGCTGCCGAGCTTGCGGGTCGTCAGTTCATGCGGGAGCACCTCGACATTTTCAAGCAAAACGCCGCCGCTTGCCGTCATGCGCTGGCCCATGCTGTCCCAGTCGTCGAGAATGGTGATCCCGGGCCGATCAAGCGGAATGAGGACGCCGATCGGCTGTTCGTCGTCGCCGACAGCGCTAAAGGTGCCGAAATCTGCGAAGGCGGTGCCGGTCGCATACCATTTGCGGCCGTTCAGACGATAACGGTCGCCATCGGCGCTGAGGCGCGTGGTGATTTCACCGGGGCGTTTGGTCCCCTGTTCCGTGCTGGCGCCCGCAAAGAGCTTGCCGGTGAGGACATTTTCGAGGTGCCGCCGATCCTCGAGCTCGATCGGTGTGAGAGCGAGGTTTTCTGTGAAATTGAAATGGCTGCGGAGTGCGTGCGGAATATTGCTGTCAGCTTCCCCGAGGATCATCAGCACTTCTATATAGTCCGCAATCAAGCCTCCCGGTCCGCCCTTGGCCTCGGGGATGCGCAGCGTGCCGATCTTGGCTTCTTTGATCAGGCCGAAGATTTCGAAGGGAAGTTCCCGCTGACGCTCACGGCGAGCGGCATCCTTGGCGGCAACAGCCGCAATGTCCCTGGCGCGGGCCAGAATGTCGTCTCGGCTCGGCACGCCGGAATTATCGGTGGTTGCGGTCTGTATTTTAGGATTGGACATTGCGGATTTTCCCTGAGCGGATGTGATGACCTGCGGCACGGTCGCGCCGCAGGCATTTTCTTCTGGACGATCAGGCGACCGCGCGCGGCTTGACGACCGGGCGGGGAGCCGGTTCGATATTGCGCGGCACGCGGCCTTCGACGGGATGGCTCGGATCGTTGAAGCCCGGTGTCGAGGGATGGCCTGTCGTCACAAGGCTGTCGACCAGCGCCTCGTCTTCCGCATCGATCTTCACATCGAGGGCGCGGACGTAACCGTCCCAATGGTCTTCAGTGCGCGGGCCGGTGATCGCGGCGGTGACGAACTTGTTGTTCAGCACCCAGGCGAGCGCAAAATCCGCTGCCGAAACACCCTTTGATGCGGCGTGCGCCGCAACCTTCTGGGCGATTTCGACCGACTCGGGGCGCCATTCGGTTTCCAGAACCCGCTTGTCGCCACGGCCGACACGGGTATCTGCGCCCGGCTGCTCACCCGGCTGATATTTGCCGGTCAGCACGCCACGTGCCAGCGGCGAATAGGAAACGACGCCCAGCCCGTAATTATGTGCCGCGGGCAGCTGCTCGGCTTCCGCTGTGCGGTTGACGATGTTGTAAAGCGGCTGGCTGGCGATAGGCCGGTCGATGCCGAGCTGATCGGCCAAATGCGAAATTTCGGCGATGCGCCAGCCCCGGAAGTTGGAAACGCCGAAATAGCGCAGCTTGCCCGCACGGATGAGATCGGCAATGGCGCGTACCGGCTCTTCCAGCGGCGCGTCGAAGACGGCGCGGTGGAAATAGAGGATATCGATGTAGTCGGTGTTGAGACGGCGAAGCGAATTCTCGACGGTCTCGATCACCCATTTGCGCGAATGGCCGCCAAGGTTCGGACCCTTGGTGTGGGAATTGACGAATTTCGTTGCCAGAACCCAGTGATCGCGACTGGCCTTGATACCGCGACCAACGACTTCTTCCGACTTGCCGTCGTGATAGACATCGGCAGTGTCGATGAAGTTGATGCCCTGCTCGCGTGCCTTGTCGATAATGCGGAAGGCCACGTCATCCGGCGTCGGGCCTCCGAACATCATCGTGCCGAGGCTCAGCGGTGAAACTTTCAGCGCGCTGCGTCCGAGATAGCGATAGTCGACCATTATGGTTGCTCCTTCAGTTTATTGGGCATGGTGGCAAGCCACGGCGTGGTTCTTGCCGAAAAGAGTGTAATCCGGCGCTTTTTCGCGACAGAGATCGGTGGCGAGCGGGCAGCGGGTGTGAAACCGGCAGCCGGATGGCGGGTTGTGGGGGCTCGGCAGGTCGCCGGAAATGGGCGCTGCCTGCTTGCGGCGCGCGGGATCGGGAACGGCCGCGAGAAGCGCACGGGTATAGGGGTGTTTCGGAGAGGCCCAAAGCTCCGCGGTCGGCGCGCTTTCCACGATCTTGCCGAGATACATGACGAGAACGCGATCGGAAAAATAGCGTACGACCGAAAGGTCGTGGGATACGAAGAGATAGGACAACGAAAGCCGTTTCTTCATCTCCACCAGAAGGTTGAGGATCTGCGCCTGTATGGAAAGATCGAGCGCCGAGACAGGCTCGTCGCAGACGACCAGTTCCGGCTCGAGAACGAGCGCCCGGGCAATGCCGATGCGCTGGCGCTGGCCGCCGGAAAACTCGTGCGGATAGCGGTCGAGTGCATCCGGTGGCAGACCCACCTGCGCGACGATCGCCTCGACGATCTCCCGCTGTTGCGCCCTGTCGCCAATGCCGTGCACCTTCAACGGCCCGGTAAGGATGGTTCGCACCGTCTGGCGCGGATTGAGCGACGCGAATGGGTCCTGAAAGATCATCTGGATGCGGCGGCGGATGCCGCGCAGCTGCGACGACGACATCGCCGTGACATCGGCGCCCTTGAAGGTGATCCTGCCGGAAGTGGGCTCCACCAGCCGCATCAGCGACTTGCCGAGCGAGGATTTGCCGCAGCCTGATTCACCCACCAGCGCCACGGTCTCGCCCGCCTCGATGTCGAGCGACACATCGTCGACGGCGCGGACTGTTCCGCGTCCTCCCGAATAGTGGGTGGAAAGACTATGCACTGACAAGAGCGTCATCGGATACCTCTTGGGATGTGGGGGATACGAAGGGGCAGGCGGCGTAGCGACCTTCCGAGACGAGCCTCAGCGGCGGTACGAACTGCCCGCAGAAACCGCGGGCGCTCGGACAGCGTGGCCGGAAGGCGCAGCCGCGCTCGCCCGTAGCGGAAACGATTGAACCCGGAATTTCGATGAGTGGGCCGTCGCGATAATGCTGGCCGTCTTCGGCGCGCGGAGAGGCAGCCAGCAGGCCGCGCGTATAGGGGTGGTAAGGATTGGAGAAAACCGGTTCAGGCAATCCTTCTTCCACCTTGCGGCCGGCATACATGACCATGACCCGATCGGCCCATTGCGCCACAATGCCAAGATCGTGGGTGATGAGGATGACGGCCATATTGAGATCGCGGCGCAGATTGTCGAGCAGCTGCAGGATCTGCGCCTGTATCGTCACGTCGAGCGCGGTCGTCGCCTCATCGGCGATCAGTAGTTTGGGATTGCAGGCAACGCCGATGGCGATCATGACGCGTTGGCGCATGCCGCCGGAAAGCTGGTGCGGATAATCGTCCACGCGGCGCTGGGCGTCGGGAATATTGACGAGGTCCAGAAGCTCGATGGCGCGTTTGCGCGCCTGGTGCCTGTCGATCCTTTCATGGATGCGCAGCACCTCGACGATCTGTTCGCCCACCGTCAGGACCGGGTTCAGCGACGTCATCGGTTCCTGAAAGATCATGCCGATATCGCGGCCGCGAATGCCGCGCCATTGCCGCTCGGAAAGCGGTAGGAGATCGCGGCCTTCGAGCAGAACACGCCCACCGGTTTTTGCATGCGACGGCAACAGGCCGATCAGGCCGAGCGCAGTCAGCGATTTTCCCGAGCCGCTTTCGCCGACGATTGCAAGCATTTCGCCGGACTGCACATCGAAGCTGACGCCCTTGACCGGTTGGGCTGAGCCGAAGCTGACGGAGAGATCGTGGACTTCGATAAGTTTGCTCATCGGCGTTCCTCCGAAAAACGGGGGTTTAGCGCATCGTTGAGACCGTCGCTGATGAGATTCAGCGAAATGACGGTGAAGACGATGGCGAGGCCGGGAAGGGCGGTCAGATACCAGGCGGTGCGAATGACGTCGCGTCCCGACCCGATCATCGAACCCCAGGAAACACGGTTGGGGTCGCCAAGTCCCATGAAGGAAAGGGCTGCTTCCATGAGGATCGCACCCGCCACCATGACGGAGGAGGTGACGATGATCGGCGGCAGGGCGTTGGGCAGAATTTCCTGAAACACGATACGCGCATGGCCATAACCGAGGCTTCGTGCGGCAAGCACATAGTCCTTCTCGCGGATGGCGCGGAATTCGGCGCGGGTCAGGCGCGCAACAAGTGGCCAGGTAATGATGCCGATTGCCGAGGTTACCGTGGTGACCGAAGGCTGGGCAATGGCGACGAGCACCACCAGCAGCACGAAGTTCGGCAATGTCTGGAAGATTTCGATGATCTTCACGAGAATATCGTCGATGACGCCACCGAAATAACCGGCAAAAGCACCGATTGTTATGCCGATCGTCAACCCGATCAGGGTGGCGACGACACCGACGGTGAGCGAGATGCGTGCGCCATGCACGATGCCCGCCAGCACATCACGCCCCATGGAATCGGTGCCGAGCGGATAGGCTGGATTCTGGCCGGGCCAGAGGAAGGGGCGGGCCACCATTTCCAGCGGATCGCCCGGATAGATCAGCGGGGCCGTGACAGCGGCGATGAGGACGGTGGCAAGGAACAGCAGCCCAACGATGGCGTTGGGATTGGTCAGGAAAATCTTCAGTTCCCGCCGCAAGCCGCGCCGCGGCACGGAGACGGAGCGGGCTGAAAGCGCGTCCGGCGCATGGATATAGGGCCAGACTTTTTCTTCAGGTTTTTTAGGTTTGGGATTGCTCTCTTCGGCACTGAGTTCGGCCGCGTCGAGAACTGCTGATGTCTGGGAGGAATTCATCGGCTTTCTCCGATGCGGGGGTCGAGCCATGCCTGCAACAGGTCCACGGCGGCATTGACAATGATGACGACAAGAGAAGAGAGAAGCAGAATGCCGAGTAGCACGCTGAAATCGCGGGCCATGACGGCCTCGAAAGCAAGACGGCCAAGGCCTGGCCAGCTGAAGACGGTCTCCACCACGACCGCACCGCCCAGCAGGCCACCAATATGCATGCCGGCCATGGTGGTGATCGGGATAAGTGCGTTGCGCAGAATATGGCGTGTGGTGAGCCGGAAGGGTGAAACGCCTTTTGCCCGTGCCGTGCGCACATAGTCCTGGGATTTGACTTCCAGCATCGCCGCGCGGGTGAGGCGGGCATAAATCGCCAGAAAATAAAGCGCCAGCGAAAGGGCGGGGAGAACGATATAGCGCAGCCTGTCCAGAAGGGCGTCGAGGCCGGTGAGGCTGCTGCCGATGGTGCTGTCGCCGCCAGACGGAAGCCAGCCGAGCTTGACCGAGAAGGTGAGGATAAGCATCAGGCCGATCCAGAAGCCCGGCACGGAATAAAAGATTAGCGAGCCAATCGAAATGATCCGGTCCGGCAGCTTGCCGGAAAAGAGCGCCATGATGGAGCCGAGGAAAACGCCGACGAAAATCGCAATGCCAAGTGCTGCTCCCATCAGCGCCAGCGTGCCGGGCAATCGCTGGCCGATAAGATCGGCGACCGGCATGCCGTAGCGGGGTGAAAAGCCGAGGCTGAACTGGGCCAGATTGCCGAGATAGTTCATGAGCTGATGGACGACCGGCAGGTCGAGCCCGAAGCGTGAGCGAATTTCGGCCATGGTCTCGACGGTCGCCGAACCCGCTTCCGCGGCCAGCACGTCAGCCGCATCACCAGGCGCCAGCTGCAGCAGGAAGAAGTTCAGGATGACGATACCGAGAACCGTCGGGACGGCCTGAATGGCCACCCGCCTTGCCTGCGATAAAATCCGTTTCGAATTCGACATCGGCTCCAGTCCATTCGCTTGAAAACATGAAATCGGCCCGTAAAGGCGTTGGTATTAGTTGACTAATTTTATGGAATTTGTCAAAGAGTAATAGAATTATTTTCTGAAATTTACGGAAATATGCGCCATAAAGAAAAGATAATTCCTATTTATGAGAATGGTTGGTGCTTCATGCCAATCTCACTCTCGTCTGCGGAACAAACTTCTTCCCAAGCGCGGCCGTTCAGTTTTGCCGGTTTTTCGCCGGTTCAATTAAGGAGAGGTATCGCATGACTGTTTTCAACCAGACGACGCGCCGCGGATTTCTGCTGGCGTCGGTGGCTCTTGGCGTGGTGTCGTTGCCGGGGCTGAAGCTCAACGCGGCGGAGCCGGCAAGCGGTGGCACAGCCACCCTACTCATCTCATCGGAGCCGCCGGTGCTGACGACGATCGCACACACAGCCTATAATTCCGTCTATATATCGCCCAAGGTCACAGAAGGGCTGCTGACCTATGATTTCGACCTCAATCCCAAGCCGCTCCTGGCCAAATCGTGGGATGTCAGCGGCGATGGCCTGCGTTACACCTTCAATCTGAGACCCGGTGTAAAATGGCATGACGGCAAGCCTTTCACATCTGCCGATGTGGCGTTCTCCGTCAACACCATCAAGGAAGTGCATCCGCGCGGGCGCAATACCTTCCTGAACCTCACCAGTGTCGAGACCCCGGATGATCTGACGGCCGTGCTGGTTCTTTCCAAGCCTGCGCCGTATCTGATAACGGCGCTTGCCGCTGCTGAAACGCCTATCGTGCCCAAGCATCTTTATGAAGGTACGAAAGTTACCGAAAATCCCATCAATCTCGCGCCTGTTGGTACCGGCCCGTTCAAGTTCAAGGAATGGGTGCGCGGCAGCCATATCGTTTTTGAGCGCAATGCCGATTACTGGGATGCGCCGCGCCCCTATCTCGACAAGCTGATTGTTCGCTTCATTCCAGATGCGTCGGCCCGTGCCATCGCAATCGAAACCGGTGAGATCGATCTCGCTCCGAGCACCCCGGTCGCCTATAGCGATCTCGACCGCCTGAAGGAGCTACCGAGCCTCGGCTTCGAGACCAATGGCTATCAATATACCAATTCGATCAGCCGCGTTGAGTTCAACCTCGAGAAGGACGTGTTCAAGGACGTCCGCGTCCGCCGTGCCTTCGCGCATGTGATCGACCGCAAAGTCATCTTCAACACGGTCAATTATGGCTATGGCGCGACAATCACCGGCCCGATCAATCCGAAGCTGACGAAATGGTTTGTCGAGGATCTGAAGACCTATCCGATCGATCTGAAGGCGGCCGAAGCGCTGCTGGACGAGGCGGGATACAAGCGCGGCGCGGATGGTATCCGTTTCAAGCTCAATCTGGACTATGTGCCGAGCACCGAAGCCTATCCGCGTGGCGCGGACTATATTCGCCAGGCGCTGGCGAAGGTCGGTGTGGATGTGACGGTGCGGACGCAGGATTTCGCCACCTATACCAAGCGCATCTACACGGATCGCGATTTCGATTTTGCCTATGAGGGCATGAGCAATCTCTTCGACCCGACCGTCGGTGTGCAGCGGCTATACTGGTCGAAAAACTTCAAGAAGGGCGTGCCCTTCTCAAATGGCGCCGCCTACAGCAACCCCAAGGTGGATGCGCTGCTGGAAGCTGCCGCTGTCGAGATCGATCCGGACAAGCGCGTCGCGCAATGGAAGGAAATACAGCAGATCCTCGTCGATGACGTTCCTGCCATCGACATCGTTGCGGCACCTGAAATCACCATCTTTAACAAGCGCATTGCCGATCACACTATCGGTGCAGAAGGCGTCGCGGGCAGCTTGGCCTTCGCGCATATCGCGGCATCCTGATCGTCTCGCCAGCCCCTGCCCGCCGTTTGCGGCGGGCAGGGGCATCTCCCTTTCGTCGACGGGCACCGCAGCATCGCTTTCTGGTGTCATCGTTTTCATCGAGGCCAAAGCCATGAGCACGACACTTTCTGAAATCTGGTACACACGTTGCCCGGTGCCCACGCCCGTGGGGCTTGCGGCGCAGCTCGGTTATCTCGCGCAGACCTTTGAGGATGTGGGGATATCGCTGAAATCCATCATCGATTCACCGGATCGTTCTGTGCGGCAGAGCCATTTCAACCACACGCTGGAATGGTCCTTCCGCCACGGCGGTAATGTGCCCCCTATCCGCGCCCGCTCGGAAGGGCGCAATACGCGTCTTATCGGCATTACCTGGACCGATGAGTTCCAGGCGATCATCACCCTTCCGGAAAACGGTATCCGCTCGCTTGCCGATCTCGTCGGCCGCCGTTTCGGTGTGCCGCGCAGACCTGATGGGATTGTCGATTTCATGCGAGCGACAGCATTGAAGGGCATCGTTTCGGCGCTTTCGCTGGAGGGGCTGAGGGTCGAGGATATCGAGCTGAAGGATATCGTGATCAAGGATTCCGTGCTGGCGACACAGGAGGGACCATCCCTTTTCGGCCTGAAGCGGCGACAATCCTTCGGTGAGGAGATCATCGCGCTGTTGCGGGGTGAGGTCGATGCGATTTTCGTCAAGGGTACTGCCGGTATCGCCGCCGCGAACCTGATCGGCGCCGTGCAAGTGGCGGAATTCGGTTTTCACCCCGACCCGAAGATACGTATCAACTCCGGCTCTCCCCGCGTGCTGACAGTTGACGGACGACTTGCCGATGAGCGCCCCGATCTGGTGGAGCGGCTGGTTGCCGCCATTGCCAAAGCCTCGCTCTGGGCGGAGCAGCATCCGGAAGAGACCCGCCGTTTTATCGCGCGCGAGGCGGGTGCGACCGAAGAGCAGGTTCTGGCCGCCAACGGCCCGGATGTCCACCGCCATCTAGGTCTTGGCCTCGATGCAGACCTCGTCGCCGCCGTCGGCCATTACAAGGATTTCCTACATCAATGGGGTTTCCTTGAAAACGACTTCGATCTCGCTGCGTGGATCGATGACCGTTTCGTCACGACCAGTGAAAGGGCGGTGGCATGAGCGGCGCTTTATCCGCCGTTCCGAGCCCGGAGCAGCACTTGAATCCCGTCGCCATCGCAACCGCGCTCGCCGAAGATTTCAGCCTGACTGCGGCGGAGTATGACAAAAGCGGCGAATTCGCCGCCGGTAATTTCGAGGCGCTTTTCAAGTCTGGCCTGCTTGGTCTCGTGACGGCTGAAAAGGACGGTGGTTGGGGAGAGGGCATGGAAACCGCGCATGCCGTCATCGCCGCCATTGCCAAGGGTGATCCGTCAACCGCCCTCATCCTTGCCATGCATTACAGCGTTCATGCTGCCATCCGGCGCGGCAGGTGGCCGGCAGATCTCGCGGCAAAAGTGCTGGCCGCCAATAACAGGGAGCGGGCGCTTCTGAACAATGCGCAGGCAGAGCCGGGGATCGGTTCCCCGGCCCATGGCGGACTGCCGGAAACGACGGCGCGGATCGAGGGCGATTTCTGGGTGGTCAATGGCCGCAAGAGCTTCGTCACCGGCCTGCCGGGTCTGAAATGGGCGATTGTACTTGCCGTCACGACGGAAGAGGCGCCGCGTCTGATCCAGCTTCTGGTCCCGCTCGATGCGCCGGGCATCGGCCGGGAAAAGGCATGGGAAGCGACAGGAATGTATGCCACCGCCAGCGACGATCTCCTGCTTGAGAATGTGAGGGTGCCGCTCGCCGATATCGTTGCCGAACAGCCGGCGGACGAGCCGTTGCGGCGGGATGAGGCGGACGGTTACAATTTCTTCGTGCTGCTGGCCTCCGTCTATCACGGTGTCGCGCTTTCGGCGCGTGACGCCCTCTTGCGCCATCTGACAGGCCATGTTCCGGCAAGCCTCGGCGCGCCGCTGTCATCCATTCCGCGCATTCAGGAAGGTGTGGGCGAGATCGAGGTACTTCTTGCGGCCAACAGGCGTCTGCTCCGCTCCGTCGCGCGTGATATCGATGCGGGTGAGAGGGTAGGCACGGATGCGCTCGCCGTTCGTCATGTGGTGATCGACAATGCGCTGGCAGTGACGGATCTGGCGCTGGAGCTTGGCGGCAATCGCGGCCTTCGCCGGGACTATAATCTCGAGCGGCATCACCGCGACGCCATAACGGCAAGGGCGCATGCGCCGCAAAGCCACATGATCCGAACTATCCTCGGCCGTCAGAGCATCAAGGCTGTTGGCGGCTGACCGTAGAAGACATGGGCGGCTTTGTTTGGCAGGCCGCCCATGTTGACGCCGCCCGCATCAGTCCCGGAGTAGCGGCAACAGCTTGTCGCCCTGCCGTTCAATTTCCTGAAGATAGGGCGTGTCGGAAAGCACGAAATGGGTGATGCCAAGCGCGCGGTATTTGCGCAGCGACGCGGCGACGTCTTCCGCCGAACCGACGAGCCATGTCGTTGCGGCACCGCCTCCGCCAAATTTGCCGGGTGCGGTATAAAGATTGTCGTCCAGCACATCGCTCTGCGTGTGCAGATCCAGCAGGCGGCGCTGGCCGACCGCGACACCTTGCAGATGATCGTTCCAGCGCACGCCATTGTTCGCAGCCATCTCCGCCACCTTTGCTTCCGCATCGCGCCAAGCCTCAGCCGCGGTTTCGCGCACTAGCGTGGTGATCCGCAGACCGAATTGCAGCGGCGGCAGGTCACGGCCGAGGGTCTCACTGAAATGTCTGAGACGTTCGATCCTTTCGCGCACGCCGGCGAGCGGTTCGCCCCAGAAGAGCTGGACATCGGCTTCAGTTGCGGCAACCTGTTCGGCGGCCTCGGACGCGCCGCCGAAATAAAGTTTGGGATGTGGCCGGCCGGCACTCTCGCTGATGCGCGGCGAGACGGTGGAGTTCTTGACCCGGAAATGGTCGCCATTGAAAGTGACGTTTTCCTCAGTCCAGAGCCGCCGCACCAGCCGCATGAACTCCTTCGTGCGCGCATAACGCTGCGCCTGATCGCCTTCTTCGTCGCCATAGGCCGCAAGCTCGTCCCTGCCGGAAACGACATTGATTCGTACCCGGCCACCAGAAAGCTGATCGAGCGTGGCGGCGGCCGATGCGAGATTGGCCGGCTTCCAGTAGCCGGGGCGGATAGCGATCAGTGGCTCGAAAGTGGTGGTACGCGCGGTAAGCGACGCCGCAACCGTAAAGGTATCCGGACGCCCCCAGCCTGTGCCGATCAACGCGCCCTTCCAGCCATGGTTTTCCAGCGCCCTGGCATGGGTAGTTAAAGTATCGAGGCTGTTGTGGTTTTCGCTGACGGCGTCGCCCCGATGTCCGGGTTTGACGTCATTGGGGATGTACCAGAGAAATTCGCTCGTGCTGCTCACATTATCCGCCTGAATTTTCGCTTTATGTCGCGGTGGAATGGCCCTGCCGAGGCTCGGCATTTGCCATTTTGAGGTTCGGGAGGTTGAGGTCTCCGACAGTGCGAGAATGACAAACCGGCGGCGGCACGGCCAAGCAGCGGCGTTTCTTTTGGAATGCGGCAGAGGAAAAGCTTTCCGCGCGGTTTGCTCGATTAGAACATATTTTCTATGGAAAATATTTTAGGCAATGATTCCACATGCGCAGTGCCAAGGCTGCTGCCGAGAACGTATTTTTTGCCGCAACGGAATTGTCTGGATCGATTTTTCTCGAGTTCGGAAAAGCTGAGCAAGGCAATAGTCGACTAAAATTGCGAAATTCACCATTCTTGGCACACCCCGCCCGCAAACCACGGAGTAGGCATGTGTACCACCTTGATTGTCCCCGGCCTCAACGGTTCGGATGAGGGGCATTGGCAGCGGCACTGGCTGCTGGAAGATTCGGAGGCGCAGCTGGTCGATCAGCAGAATTGGGAATGCCCGGTTCTTGAAGACTGGCTTGAGCGTCTGGAAGCGGCGCTCGCCGCAACCGAAAGCGCCTATATTGTCGCCCACAGCCTGGGTTGCCTGCTCGTCGCCAATATGGCGACACGACCCGTGGCCAGCAAAATCAGGGGTGCGCTTCTGGTGGCGCCCGCCCATCTCGACAGAGTGGAGGCAATGCATCCATGCATCGTCCGCTTCGGCGCATTTCCTCGGTCGCCGCTCACCTTCCCCAGTCTCGTCGTAGGTAGCATGAACGACCCCTATATGAATCCAGACGAGTTAGCCCGCACCGCTGCTGACTGGGGAAGCGATATCGTCAATCTCGGCTCCGTTGGACACATCAATATTGCCGCCGGTTTCGGCCGGTGGTCCGAGGGCTATGCTCTTTTCGCACGCCTGAAAGCGGCGTCCGAAATCAAGGCCAGCAGATCGAGGAAGCGCGGATCACCCGTTCTGCACGGTGCGCTGCTGCAGGGTGATGCCGGCGCTCTATAGTCTTTTCGTCCCAAGTCCGTGCTTTGAGCGGCCATCGTGTCGACGCCATTGCGATGACCCCTATATTGGTGGTTCGAAACGGAATTTTTCCCGCTGCCGCAACCTTAGTCCACGTTTGCCGGCAATCCGCCAATTATAGAATAGGAATTTTATGGAAAATATTGACCAATCTGGGCGCTCGCCGGAGGATAGAGCGAATTGACCAAAGGAGGCGCACATGCCGCAGGGACTTCATGCGTTTACTGTCGATCTGTTCGGTCTGGCCAGGCGTAGGCCGCGAGGGGTTGATCAGGGCAGTCTCCAGCCGCTGGATCATTCCGGTCTTATCAAGCGGGAAAAGAGCGATCTCGACCTTGAGCGGGAAGAGATTTACGAAATGAATTTCGCGATGCTCGGACTTTATTCGGTCCTCTGACACAGGGAGGCGAAAGGTTTGTTTTCGCTTCCCAGACCCATTTCCCAGCGGAGATAAACTCTCCTTGCGGCACGGAAATTGGAACAAAATTTCTTAAACGCGGCGGGGAATTGGCTACCCTTTTAGTACCCAGCCGAATTGCCCGATGGGCGGATTGCAAAGGACCTGTCGATGAGCACAGCTGACAAACCACTCGATTTTCTATGGTTCATACCCACCTCAGGCGACGGCAGCTATCTTGGCTCCGACGATCTGTCACGTCCCGCCGATCCCGGCTATTTCCGGGAAATAGCGCAGGCTGCGGATCGGCTCGGTTATTCCGGGGTGCTTATTCCCACCGGCGTCGCCTGCGAGGAATCCTTCATACTCGCGGCCAATCTCGCCGCCTATACCGAGAAACTGAAATTCCTCGTCGCCATCCGTCCGGGCGTTGCCTCGCCGGCCTATTATGCGCGGCTTGCCTCCACGCTGGACCGTGTTTCCCATGGTCGGCTGCTTCTCAACATCGTCGTTGGCGGCAGCGCGCAGGAGCTGGCTGGTGATGGCATCTTCCTGCCGCACGACGAGCGTTACGACCACGCTGACGAGTTCTTCCAGGTGTTCAATTCGTTGATCGAAACTGGCAAGGGAGATCTCGACGGCAAATATATCAAGGCACAGGGTGCCAGGCTCGGCCTGCCACCGGTGCAGGAACCGCGTCCGCCGCTTTATTTCGGCGGCTCCTCCGATGCCGGGATCGAGTTCTCGGCCGGTATCACCGACAAATATCTGACCTGGGGTGAGCCGCCGGCACAGGTGGCGGAAAAAATCGCCAAGGTTCGCGCCGCCGCAGCGAAAAAGGGGCGAGAAGTGACATTCGGCATTCGCCTGCATTTCATCGTGCGCGAAACCGATGAGGAGGCCTGGGCCGATGCGGACAAACTGATTTCCAAGCTTTCCGACGAAACCATCGCTTCCGCTCAGGAGGCCTTCTTAAAGGCGTCGGATTCGGTCGGTCAGGCAAGGATGCGGGCGCTGCATAATGGCCGGCGTGACCAGCTTGAAGTCTCTCCGAACTTGTGGGCGGGAATCGGTCTTGTCCGCTCTGGCGCCGGCACCGCGCTGGTGGGTTCGCCGAAGACAGTTGCGGCGCGGCTGCGGGAGTATCAGGCGCTGGGCATCGATACCGTCATCGCATCGGGCTATCCGCATCTGGAGGAAGCCTATCGTCTATCCGAATTGCTGTTTCCGGAAATCGGGCTTGATGGGCCACGTAATCAGATCCGTTCGTCTTTCGGCACGAAACAGGTTTTCGGCGGCGGCGGCCACGGCGGTAACGTCAAGCTGGTATCCGGCTCGTGATCAATCGCCGGAAGGCAGGCGGCCCTGTCTTCCGGTTAGCCTTTCCCATGGGCGTCATTCGGCGGAGCGTTCACGGGAGAGCGGCATATAAAACATTATTTCCATAGAATATAAGTATTATGGAAAACGATGTCTATTTCACGCCCCGCCGCCGCTGCTAACTATTGAGCAACAAGCTGTTTTCAGGAGCGATCGATGACATTGCAATATGCGGCCAAGGATCAACAATTCATCAATCTCCGCGATCCCGTCTCTGGCAAGGCGCCGGATGCCGATAGCCTTAAGGCGGCGCTCAGGACGCTGGGCGGCGGTGTCAGCGTCATTACGGCGGGCGAGGGTGATGCGCGCACGGGTGCTACGGTAACATCCGCCACCGCCCTGTCGGTCGATCCGCCAAGAATTCTGGTTGCGCTCAACCGCTCCTCCTCCACATGGCCTGTGGTGCAGCGCTTCGGCCATCTGGCGGTGAATATTGTCGGCCCGAACCATCAGTTCATCGCCAACCAGTTTGCCGGTGTTGGCGGTCTGAAAGGTGTGGACCGTTATCGCGGCGCGGAATGGACCCGTCTGGCGAGCGGCGCGCCCATCCTCGAGGACGCCGTTGCCGCGATCGATTGCACCATCGAGGAGGCGATCGAGCGCCACAGCCACGTCATCATCATCGGTAAGGTGGAGGCGATCCGCATCGGGTCGGGTCACTCGCTGGTCTATCAAAACGGCCGTTATCATTCGCTGGACTGAGCTCCGGCCTTTCCGGCGCTTTCACTGGGTCATTCTTTGAGGGAGTTGAGCATGGGATCTGTCACGCCGCTCGGCGAAAGAATTCGTTTCGTGTCCCCGCGTCTCGGCGCGGATGGGGATGTACTGAACGTTGCCCGGACGATTGCCGAAAAATGCGCGGTGGAAAGTGCCGCACAAATCCACGCGCGGATTGCCCGTTCCGGCCTTCTCGCCCTCTCCGTTCCAAACGATCTGGGCGGGGCGGACATCACAAACGACGTTCTCTCGCAAGCTCTCTCGATTATTTCCGCGGCGGATGCGGAGGCGGCGCATGCGCTTGCCGAACACTTCACGGCGCTCGAATTCATCAGGAACGCCGGTAGCGAAGAGCAGCGCAAAACCCTCTTCGCCCGCCTCGATCTTGGTGAGACTTTTGCGCTTGCCTCATCTGACGCCGGCGTGGATCAGGCGGTTCTGTTGACTGGCGACGACTATGGCTTGCGGCTGCCCGATGACATTGCCCGATCTGTTACCTCAGATGCAGACTGGATCGTTGTCCCGGCAGTCAACACGGCAGGGCAGGCCGTGCTCGTTGTTCTTCGCAATCGCCCGGATACATCATGGGACGGCCTGCTGCGCGCCGATCAGGTCGCGTTTCTTGCCCAGGGCGCTGGAAATCTGGCAGCCTCCGTTTTCACCCTTCTGAAGGCCGCCGTGGCTCTGGGTGAGAAACAGCGTGAGCTTTCAGCGTTGCTGATTGACAGATTGGCCGAGGAAGGTGATGCGCGCCCCCTTATCGGCGAAATATTTCTCGCAATCGAATTGCTGAAGGCACAGATTTCCCGCCTCGCGGCCAATATCGATGCGGCGCAGGTGGGGGCGGAAAGCGTGACCTTTCGCTCCGTCCGAAACAATGCCATCACGCTGGAAATTCTAATGGCCCGTCTCGGCCTTATCGATGGTGCAAGCGAATCAGGGCTGATTGCGACTCTGGGCGACGATCTGCGCCGACAGTAAACGGCGCTTATTCGCCTGCCGGAATAAATTGCGCGTCTTGTCCGCCTTTTGCCACGAATTGTGCGAGCGTCATATTGTCCAGGATTGTTGCTATGGCGTCCCGCACGTCCGTCATCGAAACCCTGACCTGACAGGTCTCGGGATCGTCGCAGTCGTCGCAGGCTTCAAAAGCGGTGCGGCTGGCACAGCGGATGGGGGCCAAGGGCCCGTCCAGCGTGCGGATGACCTGCCCGATCATGATTTCCGATGGCATTTTCGACAGCGAATAACCGCCATTCGGTCCCTTCTTGGAACGCAGAATGCCGCTGTTGCGCAGTTCCAGAAGAATAGTATCCAGAAATTTTTTCGGAATATTGTTGCGGGTTGCAATCTCGGTCACAAAGGCGGTCTCGCCCTGGGGCAACCGCGCCAGATCGACAAGAGCCTTCAGTCCGTATTTGCCTTTTTTGGTCAACATCGCATGATCCGCAAAGAGGGCCAGCACCTTCTGAGTGCCGGGTTATGGTGTTCTCAACTTACTAAGTAGTTTTTACCGAATTCCCGCGCAAGTCCGTTTCGTCCCGGCTCGATGCACAAAGCGGCTTTACACCATCGTTTTTCGCCCTGTTTCCTCATCGTTTCGGATTGCTTTGCCAAAGACGCCTGCCGAAACCATAGCGGGAAATAATATTTTCTCTGATCGCGTCGCAACGTGGAACGAACGTCCTTTATTACTATATAAAATCAGTAGACAAAGTATGCATCAAAAGACGTGCGAGGTGATGATGTATACTCTCAGTTTGCTGGACAAGAGCCCTGTTCCAACGGGTGAGAACGCGGCAAGCGCGTTCCGCGACACGATCAATCTCGCCAAACGCGCCGAAGAACTGGGCTATCGCCGATTCTGGGTGGCAGAACATCACAATTCGCCGGAGCTTGCCGGTTCCGCGCCGGAAGCGCTGGTTGCATGGATTCTGGCGAAGACCTCTCGTATCCGCGTCGGCTCGGGCGGCGTGATGCTGCAGCATTACAGCCCCTACAAGGTCGCCGAGGTTTTCAACGTGTTGTCGTCGCTCGCCCCCGGTCGGGTCGATCTCGGCGTCGGCAAGACACCGGGCGGGCTGCCGCTTGCGACGTCTGCCCTACAGCAGGCCTATGATCCCGCCCGCAAGCCGGATTTCGAAACGGCTTTTGGTGAACTTACCACGTTTCTCTCCGGTGCCGCGCCGCAGGGGCATGCGCAGGCCGGGTTGCAGGCAACACCGGTGCCGCCGGTTGCGGTGGAACGGTTTCTGCTCGGTGCCAGCCCGGAAAGCGCAAGGCTTGCAGCTTCCAAAGGATGGAATTTCGTCTTTGCCGGCCACCTCAATGGTGATCCGGAGGTTCTTCGCAGCAGCCTCTCGGCTTTCCGTGAGGAGAGCGGCGGAAGGGCGCCGATCCTTGCCCTCTCCGTCTTTGCCGCCAGTGATCCCGACCATGCGGCGCGGCAGGTGGAAGGTCAGCGCATCTACCGGGTGTTCCTCAGCGACGGCAAGGCGTTCAACCTTGGCCGCCGTGAACAGGCGGAAGAATTCGCCCGCCAGTCCGGCGATACCGATTATCGCATCGAGGAGCGTAAGCCCAACGTCCTGCATGGCGGGCCGGACGATATTCACAAGGCGCTGCGCGCGCTTTCCGATGAGCACGGTATCGAGGAATTCATCGTGGAGCCGCCGCATGTGGGGGCCGATCAGAGGCTCGCCTCGATCGAATTGCTGGCCACACACCGCCTTTCCAGGGCCGCGTGAACTTGTCCTCAGGAGGAAATGACATGACGAAAAAGACAATCCGTTTCGGCATCATGCTCCAGGGCCCCGGCGGGCACATGAACGCCTGGCGGCACCCCAAAAGCCCTGTTGATGCCAGCGTCAACTTCGATTTCTTCAGGAAGAACGCGCTGAAGGCAGAAGCCGCCGGCATCGCCTTCGCCTTCGTTGCCGACGGGCTTTACATCAACGACAAGTCCATTCCGCACTTCCTCAACCGGTTCGAGCCTTTGACCATCCTTTCGGCGCTCGCCTCCGTCACCTCGAAGATCGGTCTTGCCGGCACGGTTTCGACCTCCTACAGCGAGCCCTTCACCATCGCGCGCCAGTTCGCCTCGCTTGATCTTCTGAGCGGTGGCAGGGCCGGCTGGAATGCAGTAACGACGCCACTCGAAGGTACGGCGAGGAACTACAGCCGCAACCATCCCGAACATGCGCTGCGTTACGAGATCGCCGATGAATATCTGGAGGTGATCAAGGGCCTGTGGGACAGCTGGGACGACGATGCCTTCGTGCGTAACCGCGAGACGGGACAGTTCTTCGACAGGCAAAAACTCCACACGCTCGGCCACAAGGGTCGCTTCTTCCAGGTGGAAGGTCCGCTGAACATCCAGCGCTCGCCGCAGGGACAGCCGGTGATTTTCCAGGCGGGTTCTTCGGATGCCGGTATCGGGCTTGCGGGCAAACATGCCGACGCCGTTTTTACCAATTCCGCATCGCTCGAGGAAAACCAGACATTCCTCAAGCGCGTGAAGCAGAGTGCTGTCGCGCAGGGCAGGTCCGCTGCCGACGTGAAGATTTTCCCCGGCATCGGGCCGATTGTGGGCGAGACGCAGGAGGAGGCGGAAGCGAAATACGACATCATCCGTAACCTCATCACCATCGAGGATGCGCTCGCCTATCTCGGCCGTTTCTTCGATCACCACGACTTCAGTGTCTATCCGCTGGATGAGCCTTTCCCCGAACTCGGCGAGATCGGCAAGAACAGCTTCCGTTCGACGACCGACCGCATCAAGCGCCGTGCGAAGGAAAAGAACCAGACGTTGCGCGAAGCGGCGCTGGAGGCGGCGACCCCGCGCGAAGGTTTCATCGGAACCCCGGACAAGGTGGCGGACGAGATCATCCGCTGGGTTGAGCACGATGCGGCCGACGGTTTCATTCTGGGCTTCCCGGTGATTGCCGAAGGGCTGGATGATTTCATCCGCCTCGTCATACCGGTGCTGCAACGGCGCGGATATTTCGAACCGCATCTGGAAGGCAGAACGCTGCGTGAGCATCTCGGCCTGCCTTTCAAGGACAGCATCTATTCCCACGCTGAAAGCGGTTCCAGCAAGGCGATCGCATAAAAGCGGGGTCGGGCGGCAGCCATTGCCGCCCGGAGAGAATTTCAAGGTGCTGTGCGGGTAAAGCGCAGCGCAGGAGACCAGAACCATGAATATCCGCATTGACGGCGCGCGTCCGCAGGACGACGCCGAACGGGGAATCCTTGCCTTCATCGAGGAAAGCATCGCCATCCGGCACGATCTTCACCGACATCCGGAGCTTTCGCTTGGGGAAAAGCGCACGGCGGCGCTCGTTGCCCGTTATCTCCTCTCCTTCGGATATGAGGTGACCGAGGGTGTCGGGGGCCATGGCGTCGTCGCCACCTTGAAACGTGGTCATGGTGACAAGCGTCTGGGTATCCGCGCCGATATCGACGCCCTGCCCATCGCCGAGGAAACCGGTCTTGCCTATGCCAGCCAGACACAGGGTGTGATGCATGCCTGCGGTCATGACGGTCACACGACTATCCTGCTCGCTGCTGCCCGTTATCTAGCTGAAACATCGATTTTTTCCGGCACACTGACGCTGATTTTCCAGCCAGCCGAGGAAATCGGTGCGGGTGCTAGAGCGATGATAAAGGACAGGCTTTTCGAGCGGTTTCCCGTCGATGCCGTGTTCGGGCTGCACAATTGGCCGGGTGTCGAAACCGGACAATTCGGCTTTGTCGAAGGGCCTGCCATGGCCTCCGTCGACAAGGCGAAGGTTCGGATCATCGGCAAGGGCGGGCACGGGGCGGCGCCGCATGAAACGGTTGATCCGGTTCTTGCCTCGGCAAGCTTCGTCACCGCCTTGCAGAGCATCGTCTCGCGCAATGTCGACCCGCGAGACATGGCGGTGCTGACGGTAGGCTCCATCCATGGCGGAACTGCTTCCAACGTCATTCCCGAGAGTGTCGAACTGCAGATTACCGCGCGGGCCTTTTCGCCCGCCGTGCGCGACAGACTGGAGGAGCGGCTTCCCGCCCTTGCCAAAGCACAGGCGGAAAGCTTTGGCGCAAGCGCCGATGTCACCTACTCCCGTGGCTTCCCGCCCGTCATCAATCACATCAGGCAGACAGCTTTTGCCCGCGACGTCGCCAAACGGCATTTTCCAGCCGAACAGGTTGCAGAAGGCTTTCAGCCGCGTACGGCGAGCGAGGATTTCGCCTTCATGCTTCTGGAGCGGCCGGGCTCCTATCTCTTCGTCGGCAATGGCGACAGCGCGCCGCTGCACAGCCCTCACTACGATTTCAACGATGCGATCATTGCGCCTGCGGCACGCTTCTGGGTGCGCCTGGCCGAAGCATACCTCTCCTGATGCAACGAGTTTAGGACAATGAGATGAGCGACAGTTTTCTCTACACATCGGTCAAGGATCCGCTCGCAACCCCGCTTCTGGAGGAGTTGCTGTTCGAATATGACAGCCGCTACGGCACATATTTCAACGCGGAAGGCGCCAAGGCGGAACTTAACAAATATCCGCCGGAGGCTTTCAGCCCGCCGTCGGGCAATTTCCTGCTGCTCTTGCGTGGCGGCAAGGCGATCGCCGGCGGTGCCTTCATGCGCTACGACGAGGAAACCGCCGAGTTCAAGCGGGTCTGGACCCATTCGGCCCACCGTCGGCAGGGGCTTGCCAAAACAGTGCTTCAGGAGCTGGAGCGGCAGGCGATCCGGCAGGGTTACGCCCGTGTCTATCTGACCACGGGCTTCCGCCAGCCGGAAGCGGTCGGCCTATATCTCACCAACGGTTATCGCGCGTTGTTCGATACGTCGGCGGATCCTGAAACGATCAGGTCGCTGCCTTTCGAAAAATGGCTTGCCGATAGCGCCTCCGCCTCCGTTGCGGAAGGCGCGTCGATACCAGCGGCCCGGCCGCATTCTTCCCCGGCCCACCCGTGAAAGGCTTTTTCCGATGACGATAGCCTCTGATTTTCCGCATGTTGCATTGAACGACCAGAAGGGTGAACCGATCAAGGGTGGGTATTCCCATTTCCGCATCGTGCCGGCCCGCTACCCCTTGCGGACGGTGGGAACGGTCTTCTCCGTACTCATCATTGCGGCCGTTCTGCATTCCGTTTTCGGCAATCCGCGCTGGGGCTGGGATGTCTTTGCGGAATGGTTTTTCGCTGAACCGGTGTTGGTCGGCTTAGGACGGACGCTGCTGCTGACCGCGCTAGGTGCGGTGCTCGGCTTCGCGCTGGGAACGCTGCTGGCGCTTGCGCGCGTTGCGCGCTCGCCGCTGCTGGTTGCCGTATCCTGGACCTATATCTGGATTTTTCGATCCATCCCGCTGATCGTGCTTTTGCTGATCCTCAACAACCTCGGTTATCTCTATGAGACCGTGACGATCGGTGTGCCCTATACCGGCATCAACTTCTTCAGCTGGAATACCACGCAGCTGATGACGCCGTTTGCGGCCGCCGTTCTAGGGCTGACGCTCAATCAGGCCGCCTTCGCATCCGAAATCGTCCGTGGCGGCATTCTCTCGGTTGATCAGGGGCAGCTTGAGGCTGCCGCAGCACTCGGCCTTCCCCGGCGGCGGCAGGCGTCCCGCATCGTTCTGCCACAGGCGATGCGCTCCATCTTGCCCACCGCCTTCAACGACATCATTGGCCTCGCCAAGGGGACTTCGCAGGTCTATATCCTTGCCCTGCCGGAGCTGTTCTACACGATCCAGATCATCTATCGCCGCAATCTGGAAGTGATCCCGCTGCTGATGGTCGCGACCGTCTGGTATCTGGTGATACTGACGGCGCTTTCGATCGTGCAGCACCATATCGAGCGGCATTTTTCACGCGGTGCGCTGCGCAATCCGCCGCCGTCACTGTTCGCCACGATTTACCGCACCTTCCTGCCGCGCAAACCCTTGCCTGAAGCCGTGGAAACGGTGGCCACGACAGCCGTAAGGCCCGAGCGTTCGGTGCCTGCCCGTGCCGTGAGCTTTCAACTCGGAAATCGTGGCGGGTCGGTCAATATTCATGGCGTTTCGAAATCCTTCGGGTCGCTGAAGGTGCTTGATGATATCAGCCTTTCCATTCCGGCAGGCAGTGTCACCACCATTCTCGGCCAATCCGGCTCCGGCAAGTCCACATTGCTGCGCTCCATCAACCATCTCGAGCGCGTCGATGACGGTTTTATCGCCATAGACGGTGAACTGGTCGGTTATCGTCAAAAGGGCGATACGCTTTATGAGCTGAAGGAACGGGAAATCCTCAAGCGCCGCGCCGAAGTGGGCATGGTGTTTCAGAGCTTCAACCTGTTCCCGCATCTGACCGCGCTTGAAAACATCATCGAAGCACCCATCGCCGTTCGTGGCATATCGAAAGAGCAGGCGCAGACCGAGGCGCGCGATCTTCTGGCTCGCGTCGGCCTTGCCGAAAAAGCTGGCGCTTATCCCCGTCAGCTTTCCGGCGGTCAGCAGCAACGCGTGGCGATCGCCCGGGCGCTGGCGTTGCGGCCGAAGGTTTTGCTGTTCGATGAGCCGACATCCGCGCTCGATCCTGAACTCGTCAACGAAGTGCTTGATGTCATCAAGGAGCTTTCCCGCTCCGGCGTCACGCTCATCATCGTTACCCATGAAATCGGTTTTGCCCGTGAAGTCTCCGACAGGGTCGTCTTCATGGAACAGGGCCGCATCATCGAAACAGGCACGCCGGACCAAGTGTTCAACAGCCCTGAACATCCCCGCACCGCCGAATTCCTCGCAAAAGTTCTCTAATCAAAACAACAAGGAAACACTCGCATGGCTTTTTCATCGAAATTATTGTCGTTGCTTGCAGGCGGTCTTTTCACCGCTACCACCGCGCTGATACCGGCTGCGCATGCGCAGGAAATCGACCTGTCGCCGGAGCAGAAGGGGCGAGTGCGCGCCGAGAAGGTGGAAGAGGCGATCAAGCTTCTGCCCGCTGGACACAAGTTCGTCGCGGATGGAAAGTTGACGGTCGCGACCGTGCCTTTCCGGCTGCCGCTGGTCGATTATGCCAGCGATACGAAAACGCCTATTGGCGTGGAGCCGGATATCGCCCAGCTGGTTGCTGACAGTCTTGGCCTTGAACTTCAGCTAGTTCCCATCGCTTGGGCCGATTGGCCGCTGGGTCTCACCTCCGGCAAATATGATGCCGTCACCTCCAACATCACGGTGACGGAAGCCCGTAAGGAAAAATTCGACTTCTCCAGCTACCGCAACGACCTGCTCGGCTTTTACGTCGGCAGCAACAGCAAGGTGACGAGCATCAGCAAGCCCGAGGATGTGGCCGGGCTGAAGGTTATCGTCGGCGCTGCCACCAATCAGGAGCAGATCCTGCTGAAATGGATCAAGGACAACAAGGCCAAGGGTCTGGCCGACACCGATGTGCAATATTACGACGATCAGGCCGTGCTCGATGTCGCCCTGCAATCCGGCCGCGCGGACGCCTATCTCGGCCCCAACGCGACGTCAGCCTTCCAGGCAGCAAGCCAGAAGAAGACCAAGCTCGTTGGTACCTTTTCCGGCGGCTGGCCGGAAGCGGCGGAAATCGCCGTTGCCTCCAAAAAGGATGCCGGAATTGCCGCAGCCATCACGGCGGCACTGAACGCCCAGATCAAGAACGGCAATTACGGCAAGGTTCTCGCCCGCTGGAACCTCGGTTCGGAAGCCATCACCGAATCCCGCACCAATCCGCCCGGTCTGCCCAAGAGCTGAGTGCTGGTTTGCTGCCAGAAAGCTGAGTTTCCACAAAGCTGAGTTGAAGGTGGGACATCACTCAGCCGGTAGCGCGGGCCTCCTCCCGTCCGCGCTATCTCCGTCCCGCAATTCATTTTATCGGGGAGCCAGAATGGCACTCACCTCTCGTCTTGCCACAGTCACGTTCGGCGTTTTTCTCTCTATCGCCGCTTTCGGGTCGGCTTTCGCAACTGATGTCTTCGATCTTTCGCCAGACCAGCCTGGCCGGATCAGGGTAGAAAAAGACCCCGCAGCGATTGCCGCCATCCCGAAAGATTTCAAATTCATCACCCCGGGCAAACTCACGGTCGCGGTTGCACCTGGCGGACCACCGCTCGCGACCTATGCGACGGACGCCAAGACCGTGGTGGGTGCCGATCCGGACTATGCGCTTGCGGTGGCTGATAGTCTCGGCCTTGAGCTTGAGCTGGTTGCTGTCGCCTGGGCCGACTGGCCGCTGGGGCTTGCCTCCGGCAAATACGATGCTGTCATTTCCAATGTCGGGGTGACCGAGCAGCGCAAGGAGAAGTTCGACTTCTCCACCTACCGTCAGGGCCTGCACGGCTTTTTCGTGAAGTCCGACAGCGGCATCACCGCCATAAATGAGCCGAAGGATGCGGCGGGCCTGAAGATCATCGTCGGCGCTGGCACCAATCAGGAGCGTATTCTGCTGAAATGGAATGACGAGAATGTAGCCGCCGGTTTAAAGCCGCTCGAGCTGCAATATTATGACGACGAGGCCACCCGGCTTGTCGCGCTTTCTGCCGGGCGGGCCGATGTGATCGTCCAGCC
The DNA here is from genome assembly GCF_030758035.1 of Rhizobium sp. AN68. Taxonomy (NCBI): domain Bacteria; kingdom Pseudomonadati; phylum Pseudomonadota; class Alphaproteobacteria; order Hyphomicrobiales; family Rhizobiaceae; genus Rhizobium; species Rhizobium sp. AN68. Next base: position 640,619 of record NZ_JARWMI010000002.1, on the reverse strand, counting down.
GCATGCGCAGCTGGTCTTCATCGCCGCGCGTGACAAGACCATCAAACGTGTCGGAACACTCTCCGCCGGCTGGCCTGAACGTTCGGATGTCGCCATCACCACCCGCAAGGGTTCGGGACTGGCCGATGCGCTGACGCTCGCCACCAACGATCTGATCAAGAGCGGCGCTTACGCGAAGATACTGGAACGCTGGCAGCTTTCGGAAGAGGCCTTGCCGGAATCGAGAACCAACCCACCCGGCCTGCCGAAAAGCTGACCGGTCGAATAAGTGCGGTGGACGGCAGCACCCGCAGGTCATGCCTGCGGGTGCTGTTTTATTCGTCTGTTGGCCTGCGCGGAACAATCAGAAATCTGCGACCTTGCCCCATGACGAGTCAAGGAAACGGCTGGGATGATACGGGGCGGGGTCAACGATCGGGGTTGAACCCGTCACGATATCGGCGATCAGGTGGCCAGCGCCGGGGCCGATGCCGAAACCGTGGCCGCTGAAACCGGCGGCGAGGATGAAGCCGGGCAATTCGCTGGTCTCGCCGATGGCGGGCACACCATCCGGCGTGCTGTCGATGAAGCCGGCCCAGGCAGCGGATATCTGGGTTTTGCGGAGTGCAGGCAAAAGTTCCAGCGCCCTTTTGTGGGTCTCACGGATGGCGGCGGCATTCGGTTTCGGATCGAGAATACGAACCCGCTCCATCGGCGTCGGCGCATCGAGCCGCCAGTGTTTCAGCGTTTCGTGCCCACCGCGAACGCCTTCCAATCCACCCGGTCGCAGGCTGCGCCAGCGCTTGAGGAACATCGGAACGAATTCGCGTGCAAACCGCATTTGCTGCGCGGTCGGGTCGATGCGACCGAGGCCGCTGATGGCGAGCGTGTAACCGCCGTTGCTCCGGCGTGTTACAGAAACGGCTTTTGTATGCAGCGCATCCGGCAGTCCTTCCGCACCTGCTGTGACGGACAGGATTGAGGAGCGGACAGCGGCTTGCGGAAAACGAATTCCGAGCTGGCGGCAGAAGGACGAGGCCCAGGCGCCGCCGGACATGATGGCGGTTTTGGTGCGGATCGTGCCTTTTTCGGTAACGACGGCGCTAACGCGACCACCTTCCGTCTCCAGACCGCGCGCGGCGCAATTCTGGTGCACCGTTCCGCCCAGTTTCATGAGGGCACGCGCGACGGCCGGCGCCGCCATCGAGGGATCGGCGGTGCCGTCCGTTGGCGAAAAGACGCCACCTTTCCAGCGTTTCCCAGTCGCGCGTCCGCGGTTGCTCGCCTCATCCGCGCTCAACATATGCGTCGTCACGCCTGCGGTGATGGCAAAGTCGCGCCAGCGCGCCCAGCCGGCAATTTCAGCTTCGTTGTCGCTCAGGTAGAACAATCCGCAGCGGCGAAAACCGGTGTCTTCGCCGCTTTCTGCGGCAAACCGTTCCCAGAGCGCCAGGCTCTGCGTTGAAATCGGCAATTCGCGGGCGTCGCGGTTCTGCTGCCGGCACCAACCCCAGTTGCGGCTGGATTGCTCCGCGCCAACAAGACCTTTTTCGACAAGAGCCACTTTCAGGCCACGCCGGGCGAGGTAATAGGCTGCGAACACGCCGACGATGCCGCCGCCAATAATGACGGCGTCCGCCGATTTCGGCAGTTCCGGTGATGTCGTGATCTGTTGCAGCGGCGCAGGCATGGTGGGGCTCCTTGTATTCGTCTTAATTTACCTTGGTCGCCGGGTAAACGCTGCCAGACTGCGCCGATTGTCGGAATCTCCTGCTGTTCGTAGCCATGTCTGCAACTCTTTATGCTGGATGAAAAAAACATCCCCGCGTCGACAGGGCACGCTCATGTGATAAGATTTCCATGGCCGCGTCAGAATTTTATGCCGCGTGCACGAAAAAATATAAAAGGGGTTCCGCACGTGATGAAACTTGACCGGATCGACATCAAGATCCTTTACGAACTCCAGAAAAATGGTCGCATCACCAATGTCGAGCTGGCGGAGCTTGTCAATCTCTCGCCAAGCCCCTGCCTGATGCGCGTCAAGAAGCTTCAGGCCGAGGGCTATATCGAAGGTTATTCGGCACAGATCAACATCAACAAGCTCGGCCAGACGCTGACGGTATTCACCGAGATCACGCTCAAGAACCACCGCCAGATCGACTTCGCCCGTTTTCTCGGCGTTATCGAAAAGATCGATCAGGTGGTAGAATGCCACCTCGTTTCAGGCGGTTACGATTACCTCCTGAAATTCGTCACCTCCGGCATCGTCGAATATCAGTCGATCATGGAGCGGCTGACGGACATGGATGTCGGTATCGACAAATATTTCAGCTTCGTTGTGCTGAAATCTCCGATCATCAAATCGCATATGCCGCTGACCAGCCTGTTTCCGCTTTGAGGTCGAAGACGTCCTTTTGCAGGGGCGCCAGAATGTCGAGACGCGTCGCTTCGTACTCAACGTCATCCTGGGGACGAGCCCGAGGATGACGAAACTGATGTTGTCACCTCTTGGAAAACGCTCGCACCAACTCTGCATCCTGCTGAAGATTGTCGAGCCATTTCGGGTCGAGCTTCGGTACCGAGGAGAACAGGAGCTTCGAATAGGGATGGGTCGGCGACTTGATCGCTTCCGTTGCCAGATGCTCCACTTTCTGCCCGCCATACATCACGACGATTTCGTCGCAGATGGTTTCCACCACAGAGAGATCGTGGCTGATGAAGATGTAGGAGAGGTTCAGCTCTCGCTGGAGTTCGCCGAGCAGGTCGATGATCGCGGCTGCGACGACCGTATCAAGCGCCGAGGTAATTTCATCGCAAATGATGAGCGATGGTTCTGCTGCGAGTGCGCGGGCGAAGTTGACGCGTTGCTTCTGTCCGCCCGATAGGCCGGAAGGATGGCGGTGGCGAACCGAGCGCGGCAGCTTCACCATATCCAGCAACTGGTCGATCCGGGCGTCGCGCGCCTTGCCTCTCATGCCGTGATAAAAGGTCAGCGGCCGGCCGAGAATATCCTCGATGGATTTGGCCGGGTTGAGCGCCGTATCGGCATATTGGAAGACGATCTGCATGCGGCGCAATTGATCGCTGGTGCGTTGGCGGGCATCGGCATCCAGCTGCCGACCTTCGAAGATGACATGACCGCTGGCGGCGGGCAGAATGCCGGCAATGGCGCGCGCCAGCGTCGATTTTCCGCAACCGGATTCGCCGATGATGCCGAGATTGCGTCCGGGATAGACTGCAAGGCTGACGGAATCGACCGCACGCACCAGCGGCATATGGTCATCGCCTTTCGTTCCATATCCGGCGATCAGCTTCTCGATATCCAGCAGCGGCTTCGCGTCACTTTGTTTTAGCGGCGCTACGGTGCGTACCTTGTCATTAAAAGCGGTGAGCAACTCCCGCGTATAAGGATGCTGGGCATTCTCGAGAATATCCGTGGTCGTGCCGGTTTCCTGTATCTCGCCGCCTTTCAGCACCACGATCCGGTCGGCAATCTGGGCGACGACTGCGAGATCGTGCGAAACATAAACGCCGCCGATACCGCCCTTGCGCATCGCTGATTTGAAGGCGCGGAGAACCTCGATCTGTGTCGTCACATCGAGTGCCGTGGTCGGTTCGTCGAAAATGACCAGGTCCGGGTTGCCGATCAGCGCCATGGCTGCGGAGAGACGCTGAAGCTGGCCGCCGGAAACCTGGTGCGGATAACGGTCGCCGATGGTTTCGGGATTGGGCAGCGACAATGCCTTGAACAGTTCCACCGCTCTTTGGCGCGCCTCCTGCGGCGGCATCAGATCGTGGATGCGGGTGACCTCTATGACCTGGTCGATAATCTTTTGCGCCGGATTGAAGGCGGCTGCGGCGCTTTGAGGGACGTAGGAGATTTTCGTACCGCGGATCTTCGCCCGTTCCATTTCGGAAAGCTGTACCATGTCGCGGCCTGCCACCGTGACGCTGCCGCCGGAAATACGGCAGCCTGGGCGGGCATATCCCATCAATGTCAGTGCAATGGTGGTCTTGCCGGAGCCGCTTTCACCGATCAATGCGACGATCTCGCCATTGGCGATATCGATGTCTACACCCCTGATGATTTGGATGCGGCGGCCGGAATCGGTGGTCGCCTCGACTTTAAGTCCACGGATTTCAACAAGATTTGTCATTATTCGCTCCTGTCGCGGATTTTCTGCGGCAGATTGTCGATCAGCAGATTGACGCTGATCGTCAGGCTGGCAATCGCCAACGACGGAAAGATCACGGCTGGCGCGGCAAAGGGCAGGCCGCCGATGTTTTCACGCACCAGCGCACCCCAGTCTGCATTCGGCGGCTGCAGGCCGAGACCGAGGAAGGAAAGGCCCGACAGAAGCAGCACGATGAATACAAAGCGCACGCCGAGATCGGCCAGCACGGGACGGATGATGTTGGGCAGGATTTCGGAGCTGATGAGGTGCAAGAGGCTCTCGCCGCGCACGCGGGCCACGGTGACGAAATCCATAGTGTTGACATTGACGGCGAGCGCCCGGGCAAAGCGATAAGCGCCGGGCGTATAGATTACCGACAGGGTGACGATCAGCACAGGAATGGAGGAGCCAACGGCAGCGACAACCACAAGTCCGAAAAGCTTGCTTGGGATGGAGTTCACCGCATCGAGAAAACGGCTGAGGGCCGCATCGAACCAGCCGCCGACCACGGCAGCGCTCATGCCGAGAACGACGCCCGACACGCAGGCGATTGTTACGGCCGCAAGTGAAATGCCGACCGTGAAACGCGCGCCCATGAGAATGCGGGAAAACACGTCGCGGCCGAGATAGTCGGAGCCGAGCCAGAGATCGGAGGTCATCGGACCGAAATAATCCAGATCGACGATTTCACCGACGGGATGCGGGATGAGATAGGGCGCAAAGATCGCAACCATGGCCCAGAGAAAAATGACGAGAAAGCCGAAAACGCCGACGACGTTGATTTTGTAACCCAAGCGCGAGGTCCCCGAAGTTGTTTTGATATTGTCGGTCATCAGCGCAGCCTCGGATTGGACATGATGGCGATGATATCGGCGGTTGTGATGAGGAGGAGATAACCGACGCAGAAGATCATTGCGCAGCTCTGGATCAGAGGCAGATCACGGGTCGCGACGCCATCAACCATCAGCTTGGCGATGCCTGGATAATTGAAGATAGTCTCGACGATGATGACGCCGCCGACGAGATAGGAAAGCGACAAAGCAACCGCATTGACGATGGGACCAAGCGCATTGGGAAGTGCGTGGCGCAGGACGATGCGCATGCGCGGAGCGCCCTTCAGGAGCGCCATTTCCACATAGGGCGTATCGAGCGTCTCGATGACGGCGGCGCGGCTCATGCGGATCATCTGTGCCGACACGACGAAGGTGAGCGTGATGACCGGCATGGCGTAAACCCGCAGCACATCGAACACGGTATGCACCTCGCTGACCAGCGACAGGGCCGGCAGCCACTTCAGATATACGGCGAACAGCAGAACCGCGAGCGTCGCGATCATGAATTCCGGCACGGAAATGACACCGATGGTCAGGATGGTGACGGCGCGATCATAAAGCGTTCCACGCAGCATGGCGGAGCTGATGCCGAGCGTCAGGGCCAGCGGCACGGCGATAACAGTGGTGATGCCGGCAAGCTTCATGGAGTTGACGAAACGTGGGCCTATGAGGTCGGCGATCGCCATATTGTTGGCGTAGGACGTGCCGAGTTCGCCGTGCAGCAGGCCAAAAAGCCAGCGGACAAAACGCAGAAGGGCCGGGTCGTCGAGATGCATGGCGGTGCGCAGACCGGCCACGGCCTCCGGCGTTGCCGACTGGCCAAGAAGGATCGTTGCCGTGTCGCCGGGCAGCAGGCTGGTGGCGGAAAAGACGATAAACGATACGATAAGCAGCGTCGTCAGCATGACGACCAGCCGCCTGGCGATAAGGGAGAGTATCCGGCTGTTCATTTACATGCTCCTGCGACCTGCCTGGATCATGATGATTTCAGGCCCGATCGACCTGAAATCATCATGATCCAAATTATATAGCTGTAGCGAGATATCAGGCGAAAACCGCTTGTTTTTCAAAGTGTCGCTCCAGCTGTGGAGGCTTCCCGCACCGGCGGAAAGGTTGCCGGGCGCATCGGCGCCCGGCCCCTTGGTCTATCAGGCTTCGAGCCAGACGTATTCAGCAAACGCGTAACCCATCATGCCGCCGAGCGGATTGGCTTCCAGACCCTTCAGCTTGGAGGTGATGGCGTCGACATTGGTGATATAGGCGGGAATGATGGTGCCGGCTTCGTCGGCGATCATCTTTTCCATTTCGAAGTAGATCTGCTTGCGCTTGTCCATGTCCAGCATGCCGCGTGCTTCGAGCATCATCTTGTCGAACTTCGGCGACTTGTACTGGCTTTCGTTCCACGGCGCGTCGGAGGCGTAAAGCAGCGAGAACAGAATATCCGGGGTCGGGCGCGGGTTGATATTGCCGAAGTGAATAGGCGCCTTGAGCCAGTAATTGCTCCAGTAACCGTCCGAGGGAACGCGCTGCACATCCAGCTTTACACCGATTTCCGCGGCCGACGCCTGGATGATCATCGCCATGTCCACGGCAGAGTTTGCAGCATCCGAGGTGATGACGGGGATGGACTGACCGATAAGCCCCGCTTTTTCAAAGTGGAACTTCGCCTTATCAGGATCGAAGGCCTTCGGCTTGAGGTCCGGATTGTGGTAGGGACTCATTGGTGGCACGGGCTGGTCGTTACCGACTTCGCCGAGGCCACGCAGAGCCGCCTTGACGATCTGCTCGCGGTTGACGATCGACTTCATGCCGGCGATGAAATCGGCATTGTTGCCGGGCGTCTGGTCCAGCCGCATATTGAGGTTGGTGTAGTTGCCAGACGTTCCCTTGGACAGAACGATGCCTTCCTGCTTGTCGAGCAGGCGCAGCGAACGCGGATTGATAGCCGCTGCGAGGTGGATATCGCCCGAAATGAGGGCGTTAACGCGGGCATTGTCTTCGGCAATCGCGAAGAATTCGAAGCTATCGACGTGCGGACCACCCTGTTTCCAGTAATTGGTGTTTTTCGACATGATCGAGCGGACGCCGGGTTCGAATTTCTCCAGCTTGAAGGCACCGGTGCCGTTCCCCTTGGAGAAATCGGTCGCGCCATCGGCAACGATCATGAAGTGATGCAATGCCAGGATGGCCGGCAGGTCTGCATTCGCGTTTGCCAGCGTGATCTCGACGGTGCTCTTGTCGATCGCCTTGAAGCCGGTCATCTGGGCGGCGATCTTGGCGACCTTCGAACCGACGGCCGGGTCAAGGTGACGCTTCAGCGAATAGACCACGTCATCGGCGGTCAGTGCCTTGCCGTCATGGAAGGTGACGCCGGAACGCAGCTTCACGGTCCAGGTCTTGGCGTCCTTCGTTTCGATGGATTCGGCCAGCTCCATCTGGGGCGTGCCGGAAACATCGAGGAAGCTCAGCCGGTTATAGAGCGCGCAGCAACGAACGTAATCCGTCGAAAGCGAGGCTTTTGCGGGATCGAGCGTGTCGGCCGTGGAGGAGGACCAGCCGGCCGCCTTCAGCGTGCCGCCGGAAACGGGAGTGGCCGCCAGAGCCTGCGAGGCGCGGCCGAGAATGGCCGAACTGGCGGAAAGTGCTACGCCGCCGGCCAGCATCATGTGAAGCAGCTCTCGCCGCGTCGCGCCGCGACGGATAGCCTGTTCAACGGCGGCATCGTCAGAGCGGGTCCAATTTGTAATCCTGTCACTCATGGTCTTCCCCTTTTGTATGATTTGTTGAAATGGCATCTGCAGTAATTTTCGGCATCCACGCCCCAGTGCGCGTCATGCCACAGGCGGTTCAGCGGCCCGAGTGTCTCGTGGCCTCGGCAAGGCCGGCCATCGAGGTGAAGTGGTAGTCCGGTTCGGTAAAGTTCTCCGGCTCGATGGTGCCGCCATATCCCTTCTGGGCGTGGCGGCGCTCTATCCAGCAATTGGTCATCCCGAGTTTCCGTGAAATGCCGATATCGTGGTACTGGCTCTGCGCAACGTGCAGAATGTCGTCCTTCGATGCGCCTTCGCTTTCAACGAAGGCGAAAACCTTCTCGAAGAATGCGGGATCCGGCTTTTCCGTGCCGGTATCATCTGCTGTGAAAGCGGCGTAAAAGGGACTACCGAGTTCCTTCGAGAAATACTCGAAGGCCCAGCGCTGGGCGTTGGTCATGGCAATGAGACGATGCGTCTTTGCAAGCTCGGCCATCGCGGCACGGCTGTCTTCAAAGCCTTTCCAGTTTTTTGCCGCGTCGCGCAGGCGCTCACCCAGAGCGCGCTCCGCCGGCAAACCGAGTTCCGGAGCGATGATCAGGTAGACGCGGACGAGATCGTCCGGAAACAGATCGGTGGCGTCGGAGTAACGCGCCGCGCGGTAAAGGCCGAGCGCCTTTTCACCGTCGACCTCAACGCCGTTTTCAGCGCCGATCTGGATCAGGGTCGATTTCAAGCCACCTTCGAAATCGATGAGAGTTCCCACCACGTCGAAGCTCATATATTTGAAGTCGCTCAGTTTCTTGGGCAATGTCGGTCTCCGCTTTGCCGCGCAGAGCCCTTGGGAAGGCTGCGGCATTTTATTCTGTTCCCGGACGGGATCCTTGCCCCGTTCCCATTCTTGCTAACGCCCTTTTTTATGGCGTTTAGTGCTTTTTCTGTTGATAGTTTGGCAGTTCCAGCGCGCCGGATTCTCCGAAAAGGATCGGGTCTTCGGCAGAATATTGCGAATATGTGCGGCGTTGCGACATTTCGAGAAGGTGCCGCAACGCCATCCACTGTTCGCCTCAGGCCATGGCGGCCCGCACTGCCGGGTCCTCGAGCGTCTGGTCGAGGGTTTTCCGCGTCCGCTCTATAATGGCGTCGATCTCGTCATCGGTGCAACACAGCGGCGGCGCGTAGCCGAGGATGCCGTTGGCGAAGGCGCGCAAGATGAGGCCGTTTTCCCAGGCGCGGTCAAAAACCTTGCGTGCAGGGGCCGCTGCAGCCGGCAGCGGGGTTTTCTTCTCTTTGTCGGTCACAAGTTCGATAGCGGCGAGCATGCCGCGGCCACGTACATCGCCAACCAGCGGATGGCTTCTCAATCCTTCCAGCCCGGCCATCAGCCGCTGACCGGCGCGCCGGCCGTTTTCCAGCAGCCCGCCCTCGTAAAGTTTCAGCACTTCGAGACCAACGGCGGCACTAACGGGATGGGCGGAATAGGTATAACCGTGCCCGACCGCGGCATCGCCGGCGAAGTCGGCTATTGTATCATAAACATGGTCGGCCATGAAGACGGCGCCCATCGGCACATAGCCCGAAGTCAGACCCTTGGCGGCTGTGATGAAGTCCGGCACGATATCTTCGTCGGCACAGGCAAACAGTGGTCCCGTGCGGCCGAAGCCGGTGATGACTTCGTCGGCAACGAAGAGAATGCCGTAGGAACGGCAGAGTTCTCGCATGGCCTTGATCCAGCCAGGCGGCGGCACCAGAACGCCACCGGAGCCCTGAATGGGCTCGGCATAAAAGGCGGCGACCCGCTCCGGGCCGATAGCCTCGATCTTGTCCTTCAGGATTTGCAGGGAAGAGGCGATGATGGCGGCGGGGTCGCTGCCGACCGGATTGCGATAGGCATAGTGAGACGGAATTTTGTGCTGCCAGTCGTAAGGCACGCCGAAACCTGCATGGAAGGCGGGAAGCGCAGTCAAGCCTGAACCGGCGGTGGTGGAGCCGTGATAACCCTGTTCGATGGAAATGAACTGGTCGCGCTGCGGCTGGCCTTTGGCGTGCCAATAATAGCGGATGAAGCGGATGGTGCTGTCCACCGCGTCGGATCCGCCAAGCGTGAAATAGACGTGGTTGAGATCGCCGGGCGCGCGGTCGGCGAGTTCGGAGGCGAGGCGGATGGCGGGTTCGCTGCCAATGTCGAAATAGGCAGTGGCATAGGGCAGTTCACGCATCTGCTTTGCCGCCGCTTCCACGATGCTGTCATGGCCATAGCCTGCATTGACGCACCAGAGGCCGGCAAAACCGTCGATCAGCTGGTGGCCGGTCATGTCGGTAATCGTGGCACCCTTTGCCGATTTCAGCACGCGAACGCCAAGCTTTTCATGGCCGCGGAAGGAAGAGACAGGGTGCACCAGATGGGCGCGGTCGAGCTCGATCAGTGAATTGCTTAACATGGGTCTCTCCGGATTCAGCCCAGCGCCTGGCTGGTCAACGCGAATGTTTTCAGTTTTTTGTCGGCAGAGGTTTCCGCCTTCGGCCGGCGCATAGCGATGCCGCCACCGACATGGGCAAGACCGTATTCGGCAAGCCAGGGACCTAGGCCCGTCTCGGTGGTGGTGTCTACGCGCAGGAATGCGTCGGGGCGCTCGGAAACTACGAAGGCAATCAAATCCTTTGCGATTTCAGCAGTTTCCGCCACAATCGGGCCGATGACTTCACCACGGCCAAAGGCGCGAAGGCCTGCAAAACCCATGATGGCGCCATGCTGTTGAACCACCGCAAACCGTGCCCTATCCGCAAGCTCGGTAAAGAGTGCCGTACGATCCGCACCGAATGCCTGCGCGTCGAGTGCGCCAAGCTCGGCCGGTACAATCGTTTCTGCCCATGCCACGTTAGCGGGCTTATCGGCGGCCGTAGGAATTCCCTGGTGCTGACGCACCTCGCCGCATGCGACGAACCCCATCTTCTCATAGAGTGGGAGGCCTTCAGCGGTGGCGGTCAGACGGCACTCGCGATTTTCCGCAGCATCGACGACCGCCTGCATCAGCTTGCGTCCGAGACCACGGCCGCGCATGGCCTCGTCCACGATCACCATGTTGACGGTGGCGCAGGTGTCTCCGAGAAGCGTGGCCATTGCGGTTCCGACGACGCGACCGTTTTCGATAGCGACGAAACCCTTGCTCAGTGAAAGGACGAGCGCCCAGTCTTCCCGGCGGTGTGGCCAACCGGCCTGGCGGGAAAGCTCGACGGCGGCGTCGAGGTGTTGCGGCTCAAATTTCTGGATATCGATGAGGCTGGCTTGCATGGCCCAACTCCGTTTTATTCTTCATGTTCATTGATAGACCGACGGCAAAAGAACATTGTCCCGACGAATGGCAAGGTTCGATATGTTTCACTGTTGCTTTTACCCGCCGCCGCATCTTATGCCGCACATCATCTGCTTCCATCCGCAGAACGGGGGTGGGCGGCGGCTTCCGGTTTTGTCGCACGCAACTCTCTGCCAAACTGGCGGCTGCATACGCAACAATCTGCTTTCGCGAATGGCAATTGCAGTGCGTCGACCGGGCAAAGGCCTCTATGATCTTGTTATTGCAGCCACCACCCATCCCCAAGCAAGGACGACGACGACATGACCATCTTCCGCCCGAAATACATCACTTTCGATTGCCACGGTACGCTGATTCATTTCCAGATGGCAGAAGCTGCCCGCGATCTCTATGGTGATCGTTTGGGCGAGGCCGAGATGCAGCGATTCATCAAGGACTTCTCTGCCTATCGCCTGGACGAGGTCATGCATGACTGGAAGCCTTACGCCGAAGTTGTCCATAACGCCCTGTCGCGCACCTGCAAGCGCAACGGTGTGGCTTTCAAGGACGAAGATGCGGTAATGGTGTATGAGCGCGTTCCGACATGGGGTCCGCATGCGGACGTTCCGGCCGGTCTGGCGAAGGTTGCCAAGGAAATTCCGCTGGTCATTCTGTCTAACGCCATGAATTCGCAGATCATGTCGAATGTGGCAAAGCTTGGCGCGCCGTTCCATGCTGTCTATACCGCCGAACAGGCGCAGGCCTACAAGCCGCATTTCAAGGCTTTCGAATATTTGTTCGACATGCTCGGCTGCGGCCCGGAAGATATCCTGCACGTGTCGTCCTCCTTCCGCTACGACCTGATGTCCGCGCACGATCTCGGCATCAAGAACAAGGTCTGGGTCAACCGCGGCCACGAACCGGCAAACCCCTATTACGGTTATACGGAGATCTCCGATATTTCCGGTCTCGCGGGCGTCGTTGGACTGTAAGGAAGGACCGGATCATGAAGCTCGTCTCCTATTGGCACGACACGGCGCCCCTGTTTGCGGGGGCGGAGCAAGGTCCTGTCGAAGGCCATTACGATGTGGCCGTCATTGGTGGCGGCTTCACGGGTCTGGGTGCTGCGCGCCAGCTGGCAAAAGCGGGCGCGCGCGTGGTTGTTCTTGAAGGACAGCGCGTCGGCTGGGGTGCTTCCGGGCGCAATGGCGGCCACCTCAACAACGGGCTGGCCCACTCCTACCTATCCGCCAAGGCGGAACTCGGTAAGGAGCGCGCCATCGCGCTCTACAAGGCGCTGGATGCCTCGATCGACACGCTGGAAAGCCTGATCGCCGAGGAAGGGATCGACTGTAATTTCCGCCGCGCCGGCAAGCTGAAAATGGCTTCGAAACCGCAGCATTTCGAAAGTCTGGCGAAGAATTTCGAGGCTGTTCATGCCGAGGTGGATCCCGATACGGCTCTTCTGTCGGTTGACGATCTCAAGGCGGAAATCGGCTCTCCCTTTTATGGCGCCATGCTGTCCAAGAAGAGCGCTATGATGCATATGGGCCGCTATGTGGCCGGCCTTGCGCAGGCCGCCAGCCGCCATGGTGCGGTCATCTTCGAAAATGCAGCGGTGACGAAACATACTCAGAACGACAAGACACACACGCTGGAAACGGCGCGCGGCAAGGTCACTGCCGATAATGTTCTTGTGGCAACCGGCGCCTACACGCCCTCCGGCTTCGGCTATTTCCGCCGCCGCATCATCGCAGTCGGCAGTTTCATCATCGCCACGCGGCCGTTGACGGATGCCGAGATCAAGGCGTCCGTCCCGGGTAACCGCACCTACGTCAACACCATGAATATCGGCAATTATTTCCGCCTCGCACCGGACAACCGGTTGATCTTCGGCGGCCGCGCGCGCTTTTCCACGACATCGGACCAGCGTTCGGATGCCAAAAGTGGCGCGATCCTGATGGATAGCCTTCACCGCATATTCCCGCAGCTTGCGCATGTGCCTATCGATTATTGCTGGGGCGGACTGGTTGATATGACCAAGGACCGTTATCCCCGCGCCGGTTTCCATGATGGCGTCTGGTACGCCATGGGCTATTCCGGCCACGGCGCCCAGCTTTCCACCCATCTGGGCATGATCATGGCTGACGCCATTCTGGGCCGCCCGGACAACAACCCGCTGAAGGGGATGGACTGGCCGGCGGTGCCTGGCCATTTCGGCAAGCCCTGGTTTCTTCCCTTGGTAGGGCTTTACTACAAGATGCTGGATAAGATTCAGTAGCGCGTTAGTTCATTTCTTCATCATGCCGGACTTGATCTGGCATCCAGCCACTGCGCTCCTGCACGGTGAATAGTCTTTTACGATCAATGACGTGATCGCGCTGGACCCCGGATCTATTCGGAGGTCGCGACACGTGAATGCCGTGGCTTTGCCAAACCAATTCATGCCTCCGGATTTTTCTTCCACCCCTGGGAATGCTGCTTTTCAATTTCGCACCAAAAAGAAGGGCCGCAGAGCGGCCCTTTAGGCGGGGAGAAAGAAACAGTCTTTAGGCAAGCCCACCGATGTGGAACGTCTTCATTTCCAGATATTCCTCGATGCCGACCTGTGCGCCTTCGCGGCCGAGGCCGGATTGCTTGACGCCGCCGAAGGGGGCGACTTCGGTGGAGATCGCGCCGGTATTGAGGCCGACCATGCCGAACTCCAGCGCCTCGCCCACGCGCCAGGCGCGTTTGAGGCTTTCAGTGTAGAAATAGGCGGCAAGGCCGAAGGGAGTGCCGTTGGCGATCGCAATCGCCTCCTCTTCCGTCTCGAAGCGGAAGAGCGGGGCGACGGGCCCGAAGGTCTCTTCGCTCGCCAGCCGCATGGCGGTTGTTGCGCCCGTCAGCACCACCGGTGCGGTATATTGCGAACCTTCAGGCAGATCATGAGGCTTGGTAATGATCTCGGCGCCCTTGGAAACGGCGTCATCGATATGCGCGCGGATTTTGGCGATTGCCGGCTCGTTGATCATCGGACCAATGGAAACACCTAGCTCCGTTCCGGGTCCGACACGCATGGCATCGACGCGATCAGCCAGTTTTTTCGCAAATGCATCGTAAACGCTCGCCTGAACGAGAATGCGGTTGGCGCAGACGCAGGTCTGACCGCCATTGCGGAATTTCGAAACGAGCGCGCCTTCGATGGCGAGATCGAGATCGGCATCGTCGAATACGATGAAAGGGGCATTGCCGCCGAGTTCCAGCGACAGTCGTTTTACACTGTCCGCCGCACCGCGCATCAGCAGCGAACCGACACGGGTAGAGCCCGTGAAGGAAATTTTCCGCACCGTCTCATTGGCCATGATCTCGTTGCCGATCTCCGTCGGCATGCCGGTGACGATGTTGATGACGCCAGCCGGAATGCCTGCACGTTCGGCGAGAACGCCGAGCGCTAGGGCCGAATAGGGCGTGAATTCCGAGGGCTTGATGACCACGGTGCAGCCAGCCGCCAGTGCAGGTGCGACCTTGCGGGTGATCATGGCGTTCGGGAAATTCCACGGTGTGATGATGCCGCAGACACCGACCGGCTCCTTCAGCACCACGATACGGCGATCCGGCGTCGGAGAGGGAATGGTGCCGCCGCTGATGCGTCGGCCTTCTTCCGCAAACCACTTGACGAAGGATGCTCCGTAACGGATTTCGCCCTTGGCCTCTTCGAGTGGCTTGCCCTGTTCGATGGTCAACATCAGGCCGAGATCGTCGATGTGTTCGATCATCAACGCGAACCATTTTTCCAGAAGCGTCGCGCGCTCCGCGTGCGTTTTCTTTTTCCACGGCCCGAAGGCAGCGTTGGCGGCTTCGACGGCCGCGCGGGTTTCCACGCTGCCCATATCCGGCACGGTGCCGATCACCGCCTGCGTCGCCGGGTCGATCACGTCGACCGTCTTGCCTGATGCGGCCGCTTTCCATGCCCCGCCGATCAAACCCATCTGGCGAAAGAGTTCCTTGTCCTTCAAGCCCTGCATTATCTGTCTCCGAAATCAGTCGAGAGCCGCGAGAACTGCGGCAGTTATTACGTCTGTCTTGTCCTTGCCCGGCACGGTGCCAATGCCCTGGCCGGTCGCCTTTTCCAGCGCCGCCATGACCCGCCTGGCCGTATCCGCCTCACCCAGATGCTCCAGCATCATGGCGCCGGACCAGATGGCGGCGATGGGGTTGGCAATGCCGAGATGGGCGATGTCAGGGGCCGAACCGTGCACCGGCTCGAACATGGAGGGTGCCGTGCGGTTGGGGTTGATATTGGCGGAGGCGGCAAAACCGAGGCCGCCTTGAATGGCCGCACCAAGATCAGTCAGGATATCGCCGAAGAGGTTTGAGGCGACCACGACATCAAGGCTTTCCGGCGCCATCACCATGCGCGCCGCCATGGCGTCGATATGGTAGCTGGAAACTTCAACATCCGGATATTCGGCGGCGAGCTTTTGCGTCACCTCGTCCCAGAACACCATCGAATATTTCTGGGCGTTGGATTTGGTGACGGAAGCCAACTTGCCGCGACGCTTTTGCGCCTGCTCGAAGCCGAAGCGCAGGATGCGTTCCACGCCCTTGCGGGTGAAGATGGAGGTTTCGACAGCGACCTCGTCTTCGGTGCCCTGATGCACGCGTCCGCCGGCACCGGAATATTCACCTTCGGTATTTTCACGGATGCAGAGAATGTCGAATCCATCCGCTTTCAACGGTCCCTGCACGCCGGGCAGAAGCCGGTGCGGGCGGATATTGGCGTATTGCACAAATGCCTTGCGGATCGGCAGAAGCAGGCCGTGCAACGATACCGGATCCGGCACCTCCGCTGGCCAGCCGACCGCGCCCAGCAGAATGGCGTCGAAGCCGCGCAGGGTCTCGATGCCATCCTTCGGCATCATCGCGCCGGTCTCCTTGTAGAAGGCGCAGGACCAGGGGAATTCGGTGCCTTCAAGCGCAAAACCGGAGCTTTTTGCTGCGGTGTTGAGAACCTGCCAGGCGGCATCAGTCACGCTTTTGCCGATGCCGTCTCCGGGAATGAGTGCGATGCGATGCGTTTTCAAGATGTTTCCCCTGTTATAGTCCGATCAGGACGCTTTTGCTCTTGCGGTTGGCGAGATAGGCCTCCCGTCCGAGATCCTTGCCGATGCCGGAGCGTTTGTAACCGCCGGTCGGCAGGATATGGTCGCGGGAGCGGCCATAACGGTTGACCCAGATCGTTCCTGCCTGGATGGCGCGAGACAGGCGCATGACGCGCGAGATATCGCGGCTGAAAAGACCCGCGGCAAGACCGTAGGTAGGATGATCGGCGAGCGCCAGCGCCTCTTCTTCCGTCTTGAACGTTTGCAGGGTCAGCACCGGCCCGAATATCTCTTCTGTGACAGCAGGTGAGGTCTGGTCGACATTTGCGATCAAGGTCGGCTGGTAGAAATAACCCGGACCGTCCATGATCGCGCCGCCCGTCAGGCATTCGCCGCCATGGGCGACAGCCGCCTGCACGATGCCGTCAATGCGCTGGCGCTGCACTTCGGAGATGATCGGCGAATACTGTGTTGCTTCGTCCCAGGTCGGGCCGGGCTTCACCGTCTTCATGCGGGCGATGATTGCGGCGGAAAGCGCCTCTGCGACACTCTCTTCAACGATGATGCGCGAGCCGGCAACGCAGGCCTGCCCGGCATTGGACAGAATATTGCCGGCGATCGCGGCTGCGGCTTTTTCGATATCGGCATCTGCAAAAACCAGCTGCGGACTTTTGCCGCCCAGTTCCAGCGTCATGGGCTTGACGCCGGTACGCGCGATATTTGCCATGATGGCCGAACCTGCTGCCGTCGATCCGGTGAAGCTGACCTTGGAAATTTCGGGATGGCCGGTGATGGCATTGCCTGTCACAGGCCCGTCACCCAGCACGATGTTGATGAGCCCGGCGGGCAGCCCTGCCTTGATGGCCAGTTGCGCCATGAAAATGCTGGAGAAGGGCGTCATTTCCGATGGTTTCAGCACTACGGCATTGCCGGCTGCGAGTGCCGGGCCAAGCTTCCAGCCCGCCATGGACACCGGAAAATTCCAGGGCGTAATGGCGCCCACGACGCCATAGGGCTCGGTCATGATCATGCCGACGCTTGTATCGTCGGTCGGCACGAGATCACCGCCCTCCTTGTCCGCAAATTCGGCAAAGAAGCGGATCTGTTCGGCAGTGACGGCGATATCGCCGGCAATCAGGTGGCCCACGGGCCGGGTGGAGGAGAGCGCCTCGATTTTCGCCAGCGTCTCGGCTTCCTGCTCGATCAGGTCTGCCCAGCGTTGCAGCACCCTGGTGCGCTCACGCGGGCGCACGCCGGCCCAGTTACTGCTCTTCAGTGCGGCTTTGGCGGTTTGCACCGCCTCATCGACAAGTGCCGCATCCGCCTTCGGGCAACCGGCATATTCGATGCCGTCCGAAGGACGATGCATGTCGATGCCGTTTTTAGCCGGGATCAGCCGGTCGCCGATGAAATGGCCGATCGGCAGGGACAGGCTGTCTGGATCGAAGCTGAGCGTCATGGATGATCCTCTGTGGATATGCGCCAAAGCTACTCCTTGATGGCAAGCAGCATCGACCGACTGCGGCGGGGGCGGTGAACGAAAATCCTGTTTTGCTGGTGGCCCACAGCGCAATCTTCGGCGGGCAGGAAGACCGCGCCGAAAACCTTGCGGCGGGTCCGATCGAGGGCCGTAAATCCGGTCGAAAGGCATCCGGGCAGGATACCCATGTAAACCATGGCTGGCATCCTCCTGCGGATTGCCAGCCATCGCTTTTCTCAAAAATGCCTCTCCATCAGCCGGGATGCCAGGCATGCTGTTCGGCAAATCATCCGTTCACGGTCACATAGATCTTGCGCACGGTTTCGATTGTCTTCCAGACGCCAACGAAACCGGGCTTCATGACGAAGCTGTCGCCCGCCGTGTAACGCAGCGGCGCGCCGCCCTCCGGTGTGATCTCGATAACGCCTTCGAGAATGTGGCAGAACTCGAATGTCTCGCCCTTGATCGAGCGGCTTTCGCCGGGGGTCGCTTCCCAGATGCCGGTATGCACGGTGCCATCACGGGCTTCATCTAGCGGCCAGGTTTTGAACGACGGGTCGCCGGCGATGAGGCGTTCGGGCAGGGCCTTGGAGGCTTTCGGTTCAAAGGCGGGATTGGTGTCGATGGTCTTGAGGAGAGACATGGGTGTCCTTTCTTGGAACGGTAGGATCAATATCCGCGGCTACGGTCAACGAGGCCGAGCGGTTCGAGACCGGATTCGTATCGTTTGATATTTTCGACGACGGTGCGGGCAGCGGAATGGGGCTGGGTGACGCTGGCAATATGCGGCGTCAGGAGAATTTTCGGATGGGTCCAGAAGCGGTGGTCTTTGGGCAGGGGCTCCGGATCGGTAACGTCAATCACCGCACCTGAAAGCCTGTCGCTGTTGAGTGCATCGAGCAAAGCGTCATGATCGAGCTGTTTGCCGCGCCCGGCGTGAACCAGCCCCGCTCCTTCTGGAAGCATCCCCAGACGCTCGGCGTTCAAAAGCCCCGTGGTCTCGTCGGTGAGAGGCAGCAGGCAGACGAGAATATCGCTGGTGGAGAGAATGGATTTGAGGCCGTCGTCGCCATGATGGCAGGTGACGCCATCGATCTGACGCTGTGAGCGGCTCCAGCCGGAAAGCGGAAAGCCGAAAGGTTTCAGCCGCTCCAGCGCCGCAACGCCCAGCATGCCGAGGCCGAGAACGCCCACCCGGCACTCTTCCGCCTGACGCTGGGGCAGGGCATTCCACAGTTGCTGGCGCTGCTGGTTTAAATAGACCGGCAGGTTGCGGTGGAGGGAAAGTACGCCGAGGCAGATATATTCCTGCATCATGCGGATGATGCCCTCATCCACCATGCGTACGACCTTTACCGTCTCAGGGATCGCCTCGATGTGAAACTGGTCGACACCCGCGCCAATCGAAAACAGGACTTCGAGATTGCGGTAACGGGCAATGTCCTGTGGTACCGTCCAGGTGATGAGGTAACGGACTGCATCGGGATCGACAGTTGATGCATCCATCGAAAACGGCAGATCAGGCAGTTCTGCAGCTAGAGCCTGCCGGAAAATCTCGCCGCGCTTGGCGTCGGAATTGAAGAGAAACGTCATCTGAAATCTATGCTTCCCGAAGGTTCAAGCCGTACAGTGGCTTGCGAGTGTTTCCAGCATCGACTGGCAGGCCGAAAGTTCGCCCGTCGTTATGAACTCGTCCGGCTTGTGGGCGCGGCCGATATCTCCTGGTCCGCAGATGATGGCGTCGATGCCCGCCGCCTGGAACAGCCCCGCCTCCGTGCCGTAGCTGACGGCGGCGAGACAGGGGGTGCCGGTCAATTCCTCCAGAAGCAGAACAAGCGGAGCATTGGCTGCAAGCGAAAGCGCCGGATAATCGCTCATAGGCGTCCATTCGATATCGACACCCTTTGCTGCGAGAGCCTCGACGCTTGCGCGAACCGGCCCGAGCAGTTCAAGCGGCGATATGCCGGAAATCGCCCGCGCTTCCAGCTCGATGGCCGAGAAATCGGGGATGATGTTGATCGCCTGGCCGCCCTTCAT
This sequence comes from Rhizobium sp. AN68, assembly GCF_030758035.1. NCBI lineage: Bacteria > Pseudomonadati > Pseudomonadota > Alphaproteobacteria > Hyphomicrobiales > Rhizobiaceae > Rhizobium > Rhizobium sp. AN68. The sequence continues at coordinate 620,988 of NZ_JARWMI010000002.1, read as the reverse complement.
CGTGCCGATCTGCAGCGAGGAATAGGGCGGCTCGAAAGTCGCTTCAAAGGGGCCTTTCGTCAGCTCATGTGCCGTCTCCACGGCCTTTGCCATGATGCCGGTCATCAGGTGAATGGCATTAACCCCCTGATCAGGCCGGGACGAATGGCCGGAACGGCCACGGATGGTAATGCGAGCTGCTGCTTTGCCCTTGTGTGCACGAACCGCCCGCATATTGCTCGGTTCGCCGATGATTGCGCCCGCCGGTGCGGCGCAAAGTTCAGGCAATCTGGCGAGAAGATGTGGAACGCCACGGCAACCCGCCTCCTCGTCATAGGAAAAGGCGATATGCACGGGACGTTTCAGCGCCATGCGCGAAAATGCAGGCGCCGCGGCGAGAACCGTGGCCAGAAAACCCTTCATGTCTGTGGTTCCGCGCCCGTAGAGACGATCATCTTCCGCCCGCAGTGTAAAGGGATCGGAAGACCATTCCGGCTCGCTGGCGGGTACGACATCCATATGGCCGGACAAAACATAGCCGGCGCGATCGGCCGGGCCGAAGGTGGCGAAGAGATTGGCGCGGTCGCCCTCCGGTCCCGCAAGCAGCGATACTTTCGCGCCGTGGCTTTCAAGATAATCGGCGATCCAGCCGGCAATATCGCCATTGGCGGTTCCAACGACCGACGGGAAACCGACGAGACGCTCAAGGATTTCGATTGCGTTCAATGGTCGTCTCCGCTGACCGGATTGTCATCCCGAAAGCTTAGAATGGACTGCGACGTTTATCTGCTGAAATGCGAATGATTTCGGTAGATTGTTGTGACCTTCCAGTGCTTTCAGAAAATTCGTGCTGGCGTAACCGGCTACCGTCGGATGTCGTGGGCTAGGCCGGGACCGGATGAAGGTTGTGAGCCGTAGGGGATGAGGGCCGTTGGTTATGGACCTGCTCAAAGTCGATAGTTTCGAGCTGCGGACCGTGTATATCGCGGACGTGGATGCCGATCATCTGCATGCACTCTCCATGGCCGTCGGATGGCGATATCACGCGAATGAATGGTGTTTTCTGCGGCAATGCGGCGTGGGTCTCGCTGCGCTCGATGAGATCGACCGTGTTGTCGCAACCGCGATGCTCTTTCCCTATGATCAGGGGTTTGCGACGCTCGGCATGGTCATTGTTTCCCCCCGCTTGCAGGGGCAGGGCGTAGCACCATGGCTGGTGCAGAAACTTGTCGCGAAATTCCCCACTGTCTCCCTGCGGTTGAACGCGACGGGAGCGTCGCGGCGGTTGTTTTCAAGGTTGGGTTTTGCCGGTGATACGGAAAAAGTATATCTGTTCCGGGGAAGGGCGAATTGCCTTTTCGAGATATCGCCGCCCGGCAGAAAACAACGAATAGAGCCGTTATCCGCAGGTCATCTGACTGATGTGGTGGAACTAGACCGGGCGGCTTTTGGCGTTTCGCGCCGGAACGTTTTGCAGCGACTTTTGACGCAGAATGCGGGTTACGGTGTGTTTGAGGCGGACCGTCTTACCGCTTTTGCGCTGCGCCGTGCGGCAGGGCGGGGCCACATTATCGGTCCGGTCGTTGCGGGTGCGGACATGGATGCGATTGCGCTTGTAAGGCGGCATTTTACCGATCTGGACGATGAGCTGGTGCGTCTCGACACCATCAGCGACAATAGTCTCTTTATTGATTTTATTGCGCAATCCGGGCTGGTGGTGATTGAAACCCTTACCACCATGTCCAAAGACGCGCCGCAACCGGCGCCCTCCGGCGCTACAAAAATTTTCGCGTTGGCGGGTCCGTCTTTGTGCTGAGCTGCAGCACTATCGCAATTGACGCCCAGGCGCTTGCCCCTTATGTCAGAAAGCGACGGTTCCTGAAGCCGAAGGGCAAAGGGATTAATAGGGAACATGGTGCGGGTGATTTCTATCGCCCAATGCCGTGGCTGCCCCCGCAACTGTAAGCGGATTGCCGTTCATCCTCGTGACGCCTGAAAAGCGTCATGCCACTGCACCCTTCAAGGTGCGGGAAGGCAGATGAACGGCGCATATTCGTGAGCCAGGAGACCTGCCGTCATAATATTGACCATCGTTACGGGCGGGGATGCCCGGAAGAGGAGCTGATTATGACCTTTCCGTCTGCGGAAACGTATTTAGAGTCCCGTTCTCCATCTCCACACTTGTTGTCGCTCTGTCACTACGCGTTTTGACGCGCGGCCTGCGGATCACGCCACTTTATTTAGACTGGAGAACATATGTTTCATTTCAAACGCCTGCCGGTTTCCGCCGGTCTTCTGGTTGTCGCATTAGCGGCCTTGCCCGCCGGTGCCGCTCAGGCTGCCGAAACCACCTATCCGCTGACGATCAATAGCTGCGGCCACGAAATCACCTTCAAGCAGGCGCCCGCCCGCACAGGTATCGGTCGGCCAGAGCACGACCGAGGTTCTCTATCTGCTCGGCGTGGCCGACAAGGTGGTAGGTACGGCGCTGTGGATCGGCCCGGTTCTTAAGGGTTACGAGGACGCCAATGCCAAGGTGGAGCGGCTTGCCGACAATGATCCGAGCTTCGAGGCGGTGGTTGGCAAGAGGCCGGACCTCGTGACGACGCAGTTCCAGTGGCAGATCGGTCCCGAAGGCGTTGTCGGAACACCGGAGCAATTCGCCGAACTCGGTATTCCCGTTTATACTTCGCCTGCCGATTGCATGGGCAAGGACAATTCCGGCGGCGGCGACGGCGTGCGCAAATCCGTTTTCACCATGGACCTGATCTACCAGGAGGTCCGCGACCTTGCGAAAATTTTCAACGTGCAGGATCGCGGCGAGGAAGTCGTTGCCGACCTGAAAAAGCGTGAGGAAGCCGCCCGCGCCAAGATCGCTTCGGCGAATGGCAAGATTTCAGCAGTCTTCTGGTTCTCCAGCGCCGAGCTGGATATCGATCCTTACGTGGCGGGCCGCAATGGTGCGCCGGGTTACATCATGTCCGCGCTCGGGCTGAAGAACGTTATCGAAAGCGATGAGGAATGGCCGACTGTTGGCTGGGAAACCATCGCCAAGGCCAATCCGTCCGTGATCGTTGCCGGCAAGATGGACCGCCGGCGTTTCCCCGCCGATGACGTCGCCGTCAAGCTCAAGTTCCTTGCTACCGATCCGGTTGCCAGCATCATGCCCGCCGTCAAGGCGGCCCATGTCTTCGAAATGGACGCGCAGGCGATGAACCCGACCATCCGCACGATCGAAGGCATTGAAACGCTGGCCGAGGCGATTTCCACAGCCGGTCTCGCCAAGTGAACGGTCTTTCCGTCAATCTTGGCAGGGCGGGTCTGGCTTTTGCCGCACTCGCCCTGCTGCTCGTCGCGCTGATGGCCGGTGCGGCCATCGGCGAGACTGCCATTCCGTTCGACGTGGTGGCAAAGACCATTGCCAATCGTGTCTTCCATGCGGGTTATCCGCTGGAGCCGCTGGATGAGGGCATCGTCTGGAGTTACCGCCTCAGCCGCGCCGTTGTTGCCGCGTGCTGTGGCGCCTCGCTGGCGCTGGCCGGTGCGGTGCTTCAATCACTTCTGCGCAACCCGCTCGCCGATCCCTATATCCTCGGTATTTCCGCAGGCGCCTCAACCGGGGCCGTGGCCGTGGCGCTTCTGGGCTTCGGGGCGGGGTTCCTGACGATGCCGGCCGGCGCCCTGATCGGGGCTTTTGTGGCTTTTTCGCTTGTCAGCCTTCTGGCGGTGCGGGCAGGGCACGGCAACAGCGCCATCATCCTGGCGGGGGTCGCCGGTTCGCAACTGTTCAACGCCATGACGTCGTTCATCGTCACCAAATCCGCCAATGCCGAACAGGCGCGCGGCATCATGTTCTGGCTGCTGGGCAATCTTTCGGGCGTGCGCTGGCCGGATGTCTGGCTGGCTTTGCCGGTCAGTATTGCGGGTCTTGGAGTGTGCCTCTGGTACGCACGCGCGCTTGATGCTTTCGCTTTCGGTGGTCAGGCAGCAGCTTCGCTCGGTATTCCAGTGCGCCGGGTCTATGCGGTGCTGATCTCGGTTTCGGCGGTCATGACGGCAGTCATGGTGTCGCTGGTCGGTTCCATCGGCTTCGTCGGTCTCGTCATCCCGCATGCGGCGCGCATCTTCGTTGGCGTTCGCCACGGCATGTTGCTGCCGGTGACGGCGCTGACCGGTGCAATTTTCATGATCATCGCAGATATTCTTTCGCGCACCGTCATTCCGGGGCAGGTGCTGCCGATCGGCGTGATCACTGCGCTGGTCGGCGCGCCCGCCTTCGCCTTTATTCTCGGGCAGAAGAGAGGCCGGTCATGAAATTATCCGCCCACGATCTGCATTTCCATGCCGGCAATCTCGACATCGTGCGCGGTGTTTCGCTGGAGGTCGCCACGGGCGAGTTTCTGGGTATCATCGGGCCGAACGGTTCGGGTAAAAGCACGCTGCTTTCCATGCTGGCCGGCATTCGCATGCCGCGTCGGGGTCATGTCATGCTTGGTGAGGAACGGCTTGCCACATTCGGGCGGCGCGAACTTGCCCGCAGGCTGGCCTTTGTGGAGCAGCAGGCCGAAACTACCGAGCGCATCAGCGCGCGACAGGCCGTGGAACTGGGGCGCACGCCCTATCTCGGCCCGCTTTCCGCATGGTCGCCAAAGGACGATGCCATCGTCGATGCAGCGCTCGGAAATGTCGATATGGCGGACAAGGCCGAGCGAAACTGGCATCACCTTTCCGGCGGCGAACGCCAGCGCCTGCACATTGCCCGCGCATTGGCGCAGGAGCCGCATATTCTGCTGCTGGACGAGCCGACCAACCATCTCGATATCGGCCACCAGATCGGCCTGCTCGATCTGGTGCGCAGGCAGGGACTGACGGTTGTGGCGGCGCTGCATGATCTCAATCACGCCGCCATGTTCTGCGACCGCGTCGCCATCATGCATCGCGGTGAAATGATCGCTGTCGGCCCGCCGCGCGAGGTCCTCACCTCTTCGACCATCGCCGATGTGTTCGGGGTGCAATCCGTCGTCACCACGGATGAAAGCGGATTTTCACATATTCGTTTTCTGCCGGCCCACGGTGCGGCCGATCACGCAAGGAAAGCAACGGCACGATGATGAAATTGAAAAGACTTGTAAATCTCCGCTTTGGCGCGCGGCAGCTTTGCGTTTCCGCGGGACTTGGCATGGTTGTGGCCACAGGGTTTTCCATTCAAGCCGGAGCCGAGACCTTCGAGGTGAAGATGCTGAACCGTGGCGAAAAGGGCTCCATGGTGTTCGAACCCGATTTTCTGGAGATCGCTCCCGGCGACCGCGTGCGCTTCGTGCCGACCCACAAGAGCCATAATGCCGCGACGATCGACGGTATGGTTCCCGAAGATATTGAAGGTTTCAAAAGCCGGATCAACGACGAATTCGAGACCGGGTTCGAAAAGCCAGGCTTTTACGGCATCAAATGCTCGCCGCATTACGGCATGGGCATGGTCATGTTGATCAAGGTGGGGGACGCGGTTTTGCCGCAGAGCTACAGGACGGTAGAGGTCCCAGGCCGGGCGAAGCCGCGCTTTGAGGAGCTATTCGAGCGGGCGGAAAAATGAGGTCCCTGCGTCGCATTTTCATGCGTCATGCCGGACTAGATCCGGCATCCAGCCAAGGCGCGTCTGCACCGTGAGAAACTATTATTCCGCGATCAAGGACTTGGTCGCACTGGACCCGGGATCACATCCGGGGTGACGGTGAGCTGGGCGGCAGCTTGGGGCCTTTGGTCGCCCTATCCCTTGCCGGACGTGTGCGGCTTCACGGCGCATATTGCATAACGGTGCTGCAATCCCCGCAAAATGCCTTTCAGCAGACTGAAATTTTTTGCCTGGGCACGATGAATGGCCTGAAGTTCCTGATCAATGGCAACGGGCTCGAAGCCGGTTTCACGCAACAGCGCCGCGACGTCACCAGCTCTTGCACCCTTTGAAAAATAGACCCGCGATAGAATGCTGTTGAAGGTGTTTTCCGGATCCGCCGGCTTGTGCGACTGGTCCGGCTTCACAAGGCCGATGCTTTCCAGACCCGCCGCCAGCTTCCTGACCAGTCTTTCGCGCCAGCCGGTGTTGACGAAATCGCCATCGACGATCAGCAGGCGTCCGCCGGGTTTCAAGACACGGAACCATTCGGCAAAGCTCGCCTTCGGGTCCACCAGCGTCCAGACCAGATGGCGGGTGATGATGACGTCGGCGCTTTCGTCCGGCTCCATCGTGTTTTCGGCGTCGCCGACAAAAAAGCGGATATTGCGCCCGCGGGTTTTCGCCTTCGCCCTTGCAAGCTCCAGCATGGTTTCCGACCAATCCATGCCGGTGACCTGAAAACCGAGATCGTCCATCAGGTGCGAGATAACGCCGGTGCCGCTGGCCAGATCCAGCGCCTTGCGGCCTTCTCCCTGGCCCAGATGCTTCAAAACCAGCGCGTGCCAGGCCTTGCGCTCTTCTTCGGAGAAAATCTCATGACCCGGGGAAAGGTCGAAAGTCGCGGCGCGGCCGGACCAATAGGTTTTGATTTCGTCTCTCAGGCTGTCGTTTTTGCCATAGTGGATAGTATCGATCATCGGTCTTCAGCTCACATACCGGTCAGTTAAGAATGGCTCTAAAACATAAAACTTGACTAGTATAGTCAGAAAATAATACAGCCGCGCCAGTCAACACTGGAGAGCAATATCCGATGCGCATCTCAGCCAAATCCGCGGCACTTGCCCTTGGCCTTCTCGTATCCGCAGCGTGGCCTGCATTGGCCGAAAAGGTCACCGTCAAGGATGTGACCGGCCGCGACGTGGAAGTCAATGTGCCCGTTTCGCATGTGATCCTCGGCGAAGGCCGTCAGATCTATTTCCTGGCGGCGCTCGACAAGGAAAACCCTTTCCAGCACGTTGTCGGCTGGCGCGACGACCTGGCGAAAGCCGACCCGGAAACCTATGCGGCCTATCTCGCCAAGTACCCTGATATTGCCAAGCTGCCGACCTTTGGCGGCATGAAAGACGGCACCTTCGACATCGAGCAGGCCATTTCGCTGAAGCCAGACGTGATCCTGATGAACATCGACGCGAAGACCGCCACGCAGGAGGCCGGTTACATCGAGAAGCTCGAAAAGGTCGGCATCCCGCTCGTTTACGTCGACTTCCGCGAAAAGCCGATGGAAAACACCGAGCCGAGCATGCGTCTGATGGGCCAGCTGACCGGCAAGGAAAAGATCGCCGAGGACTTCATCAAGTTCCGCGCCGACTCCATCGCCAAGGTCACCGATACGCTCGAAAAGGCCAATCCGAAGAAGCCCGTCGTGTTCGTCGAACGCGCCGGCGGTTATTCCGACGATTGCTGCATGTCCTTCGGCAACGAGAATTTCGGCAAGATGGTCGAACTCGCCGGCGGCATCAACATGGCCAAGGACATCATTCCCGGCACGTTCGGCAACGTCAATCCGGAACAGATCATCGCCTCCAATCCGGAACAGATCATCATCACGGGTGGCAACTGGAACGGTTATGTTCCCGGCGGCAACTGGGTCGGTGTCGGTTATGGCGCGGATATGAAGGAAGCCCACCGCAAGCTTGAAAACCTGACCAAGCGCCCGGCTTTCACCGGGGTACAGGCGGTCAAGAACGGCAATGTCCACGCCATCTGGCACCAGTTCTACAACAACCCGTATCAGTTCGTGGCCATTCAGGAAATCGCCAAGTGGCTGCACCCGGACCTCTTTAAGGATCTCGACCCCGAGGCGACCTTCAAGGAGCTGCATGCCCGCTTCCTGCCGCTCGACTACAAGCCCGGTTACTTTGTGTCGCTGAAGGACACGAAATAAGACAGGGACGGTGAAGGGGAGCGCCGTCCGATCGATGGATGAAGCTGCAGCCATGCGGCTTCATCATTTTCTTTTGGAACTAAGAGGACTTCTCATGCGGCTTAACGCTCTCAGGCATCTTGCGGTGCTGGCTTTGTCTCTTCTCGCTTTGCCGGCTTATGCCGGAGAAATCACCGATGTCACCGGACGCAAGGTCGAGCTGGACCTGCCGGTCAAACGTGTCATCGTCGGTGAGGCGCGCCAGATCCACGTCATCGCGGCGCTCAAGGGCGACCAGACCTTCGACACCATTGTCGGCTGGCGTGACGATCTCCTCAAGAAGGACCCTGACAGCTACGCTGCCTATGTCGAGCGCTTTCCTCAGATCGAAAAACTGCCGCGCTTCGGTTATGTGCCGCAGGGCGATTTCAGTCTGGAAACGGCCATTACCCTTTCGCCTGACGTGATCACCCTCAATCTGGAAGCGGAAAAATCCGCCAAGGAAAGTGGTTTCGAAGAGAAGGCCGCCGCCGCCGGAATCAAGATCGTCTATCTCGATTTTCGCATCGATCCCGAAAAGAACAGCGAAGCCTCGATTGAAATTCTCGGGAAAATGTTTGGCGCGCAAGAGCGTGCAAAGGAATTCATCGCCTATCGCCGTGCAGAAATCGCCCGCGTGACCGACCGGCTCGCCAGCGTCAAGGACCTGAAGCGTCCCGGCGTCTTCATCGAGCGCGCGCCCGGCATTTCCGGTGAGGACAATTGCTGCCGCACCTTCGGCCCGGTCAATTTCGGCGCAATGGTCGATCTCGCTGGCGGCCATAATATTGCCGACGGCATCATCAAGACGACGTTCGGCGATCTCAATCCCGAGCAGCTCGTCGTTGCCGATCCGGATCATGTCATCGTCACCGGCTCAAACTGGGCAGCTGAATCCGACATCAACCAGTTCGTTCCCGTTGGACGCGGAGCCGACATGGCTCTTTCCCGGAAAAGACTGACAAACCTGATGAAGCGCACGCCGTTTCCGGAACTGAAGGCTGTCAAACAAGGCAATGTCCATGCCGTCTGGCACCAGTTCTACGGCGCGCCCTACGAGTTCTTTCCGATTCAGCAATTCGCCAAGTGGTTTCATCCCGAGCTCTTCGCCGATCTCGATCCCGAGAAGAATTTTGAGGAATTTCACCGGAAATTCCTGCCCGTCACCTACAAGCCGGGCTACTTCGCATCCCTCGAAAAAGGTTCGAATGAATGAGTTCGTTGAATGAAAGCGCCGTTGGCGTGAGTGGGCGCGATCAATATCGCGCCCTTGCCGCACGAAGGATCGTTATTCTCTTCGGGCTTTTCATCGCCCTTTGTTTCAGTATGGCTGCCGACATGGCACTTGGTCCGGCGCGCTACACGATATCAGAAGTTCTGGCGACGATTGCCGATCCGGCTGCTGCTGCAAACCAGCTTCGGGTGGTGATATGGGATATCCGCATGCCGATTGCGCTGATGGCGGTCACCGTCGGCGCGTCGCTTTCGGTTGCGGGCGCACAGATGCAGACCATCCTGTCCAATCCTCTCGCCAGCCCGTTTACGCTCGGCATTTCGGCCGCCGCCAGTTTCGGCGCCGCGCTGGCCCTTGTTGGCGGCGTGGCGATCTTTCCCGGCGCCGTCCAGTACATGGTGCCGATCAACGCCTTCATCATGGCGATGATTGCCGCCCTGTTCATCCATTTTGCCTCGACGATGCGCGGCGTAACCGTGGAGACTATCGTCCTTCTCGGCATCGCGCTGGTGTTCACCTTCAATGCCGCATTGTCGCTGCTTGAATATCTGGCTTCCGAACAGGCGCTCGCCGCCGTCGTTTTCTGGACCATGGGCAGCCTGACCAAGGCCACGTGGGAAAAGGTCTATATCACCGGTGGTATTCTTCTCGTTACGGTGCCGATGTTCATGCGAAACGCATGGGCGCTGACGGCGCTTCGGCTGGGTGACGACAAGGCAGCCAGCATGGGCATCAATGTGCGTCGGCTGCGGCTGCAGACCATGCTCACGGTCAGCCTTCTGGCCGCGATTCCGGTTTCTTTCGTTGGTACCATCGGTTTCGTCGGGCTTGTCGGCCCGCACATAGCCCGCATGGTGGTGGGCGAAGATCAGCGCTTCTTCCTGCCGGGCTCGGTGATCTGCGGTGCGCTGCTGCTGTCGGCGACCTCTGTTATCAGCAAAATCCTCATTCCCGGCGCAATTCTGCCAATCGGCGTCATCACGGCGCTGGTTGGCGTACCGTTCTTTTTCGCGCTCATTTTCGGCAACAGGAGACGCGCATGGTAGCGCTCGCATTGAAGGATGTCGGCGCTGCCTACGGCCGCACGACTGTTCTCTCCAAGGTCGGCATCGATACGCTGGAAAGCGGCAGTGTCACGGCGGTCATTGGCCCGAACGCTGCCGGCAAGTCCACGCTTTTCAAGCGCATCGCCAGCCTGATCTCCGGTCCCGGGCTTGTCGAGTTGTCAGATACGGCACGCGGCAACCGGGCCATCTGCTACATGCCGCAGGACACCGGCGCCAACGCCGTGCTGACGGTTTACAGATCCGTGCTTCTGTCCGCCAAGCAGGGCGGCGGCTGGCGTGTTCACGACGATGAGCTGTTTGAGATCGACGCCATTCTCAAGGCGCTGAAAATCCACGATCTCGCCTTCCGGGGGCTCGGCGAATTGTCTGGCGGTCAGCGGCAGCTTGTGTCGCTGGCGCAGGCGCTGGCCCGCAAGCCGGAGGTACTGTTGATGGACGAGCCGACATCTGCTCTCGACCTCCACCGGCAGGTCGAGGTTCTGGGGTTTGTGACCGACCTTGCCCAGAAGACTGGCATGATCGTGCTGATCGCCCTGCACGACCTAAATCATGCGCTTCGTTATTGCGAGAATACGATGGTGATCGCGCGCGGCGAAATGGTGGTGAGCGGCAGCACCGAGACGGTGATAACTCCGGCCATGCTGCGCGATATCTACCGCATCGATGCGCGCATCGAACCCTGTTCGCAGGGCAGGCCGATGGTCATAGTCGACGGCGCTATCTGACGCTATCACAGGACCCGGCCGCGCCTGCCGCCGGGTCTGCGAGTCTCCGGCTGTTGCAGGACCCGCGACCGCACAAATTCTTGATAATAATAGTCATGAAATAGCTGTTCGGTCGAGAGTTTGGGTGCTAGAGGTTTAGACGGGAAACTGCTTTGTCGTTTGGGGGCTTGCAGTTTCGTTTATCCTTGAAATTTCTCTCGGTTGAGACATGGGCATACGGGAAGATGACAAGCGTTATAACGCTTACGTCGCGCACAGGGTTGACCTGATCAAATACGCCACGCTTATTTTAGGGTCGCGGGCGGACGCGGAGGACGTGGTTCAGGAGGCATTCCTGAAATTCGTTCCCGAAGGTTCCGGCAATCCTTCCAACCTCAAATCCTATCTTTTCCGCATCGTCCGCAACCTCGCCCTCGATAATCGCCGCCGCAACCGGCAGGACCTGCGGGAGCGGCCCGACGATACCCCGTTCTGGGGCATACCGCAGGGTCACGGCACACCAGAAGAGCATGCCCTGTTCTGCGACGAGGTCCGACAGATGCAGATTATTTTGGCCTCTCTGCCGGTCCAGGCGCGTGTGGCATTGGAAATGCATAGATTTGGCGGCTACAATATGGAAGAGATCGCCCGTCACCTCGGCGTATCCGTGGCTAGCGCCCACCGTCTGATTAAGAGTAGTATTGCCGCCATTACCAAAGAAATGCAGTAAAATAGCCTTTATTGTTTCATCTTGTGAAAAAAAAGTTCTCCCTCAAACGTCTTTAAAGCAACACGGAAGACGAGGCATCTCCTCCGCCCAGTCAAAGGAACTGACCGGCTCAATGACAATTGATCCCGATAAAAAAATAACATTGCCGACCGGGAAGGCGGAAGAGGCTGCCGACTGGCTGATACGCCTGCAAACGGGTTCGGCGGAACCGCGGCTGAAGGCGGAATTTGATCGATGGTTGGCTGCTTCGCCGGCAAATCGTCTGGCCTGGGAGCGGACATGCAAGACTTGGCGCAATCTCGGTCTGGTTGAGCCGGGTTTAAAGAACCTCTGGGAAGACGCGCCGCACCTGCCTGGCGTTGCCGGTAAACAGGCATCGCGACGGCGCTGGTCCTTGCGGCATTATGCCGGCATGGCGGTGGCAGCAGTGTCTCTCTGTCTTGCGGTGCTGTTCGTTCCCACGCTTTTCGTCCATATAAAGGCCGAATATCAGACCAGTACCGCAGAGAGCCGCACCATAACCCTTGAAGACGGCAGCAGGGTGCAGCTTGCCGCGGCAAGTGCGCTTACCACTGATTTTGCCAATGGCCGCCGTAATGTGAAGGTGCTGAAGGGCGAAGCTTTTTTTGATGTCGTGCCGGATAGCGACCGTCCCTTTGTCGTGGAGGCGAAAAACCTGACCGTCCAAGTGCTTGGCACGGCTTTCGATGTCGACATGACGGATGGCGTGACGCAAGTCGCTCTTGCGCATGGTTCCGTGGAAGCTTCCTTCCGCAACGCGCCACCAACGCGGCTCGTTCCGGGTGAGATGTTGGTTGTCGACGCCTCCGGTGCAATCCGGAAAGAGACCGTTCCCGTCGAGGATATTGGTGGCTGGCGCAACGGCGAGCTTTACGTTGTGGATGCGACGATCGGTTCTGTTGTCGAGCAAATCCAGCGGTATCATCCCGCATGGCTGACGATGGCGGACAAGACGCTTGCAGAGCAGCGTGTGACTGGCTTCTACAATCTTCGCGATCCGGACCGTGCGCTGGAAGCATTGGTGGAACCCTATAAGGGCAAGGTTCATGCAATTGCCAATACTGCCCGCATCATCACCCGGTTCTGAAGCGCAATAAAACAAAAAATCGTATTTATTTTCAGTCGTTTATAAAAAATTCTCCGAAACCCTGAAAAAAACCACCGAGGCAATCGTCTTTTTGTTGAGTAATCCGGTCAAGATATAGCCGGAGCGAAGACAGGAAGACAAAAGCAGTATGCGCCTCCAGATACGTAAGAACGGTTCAGGGAAAAACTCGGCAAAGCCGGCACGTATGACGGTGCTTTTGGCGACAACGGCGGTGGTCGTTTCTATGTCGGTACCGGCTTTTGCGCAGAGCGGACCGAATGCCGCCAATGGTCAGCGCTCCGGTGGCGAGCAGGGTGCAACGCGGCCTTTTAATATTCCCGCCCAGCCGCTGTCCTCCGTTGTCGGCGTTTTCGGGCGGCAATCCGGTCTGCAGGTTACGCTTGCCACACCGTCCGCCGGCAATGTGCGCACCAATGCCGTTACCGGCAGTTTTACGGTGCGGGATGCGCTGTCACGGCTTCTGGCAGGCACGGGCGTGAATTTCCGGTTTGCCGGAAATGGCAGAACCGTCGTCATAGGCTCGGGGCAGGCTGCTGCCGATCTTTCCGGGGCGGAAGGCACCACCGTTCTGGAAGAAATTACCGTGACGGGAAAAACCGGACGCAATTCCATTGCCGGCACCGGTTATCAGGGAACGCCCGACTGGGTTTATGAAACACCCGCCAGTGTCAGCGTCGTCAGTCGCGAGGCGATCCAGTCCGCCGGCGTGCGCAACACGCGCGATGTCTTCAACCGCGTTTCCGGCGTCTATGCCGGTGAGGGCAACGGCAGCTTCCCGACCGTTTCGCCCAATATACGTGGCTTGCAGGAAAGCGGCCGCGTGGTCGTCTCCATCGATGGTGCGCGGCAGAATGCGCAGCGTGGCGCAGCTTTCGGCGGGGCCACGAGTTACACCGCGAGCGCCGGGCAGGGTTACGTCGATGTTGCCTTTATCCGTGCTGTCGAGATCGAGAAAATAACCAATGCAAGGTCGGGTAACGCGGGTTCGCTTGGCGGGAAGGTTGAGTTCCGTACCGTCAGCGCCGCCGATCTGATCCCCGAGGGTGCGAACAAGGGGGCGGAGGTGAATGTCTCCCGTGGCACAAATGGTTACGATTTTCAGGGTTCGGTTCTGGCCGCAGTTCGTGAGCCGAATGGCCCTCTCTCCTTTGTTGCCGGTTACAGCCGCACGATCATGGATGAATACAAGATCGGAACAAGAGGCGAGGCCCGAAGCACCGCTTTGACGATGAAGGACCTACTCGGCAGGGACGGTTGGTCGACCTTTTTCAAGGGCGAAGGTGACTTCGGGGATGTGCAGACTTCGTTGTCATGGATGCATCAGCAGAATGATTTTGTTCAGGGTGCGTCCACCGTGGTCGACAGGGAAAGTGTACGCAACGACAGCGTCGTCGCGAAGCTGGACTGGGACCCCGAAAGCGAACTCATCGATTTCAAATCTTCGTTGTGGCTGAACGACAATATGACGCACGAACTGCGTGCAGAGCGTATTGGGTATGCCGCTGAGACGGATCTTGACATGGGCTTACGCAGTTTCGGCGTCAGTGTCGAAAACACCAGTCGCTTCGATACAAAAGCGGGTGCGTTAAGTTTGAATTATGGTGGGGAAGCATTTCGGGATATTGCATCGTCGATTGCCACCAGTTCCGCAATTAGCGAGAATCCCTCTTTCGCGAGTAGCTACACGGCTTTCAGTCCTGCCGGACGGCGTGATGTTGCCAGTCTGTTTGTAAATGGCGAATTAGAGCCCGCCGATTGGATCAAGCTGAGTGGCGGCGTGCGTTATGACTGGTCACGTCTGAAGGGATCGGCGACTTACTACAATCAGGTAACGGTTGCGACGGGTTCAAACCGTGTTGTAGGCGCGATAGACAATTATCTCACCTATGTATCGCAATACTCGCGGCCGACTTACGATCGTGTCTACGCGATCTGCACTACGGGTGTATTTGGTGGTCGCACTTTCACTGCGACACAGAGGACAGGTTCCTGCAACACTCTGAACAACGTCTGGCCTGCAACCAGGGGTGAAATCATCAACGGCCAATGGCGGGATGCTGGAACTACGTATTTTGATACGACTTATTCGACGGAGTATCCCTCTTACGACGTGGAAATAGACCGTACCTACAGTGCCTGGCTGCCGTCCGCTACGATAGAACTGAAACCCGTTGACTGGTTCCGGCCTTATGCGAGCTATTCCCAGAGCCTGCGACCGCCGACAATTCTTGAGGCTTTTTTTGCCGGCGCACGCCCTGGAGATTCGGCCGGCTACGAATACGCCCCGAACCAGTTCCTGCGCGCGGAAAAAGCGACGACCTACGAAATCGGCGCGAATATGAGCTTTGACGGCGTGCTGCTGGACAACGATTCCGTCCGCATCAAAATGGCCGCCTTTCGCCGTGAGGTTAAGGATTATATCGCTCTCGGTTATCTCGTCACGGATCAGGTGGCGGATCGGACCTATACCAGCTTCGTCAATCTCGACGGCACGACCTATATGCGCGGCATTGAATTCGAGGGCAATTACGATGCGCGAAGCTTCTGGCTTGGTGGCTCAGCGACGCTGCTGAAGACCGACTGGCCGGACAAAACGCAGGTTTTTTCCAACGGCACCACCACGACAAGCGGCGAGATCGTCGCATGGCCAGGCGATGTTGCGCCCAAGGTGAAGCTTACGTTCGATGGCGGCACGCGTTTCTTCGAGGAAAAATTCTCTCTGGGTGCGCGGCTCAACCATGTCACGCCGACACAATCGCGGACGCTCGATACGGAGGGTAATCTGCGGGAGGTAACCGATCCCTACACGACGGTGGACCTATACGGCTCCTATGCCTTCAACGAAAAGGCGACGCTTCGTTTCGCGGTCAACAACCTGACCGACCGCAAATATATCCCGGCAGCCAGTGCCTATACCGCACCGGGCCGCACTTTTGTCGCGACGATGAACGTGAAGTTTTGATGCGCGGAAGAAATTCTCCGGGCTGGGGTTGCAGCCCATCCCGGAGATGAAACGCCTTCGTCACATGACAAAGGTATCCCTATTGGCCAGCAAAGGAGTACACCTATGGCTACCACAATTCAACTGACGCAGTCTTCCTCCGACTTGATCGGTTACCTCAACGGCTGGACGAGCGGTTTCGGTTCGACCTATGGTGCGTTCTACGACGCTCAGACCAGCTCTCTCGCCACCACCACTATCGATCCGAACACGACCTATGAGGCGTGGGGCGATGGCAGCAACGGTGGCAAGGGCATTGTCATGAGCGGTGCCCTGCAATACTCCCAGGGCAACCTAACAGGTTCGGTCGACAGCATCGTTCTCGGCACCGGCTACAGCCAGTCCACCAGCGGCATCGCCGTCAGCCAGCAGGAACTGCTGATCGATCCCGACGGCTCCTACTCGCTCGCAGGCGCGCGCGATCTTCTCGATCTCGCCGTTTACCAGCTTGCCCGTTTTGGCTCGCTGGCTGGCTTCTATGACTACTTCGCGGCTACCGGCACTGTGATCGAAGACACTGCTTCCTCCAACACCCTTACGGGTTTTGCTGGTAATGATACGTTCGTTTTCTCTGGCGGCAGTGATGTTGTACAGGCTGGCCCGACCGGAACATACGGTTATCAGGACGGTACCGACAAACTGGATATTTCCGCTTGGGGCGCCGGAAGCATCGATGACGTCATTGTGGGCAGCAATGCAAACGGAGACGCAGTTATTGAAAACATCTTTGGCGGCGACAGCATCACTCTCGTTGGTGTAGATTCCAGCGTACTCGACGCATCGGACTTCATTTTCGCCAGCGCATCGGCGCTTGCCGCTTAAAGGAAAATCAGGCTGTGGGCTTTCAAAACCACCAGCAGACACCGCCGCAGTCCCTCACTGCGGCGGTTGTTTCGCCCCTTAAAAGCACGTTTTTCGGTGTGGCGCTCGTCAGCGGTGTGGTCAACATCCTGGCGCTGACGTCGCCCCTGTTCATGCTTCAGGTTTACGACCGGGTGCTGGCCAGCGGCAGTCTGCCGACACTGGTCGGGATCGCCATTCTTGCGCTCGGCCTCTATGGCTTCCAGTGCCTGCTCGACATCATCCGCGCCCGGGTCCTGATCCGTATCGGCGAGGACTTCGACATGCGCTATTCCGGCAAGGTGCATGATGCGGTGGTGCGCCTGCCGCTCGTCAACCGTATGCCGGGGGACGGCCTGCAGCCGCTGCGCGATCTCGACAACGTGCGCGGTTTTCTGTCCGGCACGGGGCCCACCGCCTTTTTCGATCTGCCTTGGATGCCGCTCTACCTTGGCATATGTTTTCTGTTCCATTTCTGGATCGGCGTGACGGCTCTTGCCGGTGCCGTTCTGCTTATATCCCTGACCATCTTGACCAATATGTTCTCTCAGAAGCCGATCCGCGACACCATGGTCGAAAACATGGCGCGCAACCGGCAGCTGGAAGCCTCGCGCCGCAACGCCGAAGTCGTGCAGGCCATGGGGCTCGGCGGCCGACTTGGCAAACGCTGGCAAATCTCCAACGAGGCTTATCTCGCCGCCAACCGCAAGGCGGGCGACGTGGCCGGCGGCCTCGGCAATATCGCAAAATCCCTGCGGATCGTGCTGCAATCGGCCATTTTGGCGGTCGGCGCATGGCTAGTCATTCAGCAGGAGGCCTCAGGCGGCGTGATGATCGCCAGTTCGATCATGATGGGTCGGGCTTTGGCGCCCGTCGATCTTGCCATATCCAACTGGAAGTCCTTCGTTGCCGCCCGCCAGAGCTGGGCGCGGCTAAGGGAGCTTTTTGCGCAGATGCCGGTAACGGCGACCGCAATAGCACTGCCGAAGCCTGAGAGAGAATTGAAAGTCGAAAACGTCACCATCATTCCGCCGGGAGAGAGAAAACCGACCGTCGCGGGCCTTGGTTTCGTCATGACCGCCGGGAATGCGCTCGGTGTCATCGGCCCGTCCGGCTCGGGAAAATCCACCCTTTCGCGCATTCTCACCGGAGCCTGGATGCCCGCCGCCGGTAAGGTGCGGCTTGATGGTGCGAGCTTCGATCAATGGGATCGCGAAGCCCTCGGCCGCCATATCGGTTATTTGCCGCAGGGCGTGGAGCTTTTCGACGGCACGATCGGCGAAAACATTTCCCGTTTCGAGGACAATCCCGATCCCGACGCAATCATTGCCGCTGCGAAAGCCGCCGGTGCGCACGAACTGATCCTGCGCTTCGAAAAGGGTTATGACAGCGATATAGGTGAGGCCGGTTCGGCGCTTTCGGCAGGACAACGCCAGCGTATCGGTCTCGCGCGTGCGCTTTATGGCGATCCCTTCATCGTCGTGCTGGACGAGCCGAATGCCAATCTCGATGCAGAGGGCGAGGCCGCCGTCGTCAGGGCGATCGCGTCGGTCAAGGCGCGCAACGGTATCGCCATCGTCGTCGCGCATCGGCCGAGCGCGATCGGTGCCGTCGATTTCATTCTGATGATGGAGGAGGGGCGGATGAAGGCCTTCGGTCCGCGCGACGAGGTTCTCTCGAAAGTGCTGCGCACTCCGAATGCTCAAGCGGCGAAAGGTTTCACCGCATCCGCGCACACGGTTTCACCGTTGCGTGTCGTCGCGAATACCCAACCTAAGACGGTGGCGCTGCAAGAGAGTGGCGAAGAGAACAGGCAGGAAGGAGATACGGATGTCAAAAATTGATCAGCGCACGCAGGTGTCCCGCTCCATCCGCAAACATCTTCTTGCCGGTCTAGCCGCAAGTGTAGCACTGCTGGCCGGCGTCGGCGGATGGGCAGCGACGACAAATCTTGCTGGCGCGGTCGTCGCGTCCGGTCATCTTGTGGTCGATTCCTATACCAAGAAGGTACAGCACCCCAAAGGTGGCGTCGTCGGTGAAATTCTGGTGAGCGAAGGTGGCAGGGTAAAGGCCGGCGACGTCGTCATGCGTCTCGACGCCACCCAGACCCGCGCTAATCTCGCCATAGTGACCAAGCGGCTGGATGAGCTGAGCGCGCGCATGGCAAGGCTGGAGGCCGAACGGGACGATCTGCCGGAACTCGTTTTTCCACATGCTCTGGTGGCGCGCAAGGACGATCCCGATGTCGCTTCCGCCATGCGCAGCGAAACCAGGCTGTTCGAATTCCGCAAATCCTATCGTGAGGGGCGCAAGGCGCAGCTTGTGGAGCGTATCACCCAGTTCGAACATGAAATCGAAGGATTGAGGGCACAGGAAGTCGCCTACGACAACGGACTTGCGGTTTTGCAGGCTGAGATAACCTCGCAGAAGTCCTTACGGGAGCAGGGCATCGTGTCCGTGCAGCGGCTGAACAGCCTGCAGACCCAGGCCGCGACATTTGGCGGTGAGCGTGGCGAAAAAATCGCCTATCAGGCGCAGACGGCGGGCAGGATCACCGAAACGAAACTGCAGATCCTGCAGATCGATCAGGAACTGCGCACCGAAGTGGGCCGGGAACTGCGCGAGATACAGGCGCAGACGGGTGAATATGTCGAGCGGAAGGTCGCTGCGGAGGACGAGCTGAAGCGCATCGATATCATCGCGCCGCAATCCGGCATGGTGCATGAAATGGCGGTGCATACCGTGGGCGGCGTGGTGACGCCGGCCGACCCGATCATGCTCATCGTGCCTGATGGGGACGAACTGGCACTCGAGGTGCAGATCGTGCCGAAGGATATAGACCAGTTGCAGGTAGGGCAAAAAGCGATGCTGCGGATGACCGCGTTCAACCAGCGCGTCACGCCGGAACTGGAAGGCCATGTCAGTCGCATCGCCGCCGATATCACCACCGACCAGAGGACCGGCCTCTCCTATTATCTGGCGCGGATTTCCATACCGGTTGCCGAGCGGGAAAAGCTGAACACTGCGCCGCTGATGCCGGGCATGCCTGCCGAGGCGTTCATCCAGACCAGCGAGCGCACAGCGCTGTCCTATATCGCCAAGCCGCTGACAGACCAGATCAACCGCGCCTTCCGGGAGGAATAGGTTTGCGACAGGGAGCGGGCTTTTCCGATCGGCAGTCACGACTTGAGATCAAAGCCAGCCCAGCGCTTTCGCTGCGCGGATCGCTTCCGCGCGGCGTTTGCAATCCAGCTTGCGGAACAGGTTTCCGAGATGGAATTTTACCGTCACTTCCGAGATGTTGAGGGTCTGCGCGATCTTCTTGTTAGACATGCCGCTGGCCAGCAATTGCAGCATCTGTGCTTCCCGCTGTGAAAGCCCGCCATGCAGGGCGCGTGCCTGCGGCGAGTTGACCGAGGCGGCGAAAATCGACAGCGCGCTCCGGACATCGGAAGAGGTTTCGATGAAACCGCGGATACGGCGATTGTTCAGAAGCGGCGACAGGAATATGCGCTCCTCCGACAGGACGCCGTTGCAGCCAAGGCGCGTCGCCGATTCAAGTGCGTTGAGGATATGGGCGCGGGCGCCGGCACTGTCACGACGCTGGTGTGCGGCATAGCTCTGCCATATTCTGAGCGCGACCTTTTCGCGGTTGGTGACCTTGGGGTTGGCGATCATTGCATCCATCTGCCGGGCGAGATAGGCGCGCGGCGTGAAAAGATGTACTGCGTCGCGGAGCCAGGCCATCACATAGGCGATTTCGTCGCGCCGCGTGAGCCGGGCAAGGTCCTCATTCGCGCTCTCCACCCAGTTGCGACCCATCGGCATGCGAATTGCCGATAGCGTCGCTGCCGCATCCGCCCAGCGGTTGGCGTTCTGGTAAGCGATGGCCGTTCTAATCTCCATCATCGCATGGAATTGCAGCCCTTCCGAAAGGTGAATCCACAGGCCGTCGAGAAAGCCCGGACGAACGGTCATCGGAAAATGATCGATCAGCACCTGCGAGGCATAATGCAGGGCAAACTGCATCAGGCTCGGCCATATCTCGGCGGCGGCGAAGTGGTCGAATTCATGCTCGACGAAGTGCAACAGGTCGCGCGGTTTTCCCGCCTCATAGGCAAGGCAGGCTTCCGCCAGCCGCAGCATTCGGAACTCCTGCGCGGCGTCGTGTGGCACCTGTTCCAACCTCGTGCGCGCATCCTGTGCCGCGCGACGGGCCAAGAGCACATCACCGCTCATCAGTCGCAGGACGATCTGGTGCAGATGGATGAAGAATTCGAGCAGCGGCTGCCCGCCCATCTTGCGCAGATAGATAAGCGCGCGGGCGGCAGCGGCCTCGGCCTCGCGAAAATTACGGCGGCGGATTTCGAATTCCAGCAGCGCATTGTAATAGGCGGCCCATTTGCCGTGATCGTCCATGGGGTAATCGGCCATGAATTCCCCGAGGCGCGTTATCACAGCGTCATTGGGGGTCAGGTCCTCGGCAATCATCAGGTTCAGCCGGAAGGTGCGGGCGGCAAAGGAAAAACGCGAACCGCGGGCAAGCACCTTGAGTGGATCGAGATAATCCGAACCCAGGCTCTTGCCAAGCAGATGGCGCACGCGTTGCAATTCGCCCTGTTTCAGCAATGCGCGGGTGACGGCGAAGAGGACTGTTTCATTCGCCGCGATCATGTCCTGCGAAAACCGCATGATGATCTCGCGAAACCTGTCGACGCTGCTTCGGTAGATCAGTTCGCGCCCATGGGCGCGTTCTAGGATTTGCGCGGCGTGGGTCTCATAACCGCGGTCAAGCAACATGGCCATTGCCGCAAGCGCCCGCCCTTCCTTCTCGAATGCGGAAGCGACCTCTACCACTGCCCTGCCAGCCTGTAATGTGGCGAGACGTTCTCCCGCTGCCACGGTCAGAAGCCTTATCAGTGTGTCGTGTTTTTCCGGGTTTGCGATCAGGAAGGGCGGCAGAAGTTCTGCCCATTCAGCGTCGGGTTCTGCCGAGGGATTTTCCAGCCAGAGCGAAAGCGCGACCGTCTGGGCCGGTGACAGATGCGGCAGATAATTTTCCCGCAGATAGTCGACGCATAGTTTTTCGTCGGCGAGGCGAGCGAGAGACAGAAAGGCCGGCCACCCCGCATAATCATCGAGCGCCAGACGCTTCTGTTCTGTTGGAAGGCCCGCGGTCTCATCTTGGCCAAAGGCCAGTTCATTTGCTCCGATCGTCAGCGAACCACGATGCAATATTTGCCGCGCCAGCCCGCTGATACGTTGATCCGGACGGCAGGCGATGACCACGAAACGCACGGTTTCCAGAATAGGGGCGGGCATGCGGACCGCGCGTGCGAAGACCGGCACATCCCATAGCAGCCAGCCTTTCGCCGCCTCATCACTTCTGGGCTGGTGCGTCCGGCATACCTCGGTCCCCAGCTCTTGTGCCAGCAAGTCCATAAGAACGCTTTTCCCGGCGCCCGCCGGCGCGCGCAGAAAGATCACGCCTGCGGTTTCGCTGGCGATACGGCGGCAGAGTGTGGTGCGCGGCAGAAGCGTCATTCAGACAGGGATAGGAGATCTGAATTCAAAAACCTATACTCATTTATCAAAAAACTATACCTTTCTGAGATTGTTCAAAAGGACATGTGGTGAAAACTTGTGCTCAGGAAACTGATGCACAAGGAACGGTCCACCGATGCAGCAACATCCGCTGGTCGCGATTTTGAACAGGCTCGGCGCTTTCGTACTGGTCATGATCGCCCTGTCCATCATGATTTTTGCTCTAGCCCGTGTGGTGCCGGGTGATCCCGCCCGCATGGCGCTCGGCCCTGCGGCAACACAGGAACAAGTTGATGCGCTGCGCGGCGAGATGGGTCTCGATAAGCCGCTCGCCGCCCAATACCTCGACTATATCGGCAACGCCCTGCACGGTGACCTGGGCTTCTCGCTGGTTTCCCAGCGCCCCGTCACCACCGATCTGGCCCAGACCGTTCCTGCGACCGTCGAACTGGTTCTGGTCTCAGTCATCTTCATGTTTGCCGTCGCCATCCCGCTCGGCGTCATCACGGCGCATTACCGCGACCGTCCGCTCGACCATATCGGCCGTATCCTCTCGCTCACCGGCGTGACGATCCCGAGCTTTCTGTTTGCCATCACGCTGCAACTGCTGGCCGCTCGCTTTCTCTCCGGGTGGCCGATCATCGGTAGGATCGATCACTCACTTGGCTGGCAGGGTGGCCCGACGGGCTTCATACTGATCGACGGTACGCTTGCCGGACGGTTCGATGTGGTGCTGGATGCGCTGAAGCACCTTGCGCTGCCGGCCTTCGCGCTCTCCATGGCCGGTATCGGCCAGATCACCCGCATCACGCGTTCCTCGATGATCGAGAACCAGCGCAAGGATCACGTGCTCACCCTGCAAAGCTTCGGCGTGCCGGAGCGGGTCATCATCTTCCGTTATCTGCTGAAGCTTTCCTCCATCGCGCCGCTGACGATCATGGGGCTCGAATTCGCCTCGCTGATCGGCAATGCCTTCGTGATCGAAATGGTCTTCGCCTGGGGCGGATTCGCGTCCTACGGGCTGAACGCCATCCTTCAGAAAGACCTCAATGCCGTGACTGCCGTGGTGCTGGTGGCCGGCCTGTTCTTCATCGTTGCGAACCTGATCGTTGATGTCCTGATCTCGATCATCGACCCGCGCCTGCGCCGCAAGGAGGCTCGCTGATGGCTGATATGAAAATGCTCGAACCCACCGATCGGGGCTTAAGCGCCGGTTACATGATGTGGTACCGCTTCAGCCGCAATCCGGCAGCGGTCATCGGTTCGCTGATCCTGTTGTCGGTGCTGGTTCTGGCGATCTTTGCGCCCTGGCTTACACCCTATCCCAAACATATCGGCGCGGTCGTCGATTTCCGTGCCCGCCACATGCCGCCGGATCTGGAGCACTGGTTCGGAACCGACAAGGCCGGACGCGACATCTTTTCCCGCACTGTCTTCGGGCTTAGGGTCTCGCTTCTTCTCGTCATCGGCGTGCTCGGCATCTCGGTCCCGGTCGGCACCGTGCTTGGCCTGGTCGCCGGTTATTTCGGCGGCTGGACCGAGAAAATCATCAGCGGCCTGACGAATGTGATGCTGGCCATGCCGCCCCTCGTCATGGCGCTGGCGGTCTCCAACCTGCTGGAACCCACCTTGATGAACGCCATGATCGCGATCACGCTTCTATGGTGGACCTGGCATGCGCGGCTGATCTATTCGGTGTCAAAATCCATCGCATCCGAGGACTACATCGAAGCGGCACGTCTTGCAGGTGCGGGTCCGCTGCACATTCTCTTTCGCGAAATTCTGCCCAATTGCGTCTCGGTCATATCAGTCAAGACGACGCTGGATGCGGCATTCGTCATCCTCTTTGGTGCGACGCTGAGTTTCCTCGGTTTCGGCGTCAAGCCGCCAACTCCCGATCTCGGCTCGATGGTTGCCGATGGGCGCCAGTTCATGCCGGATTTCTGGTGGGAAGTCCTCTGCCCCGGCGCGGCCGTGCTTTACGTGACGCTGGGTTTCAATCTGCTGGGCGACGGCCTGCGTGACATGTTCGACGTGGAAAGCTAAAGCCATGACTGAACCGCTTCTCAAAGTCGAAAACCTCAACGTCACCTTCACCAACTACGGTCGCACGCGCCAAGTGCTGCGCGATGTCGCCTTCACAGTCTCAGCCGGCGAGCGGGTGGCGCTGATCGGCGAAACCGGATCGGGTAAATCGGTCACCGCCAAGGCGATCATCGGCACTTTGCCGAAGAATGCCACTATTGCCTCCGGCGCCATTGTCATCGACGGGCGGGATGTGCTCGCCATGCCGCGAAGGGAACGCGAGGCGCTTAAGGGAACGGCGTTTTCGCTGATCATGCAGGACCCGCTGTCTTCCTTCAATCCGGTCTTCAAGATCGGCACGCATCTCGATGATGTCATGCGCTTTGCCGACAAGCGCAACGGCATCAACTCGTCCAAGACAGAGCGCCGCACCCGTATCGCAGCGGTTCTGCGCCGCGTGCAGCTTGGCGATACCGAGCGGGTCATGAATGCCTATCCGTCCGAGCTTTCGGGCGGCATGCGCCAGCGCGTGTTGATCGGGCTTGCGTTGCTGCATCAGCCGAAGCTCCTCATCGCGGATGAGCCCGGCACGGCGCTCGACGTCACCACGCAGGACGAAATTCTCAATCTCATCAACCAGCTGGTTGCCGAAGAAAATATGGCGCTGCTGATGATCACCCATAATCTCGGTGTCGTACGTAAGGTGGCGGATCGGGTCGTGGTTATGCACCATGGCGACATCGTCGAGACCGGTCCCTGCACGCAAATCCTGCACGCTCCCGTTGCGGACTATACGCGTTCGCTGCTGGATGCGGTGCCGCCGCTCTACGGTCCGCGTGTCGCCGATCTGGCGCAGAGCACACGCTCGCCGATCGTTACCATTGAGGGCCTGAACAAGATTTACGGCAGACGCAACGGTTACCACGCCGTGCGCGATGTGAACCTGACGCTGAAGGACGGCGAAATTTTCGGTCTTGCGGGCGAGTCCGGTTCTGGAAAAACCTCGGTCGCCCGGATGATCATGGGACTTTCTCGCCCGACCTCCGGCAATCTTGTCATCGACGCCCCGTCTCCCGGCCGTGGCAAGCGGCTGACGCAGATCGTCTATCAAAATCCGGGCACTTCCCTAAATCCGAAGCGTACGGTCAGGCAGACGCTTACCCTACCGTTGAAATCCATCGGTATGGACGGTGAGGCGCGCGAACGCCGGATGCAGGAACTGATGGGGCTGGTGCGATTGCCGCAATCCTATCTCGGTAAATATCCGCATGAACTTTCCGGCGGACAGAAGCAGCGTGTCGCCATTGCCCGTGCACTCGCGGCTGAACCGAAGATCCTCATCCTCGACGAGCCGACGGCGGCGCTTGATGTCTCCGTGCAGAAGACCGTTATCGACCTTCTGCTGCAGCTGCGGGAAGAGCTTGGCCTGACCTATCTGATGATCTCGCACGACCTGTCGCTGATGCGCAATTTCTGTTCGCGCATCGCCATCATGCTGCGTGGCGACATCGTCGAGGAAGGGGTGACGTCTGCGGTTTTCGCCGAGCCGAAGCATCCCTACACCCGCGCCCTTATCGCGGCGATCCCCGTCGTTACCGACGAGGAAGAGCGCCTGAAACCCACCGTGACAGAGGAAGAGCGTATGCGCTTCCTCGTAAAAACGACCGATTGATAAAAGAGGAGCCTGACGTGTATCGCGTTGGAATTGACGTCGGCGGCACAAATACCGATGCCGTTGTGTTACAGGAAAAGACTGTTCTGGCGGGGGTGAAAGCCTCCACCACCGAAGATGTGACGTCCGGTGTCATCGAAGCCCTTGAAAAGGTGATCGAGGCGTCGGGCATCGACAGGGCACACATCGGTGCCGTGATGATCGGCACCACGCATTTCACCAATGCGGTGATCGAGCGGCGGCATATGGACGAGGTCGCCGCCATCCGGATCGGCCTGCCGTCCGGCGCCGGCCTGCCGCCGATGGTCGACTGGCCGGATGACCTCCGGGAAATCGTTGGTAACCACGGTTATCAGGTCCGCGGCGGGTATGAATTCGACGGTCGCGAAATCTCAGCCCTCGATGAGGACGAGATTGTCCGCATCGCCGCCGATATCCGCGCAAAGGGCCTGAAGGCCGCGGCCGTCACCTGCGTTTTCAGCGGCATCAATGATGCGATGGAAGTGCGGGCGAAGGATATCCTGCAGGAGCGCTGCCCCGGCCTGCCGGTGGTTATGTCCAAGGATATCGGACGGCATGGTCTGCTCGCCCGCGAAAGTGCTGCGATCATGAATGCCAGCCTTCTTTCGCTTGCGGACCGCACCGTTGCCGCTTTCGGCGAGGCGCTGAAGGCAGCGGGCATAACCTGCCCGTTCTACATCACCCAGAACGACGGCACGCTGATGGCGGCGGATGTGGTGCGCGGCTTCCCTGTGCTCACCTTCGCCTCCGGCCCGACGAATTCCATGCGCGGCGCTGCTTTCCTCACCGGCCTCAAGGATGCCGTGGTCGTGGATGTCGGCGGCACCACCTCCGATGTCGGCTCGCTGTCGCACGGCTTTCCGCGCCAGGCGTCCACGACGGTGGATATTGGTGGCGTGCGCACCAATTTCCGCATGCCGGATGTGTTCTCGATCGGTCTCGGTGGCGGCTCGCTGGTGGTCAATGGCGAACATGGCCTCACCGTTGGCCCGAAATCAGTCGGTTACCGCGTCCGCCGTGAGGCGCTCTGCTTCGGCGGCACGACCCTGACTGCAACCGATATCGCTGTCGCCTCCGGCAAGGCAGACGTGGGCGAGAAGGCTCTGGTTTCCACTCTGGACAAGCGGCTGGTGGATGCCGCAGTCAAAAAGATCAACGACATGCTCGAGTCCTGTGTGGAGCGCAGCCGCATCTCGTCATCACCGGTGCCGGTGATAGCCGTTGGTGGCGGCTCCATTCTCATGCCTGACCGTATCGGCGATCTGGACGTCATCCGCCCCGAGAATTTCGCGGTGGCGAATGCCGTGGGTGCAGCGATCGCGCAGATCAGCGGCGAGACGGACCGCGTCTTCTCGCTGATCGAGGGGCGCACGCGTGAAAGCGCGCTTGCGGAGGCGGAGGCCGAGGCACGCGAAAAGGCGATTGCGGCTGGTGCAGTGGCCGAAACGCTGGAAGTCATCGAGCGCGAGGATATGCCGCTTGCCTATCTGCCCGGCAATGCCACCCGCATTCATGTGAAAGTCGTTGGAGAAATGGGAGCCAACCATGGCTGAGACGCGCAAGCTGAAATATGACGAAGCGGCATTGCGTACGCTGACGAGGGAAGATCTCGACGCGCTGGAAATCGGTGCGGGCATTCTCGGCACCGGCGGCGGCGGCAATCCCTATCTGGGCAAGCTGCTTGCACTCGAGGCCATGAAGGCCGGTTACGAGATGAAGATCCTTGCGACAGACGCCATCGAGCCGGACGCGCTTTGCATGTCCATCGGCGGCATTGGCGCCCCCGTTGTCGGTGTGGAGCGCATTCGCGAGGGTCGTGAGGGTCTGCGTTGCCTGCGCGCCATGGAAGAGCTGATCCGCACGCCGGTAGACGCCATCGTCTGCGAGGAAATCGGCGGCTCGAACTCCATGAACCCGCTGGTGACGGCGGCGCTTGGTGGCCTGCCGATCCTCGATTGCGACGGCATGGGCCGGGCTTTCCCAGAGATGCAGATGACGACCTTCTCCATCTACGGCCACAGTTCGACGCCATCGGTGATGTGCGACCTGCACGGCAATGCCGTGATCTTCAGCCACGCCGTTTCCGAAGTCTGGCACGAGCGCATGGCCCGTGCCTGCGTCGTTTCTCAGGGCGGCGGCGCAATGCTGGCGACCGCGCCGATGCAGGCCCACTACGTGCACCAGTATGGTATTCCGAAAACCTACACCAAGGCGATCGCGCTCGGCGAGGCGGTGATCCGTGCCCGCAAGCAGCAGGAAGACCCGATTGCGGCTGTCTGCGCGCTTGAAGGCGGACGGCGCATCTTCAACGGCAAGATCACCGATCTGAAACGCCATCTGCGCGGCGGTTTTGCCGTGGGCGATGTCGAGCTTTCCGGCTTCGACGATTGCTCGGGCCAGACGGCGAGCGTGGCGATCCAGAACGAATTCCTGCTGTTCCGCCGTGACGGCAAGGTGGAAGTGACCGTTCCTGATCTGATCGTCTTGCTCGATGTCGATACCGGTTACCCGATCACCACCGAAGTCCTGCGTTACGGCCAGCGCGTGGCCGTGGTCGCGATCCCCTGCCACGATCTGCTGCGCAGCGCCCGCGCGCTCGAAGTCGTTGGACCGGCGGCTTTCGGTTACCCGGACATTCCTTTCTCACCGCTGCCCGTCCCGGTCGGCAAGGCTGCCTAACCATAAGCGGGGCAAATGACCCGCAATAAAGAGGAGAACGACAATGAAAATGCCAGGACTTCCTTCCCGCCTTGCCGTGCTTGCGCTCGGCACGGCAATCGCGTTGCCGCTTGTTTCTTCCGCTGCTTTTGCGGATGACAAGGTTTCGGTCGCGGTCAACACGATGCAGATATTCAGCTCGCTCGACCCGGCGAAAGTGACTGACTATACCGGCTACATGGCTATTGTGAACATGTATGACGGCCTGACCACGGTGAACGCCAAGGGCGAAATCGTGCCGCATCTGGCAAAGTCCTGGGATATTTCTGAAGACGGCCTGACCTATACCTTCCATCTGCGCGACGATGCGAAGTTCCAGGATGGCACGGCGGTGAAGGCTGCCGATCTCGTCTGGTCGGTGCAGCGCCTGCTCGGCATCAACAAGGGGCCGTCGAACCTCATCGTCGGCGTACTGAAGCCCGAAAACGTCAGCGCGCCTGATGATGCGACGCTCGTCATGAAGATCGAGCGTCAGTTTTCGCCCTTCATGGCCTCCACGCCGCTGATGATGGCGTTGAACAAGACGTTGATCGAAGCCAATGCCAAGCCCGAAGACAAGTGGGGCGAGGCCTATGTGGGCGAACATTCCGCCGGTTCCGGCCCATACAAGCTCGTCAGCTACAACCGTTCTGCCGATATGGTCATTGTCCGCAATGCGGACTATTTCCTTGGCTGGACCAAGGGCAAGCCGATCGACGAAGTACGCTTCGTCCAGACGAGCGACGACGCTACCGTCAAGGCGCTGGCTGAAAAGGGCGAACTTGGCCTTTCCTCGCACGGCCTTGGCAACGACACTTATGAATCCATCGGCCGGATGAAGGGTTACAAGCTCATCCAGACCCGCACCGCCGGCGGTTTCGTCATCAAGCTCAACACCAAGGTTTACCCGACCGACGACGTTCACGTTCGTCGCGCCATTGCCTATGCGACGGATTACAAGACGATCCAGGAAGTGATCTATCCCGGTTTCGACATGCAGGGGCCGCTATCCGACGCTTTCAAGGACGCGCATAACGGCGATATTCAGCCCGGCGTCTACGATCTGGAAAAGGCGAAGGAAGAACTGGCGAAGTCGAAATATGCCGGCCAGAAAATCACGCTGGTCAACAGCTATGTCGCTTCGCTGGCCTTCGAGGCGGAAGTGGCGCTGCTTTTGCAATCCAGCCTCGAGCAAATCGGTATTACGCTCGATATCAAGCCAGAGCCGTGGAACCGTATCGTCGAGCTTTCCTCCAAGCCTGAAACGACGCCTGCGTCGACGCAGGTGAATATCTCGCCGACCTATCCGTCTCCGGATGCGATGTTCTACAACCAGTATCACTCCAAGGCATCAGGCACATGGATGTCGATGGAATGGCTGCAGAACGCGGAAATCGACGGGCTGATCGACAAGGTCCGTGCCACGACCGATACCAGCGAACAGAACGCAACCTACAAGGAACTGCAGACCAAGATCGCCGATCTTCAACCGGATGTCTGGGCGGTTGCGCCGAACCGCCGTTATGCGGCGAACAAGTGCCTTCAGGGTTACGAGTTCATTCCCATGCAGAGCTGGGACCTGAACTTCTCCAACTTCCATTGGGACTGCAAGGCGGAGTGATCTCCGTCCCATGAAAAGCGGTCCTGCCGCAGGGCGGGGCCGATGAGACTTGGAACGATAAAGGGAAGGAGCATCGCTTGCGCCGGAAAGGCTGCGGCATGCCCGAGGATGACGCATGATCCAGGAATTTTCCGAAGACGATATCGAACCTCTTGCCACCGGCGCCTGGATTCTGGGAACGGGCGGTGGAGGCAATCCCTATATCTCGACGCTCAATCTGCGCCGTCTTTATGCCGAAGGCAGACGGGTGAAGGTCATGGACCCCATGGCGCTTGCTGATGACGACATGGTTGCGGTCGTCTCCAAGATGGGTGCACCGCTTGTTGGTCAGGAACGGCTGGGAGACCCCGTTCATCTTGCCCGCGCGGTTGAGGTCATGGAGGATTATCTCGGCAAGCCTTTCCGGGCGATCATGAGCGTGGAAATCGGCGGTTCGAATGCGTTATCGTCCTTCCTCGCCGCCGCCATGCTCGACCGTCCCGTCGTCAATGCCGATGCCATGGGACGTGCTTATCCCGAAGCGCAGATGACCTCATTCGCCATCGGCAATCTGCCGATGTTTCCATTGTCGCTCGTCGATGTACGCGACAATGAGGTGATCGTGACGCGCGCTGCATCGTGGAAATGGATGGAGCGCATCTCGCGCAAGGTCTGCACCGAAGTCGGCTCTACCGCCGCCACCTGCAAGGCGCCGCGCACCGGCAAGGAAGTGAAGGAATGGGGCATTCATTACACCGTCACAAAGGCGACCGAACTCGGGCGCGCGGTGATGGAGGCGCGTGCACGCCATGATGACCCGGTTCAGGCGGTTCTCAACCATGAGGGTGGCAAACAGCTGTTCCGCGGCAAGGTGGTGGATGTCGCCCGCGAGACCACCGGTGGTTTTCTGCGCGGCAGTACGACCATTGAAGGCATCGACGCCGATCGCGGCTCACGCATGGAACTTGCGTTCCAGAATGAGTGGGCGGTCGCCTTCCGCGACGGCCAGCCGGTCGCCATGACGCCGGATTTGATCTGCCTTCTCGACACCGTTTCGGGCAGCGCCATCGGCACGGAATCGGTGCGCTATGGCCAGCGTGTCACGGTTATCGCCCTGCCGGCGCCGGAACTCTTGACGACGCTTGCCGGCATTGCTGCCGTTGGCCCGCGTGCCTTCGGTTATGACATTGATTTCAGATCGGTATTCCCATGAAACGCATCGGTATTGACGTTGGCGGCACCAATACGGATGCCGTTCTGATCGATGGAGACGCCATCGTTGCCTCGATCAAGGTTCCGACCACGCAGGATGTCCTGTCCGGCGTGAAGGCGGCCCTCGCTCACGTGTCTGGCCATGTCGGCGCGGCAGATCGCCCGATCGATGCGGTCATGATCGGCACCACCCATTTCACCAATGCTGTCGTGGAGCGCGCCCGGCTGGAGCGAGTTGCGGCCATCCGCATCGCGCTGCCGACCGGTTCTTCACTGCCGCCCATGTGCGACTGGCCGAAGGATCTCTACGAGGCCGTCGATCCGCTGATCTTCATGGTTCATGGTGGCCATGAATACGATGGCAGTCCGCTGGTGCCGATGATCCCAGATGAAATCCGTGAAGCTGCGATGAAAATCCGCGATGCAGGCATTACCTCGATCGCCATTTCGGCAACCTTTTCGCCGCTGACCACGGAGTGCGAGGTGAGGGCGGCGGAGATTGTCCGTTCGGTGATCCCCGATGCACGCATCACGCTTTCCCATACGCTGGGCCGTATCGGGCTTCTGGAGCGCGAAAACGTCGCACTTCTGAATGCCGCCTTGCAGACGCTTGGCAGGACCACGGTACAGGCATTTTCGGATGCGCTGCGCGAAGCAGGTGTAAAGGCGCCGTTTTATCTTACACAGAATGACGGCACCGTGGCGCTTGCGGATGTGGCTGCCGCAAACCCCGTGCACAGCTTCGCTTCCGGCCCGACCAATTCGATGCGTGGTGCGGCTTTTCTCACAGGGCTTTCCGATGCCATGGTGGTGGATGTCGGCGGCACCACCTCCGATATTGGTTGCCTTGTCGGTGGTTTTCCGCGTGAGGCAAATAATATCGTCCATATTGGCGGGGTCCGCACCCTGTTCCGCATGCCCGATCTTCTACCTGTAGCACTTGGCGGCGGCACCATTGTCGACCCGCAGACAGGCAAGATCGGCCCGCGCTCGGTTGGGTACCGCATCCTGACCGAAGCCCGCGTTTTCGGCGGTGAGACACTGACGGCATCGGATATCGCCGTTGCGGCAGGCCTGATCGAGATGGGTGACAGGGATCGTGTGAAGGGCCTCGATCCGACATTCGTGCAGGCGACGCTCGGCCGTATCCGCGACATGGTGGCCGACAGTTTCGACCAGATGAAGACATCAGCCGAAGACGTGCCGCTGGTTGCGGTCGGCGGCGGCGCATTCCTGATACCGGAGCAGGTGCCGGGCGCATCCGAGGTGCTGCGTGTGGAAAATGCGGGCGTTGCCAATGCGCTCGGCGCAGCGATGGCGCAGGTGTCCGGTGAGGTGGATCAGGTCTTTTCCGGGTTGAGCCGCGACGAGGCCCTTGCGAAAGCCGAGACCGAAGCGCAGAACGCAGCGGTCGCTTCGGGAGCGGAGCGCGCGAGCCTCAAGACGCTTGAGGTGGAGGATATTCCCATCGCCTATCTGCCTGGCGGCGCTCGCAGGGTCCGCGTGCGTGTTATCGGCGATATCGCCTCTCATTGATGGTAAGAGGCCCTGCCTGCGGCGGGGCAACAGTGGAGTGAGCATATGACGAAGATCGCACTGGCCATTCACGGTGGTTGCGGGGTTATGCCGGAAGACAGCATGACTCCGGAGGAATGGGAAGCGGCGCGCCACGATCTGGCGGCGGCACTGCGCGCCGGTTATGGTGTGCTCAAGGCTGGCGGAACTGCGCTGGAAGCGGTTGAGGCGGCAGTCGTCGTTATGGAGGACAGCCCGCATTTCAACGCAGGCCATGGGGCGGCGCTCAACGAGAATGGCATTCACGAACTCGATGCGTCGATCATGGATGGCAAGACCCTTGCCGCAGGCGCAATCAGCGCCTCCCGCGCCATCCGCAACCCGGTGAAGGTGGCCCGGGTGCTAATGGAGGACGAACGCGCAGTCTATCTCACCGGTGAAGCGGCTGACCGGTTTGCGAAGGAGAAGGGGCTTGCCACGGAGCCTCAATCCTACTTCACCACGCAAAAGCGTGTCGAGGCGCTGGCGGCCATGAAGGCCCATGCCACCGCAGGTACGGAAGCGACGGAAAACGAAAAACATGGAACCGTCGGTGCCGTGGCACTCGATGCTGCTGGGCATCTCGCAGCCGCGACATCCACCGGCGGCTACACCAACAAGCCTGACGGCCGGGTGGGTGACAGCCCGGTGATCGGGGCGGGCACCTATGCACGCGACGGCGCCTGCGCCGTTTCCGGCACCGGCAAGGGTGAATTTTTCATCCGTTACGTCGTCGGCCATGAGATCGCGTCCCGTGTCGCCTATCTCGGGCAGGATCTGGAAACCGCCGCCGGCAACCTCGTCCACAAGGATCTGGCGCCCTACGATATCGGTGCGGGTCTTGTCGCCATCGATGCCGAAGGCGGCATTGCCGCACCCTATAATACGCCCGGCATGTTCCGGGGCTGGGTGACCCCATCAGGAGAGGCCCGTGTTGCCACCCACGACAGGGTCTACGACGTGGAATTGTAACCGGCGACCGACCGGGCCGAATGACGATGCTAAAAAAACCGGTGACATGAAGGCCTATCGGCGGCAAAAGGTCTGAACCGAAACCGGCTCGTCTTTTCATCCCATGGTGCTGGCCTCATGAATATCAAGCAGCTCGAAGTCCTTCGCACGCTTCTTTCCACCGGCTCGACCATCGCCACCGCCAAGGCCATGGGGCTAAGCCAGTCCGGTATCAGCCGGCTTCTGGCTCAGCTCGAAGCGGACCTGTCGCTGACGCTGTTTGCCCGTGACAAGGGGCGGCTGATCCCGACGCCGGAGGCAGCGCTTCTCGCGCGTGACGCGGAAAATGTGCTGCTTGCTGTCGATCGCATGTCCGGCCACGCCGAAGATCTGCGCAATGGTGCTGCCGGTCCGGAAATCGTCCGCATCGGCCTGCCGAGCAGCATGTGGGAGAACTTCGCGCCCGCCATGCTGATCGACTATGTCAGGGATTTCCCCGGCGTGCGCATCGAGACTTTCTTTGAAACGACCACCGCCATCAACAGGCTGGTTGGCGAGCGGGTGATCGACCTCGGTTTCCTGCGCATGGAAGGTGAGATTGGACCGGGCATTGATGTCGAGCGCGTCGCCACCGGCAAAAGCGTCTGCGTGGTCCGTCAGGATCACCCTTTAGCCGAGCTTACCGAGATAACGGTGAAGGACCTGCGCAACATTCCGCTCATTCTGATCGGCCGGCAGCGGCCGAACCGAATGGCGCTCGAGCAGGTCTTCAAGAAGGCGGGCGTCAAGCCCATGGTGAAGATCGAGACCCACACCAACAGTTCCGCATGTGCCTATGTCGCGCATGGTCTGGGCGTTACGATCATCAGCAGTTTTTATGCTAACCTCTACAGGCACCTTCCCGTCGTGGCGCTGCCCTTCATTCCGCAATCAACCCAGGAGTTCGGCCTTGCCCGGGCCTCGGGCGCACCGCTGTCCATCGCGGCGCAGGCGCTCAGCGACGCCTTGAAGCAACAAATCCAGCTTTCGCAAAAAATCGACTGAAAACAGGGTTTTTCACGAGAAATCTCATTGTCGCTGTCAGGATGAAACGTGCCACCATTCTGCATAGGCATATGACGTTTATGCATAATATTGCGCGTTATTTATCAATCCGTCATAGTCATTCGCAACGAAACCGATAGAGGCGGGAGCACGTTCCCGGCCATCAATCGTGGGGAACCGATGATAAGATTCATACTGAGCCGTCTTTTGATGGCGCTGCCGACGATCGCCTTTGTGTCGATCACGGTCTTTGCGCTCATCCGCTTCATTCCGGGTGATCCGGCCGCCCTGATGCTGGGCGACATGGCGCAACCGGAACAGATCGAGGCGATGAGAACAGAGCTTGGTCTCGACAAGTCCATGCCGCAACAGTTCGTCATTTGGGCGGGCAATGTGGTGCAGGGCGATTTCGGCCGGTCCATCGTCAACGACGAGGCAGTATTGCCGCTGGTCGTGTCGCGGTTCCTCGTCAGTGCTGAGATCGTCGTCGTCGCCGTTCTTCTCGCCAGCCTGATTGCGGTTCCGGCGGGTGTGATCGCCGCCTGGAAACAGAACAGCCTGACCGATCTTGCACTGGTTGGAACGGCAACCCTGCTTTTGTCCATACCGACATTCTGGCTCGGGCTTCTGCTTCTGCTGTTCTTCGGCCTCAAGCTCGGCTGGCTGCCGGTGCTGGGATACGTGTCGATCAGCGACAATCTCGTTGGCGGCATGCTCTATCTCGTCCTGCCTGTCATGACGCTGGTGATCCACGAAATGGGTGTTCTGATCCGCATGGCCCGCGCCTCCACGCTTGAAGTGCTGCGGCTGGATTACATTACCCATGCCCGCGCCAAGGGACTTTCGGAGAGCGCCGTCCTCTGGCGGCACGCCTTCAAGAATGCCTTTGGTCCGACATGGACGATGATCGGCCTCATCCTCGGCAATCTTCTCGGCGGCATCGCCGTCATTGAGACGGTCTTTACCATTCCAGGGCTCGGGCGGCTGATGGTCGACAGTATCTTTGCGCGTGACTACCCCGTCATACAGGGCTGCCTGCTGTTCGTTTCCCTGTCCTACGTGCTGGTCAATCTCTTCGTCGACCTTCTTTATCCTCTCTTCGATCCGCGTGTGGTTGCCGAATGAAAAAGTTCACACTCAACGGGCTTATCGGCGGCGTTCTCATCGGCCTCCTGCTCATCACCGCCATTACCGGCCTGTTCTGGACGCCCTATGATCCGATGAAGCTCGGTTTTGCCTCGCGGCTGGCCGCGCCCGGTCCCAGCCATCTTCTCGGCACCGACGAATTCGGGCGCGATGTTCTCAGCCGCCTGATGGTCGGCGCGCGTGCCAGCGTCTGGATCGGCTTCCTGACGGTCAGCTTCGCGACGATCTGCGGCACTCTGATCGGTCTTGTCAGCGGTTATGCGCGCGGCTGGATTGATGGCGTCATCATGGCCATCAACAATGCGCTTCTCGCTTTTCCCGGCATTCTCCTGGCGCTTGGCCTTCTCGCGGTCTTTGGTGCCAACCAGTACGGCATCATCTTTGCGCTCGGCATCGCCTACACGCCATCCATGGCCCGCGTGGTGCGTGGCGCGGTATTGTCGCTGCGTGAGCGCGAGTTCATCGAGGCATCGCTGGTGATGGGCAATGGCGAGATCTACACCATGTTCCGCCACATCCTGCCCAATTGCATCGCGCCGATCACGGTGCTTGCCACATCCATGTTCGGCTGGGCAATCCTCTCGGAAAGCGCACTGTCCTTCCTCGGCCTTGGCGTGCCACCGCCGGCCCCCACCTGGGGCAACATGCTGGCCGCTGGCCGGCCCTTCATCCAGCAGGCCGTCTGGCTCGGGCTTTTCCCCGGTCTCTGCATCGCGCTGACACTGCTCGGCATCAATCTTCTGGGCGATGCCCTTCGCGACAGGCTTGACCCGCGCATGAGAGGTCTCAAATGACGGACAATACTCTTCTTACCGTGCGCGGCCTTTCGCTGGAGGTCGCGGGAAGCGGCCACCGGGTAGTCAAGGATGTTTCCTTCGATATTGCGCCTGGCGAAATCTTCGGCATCGTCGGTGAAAGCGGATCGGGAAAGACGCTGGCCACCCGCGCACTCATCTCGCTTCTGCCCCCGGCAATCGCCGTCACCGGTGGATCGGTCATCTACAAGGGAAGGGACGTGATGTCCCTGCCGGCAAGGGAACTTCGTCGCCTGCGCGGCGCGGAAATCGGCGTCGTTTTCCAGGAGCCGATGACCTCTCTCAATCCGTCGATGACGATTGGCCGGCAGTTGGAAGAAGGCCTGATCCTTCACACCAAGTTATCGCCGGAAGAGCGCCGCGAGAAAATTCTCGAGATGCTGAGACGGGTCGGTATCCGCGATCCCGAAGGGGCGCTTGCTGCCTATCCGCATGAGTTTTCCGGCGGCATGCGCCAGCGCATCATGCTGGCCTCGGTCATGCTCCTGAAACCGGCGCTGCTGATCGCCGACGAGCCGACGACGGCGCTCGATGCCGTCATCCAGCGCGACGTCATGGAGCTGATGGTCGAACTGACACGGGCGGAGGGAACAGCCGTCCTTCTCATCAGCCATGACCTGCCGATGGTGGCCCGCTATACGAGCCGTATCGTGGTCATGGAGAAGGGCGCGATTGTCGAACAGGGGCGAACCGAAGACCTGCTCGATGCGCCGCAGCATCCCTATACGAAAAAGCTGCTTTCCTCTTTGCCCTTCCGGGGCGAGCCGCGTGTCGTCGACACCAGCAAGGCGCCGATGATTTCAGCCCGAGACATTGTTGTCGATTATGCCGGACGCAAGTCACTGCTGAAGAAAGCCAAGCCGAAGCGGGCGCTGCATGGGGTCAGCATCGATATTCACGAAGGTGAGGTCGTGGCACTGGTCGGTGGCTCCGGCTCCGGCAAGACCACGCTTGGCCGCACCATTGCCGGTCTCGTAAAGGAAAGCGAAGGGCAGATCCAGTTTCAGGGGCGGGAACGCAAAGAAGACTGGAACGACTATCGCCTGAATTGCCAGATGGTGTTTCAGGATCCCTATTCCTCGCTCGATCCGCGAATGACCATTCAGGCGCTGGTGGAGGAGGCGTTGCGTCTCGTCCCAGGCCTGGATCAGGCTGCCAAGCGCAAGCGGGCGCTGGAAACGCTGGAAGAGGTGGGGCTCGGCGCAGACTATGCCAGCCGTTATCCGCACGAGCTTTCCGGCGGCCAACGCCAGCGCGTGGCGATTGCCCGTGCCATTGCCCGCCGTCCGCGGTTCCTGATCGCCGACGAACCGGTTTCCGCCCTTGACGTGACGGTGCGGGCGCAGGTGCTCGATCTCTTTTCCGATCTGCAGAAACGTTACGGCTTTTCCTGCCTGTTCATCAGCCACGATCTCGGCGTGGTCGAACAGGTGGCCGACCGTGTCGTCGTCATGCAGGACGGCCGTATCATCGAAGAGGGCGACCGCGACACGATTTTCGACAGCCCGAGAGAGACCTACACACGCCGGCTCCTCTCGGCCATTCCCGCCCTCGACCAGAATGAAAAGGGCGGTGTGACACTCAAATGGCGTCTGGAAGAAGAAGTTTAACAGGAAAATGACAATGACTGTGGCTGCCCAACTGAATGCTATCTGTGATGCACAGCCTTTTGTGACGCGCTTCATGGTGCGCAATCTCCTGACCGGCGAAGAGATCGGAAGGGGAGAAAACGAGGAGACCCCATCGGGCAGCACCCGCAAGACGTCGATCATGATGGCCGTGCTCAAGGCGGCCAGCGAAGGGCGGCTCGATCTCGACCAGCCGGTCACCTACGAGAAGAGGCTGGCGGAAGAGGTGGCCAGCGGCATGTTCCGCTATCTGACGCCGGGCATCGTCATTTCCCTGCGCGATGCGCTCGCCGGCATGATGGTGCTGAGCGACAATGTCTGCACCAAGATGGTGCTGGAGCGGCTGACGCTTGAGGAAGTGGACAGCTATTGCAAGACGCTCGGCATGGCCAATACCCACCACCGTTTCCTCATTCCGCCGTTGGCGCTGGCGGCCGATCATCCGCTGAAGACCGTCACCACCACCTCGGCGGCGGACCAGGTGCTGCTGCTTCAGACCATTCTTGATGCCCAGTCCTCGCCAGAGGCGCAGGCAAAGCTCGGCTGCAGTCCGCAATTGTGCGGCTGGGCAATGCAGACGCTGAAAAACCAGATATTGCGCTACGGAATCCGCTCCCGCCTGCCGTTCGAGGCTGTGGTGGCGAGCAAGAGCGGACGCGGCAAGCGCGGGCGTATGGACGCCGGCATCGTCTACAGAAACGGCGCGCCGTCTTTCATCATCACCGCCTATACCGATGAAGTGCCGCAGGTGATGCCTGACGGCACGCCGGGATACACCATCGCGCTCGAAACGATCGGCCGGCTGGCGCAGGCCTGCTGGGACGGCTTTCAACAATGATATTCAACGACAACAAAGAGGGTAGAACAGTGAACAAACTTCTTCTCGCAGGCGTGGCCCTGCTCGTAACAGCCAATATCGCGGCGGCTCGCGACATCACCATCGCGCAGAGCTCCGATCTGCGCAGCAGCAATCCCGGCGTCAATCGTGACGGCAATACGGACGGGGTGATCCTGCACATCGTCGAAGGCCTCGTCGGTTACAACAATGGCGGCGAAGTAAAGCCGCTGCTTGCCGAGAGCTTCGAGGTTTCGCCAGATGGCCTCACCTATACGTTCAAGCTGCGCGCCAATGTAAAATTCCATAACGGCAAGCCGCTCACCGCAGAAGATGTCGTCTGGAACTGGACGCGCTATCTGAAGCCCGAAACCAAATGGGCCTGCCTGAGTGATTTCGTGGAAGGCGGTGCCGCGCATGTCACCGGCGTCAAGGCCACGGACGCCTCCACGGTTCAGATTACGCTTGAAAAGCCGTCAGCCGTTTTCCTCGGCCTGATGTCGCGGCCCGAATGCGGTTATACCGGCATGATCTCGCCGGAATCTGTTGCCGCTGACGGCAGCTTCGTCAAGCCCATCGGCACCGGTCCGTTCCAGTGGAACGAATGGAAGAAGGGTGAATATATCCGCCTCGCCAAATTCGCGGATTATGTTTCGCCTGTGAACGACGGCAAGCCGGATGGCATGGTCGGCTCCAAGCGGCCGCTGGCCGACGGCATCAAGTTCATGGTTATTCCGGACGCCTCGACCGTGAAGGCGGGCCTCGAATCCGGCGTGCTCGACACCGCCG
This sequence comes from Rhizobium sp. AN68, assembly GCF_030758035.1. Lineage (NCBI taxonomy): Bacteria > Pseudomonadati > Pseudomonadota > Alphaproteobacteria > Hyphomicrobiales > Rhizobiaceae > Rhizobium > Rhizobium sp. AN68. The sequence goes on along the minus strand of NZ_JARWMI010000002.1, from coordinate 580,918 downwards.
AGATTTCTCCCGATCTCATTCCGGAGTTCAAGACGAATGAGAAGATGCAGCTCATTGTTGCCCGCAACAACGGCAAGAACCTTTTCTATATTCAGACCCGCGACAAGGTGCTGAGCAATCCCGGCGTGCGCCGCGCTATGGCGATGGCGCTTGATCTCGATGAACTGGTCGCCGCCGCATCGAACGGTACGGGCGAAGCCAACGGCTCGATGGTTTCGCAGGACTCGGTCTATTTCGATGAAACCCAGAAGAAGCGTCCGGCCTATGACATCGAGGCAGCAAAGAAGGAACTGGAGGCAGCCGGTTACAAGGGCGAGCCGATCTCTATCATCGCCAACAAGCGCGGCAATGTGCCGAGTTTTCCGGCAGCCGTCATGGCGCAGGCCATGATGCAACAGGCGGGTCTGAACGTACAGATCGAGGTGCTGGACTATGCCACGCAGGTGGATCGTCGCCGTTCCGGCAATTATCAGGTGATCTCGCAGTCTGTCGCGCCGCGTCTCGATCCGGCCCTGATGTATGCATTCTACGTCGGTAACAAGGACAAGAACGCCTCCCTGATGTGGGATGATCCGAAGGCGATCGAGCTGATGAAGGCTGCCTATGTTGAGGCCGACCAGGCGAAGCGCCAGAAAATTTTCGACGAGTTCCACGAACTGATGCTGAAGGAAATGCCGGGCATCTTCCTTTACGACATGGTCGATGTCTGGGGCGCGACCAAGAAGCTCAAGGGTCAGCCGGTCTGGCAGTCGAACGCCCGCCTCTGGGAAGTCTCGGTCGACAACTGATCCAATATTGCCCGCGCCGGAAGCAAAGCCCGGCGCGGGCATTTGCCATCATGACCGTAATGATTTGGCGGCCCCCCGCCGAAGCGTTTGCGTGCGCCCTTAAAGGGCAGGAATGCGAGGACAAGCCATGAACCGTGAAGCCGTGATGTCGATTGCCGCCGAAATCGAGTCAATGAAGCCACATTTCACCACTTTGAGCGACAGCATCTGGGATTTTGCCGAACTCAAATTCGAGGAGAGGCAATCTGCCGGGGTTCTGGCAAACGCGCTTGAGGAGAACGGCTTTGTGGTCCGACGCGGTGTAGCTGGCATGGACACGGCCTTCATCGGTGAATTCGGCCACGGCAAGCCGGTTATTGCCTTCCTAGGCGAATTTGACGCGCTTGCTGGCATGAGCCAGATGGCCGGCGTGGCTGAGGCAAAACCGCTTGAACCCGACGCCACCGGCCATGGCTGCGGCCACAATCTGCTCGGCGTCGGCTCGCTGATGGCCGCCATCGCACTTGCCCGGCATCTGAAAGCCAACAACCTGCCCGGCACGGTGCGTTATTATGGCTGCCCCGGCGAAGAGGGCGGTTCCGGCAAGACTTTCATGGTGCGCGCCGGTCTGTTTGACGATGTCGATGCGGCTTTGACGTGGCATCCCGCGCCCTTTAACGGCGTACGCTCCACCAACAATCTCGCGGTGCTGGAATATTTTTATCGTTTCAAGGGCGTTGCTTCCCATGCCTCCAACGCCGCCCATCTTGGTCGCTCGGCGCTAGATGCTGTCGAATTGATGAATGTTGGCGTCAATTTCCTGCGCGAACACATGCCGCAGGATTGCCGGGTGCATTATGCGATCACCGATGCCGGCGGCAAAGCGGCAAATGTTGTGCAGGCAAAGGCCGAAGTGCTCTATCTGATCCGCGCACCTGAAATGCGCCAGGCGCTCGATCTCGCAGCCCGTGTGGACAAGGTCGCGCGTGGTGCGGCCATGATGACCGAAACAGAGGTGGAGATCGTCTTCGATACCGCCTCCACCAATCTCCTGCCCAACATCACGCTCGAAACGGCGATGCATGAAAACATGGTGGCGCTTGGACCCATAGCCTTCGACGAGGCCGATCAGGCCTTCGCCAAGGTCATTCAGGACACGTTCACGGAAGAGGCGATCAAAAGCAGCATCCGGCTCTACCAGATCAAGGGCGACGTCTTTTCCAACGGGAAGATCGACGGGTCGACGCCGCTGCATCTCGGCCTGCGCGATTTCGAGGGGCAGTCGCATTTTCGTGCCGGCTCGACCGATGTCGGTGATGTCAGCTGGGTAACGCCGACAGCGCAATGCTGGACGCCCGCATGGGCAATCGGGAGCAATCCGCATACATGGCAGGTGGTGGCGCAGGGCAAAAGCCCGGCCGCCCACAAAGCCATGGCACACGCCGCCAAGACGCTCGCATCGACAGGTCTTTCGCTGATGACCTCGCCCGAGCTGCTTGAAAGTGTCAAAAAAGAATGGCTGGAGAAAACCGAGGGCAGTGCTTATGTCTGCCCCATTCCGGCGGATGTGATGCCCGGTTTTCACGATTAAGACGTGGCGCGTCTTTCGCGCCCGTCCCACTCTTCCATTTGTCCGTGATGTTTTATCGCAGGCAGCCCAGCGACTTCCGCGAAAGTGCTCAGCAGGCGCATGAGCCCCCTCCGCCCACGCCAGGGCGAAGGGGGCTATCCCCGTTTTCTCTGAAAACTCCTGGTCATCACCGCCTTGTGTGCCGTCTCGCTTCACGGCCACGAAGAAAGCATTGACGTTCGAACCAAAAATGGAATAAATATATCGAACAACAGAAATTCGGTTTCATTATTCCGTTTTCTGGATGTGAGGAGTTAGCGGCGGGCTCTCGGGTCCGTTTCCGGCTGGGAGAGGTGGCGCTGGACACCGAGGAGGAGAAAACAATGAAAAAGCTTATTATCAGTGCGGCTATGTCTGTGCTTTTGGGCACGGCGGCACATGCCGAGACCGTCGGTGTTTCGATGGCCCTGTTCGACGACAACTTCCTGACCGTGCTGCGCAACGGCATGCAGGATTATTCCAAGGAGCTGAAGGGCGTCACCCTGCAAGTTGAGGACGCGCAGAACGACGTTGCCAAGCAGCAGAGCCAGATCCAGAATTTCATCGCCTCCAAGGTCGATGCGATCATCGTCAATCCGGTTGATACGGATGCGACGGCGGCCATGTCGAAACTTGCTGCTGAAGCCAAGATTCCGCTGGTTTACGTCAACCGCCAGCCGGTAAACGTGGATTCCCTGCCAGACGGCCAGGCCTTCGTGGCATCGGAAGAAACTGTGGCCGGCACGCTTGAAACCAAGGAAGTCTGCCGCCTTCTCGGTGGCAAGGGCAAGGCCGTGATCATGATGGGCGAGTTGTCCAATCAGGGCGCGCGCATGCGCACGCAGGCCGTTCACGATGTTCTGAAAACCGATGAATGCAAGGGCATTTCCGTGGTTGAAGAGCAGACGGCCAATTGGCAGCGCACGCAGGGTTCCGACCTCGTCACCAACTGGCTGTCCGGCGGTATCGAGTTCAATGCCGTCATTGCCAATAACGATGAAATGGCGATCGGCGCTATCCAGGCTCTGAAGGCCGCGGGCAAGGACATGAAGGAATATGTCGTTGCCGGTGTGGATGCCACGCAAGACGCTCTTGCCGCCATGCAGGCAGGCGATCTCGACGTGACGGTCTTCCAGGATGCGGCTGGCCAGGGCAAGGGTGCTCTCGATGCCGCACTGAAGCTCGTCAAGGGCGACAAGGTGGATAAGAAGGTCTACATTCCCTTCCAGCTCGTTACCCCGGAAAACGTCAAGGACTACGTAGCCAAGAACTGACGACCCTTTACCGGCATTTGCGACCGTTTCAAGCAATATCGGAAGCAAATGCCGGTTCTGGACGGCAGTCGGCGTCTCAGACGCCGAGTTGAACCAGGCTAGAATAGTATTTCAGTGAATTCAAAGTGTTACAGCGCTTATGTGTGTCTTGATCGGCACGGTGCTGTAGGCCTCCCCGGAGGATGGGCGCCTTTTGGCGAAACCTCTTCCCCGGTCATTTTTGTCTATCGTGGAGGATAAGATGGTCGTCAGCCCATCGACAATGGCCGCCGTGCGCGCCAGCGGCGCCGTGCCCAATGCAGAATATCTTCTCGCAGCGGACGGCATACGCAAGGAATTTCCCGGCGTTGTCGCGCTGGATGACGTTTCGTTCCACCTCAAGCGCGGCACCGTGCATGCGCTGATGGGTGAGAATGGCGCCGGTAAATCGACGCTGATGAAGATTCTGGCAGGTATCTACCAGCCGGACGTCGGAGAAATTCGCCTGAAGGGCGCTGCGATACGCCTTGATTCACCGCTTGATGCGCTCGAAAACGGCATTGCGATGATCCATCAGGAACTCAACCTGATGGCCTATATGACGGTAGCGGAAAATATATGGATTCGCCGCGAGCCGAAAAACCGACTGGGCTTTATCGACCATGGCGAAATGTATCGCCGCACCCAGACATTGCTCGAAAGGCTCGGTATCGATCTCGATCCGGAAATGCGTGTCGGCGAACTATCGGTCGCAAGCCGGCAGATGGTCGAAATCGCCAAGGCGGTTTCCTACGACTCCGACGTTCTCATCATGGACGAACCGACGTCAGCGTTGACTGAGCGCGAGGTGGAACATCTGTTCCGCATCATCCGCGACCTCAGGGACCGCGGTATCGGCATCGTCTACATCACTCACAAGATGAATGAGCTTTTCGAGATCGCCGATGAGTTTTCCGTCTTTCGCGACGGCAAATATATCGGCACCCACGCGTCCACCGATGTGACGCGAGACGACATCATCCGCATGATGGTGGGGCGCGAAATTACCCAGATGTTCCCGAAGGAAGAGGTTCCGATCGGCGATGTGGTGCTGTCGGTCAAGAACCTGACGCTGAACGGCGTCTTCCATGACGTGTCATTTGATGTTCGCGCCGGGGAAATTCTAGGTGTCGCCGGCCTTGTCGGTTCTGGCCGCTCGAACGTGGCGGAAACGGTGTTCGGCGTTACGCCGGCGTCTTCGGGCACTGTGGAAATCAACGGCAAGCCTGTGTCGATCGCAAGTCCGACAGAGGCGATCCGTCACCGCATGGCGTTCCTGACGGAAGACCGCAAGGATACCGGCTGCCTGCTGATTCTCAATATTCTTGAGAATATGCAGATCGCGGTTCTACAGGACAAATATGTCGCCAACGGCTTCGTGCAGGAAAAGACGCTTTCGGAAGCCTGCGACGACATGTGCCGCAAGCTCCGGGTCAAGACGCCCAATCTTTACGAGCGCATCGAAAACCTGTCGGGCGGCAATCAGCAGAAGGTGCTGATCGGGCGCTGGATGCTGACACAGCCACGTATCCTCATTCTGGATGAGCCGACGCGCGGGATCGATGTCGGGGCAAAAGCCGAAATCCACAAGCTGGTCGGCGAGATGGCGCGCAATGGCGTCGCCGTCATCATGATTTCCTCCGAAATGCCGGAGGTTCTGGGCATGAGCGACCGTATCATGGTCATGCATGAAGGTCGCGTGACGGGCTTTCTTGACAGAAGTGAAGCCACACAGGTGAAGGTGATGGATCTCGCATCGCGGTGAGGCGCGCCGGGATTTCTCGAGGAGGAATGACTATGAATACGAACGCCGCCGCCAACGCAGAGTTGGATGCAAAATCTGGGCGCAAGCCGCATAGGCGCATACCGCCCGAAGCAAATATATTTTTCGTGCTGATTGGCATCGCGCTGGTTTACGAAATTCTTGGCTGGATTTTCATCGGCCAGAGCTTTCTGATGAACCAGCAGCGCCTGACGATCATGATCCTGCAGGTGTCCGTCATCGGCATCATCGCCGTCGGCGTCACGCAGGTCATCATCACCGGCGGCATCGATCTGTCCTCCGGTTCGGTGGTCGGCCTGACGGCGATGTTGTCCGCCAGCGTGGGGCAGTCCTCCACATGGCCGCGGGCGCTTTATCCGGGTCTGACCGATCTGCCTTTCTTCATGCCGCTGGCTGTCGGCATTCTGGCTGGCGCCTTGGCCGGTTTCATCAACGGGCAGCTTATAGCACGCACGAAAATCCCGCCCTTCATCGCAACCCTGGGCATGATGGTGACGGCGCGCGGCCTTTCCAAATGGTACACCAAGGGCCAGCCGATTTCCGGTCTGACCGACGGTTTCACCTTCATCGGTACAGGTGTCTGGCCGGTCGTGGTTTTCCTCGTCGTCGCGGTTATTTTCCACGTTGCGCTACGTTACACCCGTTACGGCAAGTTCACCTATGCCATCGGCGCCAACCAGCAGGCCGCCCGCGTTTCCGGTATCAATATCGAGGCGCATCTGATCAAGGTCTACGCCATTGCCGGCATGCTGGCCGGTCTTGCTGGTGTCGTCACCGCTGCCCGTGCACAGACGGCGCAGGCCGGCATGGGTGTGATGTATGAACTCGACGCCATCGCCGCGGCCGTTATCGGCGGCACTTCGCTCGCCGGCGGTGCTGGCCGTATTACCGGCACAGTGATCGGCACCATCATTCTCGGTGTCATGACATCCGGTTTCACGTTCCTCAGGGTCGATGCCTATTACCAGGAGATCGTCAAGGGACTGATCATCGTGGCTGCGGTCGTCGCTGACGTCTACCGCCAGAAGAAACGCGCAAAACGCTAAGCACTCCTCCTCCCGGACCTGGGGCAGGCCTTCAGGCTTGCCCCTTTTTTTGTCCTATCGACAAGGACCTTGGAGGGGAGGGGTCGGTTTCAGGTCTTGCTGTTCCGGTACTCGTGAACTGCCCTGCCGAAAGCTTCAAACAAAGCGCGCGAGGGTGCGTCTGTCTCGGCCCAATATTCCGGGTGCCATTGCACACCAACGGCAAAGCCCTTGGCATCGATGACGGAAACGGCCTCGATCGTGCCGTCTGCCGCTGTCGCCTCCACCTGCAGGCGTGGCGCGGTCTCGGCAATTGCCTGCCGATGCAGCGAATTGATCTGGATTTCTCCCGACATGCCAAGATGCTGTGCAATGCAGGAGCCTTCGCGCACATGCACCGGCTGGCGGATGGCGAAGGCCACGTCGCGGTCCTCATGTTCCGGCTTGCGGTGGTCCCAAATTCCGGGCTGTTCCTGAATTTCGGAAGCAAGCGTGCCGCCCAGCGCGACGTTCAGCTCCTGAATGCCGCGACAGATGGCAAGCATCGGAATGCCGCGTTCCAACGCCCGGCGGATCAGCGGCAGGCTGGTGGCGTCGCGGGCTGGATCGAACGGGCCGTCACTCTCCTGTGCCTCTTTTCCGTAAAGAGAAGGGTGGACATTTGTGGCCGAGCCGGAGACGAGCAGGCCATCGACCCGGTCGAGGATGGCATCGACCTCATTGCCGTCCTCGAAGGCCGGAACGATGAAGGACATGACGTCAGCCACCCTCAGCGCCGCGGAAAGATACTGGTTCTGCGCGGCGTGCCAGTCGGCTCCGGTGAAATGCCGGATGTCGGCGGGGACGGCGATTATCGGTTTTGGCATGGTGGCTCCGGGGGGCAGATCTTCGAAAATTTGTGCGACTGCCAGCGGGCCAAGTCAAGCATGTGTTTCGTCATCGGAACGCAATATATGCGGCTAAAGTATAAGGCGGCGTCGCGATATTTCAGTTGCAAATAAAATAGCGAAGAGGCCGCCGAAAAAATCCTGATATGGCTGGTTTTCCGGCAATTAATTCTTGACGCGGGTGCTTGTCAGCTGGGCGGTAACCGTGCTTACTTTGCTGCGATGCCTGAACAGCACGAGGGGAATTCAAGCTGCGGGCAGCGTTGATATCTGGGAGGATATAGATGGATCGCCGTTCCTTTATGAAAAAAGGTGCGCTGGCGGGGGCTGCTGCGACAGCCTTGGCTGCGCCCGCAATTGCACAACAGAATACCAAGATCACTTGGCGACTGACGTCGTCGTTTCCGAAGTCTCTCGATACAATCTATGGCGGCGCCGAGGATATTGCCAAACATGTGGCGGCCGCTACCGACGGCAATTTCACCATCCAGCCCTTTGCGGCTGGCGAAATCGTGCCCGGCCTGCAAGCAGCCGATGCCGTATCATCGGGTACGGTGGAAATGTGCCATACCTGCTCCTATTATTACGTCGGCAAGGATCCGACCTTCGCTATCGGCACGGCGATACCGTTCGGTCTTAATGCCCGCCTGACCAATTCCTGGTTCTACGAAGGCAACGGCAACAAGCTGCTCAACGAGTTTTACGCCAAGCATAATCTCTACGGCATGATATCAGGCAATACCGGCGCCCAGATGGGCGGTTGGTTCCGCAAGGAAATCAACACCGTCGACGATTTCAAGGGCGTGAAGATGCGCATTGCCGGTCTTGCCGGCAAGGTGGTGGAAAAGCTCGGCGTGGTCCCGCAGCAGATCGCCGGCGGCGATATCTATCCGGCGCTGGAAAAAGGCACCATTGATGCCGCCGAATGGGTTGGTCCGTATGACGACCACAAGCTCGGTTTCCAGAAGGTGGCGAAATATTATTATTACCCGGCCTTCTGGGAAGGCGGCCCGGTCATCCATTCCTTCGTCAATCTGGACAAGTGGAACAGCCTGCCGAAGAACTACCAGACGGTGCTGCAGGATGCCTGCGCTTTCGCCAATACCAGCATGATGGCGAAATACGACGCGAAAAACCCGATCGCCATCAAGCAGCTGGTTTCGGAAGGTGCCGTGCTGCGGCCCTTCAGCCAGGAAATCCTCGAGGCCTGCTATAAGGCAGCGTTGGAAGTCTATGCCAATATTTCAGCAACCAACCCGGACTTCAAGAAGATCTACGAGGATCAGGTCGCCTTCAAGCGCGAGGGTTACCTGTGGATGCAGCTTGCAGAATATACTTTCGATACTTTCATGATGATCCAGCAGCGTAACGGCAAGCTCTGATTATTCGGTGCGGCGGACCGGACAAAAGCCTCGGGGACTTCGGTCCCCGGGGTTTTTGTTGTGCCGTCGCGCCTGCATCCGCCCGATAGGAAAGGGCGATTGACGATCAGGGCTGTCGGAAGCAAGAGCAGCAGCCTCAATAACCAGGCGTAGTCCCGGCAAGGATTGGCTACGCCGACCTCGGAAAAACCGGACAGGCTGGTCGATGACTGTCAGGTTCAATTTTCACACAGAGTAAATGGAAGGCAGGGGTGCAACCCTGTCTTCCACTCAGCAATGATCAGTTCTCCGAAAAATCCGTAAAAGACGCCGGTTAAGGCCCGATCTTCGGTGGTTCACCGAGGTTGGGCATACCTGGCAACCCACCCGGCTGGCCTCCTGGCAGGCCGAAATTGGGCATGGTGTTGCCGCCCTGATTGCCGAAGGCAGGCACTTCGATCTTGATGGAGTTGAGGTCCACCTGGGGTGCTTTGTCCAACCAGTAGGTGACGGATTCCGGCCAGAAGATCACGATGGCGACGAGGATGAGCTGCATGCCGAGCCAGGGAATGGCACCCATGTAGATATCCGAGGTCTTGACCGTGCGCGGCGCGATTGAGCGCAGGTAGAACAGCGCGAAACCGAAGGGCGGGTGCATGAAGCTGGTCTGCATGTTGATGCAGATCAGCACGCCGAACCAGATCAGGTCGATGCCGAGCGCCTGCGCGATGGGTGCGAGCATCGGGATAACGATGAAGGCGATCTCGAAGAAATCGAGGAAGAAGGCGAGGAAGAAGATGAAGATGTTGACGAAGATCAGGAAGCCGATCGGGCCGCCCGGAATGCCCGACAACATGTGTTCGATCCACAGCGAACCGTCCATGCCCTGAAAGACGAGCGAAAAGCAGGTGGCGCCTACCAGAATGAACACCACCATGGACGTGATGTGCATGGTGGAATGCATGCCCTGCTTGACGAGATCCCAGGTGAGGCGGCGGTGGGCTGCGGCCAGCGCCATGGCGCCGACGACGCCGAGCGCGCCGGCTTCCGTTGGTGTTGCAAGGCCGAGGAAGATGGTGCCGAGCACGAGGAAGATCAGCACGATGGAGGGCACCATGCCCGCCAGCACGCGAAATACCAGTGCACGGTTGAGTTCGCCCCGCGCTTCTGGCGGCAAAGCAGGCAAATCCTTCGGCCGCACGATCGACATGAACAGGATGAAGAGCATGAAGATGGCGACTTGCAGGATCGACGGGCCGATTGCGCCGAGATACATGTCGCCGACGGATTTCCCGAGCTGGTCGGCAAGAACGATCAGCACGAGCGAAGGCGGAATGACCTGCGTGATGGTTCCCGACGCGGCGATGACGCCGGTGGCGAGGCGCGGATTGTAACCGTATTTCAGCATGATCGGCAGCGAGATGACGCCCATGGTGATGACGGAGGCGGCAACCGTGCCGGTGATCGCGCCAAGGATTGCGCCGACGATGATGACGGCATAGGCGAGGCCGCCCGGAATGGCGCCGAACAGCTTGCCCGTGCCTTCAAGCAAATCTTCGGCAAGCCCGCATCGCTCCAGGATCGCGCCCATGAAGGTGAAGAACGGAATGGCGAGCAGCAGGTCGTTCGAGACGATGCCGAAGATGCGCAGCGGCAAGGCCTGAAGGAAGGCCGGCGAAAAATGCTCGGTGAAGATGCCGATGACGCCGAAAACCAGACCGACGGTGGCAAGAGAGAAAGCAACCGGAAATCCGTAGAGCATGAAGATGATCATGCCGAGGAACATCAGTGGCGGAAGAATTCCATATTCGAACATGGGAAATATCCTGAAGGTTCAGATCGCGGCGATCATTGCAGGGGTTTTTCGTACTTCGTATCGAGCGCATAAAGCCCGTTGAGGGCGCCGATGCGCTTGATGAGTTCGGAAAATCCCTGAAGAACCAGAAGGGCGAAACCGGCGAAGATGATGAGTTTCACCGGCCAGCGGATGAGCCCGCCGGCATTGGAGGACATTTCGTTCTGATGCCAGGAAAGCATGAACATCGGCCAGGAAAGCCAGGCCAGATAAAAGCAGGCGGGCATGAGAAAAAGTACGATGCCGATGATGTCCACCCACAGGCGCGTGCGAGACGAGATAGCCCCGTAGATGATGTCCACCCGCACATGTTCATTCATGCGCAGCGTATAGGAGGCACCCACCAGCACGATGAAGGCAAACATGTACCACTGGATTTCGAGCCAGCCGTTTGAACTATAGTTGAAGGTATAACGCACCATGGCGTTTCCGGCGCTGACGAGGCAGCAGACAAGCACCAGATAACCGGCGACCTTGCCCAGAGCTTCGCTGACAAGGTCGATCAGCGCACTTAATTTCAAAAGCGGTTTCATGACTTTCCCCTCTTCCCTTGCCGGGCCCTTTGCGGGTTATGGTGGCAAGCAAGCCGGTCGGCCATCGTGACGGGCACGCCTCCACGCGTATCCGCACAGCCAAATTCCGGCGTTCCTCCCCACAGAATCCCGTGTATGGGCAGGCTGTCCGAAAAGCAACCAAAACCACTATTAAACCGGCCGTATGGCCGCCGTTTTCAACCGTTTACAAAAGAATGTTGCACGACGGCACGCTTTGCACGGCATACCGTTTGCCCCGCTTGTCATCGATGTTCTTTGGTGTGGAACGCATTGCACTTTTCGCCGACTTCATGTTACCTCTGGCTCCGGAGAATCCGGCATGGGCCCGTTATCGTCCGCAGGGCAAATTGTCTTGTGCGGCGGGTATGGCGGATGGAGCAGAAGGGGAAGCGGAATGAGCGAACACCACACAGGTCCGGTTGAAGTTGGCGCCGAGATGAACTACGCCGAGCATGAAAAGACCTACAACGCTTTTCTTGCCATGACGAAGTACGGCACGATGCTGGTCTGCGTGCTGATGCTGGCCATGGTCGCGGGTTTCTTTACGTCCGTGGGTTTCCTTGGCGGCCTTATCGTTTTCCTCGTGCTTTCGGCTGCGGGTTTCATTCTGCTGCGCTGAGCAACGCTGTTCACAAGCGTGTCGCGGCGCGGACGTTGCGATGCCTTGCAACCGGCAAGCCCAAACCTGGAAAGGCGAAGCAATGAAACGCCTGTTTGCCTGGCTGTTATTGCTGGCGGTTATGTCTCATCCCGCTTTGTCGCGCGATCTTTTGCCGTCTGAGCAAGACAAGCTGCAAACACAGATAGAGCGGTTCAGCGCCGCCTTGAATGCGCAGGATTTTGATTTTGTCGGCCGGACGGTGCCGCCGAAAATCTTTGAATTCATTGCAAACGACGCGGGTGTTTCCGTCGGGCAGTTGCGTAGCGCTCTGACCACGCAGATGCAAATGGCGCTTGCAGCGGTCAAGATCACCGAATTCACCATGGACACGGCGGCGATCAGTGTGCAGCAGACGCCTGATGGAACGCCCTATGCGCTCGTTCCGACGAAAACGGTGATGGAAACCGGCGGCCAGACGATCGAAGCGAAATCCCATACCCTGGCGCTTATCGACGGTACGCAATGGTACTTGCTGCGTGTGAGCGATCAGCAGCAGGTGACCATCCTGCGAAAGGTCTATCCATCCTTCGCCACGGTGGAGTTTCCGGAAGATTCCGTACAGCAGGTGAAATAGCGCGCGGGCGTCCGCTAAACCGTAGAAACTCTAACCGGCTTGAAACCGGATTTCCGCATTGTCAGGAAAAACGCCCCGGACGGAACGGATCGACCGATATTGCGGTCTCCTCGCCGTTTGCCAGTTGCGTCACGAGGCGGGCGGTGGCTGCCGATTGCGTCAGCCCCAGATGGCCGTGGCCAAAGGCATAGATGACGGAAGGTGTGGTGCGCGCCGTGCCGATGACGGGAAGACAGTCCGGCATCGAAGGGCGGAACCCCATCCATTGCTGGCCGCCTTCAACCTTGAGACCGGGCAGGAAACGCCCGGCTTTCTTGAGCATGGCCTCGGATCGCTTGAAATTCGGCTTCAACTCCAGACCGCCCAACTCGACTGCGCCGCCAACGCGGATGCCGGAAGATAGCGGTGTAACGACAAAACCGTGGTCGTTGAAATAAAGCTGGCGCGTGAGGTTGAAGGCGCCGGCGGGCAGGGTGGTGTTATAGCCGCGTTCGGTTTCCAGCGGCACGATGTTGCCAAGTGTTGCGGCAAGCGGCTTGGACCACGCGCCGCAGGCGATCACCACCTTGTCGGCGTCAATCTTGTCGCCGTTTTCCAGGGTCACGATCGTACTTTCGCCGACGGCGTCGATGCGTTCTGCCTCGCCCTTGCGCAGCTTTCCGCCACGGGCGATCACCAGGTCGAAAATGGCACGGGTGAAGTCGTAGGGATCGGAGACCTGCAAGCCATCAGGCGAGAACATGGCGTGGCGGAATTGCGGGGCAAGACCCGGCTGCAACTCGTCTATCTCGTTGCGGGCGACACGCTTGGAAGAGAAGCCTTCCTGTTCCTTTTCATCCCAGTCCTTGCGGGCAGCGTTGAGGCTGGCTTCGCTGTCGTAAAGATCGAGCGTGCCGGTTTTCGCGACAAAGTGCGAGAGCTCCGGCATGGCAGCGACATGGGCCATTTCGGTGGCAGACAGCCGGTTGATCTCGCTGAGCGTTCTCAGGCCGTGGCGAAAGTTGCGCTCAGCGCTGGCGCGCCAGAAACGCCACAGCCACGGCGCGATCTTCGGCGCATAGGCAGGCGGCACGCTGAGCGGGCCGAGCGGATCGAAAAGCCAGCGCGGTGCTTTTCTCATGATGCCGGGGGCGGGAATGGGGATGATTTCGGGAAAGGCGAGGATGCCGGCATTACCGGAGCTTGCGCCCCGGGCAACTTCACCGCGCTCCAGAAGAAAGACCTCACGCCCGGCATTTTGCAGGTAAAGCGCCGCCATGGAACCGATAATGCCGGTGCCGATCACCAGCACGTCGCATTTCAGGGTTTTGGTCATCGGCGCTCCTGCAACACAAATCTTTCAAGCCCGCCATAACAATGAATGCCGTATCGATGAAAGCCCGTATCGCTCTGCGGAGGCAGAAATATCAGCACTGTGGCAAATAAGCGGTTCTCATCCGGTGCGGACGGGTTGGTAAAGGCAGCTCGGTCTGAAGTATTCTTGCCAACAGTTTCGGTCATTGGACCAATAGTTATGGGTCATCATTAATTGCTATTTAACGGTGTCCGGCTAGGTTTCGCTTACACGCAGACCGATCCTTTATTTTCATCTCTTTGGCATCGAGGAGGAAAGGTCCGCATACAAGTTATTGTTGGGAGTTCAAAGACATGTCTCAATTTTTCAAACTCGGTACGGACGCATCTGCGGTACTTGATGCCCTAAGCCGCTCGCAAGCCATCATCGAGTTCGATCTGACTGGCAAAATTCTGAAAGCGAACGACAATTTCTGCAAGGCGGTCGGCTATCAGCAATCAGAAATCATCGGACGCCCCCATAGCATGTTCCTGTCCCCCGAAGATGCAGCGTCACCCGAATACAAGGCCTTCTGGGCGAAACTCTCACGCGGCGAATACGATCAGGGCCAATATCGGCGGCGGTCGAAAACCGGCGACGACATCTGGATTGAAGCCTCCTACAATCCGGTTTTTCGTTTCGGCAAACCTTACAAGGTGGTCAAGATCGCTTCCGATATCACGGCGACGAAGCGCCGAAGCACCGAGGATAACGGCAAGCTGGCAGCGCTTTCGCGTGCGCAGGCGATGATCGAGTTCACTCCCGAGGGGAAAATTCTCTCCGCGAATGAGAACTTCCTGACAGCACTCGGCTACACGGCGGAAGAGATCATCGGCAATCATCATTCGATGTTTTGCGAGCGTGGCTACGTGCAGTCCGAAGAGTACCGCAATTTCTGGAAGGATCTTGGTAAGGGAGAGTTCTCGACCGGTCAGTTCATGCGGCTCGGCAAGAACGAAAAACGCGTCTTCATCCAGGCGTCCTACAACCCTATCATCGACGAGCGGGGAAAAGTCGTCAAGGTGGTGAAATTCGCCTTCGATGTAACGGACCGCGTCCATGCGGTGGAAGAACTGGGCGCTGCGCTTGAGCGTCTTTCCCAGTGCAACATCCGCGTCACGCTCGATAAGCCTTTCGTGGGTGAGTTCGAGGGGCTGAGACGGGATTTCAACAAGTCCATCGCCGAATTCCAGAAAACCCTGGAAAATGTTCTTGGGCAGACCGATGACCTGACCAGAAGCAGCCAGGAAGTCAGCGAAGCCTCTGTTCATCTCGCCGAAAGATCGCGTGAGCAGGCCGTGGCGCTGGAGGAAACCTCGGCGGCGCTGGAAGAAATCACCGCGACCGTACGGGCATCGACGGAAAACACCAAGGAAACCCGAAAACTCGTTCAGAGTGCGCGGACGTCAACGGCGGCTTCCACGGAAGTGGTTGGGCGTACCGTCAACGCCATGCAGCGCATCGAGACGGCATCGCGGGAAATCAGCCAGATTATCGGCGTTATCGACGAAATCGCCTTCCAGACCAACCTTCTTGCCCTGAATGCGGGCGTCGAAGCCGCGCGCGCGGGCGATGCCGGCAAGGGTTTTGCGGTCGTGGCACAGGAGGTGCGCGAACTTGCGCAACGCTCCGCCAGTGCCGCCAAGGAAATCAAGGCGCTCATCAACAATTCCGGCACCGAGGTTATGGAAGGCGTGCGGCTTGTCGGCGAGACGGGTGAGGCGCTGAAGCAGATCGATGCGCTGGTGAAGCACATTGACGGCAATGTCGATATGATCGCCAAGGCCGCCGATGAACAGGCCTTAGGCATCAGCGAAATCAACCGTGCAGTCAACCAGCTCGACCGGATGACGCAGGAAAACGCGGCGATGAGCGCGCGCACGACCGCCATTAGCGCTACCCTTGCCCAGGGTGCGGATGTGCTGGCGCAACTGGTCAGCCTGTTCAAACTGAACCGCCGCGCGACCCAGCGCGACGACGGGGCATCCATTTCATCCAACTCGTCGCGGACGAGCCACAGTGTGAAACTGTCGGGAAGGAAAGCAGCCTGACGGATCGGCGACAGCCTGCTTCCACGTGAGCCTCTTGTCATACGGATGCCCGTCGCCGGGCATCCGTTTTTTATGCCCGCAGGGCAGGCCTGTTGATGCCGAGATGGTCGCGCAACGTCGAGCCTTCGTATTCCTTGCGGAACAGGCCACGTTCCTGCAAGAGCGGCACGACTTCGCGGTTGAATTCTTCCAACCCGCCGGGGAAGAAGGGCGGCATGACGTTGAAGCCGTCGGCCGCGCCGTTCTCGAACCACTCCTGCATGCGATCCGCCACGTCCTTGGCCGTGCCCATGACGATATGGTGGCCACGACCAGCTGCAACGCGCAGCGCCAGTTCCCGGATCGTCAACTTTTCGCGGCGCGCCAGTTCGGTCAAAAGTTCGGCGCGGCTGCGCAACTGGTCGGAAATAGGCAGGTCCGGCAGCGGGCCGTCGAGATCATACTCGGTAAGGCTATGGCCGATGCGTTCCTCAAGCAACGGCATGGCGCTCTTGATGTCGGTCCAGCGGTTCAGCTCCTTCAGCTTCTCGCCGGCCTCTTCGAAGCTCTTGCCGATGATGGGCATGAAACCGGGCATCACGGCAACGGTTGCGGGATCGCGGCCGAATTTCTCCACTCGCGCCTTTAGGCTGGTGTAGAAGGCCTGCGCCTCGGAAATGGCCTGCTGGGCGGTGAAGACGATATCGGCAGTGCGGGCGGCGAGATCCTGCCCCGGGCCGGAGGAGCCGGCCTGAATGAGAACCGGGTGACCCTGCGGTGAACGCGGAATGTTCAGCGGACCCTTCACCGTGAAATATTTGCCTTCGTGATCGAGAATATGGACCTTCTGCGGATCGACGTAGCGGCCGCCTTCCTTGTCCTTGACGAAGGCGTCGTCGTCCCAGCTGTCCCACAGGCCACGCACGACGTTCACATATTCTTCCGCAACGGCATAACGCTCGTCATGCTCGGGATGACTCTTGGAGAAGTTCGCCGCCGTGCGGGCGTAGGAGGTGGTAACGATGTTCCACGCCGCACGCCCGTGGCTGAGATGGTCGATGGAGGCGAAGGCGCGTGCGGTGTGGTAGGGCTCACCATAGGTGGTGGAGGCGGTGGCGGCCAGTCCGATCTTGTTTGTCACCATGGCAAGCGCCGCAAGCAGGGTAAGCGGCTCGAAACGGGCGATCATCGAGGGATGGGCGTCGACGCCGCTTGTGAGACCATCGGCCAGAAAGACCATGTCGAACTTGGCATCTTCGGCCATTTTTGTGACACGGGTCAACAGGTCGAAATTCTCGCTGCCGGCTTCCGCATCCGGGTGACGCCAGCCGGAAACGTGGTGGCCGGCTCCTTGCAGGAACAGGCCAAGATGCATCTGTCTTTTGCGGGTATTCGTGGTCATGGTGATCATGCCTTTATTTCAGTCGTGTTATATTTGCGTTGCCAGAAGCACTTCTAGCTTCTTGAGGTCGGCTGAGGTTTTCATGGTCCGCACCAGTGCCGGAATTCCGGCGAATTTTTCATTGCCGCCGGTGGCGTCGGCAAATTTTTCCGTGGGGTCATCAATGCCGGGAAGACCGTCAATACGGCGCGACAGCACCGTGCCATCCTTCTTCGTCACGTCGATGACCACGAAACGGGTGGTAGGATCCGGCGAGAGGCGGCGGGCGGTCTCGTCGTGCCGGCGCGAGACTTTTGCGGAAAGTCCAAGCAGGTCGGCGCGTGCAGGGCGTTCGTCGAAATGGCTGATGCCGAGTGCGCCATCCGTCAGTGCGGCGGCGAAGACATATTCGGCGCTGAAACGCGCATCGATGCCCGTGGCGGGTGTGGCCGAACCCACAAGAGCGGCATCGCCTCCCGGGGGAAAGGTGATGACGACAGTTTCGATTTCATCTGGTGCCAGATCATTGGCGCTGCGCAGTGCAAGCGCACCAACGGCAACAGGGTGGCTGGCGGTGCAGCAGGGAAATGCCTTGAGCGTCAATCCGGGAGAGACGATCTGCCAGGGTGTACCCCAGCCGGACAGGAGCCGTTTCGGCTGTTCCGCGCCAAAGGCGAAGGCGGAATAAAAGCCGATAGGGTTTTCCAGAAAATCCTGCGCACCCTGAAAACCTGATCTTGCCAGCTGCGCGGCGGTGAGGCCAGCGCGTGTCGCAAGCCCGGCATGCAGGGGCTTCGCATCATAACCAAATTGCAGGCGAAGTCCGGCCGACTGCGTGGCGGCAAGGCCGATTGCGATAGCGGTCGTCTGCGGGGTGAATTTCAGAAGATGGGCAATGGCCGCCGCCGCACCGATGGGGCCGAGGGTCGCGGTGGCGTGGAAGCCATTTTCGTAATGCTTGGTGCCGAGCGACAGGCCAAGCCTCGCCATGGTTTCCAGCCCGACAATATAGGCGGCGATAAATGCATCCGCCGTAGAGCCTTCCTCGACCGCAACAGCCAATAGAGCTGGAACGATGGCGACGGTGGGGTGGCCGCGCACGCTGCCATGGACGTCGTCATAATCCAGCACGTGCCCCGCATGACCATTGATGAGTGCGGCCGTGAAAGCATCCGTGCGCAGATCATGGCCGACAATGCCAGCCGTGCCGTATGTGCCTGACGTAAAGCTGTCGATGAGGATTTTCGTGCTTCGGTCGGAAGCGCCACCCAGCATACAGGCAAAAAAGTCGATCAGCGCCGTGCGGGCGATCGTCACAGCCTCTTCGTCGCGGAGCGGATCAGAGGCGGCGATGGCTTCTGCCAGATGAAGGGTGAGTTTTTCGTCGGCGGTCATGGCGTCAGATCCCTTCACCGTCGGCGACCCGTGCCACCTGTCCGCCGAGGCCCTTTACGAAGGCGTTGATACGCGGATTGGTCGACTTGTAGAAGATGTGCTCCGGCGTGCCCTGATCAACGATCAGGCCGTTTTCCGTGAAGACGATATTGTCGCTGATTTCCTCGGCGAAGCGCATTTCGTGGGTCACGAGAATGCTGGTCATGCCGTCATTGACGAGATCGCGGATGACGGCGAGCACTTCGCCCACGGTTTCCGGATCAAGTGCGGAGGTAACCTCGTCGAACAGCACCAATTCAGGCCGCATGGCAAGCGCGCGGGCAATGGCCACACGCTGCTGCTGGCCGCCAGACAGCTGACCGGGATAGGCATCCACCTTCTGCGACAGGCGGACTTTTTCCAGCAATTCGCGGGCATGACGCTCGGCTTCCGCCTTCGGCGTGCCGAGGATTTTAATCGGCGCGATTGTGATATTTTCCATGACAGTCAGATGCGGGAAGAGGTTGAACTGCTGGAAGACAATGCCGATGCGCTTGCGCAGCGTTATGCGCTCAGCTTCCGTTTTCAGCTGATCGACGCGGGTGCCCCCCACGGTGATCTTGCCAGATTGCGGAATGAGCAGGCCGTTGATGCAGCGCAGGATCGTGGATTTGCCCGAGCCGGAAGGGCCGATGATGGAGACGGCGTCGCCCTTGTTGACGGTGAGATCAATGCCTTTGAGCACTTGATTGTCGCCGAAGGACAGGTGCACGCCTTCCAGTTCAACCAGAGCTTTGGCGGCGGTTTGGGGGGCGGATGCGGACATGGTGTATTCCAATCAGCGGGAAGCGAAGCGCCGTTCAAGGCGCTGCGTGAAACGGGACACGGGATAGCAGAACAGGAAGAACGCCATCAGGACGGTGAGATAGACCACGACGGTGAAATCGTTGCGCTGCACGGCGGTGCTGGCATCGGTTGCGGCGTGGAGAAGCTCATGCACGCCGACCAGCGAGGCAAGCGCCGTGCCCATGGTGATGGAGGCGTAAAGGTTCATCCACGGCGGCAGCGAGCGCTTCACGCATTGCGGCAGGATGATCCAGCGCAGCGTCTGGTTGCGTGAAAACCCGAGGCCCTGCGCCGCTTCCCATTGTGCAGTGGGAATGGACTGGATGGCGCCTCGGGTGATTTCGGCGATGTGGGCGCTGGCCGGAATCGCAAGCCCGACCACGGCCTTGATCCAGTCTGGAAACGGAATGTAGTTGCCGAAGGCGACGATCTCGAAGGGGAAGATGTAGGTCGCGGCGAAAATCAGCACCAGATGCGGGGCGTTGCGGAAGATTTGCACGTAGGTGAGCGCCGGCGCGCGCACGAGGCGATAGGGCGCAAGCTCCATGATGCCAAGCACGACGCCGATGATGGTGCCGATGGCAATCGCCAGGATGCTGATCAGCACATTCATGGCAAAACCCTTGCCGAGATAGGGCAGCCATTCCAGCAGCACCTGTCCGAGCGAGGGATCGAGAACCAGCCACAGCACGACGGCAACCAGCACGCCGCACAGAAGAATGGTGCCGAAAGGCAGCTTCTTCGCCGCCTGTGTTGGAGAGACCACCGCGCTCATTGACCGAACCCCGGAACCGCAAGACGCCGCTCAAGCCACAGGCCCGCCCTTGCGACGATGAAATTGATGACACTGAAAAAGATGAGGATCACCAGCATCAGTTCGACCACATTGTCGCGCTGCGTCCAGATCAGGATCGAGGCATAGGTGATTTCACCGACCGCAATCGCCGAGCCGACGGTGGTGAGCTTCACCAGATTGATGAGATTGTTGATGATGGAAGGAAGTGCCGTGCGGATTGCCAGCGGAAATTCCACGTAACGTAAAATCTCGAAAGAGCTGAAACCGATGGCGCGTGCCGCTTCGATGGTGGTAGCCGGCACCGCCTCGATACCGCCGCGCAAGGCTTCCGCATGGAAGGCGGCAACGTGCAGGCCGGTGATGGCGACGACCCAGAAGAACGGGGTGAGCGGATTGTTCTGCGCGCCGCCGAGCGCGTTTGAAATCAACATGTTGAGCACAAGGAAACCACACATCAGCTGCACCAGCGTCGGCGTGTTGCGCGTCAATTCCACATAGGCGCGCACCGGACCGGCGAGCCAGCCTTTGCCTGACGTGAGCATGGCGGCGAAAATGAAGCCGAAAACGAGGCTGAGCGGCAGGGTGACGGCGACGAGGATGAGCGTCATCTTCATGCCGTCGAGCCATATCTGAACCTCGTAGCCGCTGTTCAGAAAGTCATAGTTGAGGCCTATGTGCGCGGCCAACTCTATGAAACGCGCTGTAAATCCATCCTGCATCGGATATCCATGCTGTTGTCGCGGCTGCCGCCCGGCAGGCGGTGCCAGAATGACCTGTCTTGCTATAAAGCAGAAAAGAACGGCGGGCGAAACCGGCCGTTCTCAGTGGTGAGGGAAATCTCCGTGATGGCAGATGCCCCTACGACATGCCGGTCCCCCGGACCAGGTCCGGGGTGGCGGAGCAAGTGGGATTGCCCAGCCTTTACTGCGCCGCGGAGAGCTTCGTCTTCTGCTCTTCCATGAAGCCGATGCTCGGCAGGCGGTTGGCCTTGGCGAATTCGATCATTTTGCCGGAAGCGTGCAGCTCCTTGACGATCTTGTCGAGCGCAGCCTGCGTGTCGGCCTCGCCCTTGCGCAGCCAGATGACGGAGTCAGAAGGGATAAGGTCGGTGGGGATCAGGATGCCGTAATCCTTCCACTCATCGGCGCGGTCCTGAAGCATCAGGCTCAGCGTGCCGTTGACGTGCACTGAGACATCGCAATTGCCGCCCTTCAGCGCGAGCAGCGATTCCGGCTGGCTCGGCAACGCCTTTACCTGCGCGCCATATTGCTCGATCAGCGGCTGGGTGTAGTTGGAGCCCTGCGATACGCAGGCAATCTTGCCCTTCAGGTCCGGCCAGTCCTTGATGCCCGAGTCCTTTCGACCGATGGCTGCGCCGCCCTGGCGGTCATAGGGGGTGGGCACGTAATCGAGCGTTTTGGCGCGCTCTTCCGTGTACTGCATGTTGGCGATCAGAATATCGACCTTGCCCTGCTGCAGGAACTGCACGCGGTTGGGCGGGGTCACGGTTTCGGTCACCAACTCCACACCGAGACCGGCGGCCAGCGCCTTGGCGACGTCGATGTTGAGGCCCTTCTGCTCCTGCGTCTTCGGATCGATGAAGCCGAAAGGCGCGCCGGACAGGATGACGCCGACGGTGAGCTTGCCGCGACCCTTGATACGGTCGAGCGTCGCATCCGCGTGAGCGGCGGTGGCCATCGAAGCGATGACGACGGTTCCGGCGATGAGTTTTGCGGCAAATCTGGAGAAGGAGAGGGCCATGGGTATTTCCTTTTGATTGTGGGTGGAAACTACATGAGGCGTCCGTCGAGAGCGAGAATTGGCGTTGCGCAAAAAATCGTATAAATAAAATCGTGTTCCAATAAGTTCTCTGGTGAGAAAAAATAACCTAATAATTTGAAATCGTAGAATCTTGTTCTTGCGGTGGCGGGGTTCGGCGCTTTGGCATATCCTCGCCACGGGGGAGAGGATATGTTGGCTATGCCTGGGCATCTTGAGCACCCTTCTCCCGAAGAGCGCTCCCACATCGTTACCGACCGGCGTTATAGGCCGCGATCGCCGCCATATTGACGATGTCGCTGTCCTTGGCACCCATCGAGGTGATCTGCACCGATTTGTCGAGGCCGACGAGAAGCGGGCCGATGACGGTCGCGCCGCCCAGCTCCTGTAGCATCTTGGTGGAGATCGAGGCGGAATGGATGGCTGGCATGACCAGCACGTTGGCCGCACCGGAAAGGCGGGCAAAGGGATACTGGCTCTGCATGCGATGATGGTTCAGCGCCACATCGGCCGACATTTCCCCGTCGACCTCAAAATTGACGTTGCGCTTGTCGAGGATTTTCACCGCTTCGCGCACCTTGTCGGAGCGTTCGCCAACCGGCTGGCCGAAGGTGGAATAGGCGAGCATCGCCACACGCGGTTCGTAGCCGAAACGGCGGGCGAGACCGGCTGCTTCCTCGGCGATATCGGCAAGGTCTTCGGCAGACGGCATGTCGTGCACGGCGGTATCTGCCACGAAGACCGTTCGGTTGCGCGACACGACCAGAGAAACGCCGATGACACGGTGGCCGGGTTTGGTGTTGATGCAGCGGCGGATATCCTCGAGCGCCGTGGAATAGTTGCGGGTAACGCCGGTGACCACGGCGTCCGCATCGCCCATCGCCACCATGCAGGCGGCGAAATGGTTACGGTCGTTGTGGATCAGGCGCTGCACGTCGCGCAGCAGGAAGCCGCCGCGCTGCAAACGCGCATAGAGATAATCGACATAGGCATCGACGCGGCTGGAAAGGCGGGCATTGGTGATCTCTATATTGGCGCGGTCGAGATCGATGCCTGCACGCTCCGCATTGGCCTTGATGATGTCGTCACGGCCGAGTAGGATGGCGGTGCCAAGCCCCTGCGCGGTAAACGAGATCGCTGCGCGCATCACCTGTTCTTCTTCCGCTTCGGCGAAAACGACCCGCTTCGGAGAGCGGCGCACACGCTCGTAAAGGCGCTGCGTGGTCGACGCCATGGGGTCGCGGCGGGCGGAAAGCTCGCGGGCATAGGCATCGAGATCGGGCAATTCGCGGCGAGCGACGCCGGTTTCGATGGCGGCCTTCGCCACGGCCACCGGAATGGCCGAGATCAGTCGGGGATCGAAGGGAACGGGAATGATATATTGCGATCCGAAGCGCGGGCGGTTGCCCTGATAGGCGGCGGCCACATCATCCGGCACATCCTCGCGGGCAAGATCGGCCAGCGCCTGTGCAGCGGCAATCTTCATTGCGTCGTTGATCTGGCTTGCACGGACATCGAGCGCGCCGCGGAAGATATAGGGAAAGCCGAGGACGTTGTTGACCTGGTTCGGATAATCCGAACGCCCCGTCGCCATGATGGCGTCGTCGCGGATGCGGGCGACTTCTTCCGGGGTGATTTCCGGGTCAGGGTTGGCCATTGCGAAAATGATCGGCTTTGGCGCCATGGAGCGGATCATCTCTTCGGTGAAGGCACCCTTCTGCGACAGGCCGAAGACGACATCCGCGCCCTTCATGGCCTCAGTCAGCGTGCGGTTGTCAGTCTTTACCGCATGGGCGGATTTCCACTGGTTCATGCCTTCGGTGCGGCCCTGGTAGATCACGCCCTTGGTGTCGCAAAGCGTGATGTTTTCGGGGTTGAAACCCATGGCCTTGATAAGGTCCATGCAGGCGATGGCAGCAGCACCTGCGCCGTTACAGACGAGCTTCGTCGTCTTGAAGTCTCGGCCTGTCAGTTCGATGGCGTTGATGAGACCGGCGGCGGCGATGATGGCGGTTCCGTGCTGGTCGTCATGGAAAACAGGAATGTCCATCAGCTCGCGCAGGCGGCTTTCGATGATGAAACACTCCGGCGCCTTGATGTCTTCCAGATTGATGCCGCCGAAAGAGGGGCCAAGGTAACGCACGCAATTGATAAATTCGTCGGCGTCTTCGGTATCGACCTCGAGATCGATGGAATCCACATCCGCAAAGCGCTTGAACAGAACGGACTTGCCTTCCATGACAGGCTTGGAGGCGAGCGCGCCGAGATTGCCGAGACCGAGGATCGCCGTACCGTTGGAGATCACTGCTACCATGTTGCCGCGTGTCGTATAATCGTAAGCGGTCGCCGGATTTTCGGCGATGGCTTTCACCGGCACGGCCACTCCCGGCGAATAGGCAAGCGACAGATCCCGCTGAGTCGCCATCGGCTTGGTCGGGGTGATTTCCAGTTTCCCCGGTCTGCCTTGCGCGTGGAAATCCAGTGCTTCCTGATCTGTAACCGATGTTCTGGGGCTGGCGGGCTTCGTCGTGTCGGACATGGGCTGAGTGTGCTTTCGTGTCGATAACAGTGCAAAAATATCCGTCGTTGTTATTGTATTTTTCGCGCGCGTGCCAAGCGTTGAATGTTGTTCAGTGCAGCAAATTTAGCCGTGGCGAAATTTGTGGCCGATTCAATCGATTAAGTGCGTATTGTCGGCATTATAGGTGGGACTGGTAGGCCTGCCGTACCATATTCACGAAGGCCTCCACGTGGAGGGCAAGCGGACCGCGTCTGACGACCAGCACGCTATCTGACCAGGCATCGGCGCTTTCGAGCGGCACACCTGTGATGCCCCTTGTGGAGCGCACGGTGCTTTCCGGCAGAATGGAAATTCCCGCGCCAGCTTCCACGAGGGCAAGGATGGTGTTGACGTTAGCGATGCGCATGCCGATTTCCGGCTCACAGCCTGCATCCTCGAAAAGGGAAAGCGCGCTGCTGCTGAGCCCCAGGCCGATCTCGTCCACCGGCAGCAGCAGTTTCTCCTGCACGATATCGCCAACCGAAACTCTGGAGCGGGAGGCGAGCGGATGGCGCTCCGGCAGGGCGACGCACAGTTTGGAGCGGTCGAAGGGCATGGCCCGCAAGCTCTGCGGCAATTGGGGCAGGGGTGCGCGAATGAAAGCGACGTCTGTCTTGCGCGTCGCCACCTGCTCGATCAATTGTTCCATCGTCATGCCGGGCAGGAGTTCAAGCGTCACCTCCCTGTGGTCGTTGCCATAGCGGGTGATCAGCGCCGGCAATTTTCGTTCCGCCATTACGCTGGTGCCGAAGCCGATGCGCAGCGTGCCGAGCTGGCCCCGCCTGATCTGGTGTGCTTTTTCTAGCGCGCCCTTGGTGCGGGCAAGAATTTCCTCCGCATCTAGCAGCATCGACTGCCCAGCCGGCGTAAGTTCCACACCGCGGTTGACACGGAGGAAAAGCTTGAAGCCCAGATTCTCTTCCAGTTGCCGGATACGCTGCGTTACGGCCGGTTGGGCGATGCCCAGCTGCAAAGCGGCCGCGCGGAAATTTTTGGCCCTTGCGGCTTCCACAAAAATGGCGAGCTGGCGAATATCCATCGGCGGAGAGGTCTTTGTGTTGTAGGTGTTGATATGGTATAAGCGCAGCTTATCAAAAATGCCCGTCTTGCGCATTGTCATCTTGTCGCAGGCGACGTTATACCGCACCGAGGTTTCGGTCGCCCAGTGCCCGCATGCGGGCCTCTGCGATACGAACTTGGGAGGATTTGTTCGAGCACATTGTCCGCCGTCCATTGGGGCCGGCGATAAACTGCAGTGAATGGGTCAAAATGACAGTCACCACGGAAGTCTCCCGCACCATTGTTCCCCATTTCGCCTCGTCGCCTTCAGCGCATCTTCGCTCAGCCGTAAGTGCGGCGGACTGTCTGGCCTGGGCCGGGCATTGAAAGATCATCGGGCGTCAGCCTTCGCGGCGGCTCTCCTAACCGGATATTTAATTTCATGAGTAAACCAGCAACCTCAACGTCGCTTGCAGCCAGATTATGGCTCTTCGTGCTCGGCGCCGTCATTGTCGCTGCGGGACTGTTTTTCGCCATTGGCGGTGGGCAACTCGCAACACTCGGCGGCAGCCTCTATTTTGTCTTGGCGGGTATCGCGCTGATCGTCTCCGGCTTGCTTATTCTCCTGCGCAAGCCTGCCGGCGCGCTCCTGTTCGGCCTTGTCTTCATCGTTAGCGGTGTTTGGGCAGTGTGGGAAGCCGGACTGCACTTCTGGCCGCTCATCTCCCGCCTGCTGGCGTTGGGCGTGGGCGCCACGGTGGTTGCGCTCTCCTATCCGCTGCTGCGGCGCGCGGCTGGCAAGACGCCAGCTTACGGCGCGTCCTTTGCCCTTGCTGGCGTTCTGGCCATCGCGTCCGCTGCCGGTTTTGCCGGCATGTTCGTGCCGCATCCGACCGTCGCCTTCAAGGGTGAGGTTGCTGCACTGACGCCGGTAACGCCGGAAAAAGAGCAGAAGAACTGGGAACATTACGGCAATACGGCGGGCGGCAGCCGCTTTGTTGCGCTTGACGAAATCAACCGCGATAACGTCAAGAACCTTGAGGTGGCATGGACCTATCGGACCGGCGACATCCCGATCAGCCCCGGCGCGAACGGTGCGGAAGATCAGGAAACGCCGCTTCAGGTCGGCGACACCGTGTTTGTGTGCACACCGCACAACAATGTCATCGCGCTCGACGCCGATACCGGCGCGCAGAAGTGGAAGACCGAAATCAACGCCAAATCCACCGTCTGGATGCGTTGCCGTGGTCTTGCCTATTTCGATGCCAAGGCGCCGCTGAAGCAGCCGACCGCTCCGGGCGCAACGCCTGTCACCCCGGCGATCGTAGCCGACGGCGCGCTTTGCCAGCGCCGCATTCTCATGAACACCATCAACGCGGAACTCATCGCGCTCGACGCCGACACCGGCGCGTTTTGCCCGGATTTCGGCACCAATGGCCGCGTCGATCTGAAGATCGGTCTTGGTGATGCGCCAGACCCGCAATATGTGCTGACATCGGCCCCCACACTGGCTGGCACCACCGTCGTGGTCGGCGGACGTATCGCTGACAACGTTCAGGTGGATATGCCTGGCGGCGTGATGCGCGGTTTCGACGTGGTGACGGGTGAGCTTCGCTGGGCTTTCGATCCCGGCAACCCTGAAATCACCAAACTGCCGCCCGAGGGCCAGACCTACACCCGTTCCACGCCGAACGTCTGGGCATCCATGTCCTACGATCCGGAGCTGAACACGGTCTTCATGCCGGTGGGCAGCCCCTCGGTCGATCTTTATGGCGCGACGCGCACACCGCTCGATCATAAATACGGCGCTTCCATGCTGGCACTCGATGCCACGACCGGCCGCGAAAAGTGGGTCTACCAGACGGTTCATAACGACCTATGGGACTTCGACGTGCCGATGCAGCCGAGCTTCGTCGATTTCCCGAAGGCTGACGGAACGACCGTTCCGGCTTTGGTCTTCGGCACCAAGGCCGGTCAGATCTATGTGCTGGACCGTGCGACTGGCCAGCCGCTGACCAAGGTGGAAGACGTTCCGGTCAAGGCCGGCAACATTCCGAACGAGCCATATGCACCAACGCAGCCGCGTTCGGTGGGCATGCCGCAAATCGGCGCGCAGACGCTGACGGAAGCCGATATGTGGGGTGCCACCCCTTTCGATCAGCTTCTGTGCCGTATCGCTTTCAAGGGCATGCGTTATGAAGGCCTCTATACGGCGCCAGGCACGGACCTCTCCCTCGCCTTCCCGGGCTCGCTCGGCGGCATGAACTGGGGCGGCATCTCTACTGACCCGACGACCAACACAATCTTCATCAACGATATGCGCCTCGGCCTGTGGATTGAGATGAAGGAAGCTGCTCCCACCAAGGCAACGGCAAGCGGCGGCGAAAGCGTCAATACCGGCATGGGCGTCGTTCCCATGAAGGGCACGCCCTATGCGGTGAACAAGAACCGTTTCCTGTCTGCTCTCGGCATTCCCTGCCAGGCTCCGCCCTATGGCTCGATGACTGCGATTGACATGAAGACGCAGCAGATCAAGTGGCAGGTTCCTGTCGGCACCGTTGAGGATACCGGTCCGCTTGGCATCAAGATGGGTCTGCCGATCCCGATCGGCATGCCCACGCTCGGCGGAACGCTTGCCACCCAGGGCGGTCTCGTCTTCATCGCCGGCACCCAGGATTATTATCTGCGCGCCTTCGATACGGCGACCGGCAAGGAAGTCTGGAAGGCCCGCCTTCCTGTCGGTAGCCAGGGCGGCCCGATGAGCTACAAGTCTCCGAAAACAGGCAAGCAATATGTCGTCATCTCGGCCGGCGGTGCACGTCAGTCTCCTGACCGTGGCGACTACGTGATCGCTTACGCGCTGCCGAACTGATCCTGACAGGTCATCGCTCTGAAAACGGAAACCCGGGCCATTCGCCCGGGTTTTTCTTTGCGGCCTGTCAAAGCCACTGAACTACCTTTGCGCGGAACCTCACCCTGTGGCTTGCGTTAGCAAAACGGGTCCGACATTCACCAAGCTTTCACAAGGCGAACTTATGAGCTTGCGCTTATCCGCCCGTGAACCGATGATGGCAGCATTGGTAAATATGTATATTGTCCGGCCCGCCGGGAATTTTTTAAAGTTGGAAAGGTTTTTATTGTGACGGAACAATCTCGAAAGATCACGCCGGTTCTTCTTGCTGGTGGGGCGGGATCACGGCTTTGGCCGGTATCGCGCGATCAGTTGCCCAAGCAGTTCCAGCCGCTGGTCGGCAATCTTTCGACCTATCAGCAGACACTGACGCGCGTGGCCGACAAGGCGCTTTATGCCGAGCCGCTGGTGATCACCAACGAGGATTTCCGCTTCTTCGCCCGCCGCCAGGCTGAGGAGATCGATCTTCCGGCGACGGTGGTTCTCGAACCCGCCCGCCGCGACAGTGCCGCCGCCATGGCCGCTGCCGCCGTGCTGGCCGAGCGCCGGGAGCCGGGATGCCTGGTGCTGGCGCTCGCCGCCGACCATGTGGTGCTGGATGCCGACAAATTTTCAGAGTCCGTGAGGCTTGGCGCCAAGGCCGCCGATCAGGGCAATATCGTCGTTTTCGGTCTGGTGCCAACCGAGCCGCGCACCTCTTACGGCTACATCAAGCCTGGTGAAGCAATTGATGGTGAGGCTGACCTGAGCATCGTCGAGGCATTCGTGGAAAAACCGGATGTGAAGACGGCAATCTCCTATCTGGAGAAGGGTTATCTCTGGAACTCCGGCAACTTCCTGTTTCGTTCCGACGTGATGATTGCCGAACTCAAGGCATTCGCGCCGGAGATTCTTGCGGCAGTAACGCAGTCGGTCGAACAATATGAAAGCGACCTTGGCTTCGTGCGCCTGCATCAGGCGAGCTTCGAAGCCTCGCCGAAAAACTCCATCGACTATGCGGTGATCGAGAAGACCAAGCGCATGGCGGTGGTGCACGGCCATTTCCGCTGGTCGGATATTGGCAGCTGGGACGCGATCTGGGAAATCGCCGACAAGCACGGCAACGACAATGCGCTCGAGGGCGACGGCGTCTTCATCGATTCCGAGGGCTGCCTGATCCATTCCACGCAATTGCTGACGACCGTGGTGGGGGCAAAGGATCTGGTGGTGGTGGCTACCAAGGATGCGGTTCTGGTGGTGCCGAAAAACCGGGTGCAGGACGTGAAGGGCCTGGTGGAGACACTGAAGGATGGCGAACACGCGCCGCGGACGCAAGCGCACAGGCGAGTGTATCGTCCATGGGGTTACATCGAACATATGTATGTGGACGAGCGCTACCGCGTGGGCCACATCACGGTTGATCCTGGCCACCGCATCTCGTTCCAGAAACACTATCACCGCTCGGAGCACTGGATCATCGTCAAGGGCACGGCAACCGTAACGATTGGCGACGAAACCCGGCTGCTGACGGAAAACCAGTCCGTCTATATCCCGATTGGCCAACCGCACCGGCTTGCCAATGAGGGGCAGATTCCGCTTGAGTTGGTCGAAATCCAGACCGGCGCCTATCTTGGCGAAGACGACGTCATCCGCATCGAGGATGATTATAAGAGGCATTAGGACTGCTGCCCGCACCGAAGCGGCATTTTATCCCGGCCGGCGAGGCCGGGATGATAAATCTCTGACTTACCTGTCGGTTCGACGGGTCAGGAGACAGTTGCATTCACGCAGTGGGCGAAAGCGTGGGAAAGCATCGCTGCTTCCAGCCCGCGATGCCAGGACAGCCACCCGAACATCAGTCCGGGGATAAAATTGCCGAGCATGACACTGACAATCAGCAATGGTTGCGGATGAACGGTAATGGCAAACAGAAAGGGCAGGTGGCCCAAGGCAAAAAGGGCCGCTGCGATGACAATGGCAGTCCACAGCATGACCGGCTGGACTTGCCCCTTGCCCACTATTCGCCAGAGCGCCCATGCGAATAATGCCATCAAGCCCCATCGGGTCAGCAGCTCCTCCGTTATGCCGCCATAGAGAAGCCGGGTGACAAGTGGGACTTCAAACGCCGCCATTTTTTCCATGGTTGCCGTATCGGTGAAGGCAGGCAGGATCACAGACGAATAAGCGATCATCAACAGGCCGACGATAAGACCCGTCAGCAAAGCTGATGGGGCTTGCCTGCGCAAGACTGGCTCGAACCCGGTTCCTTTCAGCCAGGCATCGATCAGCGGAGTGCCGAGCCCGAGTTTGCCGGCGAGCGCTTGACCCGTCGCCACCGCAGCAATGATCAGGACTGCCGGCTGGACGAGCATCACACCCCATATCGTGAAGGAAAGATCCTGTCCCGACGCCAGCCGTTCGAACGGTGCGAGCAAAAGCGATAACACGCCCGCCACACCGATCATCAAAAGAATGTGCCAACGTTTCACGATCGCTCACCTTATGTTTGCCCGTCCATGCGGGCTTGGCACTCTGTGCGCAGGAACCGACGCCAAAGTCGGAGGACTATGAAGATACTACGTTGCCTGCAGATTACCGGTGCGCAGTCTTTGTCGTGCCATTCGGCATCCTTCCAATTTCCCAATCTTCTTTCTCAACAAAATCTAGCCGTTCGGCACGTTTGTATCTGCTCGAAACAGCGCGGCGAGCTGCGGCGAGATTCATTTTTAGGCGGTTGCCTAATCAAAAATCTTCGCTTACGTTCCAACTGCAACGTTTCAGTGAGGGAGGAGACTCATGCGAATGCGCTTTATTTCTGCGACCTTTTTGGCCAGTGTTATGATTCCGGCGGGTGTCGCTGGGGCTACCGATCTTGAAGTTACCCATTGGTGGACATCGGGCGGTGAAGCCGCTGCCGTTGCCGAACTTGCCAAGGCTTTTGATGCCACCGGCAACAAGTGGGTGGACGGCGCTATTGCCGGTTCGGGCGGCACCGCCCGGCCGATCATGATCAGCCGTATCACCGGCGGCGACCCGATGGGTGCCACCCAGTTCAACCATGGCAGACAGGCGGAAGAGCTGGTGCAGGCCGGCCTGATGCGCGACCTGACCGATGTTGCCGAAAAGGGCAAGTGGAAAGACGTCATAAAGCCGGCAAGCCTGCTCGACAGTTGCACCATCGACGGCAAGATCTATTGCGCGCCGGTCAACATCCATTCCTGGCAATGGCTGTGGCTTTCCAACGAAGCGTTCAAGAAAGCGGGCGTCGAAGTTCCCAAGAACTGGACTGAATTTGCTGCCGCAGCACCGGCACTGAAAAAAGCCGGCATCCAGCCGCTCGCGCTCGGCGGTCAGGCATGGCAGGCCAATGGCCTGTTCGACACGTTGACGCTTTCGATCGGCGGCAAGGATCTTTATCAGAAGGTCTATGGCGACAAGGATGCCGAAGCAGCGGCCGGTCCCGACATGGCCAAGATTTTTGCGGCCGCCGTCGAGGCGCGCGACATGGCCAAGGGCACCAATGTTCAGGACTGGAACCAGGCCACCAACATGGTCATAACAGGCAAGGCCGGCGGCCAGATCATGGGTGACTGGGCGCAGGGCGAGTTCCAGCTTGCCAACCAGAAGGCGGGTACCGACTACACTTGCCTGCCGGGTCTCGGCCTTAACGACTATCTCACCACCGGCGGCGACGCCTTTTATTTCCCGCTGCTGAAGGATGAAGCAAAATCCAAGGCGCAGGACGTTCTGGCCGCAACCATCGTCGATCCTAAAACGCAGGTGGCTTTCAACCTTAAGAAAGGCTCGCTGCCGATTCGTGGCGACGTCGACCTCAATGCGGCCAATGACTGCATGAAGAAGGGTCTGGAAATTCTGGCCAAGGGCAATGCGCTGACCAGCACAGACCAGCTGATTTCTGCTGATACGCAGAAGCAGAAAGAAGACCTGATGGCAGAGTTTTTTGCCAGCGCGATGACTGCAGAAGATGCACAGAAGCGCTTCGCCGGCATCATCGGTTCCGCTGACTAACCGCAACCTCTTGTGCGGCGGGTGGCATCCATCCGCCGCAAGCTCCCTGCGGGATGCGTAAACGCGCAAGCCCGGAGGATTGGGGCAAGGTCTTTGAGACCTTGCCTGGCTATCAACGGCAACGTTACAGGAGGGTCATCCATGGCGGGTCTAGCGCGCTCCGGCCGCCCCAACCAGCTTTTCCGCAATCTCAATTCTAAGATTGCTTCCATTCCCATGATATTGACCGCCGTCGTGATTTTTCTCGGCGGAACGGTCTGGACGGTGATTTATTCATTCACCAATTCCAAGCTTCTGCCACGTGCAAGCTTCATCGGTTTCGACCAGTATGAGCGGTTGTGGGCCGCGCCGCGCTGGATCATTTCCATCCAGAATCTGGCGATCTACGGCATTCTGTCACTGATCTTCAGTCTGGTGATCGGCTTCGTGCTGGCGGCGCTGATGGATCAGAAGATCCGTTTCGAGAACACCTTCCGCACCATCTTCCTTTATCCCTTTGCTCTGTCGTTCATCGTAACCGGCCTTGTCTGGCAATGGCTGTTGAACCCGGAATTCGGCATTCAGTCCGTGGTCCGCTCGATGGGGTGGGAAAGCTTCACCTTCGACCCGCTTTATAATTCCGAGATCGTTATCTACGGCATCCTGATCGCGGCGCTCTGGCAGGGCACGGGGCTCGTCATGTGCCTGATGCTGGCCGGTCTTCGCGGCATAGACGAGGATATCTGGAAGGCGACGCGCGTCGACGGCATTCCGATGTGGAAGACCTATATCCTCATCATCATTCCCATGATGCGGCCGGTCTTCATCACCACGCTCGTCATTATCGCGAGCGGCATCGTCAAGGTGTACGATCTGGTGGTGGCGCAGACCAGTGGCGGACCGGGCATCGCATCCGAAGTGCCGGCGAAATATGTCTATGACTACATGTTCCAGGCGCAGAATCTGGGGCAGGGCTTTGCCGCCTCCACCATGATGCTTCTAACCGTCGCCATTATCGTCATTCCATGGGCGTACCTCGAATTCGGAGGCAAGAAGCGTGGCTAATATCAGCACATTGAACACGGTCGCCGCCGCAACCGATGCGGTTGCCACGGACCTTTCCGGTCCCCGCGGCAAGAAGCCGAAAAAAACGTTTTCCCGCCGCAACATCATTCTCTATGGCACGCTGTTTGTCGCTGCCGCCTATTACCTGCTGCCGCTTTACGTGATGGTCGTCACCTCTCTGAAGGGCATGCCGGAAATACGGCTCGGCAACATTTTCGCGCCACCGGTGGAAATCACCTTCGAACCCTGGGTGAAAGCCTGGGCGAATGCCTGCACCGGGCTGAACTGCGACGGGCTTTCACGCGGCTTCTGGAACTCGGTACGCATCCTCATACCGTCGGTCGTCATCTCGATCATCGTGGCTTCCGTCAGCGGTTACGCCATCGCGAACTGGAAGTTCAAGGGTTCGGAACTGTTCTTCTCGATCCTCATCATCGGCGCCTTCATCCCCTATCAGGTAATGATCTACCCGATCGTCATCGTGCTGCGCGAATTGGGCATTTATGGCACGCTGACCGGCCTCGTGATCGTGCACACGATTTTTGGCATGCCGATCCTGACGCTGCTCTTCCGCAACTATTTCGCGTCGCTGCCGGAGGAACTGTTCAAGGCGGCACGTATTGATGGCGCCAATTTCTGGCAGATCTATTTTCGCATCATGCTGCCCATGTCGCTGCCGATCTTCGTCGTGGCGATGATCCTGCAGGTCACCGGCATCTGGAACGACTTCCTGTTCGGCGTCGTGTTCACGCGGCCGGAATATTACCCGATGACAGTGCAGCTCAATAATATCGTCAACTCCGTGCAGGGCGTGAAGGAATACAACGTCAACATGGCCGCAACCCTTCTCACCGGGGCCGTGCCTTTGATCGTTTATTTCGTTTCCGGCAGGCTTTTCGTCCGTGGCATCGCCGCAGGCGCAGTAAAAGGTTGAGTTATATGAACAAAAGCGTTTCCATTCGCGATCTTTCCCTGTCCTTCGGTGCCGTTACTGTCCTGAAAGACCTCAATCTCGATATTTACGACGGCGAGTTCCTCGTGCTGCTCGGCTCTTCCGGCTGCGGCAAGTCGACACTTCTCAATTGCATTGCGGGCCTTCTGGAGCCAACCGACGGGCAAATCTTCATCAAGGACCGCAACGTTACCTGGGAGGAGCCGAAGGATCGTGGCATCGGCATGGTGTTCCAGTCCTATGCGCTTTATCCGCAGATGACGGTGGAGAAGAACCTCTCCTTCGGCCTTCAGGTGGCCAAGGTTCCGAAAGAGGAAATCGACCGGCGCGTCAAAAGGGCGGCGGGCATATTGCAGATCGAACCACTCCTGAAGCGCAAGCCCGCCGAGCTTTCCGGCGGCCAGCGCCAGCGCGTGGCGATCGGCCGGGCGCTGGTGCGCGATGTGGATGTGTTCCTGTTCGATGAACCGCTTTCCAACCTCGATGCCAAGCTGCGCTCGGAACTGCGCGTGGAGATCAAACGGCTGCACCAGGCGCTGAAAAACACCATGATCTACGTGACACACGATCAGATCGAGGCGCTGACACTGGCTGATCGTATCGCCATCATGAAAAGCGGCGTCATCCAGCAGCTTGCCGATCCCGTCACCATCTACAACAAGCCAAGGAACCTCTTCGTCGCGGGCTTCATCGGTTCGCCCTCGATGAATTTTTTGCGTGGCGAATTGATCGAGAAGGACGGCAAGGTGGTCTTCACCACCAACGGCGTCACCTTCTCACTGGATGGTTATCAGCCGGAGGCGCCGCTTGTCGCCGGTCGTGCCGTGGTTCTCGGTGTGCGTCCCGAACATGTGCGCGTCGATGCCGACATCGTCAGCGGCGAGGTGCATGAGGCGATCGTTGACATCGAGGAGCCGATGGGCGCCGACAATCTGATCTGGCTCAAACATGCCGGTCATACCTTGTCCGTGCGCGTTGGCGGCCACAGGCGGTTTGCGCCGGGCACCCGGGTTCGCCTCGGCCTAGACCTCACCATGGCCTCGCTGTTCGACGCACAGAGCGAAGAGCGGCTTTAGGAAGGGCCCCGTTTTACCCCCAACACCATCCCAAGCACCCACATCTCTATGGAGGAGATAATGACAGAACTCGGTTTCCAGCTTTACAGCGCCCGCAATTTCCAGCCGTTTTCCAATATTTTGAAGAAGCTTTCGGCGGCTGGTTACAAACAGGTCGAAGGTTACGGCGCCATGTACGCCTCGCTTGATGACGCTGGGTTGAACAGCCTGCGCTCCGAACTCGATGCCAATGGTCTTGCCATGCCGACCGGCCATTTCGGCCTCGACCTTCTCGAGGGTGATCCGAAAAAGGCTCTGAACATCGCCAAGGTTCTGGGCGTGGAAGCGATTTATTGCCCTTACCTGATGCCCGACCAGCGCCCGGCGGACGCGGCTGGTTGGTTCGCCTTCGGCAAGCGCCTGCAGGAAGCGGGTAAACCATTCGTGGATGCCGGGCTGACCTTCGGCTGGCACAACCACGATTTCGAGTTCAAGGTGCTCCCGGACGGCTCCACCCCGCAGGAGCAGATTTTTGCCGGCGGACCGGACCTGAAATGGGAAGCGGATATTGCCTGGATTATCAGAGGCAATGCCGATCCGCTCGCCTGGATCGAAAGCTACGGCAAGCGCATTACCGCCGTGCACGTGAAGGACATCGCACCATCAGGCGAAAATACGGATGAGGACGGCTGGGCGGATGTCGGCCACGGCACGGTGGACTGGAAGGCCCTCGTGGCAGCACTGAGGGCAAAATCCGCCACGAAACATTTCGTGGTCGAACACGACAATCCCAAGGATATCGATCGGCTGATCACTCGCTCCATCGCATCTTTCAAAACCTATTGAGCATCAATCCGGAGTTTCATCATGCAAAGGGAACTGGGCGTCGGCATCATCGGGTGCGGCAACATCTCGTCTGCTTACTTTTCGCTGGCACCGCTCTTCAAGGGCATCAAGGTGCTGGCCTGCGCCGACCTTAACCGCAATGCGGCGGAACTGAGGGCAGAAGAATTTGGTGTCACGGCGCAGTCGATCGAGGAACTCCTCGCCAACAAGGACATCGACGTGGTGGTGAACCTCACTATTCCCGCCGCGCATTTTCCCGTGTCGAAGGCGGCACTCGAGGCGGGTAATCACGTCTATTCGGAAAAGCCGCTGGTGCTTTCGCTGGAGGAAGGCGAGGAGTTGCGGCGCATCGCTCGCGAGAAGAACCTTTCCGTTGGCTGCGCGCCTGATACTTTCCTTGGCGGCGCGCATCAGCTTGCCCGGCAATATATCGACGAGGGCAAGGTAGGACGCATCACCTCCGGCACCTGCCATGTGATGAGCCCCGGCATGGAGATGTGGCACCCCAATCCGGGCTTCTTCTTCCTGAAGGGGGGCGGGCCGATCCTCGATCTTGGCCCCTATTATGTGGCGAACCTCATCAACCTCATCGGCCCGGTCAAGCGCGTTGGCGCACTGACATCAATGGCCAACCCCACCCGAACGGTGACCAGCCAGCCGCTGAACGGCGAGATCATACCGGTAGAAACGCCAACCAACATCCATGCGCTTCTGGAATTCGTGAACGGAGCAACGATCACACTTTCGGCCAGCTGGGATGTGTGGTCGCATCGCCACGCCAATATGGAACTTTACGGTACGGAAGGATCGATCTACGTGCCGGACCCCAACTTCTTCGGCGGTGTGGTGGAGGCGAGCGGACGCGACAAAAATATCCAGCCGCTGGAAGACTGGGCGCATCCCTTCGGCATTGCCAACCAGGAAAGCCCGAATGGCCCGCGCGCCAATTATCGCACGGCAGGCCTGGCCGATATGGCGATTGCTATCCTTGAAGGCCGCGATGCCCGCTGCTCGCTGGATCGCTCCCTGCACGGTATCGACGTGATGACCTCCATCCTCAAATCCGGGGAAGAAGGCCGCTTCATCGAGATGACCACAACCTGCACGCAGCCGGCAGCACTCGGCATCGAGGAGGCGCAGGCGCTGCTGCGCTAAGCCCGGTTTATCGGAAAAAGAGCCCGGCGCACTGCCGTTTTGCCGGGCTCCTTCCGCTCCGCCGCATCATGGGCGAGCTTCGTGTCTCAAAAGCCGATGAAAAAACCAAGCCAGCGTGCGACGGTCGTGACCATCCAGATCAGGAAGACGAACGGGGCGATCCCTATCGTGGCGACGAGCGTCGCGGAGGCCACGAAAAGTAGGACTGCAAGATTGCGCCTGAGCCCTGGGCGCCTGTTGCCGAGTGCCTTATCCATGACGCACGGTGGCCATCAGCCCACGAACGGTAAGGGTGACATAAAGCGTGCCTGCCAACGCCATCAAAATGCCGGAGCCGATGGAGCTGAGATCGCTTAGCGAAAAGAGGAACATAGAACCGGCCGCCATCGGCAACATCCTTCAAGAACTGCAACGTTCAGTCCGTTCTAGATCAAGCCGGTTTCCCGCTTATGTCGCGATTGTTTCGTCTTGTTGCTGCGGCGGGGCAATTTCGTGGATTGCGCGGAATTTCCGCTATTTCCGCAAAGCCCTTCACAAT
The DNA here is from genome assembly GCF_030758035.1 of Rhizobium sp. AN68. NCBI lineage: Bacteria > Pseudomonadati > Pseudomonadota > Alphaproteobacteria > Hyphomicrobiales > Rhizobiaceae > Rhizobium > Rhizobium sp. AN68. The sequence continues at coordinate 542,943 of NZ_JARWMI010000002.1, read as the reverse complement.
CGCTTCGCTTTGGTTTAAAGCCGCCCCCGTAATCCGGTCGCAGCCCACCCGGTCAAAACAAGGGATCCCAACGTATGAAAACCATCGTCATCTGCTCCGGCGGATTGGACTCCGTTTCGCTTGCGCACAAAATCGCGGCGGAACATGAACTTCTCGCTCTTGTCTCCTTCGATTACGGCCAGCGCCACAAGAAGGAGCTGGATTTCGCAGCCGACTGCGCAAAACGTCTCGGCGTGCCGCATCATCTCATCGACATCACAACCATCGGCGCGCACCTCACCGGTTCCGCGCTGACGGACGATATCGACGTGCCGGACGGACATTATGCGGAAGAGACCATGCGCTCCACGGTGGTGCCGAACCGCAACGCCATCATGCTGACCATCGCCTTCGGCCTTGCCGCCGCCCAGCAGGCTGATGCGGTGGCGATCGCCGTGCATGGCGGCGACCATTTCATCTATCCCGATTGCCGGCCGGGCTTCATCGACAGCTTTAATGCCATGCAGGCGCATGCGCTGGAAGGCTACGCAGACGTCACCTTGTTTGCGCCCTATGTCACCGTCTCCAAAGCGGCGATTGTGACTGACGCGGTCAAATACGGGACCCCATTTGGCGAAACCTGGTCCTGTTACAAGGGCGGCTCTCGCCATTGTGGCCGTTGCGGCACCTGCGTGGAGCGGCGCGAGGCCTTCCATCTGGCAGGTGTTACCGATCCGACGGACTATGAGGACCCGGATTTCTGGGTGGCGGCCACCCATGCTTATGCGGCACAGGAGGTGCGTTGATGTTTCGCATCACCAAGGAGTTCCATTTCTCCGCCTCTCACCAACTGAAAAGCCTGCCCGCCGACCATCAGTGCGCCCGCCTGCACGGGCATAATTACATCGTTGAGGTCGAACTATCAGGCGAAGAGCTGAACGAGCACGGTTTCGTGCGTGATTACCACGAACTCGCGCCGCTGAAGCGCTACATCGACGATCATTTCGATCATCGCCACCTGAACGACGTTCTCGGCCATGACCGGGTCACCGCGGAATGTCTGGCGAAGCACTTTTACGATTGGTGCAAGACGAGCCTGCCGGAAACCAGCGCCGTGCGAGTGAGCGAAACCGCCAAGACCTGGGCGGAATACCGGCCATGACGGCGGCTGCACAGAAAGTTGCAGCGAAGGAAACAGCGATCCGCATCAGCGAAATCTTCGGCCCGACCATTCAGGGCGAGGGTTTGCTGATTGGTCTGCCTACCGTTTTCGTTCGCACTGGCGGCTGCGATTACCGCTGCTCCTGGTGCGATACGCTGCATGCCGTCGACAGCGAGTATCGCGACACATGGAAACCGATGTCCGTGGAGGCGATCTGGCAGGAGGTGCGACGGCTTTCCGGCGGTGTGCCGCTGACGGTGTCGCTTTCGGGCGGCAATCCCGCCATCCAGCCCCTTGGGCAACTAATCGCGAAGGGGCAGGGCGAGGGCTATAGGTTCGCGCTGGAAACGCAGGGCAGCATCGCAAAAGACTGGTTTGGCGATCTCGATCATCTGGTGCTGAGCCCGAAGCCACCATCGAGCGGCATGGAAACCGACTGGCAGGCCTTTGAAGACTGTCTTGCCGCCGCCGGCGATGGACCGCAGGTGGCGCTGAAGATCGTGGTGTTTGACGATGCGGACTATGCTTATGCCAAGGCTGCATCAGCCCGTTTCCCGCATTTGCCGATTTACCTCCAGCCCGGCAACCACACCCCGCCGCCGCCTGATGACGACAACGCGCGTGTGGATATCGATGGGATCATGGATCGCATGTTGTGGCTGGTGGACAAGGTCAGCGAAGACCGTTGGTTTTCCGCCCGGGTGCTGCCGCAGCTGCATGTGCTCTTGTGGGGGAATAGGCGAGGCGTTTGAGGTAGTACCTCCGTCATGCCGGTCTAGATTCGGGGTGACGGGAGATAACGGTACACGCTGCAGTATTGGAAGCGGCGGCTTACGCCGCCGCGCCCTTGCAATTCAAGCAGAGACGGCCAGCTCCCGCCGTTCGCGGTCGGCGATGATCGAGAGATCAAGCACCTTCTGCAAATTCGCGGCGTGGCGGAAGTCCGGATCAGCAATGCCACCTTCCATGACGGCCTTGGCGAATTTTTCGTAATTCGTCGGAACCGGGTCGACATCGATTGTCTTCCAGATCGCCTTTTCCACATCGTCGCCGATGCAGGCCCGCAGGCTGGAATAGTCAGGCGTATGAATCACCTCCAGCGCACCCTTGTCGCCGTGGATGCGCAGGCGCAGTTCGTTGAGATGGCCCGTTGCCCAGCGGCTGGCGTGAATGACGCCCATGGCGCCGTTTTCCAACTCGGCGGTCATGGTGAAGCTGTCATTGGCGTCGAGATCGTAGGCGCCGATTTTGTTGCCTTCATATTTGTCGAAGGTCTTCAGGCGCGTGAAGATGCGCTCCACATCGCTGCCCGCGCCATAGGAGGCGAAGTCGAGAATGTGGATGCCGACATCACCCAGAACACCGTTTGAGCCGTGCTTGGTGGAAAGCCGCCACAGCCACTTGCTCTCCGTCATCCAGTCGCCCCAGGCCTTGGAAACGAGCCAGCTCTGGAGATAGGAGGCTTCCAGATGGCGCACCTTGCCGATCTTGCCGGCCAGCACCATTTCGCGTGCCGCCTGCAAGGGGGCGACATTGCGATAAGTAAGGTTGACCATGGCAACAAGGCCCGCTTTTTCTGCGGCATCGGCCATTTCGGCGGCCTTGGCGTAGTTTTCCGCCAGCGGCTTTTCGCAGAAAACATGTTTGCCCGCCGCCAGAAGCTTGAGGCTGGTCGGGTGGTGGATGGCATCCGGCGTGACGTTTGCCGCCGCGTCGAACTCGCCCCAGGCAATCGCGTCATCCAGCGAGGTAAAGGAGAGTGGAATGTTGTGGCGAAGCGCAAAGCCCCGCACAACCACATCATCCACATCCACCGCAGCCACCAGTTCGACGCCGGGGATTTGCGAGAAATATGTGGCATGGTTGTTGGCCATGCCGCCGGTTCCGAGAATGAGAAGTCTCATGGCTGTTTACCTGTAACCTGCTTCGCCTGCCTTGTGCAGCTTGGGGCCGCGTTCTTCGATAGGCTCCAGCGCCTTGTCGACGGGAACGTTGGGGGCGTCATGAATGCTTTTCAGTGCGCCGACCGGATTATAGGCCCATTTCACCGAATTGCTGATGACCTTCTGTACATTGGCGTCGTGATAGGTCGGATAAGTCTCGTGACCGGGGCGGAAATAGAAGATGTTGCCTGCGCCACGGCGCCAGGTGAGGCCAGAACGGAAGACTTCGCCGCCCTGAAACCAGGAGATGAACACGGTTTCCAGCGGCTCCGGCACGGAGAACTGCTCGCCATACATCTCTTCGTTTTCCAGCTCGAAATGCTCGGGCAGGCCGGCTGCGATCGGGTGGCGCGGATTGATCGTCCACAGGCGTTCGCGTTCGCCCGCCTCACGCCATTTAAGCGCGCAGGGCGTACCCATCAGTCGCTTGAAAGGCTTGGAGAAGTGGCCGGAATGCAGGACGATGAGGCCCATGCCTTCCCAGACACGCTTGGCAACGCGCTCGACGATCTCATCCTGAACCGCACCGTGGTCCTTGTGGCCCCACCAGACCAGAACGTCGGTCTTGTCCAGACGCTCCTGCGAAAGGCCGTGTTCCGGTTCCTGAAGCGTGGCGGTGGTGGCGCTGATCTCAGGGTTGTTATTCAGCGCATCGGCAATGGTGTTGTGCATACCATCGGGGTAGATCGAACGCACCGTCTCGTTGATGTGTTCGTGGATATTTTCGCCCCATACAACGGTGTTGATGGTCATTTTCTTGCTCCTTGGTGAAAGCCGGAAGCTTGGGTGATCCGGCGAAAGTTAACTGTTCAGGCGGCGCCGCGCACGGGATTGCGGGCAAGGGCCTGGCCCTGCGCGTCGAAGCGGTGGATCTGCGCCGCATCCGGCACGAGAACGATTTTTTCTCCCGGCTTGCGGTCGGTCACGCCTTCCTCTCGAACGACGATGGGTTCGCCAGCACCAATCTCGACATAGATGTAGCTGTCCGATCCCAGCATTTCCGAATGGATGATTTCACCGTTCCAGCCGGTCTCACCGGCACCGATCGCAAGGTGTTCGGGGCGGATGCCGATGGTCGCGGCACCTTCGACTTCCGCATATTTGCCGGCAAGGAAGTTCATCTTCGGCGAGCCGATGAAGCCGGCAACGAAGGTGTTGACCGGGCTTTCGTAAAGCTCGAGCGGCGTGCCGATCTGTTCGACGCGGCCATCGCGCAGAACGCAGATGCGGTCGGCAAGCGTCATGGCTTCCACCTGATCGTGGGTGACGTAGATCATCGTCGTATCATGCATCTCCCGGTGCAGCTTGGCGATTTCGAGACGGGTTGCGACGCGCAGCGCCGCATCGAGGTTGGAGAGCGGTTCGTCGAACAGGAACACCTTCGGATCACGCACGATGGCACGGCCGATGGCGACACGCTGGCGCTGGCCGCCGGAAAGCTGCTTCGGCAGACGTTCCAGATAGGGCGTGAGCTGCAGCATTTCCGCTGCCGCCTCTACACGCTTGCGGCGCTGCTCCTTGTCGGCGCCAGAGAGTTTCATGCCGAAGGCCATGTTTTCGAATACGGTCATATGCGGATAAAGCGCATAGGACTGGAAGACCATGGCGACGCCACGCTTGGCGGGTGGCAGGCGGTTGACGGCCTCTCCGTCAAAGGAGAGCGTGCCGCCAGTGATTTCCTCGAGCCCGCAGATGAGGCGTAGCAGCGTGGACTTGCCGCAACCGGAAGGGCCGACGAAAACCATGAACTCGCCGGAGCGGATGTCCATGTCGATGCCCTTGATGACATCGAAGGCGCCGAAGGATTTGCGAAGATTGCGCAGTTGAATGGTGGTCATAAGTTTTCTCCTAGCCTTTGACGCCGCCGGCGGTGAGGCCGGAAATGATGCGTCGCTGGAAGATAAGAACGAGGACGACGAGCGGGGCGGTGACGATGACGGAGGCCGCCATGATCGTTCCCCAGGGGATTTCAAACTGCGAACCGCCCGAAAGAAGTGCGATGGCGACCGGCACCGTGCGCTGTTCGTTCGATGAGGTGAATGTGAGCGCGAAGAGGAACTCGTTCCATGCCGCAATGAAGGCGAGGAGCCCTGTGGTGACGAGCGCCGGCCACATCAGCGGCATGAAGACCTGGGTGATGATGACCCATGGCGTTGCGCCATCGACGATTGCCGCTTCCTCGATTTCGATCGGCAGGTCGCGCATGAATGTCGTCAGCACCCAGACAGTGAAGGGCAGGGTGAAGATCATGTAGGAAAAGATCAGCGCGAGCGGCGTGTTGAAGATGCCAGCCCAGCGGATAAGTTCGAACAGGCCGGCGAGAACGGCGATCTGTGGAAACATCGAGACCGAGAGGATGGTGAGCAGAAGCAGCGAGCGGCCCCGGAAACGGACACGGGCCAGGGCATAGGACGCCGTTACCGCAAGGAACAGCGACAGTACGACGACTGAAGATGCAACGAACAGCGAATTGCCGAGATTGCGCAGGAACGTGCCGTTGCCGATGACGAAGTTGTAATTGGTCAACGAGAATTCACGCGGCCAGTAATTCACCTGGAACAGCGCTGAGCCGGATTTCAGGCTGGTCAGTATCGCGTAATAGAACGGGAATACCGAAATCACCATGATGACGGCGACCAGCGCATAAAAGGCGGTGGTTTTCAGGATGCTTGGCAGGGTCATCGCGAAGCTCCATCTGTGTTGACGCGCCCGAGCCACATATAAACGACTGTTATCGAGGCGATGATGAGGAACAGCATGGTGGAAGCGGCTGCGCCATAGGCGAACTTGTCGAAATCGAACAGGTTCTCACGCGCCAGCACCGACATCGTGCGGGTCTGGGCGTTATTCGGCGTCAGAATGTAGATGAGGTCAAAGACGCGCATCGCATCCAGCATACGGAAGATGACGGCAACCATAAGCGCTGGCCGGATCATTGGAAGGGTGACGCGGAAGAACACCTTGACGGGGTGGATACCGTCCACCTTCGCCGCCTCATACATGTCCTTCGGCACCATTTGCAGGCCGGCGAGAATGAGCAACGCCATGAAGGGCGTCGTCTTCCAGATATCGACAATAAGAACGGCGACCATTGCGGTGTCCGGATTGGCGGTCCATGCGATCTTGTGAGAGATCAGCCCGAGATTGAGGAACAGGTCGTTCAAGATACCGAACTGGTCGTTCAGCATCCACGCCCACATCTGCGCCGAAACGATGGTGGGAATGGCCCATGGAACGAGGATGGCGGCGCGCACGAGGCCGCGTCCCTTGAATTCCGCGTTCAGCACCAGCGCAACGATAAGGCCGAGAACGGTTTCGAAGCTGACCGAAAGGATGGTGAATTTCAGCGTGTTCAGAACCGCGCCCCACCAGGCGGGATCAGCCAACAGGCCGCGATAGATGGTGCGGCCGCTGCTGAGCGTGATCCAGGTGAGGTAGTTCTTGAAGCCAACGAATTGTGCGCCGTCGAGATTGGTCAGCGACGCGTCGGTGAGGCTGAACCAGACGGTGCGCACCAGCGGCCAGCCGGCCACCATCGCAAGTACCAGAAACGTGGGGGCTAGGAACAGCCATGCGGATTTCAGGCGTTCCGACTGAAGGTCGGAGCCGGTGCCGGATGCCGCGACCGGTCTTTCAAGGGCGGTATCGTTCATTGGGATATCTCGCAGTTGGGGTGTGGGAAACGCTCAGGCGAGACCGCTTCCCACACGGGCCGGATTACCAGCCGTTGCCTTTGAGATCGGTCAATTCGACTTCAAGGAGCTCAAGGTTTTCCGCCGCCGTGCCGTTGCCGGAGAGCGTGTTGTGCACGGCACCCCAGAATTTGGCCGAAACCTCGTTGTATTTCACCTTCGCCGAGGCAGAGGGGCGTGGAACGGCGGTCTGGAAAATCGGCTTCCATGTCGGCATGAAAGGCTGTGCGTCCGCGACATCCTTGTCGTCGTAAAGCGAGGCGATCGTGGGCATGTTGGAAAGCTGAATCGCACGCATCTTCTGGGTATCCTTCGATGCGAGGAACTTCACAAGTTGGATGGCAGCTTCCTGATCGTCGGAATATTTCGAAACGGCGAGGTTCCAGCCGCCGAGCGTTGAGGCGGGTGCCGCACCCTCTTCACCGGCCGGCAACGGCGTGACGCCGAATTTGCCCTTGATGGCGCTGTCGGCACCGTTTCCAAGCGCATAGGCATAGGGCCAGTTGCGCATGAAGACGGAATTGCCGGTCTGCCAGACGCCGCGTGCTTCCTCTTCCTTGTAGGCAAGCACGCCCTGCGGCGCGATGGTGCCGACCCAGCCCTTGGCGGCTTCAATCGCGGCTGCGGCTTTCTCGTTGTTGATGGAGATGTCGCCGTTGGTCTCAACGATATGGCCGCCACCGGCGGACGCAATCCATTCCAGAGCGTTGCAGGTCAGGCCCTCATAGGCGCTGCCCTGGAAGACAAAGCCCCACAGGTCTTTCTGCCCGGCTGTGCGCTCCTTGTCCTGAATTTCCTTGGCGGTCTCGCCCAGTTCCTTCCAGGTTTTCGGCGGCTGCTTGCCGTATTTTTCCAGAAGGTCCTTGCGGTAGAACAGAGCGGGTGCATCGGTGAACATCGGCATGGCGACAAGCTTGCCGTCCACGGTCTGTGACGCCACGATGGAGGGGAAATGATCGCCAATGACATCCTTCGTCGCTTCGGTCAGATCCACGAATTGGTCGGAGAGCTGCGGCGCCCAGATCACGTCCGTCTGATAGACGTCGACATCCTTGTTGCCCGCGGCAAGCCATAGCCTGTACTGGCTGAACTGCTCACTGGACGATGACGGCATGGTGACAAGATTGACCTTGTGGCCGGTCTCTTTTTCGAAGGCGGCGATCCGCTCCTTGAAAAATGCAATGTTCTTGCCGGTCGAGTTGGCGGCGATGGAAAGTTCGGCCGCCTGCGCGGAAACCGCCGCAGACAGCACGCTGCCACACAGCAACAAAGTCTTCATGGAAATATTCATTGTCAAACTCCTCCGTTGACGCTTCCAATCATCCTCAAAATTGAAAGCGCTTTTGACCGATGTGAAGTTCGCAAAAGCCGACAAATCTGTCAATACTCTTTCTTATGGCGCGGAAATTGGGCATCTTCGGGTGTTGTCACGGAGGGTTTGCCTTTCGAAACGGCGAACTGTAAGGTTTCAGGTGGGAATAAATTGAAAGCGATTTCAATTTTTGTCCGCTTGAAAAATCTGCGGCGGCGACGCATGCAGGAGCAAATTGGCAGAAAACATGAAGCTCAAGGAATTCGCAGAAAAGGTCGGGCTGTCGCCCACCACCGTCAGCCGTGCGCTTGGCGGCTATCCCGAGGTGCGTGAAGAGACGCGCCAGCGGGTGATGGATGCTGCGCTGAAATACGGCTATCGGCCCAATGCCAACGCGGTCAGGCTGGCAACAGGCAGGGCTGGCGCGATCGGTGTCGTGATGGGCCGTTCGGGCGGCGGGCATTTCTTTTCGGAATTCATGGGCGGCATGGCGACGCGGCTGGAAGGCGAAGAGACCGACATTCTCGTCAGCGTCACCGTCGACAATAACATTGAGGAAGAGCTCGCGATTTTCAGCCGGCTGGCGTCGAGCGGACGAGTGGATGGCATAATCGTGCATTCGCCGCGTCCGGAGGACGAGCGCATCGCGCTGCTCAATCGGCTGGGCGTGCCTTTCATCGTGCATGGCCGCTCGAAGACGGCGTTCGAGCACGCCTGGCTCGATATCGACAATCATGATGTGACGTATCGTCCGACAATCCATTTTCTGGAACGTGGCCACCGTCGCATCGCGATGATCAACGGCCCGACAGGCCGTACATTCGTGCAGGACCGCGAACAGGGTTTTCGTGACGCGCTCGCGACCCATGGCATCACGCCTGATCCGCGCCTCATGATGAGCGAGCATTTCAGCGAAGATGCCGCCTTCCGTTTCGCCCGCTCGCTGCTGGAGCAGACGCCGCGACCGACCGCCTTCGTCGCCGGCGCGATGATGACGGCGCAGGGCGTCTATCGCGCGGCAACCCAACTGGGACTGGTGATCGGTAAGGACGTGTCCGTCATCGCCCATGACGACGTGTTTCCTTACCTCACTCCGGAAAGCATGATGCCGCCGCTTTCCACCACACGCTCGCCCATGCGCATGGCTGGCATGCGGGTTACGGACCTGCTTCTGCAGATCGTCGGCGGCCGTCCTGTCCGCGAGGTTCAGGAATTGTGGCCGGTCGAACTGATCCTGCGGGAATCGGTCGGTCCAGCCTGAGCTCGTCGCCATAGCTCACTGATTCCATTCCATTTTGTGAACGTCAATTGATTGCCGTTCGTCTTTCATCGCCTATACGGCAGCGGCATCTCGTGTATAATTGAAGCTGCACAGGCCTTTTGGAACAGGACCTGGGCCAGCGCGTTGAGGGGACGTGTTGAAGGAGGTGACCGATGTTTGAATTTTTAAAGCCGCAACAACAGACTGTGATCGATGATGTGGAGGCAACCGGTACCTATGCCGATGCGCTGCTCAACGTACCCAGCCCGGAACTGACCCGTTCCACCGCTCGCGAACACGGCCATGAGGCCCACTCCCGCGACTATTGCGAAAACCGCGATATTTCCCGCAGCTCGCTGGGTTTCGCCTGACCACTCGCAAAAGCTTCCCAAAAAAAACGGAACTGACCGGCGTTTTCCCGCGTTTGTCCTGTACAATCCGCAGGGCGGCGCAATGAAACCGAAGGGACCTGACCGGCATCTGACCGATGGGCGAATTGGGTGTTGCGCCGCCTGATGAGGGGCGGTGCGCTCGCGTTGTCCCAGCAGATGAAAGCGCATTTCGATTCCGCATTGGACGAAAGCGCTTATATCCAGGAGCTTCAATGCCAACTGTTCCCGTTGAACCCTATCCAGACCCGCCAATGCCGGTGCCGCCACAGCCGGATATACCGCCGGTCAAAGAGCCGGAGCCCGACAGGCTGCCGGACGAGGCGCCAAACCCCAATCCAGATGAAAACGACGGACCGCCCAAGGTCTTGTAGGTTTCAGGCCTGTTCGAATTTCTTGCTGAGGAAGGCCGAGCCTTCAAGACCAAACCGCCACGGATAATCCTGCGCGCGGCTTATGCCGATGCGTCTGCCGCTGGTAACGGCGGCGGCCTCCTTTGGCAGACGGAGGAAAAACGGCGGGCGGTCCAGCGCTGCTCCGTCCATTTCTCCGGTAATGGCCAAGGCCTGACAAAGCCTGCCGGGGCCGGAACATAACAGTTTCAGTTTGTCAGTTCCTCGCCGCAGTTTCATCATATCTATGCCGGTGAGGGGTTCGATTGCACGCAGAAGCACAGCGGAGCCCGGAGCGCATACGAAGTTTGCGCACCAGTGAATGCCATAGGACCGGTAGACATAGAGATGGCCAGCCGGGCCGAACATCGCCTTGGTGCGGGGGGTCTGTCCATTGAAACTATGGGATGCCGGATCATCTGGATGATAGGCTTCGGTTTCCACAATGATGCCGCCGGTATTGCCAACGCGGAATTCCATGCCGATGAGGGCGCGCGCAACGTCAACGGGATCGCGCTGAAAGAAGCGCTCCTGCATTTCCGGGCCCAAGGCCTGATCCATCTGGAACCCCTTCTGCTCTGCCATCGTTGTGAATTCAGGTTTCAGTGTGTTGTCGCATCGGATTACGTCGATGCTTTTTCAAATCGGAGGGCATGTCATGCAACTTTCTACGACCTATGTAAAACGGGATAACGGAGTGATTTCCGTGGAATTCGTCGGCAGCGACGGCGATCAGGTCTCGGTCCGCCTTGCCGACGGTCTTGATGGCGTCGACGATGCGGAGGCCATCAAACGCGCGAGCGCGGTGATGGTTCAGCTGACGGCATTCGGAACGCGTCAAGGCGCCGATGCGCCGTCGCAGTTTTCCGCTCTCGGCACGGCGCAGGATCAGGTCCCGCACGGTCAGGCGAGCGCCCGCACATCGAAGGATCGTGACATTCTTGAAGAGGAACTGGAAGAGGGGCTGGAAGACAGTTTTCCGGCCAGCGACCCCGTCTCGGCAACGGTCACCTCGATCGCGTCTAGAAAAGGAGGGCTGTGACCTTGGCCAGTGGTAAAGTCGCCCTCGTCACCGGCGCTGGCTCCGGCATCGGCCGGGCTGCTGCCCTTCATCTGGCTGCCGAAGGCTTTTCCGTAGGCCTTCTCGGCCGTACCGAATCTGAATTGCAGGCAGTGAAAAATGAGATTTCCGCCTTATCTGGCGCTTCTAAGGTCCTCGTCGCCGATGTGGCGGAGGAGGCAGCTATGCGACACTCCGTTGCAGAGCTTGCGGATGCTTTCGGCCGTCTGGATGTCGTGGTGGCCAATGCGGGCGTCAACGGCGTCTGGGCGCCGATTGACGAGCTGACGCCTTCGGAGTGGGACGATACGATCCGCATCAACCTGCGCGGCACCTATCTCACTATCCATGCCAGTGTGCCGCATCTGAAGGCGGCAGGTGGCGGCTCCATCGTCATCGTCTCTTCCATCAACGGCACACGCACTTTCAACTCGCCGGGCGCTACCGCCTATTCGGTGACGAAGGCCGGGCAGCTTGCCATGGCCCAGCAACTGGCGCTGGAGCTCGGGCGTCATCGCATCCGTGTCAACGCGGTGTGTCCGGGCGAAATTGAAACGGCGATTGACGAAAATACCGACATACGCGGGCGCGACAGGACCGAAGTGCCAGTCCGTTTCCCGGCGGGTGACATTCCGGTCACCGGCGGGGTTGCAGGGACGAGCGAGGATGTTGCTGCATTGATCGGTTTTCTGGCATCGGACCAGTCGCGCCATATCACCGGGACGCCGGTATGGATCGATGGCGGGCAGGGGCTTCTTCGGTAGCAGCAGTCCCATCACAGGCTTGTGTGCGTATGATTAACGAATGGGTAACGTCTGTTCACGAGACTTTGTCCTTGCGGGAGGTTGCCGCCATATGGCCACCTTCGCTAGTTAAGCCTCTGCCACAAAGGCGGGCAAATCGGGCGGGCAGAACGATCCATGGGTATGAATGCATTGCTGAACTTCGCAAGTGCGGGGCTGCGGCGCAGGGTAAAAGCGGGAATGAGAATAGCTGCGGTCGTCGCGATCGGCGGCGGTCTCGCCGCGTGCACCTCCATGGGTCTCGACAGCGTCAAAAAGGACCCGCCGAAGCTGTCATCCAAGATGATGGCGCAGATGTCTGCCAAGAGCATGCGCCCGGAAAGCCCGGTTCTCGTTCGCATTTTCAAGCAGGAAAGCGAGCTTGAGGTCTGGAAGATCGACAAGACCGGTAATTATGCGCTGCTCAAGACCTATCCCATGTGCCGCTGGTCCGGAAAACTTGGCCCGAAGACGAAGACGGGCGACCGGCAGGCGCCGGAAGGGTTTTATCATGTCTCCGCAGGCATGCTGAACCCCAATTCGCAATATTACGTCTCCTTCAATCTCGGCTATCCCAACCGGCTGGAATCGGCGCTTGGTTACACCGGCGAAGCGTTGATGGTGCATGGCGCCTGTTCTTCGTCGGGCTGTTACGCGATGACCGATCAACAGGTCGGCGAGATTTATGCGGTCGTGGCGCGCGCGCTGCAGGGCGGGCAGGACCGCTTTCAGGTTCAGGCCTATCCCTTCCGCATGAGCGCCCGAAACATGGTGGCGAATCGGGACGATCCCAATATGCCCTTCTGGAAGACGCTCAAGGAAGGCTATGACTATTTCGAGGTGACGCGCCGCCAGCCAAAGGTTTCCGTTTGTGGCCGGCGATACGTTTTTAACAGCGAATTTGCCGGCGGTGAGCCTGCCGATCCGCTGGCGGCCTGCCCACCTGCGATAAACCAGCCGGACCCCTTGGTGGCGTCGAAAATGGCCGAAGAGCAACAGAAATTTGCCGCCGCGATGAACGATGGAACTTCTGCCCCGGTCAGCGCGTATGTGGACGGCGGCATGCACCCAAGCTTCCGTGCCATCCTGAAATCCAGTGGCGCAAAGGCCATGGCATCGCAGGTCTCCGGCACGAAGTACCCTATAAGCCGCCCCGAGGCGGCGCTGGCAGATCCCTTTGCCAGCGCAAGATGACGCAGATGAGGTTTTTCAATTGAACGACACGACAACGACCCGGCGAGGTTTCCTGCTTGGAGCGGGCGGATTGGCGCTGGCCGGCCTTGCAGGCTGCAACACCACCGCGCGTGAGGCCACACGGCCAACAGCCCCGGCCGACGACCCGATGTATGCCCTGATGTACGGTCCGAAGCCCGACGAGCAGTTTCCGTTGCCGGAAATTCCCTACAAGCGGATCCCGCGCCAGTTCCTGCGGCAAATGGTGGAAAATCCCACCGGTGAGCGTCCCGGCATCATTGTGGTCGATACCGCCAACCATTTCCTTTATCTCACCTACGAGAACAACCAGGCCATGCGTTATGGCGTCGGTCTCGGCCGCGCGGGCTTCGAATGGGCCGGACGCGGCGTTATCCAGTACAAGCGTCAATGGCCGCGCTGGACGCCGCCCGACGAGATGATTGCCCGCCAGCCTGAGCTGGAACCCTATAGCGGCCGCAATGGCGGCATGGAGCCGGGCCTCAAGAATCCGCTCGGTGCGCGTGCACTTTATATCTTCAAGGACGGCAAGGACACGATCTACCGTCTGCACGGCTCGCCGGAATGGTGGACGATCGGCAAGTCGGTTTCCTCCGGCTGCGTGCGTCTGCTGAACCAGGATATTGTCGACCTCTATAACCGTGTGCCTGATGGTACGCCGATTGTGGTGACGGCGCTCGGGCCGGCACAGCAGGGTGTTCCTATCGGGCAGGCGGGCGTGCCCGTGGCGCAGTATGGCGGCGGCGTGGTCGGCGACGGCCTGTCGCAACCAATGCAGACCTATTGATAGACAAAATTTCCAGCCGCCTGAGAGGCGGCTGGAAATGGGTAATGAATGAAGGCGCAATCAAAGCGCTTCGATACTGCTGCTGCCGGCTCGATCTGCGGCAGCGACCTCAGGCAACGCGACGGGTAACGTCGCGGCTACCGGCACTTTCCATTTCCAGACGGAACCGCGATACAAGCGAGCGCAGCTTTTGCCGTTTCGGCGGCGAGCATTGCAGAAGCCGCAGTGGATTGTTCCACCATGGCAGCATTTTGCTGGGTGGCGTGATCCATGGAGTTTACCGCCGCGTTGATTTCGGCAAGACCGGTCGATTGTTCGGTCGCCGATGTGGCGATGGCGTTCATATGGCGATCGATGCCGGCGATACGCTCGCCAATCTCCTTCAGCGCCGTGCCGGTGTCGAGAACCAGTTTCACGCCGCTTTCCACTTCCGTCGAGGATTGCCGGATATGATCGCGGATTTCGCTTGCGGCCTTTGCTGCGCGCTGGGCGAGATCGCGCACTTCCTGCGCCACTACCGCAAATCCCTTGCCGGCTTCACCGGCGCGTGCGGCTTCGACGCCTGCATTCAATGCCAGAAGATTTGTCTGGAAGGCGATCTCGTCTATGGCGCCGACGATGCCGGTGATCTGCCGGGACGAGGTTTCGATGCGGCGCATCGCCTCTTCCGCATGGCTGACAACCTCCACAGATTTCAGTGCGCTGTGGTTAGCATCGGTGGCGGCGAGCCGCGCTTCGGCGGCACGCTTGTTGGCGTTTGAAACATTGACCGTGATTTCATCGAGCGCTGCTGCGGTCTGTTCCAGAGACGCTGCCTGATTTTCCGTGCGGCGGGAAAGATCGCCGGCACCTGCGGCGATTTCCCGGCTGCTGCCGTCAATCGTGCTGATGCCATCGGAAATGGCGAACAGCGTTTCGCCGAGTTGACGCACTGAGCTGTTGAAATCGTGGCGCAAGGCCTCGAATTGAGGGGCAAAGGCCTGATCGAGCTGAAAGGCCAGATCGCCCGATGCCAGCCGCTTCAGTCCTGTCGCAAGACCGGAAGTGGCGATGCGCAGCCGCTCAGACGCATCGTCCTCCGCTTGCTGTCGCGCGGCCGCCTGATCGGCTTCTGCCTGCAGTCTGGCTGCTGCGGCCTGTTCTTCGAGCGCCCGATTGGCAATCGCCGCCTGCCGGAATATTTCGACCGCGCTGGACATGGAGCCGATCTCATCCTTCCGGTCCATGCCGGAAGGAGGCTGTGACGTGTCGCCGCTGGCAAGGATTTCCATCGTCTTCGACAGGCGCAGGATTGGACCCGTTACCGTTTTGCGGGTGATGATAAAGAGGCCTACGCAGAAGAGCGTCGCCAGAACCAGCAGCCCTTCTAATACGAGCTCGATTACCGCCTTCGTCTCCTGGCTTTCCGCGACAGTTGCTTCGGAAAGCGCGTCGATCTGTTCGCTCGCCGTTTCCATCGCGGTTTCGAGAGTGGTGAACTGGCGCATGAAGTCCGGAATCATTTTTGTCGCCGCGCCCGGATCGGCGTTGACGAGGCCAACCACCGTTTTGGCGCTTTCAAGATAGGACTGAAGCGGTTTTTCAACGCTCTCGATAACGGCTTTGGCGTTCGTACCTTCGGTAAGCGCCTTGTTTAGCTTCATTGCTTCAAGGAAAGTGGCTTCATGTTCGGCAAGGTCGGCCTTTACCGCGTCGAACGACAGGCCCATCGTATCATTCGTGGAAAGAATGGCTGCCAGCACGTCTGAGCGCAGCGCATCGTGCATCATGTCGGCACGCATATGATTATGAAGTATCTCGGCGGACCGCGATACATCCGTACTATTGCGATTGAGCGTATTCGTCGCCCAGATACCGACCCCCGCCGCGCTTCCGGTGATGGAAAAGATCGCAATGCTTGCCAATATAATTTTTTTCTGAATCGACGCCATGAGGCCATTCCCGCTCGGTTGGTTATACTACGGGAAATTAATAGAATATGCTTAAGAAATGATCTATTTTTGTTGCGGTCTTGATAAATGCAAAAAAAAGGCTGCAATA
Source organism: Rhizobium sp. AN68 (assembly GCF_030758035.1). Lineage (NCBI taxonomy): Bacteria > Pseudomonadati > Pseudomonadota > Alphaproteobacteria > Hyphomicrobiales > Rhizobiaceae > Rhizobium > Rhizobium sp. AN68. The sequence goes on along the minus strand of NZ_JARWMI010000002.1, from coordinate 526,932 downwards.
GAAATTGCAGCCTTTTATTTATTAGAGATTTATACTTTTAATCCGCTCTCTTCAGCGCGTCGCCCAAGATCGAGACGATATCGTCGAAATGGGATTTTTCGGCGATAAGCGGCGGCGAAAGGGCAATGATATCGCCCGTGACGCGAATGAGCAGACCGCGCTCGAAGCAATCCACGAAAACGTCATAGGCGCGCGCACCGATAGCTCCATCACGAGATTGCAGCTCGATGCCGGCGATGAAGCCGATGGTGCGGATGTCGATGACATTGGGCAGGCCCTTCAGCGAATGGATGGCGTCGTGCCACACATCCTGCATTTCTGCCGCGCGGGTAAAGAGCCCTTCGTCGCGGTAGATGTTGAGCGTGGCGATGCCGGCGGCGCAGGCAACCGGATGTCCGGAATAGGTATAGCCGTGGAACAGCTCTATCTGGTTGTCCGGCCCATGCATCAACGCATCGTGCACCTTGCGGCTGGTGAAAACCGCACCCATCGGGATTGCGCCGTTGGTCAGCCCCTTGGCGGTGGTGACGATGTCAGGCGTCACGCCGAAGTAGTTGCTGGCAAAGGACGAGCCCATACGGCCGAAACCGGTGATAACCTCATCGAAGATCAGCAGAATGCCGTGCTTGTCGCAGATGGCCCGCAGGCGCTCCAGATAACCCTTCGGCGGCACCAGCACGCCGGTGGAGCCGGCTACCGGTTCAACGATACAGGCCGCGATTGTTTCGGCCCCATGCAGAGCAACCACCCGTTCCAGATCGTCTGCCAGTTCGGCACCATGCTCGGGCTGGCCCTTTACGAAGCTGTTTTTCGCCAAATCGTGGGTGTGACGCAGGTGGTCGGCCGGGATTTGCGGAAAAACACGGCGGTTGTTAACAAGGCCGCCAACGGAGATGCCGCCGAAACCGACGCCGTGATAACCGCGCTCACGGCCGATCAGACGGCTGCGGGTGCCCTGACCGATGGCGCGCTGATAAGCGATGGCAATCTTCAGCGCCGTATCGACTGATTCAGAACCCGAGCCGGTGTAGAACACGCGGTCGAGCTTCGCGCCTTCCGGGCCGGGCGCGATTTCCGCCAGCCGCTCGGCGAATTCGAAGGCGGCGGGATGGCCCATCTGAAACGAGGGCGCATAATCCATGGTCGAAAGCTGGTGTTTGACGGCAGATGCAATCTGGTGGCGGCCATGGCCGACATTGACGCACCACAGGCCAGCTGTGCCGTCGAGAACCTGACGACCGTCATTGCTGGTGTAATACATGCCCTCCGCGCTCGTCAGCAGGCGGGGATTGGCCTTGAACTGCCGGTTGGCGGTAAATGGCATCCAGTAGCTGTCGAGTGAGGTGGAGTTGGATCGGTTGGGGTTGTCCATAACGGTTCTCCTGTTCGGTGCCGGTGATTGAAAGCTATTTTCCGGGCTGAACAAGCCCTTTTCTCGCTGTGGCCAAGCCATTGAAAATGTTATAGGCGGGAAAGGTAGTTTTCGATATTTCGAACAACGGCAACGGGGGATCACGCATGTCGGTGGATATAGGCGGGCGTTTGCGCCATTTGCGGCTGCGTCACAATATTTCCCAGCGTGAACTGGCAAGACGTGCTGGCGTTACCAATTCGACGATTTCCCTGATCGAATCCAACACCTCCAACCCGTCCGTCGGCGCGCTGAAGCGCATTCTCGACGGTATACCGATCGGCCTTGCCGAATTTTTCGCCTACGAGCCGGAGACCAGCCGCAAGGCATTTTACCGCGCGGATGAACTTGTCGAAATCGGCAAAGGACCGATATCCTTCCGGCAGGTGGGCGAAAATGTTTTCGGCCGCAGCCTGCAAATCCTTAAGGAATGTTACCAGCCGGGTGCCGATACCGGCAAGGTGCCACTGGTCCACGATGGAGAAGAGGGGGGTATCATCCTCTCCGGGCGTCTGGAGGTGACGGTAGACGAGGAGCGGCGGGTTCTTGGTCCGGGGGATGCCTATTATTTCGAAAGCCGCAGGCCGCATCGCTTCCGCTGCGTTGGTCCAGTGCCGTGCGAGGTCATCAGCGCCTGCACGCCACCCACCTTCTGATTCTATGGCTTTCGCGTAAAGTCACGCCGGAATGGTGGTCGGACCGTTGCAGCCGGAGATAATATGGTCCAGCCGGAGAGATTTTCTACGATCCGACCGAACTTTGATACGGGTTCCTGCCATTATTTTGCCGCTTTTGCGCCGCTTTTGCAATTTTTCCATCGCTTTTTCTTGGCGAAGTTGGCGTGCCGGCAAAAAAATCCCGGCTAATATGTCAAATTTTATATGCATTGCCACAATCTTGCTGCGCTGCAAAAAAATTTAATATTCTTCCTGACGCATGGCTGTTCTTGGCGTTCCTGTCTCACGTGATTAAGTCACAAGAAACATATAAGAAAAGACTATCTGTTGTCGAAAACGCAATACATGCGGGAGCGGCACCCATGCTCTCAACACATGGCCGCCGGCACATTTGTTGCTTTTTTATGCAACCGTTAATATTGCCCTGACGTTGATCGGCCGCTCTCGCAAGAAATCGCATAGACGGTCAGGGGCAATGTGCCTTACAAAAAATCCATTAGCATCAAATTCAGAACACAGACTTGTTATCTCTTTTAGACGGAAAGACACGCCTCCGGGCACCGACCAATCGCAAAACATAAATGGAGTTCTCTCTATGAAGTCCGCGACCCAATCGGCTGAACAGACACTCAGCAGTTCCGAAGACTTCGATGTCAGTTTCCCTATCGGGGGCATCGCAAAACGCAGCTTCGATATGACATCGGCCCTGCTTGCGCTGCTCATCTTCAGCCCGATTTTTCTGTTGATCGCCGCACTGGTGAAATTGTCCGATCCCGGCCCGATCTTTTATGGGCACCGGCGTGTGGGACATAATGGCCGCTATTTCCATTGCCTGAAATTCAGGACGATGGCGATGAACGGTGATGAAATGTTGCGGCAATATCTTGCCGCCAATCCGGAGGCCGCCGAGGAATGGCGTGCGACCCGCAAACTCAAGAATGATCCGCGCGTAACCGCAGTTGGTGCCGTGCTGCGCAAGCTCAGCCTTGATGAGCTGCCGCAGCTTCTCAACATCATCCGCGGCGAAATGAGCGTCGTTGGCCCGCGCCCCGTCGTCGACGAGGAGCTGAGCTACTACGAAAGCGATGCCGCCTATTACCTCAGCACCCGTCCGGGCCTGACCGGCCTTTGGCAGATCAGCGGCCGCAATGACGTAAGCTACAAGACCCGCGTGGCTTTCGACACGCAATATGTGCAGAACTGGTCGATGCGACAGGACGTCTTCATCATCGTCAAGACCATTCCCGCCGTGTGCCTTTCACGCGGAAGCTACTGAAAACCGATATTGAGTTTGGCTTTATCGATCTTTGTTTTGCCACGCACCCTGACCGGGATCCCAAGTCCGGTCTTTGGGTGCGTCATTGGTGCAAATCATAATGGCCGCTTTTTGCGGCGCTGTGCAGCCGGCACCGTCCGGCTGCTCTATCGCCTGATCGCCCGAGCGGCGATCCGCAAACAGGGAGTTTCCCGATGAACGGTCCTATTGCCGTCGCCAGCCGTCCGCTTGCAAAAAGAACCGCCGGACGCACTTTCTCCGCCCTTCTGCTTGTTGCATCCGTCGCATTCGGAGCGCCGCTTTCCGCAATGGCTGCAGAAGGCGCTCAATACAAGCTTGGCACCGCCGACAAGCTGCGCATCCGCGTTGCCGAATGGCAGCCGGCCGATGGAAGCATCCGCAACTGGGATGTCATCAACGGCGATTATTCCGTCGGCCCATCCGGCGCGCTGTCGCTGCCCTTCATCGGCCAGCTGGATGTGGCGGGGAAGACGTCCGCGGAGGTCGGTGAGGCGATTGGAGCCCAGCTTCAGAGCAAGTTCGCCCTTCGCAACCTGCCGTCGGCTTCTGTCGAAATCGCCCAGTTCCGGCCGATCTTCCTCAGCGGAGATGTACAGACGCCCGGCGAATATCCCTATGCTGCCAATCTCACGGTGTTGAAGGCCGTAAGCCTTGCCGGTGGGTTGCGGCGCTCCGATGCCGGGCAGCGTTTTGCCCGCGACTTCATAAATGCCCGCGGCGACGCAGCCGTTTACGACAACCAGCGCGCAAGGCTGCTTGCCCGTCAGGCGCGGTTGATCGCCGAGGTCAAGGGTGACACGGTCATCGCCAAGACGCCGGAGATGGAAAAGATTGCCGAGATCGACGCGCTTCTCGCCAGCGAAAGTGCGCTGATGAAATCGCGCACCGAGCGTTACACTTTGCAGCTCAAGGCACTGACGGATCTGCATGCGCTTCTGGAAAGCGAAGTCGAGTCGCTGAAAAAGAAATCGGAAACGCAAAACCGCCAGCTCGAGCTTGCCAATGAGGACCGAGACCGTGTCAACCGGCTGAACGAGCAGGGCCTTGCACTATCGCAACGGCGTATTTCCGCGGAAGAACGTGCAGCGGAGGTGGAAGCCGCACTGCTTGATATCGACACGCAGTCATTGCGGGCCAAGCAGGATATCAACAAGGCGACCCAGGATGAAATCAACCTGCGCAATGACTGGGTGGCACAGCGCTCCAAGGAATTGCAGGACACGGAAGCGGAACTCGACAAGCTCAATCTGCAACTGGGTACAAGCCGGGAATTGATGTCGGAGGCGCTCGCACAATCGGCTGAGGCGATCCGTTTCGATCCGTCGGGAAAATCCGCGACAATCAGCTACGTCGTGGTGCGTGAGGAAAACGGCAAGCCGAAGGAAGTGAAGGTGGATGAAAACGCCATGCTCCAGCCAGGCGACGTCATCAAGGTCTCGTCCGAAATCCTGATGCAGTGAGGTTTTCATGCGGATCGCCAAATCGGCACTGATCGATCCCGAACGCAATGAAGTCTACGGAATGGCGGCGATTGCGCTGTCATTCTTCGTTTTCGCCTATTCGTCGCGTTTCGGGCAAATCTCGATTCTGGCCTATTATGGCATGTGGCTGCCCCTTGTAGTGGTCAATTACCGGCGCGTGCTGGGTAACTATCCGCGCTATCTGTGGATATTCGCCTTCGGCATCCTGACCGTGCTGTCGAGCTTCTGGTCGGAGGCAGCATCGGTCACCATGCGCGCTTCCATACAGTATATGACGCATATCGTCTGTGCACTTATCGCCATGCGGGTGGTCTCCATCCGCACGCTGACGCGTGGGGCGTTGATCGGCATCACCGTCATTCTGCTCTATTCGCTGCTGTTCGGTGTCCACCTTTTCGATGCGCTTGATGGAACCTACAGTTTCGTCGGAGCTTTCTCATCGAAGAACCAGCTTGGCTTTTACGCCTCGCTCGGCGTCATTTTCGCTGTCTCATCCGTGCTGATCCTCAAGCAAAGGGGTATCTGGCTGCCGATCGCGGGCATCACCGGGCTCTTATCGGCCTATAGCCTAATTGCTTCGCAATCGGCCACATCCACCATTACCACGGCGGCGGTGGTCGCCCTCATCATCGGTTTCATCCCGATTGGCATGCTTTCACCGGCGAACCGCAAGATGACCTTTTTCGCACTCGGCGGTATTGGCATATTGCTGGTGGTCGCGTCCCTGCAGTTCGGCTTGCTTGATGCCATTCTCGGCCTTTTCGGCAAGGATTCGACACTGACAGGACGCACCTATCTCTGGCAGCAGGGCATCGAAGCGGCAAAGCAGACACCGATCCTCGGCGTTGGTTACCAGGGGTTCTGGGTGGTGGGTTTTGCCGATGCCGAGCGCCTGTGGAACGACTTCTTCATTACCGGACGCAGCGGCTTCCATTTTCACAACACTTATATCGAGACGGTGGTGGAGAATGGCATCGTCGGCATGGTTCTGCTCGGCATGGTGCTTTACGGAACGCTGCTCGGCCATCTGCGCTCGGTCCTGATGCGCCAGCGCGATCCGCAGGGCGTCATTCTCTTTGCCATCTGCGCGCTGTTCGTCGTCCGCTCCTTCGTGGAGATCGATATCATCTTCCCATTCCAGATCGGCTCGTTCCTGCTGTATTTCGCCGCCGGAAAACTATGCCTGCCGGCGAAAGCCACGCAGAACAGCGAAACTCATCCCGCGATTGGCGTGCGGTTACAGACGCGAGCCTGAGCATTCGCTCTGCCCGATCCTAGAGGTAATCCGATGAGACGTGCGGGCTGGCGTGGATGAAACTCCACATGTCCCTGCTGACAGAGACGATGTCGGCGATGGATTTCTCGAGGTGTTCGATTTCTTTCTCGTCCATGCGTTCTACCTTACCGTAACGGACCTGGGTTTCGTCCTCCACCAGTCGCATGAGCTGGGTGCTGGCAATTTCGCCCTTTTCGTCGAAGGAGTAGATGCAATGATTGTATTTGTTGCGCGTTTTCGATTCTTTCTTGAGCCGCGCCATGATGGATAGAATGGTCTTGCGATCCGGCGCCGGCGTTGAGGGAAGTTTTGCCAGACGCTCGATGAGATCCATGCGCGCGCGCGTGGTGTTGAGCGTCAGAAACACGACGATGGCCGCTTCCTTCTCCACTTTCAGGAGATGGACGATCAGATAGATCATCAGGCTTTCGGTGTTGGTCCACACGTAATTCAGCCTGCCGACCATCAGCAATATATCCGACATTGCCGCCATGCTGTTCTCCCGCCCCACCAGACATATACTGGCATTCTATGCCGATCTGGACGGGATTGACAGTGTAGGTCCTTCTGCGTTCCGCATTTTCCAGACGCAAAACCGCCATCCAACCTTCCTGGAAAAGCGGTATTTCTTCATCTTTCCTTGAATGCTCGGGACATGCTCTCGGAGATAGGCTTGGTCAGATATTCGAAGAAGGTTCGCTCCGAAGTCTGGATCAGGACATCCGCCGGCATGCCGGGAACGGGATGGAAATTATGGACCTTCGCGATCTCCTCGTCTGAAACCTGCACGCGCACGATATAGACGTCCTTAACCTGCAGGCCTGCATTTTCCTCGATGCTATCGGCGGAGACGTAAAAGACCTTACCGTTCAGAACAGGCGTGGTGCGGCGGTTCAGTGCCGAAAGGCGGATCGCTGCCGTCTGGCCTTCATGCAACTGGTCGATGGAGGTTCTGAGAACCTGCGCCTCAAGGATCAGGGGAACGTGGGCGGGCAGGATTTCCATGATTGGCTTGCCGGTGGTGATGACGCCGCCTGCCGTGTGGTAATAGGCGCGCACCACGGTACCGTTGACCGGGGAGCGGATGACGGTGCGTTCCAGCACTTCGGCGGCACCGCGCACTTGCTCGCGCACGCTGTCCAGATCGGCTTCTGCGGTTTCGAGCGCGTCGAGAGCAGCCTGCTTGTTGGCGTTGATGGCAATGACCGCTTCCTGCTTGAACTTGGCGATTTCAGCCTCGCTCTGGTTCATCTCGCCGGTCAGTCGGGCGATATCGCCCATGGCATCGGCAATGGCGCGCTCCAGCGCCAGCATGTCAGTCTTGCGGATGACACCGTCCTTGGCAAGCCTTTCCTTGGAATCACGCTCCTGGGTCAGAAGTGCCAGCTGGCGGTCGAAGGACTGCTTCTGCCCCTCATAGCCCGTATAGCGAAACTCCAGCGACTTGATGTTCTTTTCGATGAGATTCAGCTGCTCGTCGAGCTTCACGATCTTGCTGTGGAACACGATGTTCTGGCTCTGGATGATGGATTTGATATCAGGATCGCTGGCTTCCTTCATGACGATGTCAGGCACCTTGAAGCTTTTTTGGCCCTGTGCCTCGGCGCGCAGGCGCGTGACGATGGTTTCGAGGCGAAGGCGTCTTAGCTGGAACATGCGCTCGTTGGCGAGCGCCGTCGTCTTGTCGAGCGTCAGAAGCACGTCGCCTTCCTTGACGGTGTCGCCTTCGCTGACCATCATTTCCTTGATGATGCCGCCCTCCAGATGCTGCACGACCTTGTTGTTGCCTGTGGCGACAAAGCTGCCCTGGGCAATGATGGCGGCGGAGAGCGGTGCAGTGCCGGCCCAGTACCCGAAACCGCCAAAGGAAGCGAGCAGCACGGCAAGACCGATTGAACTGTGGAGGCGAATGGAACGTGGCACTTCGCTGTACCACTCAAGCTGGCCCTGGGGTTTTACCTCTGCGACGGCGACGGCGGTTTTTTTCTTGAACATGACGATCCTCAACCCTCGATCTGCGGAGACTGGCTACTTTGCCGGCCATTGCCGGAAATAGCCTTCAGTACGTCCATCCGTTCGCCGAACATGGCGACCGATCCGTCCTTCAGCACCATTATCTTGTCGACGCACTGAAGAAGTGCGGGTCGCTGGGTGATGGTGACGGTGGTGATGCCCTGTTTCTTGGCGTGCAGAATGGCTTTTGCCAGCGCCTGTTCGCCCTGCGTATCAAGGTTGGAGTTTGGTTCGTCCAGAACCACGAATTTGGGATCACCGAAGAAGGCGCGGGCAAGCGCGATGCGCTGCTTCTGGCCGCCCGAAAGCGGTGCGCCATCGGCGGCAACCACGGTTTCGTAACCCTGCGGGAAACCGGCGATCAGCTCGTGTACGTCAGCGAGCACAGCCGCCTCGTAGATCTGCCGGTCTTCAACATCGTCACGCATGCGACAGATATTGGCCTTGATGGTGCCGGGAAACAGCTGCACGTCCTGGGGCAGATAACCGATGCTTTCACCGAATTGCCGCTGGTCCCAGTTGCGCAGGTCCATGAGGTCAAGGCGGACATTGCCGGAAGTGGGAAGGATGGAGCCGACCAGCATCTTGCCAAGCGTCGTCTTGCCGGAACCGGAATTGCCGATGATGGCAAGGGATTCCCCTTTCTTCAGCGAAAAGGAAATGCCGTTCAAGATCACCTTCTTCTGCGGCGGCGGCACGAAAAGGATACGTTCCACATCCAGGCGCCCTTCCGGATTGGGCAGGCGCAGACGCGGGAAATTGAGCGGTGAGGTGATGAGAAGCTGCTTGATACGGCTATAGGAGGCTGCAGATTTGTTGAACTGATGCCAGCCCTCGATCGCCCCTTCGATCGGTGCAAGCGCGCGGCCGGAAATGATGGATGCTGCGATCACCATGCCGCCGGTCAATTCGCCTGCGAGAGACAGATGCGCGCCCCAACCCAGAAGTGCGACCTGCGTGATCATGCGGGCTGCTTTGGAAACACCTGAGAACATGATGTTGCGATCCTGCGCCGCCACATGCGACTTCAGCGATCCGGCTGTTTCACGACCCCACATCTTCACGGCCTCTGGGATCATCGCCATGGCATTGATGATCTGCGAGTTGCGCGACATGGAATCAAGATGGAAATTGGCGCGGCTCAGATAACCGGAGGCTTCCGCGAACTGTCTGGCGGTGAAGCGCTGGTTCAGCCAGGCTATGATGAACAGCACCGCGCAGCAGACCATGATGATGATGCCGAGATGCGGATGTACAAGATAGACCACCACGATGAAGAGGGGCATCAACGGCGCATCGAGAAAGGCGATCAGGGTACCGGAGGTAATGAAGGAACGCAGCTGCTGCAGGTCTTGCAGGATCTGGTAGTCCTTGCCGCTGCCATGCAGGGAGGCACGGGCCGCTGCCGACAGGATCGGCGCTCCAAGCTGCACTTCAAGCTCGACAGCGGTGCGCATCAGGATGAAGCGCCGGATGGCGTCCATGAAGGCTTGCAACAGAACCGCGCCGAGAACGGCGACCGTCAGCATGACGAGGGTATCCATGGAGCGGCTTGTCAGTACCCGGTCCGAGATTTGGAACAGATAGAGCGGGATGGCAAGCAGCAGAACGTTGATGGCGATGGTGAACAGCATCACGATCGCCATGTTGCGCCGTATCGCGGCGATGCCCTTGGCGAGGCTGGCGGCGAAATTGACGGGTTCACTGCGCTTGTGGAAGCCGCTCTGGCTTCCGCCGCCGCCTCCGCCACCACCGCCATTCTCCGTCGGCTCCTTGCCGTTGCCGCCGCCGCCCGTCACCGGACGGCGCTCGTTTTCACGGATGGGCCCGTCATTATTGTCGATTGTCTTGACGAAGGGCAGGTCGGGTGCGCTTTTCAGCTCAGTATTGTCCACCTTTGCTTCTGGCTCCGGCGGTGAGGCGGGGCGCCGGTCTTGCTGCGGCGGCACTGGCCTTTCCTGCGGAACGTCACGCATTTGCGGTTGTTCGGCGTATGGGGAATGTTGCGGAAGCGGCCGGGGCGGTGTGATCTCAGGGGAGGGCGGGGCTGCTTTCGCGGTCGGTTCCGCGCCGGACAGATGGCGCAGGTTTTCGACGGCCTCGTTTATGGCCGAAATGCAGGCATCAGTCAGCTTGCTGTCTTCCGCATCCTGATCCAGCGGCAAGTCCAGCGAGTGCCCGGCGGTAATGGTTTTTCTTGAAATATGATCCATTTTTTTATTAATCCCCTCGGTGATCTCGCGGTTTCTGCGGCTTTGGCGGCGGGCGTTTCTCCCCGCCTGTCAAAACCTATGCAGTGACCGCCTGCATGACGTCGGATGAATGCGCGCTCGACCACGACATGTCGTGACCGGCGTTGATGACGCCATCGGATTCATTCTGAATGGTGGCGGGATCGTCGTGCAGAAACGCGATCACTTCGTTTGCCAGCTGCTGGCCTTGGTGACCCGGTTGCGACGCATCGTTTTCGATGATGCCGCCCTGTATCAGGATAGCATCCGAATAAAGCCCGCCTGCGACGTAGGTGGTGGAACCGAAGCTGTCGTAATCGATAATCTGCGCGAGATTGATGACGGCGTTGCTGCCGGTATCGATATGGATCGTGACGTTCTCGTTGTTTTCGAGAATCTTTGCGGCTGCCTGCGTCACATAGTCGGAATCGCCCAGCACGCTCACCTGTTTGATGATGCTGACGTCATAAAGATTGCCAGTGATGTAAAGGACGTTGATCCCCTGATAGCCCGCAAAATTGGCATCGTGGGCAAGCGCGTCCGGCATGTTCGGATCACGCTCGTTAATCGCTTTCACCGTCTGCGCCATGTAGTCCGGCATAGTTTCGAAACGGTCGTTGCTACCGACATTGTGGATGCTGGCGTCGTTCCACAACAGGTTGTTGCCGGACTGAACGGTGGCGCCCTCAGGCGCGTCGGGGTTGGCGCGGATCCAGTCATTGTCGTAAAGCACGGCGATCTGGCTGATGAGGTTCATGTCCAGCACATTGCCGCCGACGATGACCAGATCGTACTGCATGCCGATGCCGAGGAAATTGGCGATGTTTAGGGCAGCGTTGCCACCGCTCAGCAAGCTGACGCTGGCACCCGAAGAGGTAACCGTCAGTGTGTCGTTGTCGCTGATGAACTGGTACTGCTCGATCCAGTGGACGAAGGACACGTCTCCTTCGAGGACGCTGACACGCCAGGCGGTGGGAAATATTGGCGTTTCACCACTATCGTGGCTGCTGTCGGCGCTTTCCGCACCCGGATAGACACTGCGTGAGAAGGTCGCAATATTGTATGCGGCGGTTGCGTCATGGTCTTCGGACTGCGTGAAAACGGAATCGACCTCATCGCGGTCGCTATAGACATAGGCCTGGGTGATTGCGTCGATCTGGTGATAATCGCCCATGACGGTGGTGACGGAGGCCATGACGGCAGTATTGACCAGCGTTGCTATGTTGGCGACGACATTTGCGCCGGCAGCCACATCGAGGCTGTTTCCGGCGGGGCTATCCTCATGCAGCGAAACATCGCTCTTTTCCGGCTCTTCAGCGGGCTTGGCAATGCCACGATCCGGCATGAAGTCGTCGAGTGTTGGCTTTTCGCTTGCCATGGAGCCATTGATGTAGAGGCCGTTGATGTCATTGCCGGCGAGAACGAAATCCTGTTCAGCGCCGGTTCCAAGGGACGTCACGTCATTTTCGCGTGCATGGCCGATATAATCATGTGCTGATTTGGCGAGCGCCTGTAACGCGTCGTAGCTGTCGGTGCGCTGGAAAACGGAAAAGGGCGTGAAGACGGCTGCTTCGTTATAGAACTCGACGGTGCGCTGGGTCACGAAACTGGTGTCGCGCGCCACATTGGGGCCGTCCGTCATGTTCAGATAGTCGTCGTCCTGAAGAATGTTGACCTGCGTGACATGGGCGATAACGGAGCCAGGGCCGGTGTGCACCACCAGTTCGCGTTCTTGCTCAAAGGAGACACTGCCCGGAAAACGGAAATGCGCGGCTGACATATCGACCGGTATCGCATTTGCAAGCTGCTGCATGTCGTGTTCGACCATGCGAGCGAAATGCGGTTGCAGATAGTCGAAGTCGTAGTAGCCGGCGCGATATTTAACGCCGGGATCGTAATCCTGAAGCTGCAAGTCGTAGTTCTTGTCTAGCAGTCTTGCCGCGTCATCATCCGACAACCGGTCTTGGTTCGCGTGTGCCGTGCCTTCTGCATAGTTGCTTCTTAGACGCGCTTCCTCGATCACCGTGTCGAACAGGCCGATGAAATGCGCAATCATGTCTGAAATTCTGTCGATTTGCATTGCAGGTCCCTCCCTGATCATCGCGGCAGAGCCTGGGCGGCGGGCGGCACACGTCCAAGAGGCGGTGCTTCGTCTTCGCGCAAACCCGGTCCTTCAACCGCAAACTGCACCGGCGAATGCCGGTGCAGCTTTTTTCATAGAGAGGTACTCGTCAGGAGCCGCTGTCCTCGCCGGTATCGGAAACATGCGAGTTACCGCCTGTGACCGAGACATCAACGGCATTGGAGAGCATGTTGGCGCCCTGCACCAGTTCCAGATGGAAGCCGGAGTTTGCAAGGATAGCCGATGCATCTGCAGTGCTGGTACCCGCAGCGTCGTCGCCAGCCTTGAGGTCCCATCCCTTGCCGTCCATGCCTTCTGCGCCAAAGGCGTCGCCGGCATTCGCGCTCAGGTGGTTCTGGGCACCACCATTGTCCATCCTGACATCCCAGGCCTGATCCTGATCCGCCAGGTGGTTGGCCTGCACAAGGCTGAAGCCCGTGTCGTTGCCTTCGCCGTTGAGCGAGCTGTTGAGGATATTGTCGACATCAAGTGTGAAGGAGAAGTCGTCACCGAGGTTAAAGGTGAGGTCTCCGCCAGCGATACCGAGATTGCCGACATCCTTGACGCCGGCGATGTTGCCGAAGTCGTCATCCGACTTGTAGAAACTGTCAGCGGAGTTGAAGCTGTCGGAAGTCGTCGTTGTTGTTGTTGTCGTGTCGTCGTCGGAATAGGAGAAGGTCTTGGTGTCCGTATCCGTGACCGTCTTCACGTTGGTGTCGTTGTCGCTGTACGACTTGCTTTCATAGCTCCAGTCGTAATCGGTCTTGATTTCGGTGCTGGTTTCGGTGCTCGTCTTTACGGTCGTATCGTTGTCGCTGTAAGACTTGCTGTCATAGCTCCAGTCATAGTCGTTGTCGCGATTGTCGCCGTTGCCCACTGCAACGTCGATTTTGGCGTCAACATCCACATTGGTGCTGTTGTCGCTGTTGTCGTTGTTGCGGTTTTCACCGTTTGCGGTGCCGACGTTGCTGTCGTCCACCTTTGCGTCATTGGTCGAGGTGTTGGCGAAACCCTCCGAAAGCGCGCCAATCTTGGTGATGTCGTCGCCCGCAGGCTGTGGATTGTAACCCATGTCGATTTCCTCCGAAAAAGCTCGGAGCAGCTTTCGAAATCCCTCTCATCTAAAACGGGATTTTTTCGCGCTTGCTCCGCGTTGCACAAAGATTGATGTTCTGCAGATGCACTCGGTACGTCTCATCTGCGGCTTGGCATCGGCCCGTAACCGGGCTCTTCTCGTTCAGCCCTTGTGCGCTACTCGGTATTAAGGCGCACAAATCCGTTCCTCGCTCCGTTGGGAGCGCGGTGGCTTCGTCTTTTTGCTTTCGTTATGTCTTGAAAAGGAACCGGCGTTTGCAAACACACGTCAAAGGCCAGGGTTGTCTTTCCATCGGTCACTGTTTGCAGCGACGGTCAGACTGTGCAGCAGAAAAATCGCGCTTCCTAGCTATCAATTCGGGCTAAACATATCGGCACCCTTACCACCAATATATATGTCGGAAGGCGGTCACATGGAGATTTGCAGCCGGTTCAGACGCAAATAATCGCGCTCAGGCCGGGAAAAGCTGCTTTTTCTAAAAATATAGTCAATGGCGGTGAGAAGGGTCCCTATCCCGAAATGGCACATTCCGGAAGCTCGTTTGCCGGGCAGGTATGTAAAGGGATATCAACCAAAAGTTATATTTTCCCGGATTGCAAAACCGGAGCGAAAGCTTTTCCGATGTGTTTGTTTTTACACTGGTTCCGGGCTCAACGATTCATTACGGGCGTAACCAATTTTGTACGTCAATTGCAAGAAATAACCCATTTGGGCCATTTCTTTGCACAGCTTTTCGTATTAGCCTCCTTAATTAACGGGTAATTAATGATAGTTGACATGCCGTGAAGCGGGAGTTGCCCCATTTGTTTCTAGGGGTATCCCGGCGAATGACAGAGCACACAACCAAAAAGAACGTAATGCGTAGCGCTTTAGGGGAGACGTCGATGTTCATGGGAACTTCAGATTATGCGGCAAAACAAAGTGGAGCCGTTGCGCCTGTAAATGGAACTTTATTGATCATCGCGGATCCGGACCTGTTTTCCGAGTGCCTCGTGGAGGCGCTGGGCAAAAAGTTCCCTACATTCGCTGTGATGAGCGTGATGTCGTCGGCAACGATCGACGATGACTATGGCGCCAATGTCCGGCTGGTCCTGCCGTACCGCATGTCGGGCGAGCGGCTTCATAGCGTTCTTTCGGCAGTCCGCGAAAAGCATCCGGATGCCCCAATTGCACTTGTCGTCGAAACCATCGACAAGTTTGAGGAGCCGCTGAAGCAACTGGTGGGGATGCGTATCATCGATGGCGTGCTGCCGCTTAATCTGCGGCTCGACGTTTTCATGGCGGCGGTTGATCTCCTCATGAAGGGCGGGGAGCATTTTCCCGCTGCCCTTCTTGGCAAGCTCACCCCCTATTCCCAGGCCGTGAACGGCAAAAGCGTTCAAAGCAACGCCGTGATCGCCAACCGCGCCGACGCTCTTGCCGTCAGCAAGAGTGAAATGGCGGCGCTGACGACGCGCGAGGTGCAGATCCTCGACCTGCTTTGCAAGGGAACGCAAAACAAGATTATCGCCGACCGGCTTCACCTGTCCGAGAATACCGTGAAGGTGCACGTTCGCAACATCTACAAGAAGATGAATGTGCGCAACCGAACGGAGGCAGCGTCGCGCTTCTTTCACAAGGACGACGACGCGGCTATCTCCGGCTGGAGAAACTGAACATCTGGCGGGCCTGATGCCGCAATGACGCCAGTTTCAAGCAGAGGTTATGCCTGAGGCTCAGGGCCTCAGGAAACAGCGGGACTTCTGACCAAATCCGCTCGGTGAGCAGATATAGGGAGAAGAACCGGAATAGGAATGCCGCGGCGATATCGTCGGTGTGTCGTAAGTATCGGCAACAAGCGTGACGGCTGCGTTGCCTGTCTTGTCATAGCCGTAGGACGCCTTGGCTGGAGCAACCCGGCTCTTGATCGTCGCCGTATTAGCAGATGCGGTCTTGATCAGAACGGCATCTTCAACGACGGAGCACGAGGCCGTTGCGAAAGTGAACGTCGCAAGTGCGGCGGCAACAAGTGCAAAACGACAGCGGCGGGCCGCTTTGCTGTTATGGGAATAAGGCATTTCATTCATGATGTATGTCCCCTGAAATCGACTAGCTGTCGCATCTCGCCGGGTGGTTTTGCCCCGGTGGACCGAGCCTTACAAAACCAGAATAGTCCCGACTGGTTGAGCGAAGCTTGCGCTAATGCTCAATAAGAAAGGCATAATGGAGGCGTAGTTAAAAAGTATTAAATCGAGTGATTAATACGAGTAATTCGGGGTAATCAATTGTAATATTTCGATAAAATAAAGTTGACCTGTTTTGTGACGCGCCTATCATAAAAGTTGAAATATATCGAATCCAAATATTAAAACCTCCAGAAGAAATAAAAACCGGAGGTGACATTCGAAATATCATGCAATCTGAAGTTTGATCTAGTTCAAGTCGAATCAGCCGGGCTGGTTCCTCATTGGGAGGAGTGTGTAATGCGTAATTTCGTTCCCAACGACCATGACAACGGCGCTACAATCTATTCCGAGTGGCGGCCAGGCCAGCGCGTTCTGGTCAACGGCGGGGCTGGTTTCCTTGGCTCCCATCTTTGCGAACGTCTGTTGGCTTGCGGTCATGAGGTGATCTGTCTCGACGATCTTTCGACTGGACGGACCGTGAATGTTGAGCATTTGCAAGCCAACAAGCGGTTTTT
The DNA here is from genome assembly GCF_030758035.1 of Rhizobium sp. AN68. Taxonomy (NCBI): domain Bacteria; kingdom Pseudomonadati; phylum Pseudomonadota; class Alphaproteobacteria; order Hyphomicrobiales; family Rhizobiaceae; genus Rhizobium; species Rhizobium sp. AN68. Next base: position 510,648 of record NZ_JARWMI010000002.1, on the reverse strand, counting down.
GATGGTCGAGCATGATGTCCGCAAGCCCTATGACATCGACGTCTCGCTGATCTTCAACTTCGCGTCGCCGGCCTCGCCGCCGGACTACCAGCGTGATCCAGTCGGCACCCTGCTTACCAATGTGCTCGGCGCGGTCAACGTTCTCGAAGTCGCTCGCAGATGCGGTGCAACCGTGGTGCAATCCTCGACATCGGAAGTCTATGGCGACCCGCTCGTCAATCCGCAGCCGGAAAGCTATTTCGGCAACGTAAATACAATCGGGCCGCGAGCCTGCTACGATGAGGGCAAGCGCAGCGCCGAAACGCTTTTTTTCGATTATCACCGCTTTTATGGCGTCGATATCAAGGTTGGGCGCATCTTCAACACCTATGGGCCGCGCATGCGCCCCGATGACGGGCGGGTGGTCTCCAACTTCATCGTCCAGGCGCTGAAGGGGTCGGACATCACCATTTATGGCGACGGCAGCCAGACGCGCTCCTTCTGCTACGTCGATGATCTGATCGACGGGTTCCTGCGTTTTTCAGCCAAGCCGAAGGATTGCAGCGGACCGATCAATCTCGGCAACCCTAGCGAAATTCCGGTGCGGCAGCTGGCCGATATCGTCATCCGCATGACGAATTCCCGCTCGCGCATCGTGCATCTGCCCGCTGCGATCGATGATCCGCAGCAGCGCCGTCCCGATATTTCGCGTGCCAAGGAAATGCTCAGATGGCAACCGCGCGTACCGCTCGAAACCGGTCTGGAGAAAACCATCGTCTATTTCGATGCGCTACTGGCCGGCAAGAAGGTTGCGGAGGCCGTATGAGATGTCCCGTACAATCCTCGTCACGGGCGGGGCCGGATTCATAGGCAGCCACATCTGCAAGGCGCTGGCGCATTCCGGCTTCAAGCCCATTGCTTACGATAATCTCTCGACGGGTCACGCGGATTCAGTTCGCTGGGGTCCCTTCATTGAAGGCGACATTCTGGATCGTGGTCTCTTGAAGGCCACGCTCAAGGAGTTCTCGCCAGCCTTCGTCATCCATTGCGCCGCAAATGCCTATGTCGGCGAATCCGTCGAGGATCCGCGCAAATATTACCGCAACAATGTCGGGGGCAGTCTGGCGCTTCTGGATGCCTGTCTCGACCAGAATATCGGCGGTCTGGTATTTTCCTCCAGCTGCGCCACCTATGGCGTGCCACCGCAATTACCGATCCGCGAGGAAACGGCTCAGATGCCGGTCAATCCGTACGGTCGTACGAAGCTGATTTTCGAAATGGCGCTCGATGATTACGCTGCCGCCTATGGCATGCGTTTCGTCGCTCTGCGCTACTTCAATGCGGCGGGTGCCGACCCGGATGGCGAACTTTACGAACGCCACGAGCCGGAAACCCATCTGATCCCCCGGGCACTGATGGCTGCCGCCTCGCGGCTGCCGCAACTTGATGTATTCGGCCAGGATTACGACACCAGCGACGGCACCTGTATCCGCGACTACATCCATGTCAGCGATCTGGCTGATGCCCATGTGGCCGCCGTCAACTATCTTGCCGATGGCGGCGAGACCCTGCGTGTCAATCTCGGCTCCGGCCACGGCACATCGGTCGGGGATATCATCCGCGCGATCCATCGCGTCACGGGACAGGAAGTGCCGGTGCATTTCGGCGCAAGGCGCGCTGGTGATCCGCCCGCCCTGTTCGCTGATATAGAAAGAGCGAGGGCGACCCTCGGCTTTGCGCCGAAGCGCTCCGATATAGACACCATCATCCGCACGGCTGGTCCCGGCTTCGGGCTGGAGGTGCTGTCATGAAAGCTCGCTCTACCCCTTCCGTACCATCATCGCGTCCCGTCGCGGGCCAATTGCCAATGCTGCCCGTCTTCACCGGCTGGAACCGCATGGCCTATCGTCTCGGCATTGGCGGTTGGCTGGTGACGCTTGCCTATTTCTGGATCTGGTGGCTGGACCGGGATCGGGTCATCGACTGGCCGTATTTTACGATCGTTACGGTAACACTCGCGTGGATCACGCTTCTGCCGTCCTATTTCATCTTCATCTTCCTGAACGCCAGGGTCGTTGACCGGCGCTCTCCTCTGCCGCAAGGCAGGGTGGCGATGGTTGTAACCAAGGCGCCGTCGGAGCCTTTTACCGTAGTACAAAAGACGCTGCAGGCCATGCTGGAGCAGAAGGGCCTGGAATTCGACGTGTGGCTTGCGGATGAGGACCCGGATGCGCAAACGTTGAAATGGTGCGGCGCGCACGGTGTTTTCGTTTCGACGCGGAAGGGTGTCGTCGATTATCACCGCAAGACATGGCCTCGCCGCACCCGTTGCAAGGAAGGCAATCTCGCTTATTTCTACGATCATTACGGGTATGAGCGTTATGATTTCGTCGCGCAATTCGACGCCGATCACGTTCCGGAACCGGACTATCTGAGTGAAATCATCCGTCCTTTCGCCGATCCGGCGGTTGGATATGTCTCCGCACCAAGCATCTGCGATGCCAATGCAAAGGAAAGCTGGGCTGCGCGTGGCAGGCTTTATGCCGAGGCAAGCCTGCACGGCGCCCTGCAGCTGGGTTACAACAACAGCTGGGCGCCGCTTTGTATCGGCTCGCATTATGCCGTGCGCACCAAAGCCCTGCGTGAGGTGGGCGGTCTGGGACCCGAGCTTGCCGAGGACCATTCCACCACGCTTTTGATGAACGCGGGCGGCTGGCGCGGCGTCCACGCTGTCAACGCAATAGCGCATGGCGACGGGCCGGTGACTTTTACCGATCTCGTGGTGCAGGAATTCCAGTGGTCACGCAGTCTGATGACCATCCTCTTGCAATATTCGCGGCATTACGTGCCGAAGCTTCCCTTGCGGTTGAAATTCCAGTTCCTGTTTTCACAGCTCTGGTATCCCCTGTTTTCCGGCTTCATGGCACTGATGTTCGTGCTTCCCGCTTTTGCACTGTTGAGCGGCCAGGTACTCGTCAATGCCTCCTATCCAGTGTTTCTGGCGCATTTCCTGCCGATTTCATTCATCATGATCGTGTTCGCCTTTTTCTGGCGGGCCACGGGGGCCTTTCGCCCGCATGATGCGAAACTCTTCGGGTGGGAAGCCATCGTGTTTCTGTTCCTGCGCTGGCCCTGGTCGTTGATGGGTGTGCTTGCGGCGATACGCGATACGATCCGTGGTGATTTCGTCGACTTTCGCATTACACCCAAGGGCACGCAGGCAAAACCGCCGCTGCCGCTGCGCGTAATCGCGCCTTACATGGTTCTGGCGGCACTAAGCCTTCTCGCAATGGTGCTGGCGCCGCGTGAAAACGCTGCGGAAGGTTTCTTCGTCTTCGCCGCGATCAATGTGGCGATCTACGCGGGCCTTTCGGTTTTTCTTCTCGTCCGACACACCATGGAAAACGGCTTGCCACGGCTGCCGGCATTGCGCGGTGGGGCGACGGTTGCCGCCTGTTCGTTGCTGCTTGTGGCAGGTAGTGCCGCGGAACTCAGCTCCCATGCGATTGGTGGGCTGGAGGCCCTGTCGCACGGGCAACCCTATGTCAGCTTCACCGAAACGCGGTTCACCGTGGCCGGTGCTGGCGTGGAGGGAGCGAGATCGGTGCGTCTGAAACTGCGCATCGTACTGCCGGGATTGCCCGGAATTCGAAACATGCAGGCGGAGCCCACGGTGCCGCCGCCGGTCATGACAACCGGAGAAATCATGCTGGCCGACAATAGGGTCGGACAATAGAAGGAGGAGGCTGTGATGAGAACAACAATAAGCAAATGCGGGTTCTCCGCTTTCGTACTCTGCCTTGCGGTGATCGCGCCAAGTGCCGTCCACGCCGCGGGCGGCACGAAGACGCCGAAACCGCTCCGGACCAGCGAAGTCGTAGATATGTATTACGACAAGACCTGGAAATGGGAGACTGGTGGCGGACGCTTCATCGCCGATGGCCGCAAGTTCATCGCCCTGACTGAAGAGAAAGGCAAGAAGGCCGTCGGTGAAGGCCGCTGGACTGTCGATGCCAAAGGTACGCTGTGCATGCGCGCTACCTGGAAAACCGATGCCGGAAACGGCAAGGCCGACACGTGTTTCGACCACGGTCGCATCGGTCAGGTGCTTTACCAGCGCAAGCAGGGCGGCCCCTGGTACGTCTTCCGGCATAATCCGCCACGGCCCGGAGATGAATTCCTGAAACTTGTCCACAAGGACGACGTCACCCCGCAAATCGCCGCCTATGGCAAGGCGATGACTGCGACGAGGTAGGAGGAAAGTGTCATGCAAATAACAAGAAGAAGACTGCTCTTTGCAAGCGGGGCTGCTGTTGCTGCTTCAGCCAGCATGTACCCCATATTCAAACTGGATGCCCAGGGGGTCGCGCCCATGGGCTCCACGGGCATGAAGACGCTTGCCGACAAACGTCCGACATTGCACGCGGATGGTATACGCTTCGGCGCCTACGATCCGCACGGCGATTTCACCGGCCAGACCGGGGTGGCGACGGAACATCTGTTCCTGCCCTGGGAGGACGTGGATCTCGACAGCCTCGCGCTCGCAGATGCCTACGCTCTGGAGCGCAAGCGTAACGTGCTGATCACGGTCGAACCCTGGTCATGGGACGTCAACTGGCGGCTCACCTCCGACGAGTTGCGCCGCAAGGTGATGGGAGGCGATTACGACAAGAACATGCAGGCGATCGCCGCACGCATGTCCGCAATGAAGAGCCCGCTGATCCTGCGTTGGGGACAGGAAATGGAAGACACATCCGGCCGCTTCTCGTGGTCGGGCTGGAACCCGCAGGACTATATCACGGCCTACAAACGCATGGTGGACATGACCCGCAAGGCGGTCCCCGGCGTCAAGGTGATGTGGTCGCCGAAAGGTCTCGACGGTCTGCGCGCTTACTATCCTGGTGACAATTACGCGGACCTGGTCGGTCTCTCGGTCTTCGGTCTCGAGGACTATGACAAGATCGAATATGGCGGGCCGCAGAAGTTCACCGATCTCCTGCGCAAGGGCTATGGGCTTGTCGAAACCTTCAATAAACCGGTCTGGGTTGCTGAACTGGGTTATGAAGGCGGCGATTCCTACGTCCGTCCATGGATGAACGACGTGACGCTGAAACAGGCGGATTTTCCAAAGCTGGAAGAGGTGGTCTATTTCAACGACAAGGACGTGCATCCATGGCCGCACAATCTCGGCAAGCCCGACTGGCGCGTTGTGCGCCCGGCGCGGCTTAACTGAGGCTGGAGCGGGTAGAGCGGACGCCCGGCCCGCTCGCCCGCCCGGACTCTAATGGCTGGAGGCGAGTACGGCCTCAGCCTCATAGATGGCGCAGACGATGTGGTAGAAAGTGCTGGCCGGTGCCGGTTCGTCCAACATCGGCTTGTCGGCCGGCCATTTGTCGAACCAAAGCCCTTTGACCGGTGTGTCGAGGAAAGGCTGCAGCGCGCCGATGGCTCTCAGGCCCGAGGCAAGATAACGCTGTCTTTCTTCACCAATGGTCACGCTGGCAAGGCGCAAGGCTGCCTTCAGCCATTCCGTCTGCGGCCAGAGCCGTGCCAGCCCGTCATGTACCGAAAAATCATCGTACAAGCTCATGATCGCGACCTTGCGGCGTGGGCAGATGCCATGCGCTTCGCCGATCTCGAACATGCGCTTGGCCTTGGCGATTGCCTCGCCATTGTTGCGCAGGCTGCCCCAGCGCACCAGAAGCCAGGCCCATTCGAACTGGTGACCGGGCTCCATGATGCGGCCCTTCTCGCCTTCAAACGGCATCCAGTCATGGCCGAAGAATTCGCGTAGCCCGCCATTGCTGCCATCGATGAAGCGGGTGAGTGCAAGGCCGGCGATCTCGTCGGCCAGCGCGGTCCATGGACCTTCGGGGTCCTGCACTTCCCAGGCAAGCATCGCCTCGAAAAGATGCATATGCGGATTGGAGCACAGCGGCGTGCGCGGCGGGTTCGCTTCCTCAAAGCCGGCGACGGGGTGTTTGTAGTCGCGATTGAGGACGGCGAGGATCTCGAGCGCCCGGGCACGCATCTCGTCCTTGCGGTCGGGAAGGGCTGCGGCCGTCTGTGCTGCGGCGAAAAGCGCGAAAGCCTGATTGTAGAGATCGAAGGACGGATCGATCAGCTTGCCGGTCTGGTCGGCGAGGTTGCCGTAAAGGCCGTTATCGAGGCGATAGACCTTTTCGAACCAGCTCAGCCCATGCAGCAACGCATCCTTCCACGGACCCGGCCAGCCGTTCTGGCCGGCGGCAGCGAAACAATAGGCCTGACGAGGTTGCACGCGGGCGCGGCGGTCATCAGAAAAAACCGGTTTCGCATCCTGGCCGAGGCGCTCGTAAAAACCGCCGTCCGGACGGGCGGAGCCAACCTCCCACCACAGCGGCAGTGCGTCCTCTTCAAGCCATTTCCGTAAGGTCCCGATCTCTTCGGCAAGCGCCTGCGAGATACTCGGAAATTGCACAGTCATGCGTCAACTCTCTGTTTTTACAGTTGAATGAAAAAAGTGATCAATAAAAATACGTCATTATAGACGCAAGTAGACCATGGGACATATTGCGCTGCAACCGTAAAAATATCGACCTCACGCCGAGCGAACCCGCACCAGCGCGATTTGGTTCCGTCGTCTCGTCCGGCAAAGAAGGGATCCGAAACGATTCGGAGGCCACAAAGCATCAGAAATTACAATATAAATTTGATATTGCTTATTCGCCTGCCTCCCGTATTTCGTAACAATGGTCTGGTCATTAGTGATTCGGTCTCCTTTTAACCTGTTAGGGCTTGGGGAAATAAAGGGGCACGGGGCAGTGAAATTTTCTGCCTTTACTTCATTGCTATTCTCTATTGCAGTTCTTTCGGGCTGCAATACTCCCTCGGGCGTCAGGTCGTTCGGGGGCGCAAAGATGTTGTCTGCGTCCGAAGCGCTGGTTTTCCCACCGCCCGGCGGTCCGGAAATCGTCACCGTGGTCAACCGCACCTATTCCAATGCCGTGGCGCAGCAGGTCGTATTGCGCGCCGAAGCCGCTACGCCCGGACAGAACTACATCAAGGCCGAGTTCTTCGGTCCGCAGCAAGCCGGCGACACTGATCGCGATGCTTTGACTTTCTCCGGCTTTAAGGCATCCTCCGTCGCGCGGGAGATCCGCTCGGAGTTTCCGGGTGAGAACATCGTCATGTCGGCGAATTATCTGCAGAACGGTTACGGCGCCTTTTCTTATGCGGCCGGCAAGGGCCGAGGCAGCGATACCTGCCTTTATGGCTGGCAGGACATCCGCTCGCCCGAAAGCATGCGGCAGGATTTCCGCAACCTGGGGCGTATCAAGGTGCGACTGCGCCTCTGCCAGTCGGGGGCAAGCGTCGAGCAGCTTCTGACGGTCATGTATAATTACACGATCACCGGCACCTATGCCTCGCAAAGCTGGAACCCCTATGGCACGCCGCAGGCGGTGGATCAGAACCTTGGGCGGCCGGGCCATCCGGTCTATCCCATGAAGACCAATGAGGTGCCGATGCGGCCCGGCAGTGAAGTTACTGCGAGCATACCATTGCAACCCGTGCGCCGTGCTGCCGTACCCGTCACGCCTGTTCAGCCAACGGCGCAGCCGCTACCGCCGGTGGCGGCAGTCAGTATTCCGTCACCCGCATCCGTTGGCGCGCCCGCCCAGCCCGCGAGGCCTGCTGCTGTAGTCGGCAGGCGCGCGGCCAGCGTGCAGGTGGAGAGCCAGCAGCCGACGCAGGTTCCGCAGGTGGCCATTCCGTCGCCCACATGTCTGTCCGGTTCGGCAGCGCCTCCGGGATGCAGGTGATGGCTGGAGCAACAGCAGAAGAGGGCATTGCAAAAGATCCCGGTAAAAATTCCGGGCGGGGAAGAGAGCGGAAAGTTTCGGGATGAACAAGGCCATCACAATCATTGTCTGGTTTCTTGTGTCGCTTTGCGTTCTGGCCATCGTCACGATGCCGGTCAGCCTGCAGACGCACCTGGTCGCCACGGCGATCTCGCTCGTCCTTCTCGCTACAATAAAGAGTTTCAACGGGCAGGGAGCCTGGCGGCTCGTGGCGCTTGGGTTCGGCACGGCCATCGTGCTTCGTTATGTCTATTGGCGCACCACGAGCACGCTGCCGCCCGTCAACCAGCTCGAAAACTTCATTCCCGGCTTTCTGCTTTATCTCGCGGAAATGTACAGCGTCGTGATGCTGGGTCTCAGCCTCGTCATCGTGTCGATGCCGCTGCCTTCCCGCAAGACCCGGCCTGGCTCACCCGATTACCGGCCGACGGTCGATGTTTTCGTGCCGAGTTACAACGAGGACGCGGAGCTTCTCGCCAATACGCTGGCGGCTGCGAAGAACATGGATTACCCGGCCGACAAGTTCACCGTCTGGCTGTTGGACGACGGCGGCTCGGTGCAGAAGCGCAATGCCAGCAATATCGTCGAGGCACAGGCGGCACAGCGCCGCCATGAGGAGTTGAAGAAGCTTTGCGAGGACCTCGACGTGCGTTATCTGACGCGCGAGCGCAACGTCCACGCCAAGGCCGGAAATCTCAATAACGGCCTCGCCCATTCCACCGGCGAACTGGTGACGGTGTTTGACGCCGACCATGCGCCGGCGCGCGATTTCCTTCTGGAAACGGTGGGCTATTTCGAGGAAGATCCCCGGCTGTTCCTGGTGCAGACGCCGCACTTCTTCGTCAATCCCGATCCGATCGAGCGCAATCTGCGCACCTTCGAGACGATGCCGAGCGAAAACGAGATGTTTTACGGCATCATCCAGCGCGGTCTCGACAAGTGGAACGGCGCGTTCTTCTGTGGTTCCGCCGCCGTGCTGCGGCGCGAGGCACTGCTGGATACGGAAGGGTTCAGCGGCGTCAGCATCACCGAGGACTGCGAAACGGCGCTCGCGCTGCATTCGCGCGGCTGGAACAGCGTCTATGTCGATAAGCCCCTGATCGCCGGGCTGCAACCGGCCACCTTCGCAAGCTTCATCGGCCAGCGTAGCCGCTGGGCGCAGGGCATGATGCAGATCCTGATCTTTCGCCAGCCTCTGTTCCGCCGTGGTCTCTCCTTCACGCAGCGTCTTTGCTACATGTCGTCGACGCTGTTCTGGCTTTTCCCGTTCCCGCGCACGATCTTCCTGTTTGCGCCGTTGTTCTACCTGTTCTTCGATCTTCAGATTTTCGTGGCTTCCGGCGGCGAGTTTTTGGCTTATACGGCCGCGTATATGCTCGTGAACCTGATGATGCAGAACTATCTCTATGGCAGCTTCCGCTGGCCGTGGATTTCTGAACTCTACGAATATGTGCAGACGGTCCACCTTCTGCCAGCAGTCGTGTCGGTGATCTTCAATCCGGGCAAGCCGACCTTCAAGGTGACGGCGAAGGACGAATCCATCGCCGAGGCGCGGCTTTCGGAAATCAGCCGCCCGTTCTTCGTCATTTTCGCACTTTTGCTGGTTGCGATGGCCTTTGCCATCTGGCGCATCTACGCCGAGCCATACAAGGCGGACGTCACACTCGTCGTCGGCGGCTGGAACCTGCTCAACCTTATCTTCGCGGGCTGTGCGCTTGGCGTCGTCTCCGAGCGCGGCGAAAAATCGGCGTCGCGGCGCATCACCGTCAAGCGGCGCTGCGAGGTCAAGCTTGAGGGTAGTGACGCATGGGTGCCGGCCTCCATTGACAACGTGTCGGTGCATGGCCTGCTGATCAATCTTTTCGACAGCACCACCGCTATCGAAAAGAACACGACAGCGATCATTAGGGTGAAGCCTCATAGCGAGGGCGTGCCGGAAACCATGGCCATCAATGTGGTCCGCACGGTCCGGAGCGACGGTTTCATTTCCATAGGCTGCACATTCTCGCCGCAGCGCGCCATCGATCACCGCCTGATCGCCGACCTGATCTTCGCCAATTCCGAGCAATGGAGCGAGTTCCAGCGCGTGCGCCGCAAGAACCCCGGCCTCATCAGAGGCACGGCGATCTTTCTGGCGATATCGCTGTTCCAGACGCAGCGCGGCCTGTTCTATCTGGCCAAGGCGCTCCGGCCCGCCTCCAAAACCGTCAAACCTGCCGGAGTTGTAAAATGAACGGCGGTAAAACGATCAGGAGTTCACTGACAGCGCTGATGTTGGGTGTCGTCGCAACCGGTGCGATGGCGCAGTCCTCACCCTTCGACATGTCGCCGGAGAAGCCTGCACAGACAGCTCCGGCACCCGTTCCGCCGCCGACACTTCCCCCAGCTGTACCGCGCCAGCCGCAGCCAGCCCAGCAATCGACCCAGCCTGCAGTGGGCCAGCCTCCTGTGGTAATGCAGCCCGCACCTGCGCCGCAACCGCCGCTGCGGCCGCTGACGCCACCCGTATCCATGCCGCCGCAGGGTCAGGCGAGACCCGCACCCGTTCAGGCATCGTCACCCGCGGCGGATAGCCGTCGCCGGTATATCTTGCCGTACGAAAAGCTCAGCCTTTCCGGCGAAATGGATCGGCGGCAGTGGAGCATTTATCTGACGCCCGAGCAGGTGAATGCCGCCGTTTCGCTGAATATTGGTTATCAGAACGCCATCGTGGTCGCGCCGGAAGACTCGAATTTCCAGGTCAGCCTCAACAATGTTCCGCTGGAGACGGCGCGCATTGAGGCGCCCGACGGTGAGGGCAATGTTTCCTTGAAAATTCCACCCGGTGTCCTGCAGGTGGGCGCGAATGTCGTGACGCTTGGCGTGCAGCAACGCCACAGAACCGATTGCACGATCCAGTCCACTTATGATCTTTGGACCGATGTTAATCCGGCAAATACCTATATCGGCTTTAACGCCGATGTCGCGGGCAACTTCACCAATATCGACGATATCCAGGCAACCGGTCCGGACGCCAAGGCGGCGACGTCGATCGAGATCGTTGCACCTGCACTCGGCAATCCGGCATTTGCAGATCTCGCTGCTGCGCCTTTCGCAGGCTCTGGCACTCCGAACCCAGATGCCGAACCAGACGATCCGTTTCGTGGCAGCACCCTCCGCCGAACGCAAGGCGGGAACGCTGGTGGTTTTTGTCGGCACCGCACGCGAGATTGCCGGCTTCACCGGCGCGGTGCCGCCCGAGGCGTCGGCGGGTGCTTTTGCCGGCTTCGATACCACTGCACCGGGTGGCCTCTCGCCACTCTTCGTCAGCGGTCCCACCCCGCAGGCGGTACAGGCGGCGATTGAGACGCTCTTTTCCTCGATCTCGCGCACGCCCGGTGCCCAGAGAACGACCTTTTCCACCCGCAGCTGGCACGCGCCGGATGTGCCGCTCGTCATGTCGGACCGTCGCATCGCGCTTTCCGAGCTTGGGCTTGAGAGCAGCGAATTTGGCGGACGGCGTTTCCGCAACGAATTCTACGTCGGCATGCCCGCCGACTTTTATGCGTCGGCCTATGGCGAGGCGGCCATGCTGCTCGATGCCGCATATTCCTCGCAGGTGCTGCCCGGTAGCCATATAGACATCTACGTCAATGACGAGATCGCCTCGACCGTGCCGATCTCCAACAATGGTGGCGGCATTTTCCGGCATCTGCCCATCAATGTGACGATGCGCCACTTCAAGCCTGGCCCGAACAAGGTCACCATCGAGGCCGTGTTGATGACGGCGCAGGATCAGGTCTGCGCGCCGGGAGCGCCGGCCAGCACGACCCCGCGTTTTGCCCTGTTCGACACATCGGAAATCCATATTCCCGATTACGCGCAGATCGGTCGCAAGCCCGATCTCGCCGCGATGTCCGGTGCCGGGCAGCCCTACAGGTTTGCCGCAAATCCCGTCGCATTGTCGCTTGATCGTTTCGATACCGACACCATGTCGGCGGCGGCGACATTGGTCAGCCGGCTGGCAAGCGCTGCGGGATATCCGATCAATGTCGAGACCGTCGCATCGCCGCTGGTGATCGGGGACCGTGACGCCCTGTTCGTCGGGACGATTTCGCAATTCCCGCAATCGCTGATCAGCCAGTTCAATCTTGTCCCTTCCAGCCAGATATCCTGGAAAATGGGAACGGGCGTTCAGCCGCCTGCGCAGAACAGCGAAACCCTCTTTAATGACTGGCGAGAGCGGGTGGACGGCGGCATCTGGCAAGGCCAGGTTTCCTCCTTTGAGGAGTGGATGAAGCGGAATTTCGATCTGAGTTCCGATACGCTGCGTTTCCTGCCGGCGGCCGAGCAGCCCTATGCGCCGCCCGGCAATGTCTCCTTCATGCTGGTGCAGGGTCTAAGCCCTTCCGGCGAAGGGGTCTGGACGCTGGCTACCGCCCCGACGTCGGCGGAGCTTCGTGACGGCATGTCTTCGATGGTGCGTGAAAACCATTGGCGCGACGTCACCGGGCGGGTCGCAGCTTATGATGCCGGTGCAGAAAAGATCGAAACGGTCGAGGTGGGGCAGCCGTATTTCTATGTCACGCGGGCGTTTTCCCTCTCGAACTGGAGGCTGATCGCTGCTAATTGGCTGTCTTCCAATGTTCTTTCCTATTCGCTGGCATTCATCGGGTTCGTGTCGCTCCTGGGCTTTGCCACCTTCGCGATGCTGCGTATGATGGGGCGACACCGATGAGGCGTGGGATTTTTAGACTTGCCGGCATTTTCTGCGTGTCGCTGATGGCGTTGATCTCAAGCATCTCGATTGCCCGCGCCGCATCTGTCTCGCCTGAGGCCTGGTCGGCTTATAAAAGTGCGTTTCTCGATCCCGGCGGGCGCATCATCGATACCGGTAACGGCAATATCAGCCACAGCGAAGGTCAGGGTTACGGCATGTGGCTTGCCGTTCTTTCAGAGAACATTGCCGACTTCGAGCTGATATGGAGTTTCACCCGCACGGAACTCCTGGTGCGCGACGACGGTCTCTCTGCGTGGAAATGGGATCCGCGCACCAGACCGCATGTGACTGACATCAACAATGCCACGGACGGCGATATTCTGATTGCCTACGCGCTGGCGCTGGCTGCCGGCCAGTGGAACCGGCAGGACTATGCCGAGGCATCGGCGGCCATCGCATCAGCCGTCCTCAAGAAGACTGTCGTTCAGCGCGGCGGGCGAACGCTGCTTTTGCCCGCCGCCAGCGGCTTTGGCGAGGTTGACCGGGGCGACGGCCCGGTGGTCAATCCTTCCTATCTGATTTTCGAAGCATTTCCGGTCCTCAATCTCGTCGCACCATCGCCACTCTGGAAGGCGCTTGCCGACGACGGCGTGGCGCAGATCGGTACGTTTGCTTTCAGCGACAGGAAACTGCCCGCCGACTGGGTGTCGATGAAGACGAAACCGCAACCGGCATCGGCGTTTCCGCCCGAGTTCGGTTACAATGCGGTGCGGATTCCGCTTTATCTTGCAAGGGCGAAAATGGGCTCGCCGGAGCTGCTTGACCGCCTGAAAAACGGCATGACGCTGGAAAGCGGTGCTGCGGGAACTTTCGATCTCAAGAGCGGCGCGGTCAAGGACGTTCTGTCGGATCCCGGTTATCGCATCATTCCGGCGCTCGCAGCCTGCGCCGGCGGCGGCCCGGCTGTGCCTGCCGAACTGAAAGGCTTTCAGCCAACGCTTTATTATCCTTCTACATTGCATCTTCTGGCATTGTCGTTTCTGGCAAGGAATAACGGGGAGTGCCGATGAACAAACCGCTGTCTACCTCGGCTCTCATCCTGCTTCTGATTGCTCTCGCCGCCTTCCACTGGCGCGACACCATTCTCGGACGTGTATCGGACATTCATACTTCGGCGGTTGGCGACAACCGTGCGGCGCAGCGCGTTTCTCCAGCGGCAGCCAATCCGGCCCAGATCAACGCGTTCCTTAAAAATCGCGAGATGGCGCAGCTAACCCAACCCGTGACGCCAGCGGTAACGGTGCCGGCGACTGATCCGCAACCGCCGGTTACGCAGACACAGACGGGTGGACAGATATCGCAGCCCCAAATGGCGCAGGCGCCCGCACCCCGCCAGACCCAGCCGGCGTCATCAGACATGCCCGAGGTCGATCTCAGCGCGCTGCGCTATTTCGCGGCCAAGGGCGATACCCAGCGGCTTCAGGCCGAAATCGCGAGGCTGCGCACGCTCTATCCGAACTGGACACCGCCTGCCGATCCGCTCGCCATTCCCGTTAACGGCGATCCCCGGCTCGATGCCATGTGGCAGCTTTATAGCGACGGCCGTTACGCCGAGGTCAGAAAGGCGATCGCCGACCGCCAGCAGGCGGAACCCGGCTGGCAGCCTCCCGACAATCTGACCGGCATGCTTTCCCTCGCCGAGGCCCGCCAGCGGCTCGTCAACGCTTCCGATCTCAAGCAATATTCGACAGTGGTGGACGCGGCCGCCAGCAATCCCGGCCTGCTGACCTGTAGCGAGGTGGATGTCCTGTGGCGGGTTGCCGATGCGTTTGCCAATACCGACCGTATGGGACGAGCGCGCGACGCCTATCTCTACATTCTCAACAATTGCACGACGCCAAGCGACAGGCTCGCCACGGTGCAGAAGGCGTCCGCGCTTTTGCCGGCGGAGATGATCGGCGATTTGCTTGCCAAGGAAAAGCCCAACGCAGACGGTCAGCTGGAATTCGAACCGGTCAAGAACGATCTCGCCCGCCAGTTCGTGGCCAAGGCAGGGGAGAAGGAGGGAATTTCCGTTCCTTCCGCCTATCTGATGCGGCTTGAAAGGCTTGCCGAGACCGACAAGCTTGCAAGCGATGCCTTGTTGCTCGGCTGGTATAATATCCGCCAGAAGAACATGGCGGAGGCGGAAAAGTGGTTTCGCAAAGCGCGGGAAGAGGAAGACAGCGCGTCTGCTTCGCAGGGGTTGGCGCTGGCGCTGATCGACCGCAACGAGCCACGTGAAGCTGAGGAGGTCATGTATAAGTGGCGCACCGCTTCGGACGACGGGCTTGCGACCTATCTTGCCGCGACAGCCAATCTTCTGGCGCTTGAGCCGCCTGTGGTCCTGCCGCCGGATGTGCTGCAGCGCATCGCCGCTGAAACAATAACCCGGAAGGATGCGGCAACCGCGCAGCAGTTCGGCTGGTATTCGCTTGCTTTCCGGCAGACGCCGCTCGCCTTGCAATGGTTCAGCACAGCACTTGGCTGGAAAGCCGATGACGAACCATCGGCCTATGGCATGGCAGTCAGCTATCACGATCTGCGCAATCTCGCCGGTCTGCGCAGCATACAGCAGCAATGGGCAAGCCGCTCGCAACGCATCGCTGATGTGGGAACGGCACGTATGGTGGACCAGTCCGCGCAGCAGATAGCGCCCGTCACCGCACCGCCTGTCGCCACAGCTTCCCAGACAACGGCACCCGCGCCCTATGCGCCGCAGCCTGAGACAGTGGTGGCTTATAGCCAGCCGTCTGTCCAGCAGCCGGCTCCGGAACCTTCGCGGAAGCAGGCGCGTCTGCCAGCGCAGACGCAGAGGACCGTAAGTGCCTCGTCACGTCCACGCTCCTGCGCGGTCTATCCCGATCCCCAGCGCCTGCCCGCACAGCAGGCGCTTGATCTCGGCTGGTGCCTGATGGAGACCAACCGGCCGGCGGAAGCCCTGAAGGCTTTCGAATCCGCCATTGCCGGCGGCCAGTCGACTGTTAAAAGCGATGCGGCCTATGGCCAGAGCCTTGCCTATCTGCGCATGGGGCTGACTGACCATGCCGCTGTCTCGGCGACGAAATCGCGCATGGACCGCCCGCGCGCGACTGAGTTGCAGGTTTCAATCCTGGCCGACAGGGCGGTTTCCGCCTTCCAGTCGAAACGTTATGCGGAAACGCTTCTCCTGCTTGATCAGCGTGCGCGGCTTGCCGATGAGCGCACCGATCTCATGGTATTGCGCGGTTATTCCTATCTTGCCATGAACCGCTACGCCGATGCTGCGCAGATTTTCGAAAGTCTGACGTCCATTGGCGATAAGGAGGGCATCAGGGGACTGGCAGCGGTCCGTGCCGCCCGGCCGAGCAGAGGGCCCCAGGGCGGCTGATGGCGTTGGGCGGCAATGGGCTGCCGTTGCTCACCCCGCGTCGGTGAGGTTGCGGATGATGCGCATGAAGATGCGTGCGCCGATATCGATCAGCCCATCCGGAAAGTCGTAGTCGGGATTGTGCAGGTTGGGATAGTCCTTGCCTGCGCCCAAAAAGAACATGGCCGATGACGAGACGGCGCGGAACCTTCCGAAATCCTCGGAGGCTCGCATGGGCAAACCTTCCGAACCGTGGGAAATTTTCTCTGCAGTCAGCGCCCGCAGGATATGGTCGACGGCTTCCGGCGCATTTTCGCAATGCAGGAAAATATCGTCATAGGCGATATCGAGTGTCAGTTTCTGTTCTTCGGCCACCTTTTTTGCCAGCGCTTCCGCATCCGCGCAGAATTTTTCCATTCGGTCGTCTGTCAGCGTCCGGAGCGTCGCCCAGATTTCCGCGTCTGCCGGAGAAATGCCGAAGGCCGCTTCACCCATCACGGCATGGGTGATTGTCACCATCGAAAAATCGGGTTGCGGTGGAAAGCCGGAACCGAGATCGGTCAAAGCCGGCATCAACTCAGATATCGCCCGCATCGGCGAGACGCCATGCTCCGGTGAGGAGGCGTGCGCGGTCTTGCCGGAGAAGCGGATTTTGATGCCGCGTGATGCGCAGTTGACCGGCCCTTCCACCACGCTGACATGGCCGAATAGCAGGCCTGGAAGATTGTGAAGAGAAAAGGAATAATCCGGCTTCACCTCGCCAAAGCGCGGATCGGCGATGACGGCGGCCGCGCCCGCACCTGTCTCTTCTGCCGGTTGGTAGAGCAGTACGACGCTGCCGGTTTCCGGGCGCTTTCTGGAAAGTCCAAGTGCAAGCGCCGTCAGAATGGTGGAATGACCGTCATGGCCGCAAAGATGGCCCTTACCATCTGTGCCGGAGCGGTATTCGGCGTCGGTTTTTTCCTGAATGGGCAGAGCGTCGAGTTCCGAGCGGATGAGGACTACCGGACCGCTTTTGCCGCTGTCATAGACCGCTGCCACGCCATGACCACCCAGATCGGTGAACATCCGATCCGGTTTTGCCTGCTCGAGGAAATCGCGAATACGCCGCGCTGTTTCCTTCTCCTCGCCGGAAATTTCCGGATGGCGGTGCAGATCATGGCGCAGCTCGATGAGGTCGAGCATATCCTTGTTGGTCAGAAACATAAAAAACCCTTGCAAGTCGTCCGGCCGATTTTTTCTGCCGCAACTTACAGGTCATTACGTTCAATGCAAAACCTTTGGCGGACGCCAGCGCTTGCCCGTCGATTTTGGCCTGGCGCTCAGCGTGATGACATCGGCAGGCAGCGGAATCCTGGCCTTTCCCAGTTCCAGCCGGGCAAGGGCTGCGCGCGCCTTTTCGGCATATTCCAGATGCGTAGCGTCGTCAGAATGGTAATGCTGCAATCTGTCGAGGATTTCGGCGCCTTCCATCGTTCTTTCGGCCGCAATCAGCGCCACGGCGCATTTGTAGAGCGCCTCGCGGTGGAAGGGGGCGCGATTGGTCACCTGACGGAATGCTTCGGACGCCTCGTGATATTGCCGTTGCGCCAACCGCGCTTCGCCTATGCGCATCCATAGCAGAACCGGGTCCTGAGCGCTGCCGAGGAGACCGAGGAAAGCGATTTCCGCTTCACGGAATTCACCGCGGTCGAAGGTCAGATTGGCCAGCCCGAATTGTGCGCCAAGGTGATCGGGCGCGGCTGACAGCACCTGGGAAAAGGCGATGTTGGCGGCCGCCTTCTTGCCCGTCTTGTAAAGTTTAAGACCCTCTTCGTAGACGAAGCGTATGCTGCGCGGGTGGAGCTTGCCGCCGAGATTGTCGCCCGAGCGGGTGCGGAACAGCGTGCAGCTGAGCTTGTGCTCCTCCGGGCCGAAGAAATATTTGTACGGCTCGTTGCCTCGCAGGAAATCATAAGTCTTGAAACCCTGTTCGATCGCCCTGCGGATGCAGTGTCCGTGCAGCACGAGGCCGGGTGAGGGGGTCTTCCAGTTCTCGTCACGACCGGTAATGTAGAACAATACTGATTTTTTCTGCCGGTCGATAATGTTGGCAAGCGCGCCGAGCGGCTGGTCGCCGAACCACAGGACCGGCACTTCCAGATCGCCGCGTATATAGACATCCATCAGCATTTGCCGTGTTGCGCCGATCAACAGTTCGGTGCGCTCCTTGCCCTTGTGCGGCGCCCAGCGGATGCGCCAGAAATCGAACAGGATGCCCATGTCCCGCTTGATTGTTTCTTTCGTTGCGAAGGTGATGCGGTATTCGTCACCGCCTTCCACCTTCCTCATGAAGCGCCGGAGCTTTTGCCGGGACTGGCTGCTCATATGGCTGTCGAGATAGGAGTCGAACGTGTCCGGCAGGGCCACGACCGGGCAGATGCAATTGTTGATGTTATAGGGGTTGGTCGGCATGTTGTCGCGGAACATAACGAGCGGCCCCTGAAGCGCGCGGATCATCGCGTCGCGCCGCTCCGGTGGGCCGGAAAGATAGTCGAGCTTGAGTTCGGTCCAGTTCTGCTGCCGAATATAGGCACAGAAACCGGCAACCGCGTTATTTTCATATTCCGGCAGAGTGATGAAGCCGGTGTAATCCGCCGCGGCATTGCCAGCCATGACTATGCTGTCGTGGAAGCGACCGGTTTTCTTGTCCGGTTCGGTGACGATGCGCAGCGGAAAAAATGCCACATAGGGCGAGCCTTCGGGGCGTTCCCTGAGCGCCAGGATGAACCAGCGCTTGCGGCGCGGCATGTAATCCCGCAGCCAGCCCCAGGAAAGGAAGTGTCGGGAATGGGGATCGGCCATGAACACCGTTTCCCAGTTTTGCCGGATAGCCTCGAAGCCGGCGTCGGTGTCGATGATGTCGATACGCATTCGTCCCCCTCCCAATACAGATCACAGATTCGGGAGATCGCATTTTATGAGCAAATGGCTGGCTTCAAATATTCCCTTCGGGTGAAAGGCCTATATCAAATGGGATTAGCCCGTGACGCGGCAACCATTCGTGCACCGCGACAAAATAGCCCTTGTCAGCGGGTCGCAGCACTCTAACATGCGGGCTGAATGCGCGGCCGGCTCAACGGTTCGCATGGCAAAGGAGTTCTTTCATGGCTGTTCCTTTTATGCTTTTGACTGGTGCGAGCCGCGGAATAGGGCATGCCACCGTCAAGCTGTTTCAGGAAAAAGGCTGGAGAATCCTGACCGTATCGCGACAACCCTTTTCGGAGGAATGCCGCTGGCCATCTGCGCGCGAAAGCCATATCCAGGCCGATCTGGAGGACCTGTCCCGCATCGACGATCTGGCCGACGAGGTGCGCTCGCGCCTGCCGGAAGGAAAGCTGGCCGCACTCGTCAACAATGCCGGAATCTCGCCGAAGGGCGAAGGCGGTAGCCGCCTTGGCGTTGCCGACACAACGGCGGAGATCTGGACGCGGGTGCTAAACGTCAATCTCGTCTCGACGGCGCTTCTTGCCCGTGCGCTTTTGCCAGAACTGGAGGCGGCAAAAGGCTGCATCGTCAACGTTACCTCCATTGTCGGCTCGCGGGTGCACCCTTTCGCGGGCGTCGCCTATGCCGCATCGAAGGCGGGACTTGCGGCTCTGACACGGGAGCTGGCGCATGAATTCGGCCCGCGCGGCGTGCGCGCCAATGCCATAGCGCCCGGCGAAATCAACACCGCCATACTTTCACCCGGAACCGCTGAACTCGTGGAAGCGCAGGTCCCGCTCGGGCGGCTCGGCACCACGGCGGAGGTGGCGCAGACCATCTACTTCCTCTGCTCGGAGCAGTCGAGCTACATCAACGGCGCAGAAATTCTCATCAATGGCGGCCAGCACGTCTGACGCTTCAGTCCATCCAACCGAAACGGAGCCTTTATCCCATGACCATTCTGCCGAATTCCGTCGAGGCACGCGATATCGCCTACCAGATGCATCCAAACGTCAATCTGCGTAAATTCGAAAAGACCGGTGGTCTGGTCATCGAAAGTGGTGAAGGCATCTATGTGACCGACAGCAGCGGCAAGCGTTATATCGAGGCGATGGCGGGGCTTTGGTCTGTGGCGCTTGGCTTCGGTGAACAGCGACTGGTGGACGCTGCGACGAAGCAGATGCAGAAGCTGCCCTATTACCACACCTTCTCCTACAAGACGCACGGCCCATCGGTCGATCTTGCCGAGTTGCTGATCGAACTTGCACCAGTGCCGATGTCGAAGGTCCATTTCACGTCTTCGGGATCGGAGGCGAACGATCTCGTTGCCAAGATGGTGTGGTATCGCTCCAATGCGCTGGGCAAAAAGGAGAAGAAGAAGATCATTGGCCGCATCAAGGGTTATCATGGCGTGACGATTGCCTCTGCCTCGATCACCGGCCTGCCGCGCAACCATGAAAGCTTCGACCTGCCGCTGGACCGCATGCTGCATACGGCCTGCCCCTCCTATGTGCACTTCGGCAAGCAAGGTGAAAGCGAGGCGGATTTTACCGCGCGTATTCTGAAGGAACTCGAAGATCTGATCCTCAGCGAAGGCCCGGAAACCGTTGCCGCCTTCTGGGGCGAGCCGGTGATGGGTGCCGGCGGGGTTCTTCTGCCGCCTGAAGGTTATTGGGAAGGTGTGCAGGCGATCCTGAAGAAATACGACATTCTGCTTGTCGTGGACGAGGTCATCTGCGGGTTCGGCCGCACCGGCAAGATGTTCGCCTGCGAGACCTACGGCATCAAGCCGGATGTGCTTGTTGTTTCCAAGCAGATATCCTCATCCTATATGCCGCTGTCGGCGA
The DNA here is from genome assembly GCF_030758035.1 of Rhizobium sp. AN68. NCBI lineage: Bacteria > Pseudomonadati > Pseudomonadota > Alphaproteobacteria > Hyphomicrobiales > Rhizobiaceae > Rhizobium > Rhizobium sp. AN68. The sequence continues at coordinate 489,927 of NZ_JARWMI010000002.1, read as the reverse complement.
TCATCATGAATGACGGTTTCTACCAGCCGATCGCCGACGAATCCGACCGGATCGGCTCCTTCGGTCATGGTTATACCGCCTCCGGCCACCCGGTCGCGACGGCCGTCGGTCTCGAAAACCTGAAGATTATTCAGGAGCGCGATCTGGTCGGTAATGTCGCGAGACTGGAAGGCAAGTTCCTCGATCATCTGAAAGCGCTTTCCGGCCATCCGCTGGTGCATTCCTCGCGCGGCGTCGGTCTTCTTGGCGCGCTGGAGATAAAGCCGTGGGAAGGTACGAAGCCGGGCGATGCGACGCTCGCCATTGCCGCCGCCATTGAGGATGAGGGCGTGATCACTCGCCCGATCGGCGAATCGATCTGCTTCTGTCCACCGCTGATCATCACGGCCGAGCAGCTTGATGAGCTGTTCGCCGGCGTTAAGCGGGGACTGGACAAGGTTGCGGCCGCACGCGCCTGATGACTTTGCGAATGTCCCGGCCGGTTCGTCCGGCCGGGCACCGCTGTCAGCTTGCACTATCCCCGGTATGCCACAAGCACCGCGCCGCAGGCGATTAGCACCACACCCAGCCAGTTTGGCAGCGACAGCCGTTCCCCCAGAAACAGAACCGCGAAGACGGCGACGAACACGACACTGAGCTTGTCGATGGGGGCGACGCGGGCGGCATCGCCGATTTTCAGCGCCCGGAAGTAACATATCCAAGATGCGCCGGTCGCCAGCCCCGAAAGCACGAGAAAGGTCCAGGTCCGCGCCGAAATGGTGGAGGGCTGCTGCCAGTTGCCGGTAACATAAACCATCAGGCCAGCGGCAGCGAGAATGACGATGGTGCGTATGAAGGTGGCGAAATCGGAATTGACGTTTTCGATGCCGATTTTCGCAAAAATCGCGGTCAATGCCGCAAAGGCCGCCGATAGCAGTGCCCAGAATTGCCAGGCCAGAAACAGGTTCTTCATAAGGGCCTACTCCGTTTTTCGCATTCGTTCTCGCTCGCTCTGGCCTATAACATCCGCACGGCGATAAAAACCGTTTTCGACGGTTGGGAGGGCTTCAAACGATGAAAGGCCGGAGCATCGATCTGATGCGCCGGCCTTCATGCGAGAGCCTGCCCCGACAAACCGGGACAGGCTGGACCTTGGGAGGTCGTGTTATTCGGCGGGCTGAACCGCACCCGGAAGCGAATCCACATCGGCGATGCCGGTGAATTCTTCCTTGCCGCTGAGAACGCGGGCGAGCTGCTCCTGATCCAGTTCACCTTCCCAGCGGGCAACAACGATGGTGGCGACCGCATTGCCGACGAAGTTGGTGAGTGCGCGGCATTCCGACATGAAGCGGTCGATGCCGAGGATGAGCGCCATGCCGGCAACCGGAACCGACGGCACGACGGAGAGCGTTGCGGCCAATGTGATGAAGCCAGCGCCTGTGATGCCGGCAGCACCCTTGGAGGAGAGCATGGCCACGAGCAGCAGAAGGATCTGTTCGCCGAAGGAGAGGTGGATGCCGGTCGCCTGTGCGATGAACAGGGCAGCCAGCGTCATGTAGATGTTGGTTCCGTCGAGGTTGAAGGAGTAGCCGGTGGGGATGACGAGACCGACGACAGAGCGCTTGCAGCCCGCCTTTTCCATCTTGCTCATCAGGCCCGGCAGGGCGGCTTCCGAAGACGAGGTGCCGAGAACCAGCAGCAGTTCTTCCTTGATGTAGCGGATAAGCGCGACGATCGAGAAGCCGTTATAGCGGCAGACAGCGCCGAGGACCACGAACACGAACAGTGCTGATGTGACGTAGAAGGTGCCGATCAGCATCGCGAGGTTGGTGACGGACGAGATGCCGTATTTGCCGATGGTGAATGCCATGGCGCCGAAGGCACCGATGGGGGCGGCCTTCATCAGGATCGCGACCAGCTTGAAGATCGGATACATCATGGCATGCATGAAATCGGTGACAGGCTTGCCCTTTTCGCCGACGATACCGAGCGCGATGCCGAACAGCACGGAGAAGAACAGCACCTGCAGGATATCACCGCTGGCGAATGCGCCGACGATGGTGGTCGGGATGATGTTCATCAGGAAGCCGGTGATGGTCTGCTCATGGGCCTTGTCGGCGTAGGTCGCGACGGCCTTGGCATCCAGCGTGGCCGGATCGATGTTCATGCCGGCACCCGGCTGCACAGTGTTGGCGACGATGAGGCCGACAATGAGCGCGAGGGTGGAGAACACGAGGAAGTAGATCATGGCCTTGCCGGCCACGCGTCCAACCTTCTTCATATCGTTCATGCCGGCGATGCCGGTTGCGACAGTGAGGAAGATGACGGGAGCGATGATCATCTTGACGAGACGGATAAAACCGTCGCCGAGCGGCTTCAGCTGTTCGCCAAAGGCCGGATAGAAATGGCCAAGCGCGATACCGGCGATAATGGCGACCAGAACCTGGAAATACAGATGCTTGTAGAATGGCTGCTTGGCGTGGCCTGCCGCCACGGTTGTTGTATCGATCATGTTTTTTCCTCCTCGGCCTCACCCTGCCTTAATTGGCCTCCCGGGATCGCCGTGTCGTTGACGGCTTCGCGCCGATTGAGGAGTCATGTGCAATACGCATGCCAGACTTGCTTATTTGGTGTAACTCGCTGATTTAAAAAGTACTTTTTATTGACGCCGTATCAGCTCGCCGGCGTATGTGCGGATATCCGGACAAAACCTCTTGCGGTCTGTGTGTAAATCCGCACAATTGTCGCATGACCCAAGAAGATCAGGCCTCTCATTCCCAGGCACGACGGCGCGCTCAATGGCTGGCGTTGGCGGGCTTGTGGCTGCTCGTCAGCCTGGGACTTCTGTTGGTTGCCGATGACTTTGCGCGAAACCAGGCAATACGCACCGCCGCGTCCGAGGCCTCCACCGATGCCGAACTCAAGATCGCGCTTCTGAATGTCGCGCTGGAGCGGCCGCGAGCCATTCCGCTGGTTCTGTCCGGCGATCCCGACCTTGCGACTGCGCTGGATGGCGGTGGCGCGTCTGCCATTGACCGGCTGAACCGCAAGCTGGAGGGGCTGATCGAAGGCACGCAGTCCTCTGTCATCTACGTGACCGGACCGACCGGCTTGACAATTGCCTCCAGTAACTGGCGACAGGCCGACAGCTTCGTCGGCTCCAATTATGCCTTCCGCGAATATTTTCAGGCGGCGATGAATACCGGCATGTCCGAACATTATGCGCTTGGCAATGTCAGCCGCCGGCCGGGCCTTTATATCTCGCGCCGCATCGATGCCGCAGACGGGCGGCCGCTCGGCGTCGTCATCGCCAAGGTGGAGTTCAACCGTCTGGAGGCGGATTGGAACATCGGCGGCAAACCGGTCTATGTGGTTGACAGGAACGGCGTCGTGCTGATGACGAGCGTGCCGGATTGGCGCTTCAAGACCGTAGCGCCGATTGACGAGGCGCGACGCAAAGCCATTTCCGAAAGCCTGCAATTCGGTAACGAGGCGCTTACGACGCTGCCGTTCCGGATGGTGCGACTCTCGAGCGACGGCGTTCCGCTCATCCGTGTCGATGACCCGGCAAGTGAGCGCGGCGATTATCTGCGGTTGGAAACGCCGGTGCCGACGACCTCATGGACACTGCATTATCTGCAGCCGGTGGCACCGGCGCTGAACGCCGCCATTCGCGAGGGCAGGGTGGTGGCGCTGGCAACGCTGATGCCGCTGATGGCGCTTTCGGCTCTGTGGCTGTGGCGCAGGCACAAGGCGCTGAGGGAAAAGGAAGAGGAGCAGCGCGCCCGCACCGAGCTGGAAATGAAGGTGCAGGAGCGCACCCGTGATCTGACGAGGACCCGCGACCATCTTCAGGCGGAAATTGCCCTGCACGAAAAGACGACAGGTGAATTGCGCAACGTGCAGCACGAGTTGGTGCAGGCCAACCGTCTCTCCATTCTAGGGCAGGTGGCGGCGGGCGTTGCCCACGAAATCAACCAGCCGGTAGCGACGATCCGCGCCTTTGCCGACAACGCCCGCACCCTGCTGAAACGCGACCGCATGGCGGAGGCCAACGAAAATCTCGAAAACATCGCGGCATTGACCGATCGCATCGGCACGATTACCGGCGACCTGAAGATATTGGCGCGCAAGGGCCGCACCGCTGCCGAACCGGTCAGTCTCAAACTGGTCATCGAAGGCGCGGTGATGCTGTTGCGCAGTCGTTTTTCCGGACAGATGGATGCACTTGATATCGTGTTGCCGGATCAAGACCTGAAGGTGCTTGGCAGCCGCATCCGGCTCGAGCAAATTCTCATCAACCTTCTGCAAAACGCACTGGAAGCCACTGATGCGATTGATGCGGCGCGTGTCGAGGTGCGGGTGCGCGAGGAAGGGGACATGGTCTTGCTTTCGGTCAGCGACAATGGGACCGGCATTCCCGAAGCGATCCGCGCCCAGCTTTTTTCTCCCTTTAATACATCCAAGGAAAGCGGCCTAGGCCTTGGTCTCGTCATCTCCAACGATATCGCCTCCGATTATGGCGGGCGTATTGAGGTAACGAGCAGCGAGGCAGGCACGTCTTTTTCCGTATATCTGAAGCGAGCATGACATGATGGCAGGTGGAACCATATTTCTGGTGGATGACGACTCCCAGCTGCGTAAGGCGATGGTGCAGACGTTGGAACTCGACGGATTGCCCGTCACCTCCTTTTCCCGCGCCGAACAGGCACTTGCGGCGCTCAACGAGGATTTCGACGGCGTCGTCATCACCGATGTGCGCATGCCCGGCATGACCGGGCTTGAGTTCTTCGACCATGTCCGCAGGATTGATGCCGATCTGCCGGTTATCCTCATCACCGGCCACGGTGATGTGCCGATGGCGGTCGATGCCCTGCACAACGGCGCCTATGATTTTATCGCCAAACCATTCCCCGCCGAACGCATGGTTGAAAGCGCCCGCCGCGCGCTGGAAAAGCGCCGCCTCGTGCTGGAAAACCGCGCGCTTCGCCGGGCGAGTGCTCAAGCCGAGGACGATTTGCCGCTGATTGGCCAGACGCCCGCCATGGAACGCCTGCGCACCACGCTCCGGCACATTGCTGATACGGACGTGGACGTGCTGGTGGCAGGTGAGACGGGCAGCGGCAAGGAAGTGGTGGCAACGGCGCTGCATCGCTGGAGCAAGAAGCGATCGAGGGGCAATTTTGTGGCACTGAATTGCGGGGCGCTGCCGGAAACGGTGATCGAAAGCGAGCTTTTCGGCCATGAGCCGGGTGCTTTCACCGGTGCGCAGAAAAAACGCGTTGGTCGCATCGAACATTCAAGCGGCGGCACGCTGTTTCTCGACGAGATCGAAAGCATGCCGCTTGCCGTACAGGTGAAGATGTTGCGCGTTCTGGAAATGCGCGAGGTCTCGCCACTCGGTTCAAATGAGGAGCGACCGGTCGATATTCGCGTGGTGGCGGCGGCGAAGGTGGATCTCGGCGACCCGGCCGAGCGTGGCACGTTTCGCGAGGACCTATATTACCGGCTGAATGTGGTGACGCTGTCGATACCGCCGCTGCGCGAACGCAAGGCGGATATTCCGCTGCTGTTTTCGCACTTCGTCACCAAGGCCGCCAACCGGTTCAACATGACTGTGCCGCAGATCAGCGCCGGCGTTTCCCGCCGCCTTAACGACTACGACTGGCCGGGCAATGTGCGCGAACTCGGGCATTTCGCTGAAAGGGTAGTATTGGGGCTGGAGATGGATGCGGTCACCACGACTGTTTCGCAATCGAGCATTCCGGCTTCCGGCACCCTGCCGGAGCGAATGGATGAAATAGAAGCGCAGATCATCCGCGAAACGCTTGTGCAATCGAATGGCGACGTGGCCGAAACCATTGCGACACTCGGCATTGCCCGCAAGACCTTTTACGACAAGCTGCAACGTCACGGCATCAACCGGGCGGATTATGTGAAAAACGGCGCTGCTTGAGGTGCCGCAGGATCTGGGGTGACACTTAATGAAAAGCCGCGGACGTTTCCGTCCGCGGCCTGATTATTAACAGCAATAACTGCGCAGACGTTGTCCCCGATCAACCCGCTACGCAGAAATGACGCTGGCCGTCATTGCCGACATAGGTGCCGGAGCGGCCGTTGAAGCTGCGATAACGTTGCGAGCAATAATCGTACCAGGCGTTCGTCCACGGCTCGATGGTGCGGTAGGTACGGCGTTGCTGGTAGTAGCCGGAATTATTGTCATAGACCGGTTGGGCACGGTAAACCGGTGCCGGACGATAGACCGGAGCGGGTCGATAAACGGGCTGCGGCTGTGGCTGATAATAGCGGTAGTCCGGCTCTTCGTACACGTAGCTCGGTTCATAGCGACGCGGTGGGTCGATATAGACGCGCTCGTCGTCTACCGGTGCCGGGCGGGAAAGGGCTGAGCCAACGGCGACACCGGCGGCAAGGCCAAGCACGCCACCCAGAATAGCGGCATCGCGACGGTCGCGGCGGCCCCAGTCATCGGCGGATGCGCTGTTGAAGGGCACGATGGTGGCGGCGGCGACGGCGATAGCCAGAACGGTTTTAGCTGCAAAGGACGACATGATCTTCTTCCATCCGGATGGCAGGGCGCTGCCAGTTGCAAATTCGATGGTTAAAGAAATATAGCGCGCCTGCTGAACGGGCGCTGAATGAATTGTGGCGGCTGGCGACAGCTCGCAATTCCTGTTTGCGCAAGCCGCGCTTCGCGCTAGAACTCAAGTTCAAACAGGACAATTCCATGAGCCTTGCCCATATAACCGTCAATTCCGATTCATCCCACGAAGACCGTGCCCAGGCTATTCGAGATACGCTGCGCGACGCCATTGTCGACCGACGGCTTGCCCCGGGAACGAAGCTGTCGGAATCGGAAGTGGGAACGCTGTTCGATGTCAGCCGCACGGTGGTGCGGGCGGCTCTTCAGATGCTGGCTTACGAAGGACTGGTCAAGGCCGAGCGCAACCGCGGCGCTTTTGTCTCCAATCCCACACCGGACGAAGCGCGGCAGGTTTTTGCGTCGCGACGGCTGATCGAGCCCGGCGTTCTGGACGCCGCAATCGAAAAGATCACGCCTGCGGCGGTGAAGCAGCTGAGAGAGCATCTGGTTCAGGAAAGCCGCCACCAGCATGAGCGCGGCCCGCACGCCAGGCGCGCGGAAATCAAGGCATCAGGCGATTTCCACCTGATGCTGGCCTCGCTTGCCGGCAATGCCATCCTCGAAAAATTCATGGACGAACTGGTCGCCCGCTCGTCGCTGGTTATCGCGCTCTACGGGCGCTCGGGCGTTTCAAGCTGCGGCCACAACGATCATGCCGACCTGCTCGATGCACTGGAGGCGAAGGATGCGGCAAAGGCCCGTGCCTTGATGCTGCAGCACCTCGATCACATCGAGGCCGATCTCGACCTTCGCATGAAGGAAGGATTGGCGCTGAAGGATGCACTGGCACTTTGAGCGGCCACCATCCGCGCCCTTAAGACGGGGATAAGCGCCGCCCTGTCGCACTTCAGGCTGCGTAACGGCTGAGTGCCAGATCGTGCGTGTCTATCTCGGGCTTGTTCCCGCTGATGAGATCGGCAAGCACACGGGCCGAGCCGCAGGACATGGTCCAGCCAAGCGTACCGTGGCCGGTGTTGAGATAAAGATTGCTGTAGCGGGTGGCGCCGATGACAGGCGTACCATCCGGCGTCATCGGGCGCAGGCCGCACCAGAATTTCGCCTGGCTCTGGTCACCTGCGCCGCCGAACAGGTCTTCCACCGAATGGGCCAGAGTTTCCTGTCTTGCTGCGGGCAGATCCTTGCTGAAACCGGCGATTTCCGCCATGCCACCGGCGCGGATGCGCGAGCCGAGCCGGGTGATCGCCACCTTGAACGTTTCGTCCATCACGGTCGAAACGGGCGCGCGTTCTTCCTTCACGATCGGAACCGTGATGGAGTAGCCCTTGACCGGGTAAACCGGCAGGGTAAGGCCGAGCTGGCGGACGAATTGCGGGGAATAGCTGCCCAGTGCGGCGACGAAAATATCGGCTTCCACCAGCCCCTTGGTGGTCTCCACGGCCTTGATACGGCCTGCCTCGACGATGGGGCGCATGATGCCGGTATCGTAGATGAAGGTGACTCCCGCCTCTTCAGCCATGCGCGCAAGTTCGGTGGTGAACATGAAGCAGTCGCCGGTTTCATCACCGGGCAGGCGCAGTCCGCCGACGATCTTTTCCCTGGAAGGAGAAAGGCCGGGCTCGATGGCGGCGCAGCCGTCGCGGTCGAGAATTTCGAAAGGCACGCCACCTGCCGTCAGCACGTCCACATCCTTGCCGATGGCGTCGAACTGCTTCTGGGTGCGGAAAACCTCCAGTGTGCCCTGCATGCGCTGGTCGTATTCTATCCCGGTTTCGTCGCGCAGCGCCATTAGGCAATCGCGGCTATATTCGGCAATGCGCACCATGCGGCTCTTGTTGATGGCATAACGCGCCGATGTGCAATTGCGCAGCATCTGGCTCATCCAGCGCCACGCCGCCGGATCGGCGGTCGGGCGGATGATGAGCGGGGCATGTTTCATGAACAGCCATTTCATGGCCTTCATCGGAATGCCGGGCGCGGCCCATGGCGAGGAATAGCCGGGGGAAACCTCGCCGGCATTGGCAAAGCTGGTTTCAAGTGCTGCCGCCGGCTGGCGGTCGATCACCGTCACCTTGTGTCCGGCTTTGGCCAGATACCAGGCGGAGGTCACGCCGACGACGCCGGCTCCGAGGATAGTGACGTTCATGATCGTCTCACTTATGGCTGACAGATGTTGAAGCGACGGCCGGGGTTTCGCCCGGCTGAATATAATTGCGGCGGTAACGGCGTCCGAGGCCGGTCAGGATTTCATAGGCGATCGTGCCCGCATCCTCGGCAATGTCTTCCAGCGTCTGGTCAGGCCCGATCATCTGCACGAAGCTGCCTTGCGTCAATGTTCCCAAGGGCAGGGCGGATATGTCGAGAATGATGCTGTCCATTGAAACTCGACCAGCAATGGGCAGGCGAACGCCATTGTACCATGCCGCACCGCGATTGCTGAGCGATCGCGGCAGGCCATCGGCATAACCAGCCGCGATCGTCGCAAGCCGCGTCGGCCCGGCCGCTTCGAAAGAGCCACCATAACCGACCAGCGATCCGGCGGGAACTTCGCGGGTCTGAATAACGGCGACATTAAGCCGGACGACCGGTTTCATCGGGTTGGGACGGGTAACGGAGGGCGCGCCGCCATAAAGCGCAATGCCGGGGCGTAGCAGGGAGTTGTGATAGTCGTTGCCCAGAAAGATGCCGCCGGAATTGGAAAAACAGACGGATACATCAGGAAAAGCTGCAGCGGCTTTTCGCATCACAGAGAGTTGGGCGGCATTGGAGAGGTGATCCGGCTCGTCGGCGCAGGCGAGGTGGCTCATCACGAAGGCGATGTCGATACCATCAAGCAGTTGCGGCCGGGAGGCGAGGACTTCAAGCTCCTCGGGAGAGAGGCCGAGACGGCACATGCCGGTATCGATCTGCACTGCGGCGGGTAATGTCTTGCCAAGATTTTTGGCGTGGGTCGCCCATTGGGCGATCTGCTCGAGCGAATTCAGAACCGGTGTGACGGCCATGGCTGCGCAGGAGGTTTCGTTACCGGGCTGAAGCCCGTTGAGGACGAAAATCCGCGCTTCCGCTGAAAGACGCAGCCGGAGCGCCAGCGCTTCATCGATATGGGCGACGAAGAAATTCCGGCAGCCCGCTTCAAACAGCACCTGCGAGACGATATCCGCGCCGAGGCCGTATGCGTCAGCCTTGACGACCGCTGCCGTCTGCGATGTGGGTGCCATTGCCGCAAGCGCGAGATAATTATCGCGCAATGCGCCAAGATCGATGGTCAGATGGCCGCTTGCACCACCCGCTGCCTGCTGGCGGCTGATCTGCATGTCCATGGTCGTTCACCCTCATTTTTATCACATGAGAGTATTGCAACGATTGTCGAATTTCTTGGCTATTGTTCGAATAAGATGCGATAAAAATGCAATATACGCAACTTTCATTGTCATATTGGAATTTTCTATGTCGTCACTCGACGCGACCGACCGCCACATCATTCGCCTGCTCCGGCTCAATGCCCGCATCAGCAATGCGAAACTTGCTGCGGAAGTCGGCCTTTCGGCCTCTGCCTGCCTTCGCCGGGTCGATATTCTGGAACGGGAGGGTATCATCCGGGGCTATACGGCGCTGACCAGCGGCCTTGCCGGCGGCGAGGTGATCTCGGTCATCGTGCAGATCACGCTCGACCGCCAGACGGAGGATTTTCTCAACAGGTTTGAGAACGCGGTGCGGCGTTATCCAGAAATCCGCGAATGTTACCTGATGACGGGCGGGTCGGATTATTTCCTGCGATGTGAGGCGGAAAGTGCGGGCGATTTCGAGCGCATCCATAAGGAGATTCTGTCGAAGCTGCCGGGTGTTTCGCGGATTCATTCGAGTTTTGCGATCAGGAATGTGCTGGCGACGCCGAAGGCGCGGTGAAGGCGGATGCGCAGAGCGTGGGGCTCACCCCCCTCTGTCCTGCCGGACATCTTCCCCTCAAGGGGGGAGATCGGGTGAGGTTTTCGCCTCGGTCCCCATTAACGTCGGTATCGCGATCTCGTCCGCCAACTAAAACGCCCGGGGCAGGCCACTTGTCGATCTCCCCCTTGAGGGGGAAATGTCCGGCAGGACAGAGGGGGGTAAGCCCTACGCTCCACTCTAACCTTCACTCCCACCACCGATAAAAATGATGCACCGGTCCCCGACCGTTCCCGACGGCAAGCCCCCGACCAGCGTTAAGCGCCCCATTCAGATAGTCCTTCGCAAGACCAACCGCCTCACGCAATTCACAACTCTTGGCCAAATGAGCCGTAATCGCCGCCGCCAGCGTGCAGCCGGTCCCATGGTCGTTTTTCGTGTCAACTCGCGTAGCGGAAAGCGCCTGCACGGTGCCGTCTGCAAACAGATAATCCGTACTCTGCGGCCCGTCGCCATGGCCGCCCTTGATGAGCACGGCTTTCGCGCCCACCTTTAGGATCATCTCGGCCTGACGGGTGATCTCCGCCTCGGTGTCTGCAATAGGCAAGCCGGTGAGAAGCGCTGCTTCAGGCAGGTTCGGCGTGACGATGGTGGCGAGCGGCAGCAGGTCGCGCCGTAATGTCTCGATCGCATCCGCATGCAACAGACGGTCGCCGGAGGTCGCAACCATCACGGGGTCGAGCACCACCGGCTGGGGCTGCTGCCGAAGCCTTGCAGCTATGGCCGCGATGGTTTCGATCCGCGATACCATGCCGATCTTCACCGCATTGACGGCAAGATCGGAAAAAACAGCGTCCATCTGCGCGACGATGGTGGCGACGGAAATATCCTCCACTGCCGTCACACCTTTGGTGTTCTGGGCGGTGATGGCGGTGATGACGCTGGCGGCATAGGCGCCGAGTGCCGAAAAAGTCTTGATGTCGGCCTGAATGCCCGCGCCGCCGCCGCTGTCTGAGCCGGCGATGGTCAATGCGATTGCTGTCATGGCTGTCTCGCTTTCAGCGCTGCATCGACTGCCGCGCGGAAGTCCCTGGTTGTGCTGGCAATATCGTTTGCGCGGAAGATTGCAGAAATGACGGCGACACCATCCGCACCGGCGGCGATGACGTTCGGCACGCGGGCAAGATCGATACCGGCGATGGCGCCCACCGGCATGCCCGGCCGCAATTCGCGGAGCAGAGTGCGGAGCGTCGTAAAGCCGTCGAGGCCGACAGGCTTGTCTGGATTGACCTTGGAAACGGTTTCGAACACGCCACCAATGCAGGCGTAATCGGCGGGCATGGAGGCCGCCCGCTCGGCATCGGCGCGGTTCTTGACGGTGAGGCCGATGATCGCCTTATCTCCAAGGATGCGTCTGGCGGTTTTGGCATCCATATCATCGGCGCCGAGATGCACCCCGTCCGCGCCAGAGGCGAGCGCCACATCCACCCGGTCGTTGATGACCAGCGGCACGCCCGTGCCGGCAATGGCTTCGCGAATTGCGCTGGCGTTTTCGATCATCTCCCGCGTGGAGGCGTGTTTGTCGCGATATTGGAGAATGGTCGCGCCGTTGAGTGCGGCCGCCAGAGCAAGCTCGCCCAAGGGCGCAACATCGCCGAGGCTCGCATCGACCAACGCGTTGAGACGGTAATCAACCTTGTTCATGCTCAATCCTCGCATCGTTTATTATGTCTTCGCCGGAAATTTCTGAAAGCACATCGAGAAATGCCGGCTCGAATGTGCCGGGGCCTTTGGCGTTTTTCGCTGCCAGTTCGGCTGCGACACCCGTGATGGCGAGGGCGGCGGCGGCGGCCGTCAGTGCGTCTTTTTCCACCGCCATGAAGGCGGCGATGACCCCACCCGATAGGCAACCCGTGCCTGTCACCTTCGCCATCCACGGGTGACCGTTGACGATTCTGACACTCCTTGTGGCGTCGCGCAGGTTATCGACAGGTCCGGTCTCTATCCTGATGGCGTTCGGAACAGCACCGATCAGGCTCATCTCAGCGCTGTTGCCGCGCACGATGGTGGGTCCAAGCGAGATCAGGTCACGCGCGAACGCCAGTCGCGATGGCGAATAGTCGCAATGCACGGGGTCCAGAATCCACGGCTTGCCAGCCGCGCGGGCGATCTCGACGGCAAATCGAATGACTTTTCGCCGGTCGGCGTCGAGCGTGCCGAGATTGATCGTTACCGCATCGGCTTTCGTGACGAAAGCACCGATTTCTTCGAGTGAGGTTGTCATCGAGGGTATGCCGCCGACAACGGTAATGCCGTCCGCGGTGAATTTCTGTACCACGGTGTTCATCAGGCAATGCACGCGCGGGCGCGTCTGCCTTACCCTTTCGAGGATCTCTGCGGCCTTCGCCGCAGTCGGAAAACTGTTTGCCATGGTTATTGCAACTCCACGGCAATGTCTTCCGCCGCCGGCGCCCGCTTGATCAGTTGCATGTCCTGCATGAAGGTGCCGAAGCGTGTGTAGCGGGTGCGATCGAGTGCGGCTGGACGTTTGGCGAAACGCGGCAGCGTATCGAAAAACGCCTGCTTGTTCAGCCCGTCGTCAAGGTTCGGATAGGCCTTGATGAAAAGCTGCCAGGATTCTTGCGGGTGGTTGGTGATGAAAATAGCAGCCTGCTCAACGGCCGAGAGAAAACGCGGCAGGCGGCTATCTTTCACGAGATCACGATGGGTGACGAAGATGAGCTCGTCATAGGCGGGCACGCCATGTTCCTCGGGGAAGAACGAGCGGCCTTCGTGGCCTTCAAGCTTCATCTGCGTCAGTTCGAAATTACGGAAGCCGCCAAGCGTGGCATCGACCTTGCCGGCGATCAGGGATGGCGAGAGTGAGAAATTGACGTTGACCAGTTCAACATCGTCCTTTGTCAGTCCCTCCTTCTCCAGCATGCGCTTCAGCATCGCATCCTCGAAACCGGAAACCGAGAAGCCGACCTTCTTGCCTTTCAGGTCCTTCAGGCTCTTGATCGGCCCGTCGGCCAGAACGGTGACGGTGTTCAGCGGCGTTTCGACCAGCGTGCCGAAACGGACGAGCGGCAGCCCTGCATCGTGGTCGAGATAGAGGTTCGGCTGGTAGTGTACACCGATATCGGCCTGCTTTGCCGAGACCAGACGCGGTACGGCGGATGGGTCTGCGGGCGGGATCAACTCGACCTCCAGCCCTGCATCGGCGAAAAGGCCGCGTTCCTTGGCAATCACCATCGGGGCATGGTCCGGGTTCACGAACCATTCCAGCAACACGGTAAGCTTGTCGGCCGCCTGCGATTGCACAGGCGAAAGCACGCTTGCTGCCGCGACGACGAGGGAAAGAAGAGTTCGTTTCATGGTGCCGAAAGTCTCCGCAAATGTTTGAAAGGAATGAGATGGTCTGTTTCTTTGGCCCAGGGGGCGAGGTTGGCCGTTGCCCGGTCGACGACAAGCCGCAGCAGCACCGCCATGAGGGCGAGAATGGTCATGGCGGCGAACATTGTGTCGGTCTGCATGCGGGCATTGGACTGGATCATGACAAAACCGAGCCCGGCGGAGGCGCCCACCCATTCGCCAATGACCGCGCCGAGCGGGGCGAGCGGAGCTGCGACCCTCAGCCCGGAAATGAGTGAGGGAAGCGCCAGCGGCACACGCAGCCGGGTGAGGATTTGCCAGTGGCTCGCCTCTGTCAGCGAGGCGGCATCGAGGATTGTCCGATCCGTGCGATTGAGGCCGTCGGTGAAGGCTGAAGCGACGGGGAAAAAGATGATGATCGCCGTCATGACAACTTTCGAGGCCATGCCGAAACCGAACCAGAGTACGAGAATGGGGGCCAGCACGAAGACCGGAAATGCCTGCAACACGAGAACCATGGGCCAGACGAGGCGGCCAAAACGCGGGACGGCGGCAATCGTAAAGGCAACGAGAATGCCGGCGGCAATGCCAGCCGCAAGCCCGACAGCCATTTCACCTGATGTCACCATGGCCTGTCCGAACAGGAAGGCTGGCTGGCGCAGGAGTGCTGCGGCAACATCGGCCGGCGAGGGCAGGATGTAGCGGGGCGGTGCAAGCAGCCAGATGCCCAGCTGCCAGACAATCAGAATAAGAACGACGCCCTTCAGCGCATGGGAGGCACGCATCGGCCGGGGCTCAGACGCAGCCGTACCGTATACGAAGGGAAGGATGTTTCATCATCATCGTTCGGTCTCCAGCTGTGGCGATCACGGAGATCCGGGCAAAGCGGAGAAGAGAAAGGGCAGTACCGCAAACGCGCTACAGTTTCCGTTCCTACGCCGGCATGACCCGGATCAGGTTCAAGGGTCCGGCTCATCGCCATCTCAGCACCGTCAGGTGCTCCCCTCGGAAGAGACTGTTTTGCTAGGAGGGTTTTGAAGTAATGTCAACGTTGAAAGTTAACGAGAATATTGGCGAATTTGCCGCGAACATATTAGTTGTCGATTATATTAAGTTTATCAAAAATTAGTTATTTATTGAAACCGCTTTTCAATTCCGCTGTATTAGCTTCAGCTCCCAGATTGGTTGGGGGCGAACTTGAAAAACTTCTGGCGAGAGAAATCTGGAAATTTTGGCATTCTGACCGCGCTGCTCATGGTGCCTCTGTGCGGGGCTGCCGGTGTGGCGCTCGATATTACGCGCGGCATGTCGGTCAAAGCCGATCTGCAGCAGGCGGCGGATTCCGCGGCTCTGGCGGCAGTCGCCGATATGTCCGCAAGTGTTCAGGCGGCAAAGAAGATGTCGGGGGACGGTGTCATTCCCGTCGGCAATGAAGAAGCCCGGGCATTCTTCGATGGCAATCAGCGCGGCGACGCGGACTACACCATTACCTCTGTCGATGTCTCGGTGATCAAGCACGGCAATGTGGTCGAGTCGTCCGTCAGCTTCAAGGCGTCGGTCAGCACGACCCTCTCAGGGCTTCTGGGGAAGGATTTCGTTTCGGTTGCCGGCACGGCCACGGCCAAATACGAAACGGAAACCTTCAGCGATTTCTATCTTCTGCTTGATAATACGCCCTCCATGGGAGTGGGCGCGACACCCACGGATGTTGCCACCCTGGTTGCGAACACTGGCGATAAATGCGCTTTTGCCTGCCACATCGTGAAGGACGGCGTGGCAGACCCGAACAGCTATTACTTCAAGGCCAAGAAACTCGGGGTTACGACGCGTATCGACGTGGTTGCCAAGGCAACCGCCAGCCTGATGGACACGGCAAAGTCCACGCGCAAAAGCAGCAATCAATATCGCATGGCCGTCTATACCTTCGGGGAACGGGCGGAAGATACCAAGCTGCTTGAGGTCGTTTCGCTGACATCGGATCTGGACGCAGCAAAGAAAAAAGCTGGTGAAATCAACCTTATGTCAATCCCCTATCAGGGATACAACAACGACCAGCAAACAGATTTCGACCGGGCACTGATCCAGATTGGAGATAAGGTCGGCAGTTCGGGCACGGGCGCAAGCTCGGCGAACCCGGATAAGGTTATTTTCTTTGTTTCAGACGGGGTGGGCGACAGTTACAAGCCGTCCTCCTGTACGAAAAAACTGACGGGAGGCCGCTGTCAGGAGCCGATCGACATCAAAGACTGTACGAAACTGAAGGAAAAGGGTTTTCGTATCGCGGTGCTTTATACCACCTATCTGCCGCTGCCGACGAATGACTGGTATAATAGCTGGATCAAGCCCTTTCAGGCGGAAATCGGCTCACGCATGCAGAGCTGCGCTTCCCCGGGCCTGTATTTCGAAGTCAGCCCCTCCCAGGGCATCAGTGACGCGATGACGGTGCTGTTCAAGAAAGCCATTACATCACCACGCCTGACGGGCTGATGGCCGTTTAGCGAGGCCTGTTAGAGCATCGGTTGAACGCCGCAATATTTGCGGCGTTTTTTGAAATGGCCGGAAGGTGATGCTTCAAGCGATATTGCGAAGCTGTTCAAATAACGCAGTAAAGGGCGTTTCAGCGCGGTAGAACACAGCCGGCTGGCCTATCGGAGCCTCCACGGTGATCTCGTGCCCGCCAAAATACCGCGCGCCATTCCAAAGATGCATCCATTCCCCATCGCCCGGAAGGTAAAGCGTGCGCTGCGTCTCCCCCGCCTTCCACACTGGTGCGACCAGCATGTCGGCCCCATAGAGATAGCTGTCCTGAATGGCATAGGTCTGCCGGTCGTTCTCATGATGCAGGAAAAGCGGGCGCTGTACCGGCAGGCCGTTTTCGGCCGCTTCAGTGGAAAGCGATTTCAGATAGGGGGCGAGTGCGACATAGATTGCCGTCATGCGGGCAAAATGGCCAAGAACGGTCTCGTCCTGATCGATCTGGAGATTGTCGCGCGGGCGATTGCCCTCATGGGTTCGCATGACAGGAGTAAAGGCTGCCATCTCCGTCCAGCGCATGATGAGTTCCGGGGTTCTGACATTGCCGAACAGGCTGGTATAACCGCCAATATCGGAATGGTGATAGGCATTGCCGAGAAGACCGGAGGACAGCGCACCGCATATGACGGTGACGAGACCGTCATGGCGGGAAAAATCGACGGACTGGTCGCCGCCCCACAGCAGCGGGCAGTGGGCTTGCACACCGGTAAAGCCCGCCCGCATGAAGAACAGCGCTTCGCCGGTTTTGCCACGGCTTTCAACAGCCTTGGCGTTGACCTCTGCCCAGAGCGTCGGCCAGGCATTGTGCATCAGCTTGGCGTCGATGCCGTTCGATAGCGTGATGTCGATCGGCAGATATTCGCCGAAATCGGCCATCCAGCCGGAAAGGCCGAAATCCAGCATATTCTTGCCGATGATCTCTTCGGCAAACCACTCGGCTGCGGCCGGATTGGTGAAATCGACCACGCCACAATCGAACTCGCCGAAATCCACGAGCGCCGTCTTGCCGTCCGCGCCGGTGGCGAAATAACCGGCCGCCTCCGCCTCCGGAAAAAGCGGGCCGTCGACGCAGAGATAGGGGTTCACGTATCCCAGAAAACGAATGCCCTGATCGGCAAGCTCCGCGATCTTCTGACGCAAATGCGGATAACGCGCCTCATTGGCCTGCCAGTCCCAGAAGAGCCGGGCGCCGAATGATGTCTGGCGAAGCCCCACCCAGCCCTCGCACCACAGGCCGGAGACCTTGGTTCCGGCAGCGCGGATTTTTTCCAGCCGGGCAAAGGAGTTGGCGCCATCCTTTAACCCGATGATCGCGCCGCCATAGACCCACTCCGGCAGTTCCGGCTGGCGTCCGAACCGCAGCGAGAGGGCGGAAACGATATCGGTGAAACGATCGCCGGTGAAAAACTCGATCCTCTCGGGGATCGCCCATATCTCGACTTCATGGAAATCTTCGTTGCGGAAATCGAAGACCGAATAGGCGCTGGTTTCCACATGCAGCGCATATTTGCGCGACGACAGATAGGTCGGCTGCGGGTAATTGGTGTTGTAATAATCGCCACCCGCCTTGCCGCTGACGTCAGCCTTGAAGGTGATTTCAGCGGTCTTGTCGCGGCCGACACCGGGTTCGGAGGTCCAGAGCGGAAAGCGGCGGCCGCGCATGTCGAAATAGGACATCTGTTCGCCACCGCCCCAGACATGTTCGTCCTCATCTGCGATGATCCGCAGCCACAGCCGATTGATGGTTTCATCCAGCGCCGTGACCCTGATGGCATTTCCATCCAGGGCCAGATGAAGGCGTGCGGCCTGCCCGGGTGCGGAAGACAGCGTAACGCTGTCGCCACTGACTTCGGCGTGGCGGAGCGCAGTTCGTTCGATGACATAGTCCTCGATATCGAAATTGCCGCGATACATATCCATCCGCTCCTTGCCGAAACCGGCGAAGAAAGCCGGGTTCTCAGGCGAATGAGAAAGAATGGTGTGGCTGCCAATCGCAAGCGTGAAGCCGTCTCTGGTCTTTTCGAATTGCATGACTGTACCTGTTTAACCCTTGAGACCGCCGGCGGTGAGACCGGAGACGACGCGTTCCTGAAAGATGACGATCAGGATCGCAACCGGGACGATGCCGACCACCAGCGCCGCCGAGATGACGGGCCACGGGAAAGCGAACTCACCCTGGTAAAGCTGGATGCCGACCGGCAGCGTGCGCAGTGCCGGATTGGAATTGAAGGAAAGCGCCAGCAGGAATTCGTCCCAGGCGTTCACGAAAGCGAGAATGCCGGCGGTGAAGACGCCTGGCGCGCATAGCGGCACGACAACCTTGAACAGCGCGCCGATACGGGTGCAGCCATCAATCATGGCGGCGTTTTCCAGATCGCGCGGGATGCTTTCGAAGAAGGACACCAGCATCAGCGTGCAGACCGGCAGGGAGAGCACGGTGTAAGGCAGTATAAGAGCGGTCCAGCTATTGAGCAGGTTGAGCGCACGCATGATCTCGAACAGAGGCACCAGCAGCGTTACCAGCGGGAATGTGGAAACGGCGATGATGAGCGAGAGGATCAGCGCCCGGTACTTGAGATCGAGCCGCGCCAGCGCATAGGCTGCCAGCACCGAAATCAGAATTGTGAGTGCGGTGGAAAGCAGCGCGACCATGAAGCTGTTGAACAGGAAGAGGTGCAACGGCTGGTCGGAAAAGGCCTGCATGTAATTGGCAAGCGTCGGCGCATGCGGAAACCATGTGATCGGTTTCACAGTCAGTTCCGCTTCAGTTTTCAGCGAGGTGAACAGGATCCATATTGCCGGAAACAGGCCGTTGACCAGCAATATGGAGGCCGCAATGAAGCGCAGCGGCTTGCCGGAGAAGAAGGAGGACAGACCGGAGGAGGTCGCAACGGTGCTCATGGGATCAGTCCTTCGTCCTGATAATGCGGAGATAAACGGCAGTGACGCACATGGAGAGCGCAAACATCATGACCGCCAGTGCCGAACCGTAACCGAGATCGAGGAAGGAAACAGTGTTCTGGTGAATGTACATGGCGAGCGTCGTGGTTGATGTGCCGGGGCCGCCGCCGGTCATCATGTATGGAATATCAAAAGTCTGCAGCGCCGTAATCGTACGGAAGATGAGAGCAACGACGATCGACGGCTTTAGGAGCGGCAGCGTGATCTCGAAGAACTGCCTGAGCTTGCCGGCGCCATCCACATCGGCGGCTTCATAGAGCGAGCGCGGAATGGTTTGCAGCCCTGCAAGGATCATCAGTGCCATGAAGGAGGAGGTCTTCCAGATGATCGTCAGGCAGATGGCTGCGAAGGCCCAGTTCGGCGAGTTGAACCAGATGATGCCTTCAAAGCCCAGCCGGTTCAGCACATCGTTGACCACGCCGTATTCGTAGTGGAAAAACCACGCGAAGATGAGGCCGGCGAACGACAGAGGCAGCGCCCAGGGGATGAGCAGTGACAGGCGCATCGGCCATTGCATCGAAAACGGCAGGTTGGCGAGGAGCGCAAGGCCCAGGCCCATGAACAGCGCTCCAGGCACCGTTATCAGCGTTATCAGCACCGTATTCCAGGTCGTTTCCCAGAAAATCGGGTCATCGAGCATCGCCGTGTAGTTTTCAAAGCCGATGAATTCCGCCGGCAGGCCCGATGTCAGCGAAAGGCTGAAAAACGAGGTGTATACGAGACGCGCCACCGGATAGACGATGATAAGCGAAAGAAGAATGGCTGCAGGCGCCAGCAAAAGCACGGCAAGCGACCGGTCACCGAGATCGAGCCACCGCGTCCAGCGCGGCTGCGGTTTCTCGTCCACCCTGACCATTGTTCTCTCCGGCATCGTCACGTCTGCCACTCCCGCAACTGAATTCACGTCATCGTCTCCCGATCAGACCGGTTAAGTCCCGGCCCGTTTATCGCGCCGTTCAGGCGATTTTCACTGGTTCGGCCAAACGGGCCGGCAACGGCATGTCCTGCATGCCGTCCCCGGCCACAGGGCTTAGCGCAATACGCGGCGCAGACGGCTTTCCATCTGCTTTGCGCCGTCTTCCGGCGACATCACGCCCGCAAGCACGCCATTGACGGTGGTGCGGATCGTTTCGCTGACCTCGTTGTAACGCGGTGTGACCGGACGGGCCTTTGCCGTTTCAACAACCGGAAGAGCATCCGCAAACCAAGGGATGGACTTGGTCACATCAGCATCCTTGTAGAGCGAGGCATAGGTGGGCAGCAGCGCGGCATTGATGGCCATGAACTTCGAAACATCCTGGCTGGACAGATATTCCACCAGTTTCTTGGCTTCGTCCTGCTGCTTGGAATAGGCGGAAACGCCGAATTCCCAGCCGCCGAGGCACGTCGTCTGCTCTCCGCCCTTGACGGCCGGCAACCGGGCGACGCCAACCTTGTCGTTCACTTGGGATTCCTTGCCCTGAAAATGGGTCCAGGCGTAGGACCAGTTGACGGCGAAGAGAACCTTGCCCGCCTGGAATTCCTTGCGCGTGTCGTCGGTCGCCACTTCGGAAATGTTCTTCTTGGAAATGCCTTCGTCGACGAAGCTCTTCCAGAGCTTCAGCAAATCCACGGCCGCCTGATTGTCGAAATTCAGCTTGCCGTTTTGAACCAGCGACTTGCCTTCGCTCCAGTAGGGCAGCAGGAACGTGCATACCGCACCTTCGATGGCCTTACCCTGGAAGGAGAGGCCCTGAAGTTCGGGGTTCTTTTCGCCCTCCATCACCTTTTTTGAGGCTTCCTTCAGCTCATCCCAGGTGGTCGGCGGCTGGATGCCGTATTTGTCCAGCAAGTCCTTGCGATAGTAAAGGAACATGGAATCGGCGAACGCCGGCAGCGCCACGATCTTGCCGTTCACGGTGTTTGCTTCTGCATAGGTCGGCAGGTAGGCGGACAAGTCTTTGCCGGAGAAATCGCTGGTCCAGCCAGCGGTTGCGAACTGTGCGGGACGGATGACATCGAGCATCAGCACGTCGAGGCTTGAATCCTTGGCAGACATGACGGTGTTGAGATATTGCGCCTGCATTTCGGAGGTGTTACCGCCGGTCTCGATCACGACTTTCACGCCCGGCGTCTTCGCCTCATATTG
This sequence comes from Rhizobium sp. AN68, assembly GCF_030758035.1. Lineage (NCBI taxonomy): Bacteria > Pseudomonadati > Pseudomonadota > Alphaproteobacteria > Hyphomicrobiales > Rhizobiaceae > Rhizobium > Rhizobium sp. AN68. The sequence goes on along the minus strand of NZ_JARWMI010000002.1, from coordinate 468,445 downwards.
ATCGAGCGCCTTGCGCCACACATCGGGTTGATGCTGGCTGGAAACGAAGATTTTGAGTTCGGCGTCGGCAAAGGCCTGTCCCGAAAAGCTGAGCATCGTTGCGCAGAGCGCCGCTCCCGTAAGGGCTTTGAATTTCATGTTTTCCTCCCGTTATTGAAATCTTGAAGCCGGGCCGGTGGCGGCCCGATCCTGTCACTGAATGGAGCGTTCCGTCGTCACGTCGAACAGGTGCACCTTCGATGGGTCGAGGCCGATCTTCAGTTCCTCATTCGGAGCCGGTTTCATCTCTGGCGGCATTCTCGCCGTCAGCGCCGCATCACCGAGGGTGAAATGCACCAGCGTATCCGACCCCAAAGGCTCCACCACCTGCACCTTGACGGAGAGCTGTGTGTCAAATCCCCCGGCGGGACCGAAATGTTCAGGGCGAATGCCGACGATGACCTCCCGTCCATCGAGCGCCGTTTCACGGGACGGTCTGATTGCTGCCAGTGGAAGAGAGTTGCCGTCCGTAAATGTCAGCCTGTCGCCGGTCACTCTGGCGCGAGCGAAATTCATGGCAGGCGCACCGACGAAACCGCCGACGAACACGCTTTCCGGACGGTTATAGACCTCGTCCGGCGTGCCCACCTGCTCGATATCGCCGCCGCGCAGAATGACGATGCGGTCAGCCAGCGTCATCGCCTCCACCTGATCATGCGTAACGTAGATGATGGTGGTGCCGAGCTGCTGGTGCAGGCGCTTGATTTCCGTGCGAACCTGTCCGCGCAGTTTTGCGTCGAGGTTGGAAAGCGGCTCGTCGAACAGAAACACCTGCGGGCGGCGCACGATGGCGCGACCCATGGCCACGCGCTGGCGCTGGCCGCCGGAAAGCTGGCCCGGACGACGGTCCAGCAGATGGCTGATGCCCAGCATATTCGCTGCCTCATCAATGCTGGCATTGGCCTGCGAGGCGCTTACACCACGTACCTTCAGGCTGAAACCCATGTTTTCACGCACAGTCTTGTGCGGGTAAAGCGCGTAGTCCTGAAACACCATGGCGATGTCACGCTCGCGCGGCGGCAGTTTGTTGACAACGCGGTCGCCGATCATCACCTCACCGCCGCTGATGCTTTCCAGCCCGGCGACCATGCGCAACGTCGTGGATTTTCCGCAGCCGGAGGGGCCGACGAAAACCACGAATTCACCATCGTTGATTTCAAGGTCGATACCCTTGACGATGCGCAGGGAACCGTAACTCTTGTCCAGCTTGCGCAGGCTGACTGAAGCCATCTTTTCCTCCTCACGTCCGGGGCGTCCAAAATCGGATGAACGCAAACCCGGCATCAACCTTCAAATCCACGCATCGCTTTTCGAAAAAATCATCCCGATCGTCCGGCGATATCGTGGGACGGCCAAACGCCTGTCTCCCTAGGCCCGTGATATTACCTTTCGTCAAAAGGAAATCAATAGTGTATCAATTTTATTTCTGACAGAAATCAAAAACCGGCAAAGCTTTGATTTGTAGAAATATTTCAACGAAAACCCCGGCGTGGCAGGTCGCGGCTTCCTTGCCTGTGGTCAATTTTCTCTGTCCATGTGGATCACGCGAATTTCGTGCGTTTTCAACGTATGCGTGAAACGTACCGTGCGACGGTGTGGTCGAACCATGTCCATGAGACTTCAGCTACGGCTCCGTCCTGACCCTGGCTCAGGCGAAGGACCCGCGGCACCGACGCGCCGGGTTTCTGGCCGAATTGTGCAGGCGCCCATTCTGGCACTTCCCCGAGGTCGATGCGGTCTTCTGCCTTCGATATCCAGAGATTGAGGCGGGTGCGATAATAGAGATAGAGCGATTCCGACAGGTTCTCGATGGTAATCGTGTCGACATAGGAACCGTCTAGCCAGATCTCCTCGATTGCCGCTGGTTTCCCCGCGATACGCCTCAGGCGGCGGATGCGGTGGCCTTCCGGCGATGTGCCAAAGGCGGGCAGGGTGGATGGCTTGGCAAGGCGCGCAACATCCAGCACCTCCGCCGTTGGCAGGCCACCGCCCTCGATCATCTCTAGCCGGAAGAAGGCATAAACGCTCTGGGGATCGCTGACCGCGCGGATATAATTGCCGGAACCCTGCACACGCTCCAGCAGTCCACGCTCCTGCAACTCCGCAAGCGCCTTGCGAAGCGTGCCGACCGCAATGCCGAGATCGGCTGCCATATCCCTTTCGGGAGCAAGCTTTTCACCATCTGTCAGACGGCCCGCAGCGACTTCGCGCACCAGCATTTCGGCGATCTGCAAATACATAGGCAGGCTGCCGCCCGTGTGTTTCATGATGCCATCCCCTCCGCAAAACAAAAATTGATACATCATTGATTTACATATTTCTTGATGTTATGCAAGAAAAACGAGAGCGGCCTTGAGGAGGAATTGCATGACCGTCGTACCCGTTACATCCGCTGATCTCGATGCTGCCGAGGTCTCCTGGTTTTCTGCCCTTTGTTCCGATGATTACGCCTATCTGGGCGTGCCGGATGGTAGCCTGCGCTCCAGCTTCGAACATTGCTCGGATATCGTCAAAAAGGCCGAGGAACTCGGTTTTCGTAACATTCTCTGCCCCTCTTCCTATCAGGTCGGCCAGGACACGTTGAGCTTCGTGGCAGGTTGCGCTCCGATCAGTGACCGCATCAATTTCCTTGCTGCAATCCGTTGCGGCGAAATGCAGCCGATCATGCTGGCGCGTACGGTGGCGACGCTCGATCACATGCTGAAGGGCCGCCTGACGCTCAACGTCATCAGCTCCGATTTTCCCGGCGAGGTGGCTGACAGCGCGTTTCGCTACAAACGCAGCCATGAAGTCGTGCAGATTTTGCGCCAGGCCTGGACCCGTGACACGATTGACCATGACGGCGAGATATACCAATTCAAGGGTGTCTCCACCGAGCCTGCACGTCCGTACCAGCAGAACGGCGGTCCGCTGCTCTATTTCGGCGGTTATTCGCCGGATGCGCTGGAGCTGTGCGGCGCGCAATGCGACGTGTATCTGATGTGGCCCGAAACGAAAGACCAGCTCGCAGACCGCATGCGCGCTGCCCATGAGCGTGCCGCAGCCCATGGCCGCACGCTGGATTACGGCCTGCGAGTCCACATGGTCGTGCGCGATACCGAACAGGAAGCGCGTGAATATGCCGAGCATCTGGTTTCGAAGCTCGACGACGAATATGGCCAGCTAATCCGCAACCGCGCCCACGACAGCGGCTCACTCGGTGTGTCGCATCAGGCGCGGGCCCGGGAACTGGCCGACAAGTTCGGTTATGTCGAACCCAACCTGTGGACCGGCATCGGCCGGGCGCGCTCCGGCTGTGGTGCAGCGCTCGTCGGCTCCACCGACAAGGTCCTTTCGGCGCTGGAGGAATACCAGAAAATGGGTATTCGCGCCTTCATCCTCTCGGGTTATCCGCATCTCGACGAGGCTGAACACTTCGGAACCAAGGTCCTGCCGCAAATGAAAACCTGCTCCCTGCCGCATGCATACGGCCGGGTGCCTTCTGAAACACCTGCCACGCCGCTGGGCAACGGGGAACGCCACTGATGGAACGTATCGCTCTTTCTGAAAACCTGGAACTTAGCCGCATCGTTTACGGCATGTGGCGCATCGGCGACGATGCTGATACTTCGCCTTCCCATGTACAGGCAAAGATCGAAGCCTGCCTGGCGCAGGGCATCACCACCATGGATCAGGCTGATATATACGGTGGATACACGGCGGAAGCCATTCTGGGTGCCGGCCTCAAGGCAGCTCCATCCCTTCGCGACAAGATCGAGATCGTGACGAAATGCGGCATCGTGGCGCCAGCCGGGCGTCACTCAGCCGCCCGTGTCAAGCATTACGATACCACGGCTGGCCATATCAACGCTTCAGTCGAGGCCTCCTTGCGTGACATGGGCACAGATCATGTCGATCTGTTGCTGATCCACCGGCCCGATCCGCTGATCGATCCCGAAGAAACCGGCAAGGCGCTCGATGCACTGGTAGCGTCCGGCAAGGTCAAGGCCGTGGGCGTTTCCAATTTTCGCCCTTGGGATTTCTCCCTGCTGCAATCGGCTATGAGCAATAGGCTGGTTACGAACCAGATCGAAATGAGCTTGCTTGCTACCGATAGCTTCACCAATGGCGATCTGGCCTTCCTGCAGGAAAAGCGCGTTTCACCAATGGCATGGTCGCCGCTTGGCGGCGGTTCGCTGTTTTCCGGTGCGCATGGTGGAACCATGGCTGCCCTGCAGCGCATCGGCAACGAGCAGGGTGTCGATGCCACTGCCGTTGCCATCGCCTGGCTGCTGCGGCATCCGGCAAAGATCGTGCCCGTGCTCGGCACCAACAATATTCAGCGCATAAAAACGGCGGCCGATGCCCTGCGCGTCACCATCGACCGCCAGACATGGTTTGAGCTTTACACACTTGCAATTGGAAGCGAGGTGCCGTGATGACAGTCGCAGAAGCGATCAAAATGCCCAATGAGCACGTATTTGTTCCCGGCGGCGAAAACAGCCGCAGCTTTCGCAATGCGCTCGGCGCTTTCACCACCGGCGTGACGGTGGTGACGGCAACGACGCCCGAAGGGCCGATCGGTATGACGGTCAACAGCTTCGCGTCGGTATCGCTCGATCCGCCGCTGGTGCTGTGGTCGCCTGCCAAAAATTCATCGCGCTATCCGGCCTTCAGCGGCGCAACGCATTTCGCCATCCATGTGCTGAGCGCAGATCAGGACGTGCTGAGCGCCCGCTTCACCCGCAGCGGCCGCGCATTTGACGATCTTGACTGGGAAATCAACGACGAGGGCGTTCCGGTCATTCCGGGCACGCTCGCCCGTTTCGAATGCCGGCAGGCGGCAGCCCATGATGCGGGCGATCACACCATCATCGTCGGCGAAGTGCTGCGTGCCGCCCACCGCGATGGCGATCCCCTGTGCTTTTCAGGCGGAGCCTTCGGGCGGTTTTCAAAGCAGTAGGCAGAACGGGATTTTCCCGTTCGATCTCGGCAGAGATTTACTCCAGCCATCTGTTGCTTATTTAACGGAGCACGCCTGTCGTGCTCCGTTTTTGTTTCGTCTGTCAGTAAAAACCACGCTTTGCGCTGTTCATACTGGAAATCATCTTTCAAACTGGCGTAGTTGATCTGATTCAAAAAATGATTCGCTCGATCAAAGGAAGACCGCAAGTCGCGCGGGTTAGGGAGACTGAATGTCCGCTTGTTTCTGCCATGTTTCGGAAGGGGAAACCTGTCCGACAGCGGAAATGCGTGCCTTGACGCCAAGCAGGCTTTTCGTCTGCGGGACGGCGGGTCTTTTTTCTTTATATTTTCGCTTGCCGCTACATCGGAGGCTATCGCCGAAACGTTGCTCTGGACGGGGTCCGATGGGGGTGACTGGTTTACCGACGCGGACTGGGGTCCGTCGCGCCGCGTGCCTGGTGCCAGCGATGATGTGATGATCGATACCTACGGGCCGGTCATTACGATAGGGACGAGCGCCAAAGCCCGTGAATTGTTGATAGGCACCGCGCCAGGGGCCGGCACGCTGGTAGTGCAGGGCGGCTTGCAGACAGATTCAGTTTTTCTCGGCGCTGTCAGTGGCGCGTCCGGCACGGCAAGTTTCATCGGTGCGAAATGGCAGAATGACGGTGATGTCTCCATCGGTGGCAGCGGCGTGGGTAACCTTTCCCTTTTGCACGGCACGACGGCATCGTCGAAGAACGTCCTTATTGGCGGAAGCGGGACTGGAAATGGCTCCCTCAAGCTCGATAACTCTTCCACTCTCACGACTTCCGACACCGTTTTTGTGAGCGGGTCGTCTTCCGGAGCTGGCGGCGGTGGAAATCTGGAGGTGCTCGGCGCCAGCGAGCTTTACAGCGCGAGAGGCGTTCTGGCCGAAGACCTCGGCACGACGGGAACCGCGCTGGTTTCCGGTGAAGACAGCCACTGGACCATGTCCGGGGATATGGTCGTTGGCGAAGCAGGCGTTGGTAAGCTCACCGTAACCGGTGGCGGCACGGTCATCAGTCAGACAACGACGGTGATTGCAAATCTGGCTTCTGCGGACGGAAGTTCCGTGACGGTAAGCCGTCTGGGCTCCGCGCTGCAAAGCGGCGGATCGCTCGTCGTTGGCAATTCTGGAGCTGCAACGCTTCTCGTAGAGGCCGCAGGGACCGTAACCAGTGGCGAGGCCATTATCGGTCGCCACTCGGTGAGTGAGGCGACCGTGACCGGCGACGGCTCCAACTGGAGGACCGGCAATCTGCAGATCGGCGGCGACACCGCCGATCTGGGCGGTGCCGCTGGCAACGGCAAGCTCAACGTCCTGGCAGGTGGCTCCGTTGATAGTACGACGGCGCGGCTTGGCGTTGTGGCGGGTGCAACGGGCGCTGCCGCCGTGGATGGGCAGGGCTCGGTCTGGACAGTCAACCGTGGCGATCTCGAGGTGGGGGTAAATGGCACGGGTTCGCTGGCGGTCACGGGCGGCGGCCTTGTCGATGCAGCGAATATCATCATCGGAACAAATGCCGGTGGTACTGGTTCCGCCCGGGTATCCGGCGCAGGCAGCAAATTGCAAAGCCGCGCCGATCTCAATGTCGGCCTTGACGGCAACGGTTCCATGACCGTCGAGGCCGGTGGCACGGTGCAAAGCCGCGACGGCTATGTTGCGTCCCATGGCGGTTCCACTTCCACCGTAACGGTGGCGGGCGACGGATCGAGCTGGGCGATGACCGGAACGTTTTTTGTCGGATACGGAGGCGGGACTACAGGAAATATGTCGGTCAGCGCCGGCGGCGGTATCAAAGCTGCCAAGGTGATGCTAGGTGATCTTGGCGGTTCCTCCGGCACGATGACGATCACAGGAGCGGGTTCGAACGTCACCGCTTATATCGACAACGGCGTTGTGAACTCCGGCTCCGTCGATGTGGGTTTTGAAGGTTCCGGAAGCTTGACCGTTACGAATGGCGGATCGCTTGATGCCTATGATCTCTATGCGGGCAGTGCGGCGGGATCGAATGGAAACGTTCTGGTCAGCGGTGTGGGATCGCGCGTTGCGGTTGGCAATCTCATGGTCGTTGGCGATGCCGGAAACGGTTCCGTGGAGATAACCGGCGGAGCCTCGCTGGCTGCGCCCACTATTCTCATTGCCGCATCGGCGGGTTCCACAGGCGTGCTCAACATCGGAGCTGCCGCGGGCCAAACCGCCCGCTCAGCCGGTGCGTTGGAAGCGCGCACGATTGCTTTCGGTGCAGGCAACGGCAGCATCGTCTTCAACCATTCCGAGACCGGCTATATACTCTCAGCCGATATTTCAGGTGCGGGCAAAGTCGTTGCCGAAGCTGGCGTCACAACGCTTGGCGGCAATAACAGCTATTACGGCGGCACCACGATTTCCTCCGGCACGCTGAAAGGCACCTCAAAAAGTTTCGGCTCGGGCGGCATCGCCAATGATGCGCAACTCGTTGTCGATGGTGCCGGCACGCTTTCCAATGCCATCAGCGGTACTGGCACCTTTGAAAAGACCGGCGATGGTAATCTGGTCTTGACCGGAAATAGTACCTATACGGGCACCACTGCGGTTTCCTCTGGAAAGCTCAGCGTCAATGGTTCGGTTGCAAGCGCTGTTTCGGTCGGTACCGGTGCCACACTCGGCGGCTCCGGCACCATCGGCGGCCTGACCGTCGGCTCGGGTGGCACGCTCGCGCCCGGCAATTCGATCGGCACGCTGGCTTCCACGGGCAGCGCAACATTTGCTAGTGGCTCTCGCTATGAGGTTGAAATCGACGCCGCCGGCAATTCCGACAGGCTTGCCGTGACCGGAACTATCACCATCGACAATGATGTCAGTCTTGTCGTTACGTCGCTGGCGAACCAAACTGCCTATAGCCTCAGCACCCGCTACACGATCCTGACGGCAACGGGCGGAATTACCGGTACGTTTTCAAATGTCGGCGAAAATTTCGCCTATCTGACCGCAAGGGTAGCCCGGAGTGCCGACGACGGCAGCACCTATCTTTCCTTCGCCCGGGCATCACCGGATGCCGGCTTTTTGGCCGCTGAAACATCGACGGCCAATGCGCGCGGGGCCGCCAACGCCATAGAGGCGCTTGGGGAAAGCTCGCCGCTCTACGAGGCGGCCGTGTTTCTGCAGCAGGGCGAAACCCAATCCGCCTTCGCGCAGCTTGCCGGGGAAATTCATCCCTCGCTTGCCATGGCTTTGATCAACCGCAGCCAACTCACCCGCGATGTCATTCTCAACCGGCTGCGCAGTGCTTTCGAAGGTGTCGATGCGCGCCCGATCCTGCCGGTCGCCTATGCTGAAGGCGGATCAAACCCGTTTGACATTGACGAGGGTTCACTCACGTTCTGGTCCAGTGGTTTCGGCTCTCGCGGCCGCATCGATGGCGATGGAAACGGCGCATCGGCCGACATGAAGGGCGGCGGCGTCCTCTTTGGTATTGACGGAGATTTGGCTGATGGCTGGCGTGCCGGGGTGGCCGCCGGATACGGCCGCGATGTGATCAGCCAGGGTTCTCCTGCGGCATCTGCTGACGTGGACAGCTACTATGTGGCGGGTTATGCGGGCAAAACAATTGGCCCTGCATCCCTGCGTCTTGGTGCAACCCACGCCTTTCAGGATGTCGAAACGCGCCGGGCGGTTTCCTTTTCAACATTGAAGGAGGACCTAACCGCTGGTTACGACGCTTCCACCACGCAGGTCTTTGCCGAAGCCGCCTGGCGGTTCGATTTCGATCTCACCCATATCGAGCCTTACGCCAATATCGCTTACGTGAATACGCGGACGGATGCTTTCCGGGAGATGGGCGGTATCGCCGCCGTCTCTTCGGGTGCCGTCAGCCACGACGAGTTTTATTCGACGCTCGGGGCGCGCATCAGCCGTGACATTGCGTTGGAGGGGATGCTTGGACGCGCGATGCTCGATATCGGGTGGCGTCATGCCTATGGCGATCCGATGATGGAGAGTGCACTGTTCTACGATGGTGGCAGTGCGTTTTCTGTGACAAGTGCTGCCATGGCGCGCGACGTGGCATTGATCAATCTGGGGCTTAGCTACAATCTCAACCCATCCGCCACCTTGACATTCCGTTACGGCGCGGTTTTTGGCGCGGGTCTTCTGGATCAATCTGCTTCAGCCCAACTTGGAGTTCGTTTCTGATGAAGCGCAGTCAAAACACGCTTTGGAAAACGGCTCTCACGGTGTTCCTGTCCGCCGGTTTGGTGGCAGGCGGTGCTCCCGCGCAAGATGCAGAAAAAAGGCGGACGCGCCGTTGCGTGAGGTTCACGGGAGTTGGCAGCTTGCTTGCGTCGCGCCTGCGAAAAAAGATGATAATGACGCCAGTAAGCCGGTGGCGGAGACGGCAAAACCGCTCTGCGCCATCGCTCAGGTCCAGCTTGAGGAGAAGACACGCAAACTGGTCGTCTCCGTCGAGTTCCGGCTTGATGATGTCGGGACGCCGGGTAAGCTTTCCGGCACCGTGGTCATGCCTTTCGGCCTTGCCGTCACAAAGCTGTTTTCGGTAAAATCCGGAAATGTGCGGTTGCAGGAAGTTCAGGTCAGCACGTGTCTGCCCGTGGGCTGCATCGTTTCCTTCACGCCGTTCGTCGAACTTGTAACCGCGCTGAAGGCCGGACAAACCCTGACAATAGAGGCCCCCGATCTGCAGGGCCGAACGGTTTCGTTCCAGTTGCAGGGACAGGGATTTTCCGAGGCACTGGAGCGCCTCGGAAGCTTGCATTAGAGCATTTCCGGTAGAAACCGCATCGCGGTTTGTGTCCGGAAATGCGTATCTACGATCTATGCCGCGACGGAATCGGGTTCGCTGGCACTTTCCGGCTTTTGCGGTTCCGCGTGTTTTTTAGCCGATGTCTTGCGCGAAAACAGCCCGGTGAGGTAGGTACCCAACCTGTCCATTTCCACGAAGATGACCGGGGTGATGAACAGCGTCAGCAATTGCGAGACGATGAGACCACCGACCACGGCAACACCAAGTGGCTGGCGCAGTTCCGAGCTGGCGCCTGAGCCGAGGGCGATGGGCAGGGCGCCCAGCAGCGCGCAGAAGGTCGTCATCATGATCGGCCGGAAACGGCGCACGCAGGCTTCGTGGATGGCGCTGGTGGGCGGTTCGGCCTTTTCGCGGATCAGTTCCACCGCAACGTCGATCATCATGATCGCGTTTTTCTTGACGATGCCGATCAGCATCAACAGCCCGATCAGCGCAATGATCGAGAAATCCATGCCCATCACCTTCAGCGCCACCAGCGCGCCAAAAGCCGCCGCCGGCAGACCGGAAAGGATGGTCAGCGGGTGGATGAAGCTTTCGTAAAGCACACCCAGCACCACATAGATGGTCAACACCGCCGCAAGAATGAGGATGCCGGTATTGCCCTGGCTCTGCTGGAATATCGCCGCCGTGCCGCCATAGCTGGTGAACACGTCCTGCGGCAGGCCGATGGTGGTTTTGATCTGGTCAATACGGCTCGTCGCATCCGAAAGCGCCACGCCATCCGGCAGGTTGAAGGAGACGGTCGTAGAAACGAGCTGGCCCGTCTGGTTGATGGTCACCGGCGCCTGCGTGCGGGTGAGGGTGGCGAAGTTGGAAAGCGGAACCAGAACACCCGATTTTGCCGAGAGAATGTTGATGTCGCTCAGGAAATCGTCATTCCACTGTTTCGAACTGTCGAATTCGACGATCACATCATAGCTATCACCGGTCGACTGGATTTGCGCCGCCGTATAACCGCCGAACGACATTTCCAGCGTCTTGCGCAATTGGTCGTTGGTGATGCCGAAGGCGGCTGCCTTTTCCGGGTCGACCGAAATCGTCGCCGCAATTGCGCCGTTCTGAGCGTCGGAATTGACGGCGGCGAATGTGCGGTCGCGGCGCATCGCCTCCATCAGCTTGTTCGACCATTCATTGGTCGCGTCGGCGTTCAGGCCCTGAATGACGAGCTGGTATTGGCTGGCGGAGCTGCGCCCGCCCAAACGTAAGCTTTGCTGGGGATTGATATATGTGCGGATGCCCGCCACCTTCGATGTCGCCTGGCCAAGTTCCGCCAATACCTGGCTTAGCGGTGCACGCTCTTCCTTCGGCTTCAGCTCCACGAACATCGAGCCGTTATTCAGCGGGTTGCGGGAGTTGCCGCCGACTGTAGAGGTCACATGCACCACGGCCGGGTTCTTGCGGATCTGATCGGCCACCTGCGCCTGAAGATCGCGCATCGCGGTATAGGAAATGTCCTCACGCGCCTGCGTCGACACGGAAAGGCGACCGATATCTTCCTGCGGGAAGAAGCTGGAAGGCAAAGTCTCGAACAGATAAAGCGATGCTGCAACCGATGCCAGGAATGCGCCCAGAACCACGCGGCGATGGGAAAGGCACCAGCCGACGGCCTTGCCATAGAGGCGAAGCGTGCGCTCGAAGCCGGCGTCGAACCAACGGATGATGGCCGGCGGTCTGGAGGAATGACCCGAAAGCCGTGAGGCGAGCATCGGCGTGACAGTCAGCGAAACCAGCGCCGACGCCATGATCGCCAGCGTGACCACCATGCCGAATTCGTTAAACAGCCTGCCGATCACTCCGCCCATCAGCAGAATGGGAATGAACACTGCGACCAGTGAGATGGACATGGACAGAATGGTGCCGCTGACTTCCGCGGCGCCCTGAAGGGCCGCCTCGCGCATCGTCAGGCCTTTTTCCTCGTGCAGTCGCAGGATGTTTTCCAGCATGACGATCGCATCGTCCACCACAAGTCCGACCGACAATGTCAGCCCGAGTAGCGAGATATTGTCGATACTGTACCCCAGAACATACATGGCCCCGAAGGCGGTAATCAGTGATAGCGGCACGGCAAGGCCCGGAATAATGGTCGCCGTCAGATGCCCGGTGAAGAGATAGATAACCGCGACCACCAGCCCGATGGTGAGGAGCAGCGTGAACTGTACGTCGGCAATCGCGTCCTTGATCGCGGTCGAGGCGTCATTCATGACGTTGATATTGACCGATGGCGGCAATTGCTGGCGCAGCGCCGGTAACTTGGCCCGGATGGCATCCACCACATCAACGGTGTTGGCGTCCGGCTGGCGCTGCACGGCAAGAACGATCGCCTGTTCGCCATCGAACCAACTGCCGGCATTGGGGTTGTCGATACTGTCGGTGACATTGGCGATATCGCCGAGATGGATGGAAGCACCGTTGCTTGTCGCCACCACCAGCGAGCGGAAGGCCGCTGCATCGGTGCGCTGGGTGTCTGCCTCTATCGTCAGGCGCTGGTTGTCGTTCTGCAACGCGCCCACGGGCACCTGATTGTTCGCCTGCGCGATGGCGGTTGTGACGGTATCGACGCCAAGCCCTCTTGCCTGAAGCTGCGAGGGATCGAGGCCAATGCGCACGGCATAGGTCTGCGCGCCGTAGATACTCACCTGCGCGACGCCGGAGATGGTTGAAAGCAGCGGCGAGATGATGTTCTCGGCGATTTCGTCCACCTTGCTGGTCGGCATCTCCTTGCTGTTGATGGCAAGCAGCAGTACCGGCGCATCGGCCGGGTTGGTCTTGCGGTAACTCGGCGTTGTCGTCATGTTGCTTGGCAATTGCCGCTGTGCGCGCGAAATCGCCGCCTGAACATCTGCTGCCGCTGCGTCGATGTCACGGTTGAGATCGAATTGCAGCACGATGGAGCTGTTGCCCAGCGTGTTGGTGGCGCTGATTTCGCTGACACCCGGAATGGTCTCGAACTGCTTCACCAGCGGCGTGGTGACCGAGGTGGCCATGGTTTGCGGCGAGGCGCCCGACAGCGACGACGAAACGCTGATCGTCGGAAAATCGACTTTCGGCAGCGCAGCGACGGGCAACAGGCGGAAACCGGCAAGCCCGGCGAGCACGAGGCCGATGGCGAGAAGGGTGGTTGCAACGGGTCGGTTGATGCAGAAATTCGGGATCATGGGTTACCCACCTGTTCCTGCTGCGGAATATTGGCGGCCAGATTGGCGGCCGCGCCGCCCTTGTCCGAGAATTGCTCGACCACCTGTTGACCGTCGGCAAGTCCCGACTGGCCTTCGATGATCACATGCTCGCCGCCGGTGAGGCCGCTGGCAATGGCTGTCATATCGCCGTTGGAGCGGGCAACCTCCACGGTCGTCATATGAACACGGTGGTTGTCATCGACGATGTAGACGAAATTGCCCTTCGGCCCCGGCCGCACGGTAACCGTCGGCACGACGATCATCTCCGCGTCGGATACGAAATGAGCCGTGACGTTGACGGACTGGCCGGGCCACAACAGCCCGCGATCGTTCTTGAATTCCGCTTTGGCAAGTACGGTACCGGACGTTTGGTCTACGACGTTGTCGTAAAAACGCAGCATGCCGCTCATGGGCTCGCCGCCGGTTGCCGCCGGGTCTACATCGACCGCCGTGTCCTTCTGAACGCCTTCGCGCAATTGCGGCAGGTAGCGCTGCGACAGGCGAAAACTGACAGAGATGGGATCGTATTTCGTGATCGTCACAATATTGATGCCAGCGCTGAGATAGGCACCGGGGCTGACGGTAACATCGCCCAGTCGCCCATCGAAGGGCGCACGGATCTCCATATGTTCGAGCGTTACTTGGTCGGAAGCAAGAGTCGCCTTGTCGGCATCGATCTTTGCGGCGGCGCTGTCCCTGGCTGCCCTTGCCTGATCCAGCACCTGCTGGGACTCTGCGCTCTGCTTGACCAGATTGGCGGCGCGCTGGAAGGCGGCTTCCGTCTGTTCCAGCGTTGCCTGATCGGCAGCGATATTGGCCTTGTCCTTGTCGACGGCTGCGCGGGCGATACGGTCATCCATCTTGAGGATCAGATCACCCGCCTTGATATGCTGGCCGTCCTTCGCGGAGATTTCCGTGACGAGACCGGCCTGAAGCGGCGCTATATTGGTGATGTCGGCGGCAACCGCCCATCCCGTCGCCGTAGCGTCCATTGGCAACGTCGCCTTGTTGACGGCGATGGTGCTGACGGTAGGCGGCCCGCCATTGCGCCGCCCGCCACCTTGCCTCTGGCCTGTCTGCTGGCCGGCTTGACCGTTCTGCGACGTCTGGCCCTTCTTGCCGGCAGATCCATCGGCCGTTGCCGTTTCTGCATGTGGCGAAACGCTGGCGAATTGTTTGAGGTAGGGAATTTGATCAAGGGGCAGGCGATCTTTAAAATACCACGCGCCGGCGGCTGCGATGGCGAGAACGCTGAGGGCGGTCCAGAAACGTTTCATCTGACGGTTCCGCAAAATGAGAGCAATACATGTTTCCCGAACATGTTCGGCAAGCCCTGGGAGCAGCTTTAGCTCCCACAAGACACCCAATGCGCTGCAAAATCACCTTAAACTTTTGTAATGGCGGCGACGATGTCTGCCGCCATGTTGCCTTGCGAAACAAGGGTTGTGGCGGTTTTGGGCATATGCCCGTCGCCGGGCTCGATGCACGGAACTTGACCCCAATCGTGACCAAAATAAAAAGCCGCCTCGTTTCCGGGGCGGCTTTGAACAGGAGCGGCGAGTCGCCGAGGGTCAGAACGCCCGGATGGCGTTGCGCGTCGCAAGTACATCCTCGGAGACGTTGCCGGCCGTTGCGGGAACGGAGCCAACGAGGTCCAGGAACTTGTAAAGTTCGGTTGCCTGCGAGTTGGTGACGTAGATGATATCGCGATCCTGCATCGGGAATTTCGTGGTGGCAAAGAAGGTTGAAGGATCGCGCAGGTTGGCGCGGAAGATGACCGGAACTTCCTGTCCCGGGAACTTCGACATGTCGATGCCAAGCTTCACGAGAAGATCGCGTTTGACGGTACGATAGACATAGACCTGCGCAGGGTCTGCGCGGGAGTCAAGCAATCCGCCCGCCTTGCCCAGTGCATCCGAGAGCTTCAGCGCGGCGTCCTCAAATTCGAAACGACCATTGAGGCCGGAGGCGCCGAAAGCGAGATAGGTGCGGCGTTCACGCTCCACCATGACCGTGTCGCCCGGAACCACATAGATGTTCTCGGAAGGCGTGCTGACAAGGTGATTGTAGTTGACGCGCGCGGTCTTGCCGCGACGGATCAGCGTGACATAGGATTCGATATTTGGGGCGCTGAGGCCTTTTGCATAGGAGATGACGTCGAGAACGCGGTCACCCGCTTCTGAAAGCTGGACCTTCGTCGGCTCCTTGACGTCGCCAAGCACCGATGCCTGTGCGGAGCGGCTGGAAATCTTGGTGATGAGGACCTGCGGTTCGATGGCCCGGTTGGCCAGACGCTCCTCGATCTCGCTCTGCACATCCTCGACATTGCGGCCTGTTGCGCGGATCTTGCCGGCATAGGGAACGCTGATATTGCCTTCCCGGTCTACCGTCTGGTTCGGCAGGCTGATGAAGTTGCCGGGACGGCTGCCCGCATCGTTTGGAATGAAAAGTCCGCCCGCCTGGCTTTCGAAGATTGCGACCTGCACCACGTCACCAACGCCCATCGGCAACGCCGGAACACCACCCTTGCCGCCGCCGAAACTGCCGAGCAGGGTAGCGGTGGTGGTATCGCCGACATAGTTCAGGACGGAACTGTTGATATCGATGAGAGCGTAGTCAACGCCCGCAGTTTTCTTTTTGTCCTTGGAACTGAATTTCACTGAAGCGTTGGATTCGATTGTTGCCGCATCGGGGCCTGATGCCGCGGTCACGGTGCACCCCGCAAGTGCTGCGGAGGCAAGCAGAATCGAAACATTCAATAAACGCATTTGGTCCTCAAAATAAATTTCGTCCGAAAAAAGAAACAAACCGGACATCGTATAGTTTTATAAAAATCGGCACTTCATATTTGACACCGGTAAATCAAATCTCAACCGGGCATTACATCCGTTCAGCAGAATCGTGTCACGAAATGTCTACGCTGGCATCAGGCTTATTGCCTAACTTAAGGCGATACTTCAAGTTAAGTCGTCGCTCAATTGCGCTGGGAAATCCGTAGCATGCACAATCTTCACGAACCCGAATGGCGTCAGTATCATCGTTCTTCAATATTCAATCGGACGGCATAATCACTGCGATTACCGAATAGCGCTAGTGCAGTTTTGTCACGCTTGTCCAGTTTCTTTCATGTTTGACTTAAAAACACGATAATTGGTTGTTTTGCAGTATGTTTTCCCTAAGTCAGCGGCTGATCCTTAGTCCCCGGTTGGTCTGCGGCGCCAGCCGCTCATTGACCCCGAAACGGATAGCGGCCATCATTCCCGTGTGGTCAAAAACGACCAGAATGCCGAGACCCTTGGCTATATCATAGCTGTGATCACGCAACGCCTTATCTTCCATGAAAACACCTAATGTAAATTTTAAAATTATTTATAATTTAGTGAACTATTTAGTTGATGTGGATGCAAAATTTATTATGAAATACTAATCATGTATAGGAAGTATTGAATGAGATTAAAAATCTGTCTATTGTGGCTGCTGTATAAATATGCTGAATATTAAAACCCTGAAGATTCGTATTTGCTGAGGCCCGATCCCGCTGTCGTTATACGCTCCCTGAAGCGTAGCAGAAGCACGGGTAAAATTGCCTCTACCATCTGGACGTCGCGAATGTCCGATATGGTTTTGGCCAGTTCGTTATAAATAAGCGCGGCCTCCGTTATTGTAGACCGTGTAGGCGACTTTTGGCGACACTCCACGAAGATCGTCTCGACCCGGTCGCTGATTTTTTGCAGCAGGGCAACGTCGTAGGCAAGAGTACGTGCCGCTGGCGCGGTGTCAAACATGTCGCCCATACCGGCCACGAGCCAACTTATATTGATGCCGAACCGCTCACGATAGAGAGCCAAAACGCCAGCGTCGGGAATACGGTCGCCCCGTTCATAGTAACCAAGCATTGCAACTGTCAGGCCTGTGCCTCGGCAAATGGCTCACGCTCGTCAAATTTCAGTGCTTTGCGGACCTCGGTCAGCCGTTTTCCCAACGGCGTCTTTGGCTCGACGCGTTTCCTGCTCATAATTCCGCATAAATATCACGATTTGGTATTTACGAGATACCAATTTGTGACATTCCTCTGTTTGTACAAAGACTAAATCACTCATGAGGTAGGCCGGTCAGGGCCGCCTCGCTCACAACGAGGAATCATTATGCACGGCGACTGCATTGCGGACAAGGCGACGGCGAGCCTGCACTGGATAAGAGAAGGCCGGTGACGCCACTCGCTTTACCTATGAGTGGCTCTGTCGACGTCAACAGAGTATATCCAATATGGATATATTCGACCTTGAAAATTTCATGTCAGGCCCGTTCAGCCAGCGCGAAATTCACGGTATCGGCAAATTCTCGCAGGAAGCGTTCACTTGAAAAGCGGGCGGCGTTGTCGACACAGGCGTTCTTGTCGAAACTGTCGGAGTTATCGACAAACTCCTGCACCGCAGCGCAGATGGCTTCAGGCGTTTGCTCGCGGAAATAAAGCCCGGTTGGCTGATTGGAAGCGCCGAGAGGAACAACGGTCTCTAGTACACCGCCTTTTCCATAGGCAATGACGGGTGTTCCAAGCGCTTGCGATTCAACCGGGACGATGCCGAAATCGTCTTCGGCGGCAAATACGAATGCCTTGGCTTCCGCCATGTATTTGTGAAGCTCGTCATTGCCGACGAAGCCGAGGATCTCGACGTTGGGAGTGGCGATTTCCTTGATGCGTTTCATGTCCGGGCCGTCGCCGATGACGACCAGTCGTCTATCGGGCATTTTTGCAAAGGCTTCTACGATGAGGTGGACCTTCTTGTAAGGCACCAGCCGCGAAGCCGTGACGAAATAATCGCCTTTCAGGTCGGAAGGGGAGAGATGGGAAGTATCCACTGGCGGATAAATAACCGTAGAGTCGCGTCCGTAGCATTTGCGAACCCGGCTGCGAATGAATTTGGAATTGACCGTCATGAGATCGACGCCATTGGCGGTGCGGATGTCCCACATGCGAATATAGTGAAGAACGGCACGGGCGATCCACGAGGCGAAACCGCGACTAAGCTTCGATTCTTTCAGGTATTGGTGCTGGAGATCCCAGGCGTAACGGATGGGGCTGTGAATATAGGAGACGTGAAACTGGCCGGGTCCGGTGATGACGCCCTTGGCGACGGCGTAGCTTGAGGAAATCACCAGATCGTAGCCGCTGAGATCAAATTGTTCGACGGCCAGCGGCATCAGCGGCAGATAGGAGCGATATTTTTTACGAGCGAAAGGCAGTTTCTGGATGAAGGAGGTGTTGACCGGCCTGCCACCGAGAAAGCCCCGGTCTCGATCGCTCATGAAATCGACAAGGCAATAGAGATCCGCGTCAGGATAGATCTCAAGAAGGTTGTGAAGCACTTTTTCGGCCCCACCTCTGTCGGTGAGCCAGTCATGCACGATTGCCGTCTTCATGATTTCCTCAATAATTTCAACGTAATAAAAATTTATAACCCGCCCTGGAATAAAGCTCGGCGGTTTAGAATATCTGGTCTGTCTGCAGCCCTTAAAATCACGGCTGGGAAGGCGAATAACGTAACTATTAATAAGAATGCGAGATTATGTCTGTCGTAATCTGGTCTTGGTCTGATCCTCAATAGCACTTTGTTCGCAAATGCGAAATATCAAAGCCTCTTAATTCCTCCTCTTCGTTTTCCCGTCGAAAGCCAGCCGTAGTTTTCCGCAGTTCCGGCTGGCAGCAGCGGTGTTTGCCGCGCGCCGTGTTTCGGGCGAAATAGCTTGTTTTCCTTCGACTTACGTTCCGTTTCCGCCTCTTGCGAAGGCCCGTCTTCCATTTCGCCTGTCTTGGAAACCATTACTCGCGCCGCATTGTCATTGACAAGGCGCCCTATCGAGTTATTCTGTTATAAAGATTGATATAACATAATAATGGAACTCATAAGGTCGGAACCAGGAGCTGGGAGCTTAACAATGAGACGTAAACTTGCATTTCTCGCCACTGCCGCTTTGATGCTAGCGCCGGGCGTGATGATGGCTGCGGAAAAGGGCGGGGTCATCAATGTCGCCACGATCGGCGAGCCGCCGACACTCGATCCCATGGCCTCGACGGCCGATCTCGTCGGCATTGTCACGCAACATATTTTCGAAACGCTCTACACCTTCGACAAGGGGTGGAAGGTGACGCCGCTTCTGGCTGAAAGCCTGCCTGACATCAGTGCGGACGGCAAAACCTACACGATCAAGCTGCGGAAGGGCATCAAGTTCCATGACGGCAGCGATATGACCTCGGAAGATGTCGTCGCCTCGCTTGGCCGCTGGATGAAGATCGCATCACGCGGAAAACAGGTCGCCGGTTTCATCGACAATATCTCCGCGCCTGATGCCGAGAGGGTGACAATCACCCTCAAGCAGCCCTATGCGCCGCTGACCTCGCTGCTTGCTTTCAACAACTCCGCAGCCATCATTCTGCCCGCTGAAAAGCAGGCTGAGCCGATGACAGAATTTGTCGGTACCGGCCCGTATATGCTGAAGGAACGCAAGGCGGACCAATATATCCAGCTCGTCCGTTTCGACGGCTACAAGTCTCGTGACGGTGAAAGTGACGGATATGGCGGTGCGCGCCATCAGTATCTCGATGAAATCCGTTTCGTTCCGGTTCCCGATCCGAATACCCGTGTCGAGGCCGCTGTTTCCGGCCAGTATGACTACGTCGATTCCATTCCGGTGGAATCCTTCGCCAAGGTGAAGTCCTCCTCGGCCTCGCAGCCGTTGATGCTGAAGCCCTTCGGTTATCCGGTCTTTGTATTCAATACCAAGGAAGGTTTGTCTTCCAAGCTTGAGGTCCGCAAGGCGGTGACAGAAGCGTTGAACATGGAGGACATGCTGGCGGCGGCGTTCGGCAGCACGGATTTCTATGCGCTTGATGGCGCCTACTATCCGTCCAATTTCTCCTGGCATTCGGAAGAGGGCGTCGAAGGCAATTATAATGTCGGCAACCCGGAGGCCGCAGCCGAAAAGCTGAAGGCCGCCGGATATAATGGCGAGCCGTTGCGCATCCTCACCAGCCGTCAGTATGAGTTCCACTACAAAATGGCGCAGGTGGCAGCGGAGTATCTGAAGCTTGCCGGTTTCAAGGTGGATATGCAGGTGGTGGACTGGGCGACGCTGACGCAGCGCCGTGCCGACCCGAAGCTCTGGGATATCTACATCAGCCACAGCCCCTTCCTGCCGGAGCCGGCGCTGATTGGCGCGCTTTCCACAGGTTCGCCGGGCTGGTGGGACACGCCGACGCGCAAGGCGGCGGTGGACGCTTTCACCTCGGAGGCTGATCCGGAGAAGCGCATTGCTCTCTGGGCCAAGGTGCAGAAGACGATCTATGACGAGCTGCCGCTCATCAAGATCGGCGACTTCAACGCCGTGGCGGCGAAGTCCAACAAGCTTGATGGCGTCGATCCGGCTCCCTGGCCCTATTTCTGGAATGCTTCGGTTACGAAGTAAGACCGCTCCGCACTCCGTGACCCCGGACTGAATCCGGGGTCCAGCGCGATCAAGTCTTTGACCGCAAGAGGACGCCTTCACCACGCAGACGCGCGGTGGCTGGATGCCGGATCAGCGGGAGTCTTCCAGCCATGAGCGCCGGGTTTACCGGCACTCGTCGACAACTCTGTTCAACCGTCGCCTGAGAGCGGCCCATCACGCGCTTCGGAGCATTCATACGTGATACGGTATATTTTCCAGAGACTTGCCGGAATGATCGTGGTGATGTTTCTCGTCGTCACCATCGTTTTCATCATCCTGCGCGTCACGCCCGGCGATCCGGCGGCGGTGATGCTCGGGCCGGACGCCTCGGCACAGGACATCGCGGAGTTGCGCACCAGACTTGGCCTAGATCAGTCGCTTGGCGTGCAATATGTCTACTATATCGGGCAATTGCTGCGCGGTGATCTCGGTCAGTCGATCTTCCTCAACATGCCGGTTGGATCGGCGCTTCTGGATCGGGCGGAACCGACCTTCTTCCTGACGATCTTTTCGCTGTTGATCGCCAGTGCCATCGCGCTTCCCATCGGCATCTATGCCGCTTACCGGCGCGGTTCCTTCGTGGATCAGGCAGCGACAACCATTGCGATGCTGGCGGCGAGCATTCCGAGCTTCTGGCTTGGCCTGATCCTCATGCAGTTCTTCGCCGTCCGGCTCGATATGTTCCCGGTGTCGGGATATGGCGGTCCAGGCGCAAGCTTCCTCGAGCGCATGTATCACCTGACCTTGCCGGCCATCGCACTCGGCCTCGTTTCTTCCGCCCTCATTCTGCGCTTTACCCGCGCCTCGATGCTGGATGTTCTCGGCGACGACTATGTCCGCACCGCCAGAGCCAAGGGCGTCAAGGAACGCCGGGTGGTGATGAAACACGCGCTGAAGAACGCACTTATCCCCATCCTCACCGTGCTTGGTCTCACCGCCGCCGTGCTGATTTCCGGCGCGGTCGTTACGGAAACCGTGTTTGGCCTGCCGGGCGTCGGCAATCTCGTCGTGTCAGCCGTCTTGAGGCGCGATTATCCGGTCATTCAGGGCGCGCTTCTCGTCATCGCCGGGCTTTACGTGCTCATCAATTTTGCCATCGACATGCTGTATCTGCTGGTCGATCCGAGGGTTCGTTACTGATGGCCGATATCACCTCCACCGCCCAGCCGGCGCGCAACCCGACCATCCTGTTCATTCGGCGTCTGTTGAAGCGCAAGACGGTCGCAGCCGGTTTGATCGTGCTGCTCGTCTTCGTGCTGCTCGCCGTTTTCGCGCCGATGATCGCGCCTTATTCGCCGTCGAAACTCTCGATCGTCAACCGTCTGAAACCGCCGAGCGAACTCTACTGGTTCGGCACCGACGAGTTCGGCCGTGACGTTTTTTCCCGTACCATCTTTGCGGGAAGGCTGTCGCTTCTGGTCGGGGCCGCCGTGGTGGCGCTCTCGGCGTTGATCGGCATCACGCTCGGCCTGCTTGCCGGTTTCTTCCAGAAACTGGATACGCCGATCGCGCGACTGATCGATGCCATGATGGCGTTTCCGGATATTTTGCTGGCCATCGCGCTAGTGGCCGCACTCGGGCCGTCGCTGACGACGGTAATCATTGCGCTTGCCGTCGTTTATTCGCCGCGCCTTGCCCGCATCGTGCGCGCCTCGACGCTGGTGATCCGGGAATTGCCCTATGTGGAGGCGGCCAAGGCGCTCGGCATCTCCACCTTCCACATCATGACGCGGCATGTGCTGCGCAATCTGATCTCGCCGATCCTCGTGCAGTGCACCTTCCTTTTCGCCAGCGCCATGTTGGCCGAGGCCGGCCTTTCATTTCTGGGGCTGGGTGTCAGCCCCGAAATTCCGACCTGGGGAACCATGATCTCCGCTGGCCGCCAATATATCGGCCAGGCGGACTGGATGACCTATTTCCCCGGCTTTGCCATCATTCTTTCCGTGCTCTCGCTGCAAATGGTCGGCGACGGGCTGCGGGACATGCTCGACCCAAGACTGCGAAGGGATTTGTAATATGACGTCCGGTGAACAGGCAAAAACGCCTTTTCAAGCTCCCATTCTTCTCTCCAATGCAAAGCCCGTCGGCTTCGAAAAGGGGGCGCCACAGGCCCAGACCGATATCCTGATCGGCGGCGATGGCAAGGTCGTGGCGGTTGGGCCTGCCCTTCAGGCGCCGGCGGATGCGCAGCGCATCGACGCAAAGGGCGCATTCGTCTCGCCCGGCTGGGTGGATCTGCACGTGCATATCTGGCATGGCGGCACCGATATCTCCATCCGCCCCTCAGAATGCGGGGCCGAGCGCGGCGTGACGACGCTGGTGGATGCCGGTTCGGCGGGGGAAGCAAATTTCCACGGTTTTCGCGAATATATCATCGAACCATCGAAGGAACGCATCAAGGCCTTCCTCAATCTCGGCTCCATCGGGCTTGTCGCCTGCAACCGGGTGCCGGAACTGCGCGATATCAAGGATATCGACCTCGACCGCATCCTTGAATGTTATGCCGAGAACAGCGAGCATATCGTTGGCCTCAAGGTGCGGGCGAGCCATGTCATTACGGGTTCCTGGGGTGTTACGCCGGTCAAACTCGGCAAGAAGATCGCCAAGATCCTGAAAGTGCCGATGATGGTGCATGTGGGTGAACCGCCTGCGCTCTACGATGAAGTGCTGGAAATTCTCGGTCCCGGCGATGTCGTGACCCATTGCTTCAACGGCAAGTCCGGCTCCAGCATCATGGAAGACGAGGACCTGTTCAGCCTCGCGGAGCGCTGCGCGGGGGAAGGCATCCGGCTGGATATCGGCCACGGCGGTGCATCCTTCTCCTTCAAGGTGGCGGAAGCGGCGATCGCGCGCGGCCTTTTGCCCTTCTCGATCTCCACGGATTTGCATGGCCATTCGATGAATTTCCCCGTCTGGGATCTGGCGACGACCATGTCGAAGCTGCTTTCGGTCGATATGCCCTTCGAAAATGTCGTCGAGGCCGTCACCCGCAATCCGGCCTCTATCATCCGCCTCGACATGGAAAACCGCCTCGATGTTGGCCAGCGCGCGGATTTCACGGTTTTCGATCTTGTCGATGCCGATCTGGAGGCGACCGATTCCAATGGCGATGTTTCGCGTCTCAAGCGGCTGTTCGAGCCGCGCTATGCGGTCATCGGTGCGGAGGCCATTGCCGCCAGCCGCTATGTCCCGAGAGCGCGCAAGCTCGTGCGCCACAGCCATGGCTATTCCTGGCGCTGAACCGACTGGAGCGGCGGGGAGGGATGCTCTCCGTCTTCCGCAAAGAATAGGGATACCCGTCCCGGTATTATGAGGAATTCGCGTGAAACAGTCTTCGTTTGAGGCAGATGGGCGTCATTCGCCCTACGACCGGCTTGCCGCGCTCGGCATCTCGCTGCCGCCGCCACCGCCGCCGATCGCCAATTTCGTCACGCATGTGGTGGAAGGCAACATGCTCTATCTTTCGGGGCAGGGCCCGAGGGAGGAGAACGGACACCTATACGCCGGCAAGGTCGGAGCCGAGATCGGGCTGGACGAGGCGTACCAGCATGCGCGTTTAACCGGCATCAATCTTCTTGCCGTCATGCATGAGGCGCTTGGGGATCTGTCGCGGGTGAAGAAGGTGGTCAAGCTGCTGGGCATGGTCAATGCCGTCAGCGATTTCCGCGATCATCCAAGCGTCATCAACGGTTGTTCGGATCTCTTCATCGATGTGTTCGGCGATGCGGGGCAGCACGCCCGCTCCGCCGTGGGGTTCGGTTCGCTGCCGGGCAACATCACCGTCGAGATAGAAGCGATCATCGCGCTGAGGGATTGAGGCCGTTCAATGGTTGCGCCAGCCCATCAGCTTCTCGATCCTTTCGGCCGAAACCCTGACCTGTTCGGTATAGTGGTTTTCGTCCGCCAGCACCTTCTGTTCCGGCAGCACGATGGAGATCGTCGCCACGCATTCTCCATTGGTGTCGCAGATCGGCGAGGCGATGCAGGCAACAGCGTAGTCGGATTCCGCAACCTGTATCGACAGCCGGTCACGGAACGCCGTGCCTGCCGATTGAGAAAGCGCTTCCGGGTTGATTTCCGCACGGCCGGTGGGCGATGTGCGGGCGCAGCGTTTGAAAAGCTCGACGCGCTCCTCTTCCGGCAGATGGCCAACGAGCAGGCGGCCGGATGCCGTCCAGTTCAATGGAACACGGGTGCCGACGCGCGAGGCAACCTGGAAATGGCTGGGGCCATCCGCCATGGCGAGCACCAGCATATGGTCACCGTCGCGACCGCAAAGCTGCACCGTCTCACCCGCATGGCGGCACAGATCATGCATTTCGTGGGTGGCGACACCCATGAAATCCAGCGAGCGGGCATAGGCAAGGCCGTAGTGATAAAGCCGTGCGCCGAGCCATATGTTACCTTCGGCGTTGCGCGCCAGCATGTTCTTTTCGACCAGATCGTCAACGATCACATAGACGGTGGAAAGTGGCGCCTTGATCGCCTTGGCAATGGCGTAAGCGCCAGCTGGCGATCCGGTTTCGTAAAGGTAATCAATCACCTGAAGAGCGCGATCAATGCCGCTGACACGCGAGCGCTTGGCCACCTTCGCGTCCGGGTTTTCCTCGGTCGCGGACAAGGCGTGTGAAGACAATTCGTCCAGTTTATGGGCGTCCAATTTCGGGCTCCTCATGAATTTTTAGAAGCTATTACATTATTATGGCATATATGTCGATGCCTATCGCATCGCAAAGACAGGAGAAAGACATGACCGAGGATATCAGAAGCAGGATCGGCCTTCGCCCGGTCATCAACGTCTCGGGCACCATGACGTCGCTCGGTGCTTCCATCGTCGTTCCAGAGGCGGTTGAGGCGATGGCGGCAATCCTGCCGCAATTCGTAGAGATCAACGATCTGCAGCGCAAGGCAAGCGCGATCATCGCGAGACTGACGGGCGGCGAGGCTGGTTTCGTCACTGCTTCCTGCTCTTCCGGCATCAGCCTTGCTGTTGCCGGCGCCATCACCGGCAACAATCTCCTGGCCATCGAAAAGCTGCCTGATATCGCACCGGAAAAGAACGAAGTGCTGGTGCAGATGGGGCATGTGGTGAGCTACGGCGCGCCGGTGGATCAGGCGATCCGGCTTGGCGGCGGCAAGGTGGTGCTGGTCGGGCAGGCCACATCGACCCATCGCTTCCACATGGAAAACGCCATCACCGAAAAGACGGCGGCGGCGGTCTATGTCATCTCGCACCATGTCGTGAGTTACGGCCTGCTGCATCTTTCCGAATTCGTAGAGATCGCCCATGTCAAGGGTGTTCCGGTTATCGTGGATGCGGCGTCCGAATATGATCTGGAGCTGTTTCTGGCCACCGGCGCAGATATTGTCCTCTATTCCGGCCACAAGTTCCTCGGTGGCCCCACCTCCGGCATCGTGGCCGGAAGTAAGGAACTGGTGCGCAACGCCTTCCTGCAAAATATGGGCATTGGCCGCGGCATGAAGGTCGGCAAGGAAAGCATCTATGGCGTTATGGCGGCACTGGAAGCCTGGGAAAAGCGCGACCATGCCGGCATCCGTGAGCGCGAGACCGGATATCTCAATCTCTGGAAGGAAACGCTGGATGGCCGCCCGGGCGTGACCGCGCTCATCGAGCCGGATCCGACCAATAACCCGCTCGACAGGCTGCGCGTGATCATCGATGCCGAAGAAGCGCATATCACTGCCTGGGACCTGACGACAGCGTTGGCCAGGGGCAATCCTCCCATCATCACCCGCGACCACGAGGTAGAGCATCGCTATTTCTATCTCGACCCATGCAATCTGCATCCCGGACAGGAAACCATCGTGGCGTCTCGTCTGGCCGAGGAACTGGACAAGGCGCGTGCCTCCAACGAGGTGATTGCAACACCTTTCGAAGACCGGAGCCGACACCGCTTCGACGGCATGCTGCGCTGGCCGGACTAGGCTTGACCGCTTGCGCCGCCAAAACCTAACGACAAGAAGGGAACGATCATGACCATGCCGCAGGCCGCACCCGTTGGTGCCGAAGATGCCGTGCTTTCCGTCCGCAATCTCACCACGTCCTTTCACGTGGATGGCGGCTGGAAACCCGTGGTTCGTGATATTTCCTTTGATGTCGGGCCGGGTGAAACGGTCGCGATCGTCGGTGAAAGCGGTTCGGGTAAAAGCGTTACCTCCCTCTCCATCATGCGGCTGCTGGATCGTGAAAGCAGCAGGGTGGAGGGTGAAATCCTGCTTGGAGGGCGCAACCTGCTGTCCCTCTCCGAAGATGCCATGCGGCAGGTGAGGGGAAACGAGGTCGCCATGATCTTTCAGGAGCCGATGACCAGCCTCAATCCGCTGTTCACCATCGGCGACCAGATTTCCGAGGCCTTGTTATGCCACCAGCCGATGTCGAAAACCGACGCGAGGGCGGAGACGGTTCGGCTGCTCGAAAAGGTCCGTATTCCTTCAGCCGCATCGCGTTTCGATGAATATCCGCATCGCTTTTCCGGCGGCATGCGCCAGCGCGTGATGATCGCCATGGCGCTTGCATCCCGGCCGAAGCTGCTGATCGCCGATGAGCCGACGACCGCACTCGACGTGACCATTCAGGGCCAGATCCTTGACCTCATCAAGACGCTTCAGGAGGAGGAAGGCACGTCGGTTCTGTTCATCACCCATGATATGGGCGTGGTAGCGGAAATCGCCGATCGTACCGTTGTCATGTATCGCGGCGAGCAGGTGGAAGTTGGCGCGACCGCTGATATCTTTCATCGCGGCAAGCATCCCTATACCCGCGCGCTTTTGTCCGCCGTTCCGGTTCTGGGTTCCATGACGGGTGAGGAAAGACCGCTGAGGTTTCCCATCGTCAACACCACCACAGGCGAAACGCAGCAGCCGGCGCGGCAGGGCGATACCGTTGACGCGAGTGCCCAGCCGGTGCTCAAGGTAGAAGGGCTGACCAAGCGCTTCGATATTCACTCCGGCCTTTTGGGGCGGCTCAGCGGCCGCGTGCATGCGGTGGAGAATGTGTCCTTTGATCTCAGGGCCGGCGAGACATTGTCGTTGGTCGGCGAAAGCGGTTGCGGCAAATCGACCACCGGGCGCGCCATCATGCGGCTGATCGAGCCGGATGCCGGCTCAGTGATGGTTAATGGCGAGAATATTCTCGCCCTCGACAAATCAGGCATGCGCGAGATGCGCAAAACGGTGCAGATGATCTTTCAGGACCCCTATGCCTCGCTCAACCCGCGCATGACGGTGGGTGCGGCGATTGCCGAACCGTTTCTGGAGCACCGCATGGGAAACGCCCGCGAGGCAAAGGATGTTGTGGCCGATATGCTGGCGAAGGTCGGCCTTTCGCCCGATATGGCGGCGCGCTACCCTCATGAATTTTCCGGCGGCCAGCGTCAGCGTATCTGTATCGCCCGCGCGCTTGCGCTCCAGCCGAAGGTGATTGTCGCCGATGAGAGCGTTTCGGCGCTGGACGTTTCGATAAAGGCGCAGGTCATCAACCTGATGCTGGATCTGCAGCAAAGCCTCGATCTCGCCTTCCTGTTCATCAGCCATGACATGGCGGTGGTGGAGCGCGTCAGCCACCGGGTAGCGGTAATGTATCTCGGCGAGATCGTTGAAATCGGCCCACGTGCGGCGGTGTTTGACAATCCGCAGCATGATTACACCCGCAAGCTGATGGCCGCCGTGCCGGTGCCGGACCCGGACCGCAGAAACACCCGGCGAAATGCCGCGAATGACGAGCTGAAAAGCCCGATCCGCGCGATCGATTACGTGGTGAAACCGCGTGAATACCGTGAGGTCTCGCCCGGTCACCTTGTCGCCCGCTAAAGCGGGTTAAAGACCAGGTACGTCTGATGTCGCGAAAGGCACGCGGTAACCGCGCCGGAAGGTTTCGCGCTGTCCGAGCTGGCGATACCATTGCTGTACCGCCGGAAAATCGTCGAGGTCAATTTTATGGCGCGCGAAACGCGAGACCCATGGCCAGATGGCGATATCGGCTATGGAAAAATCACCGGCGATGAATTCCCGGCCCGTCAGGCGCTGGTTCAGTGTGCGGTAGAGGCGCTCCGTATCCGAGGCGAAACGCGCCTCGGCAAAGGGTGCCTGTCCGGTATTGTAGGTCAGGAAATAATGGGCATAACCGAGTGTCGGGCCAAAATTGGCGGCCTGCCACATCAGCCATTCGGTGACTGCCAGCCGCGCAGCAGGGGAGGCAGGCAGAAGACGCCCGGCCTTTTCGGCGAGATAGATCAGAATCGCGTTCGATTCCGCTAGAACTGTGCCGTCATCGCGGTCAATGACTGCCGGTATTTTCGAGCCGGGATTGACGCGGGTATAGTCGGCTGAGAATTGTTCGCCTTTTTCAATGTCGATGGCGTGGCTGATATAGGGCAGGCCGAGTTCCTCCAGCGCAATCGAGATTTTCAGGCCGTTCGGGGTGATCCAGGTGTAGAGGTCGATCATGCTAATCGAACATCGCCTCATCTAGTGGCAAAGCTCGCCTGCCTTTCTTGCCGGTCACATCAGAAAGATCAGTATAAAGACCGCGCAATGTCGCAACGAGCTGGATGATGCGCG
Organism: Rhizobium sp. AN68; assembly: GCF_030758035.1. Lineage (NCBI taxonomy): Bacteria > Pseudomonadati > Pseudomonadota > Alphaproteobacteria > Hyphomicrobiales > Rhizobiaceae > Rhizobium > Rhizobium sp. AN68. The sequence goes on along the minus strand of NZ_JARWMI010000002.1, from coordinate 439,395 downwards.
GGTCGGTGACGCGATAAATCACCTGTTTGCCTTCCCGCGAGCCCTCTATCACACCGGCATCGCGCAATTCGGCAAGCTGCTGTGAAAGTGTCGGTTGCTGAATGCCGAGTTCATATTCCAGTGCGGAAACGGAAGCCTCCGTTTCCATGAGATAGCAGACGATGGCCAGGCGATTGGCGTTGGCGACAAGCTTTAAGAGCTCGCTCGCCTCCACCACGCTGCGGCAGATGAGATTGGAAACCGGTTTCGTCACGACTACAGGTCCATTTTTTCAAAATATAAAAAAGTAAATTGTATTGCGATAAATTTCAATGGTTTGATTAGGCCGAGTTTGACCGCGTCATCGAATTTTTTAAAATCTACAGGATTGATAGATTTCTCTTTCGCTTTCCCGCAGAGGATCGCCAAAACGTTCCTCGAAAACATTCTATAAAAAAGTAGATTGATTGAGAAATGAGGTGTCGACATGAAAATCGGGGTCCATCCCAACAATCTGCATTTGCGGCTCGCCCGGCTCTGGCCCGGCGCGTTTGATGAATTCGATCCGGAATTCGTGCCCTACCGTGAGGGGCGCGATACCGCAGCGCTTTTGGAAAAAGGCGAAATTCATTTCGGCGGCACGGGCTCGACGCCGCCAATCGAGGCGGATGCGCGGGGGCTTTCCGCAGCTTATATCGCTGCCTCGGCACCACGCCCCGCAAACGGCGCGATCCTCGTGCGGCGCGACAGCCCCATCCGCTCTGCGGCCGACCTTTCGGGAAAACGCATATCGCTGATTGACGGGTCTTTTCATACCTTTCTTCTTGCGCGTAGCCTGGAAGGGGCGGGGCTTGGCCTTGCGGATGTGATACGCATCGAGAGCGGTGACAGCGATAGCCTGCGCGATCTCGTGGAAGGCCGCGTCGATGCCTGGGTGACGATGTCACCACGGCTCGAAAAAGCCCTGACCCATGACGGGATCAGTCTTCTGGTCCGTTGCGGCTCCACCATTCCCAACCGTTCGCTGTTCTGGACGCTTGCGCGTCACACTGTGGCGCTGGAACAACGCGAGGCGATTGCCGCCGAACTTGACCGCGTTGGCCGCGCCGTCATGGCGGATATAGACAGAGCCGCGGCCCTTCTTGCCGCCGAGCCGGGCAGCGAAGGCGATGCGCAGTCCTGGGCAAAGGTGCTGCGCTCGCGCGATCTTTCGGTGGTGCCCGCCGCCGAAAATATCCTTGCCGAACAGCAGGAGGAGGCCGATACGCTTTACAGGCACGGCCATTTCTCTCTACCGGTTCTGACCGGGCAGAGACCGGCCCCACAATCAGCCAGCGCGGGAGGCGACAGATGAACGTTTTCTGGTACATGTGCGCGCCCGATGGCGCCTATCCCTGGCAACCGGAAGGATCCCGCAAGGTCGATCTCGGCTATTACAAGCAGCTTGCGCTTGCTTATGATCAGCTTGGTTACACAGGCGCCCTGTTTGCCACCGGCGCGCATGATGTGTGGGTTCTGGCTGGCGCGCTGCTTTCCTATACCGAGCGGCTGAAGTTTCTGGTCGCGATTCATCCCGGTCTTGTCGCGCCAACGCTGCTCGCCAAGATGGCGGCGACGCTTCAGGAATTTTCGCGCGGACGCCTGCTGATCAACGTCGTCTCGGGCGATGCCAAGATGCTCGGTGCATATGGCATGACCATGCCGCATGACGAACGCTACGATATGGCGGATGAATATTTGCAGATCTGGCATCGTCTTTTTGCCGGTGAGACGGTCGATTTCAAGGGCCGCCATTTCCAGACCGAAGGCGCAAAGTTGGCACTGCCGGTGGGGCAAGGCATAGAGCCACCACCGCTATGGTTCGGCGGCTCTTCGGACAAGGCGATCGAGGTTGCCGCCAAACATGTCGAGACCTATCTTTCCTGGGGCGAAACGCCCGACCAGATCGGCGCGAAGGTCGATCTCGTCAAGGCGCGGGCGGAGAAACTCGGCCGTGAGCTGGAATACGGCATTCGTCTGTACGTGATTGTCCGCGATACGGATGAAGAGGCATGGGCCGCCGCCGCCGATCTTTACGGGCGCATGGACGAGCGTGCCATTGCAGCCAACCAGCGTTTCGTCGGAAAGACCGATTCCGTCGGCCAGCAGCGCATGACGGCGATGCATGGTGGACAGAAGCCTGAGAACCTGCGTGATCTCGAAATTGCCCCCAATCTCTGGGCCGGCATCGGTCTTGTCCGGCCGGGACCGGGCACCGCAATTGTCGGCTCGCCCGATACGGTGATCCGCACGCTGGAGGCCTATAAAAAGGCGGGCGTGAATACCTTTATTCTGTCCGGCATGCCATTGCTGGAAGAGGCCTTCCGTTTCGGGGAAAAGGTTCTTCCGCGTCTTGATGTATCGCGGGAAGTCTCGTCAGCCAAACAATTCACCTGGTCGACTTTGTTCGACCGCGACCTCTCGGCAAAGGCATCGTAAACATGGCCTTCCGGGAGTGGAGAAAAAAGACATGACGGCTGGTCCGGCAACAACGATTGCACAATGGCGCATCGGCCCTCAGCGTGCGGCGGAGCGGGCGCTTGCCGTTCTGGACAAGGCGCTTGGCGCGGTCGCCGCCGCAATCCTTGCGACTCTTCTCGTGGTGGTGCTGGTCAATGTCACCCTGCGTTATCTGTTTCACACCGGCTTCATCGGTGCGGAAGATCTCGGCATCTGGCTGCATGTGGCGATGATCGCGGTCGGCGCGCCGCTCAGTCTCAAAAGCGCGCTTGCCATGCGGCTCGATGTTTTCGTGCGGTTTTTGCCTGAGCGGTTCCATGCCGCCACCGAAGTTCTGGCGGATGCCTTCTCCTTCATCGCAGCACTGATCCTCGCCTTCGGTGGGGTTGAAATCGCGGCGATGCTGGGCGGTACGTCTCCGACGCTCGGTCTGCCGGAATGGGTGCGTTTTGGCTTTCTGGGTGCAGGCGGCGCATTGATCCTTCTTTACCTGGCGCTTCAGCGTGTCAGTGAGGGCAAGACATTTGCCTTTCTAGCGTCTCTCACCATTGCAATTGCGGCCTATGTCGGCCTGCCGGAAGTCTTCGTTGATACGAGCCTGCCGCCCAGCCTGTTTCTGGCACTTACGGCGGCGGTGGGGCTGGTGCTGGCAGCACCGCTCGCCCATGCCTTTCTCGCAGCAGCCTATGTGGCGATCGCCTTCGGCAGTACCTTGCCGGAGCCGGCCATCGTTTCCTCAACGGTAACAGGCATGTCGAAATTCCTGCTGCTCGCCATCCCCTTCTTTCTGCTGGCCGGAAGCCTGCTGACGGAATCGGGGGTTGCCAACCAGCTGGTTCGGTTCGCCGCCTCCATGGTTGGACACCGCCGGGCAGGGCTGGCGCAGACGACGCTGTTGACCAGCGTGCTGTTTTCCGGCGCATCCGGTTCCTCTGTCGCCAACGCCGCCTTCGGCGCTTCAACGTTCCAGCCGGAACTGGTCAAACACGGCTATCCGCCGGCGCAGGCGGGCGCGATCATTGCTGCAACGTCGGTGCTCGACAATGTCATCCCGCCCTCCATTGCCTTTCTCATCCTCGCAACGGCTACCAACCTGTCGGTGGGCTCGTTGCTGGTCGGCGGCTTTTTCGCCGGCGGGCTGATGGCGATCTGCCTTGCGGTGGCTATCCATTGGAGCGTGCGCAGCGTCGATACCCTGCCGCGCGCCACGGGCACGGAACGCTGGCGCTCGGCTATCGCCGCCATACCCGCCTTCGGTCTCGGCGTTATCGTGGTAGTCGGCATCCGCATCGGCGTCGTCACCACCACGGAGGCGGCCGCACTTGCCGCACTCTACACGCTGCTTCTCGGCTTCGGGTACCGGCTGGGCGCGGGGCAGATCTTCGCAACTTTCCGGCAATCAGCCGGTGAGGCGGCGGCCATCGGTCTCCTTATCGGCACGGCAGGCCCCTTCGCCTTTCTTCTGGCGGTCGATAACGTCTCCGGCCTCGTCACGGATTTCGTGACATTGCTTGGCGGCAGCAAGATCGCGGTGCTTCTGCTTTCCAACCTCATCCTGCTCGTGGTGGGGCTGGTGCTGGATATCGGTGCGGCCATCCTGCTGTTTGGACCGATCCTGTTGCCCGCGGCCGTTGCGGCCGGCATCGATCCCATCCATTTCGGCGTCATTCTCGTGGTCAACCTGATGATCCATGGCCTCACACCACCGCTCGGCATGCTGATCTTCGTCGTCAGCGGTGTCACCCGCATTCCGGCGACAGCGCTATTCCAGGCCGTCGTTCCCTATCTCCTATCCCTTCTCGTTTCCCTCGCCATTCTGTGCGCCTGGGCCATTGTCTTCTAAATCCGGGGTTTTATTCATGACTATTATCGATCGTCGCAATCTCCTGAAACTCTCCGCTGCGGGTGCGGCAGCACTTGCCACGCCCGCCTTCGTGCGCAACGCAAATGCCAGGACCCGCAACATTACGGTCGCCTCCCTGTTCGCGGACGACAAGCCGGAGACGAAAATCTGGGTGAAGATCAGCGAGCTGGTGGAGGCAAAGCTGCCCGGCCGTTTCCGCTTCAACATCGTCAAGAGCGGTGCGCTGGGCGGCGAAAAGGAAGTGGCGGAAAATATCCGTCTCGGATCGGTTCAGGCGAGCCTTTCCACGGTCTCTTCGCTCTCCGGCTGGGTGCCGGAACTGCAAATCCTCGATCTGCCCTTCCTGTTCCGCGATGCAGACCATGTGCGCAAGGTGGTGACGGGCGAGACCGGCAGCGAGCTGAAGACCAAGCTCGGCGCGCAGCAATTCGTGGCCGTAGACTTCATCAATTACGGTGCGCGCCATCTCCTGACCAAGGAGCCGGTAACCCGGCCAGAGCAGCTCAACGGCAAGAAGATCCGCGTCATCCAGAGCCCGCTGCACACCAAGCTGTGGAGCGCCTTCGGCACCACGCCGGTCGGCATTCCCATCACCGAGACCTATAATGCACTGTCAACCGGCGTAGCCGACGCCATGGATCTGACGAAGTCCGCCTATGCCGGGTTCAAGCTTTACGAGGTTGTGCCCTACATGACCGAGACCGGCCATATCTGGGCATCGGGCGTGGTTTATTATGGTGCGGCTTTCTGGAACCAGCTCGATGACGAAGAGAAGAAGGCCCTCACCGAAGCATCAAGCGAAGGCGCGCTCTATTTCAACCAGCTGATCGTTGAGGACGAGGCGAAATCTGTGGAGCTTGCGATTTCGAAGGGCGGCAAGGTGTTGCAGCCGGAAGCATTGGATGAGTGGCGCAAGGGGGCGCAGGGCGTCTGGCAGGATTTTGCCGGCACTGTCGGCGGTATCGAGAAAATACAGGCGATCCAGTCGGCCTGATACCGAAGCACTATTGTGAATGGGGAGGGCGCAGGAGCGCCCTCCCCATTTTTTTTGATCAGCGGATATCCTGCGGCAGAACGTCCGAAGGAATATTCTGGTAGGAAACAGGGCGCGTGAAGCGGCGGATCGACATGGTACCGACCGAGGTCGCGCCGAAGTTCGTGGAAGCCGGGTAGGGGCCGCCGTGAACCATGGCTTCGGAGACTTCAACGCCGGTCGGGAAGCCGTTGGCGAGAACGCGGCCGGCCTTGCGCTCGAGGATCGGCAGCAGCTTGCGGCCGAGTTCGGCGTCACCTGCGTCAAGATGCATGGTCGCTGTCAGCTGACCTTCGAAGCTCTTTGCCACTTCGATCATTTCTTCAGCGCTGTCGACCGTCACGATCAGGCCGAGCGGTCCGAAGACTTCTTCGGCGAGCGCGTGGTTGGCAACCCAGTCCTTGCCCGAAACGCGGAACAGGTAAGGCGTTGCGTTACGTAGATCGCAGGTGGTGGTCAAAACGTCGCGCACGCCGTTACCGGCTGCGATGCGGTCGCGACCGTCACGATAGGCAGCGGCGATACCGTCGGTCAGCATGACCTGCGGGCCGACTTCGGAAAGGGCCGCCCGTGCGGTTTCCGACACAGCATCCGCCTGCGAGGCAAGCACCACGGCAATGCCGGGATTGGTGCAGAACTGTCCAGCACCCATGGTGAGCGAACCTGCCCAGCCCTTGGCGATGGCTTCACCGCGCGCGGAAACGGCTTCCGGCAGCAGGAACATCGGGTTGACGGAACCGAGTTCGCCGAAGAACGGGATCGGTTCCGGACGCTGGGCGCAGAGATCGAACAGTGCGCGGCCACCGGCGAGCGAGCCGGTGAAACCGACTGCCTTGATGCGCGGATGCTGGACGAGCGCGGAACCGACATCGCGGCGGCCGCCCTGGATCAGCGAGAAGACGCCGGGATGCAGATTGTGCTTCTTGACGGCGGCGAGAACGGCCTCGGCAATAATTTCACCGGTGCCGGGATGGGCGGAATGGCCCTTGACCACAACCGGGCAGCCGGCTGCGAGAGCGGCGGCGGTATCACCACCGGCGGTCGAGAAGGCGAGCGGGAAGTTGGAAGCACCGAAGACCGCAACGGGGCCGATCGGACGCTGCATCAGACGGATATCCGGGCGCGGCAGCGGCTGGCGGTCCGGAAGCGCTTCGTCGTGGCGGCGGTCGAGATAGTCGCCCTTGCGGATATGCGATGCGAAAAGGCGAAGCTGTCCGGTGGTGCGGCCGCGTTCACCCTGCAGGCGTCCTGCGGGCAGGCCGGTCTCGGACGTGCCGATTTCAGTGATGTCGTCGGCGCGGGCCTCGATCTCATCGGCGATGGTGTCGAGGAATGCGGCGCGCTCTTCGCGGGTCGTGTATCCGTAGCTCCAGAAAGCCTCTTCGGCTGCTTCTGCGGCCGCATTCACCAGATCGACGGTGCCGACCGAAAAATCGAAAGCTTCGCCATGTGCAGGCTCGCTGCGGAATTTCGCTTCCGTGGCGACCCATTCTCCTGCAACCAGATGTTTGCCGTGCGGCTTGAAACTCATTGTGCTCTTCCCTGAAAATCTGATCCTGTGTGGAAAATCCACCCGATACCGTAAAACCGGACCGAAGGGCGACAGCCTGAAAGGCCATCAGCCGCGATCCTTGTCCGGTTGCTCTCTGCCTTAGCCCGAGTAAGGCTTCAGCGAAAGCCGGTTTGTGCAGTATCTGTCCAAAAAGTGTGATTTATTGGGCGGTGGAAGAAAAAGACGATCTTCCGTTTATGCGCGCAGCGCTCTATTGTGACGCCATGATGACAAATAGACTTCCGAAATACATCGCCTGGTCGGTTCTGCTGCTGATCGTGATCGTTACAGTTTGCCCGATCGGGCTTCGGCCCCATACGCTGACGACCGTCGGCATCGACCGCGCCGCCGCCTTTGCCTTCTGTTCGGCTGCCTTCGTGCTGGCCTATCCGCGTTACTGGCTTGCCATCATTGTCGCGGGTGTCGTGGCGGCTTTCGGCATCGAGGCGCTGCAATTTCTGTCGCCCACACGGCATCCGCATATGACAGATGCAGTTGTGAAAGCCATTGGCGCCATTGCCGGTGGGCTTGCCGCCTTTTCGTATCTTCAATTCAGGACGCGATTGACCGCAAGCTAAGAGGCTGCCGGCGGCCAATCGTGTCGGCTTAATTCGCCTGCTTCGCCAATCCGAAACGGCCATGCGACAGCGTGCGCTCGATGCCGCGAAGCTCTGCCAGCCCCTTCAATCGGCCGATGGCGGGATAACCCGGCTGCGCCCCTCGCGTCAGGTCATCAAGGATTTCCTGGCCATGGTCGGGCCGCATCGGAATGGTGTGGTCTGCACGGCCCTCCGCACGACGGCGGGATTCTTCCGACAGAAGTGCTGCGATAACGGCGACCATATCCGTTCCACCTTCCAGATGCTCGTCCTCGAAGAAGGAGCAGGGCACGGTGTCCGTGTCGCGCGTGACGTTGCGCAGATGCACGAAATGGATGCGGTCTGCAAAACGGCTGGCGATGAAGGGCAGGTCGTTATCCGCCCGCGCGCCGAGCGAGCCGGTGCAGAGCGTAACGCCATTGGCCCGGCTGTCGACTTGCGAGAGCATATGGGCGTAGTCGGACTCCGTTGAAAGAATACGCGGCAGGCCGAGCAGCGGCCATGGGGGATCGTCGCCGTGGGCGCAGATGTTGATGCCGATCTCTTCCGCGACCGGCGTCACTTCTGACAGAAAATCGATCAGGTTCCGCTGCAGTTTTTCGCGGTTTATGCCGTGATATGAGCGCAGCTTTTCGAGAAGTTGGCTGAGCGTGTAACCATCCGCCGAACCCGGCAGGCCCGCGCCGATATTACGTCCGAGTGCGGCGATCTTCGTATCCGGCATGTCGGCGAAACGTTTTGCCGCTTCCTCGATCAGCCACTCCGGATAATCGGCCTTTGCGTCAGGGCGTTTGAGAATGTGAATGTCGAAGGCGGCGAAATCGGAAAGGTCAAAACGCATGGCTTTTGCGCCGTGCTTCGTTTCCCAGCGCAGATCGGTGCGGGTCCAGTCCAGCACCGGCATGAAATTGTAGCAGACAGTGCGAATGCCCGTGGCGGAGAGGCGGCGCAGCGTCTCCTGCCAGTTGGCGATATGGTTTTTCCAGTCGCCCGTCTGGGTTTTGATCTCCTCGGAGACCGGCACGCTCTCCACCACGTCCCAATACAGCCCACCGGCCTTGATCGCCTCATGCCGTTTGGCGATCTCGTCCACCGGCCAGACATCGCCGGTGGCGATGTGGTGCAGCGCGCTTACGATGCCTTCCGCCCCTGCCTGAGCCGCATCCTGAACCGAGACCTTGTCCACCGGGCCGAACCAGCGCCATGTATGTCTCATTTTTTATCCTCAAACATCATTCTTCGGAAAATGTCAGCTGCACCTTGCAGGCGGCGGAGCGGTCTCCGGCCTGCTCGAATGCGGATTTCGCCTCTTCAAGCGGGAAGCTGTGGGAAATGATCGGCCTCACATCGATCCCGCGCGTGGAGATCAGGCGGGCGGCAATGGCGAATTCATCGTGGAAACGCTGCGAGCCGCGCCAGAGGATTTCCTTGCCCACCAGCGCATTGAGCGGAATGGTTATGTCACCGGTGACGCCCACCTGCACGACAGTACCGCGCGCACGTACACAGGCGAAGGCGGCGCGAAGCGCAGGTGCCGCGGCGGAGCAATCGAAAACGACGTCAAAATAGCCCTTATTGTCCTGATAGGGTAAAAGTGCTTCTGCGTTTTTCGCGACATTGATGGTGCGGTCCGCCCCCATGGCGGGCGCGCGCTCCAGCGCCACATCGGTCAGGTCGGTGGCGAGAATGATGCCGGCACCGGCATGGCGGGCGGCGGCAATCGTCAAGAGGCCGATCGGCCCGGCGCCCGTTACCAGCACCTTGGCGCCGGTCATATCACCCGCTTGTGCGACGGCATGCAGGCAGACCGCAAGCGGTTCGGCGCAGGCGGCTTCGGCGGGCGAAGTGGTGTCTGAAAATGTCGCGCATTGTTTTGCGGGAACCACGAGCCGATCGCGGAACATGCCCTGTTCGTGCGGCAGGCGCATGGCGCTGCCCATGAAGCGCATATCGAGGCAATGGATCGGTTGGCCCTTCAGGCAGAAATGGCAATGGCCGCAAGGCTGCGAGGGATTGACGGCGACGAGCTGGCCGAGTGCGAGCCCGCTGACGCCTTCGCCCAGCGCCTGCACCCGCCCCGATGCCTCGTGGCCGCAGATGATCGGCTCGCGCACCCGCACAGGCCCGAAGCCGCCGTCCTGATAATAATGTAGATCGGAACCGCAAATGCCGCCCGCCGCCATGGTCAGCAGCACTTCACCGGGGTCGGGCGCCTGCATGTCCTGCGTTTCGACGCGGATATCTTCACGGCCGTATAGACGTGCCACGCGTGTCTGCATCACCGTGCCTCTCATCGTATGTGTATTGGATGAATGAAACCCGCGCGGCTAGCCGCGCGGGCAGTGCGTCGATTAGCGGATCAGGCCCATCTCGGTCGGCAGCCACAAGGTGATTGCCGGGATGAAGGTGATCAGCAGCAGCGCCACGAACAGCGGCACCAGCCATGGCAGAATGGCGACGGTCGTGCGCTCGACGGAGAGTTTCGCCACGCGTGAGAGCACGAACAACACCATGCCGAGCGGCGGGTGCAGCAGCCCTATCATCAGGTTGAGGGTGATGATGAGGCCGAAATGCACCGGATCGATATTGAACTGCAGCACCAGCGGCAGCAGGATCGGCACGAGGATGGTGATTGCCGCAATCGTGTCTAGGAAGCAGCCGACGAACAGCATCAGCAGGTTGACCAGCAGGAGGAAAATCCACTTGCTGTCGGTGATCGTCAGGATCGCCGCCGATAGCAGCTGTGCTGCCTGGCTGACCGTCAGAAGCCATGCGAAGATTGATGCCGCCGCAACGATGAAGAGAACCGATGCCGTGGTCTCTATCGTGTCGAAGGTCGATTTTGCCAGCGACTTGAACGTCATCGTCCGGTAACGGACAAGCCCGAGGAACAGAGACCACAACACGGCCGCGACAGCCGCCTCCGTCGGCGTGAACCAGCCCATCGTCATGCCGCCGATCAGGATCACCGGCGTCATCAGGGCCATCACGGCAGAGAAGTCGAAATACCAGTCGCAGGCAAGCAAGACCACCAGCACGATCAGGATCGACAGGTTGAGCGACAGGCCAAACAGCGTCAGGAGATAGATGCCGAGCGGTACCATCATGACGACGAGCACTTCAAGCGAAGCGCCGAAGATGGTTCTGAGGTTGAACGGCGTATCGGAACCCCAACCCTTGACGTAGGCGAAAACGGCAACGGTGATCATCATCAAAAGCGTCATAACGACGCCCGGAACGATGCCGGCCATGAACAGTGCGCCGATCGAGACGTTTGCCATCATGCCATAGATGACGAAGGGCAACGATGGCGGAAAGATCGGCCCGAGCGTTGCGGAGGCGGCGGTGACGCCGACGGCCGCTTCGACCGGATAACCATGATCCTTCATGGCCTTGATTTCGATGGTGCCGATGCCGGCGGCGTCGGCGAGGGCCGTGCCGGACATGCCGGAAAAGATTACCGAGCCGATGATGTTGACCTGTGCCAGACCACCTTTCATCCAGCCGACCAACGCCACGGCAAAGGAATAGATGCGTCCCGTCACCCCCGCCGTGTTCATGAGATTGCCGGCAAGGATGAAGAAGGGAACGGCGAGAAGCGGGAAGCTTTCCACGCCCGCAATCAGACGCTGCGCCGCGATGATATCTGGCGCGACATTATACGAGACGATGTAGAGAAGCGATGCCGTGGCCATTGAAATGGCGACCGGCAGGCCGATCAGCATCAACAGAAGAAACGAGCCGATAAGAATAAGCATATGTTCAATCCCCCGCGCTCTGGAATTCTTCCGGCCGTTCCAGAACGGAATAGCCACGCTGCATATTGGCGATGAAGACCTGCACCGAACGGAAGAACATCAGGACGAAAGCGGCCAGAACCGTATAGAAAACGATGTTGCGTGGCAGGGCGACGGTGACCATTTCCTCGTCCGCGACGATTTCCAGATACCGCCACATCAGCCACGAGGTGTAGGCGAAGAACACGATGCGCAGCACGTCGACAAGGATCGACATGACGCGGGCAACCTGCGGCGGAACGTAGTGATAAAGCACATCCACCTGAATGTGGCGTGACATGCGCACGCACATGACCGAACCTAGAAACACCACGCCAATCAGGCAGTTGACGGCGATTTCTTCCGTCCAGGCATAGCTGTCGTTAAGCACGTAACGGGTAAAGAATTGAAGGAACACGCAACCTGTCATCAGCCAGAAAAGGCCAAGCGTAACCCAGTCCTCGAAGGCGTAGACCTTCAGGTCGACTTCGGGCGGCGCCTCCTCAAACGTGTGGGCGAGTTCTTCAGGCGTGACCTGAGTATGAATTTCCTGCGACATTGAGATATCCCGTCTGGAGAGAAAGGGCGGTGCGGCAACGAAGGCCGCACCGGATCTTGGCTCACTTGACGGCGCGAATGGCTTCCCAGTCGGCCTTGTCGTAACCGAAGTCCTCGAACTTCACCTTCTCCATGACGTTCTTCTCAAAGTCCGCCTTGTCCACCTCTGCGACGTTCAGGCCACGCTTCTTGAACTCTTCCACGAGGCTTTTTTCGCGTCCTTCTATGGTCTTCGTGGTCCGCACGGCGGCTTCCTGCATGACGTCCGTGAAGATTTTCTTGTCTTCATCGGAAAGCTTGGACCACAGGTTCTTCGAGATCACCGTGTTGAGGTGGTCGACGATGTGGCCGGTCAGCACGATGTTCTTCTGCACTTCGAAGAACTTCTTTGCCTCAATGGTGGTCAGCGGGTTTTCCTGTGCATCGACCGTGCCGTTCTGAAGCGCCAGATAGACTTCTGCGAATGCGATCGGCGTCGTGTTGGCGCCGCAGGCGCGTGGCATGGCGAGATAGGCCGGAACGTCGGGAACACGCATCTTCAGCCCCGCCATGTCGGCGCAGTTGGCAATCGGCTTGTTCGACGTGGTGTGGCGCGTGCCGTAATAGCTGACGGCGGCGATGTGGTTGCCGGTCTTGTCCTCGTAACCCTTGGCAAGACGCTTGAAGATATCACTCTTGGTATAGGCGATCAGATGGCTCGGGTCGCGGAAGATATATGGAAAATAGGTGACGCCGATCGGCTTGAAGTCACGTGCGGCAAAACTGGAGCCGGAGATGATGATATCCACCGTGCCGATCTTCAGGCCCTGGTTGATATCCGCTTCCTTGCCTAGCTGCGAGGCGGGGAATACATCCACCTTGTAGCGGCCGTCGGTGCGCTTGGCGATTTCTTCCGCAGCCCAGACCGAATCCGTGTGAAACGGTTCGGAGGTCTCGTAGACATGCGCCCATTTCAGCGTTGTTTGCGCCTGTGCCGCCAAAGCCGAAAGCAAAATGGCAGCGGTTGCGCCCATCAAAGTCGACAATCTGATTTTCATTCTTAACTCCTCCCGAATTAAAGCCAGATTTCTGTTTTTCCCGTCGCCGGTTGCGGCGCGGTCACTCTTCTCCGATCGTTTCCTCCCCGAAACTCTCGGAAAATCTCTTTTGCGACAGCGTCAGATGCTGGCGCATCGCCTCGCGTGCGCCTTCCGGATCGTTCGCCGCGATCGCGTCGCGGATCACCCGGTGTTCCTGAACCGCAAGAATCCATGTGTGAGGACCCTCGAAATAGCTGGCGAGCTTTTCGAAATAGGGCGAAAGGCTGCGCTCGTCATAGATCAGGCCGGTAAAGCGGTTCAGCGCCGAGTTGCCGATGATGTCGGCAATGGCGGTGTGGAAGGCGCGGTCCAGGTTGAGGGCCTGCGGCGAATTGTCGAGCGCCCCGGCCATGCGTTCGATGATGTCGTCCAGCCTGGCGATGCATTCAGACGTGGCAAGCCGCGCGGCCTCCTCGGCAATAGCGCTTTCAATGATGCAGCGCGCCTGCAGGATTTCGAATGGGCCGTGCGCGTCCTGTACGGGCGACTTTGCCTTGTTAGCCGTGCGGGACGTGTTCACATACACGCCCGAACCCATGCGGATATGGATATGGCCTTCCACTTCCAGAACGATCAGTGCTTCCCGCACCGTCGGGCGGGACACGCCAAAACGTTCCGCCAGATCGCGTTCCGCCGGCAGGCGCTGACCGTCCGTCAGTTCCCCGCTCTCGATAAGCAAGCGAATTTGTTCCGCGACCAGCCTGTAGAGGCGGCGCGGCTCCAGAGCCACAAACATGATGTCCTCCCAGCGCGAAAGTCTCCCCCCTTCGCGCAAGCGGTAAGATGGTCTTACCAATTTTATTAGGTAGGATTTATGCGGTGCTGTCAATTGGCCACTAGAGGAAAACTACACGGCGAAAGACTGGGGACCGGTGCGGCAGGCTCGGCGCAATGGATTGGATTTTACGAAACGTGATTGATCCTCGGGACAGACCCGAGGATGACACCGCATGTTTGGGTTGGCTTTTCAGCCCTTGTTACTTGTGAGCTTCAAGCCGCCGCCGTCGCCGATAGTGACGTCCAGCTCACCGTACCCACCGATCGAAAGGTGCGGCGTTTCGATGGGATGCGAATGAGTGGCGTTAATGACCACCACAGTTGCGCCCATGCTTTCCCCCGCCAGAATGCCGGCGGGCGCATCTTCGAAGACGACGCAGTCTTCAGGTGCGACGCCGAGCTTCGCAGCAGCCTTTCTGTAACCCTCCGGGTCAGGCTTGCCGTTCACAACGTCCTCGGCACAGATCATCACTGGAGGCGGGGTGAGGCCTGCCGCAGCCAACCGGAGTTCGGCAAGGGCGCGGGCGGCGGAGGTGACGATAGCCCATTTTCCGGCCGGCAATTTCTCAAGAAATGCGGCTGCCTGCGGAATCTGGAGGATGCCGTCAACATCGTCCATTTCCTTTTGCAAAAGCATATCCGCCTGTTCCTGGATATCGAGGCCGGGAACTGCCTCGCGACGCACAACCTCGGATGCGCGCATGCCATGGATGCGCTGCAGGAAAGCCTCCGGCTCTATCCCGTTGTCTACGGCCCATTCGCGCCAGACCCGCTCCACCACCGCAATGGAATTCAGCAGCGTTCCATCCATGTCGAACAGGAAGGCGCCATATTCGCGCGAGGAGATCTGGGCGGTCGCCGGGACTTTGCTGTGCATCGCATTCTTCCGTTGGATGTGTCGGGTTGGCCCCGTGTCTATAGCATCGGCAGGCATAACGGAATCGTTTTTCCGCTCATCAAGCAAATGGCGACCCATCCGCCAGTGGCGAACATCGTGCCGGAATCGGACAGTTTGCACGGACTGCGACTCGGGGCATGGTCAGGCAGGGGAGGCGGCGTCCGCATGCGGTCATGCGGGCGTCAGGTTGCAGCAAGGATCAACTGCTATTGTGAGTTTTCGAAAGCAGTCAAAGTTCGCAAAATCAAAAGCTAAACGGAGCTTATGAATGTTGTGCATGAGATTTTTCGCAGCGGAATTCTCTTAACGAAACCGTCGTTTAAGGGGTGTTGTTAACCATTTGTTAACCATATTCGAGGTACCTAATTGTCAACGATTTGTTTACCAAGATGACCAAAGTGCTAACAGACCAGCGTTCGATCCGTATCAAAGGCCGCTCCTTCCTCGCGGTCGTTCTGTCCCCTGAAGCTCCGCTCGATCAATGGCTGGAGCGGCTGGATGATCTTGCTGCACGTTCGGCCGGGTTCTTCCTGTCGCGTCCGGTGGTTCTGGATGCGTCTGAGCTGTCGCTGGACAAGGCAGGGCTGAAGGCTCTGCTGGCAGCGCTGACGGAACGTAATGTCGGCATCATGGGGATCGAAGGTGTTCGCCCCTCGATGATCGAGCCGGGCATGCCGCCGTCGCTGAAGGGCGGAAAGCCCGCTTCAGATGTCGAGGTCGAGCCCGTCGCCATCGCTGCCGAATTGCCGGAAGAAAAGCCGCGCGCTTCGGGCGAGGTTCGGGCCGTGGTCCAGTCGCTGGTCATCAACGAGCCGGTGCGCTCCGGCCAGTCGATCATGTTCCCCGAAGGCGATGTGACCGTCATCGGTTCGGTCGCCTCGGGTGCGGAAATCATCGCGGGCGGGTCGGTGCACATTTACGGGGCGTTGCGCGGTCGCGCCATGGCCGGTTCGCTTGGCAATGTTTCGGCGCGCATCTTCTGCCGCAAGCTGGAAGCGGAGCTACTGGCAATCGACGGCGTCTACAAGGTTGCCGAGGACATTGACGACAAGCTGCGCGGCCAGCCCGTTCAGCTGTGGCTGGAAAACGATACGATAAAGGCCGAAAAACTTGGCTGACGACATAGAGAAAACAACACAGGAACAGGAGAGCCGTATGGGGAAGGTAGTCGTTGTTACTTCCGGCAAGGGCGGGGTTGGCAAGACCACCTCGACCGCAGCGCTTGGCGCCGCATTGGCGCAGAACAAGCAGAAGGTCGTGGTTGTCGATTTTGACGTCGGACTGCGTAACCTCGATCTCGTCATGGGTGCTGAACGCCGGGTGGTTTACGATCTCGTCAACGTCATCCAGGGCGATGCCAAGCTGACGCAGGCGCTGATCCGCGACAAGCGCCTCGAGACGCTGTTCCTGCTGCCCGCCTCACAGACACGCGACAAGGACAATCTGACGCCGGAAGGCGTGGAATGGGTCATCGCCGAGTTGAAGAAACATTTCGGCTGGGTCATCTGCGACAGCCCGGCCGGTATCGAACGCGGAGCGACGTTGGCCATGCGCCATGCGGATGTGGCCGTCGTGGTCACCAATCCGGAAGTCTCCTCGGTGCGTGACAGTGACCGCATCATCGGCCTGCTCGATTCCAAGACGCTGAAGGCCGAGCGCGGCGAGCGCATGGAAAAGCACCTGCTTCTGACGCGCTACGATTCGGCCCGTGCCGAGCGCGGCGACATGCTGAAGGTCGACGACGTTCTGGAAATCCTCTCCATTCCGCTGCTCGGTATCATTCCCGAAAGCACGGATGTGCTGCGTGCTTCCAACGTCGGTGCACCGGTTACGCTCGCGGATGCCCGTTGTGCACCTGCCATGGCTTACTTCGACGCTGCCCGCCGCCTGTCAGGCGAGGACATTCCGGTGGTCATTCCGGGCGAAAAGCGGGGTATCTTCTCCAAGATCTTTGCTAGGAGGGCTGCATGAGCATTTTCGGCCTGTTCCGTAAACAAAAGTCGGCACCGCTTGCGCGCGAGCGACTGCAGGTGCTGCTTGCCCACGAAAGGGCGTCGTCGGGAACCGATCTCGTCGCCGTCCTCCGGGAAGAAATTCTCGCCGTCATCGCCAAGCATGTGCAGATCGATAACGATCGGGTGCATGTGAAGATGGATCGTGACGAGCACGTCTCCATACTGGAGATCGATGTCGAGATACCGTTGAGCGCCGACCTGCGCGCCGCGTGATGGTTTGTCCGAATACCGCCGCCCCTTGCAGGGCGGCGTTTTTCTTTACTCGGCCGTCGTATCGACCGGCATTCTAAATGCCTCGGCCAGATCGTCGGGAAGCGGGCGCTTGAGGTTTATGCCGTTCGGCGGGATCGGCGCGTTGAACCACTTGTCGTAGATCGCGTTGATTTCGCCGCTTGCATAAATTTTCCCAAGGGCTTCGTTGACGGCGTTCTTGAAGGCGGTGTCGCCCCGTCGGAGCATCAGGCCATAGGGTTGTGGTGGGGCGAGATATTCGTTCGAGATGGAATAGTCTTCTGGCTTGCCCGTTTCAGCGACGAAGGACCTCAGAAGAATATCGTCCATGACGAAGGCCGAGGCTCGATCTTCCGTCACCATGTCGAAACTGCCTTCCGTACTGTCATTTTGCAGGACGGCGATGTTCAGTCCCAGTTTGCGGTTAAGCACATTCAGCTGACTGATATTGATCGTTCCCGTCGTCACCACCACGGTTCGCCCGGCAAGATCGCTGACGCTTGTCATGTTGCTTGATTTCAGGGCGACATAACGCGTGCCGGTGATGAAGTGGCTGTAGGAAAACCACACTGCCTTGCGTCTTTCCTCCGTATTCGTGCTCGCCACGCATTCCATGTCGATTGTGCCGTCATTGAGAAGCGTGATGCGGTTGCTGGGGGTGCGCTTGACGAAATCGATTTTCAATTCCGGCAGGCCCAACTTCTTCTTGATGGAATCCGCCACCTTCAGGCAAAGTTCGATGCTGTAACCGATCGGCTCCGGACCAATTCCCATATAGGAAAAGGGAAGATTTCTGTCGGCAAAGCCGAGTCGGATGGTGCCGGTTCTGGCAATGGTTTCGAGTGTAGGCGGTTGGGTGTCGTCGGCGGCTGCAATGGTGGGTAAAAGACTAAAAACCCCAAGCATGAGCCACAATGTCGATCTCTGCATCGCGCATCTCCAGCCAAAATTATCTGTCAAAACATTTTCATAAAATAGAGGTGGGTTTTTTACTCTCTCAGTCCCGGTATTCGCTCGGATGGTCATAGGCTTGTTTCAAGGAGGCGGTCATCGGCAGGTTCAGGTTCATGCCATTGGGCGGAATGGGTTTGGTGAACCATTTTTCGTAAAGGCCGTGAATGGTGGGACCGGTGAAGATCTGCCGCAGGCTTTCGTTGACCGCCGCCTTGAAGGCCGGGTCGTTGCGCCGAAACACCAGGCCATACGGTTCGGGTGCGCTCAGCGTTTCGTCCGAGAGCGCGTAGAGGTCTGGATTCTCCGATGTTGCCGCCAGCGCCGCCAGCAATATGCCATCCATGACGAAAGCAGAGGCCTTGCCGGCAACGACGAGTTCGAAGGCTTCCTCATTGGTTTTTGTGGGCATCACCGAGATATTGAGGTTCTTTTCGCGGTTCACCGCATTCAGCTGCTCGATGTTGACCGTGCCGGAGGCGGATGTGACGGAGCGTCCGGCCAGATCGGCAAGGCTCTTCAGATTGTCCTGTTTACGGGAGAGAAATTGCGTCGCGGTCATGAAATTCGGATAGGAGAAATCCACCATTTTCCGGCGTTCGCTGTTGTTGGTCGTCGCCGCGCATTCAATATCGATCTTTCCGCTACGGACGAGAATGAACCGCGTCGCGGGCGTGGCCTTTACATATTCTATGTCGAGTTTGTCCAGCTTCAGCTGCGTGCGGATGTCCTCGCTGATCGCGCGGCAAAGATCAGTCGAGAAGCCGGTCACTTCTCCGTCCGGCAGCTGATAGGAAAACGGCGGTTCGGCCTCACGATAACCGATGCGGATTTTCGCGGTCTTGGCAATCTGCCGAAGCGTATCGCCTTCGCCGGCGGCCTGCACCGGAGTTGTGGGGATAAAGCATGTGAGGAAAAGGCAAAATACTAAAATGCGCATTTTATGTCCTTTTGGCTGTCAGCCGCGTTCTCAAATCGCTTTTTGTGGCGGGTAATAGGTTTCCTGCATCGGTCGCCCGCCGTCGCTATATTCGTCGTTTCCGGTTTGGGCGATGACTGCACGGTTTTTGAGTATCCGGGCAAGCGGCGCCGGCTCGGCAAAATAATAGCCCTGTGCCTCGTCGCATCCGGAAAGCTTGAGGGCCTCGACCTGTTTCTTGTCTTCCACGCCCTCGGCGGTGACTTTCAGGCCGATCTGTTCTGCCATGTCGATGATGGTGTTGACGATGGCCGAGCACATTGGATTTTCCGGCAGGCCGGAAACGAATTCGCGGTCGATCTTGATCTTGTCGAAGGCAACATGCGTCAGCGTGCTCAACCCGGCATAACCGGTGCCGAAATCATCAAGCACGAGGCGGACGCCCATTTCCTTCAGCAGCTTTAAAGCCCTGGCGCTGTTGTCGCGCTCGAGCATTGCCGTTTCCGTCACTTCAAGCTCGAGCCGCTCGGCCGGGAAGCCGGAGGCTTTCAGCGCGCTGTCAACGATCGGGACAATATCGTCATTGCAAAGCTGCACGGCGGAAAGATTGACGGCAAGTCGGATATCCCTGGGCCAGGTCATGGCGTCCATGCAGGCCTGCGCCAAAACCCATTCGCCCAGAGGTTTGATGAAATTGTTTTCTTCGGCAAGCGTTATGAAGCGATCCGGCGTGATGATGCCAAGCTTGCTGTGCCGCCATCTGGCAAGGGCCTCGTAGGCGACAATGCGGCCGCTCTCCAGATTGACCACGGGCTGGTAGTACAGCTCGAATTCCTGGTTTTCGAGCGCGGATTTCATGTCTATTTCGAGCGCGTGCTTGTGCTGCGCCGCCATGTCCATGCCAGGCTCGTAAAAGACAAAAAAGCCGCATCCCATGGATTTCGCCCGGTAGAGACCAAGGTCCGCATGTTGCAGAAGCTGGGTGGCGGAGTTGCCGTGATCGGGCGCGCAGGCGATGCCGATGCTGGTATCGACGCTTATATGGCTACCTTCGAGGCTGAAGCTGCGCGAGACCGCATGGACCACGCGCTTTGCCAGCGCGCCCGCATCCTCGCGACAATTATCGGTCACCGCTTGTATGATCGCAAATTCGTCGCCGCCGAGCCTGCTCACCATGTCGTTTTCACCGAGCACGGAGGAAATCCGCGAGGCCACGGCCACCAGCAGGGCGTCGCCTGCCGCGTGTCCCAACGTATCGTTGACGGCCTTGAAGCGGTCGAGATCGAGCAGCATGACGTTGAACGGCTGGCCTGACGTGGAAAGATGTTCGAGACGGTTCTCCAGCGTCTTCATCAAGAGCACGCGGTTGGGAAGCCCCGTCAGCGCATCGTGATGGGCCATATGTTCCAGTTGCTGCGCCATGTCGCGGATCTGCCTGAGCCGTCCACGTTCCAGAACGGCCTCCCGCAGGGTTTCGATGGCGGTGGCCATGTCGCCGATCTCGTCCCGTCGATCCTGAAACGGCGTGACGACATCGGTTTCCTCACGGGCGATCCTGAGTGTCGCCTGCACCAGCGCCGGAACGGGTTTCAGAAAATGCCTGGCAATCAGCGTCACGAGAACGCCGGTGACGGTCAGAACAACGATCAGGGCGACGAGCGAATTGTAGATGAGCTTGCGCTGCGCGCCATAAAGCGCGTCCGAACCGCCGATGCTGACGGCGACCGCGCCAATCGGCTTTTTCGTTTCCGTGCTGATGATCGGCAACAGGCCGATATAATGGCTGGAATCGCCAATCGTCGCAAAGCCGGTGGCAAAACGCGCGGCGACCGCATCTCTGGAGAAGATGGGATCGGTGGCAATCGGTTTTTCGGCGTCGTCGGTGGCGTTGTCGAAGGCCGCCGCGATTTGACGGAATCCGGAATCGGCCTCATCGTAGCGGAAAAGCCAGACGGCATTCTTGGTCTGCGCACCGATGAGGGCGAGAACGTCGCTGGGGTTGAAGCCGGTAACGAGAATGGATGCGTCGTCGCCAATCGGCTTGTCGGTCAAGATACCGTTCACCTGTCCGTCCGTGTCGGCGGTGACGCTGACATAGGTATAGATGCTGCGCAGGGTGGCGCTGGCAATCTGCGAATTGACGCGGGCTTGGTTGAGCCATTGCTCGCTGGCGGCGGCAACGAACATGTACCAGCCGACGAGCGCCCCGATGCTGTAGGAAAAGATCACGCCGCCGAGAAATATCAGGGTTATCTTGCTGGCGAGCGAACGCCGCCTCGAAAAGCGGCCTGGTACCGGCTGCGTCGTTGAGCGAAGCGTGTCACCGGTTTCAGTCTGTCTATCTATCCCCCGATAGGCAGTCTCTTCCATTCGCGATATTCCCCCGCGATGTCGCGTTATGATTGTTTTATGGAATTTTTATAGGGCATGTATTTCAATGGTGTCTGCTAAATAATTCAACAAAGTTTAGATGCGATTAAGAATTAATCCGTCTTTTTATAGTCGCCGCTTATATAAGGCGCCGAAAATATGTACCTCAGGTTGAAATA
Organism: Rhizobium sp. AN68; assembly: GCF_030758035.1. Lineage (NCBI taxonomy): Bacteria > Pseudomonadati > Pseudomonadota > Alphaproteobacteria > Hyphomicrobiales > Rhizobiaceae > Rhizobium > Rhizobium sp. AN68. The sequence goes on along the minus strand of NZ_JARWMI010000002.1, from coordinate 418,116 downwards.
TTCGGTGGCTTGTGATGGGACATCGACGCCAAATACGCCGATGCATAGGGGCCTCTTTTCGCGCTCATCAACCGGGCTTTATGGTTGCAAGGGTACCGCGATTGACCTTGCCAAGCTGCCGATAAACGGCATGTTGTGCGTAACATGCCGGTTTCAGGGAACATATCATGGCTCACAAGGGCAAAAACATCGCGCAGCTTTCCATTCTCATCCAGAGCGGCCATCTTGATCCGCGCGCCTTGGCGGAAGAGACCCTTGATGCAATCGGGAAATCGGAAGACCGGGCGATCTTTGTCGGCTTGACGGCGGAGCGGGCCATGGCGGAGGCGGAAGGCGCCTTGAAACGCATTCGCGAGGGTCGATCCTGCGGCGTGCTCGACGGCATTCCAGTGGCCTGGAAGGACCTTTTCGATCTCGAAGGCACTGTGACCACGGCTGGATCGACGGTGCTTTCGAATGATGCGCCTGCGTCCCGTGACGCGGATGTGGTGAGCGCGCTGAAGGACGCCGGGATGGTCTGCATCGGCCGTACCAATATGAGCGAGTTCGCGTTTTCCGGCCTTGGCATCAACCCGCATTACGGAACCCCGCGCAATCCCGCCTCCAAGGATGTCCACCGGCTGCCGGGCGGCTCTTCTTCCGGCGCGGGTGTCGCGGTTGCGGCCGGCCTGGTGCCGGTGGCAATCGGTACGGATACCGGCGGATCGGTGCGCATTCCCGCCGCCTTCAACGGTGTGGTGGGGTACAAGGCGAGCCGCGGCCGTTACTCGATGCGCGGCGTCTATCCGCTGGCTAAAAGTCTCGATTCTGCTCGGCCCGCTCACTCGCACTGTGCAGGACGCCGTGTGGGTAGATGCCGCCATGCGTGGCAAGGCGGCTGTTGATGCGGCGCGCGCACCTCTGTCCGGCTTGTCGCTCGTCGTGCCGGAAACAGTGTTTTTCGATGGCATCGAGGAGGGCGTCGCGGTCGCTTTTGAGCAGGCGGTGGAACGGCTTTCCCGGGCCGGCGCTTCTGTACGGCGGCAGGCATTTCCGGTCTTTTCGCAATTATTCGATCTTATCAAGGAAAAGGGTGCGCTGGTAACGGCGGAAGCCTTCGCCCTGCACAAGGCGCGGCTGGAAGGTGCTGATGCGGCTCGCATGGACCCGCGCGTGGTTGCGCGAGCAAGACTGGGCGCGAATATCTCCATGCCGGATTACATCGCCATTATCGAGGCGCGCGAACGCATGACGGCGGCTTTTTCGGGCATGACTGGCAAGAATGAGCTGCTGATATCGCCGACATTGCCTCATGTCGCGGCCAAGGTCGCACCGCTTGTGGAGAATGATGAGACCTTCTTTGCCATGAATGCCAAGACCCTGCGCAACACCCAGATCGGCAACTTCTTCGATCTCTGCGGCGTTTCCATTCCCTGCGGCACGGGCGAGGCGGGCATGCCCGTTGGCCTGCTGCTATCAGGCCTGCACGGCACGGACGACCACGTTCTGGGTGTGGCGATGGCTGCAGAAGAAATTATCCGGGGTTGATGATAGGGAAAAGGCGGCCTTGTTTGGCCGCCTCTCAATGCACGCTTTAACGTGCCGCCCAGTTGGCGCCGCGGCGGAACATGGTCTTCATCTGCGGCACGGAAAACTCCTTGGCCTGATGGCCAAGCGCCGAATAGAAGACGCGGCCCTTGCCGTATTTGCGTTTCCAGACCACCGGCATCACTACACCGTCGATCCACCAGGCGTGGTCGCCGGTGAATTTTGTCGTCGCCAGCACCTCGTTGGATGGATCGACATGCATGTAGTATTGCTCCGATGTGTAGGGGAAATCGGAAATTCCCTCCATCAGCGGGTCGTCGGGGCGGGTGATGTTGACGTGATAGTCGATGATATTGCCGGGATGGGCGACCCACTGGCCGCCGATCATGAACTGGTATTCGACGCAGTCGCGGAAACTGTCGCCTGCACCACCGTGAAAGCCGGCAATGCCGACGCCGTTTTCGACGGCAGCGGTGAGATTCTTGATCTCTTCCTTCTCGATCTTCGACATTGTCACGATCGGCACGACAAGGCTCAGATCATGCACGGACGGATCGGCGAACGCCTCCGTGCTGTGTTCGACATATACCTTGAAACCATCCTCTTCCAGAATATCCTTGACGATTGTGGCGCATTCCTGCGGCTCGTGGCCGCTCCAGCCGCCCCAGACGATGAGTGCTTCGCGCATTTATTTCCTCCTCGGGATTATTTGCCGAGCTGGCCGTCGACCAGCGAAGTTTCAAGGGGAGCAGGGCGCTCCACCTCGGTGGTGATGGAAACGGTGGTGCCGCTGTCCGATGCCGTCTGGAAGGCCTCCATGACCTCCAGCACGTGCAAGGCAAGATCGCCATTGGCGCGGTGCGGGCGGTTTTCGCGTATCGCATGGGCCATGTCGGCCACGCCGATCGAGCGGTAGTTGCCGTCAGCATAGGGCGAAGACAGTGCCTGCGGCTCGAACTGGCCGCCCTTTTTCAGCAATTGCACCTCACCGCCGAAATGATTGGGGTCGGGCACGATCAATGTGCCTTCCGTTCCGTAGATTTCCAGCGGTACATGTTTGTGGCCAGCCACATCGAAGCTCATGCCCACCTGCACCACCGCGCCGTTCTTGAATGCCAGCACGCCGGAAACATGGGTGGCGACATGAACTGGGATTTTCTCGCCATTCTTAGGTTCGCTGGTGATGAGGCGTTCGTTGCGCGGCGCGATGGCGAAACCTGCCACCTTGGCGACCGGGCCGAACAGGTTGACGAGATCGGTGATGTAATAGGGTCCCATATCCAGCATCGGCCCGCCGCCGACTTCGTAATAAAAGGCGGGGTTGGGATGCCAGCGCTCATGGCCGGGGCACATGAAGGTAGCCGTTCCGCCAACCGGCTGGCCGAGCACGCCTTCGTCTATCAGGCGGCGCGCGGTCTGGTGCCCGCCGCCGAGGAAAGTGTCCGGTGCCGAACCGATGCGCAGGCCCTTTGCCTTTGCCGCGTCCGCAAGCCGTTTACCCTCCGCGAAATTGATGCCGAGCGGCTTTTCCGAATAGGCATGTTTTCCCGCCTCAAGTGCGCGCAGGCCCACCTCCACATGCGCCTTGGGAATCGTCAGGTTGACGATGATTTCCACGGAGGGGTCAGACAGAAGTTCGTCGATACTTCTTGCCTGAAGGCCGAACTCGTCTGCCCGCGCTTTTGCTGCGTCCTCGTTCATATCCGCCAGTCCGCGAATGTCGAGAATGGGAAACGACGCCATCGCCTTGAGATAGGCGCTGGAGATGTTGCCGCAGCCGATGATGCCGATGCCGACCTTGTTCATGTGATTTCCTCCCGTAAATCAGAAATGCCTAAGCCCACTCTCAACCTTGCCGGCTAGAGCGCCGGCCCTGTGGTGTTCCATGGCGATTCGTAAAGCTCGTAAAGTGCGACAGCTGCCGCCCCCTGCGCCCACAGTTCGTCGCTTGCAACGTCGAAAACCAGCTCTGCGACGCCTGCCAGCGATGGCGGCACGGCGGCGTTGTAACTGTCGCGGATGCTGGTAATGAAGGGTTCGCCGAGCTCGAGACTGGAGCCGGTGATGATGACCCGTGGCGGCGCAAACAGCGTGACGATATTGGCAAGCGTCAGGCCAAGGGCTGCACCGGCGCGCAAGGCTGCCGCAATAAGATCGTTGTCTTCCGCCGCAATCAGTGCATGGGCATGCTGCATGCCGCGACCAAGCCGGATAGCTTCTGCAAAACGCCCGTCCACCGGGCGGGAACCGAGAATGGCGTTCTCGCCCGCCTGGCTCGCCAGCCGCACGGTTCCTTCACTGGCAAGGCCGATCACGAGGTCGCCGAGATTGTGGCTGAGGCCGCCTGCACCACGAAACAGCTGGTTCTGATGCATCACGCCAAGCCCGAGTGTCTGCTCGAGCGAGATCAGCACCATGTCCTCCAGATCGCGCGCATGGCCGAACCAGTGATGGGCAAGCGTGATGGCGTGGGCGTCGCTTTCGATGATGGTGGGGGAATTCAGTCGTGAGGTCATTTCCTCGGCAAAATCGACGTTTACTTCCCGCAGGATAGGGCTGCTGCGGATCCTGCCGGTGCGATGTTCGATGACGCCTGGCAGGCCAAGGCAGACCATGTCCACATCTTCCAGCGACAGTCCGGCATCGACCACGCAACGCCGCACCCCGTCTTCCACCAGATCGGCAATGACGCCGATCGGTTGGCGGTCTACACGGATCGGCAGGGCGAGAGTGGACAGCACGTTGCCGCAAAAATCGGTGACGACGAAGACCATGCGGCTTGCCGCAATCTTGGCGCCCACCACGCGGGCCGCATCCGGGTTCAGCTCCAGCATCACCCGCGGCCTGCCGCGTGCGCCCTCCGTGCGGATATCGCCGATATGGCGGGTAAGGATAAGCCCGTCATCGAGCAGCGATGCGGTGATCGCCGATACGGTGGTGGTGGAAAGCTGCGTTCTTTCGCTGATTTCCACCCGGGAGATCGGTCCGTAGCGGCGGATGCTGTCCAGCACGCTTAGCCGGTTGATCGCGCGCATCAGTTCTGGGTCTGCGGTCTTCATGGGGTCCTGCTGCGATCAATGCCGGTTCGAAAACCAATTTATGTCGGATTGCGGATTAAATAACGGTGTCAGGGAGGGGTGTGTCAAGTCGTTCGCTCAAAAAATCGGCATGGCGCCTTGACAATGAGCGAGTGCTAAGGTGAATTAATCCGCATTGGGGAATAAATGAGGAAATCCCCGAGGGAGGATCACGATCATGACGATTAGGCACGCAGGCGCAAGCCTGGGCGGCAGGCTGATAGGCTTTGCCACAACGACAAGCATTGCTCTCATGCTCGGCGCCGCAAGCGCCTCGGCCGCAACGGTCGTTAAATGGATGCATGTGGAGCTGGACCCGAAATCCGTGGCCGTCTGGGAGGAGATTGCCAAGGAATATGAGGCCAAACATCCTGACGTGGACGTGCAACTGCAGTTTCTGGAAAACGAGGCGTTCAAGGCAAAATTGCCTACCCTGCTGCAGTCCAACGACGTTCCCGATTTCTTTTATAGCTGGGGTGGCGGTGTTCTTGAAGAACAGTCCAAAACCGGTGCGCTGAAGGACCTGACGGAAGTTTTCGACGCCGATGGTGGCAAGCTGCGCCAAGCCTATAGCGCGGCCGCAATCGATGGTCTGTCGTTTGACGGCAAGGTCTGGGCCGTGCCTTACCGCGTCAGCCTCGTCAGTTTCTTTTATAACAAGGAGCTGTTCGCCAAGGCGGGCGTAAAGGCGGAAGACATCAAGACCTGGGACGATCTCGGCGCCACCGTCAAGAAAATCAAGGCAGCCGGTATCGTTCCGATTGCCGGTGGTGGCGGTGAAAAATGGCCGATCCATTTCTACTGGAGCTATCTCGTCATGCGCAATGGCGGGCAGACCGTGTTCGACGCCGCCCGCAAGGGCGAGGGTGAAGGCTTCATGGATCCCTCCATCATCAAGGCGGGCGAGCAACTGGCCGAGTTCGGCAAGCTCGAACCCTTCCAGCCCGGCTATCTCGGCTCCACCTGGCCCCAGGCGCTCGGCGTCTTCGGTGATGGCAAGGCCGCGATGATCCTCGGCTTTGACAATACTGAAGCCAACCAGCGCAAGAATGCCGGTGACGGCAAAGGCCTTGCGGCAGACAATATCGGTCGCTTCGCCTTTCCCGCCGTCGAAGGTGGTGCTGGCAAAGTCACCGACACGCTGGGCGGTCTGAATGGTTGGGCAGTCACGAAAAACGCTTCCATGGAAGCGATCGATTTCGCGGCCTTCCTGACCAGCAAGGAAAGTGAAGAGAAGATGGCGGCTGCGGGCATGATCCTGCCGGTTGCGACGGGTGCGGATGGAGCGGTCAAGAACCCGCTGCTGGCGGATTCGGCCAAGCAGCTTGCAAGCTCTACCTGGCACCAGAACTTCTTCGACCAGACACTGGGCGCTGCCGTTGGCCGCGTGGTCAACGATGTCTCCGTCGAAATCGTTTCCGGCCAGATGAGCGCCGAAGAGGGTGCCAAGCAAATTCAGGATGCTTTCGAGCTTCGCTGATTTCGGTTCCATGACGGCGCCGCGCGGGACGCGGCGCCGCAGTATCTGCCTGAATGAAAGCGGATAGAGATGACGGATATTTCCATGACTTCTGCGTCCATACCGGCGCGTGGCGCGTCGAAGACGAAGCGCAAGCAAAGCTCGGTCGCGCATGACCGAGCACTGACCCTGCTGGTCTTCCTTCCGCCCGCATTGCTGCTCTTTACCCTGTTCGTCATCCTGCCCATGGGCGAGGCGGCATGGTACAGCCTTTACCGCTGGAACGGTTACGGCACGCCGACCGATTTCGTGGGCTTGAAGAATTTCCAGGTCCTGTTCGGCAATGCCGCCTTTTCGCAGGCTCTGCTCAATAACGGCCTCATCATCCTGATTTCCGTGCTGATCCAGATCCCGCTGGCGATCTGGCTTGCCATGATGCTGGCGCACCGCCTTCCGGGCGTCGTTGCCTTTCGGCTAGTTTTCTTCCTGCCCTATGTCCTTGCGGATGTCGCGGCCGGCCTGATCTGGCGCTTCGTTTATGATGGCGATTACGGCCTTTTCGCTGCCATCTCCAATTTCTTCGGGTTCGCCAATCCTTACGTGCTGGCCGACAAGGATGTGGCGATCTACGCCGTGCTTGGCGTCATCGTCTGGAAGTATTTCGGTTTCCACATGATGTTGTTCATCGCCGGCCTTCAATCCGTCGACAAGAACGTGCTGGAAGCTGCCGAAATCGACGGCGCCTCCGGCTGGCAGAAGTTTCGATACGTCACCTTGCCAATGCTCGGCTCAACGGTGCGCCTGTCCGTCTTTTTTGCGGTGATCGGCTCGCTACAGCTGTTCGACATGATCATGCCGCTCACCGGCGGCGGTCCGTCCAACTCCACGCAAACCATGGTCACCTTTCTCTACACCTACGGCGTCATGCGCATGCAGGTGGGGCTTGGCAGCGCGGTGGGTGTCGTTCTCTTCGTTATCTGCGTGACGCTCGCCTTCGGTTACAAAAGGATTTTCATGCGCCATGACTGAACCATCCACTTCCGTCCGCATGCCGCTGCAAACAAAGCTCTATCTTTATATATCGCTGAGCCTGATCGCGGCCATCGTGCTCATCCCGCTTCTGACGACGGCGCTTGGCGGCTTCAAGACGCTGGGGGATCTCCGCGTCAACCCGTTCGGCCTGCCAGCCGAGTGGCAATGGGCCAATTACGGCGATATCCTCTTTGGCAAACGCTACTGGCTCCAGATATTCAATTCGCTGGTGATTGCGCTGTTGACGGTCTTTTTGACGCTGACCGTCTCGGCCATGGCCGCCTTCACCTTTGCGCATGTGAAGTTCTTCGGCTCTTCTTTCCTGCTGAATTACTTCCTGCTGGGACTGATGTTCCCGGCGGCGACCGCCATCCTGCCGCTGTTCATCCGCATCCGCGATCTCGGTCTGCTCGATACCTATTGGGGCGTGGTTCTGCCGCAGGTGGCTTTTGGGCTCGGCATGAGCATCCTTCTGTTTCGCAATTACTTCCGCAATCTGCCGGAAGAGTTGTTTCAGGCCGCTTTTGTGGATGGTTGCGGCTATCTGCGCTTCTTCTGGCACATTTCGATGCCGCTCTCACGACCCATCGTGGCGACGGTGGGGATCGTTTCCTTCGTCGGCAGCTGGAACAGCTACATTCTGCCGCTGATCATGCTGAACTCGGAATCGAAATATCCCTGGCCACTCGGCATCATGGTCTATCGCGGCGAATTCGGCACGGAATGGCAGCTCGTGCTCGCCTTCATCACGCTGACGATCCTGCCGACCGTCATCGTCTTCTTCCTCGCACAGAAACACATCATCGCGGGCCTGACGGCCGGTGCCGTCAAATCGTGACTTGAAAGGAGCAAAACATGGCTTCCGTCGAACTTAGGGATATCCGCAAGTCCTATGCCTCGCTCGATGTCATTCACGGCATCTCGCTCGATATAACCGATGGCGAATTCATTGCGCTGGTCGGGCCTTCGGGCTGCGGCAAATCTACCCTGCTGCGCATGATCGCCGGGCTGGAGGAAATCACCGATGGGGATATCCTCATTGGCGGCACCGTCGTCAATTCCATGACGCCGCGCGAGCGCAATATCGCCATGGTATTCCAATCCTATGCGCTTTATCCGCATATGACGGTCGCCGAAAACATGGGCTTCAACCTGAAGCTTGCCGGGCAGCCGAAAAACGTCATCGATGAGCGCGTGGCGGAAGCCGCACGCATGCTCGATCTCGGCAAGCTTCTGGACCGCAAGCCCTCGCAGCTTTCTGGTGGCCAGCGCCAGCGCGTCGCCATGGGCCGCGCCGTGGTGCGCAACCCGGCCGTCTTCCTGTTCGATGAGCCGCTGTCCAATCTGGATGCCAAGCTGCGCGTGCAGATGCGTAGCGAAATCAAGGCTCTGCATCAGAAAGTAGGTACGACCTCCATCTACGTCACCCATGATCAGATCGAGGCAATGACGCTGGCCGACCGGGTGGTGGTGCTCAATCACGGCCGTATCGAGCAGCAGGGCACGCCGCTCGAACTTTACAAGACACCTGCTAATCTCTTCGTTGCCGCCTTCATCGGCTCGCCGGCCATGAACCTCATCGAAGGCGTGGTCGACGGCGAGGGCGATCAACCTGCCGCCCGGCTGAAGGACGGTACGGCGATCCGCATTGCCGCCTCAAGAAATGTCAAGCGCGGCCAGTCGGTGACGATTGGGTTGAGACCGGAACATATCGGTTCGACCGTCGGCGGCGATATTTCGCTGTCCGGCAGGACGGTGTTGGTCGAGCCGACAGGCGCGCAGACGCATGTGGTCTTCGAACTGGCGGGCGATCAGGTTACGGCGGTGGTGGATGGCGAGCAACTGGTCAAGGTCAACACCCCCTTTGCCGCCACCGTGCATCACGAGCGTGTGCATGTGTTCGACAGGGCAAGCGGTCTGGCGCTTTAGACGTGTTTCGTTTTTTAGTGGAATAACGAAATTCTCTCGCTCCCCGGCATTTGGGGCTTGTCTGAAAATTATGAGCGGTTAGCTTGGCAAATTGGGAGCCAAAGCGGTTTTACCGCTGAACTGTATCGATACAGGAGGAGATTTTTATGAAAACGATCAAGGGACCGGGTCTTTTTCTCGGTCAGTTTGCCGGTGATGCTGCGCCTTTCAATACATGGGACGGCATTACCAAATGGGCGGCAGAAAAGGGTTATGCCGGCGTGCAGGTTCCCACCTGGGCCGGGCAGTTGATCGATCTGAAAAAGGCTGCGGAATCCAAGGATTATTGCGATGAATTTGCGGGTGTCGCCCGCCAGAACGGCGTCGAGGTAACCGAGCTTTCCACCCATTTGCAGGGCCAGCTGGTTGCCGTTCACCCCGCCTATGACGAGGCCTTCGATGGTTTTGCAGCACCTGAAGTGCGCGGCAATCCGAAGGCTCGCCAGCAATGGGCGGTGGAACAGGTGAAGCTTGCCCTGAAGGCTTCGAGAAATCTCGGCATCAACGCACATGCGACCTTTTCGGGTGCTCTTGCCTGGCCCTTCATCTATCCGTGGCCGCAGCGCCCGGCCGGTCTGGTGGAAACCGCCTTTGACGAGCTGGCAAGACGCTGGACGCCGATCCTCGATTACGCCGATGAGCAGGGCGTGGATGTCTGCTACGAAATCCATCCCGGCGAAGATCTGCATGATGGCGTGACTTTCGAGATGTTCCTGGAGCGTGTGAAGAACCACAAGCGCGCCAACATGCTCTACGACCCGTCGCATTATGTGCTGCAATGCCTTGATTATCTTGACAATATCGACATCTACAAAGACCGTATCAAGATGTTCCACGTCAAGGACGCTGAGTTCAATCCGACCGGCCGCCAAGGCGTGTATGGCGGTTATCAGGGTTGGGTCAACCGTGCGGGCCGCTTCCGCTCGCTGGGTGACGGGCAGGTGGATTTCGGTGCGGTCTTCTCGAAAATGGCTGCCAATGATTTCGACGGATGGGCAGTGGTTGAATGGGAATGCGCGCTGAAACATCCTGAAGACGGTGCCCGGGAAGGGGCCGAGTTCGTCAAGCACCATATCATCCGCGTCACGGAAAAAGCCTTTGATGATTTCGCATCTGCCGGCACCGATGATGCGGCCAACCGGCGCATGCTTGGGCTTTAAAAGCATTTCCAGGAAAAGTGTGAAGCCGTCTTCCGTGTGGGAATGCGCTTAGAAAATGCCGAGGAGACATTATGGCTATTGAAGGAAAGACAACCGACAAGGCGAACACGCGGATTCGCCTGGGCATGGTGGGTGGCGGTTCGGGTGCATTTATCGGCGGCGTTCATCGCATGGCCGCGCGGCTCGACAACCGCTTCGATCTCGTGGCCGGGGCCTTGTCCTCGACACCGGAAAAATCCCTCGCCTCCGGCCGCGAACTCGGGCTTGCTCCAGAGCGTTGCTATGGGTCATTCGAAGAAATGGCCGAGAAGGAAGCGCTTCGCGAGGATGGTATCGAGGCGGTAGCGATCGTCACGCCCAACCACGTACATTATCCTGCGGCGAAGGCGTTTCTGGAACGCGGCATCCATGTCATCTGCGACAAGCCGCTGACCTCCAATCTGGAGGATGCCAAAAAGCTGAAGGACGTGGCGGACAAGGCGGACGCGCTGTTCATCCTCACCCATAACTACACCGGTTATCCTATGGTGCGGCATGCGCGTGAACTGGTGGAAACCGGTGCGCTCGGGAACATCCGTCTGGTGCAGATGGAATATCCCCAGGATTGGCTGGCTGAGCCGTTGGAGCAGACCGGTGCGAAACAGGCCGTCTGGCGCACCGATCCGGCGCAATCCGGTGTCGGCGGCTCCACAGGGGATATCGGCACCCATGCCTATAATCTCGGCTGCTTCATTTCCGGTCTGGAAGCCGATGAACTGGCAGCGGATGTACATACCTTCGTGGAGGGTCGCCGTCTGGACGACAATGCGCATGTGATGCTGCGCTTCAAGCCAAAGGACGGCAAGCAACCAGCCAAGGGCCTGCTTTGGTGCAGCCAGGTGGCTGTCGGGCATGAAAACGGGCTGAAGGTCCGCGTTTACGGCGACAAGGCAGGCATCGAGTGGACGCAGGCTGATCCGAACTATCTCTGGTTCACGAAGCTTGGCGAGCCGAAACAACTCATCACCCGCGGCGGTGCTGGCGCCGGTGCCGCGGCCGCACGCGTCACGCGCATTCCCTCGGGCCATCCGGAAGGATATCTCGAAGCCTTCGCGACCATCTATACCGAAGCGGCCCACGCCATCGAAGCCCGCCGCACCGGTTCGAAGCTAGACAAGGCGGTCACCTATCCGACCGTCGATGACGGTGTCAAAGGCGTCGCTTTTGTCACCGCCTGCATCGAATCCGGCAAGAAGAATGGCGGCTGGGTGAAGCTGTAAGATCGACATGGCGTCGCGGCGTATTTCTTCTCCCTGCGGGGGAGAAGGGCCGGATGAGGGGGCAAGCTCTCGGCGTATCTCTGCCTGCTTTCCCCTCACGACACACCTGAAGACGTGATCAATTTACGTGTGTCATCTGCTGCAGCGCCCTTTCCGTCACGGGGCAACCGTCCTGTATTTTCGTCCAGGACGAGACGTTGAGTTTCATTTCGCAGCGCGCGAGATAGGAGCCGCCATCGACCCTCAGGCAGGATGTCTGGCCGAGTTCGAACATGACACCGCGATTTCGGCATTTGCAATTGTGGGCATCCGCCAAGGTGGGGATCAGGGCCAGGGCTAGACCAATTACGAGCACTCCAAAACGCATGGCTGAGGCTCCAAAAGACAGGCCACCAGATTATACCTGTCCGACGGTATAGTCAAAACAGCCACCTTCAACGATGCGCACCGCAGGGCCATAACAGGCTCGAGCTCTCCCGCTTTCACCCGATCAAAATCGCCCTGATATCATTCACATTCGTCAGCGTCGGACCGGTCACGACAAGGTCGCCAACCGCCTTGAAGGCGGTGTAGCTGTCGTGTCCCACCAGCGACTGGCGCGGATCGGCACCGGCGTTGCGCATACGCGCAAGCGTATCGGGCGTCACCAGTGCGCCTGCCGCATCCTCAACGCCGTCTATGCCGTCGCTATCGCCGGCGATGGCCCAGATACCGCCTGCACCCTTCAGCGTCAGCGCAAGGCTCAGCAGAAATTCCGTGTTGCGCCCACCCTTGCCGGCCAGCCCTTTGCCGATCGTCACCGTGGTTTCTCCGCCGGAAAGCAGCACGGCCGGGCCTTTGACTGGCAGGCCCTTGCGGCTGGCGGAGAGGGCGATACCCGCCATCACCGCGCCGACATCCTTTGACTCGCCCTCCAGCAGATCCCCGAGGATGAGCGGCGTAAGGCCAAGCTTCACCGCCTCGTCCGCCGCCGCCTGTAGGGCGAGCGAGGGTGTCGCGATCAGCCTGATGTCCTCTTCTATATCGCCTGCCTTCGGCGTTTCCTCGCCCTTTTCCAGCACTTTGCGCACATTCTCGGGAAGATCGAGCGCATAACGGGAGACGATTTCCCGCACATTGTTGATATCGCTCGGATCGGCAACCGTGGGGCCGGAAGCGATTTCGGAGGGATCGTCGCCCGGTACGTCTGAAATCAACAGCGAAACCACTCTGGCCGGTTTGGCGGCCAGCGCCAGTCGTCCGCCCTTGATGCGGGAGAGGTGCTTGCGCACGGCATTCATCTCGGAAATCGTCGCACCGCTGGCAAGAAGTGCGCGGTTGACGGCCATCTTGTCCGCAAGCGTCATGCCTTCGGCGGGTGCGACCATCAGCGCCGAACCGCCGCCGGAAATTAGCGCGATCACCATGTCGTCTGCGGTCAGCCCTTCAACGGCGGCAAGAATGCGTCTTGCCGCTTCCGCACTCATGTCGTCGGGCACGGGATGGGAGGCCTCGATGATTTCGATGCACCCGGCTGGAACGGCATGACCGTAACGAGTTACGACGATACCGGAGAGGTTCACATCCGCCCAGGCCTTATCAAGCGCTGCGGCCATGGCAGCCGAGGCCTTGCCCGCGCCTACCACCACGCACCTGCCCTTGGGCGGGGAAGGAAGATGATGTTGCAGCACCTTTGCGGGATCTGCACTCGCCACTGCCGCCATAAATATGCGGTTGAGAGCGTCTTTTGCGCGGAGGTCGTTCCATGCGGTCATAGGTTCATACTCCGATCCAGAGGAAGCCGAGCGCAAACAATGCCGGCAAAGCCTGAATGAACAGGATTTTCATATTTGCGGTAATGGCGCCGAAAATGCCGGCTATCAGGACACAGGTGAGGAAGAAGACCTTGAAACTCAGTCCTTCATCGCCCTGCGTGAGCCCATAGATCAATCCGGCTGCCAGAAAACCATTGTAAAGCCCCTGATTGGCGGCAAGCGCCTTCGTCTGTCGCGCAAAATCCGCAGAGAGGCCGAAGGCCTTGCGGCCGGCCGGCTTTTCCCACAGCAGCATTTCCAGAATGGTGATGTAAACATGGATGGCCGCAACCACGGCAATCAGAATGCTGGCGATCATCGGCGGTTTCCTCCAAACCCTGATGTCCGGCGCGTCAATTATCCGCAAAAAGGGAGAGGCCGACCGGATAATCCGTTTTAACGGTGGTACACATGGCCGCAAGGCCATAATCCCTCTCTTCCCGCGCAAACCTGTTGAAGAGCCGCACAGCATTGCTTGACTCTTTGCTGAAATAAGAACAAAACAGGAACAATAAAACTGAAAAACCGGAATTGAAACCTGTCATGCCATGCAAAAGCGCGCGGAACAGTTGCTCGTTGTCGAAGAGCTGCGTGAAAGGCTGGAAAGGATCGGTGGCGGTCCTCACCGCCTGCACGAGGCCTTGCCTTTCGGCGTGGATGCCATCGATCACCATTTGCCTGGAGGCGGGCTGAAGCTCGGTTGCCTGCATGAGGTGAGCGGCGGCGGCAATGGCGCCGCCGATGGTGCGGCAGCGGCGCTTTTTGCGGCCGGTGTGGCAGCAAGGCTGTCCGGCAAGGTGTTATGGTGTGTTACTCGCAGGGATCTGTTCATGCCGGGATTGACGCAGGCGGGCCTGTCGCAGAACCGCGTCATCATCGTCGAATGCCGCGATGAGAAAGGCGTGCTCGACTGTTTCGAGGAAGGCTTGCGCTGCAACGGTTTTGGCGCCGTGATGGGCGAGCTTGCGAAGTTGCCGATGAATGCCTCGCGACGGTTGCAACTGGCGGCGGAAACCTCTGGTGTCACTGGCATCGCCATTCGCCGCTTCCGGCGCCCGGCCGATGCGGCGTTGTTTGGCGAGCCGACGGCCGCTGTAACCCGCTGGCGTGTCTCTGTCCGGCCATCTTCGCCCCTGCCGGTACCGGGGGTGGGCAGGCCACGCTGGTTTCTGGAACTTTTGCGATGTCGCGGCGGCGAAAGCGCTGCATTTGAAGTGGAAGCCTGTGATGCAAAGGGTCGTCTCGCTTTACCTGCCGACATGGTCGACGGATCGCTACCGGCGTCTTTCGGGGCAGAACGCGCCGCCGGTTGAAAAGCCGCTGGTCATGATCGGCCGTCAGGGCAGCCGCCGCCTGGTGCTGGCGCTGAACAAGGCAGCAAAGGCGGCGGGCATCCGGCCCGGTACACCCGTCAGCAAGGCGCAGGCTTTGGTGCCGGGTCTCGTTGTCGAAGATCTGGATGCGGCGGCGGATGCCCGCGCCCTGCAACAACTCGCTTTTCATTTCCTGCGTATCTATGCCCCGATCGTCGCCGCAGATCCGCCTGATGGGCTGGTGCTGGATACGGCAGGTGCGGACCATCTGCACGGCAATGAGACGCTGATGTTGAGCGGCATGGTGAACCGCCTGCATGCCGCAGGCTTCGCCGCCCGCGCTGCCATTGCCGATAGCTGGGGGGCGGCCCATGCGCTTGCCCGGTTTGGCCGTAAGGAGATCAGCATCGTATCGCCGGGAGGGCAGCGGGCGGCGATCAGCGGGCTGCCGCTGGCGGCGCTCAGGCTGGAGGAGCGTATCGTTTCCGGATTGAAGGTGCTCGGTTTTCGCACCATAGGCGAACTTGCCGAGGCTCCACGGGCGCCGCTGACCCTGCGTTTCGGCCCGGAAGTGGTCAGGCGGCTTACCCAGGCTTTCGGCGAGACTGGCGAACCTATCGAGCCGGTGCGCATTGCCGAACTGGTGGAGGTGCGCCTCGCCTTTCCCGAGCCGATCGCGGCGGCGGAGACAATTGCCCGCTATGTGCAAAAGCTGGTTGCTGAGCTTTGCGTCTCGCTGGAAAAGCGCGGCCTTGGCGCACGTCGCGTCGATCTGGTGCTGCACCGGGTGGATAGCGGCTTGCAGGCCGTGCGGGCCGGCACCTCCAGACCGGTGCGTGATGTCAAACAGCTTGTCCGGCTTCTGACCGACCGTATCGATACCATCGATCCCGGTTTCGGCATTGAGATGATGGTGCTGACCGCCACCCATGCCGAGCCGCTTGTCGCCGCGCAGGCCCGGTCCTCGCTTCTGGAGGAAGGGCGTGCGGAAATCGCCGATACGGTCGATGTCATCCTCAATCGCGGCCACAGGGTCTATCGTTATGCGGCGGTGGCAAGCGACGTGCCGGAACGTTCTCTTGCCAGCGTTGCGGCGCTGGCACCTGAGGATACGCTCGGCTGGCCTTGCCACTGGCCGCGCCCGGTCAGGCTTTTTGCAAGGCCGGAACCCATCGAAACTCTGGCGCTGCTTCCGGATCATCCGCCGCGTTATTTCATCTGGAAAGGCGTGCGCCATAATGTGCGGCGCGCTGATGGGCCGGAACGGGTGTTTGGCGAATGGTGGAAACGCGACCGCGAAAAGGCCGCCGTGCGCGATTATTTCACTGTCGAAAACGAAAGCGGCGAGCGCTTCTGGATTTTCCGCTCCGGTGATGGCGAACATACCGAGACGGGCTCGCAGGGCTGGTTCATCCATGGGGTCTTCGCATGAGCACGCCGCGCTATGCCGAGCTTCAGGTGACCACGCATTTCTCCTTCCTGCGCGGTGCAAGTTCCTGTGATGAACTGTTCGAACAGGCAAAAAATCTCGGTATCGAGGCACTCGGCATCGTCGATCGCAATAGCCTTGCGGCCATTCCCCGCGCTTATGAAGCGGCCGATAATCATGGCATCCGGCTCGTCATCGGCTGCCGGCTCGATCTGGATGACGATCTTTCCGTGCTTGTCTATCCCATGGATCGCCCGGCTTACGGCCGGCTTTGTCGGCTGCTTTCCGTCGGCAAGAAGAGGGGTGGCAAGGGTAAGTGTCGGCTCACATGGGACGATCTCGTAGCTTATGGCGAAGGCCTTATCGTGGTGCTGCTCGCCGATCTGGCTGACGATCTCTGCGCGCTTCGCCTGCGCCGGTTGAAAGCCGCTTTTGCTGACCGGGCCTATATGGCGCTGAGCCTGCGAAGACGACCCAACGACCAGATGCGGCTTTTCGAATTGTCGAATATGGCTGCAGCCGCTGATGTGCCGACTGTTGTTACCAATGACGTGCTGTTTCATGTGCCCGAGCGTCGCATGCTGCAGGATGTCGTTACCTGCATCCGGCACAATTGCACCATTGACGAGGCGGGTTTCCGGCGCGAGCGGCATGCCGACCGCTATATGAAGCCGCCTCAGGAAATGCACCGGCTGTTTGCCCGCTACCCGGAAGCACTGGCCCGCAGCCTCGAAATCGCGAAGCGTTGCACCTTTTCGCTGAAGGAGCTGGTCTATCAATATCCTGAAGAGCGCAGCCTGCCGGGGCTGACGGCGCAACAGGCGTTGGAAAAGCTCGTCTGGGAAGCGGCGCCGGGGCGTTATCCGGATGGTCTGCCGGAGAAGGTCGAAAAGGCGCTGCATCATGAGTTGGGGCTTATCGGCAGGTTGGAATATGCACCCTATTTTCTGACGGTAAATGCCATCGTCCAATTTGCACGGGGGGAAAATATTCTCTGTCAGGGGCGCGGCTCAGCCGCCAATTCGGTGGTATGTTATGTGCTCGGTATCACCGCCATCGATCCTCTCAAGGTTGATCTCCTGTTCGAACGTTTCGTTTCGGAAGAACGGCGCGAGCCGCCTGATATCGACGTGGATTTTGAGCATCAAAGGCGCGAGGAGGTCATCCAGTGGGTTTATAACACTTATGGTCGCGACAAGGCCGCGCTGTGCTCGGTCGTCACCCGTTATCGCGGGCGCGGGGCGCTGCGCGATGTCGGCAAGGTTCTGGGCCTGCCGGAAGATTTGACCAAACTTCTGTCCTCGCAGGTCTGGCGCTGGAGCGAAGGGGTGGGCGAAAAGCAGGTGCAGGAACTGAACCTCAATATGGAGGACCGCCGCCTGAAGCTCGCCTTCGAGCTGGCCAACCAGCTTGTCGGCACGCCGCGCCATCACAGCCAGCATCCGGGCGGCTTCGTTCTGACCCATGACCGGCTGGACGAGTTGGTGCCGATCGAACCCGCCGCCATGGACGACCGGCAGATCATCGAATGGGACAAAGACGACATAGATATCGTCAAATTCATGAAGATGGATTGCCTGGCGCTCGGCATGCTCTCCTGCATGAGACGCGGTTTCAACATGTTGGAGGAGCGCACGGGCGTTAAATACGATCTCGCCACTGTCCCACAGGATGATAACCCCACCTATGCCATGATCCAGAAAGCCGACACGCTGGGTACCTTCCAGATTGAAAGCCGGGCGCAGATGTCCATGCTGCCGCGGTTGAAGCCAAAGATATTTTACGATCTCGTCATTCAGGTCGCCATCGTTCGTCCCGGTCCCATTCAGGGCGATATGGTGCACCCCTATCTTCGTCGCCGTGACAAAAAAGAAGAAGAACATTATCCCAAAGAGGAGCTGAGAGGCGTGCTGGGCAAAACGCTGGGTGTACCGCTGTTTCAGGAGCAGGCGATGCGCGTCGCCATCGAATGCGCCGGTTTTTCACCTGGTAAGGCGGATCAGTTGCGTCGCGCCATGGCGACCTTCAAGAATGTCGGCACCATCTCCAAATTCCGCCAGGATATGATCGATGGCATGGTGGATCGTGGTTATGAGCAAGAATTCGCCGAACGCATCTTCAAGCAGCTGGAAGGGTTCGGCAGTTATGGTTTTCCAGAAAGCCATGCGGCCTCCTTCGCGCTGATCGCCTATGCCTCCTCATGGCTGAAATGCCATCATCCCGATATTTTCTGTACGGCGCTTCTCAATTCGCAACCCATGGGGTTTTACGCCCCGGCGCAGATTGTGCGTGATGCGCGTGACCATGGCGTGGAGGTGCGCCCGGTTTGCGTCAACTACAGCCGGTTTGATTGCACGCTGGAGCCCACGGGCAAGAAGAATGCGAATGGTAAAGAGCGCTACGCCGTGCGGCTTGGCCTGCGCATGGTGAAGGGGCTTTCCAACGATCATGCAGCAAAAATCGTCGCCTGCCGTCAGGATCGCGATTTAGTTTCCGTGGACGATCTCTGGCGGAGGGCAGGTGTTCCCGCCGCTGCCCTAGTCTGTCTCGCCGAAGCCGATGCCTTTCTGCCGTCGCTGTCGCTTTCCAGACGCGAGGCGCTGTGGGCCATCAAGGCGTTGCGGGATGAGCCGCTGCCGCTTTTTGCTGCCGCTGCCAGTCGGGAAAACGCTGTGGTGGATGAGCTTTCCGAACCCTCCGTCGCGCTGCGGCCCATGACTGATGGCGGCGAGGTGGTGCAGGATTATGGCCATGTGGGGCTGACCCTGCGCGAACACCCCATGTCCTTCCTGCGGCGCGATCTTTCCCGCCGGCGCATCGTCAGCTGCGCGGAGGCGGTGCGCGTCCGTGATGGCACGTGGCTGGAAACGGCGGGGCTGGTTCTGGTGCGCCAGCGCCCAGGCTCGGCAAAGGGAGTGATCTTCATGACTCTGGAGGATGAGACAGGTATTGCCAATGCGGTTCTGTGGGTCAAGACCTTCGAAAAATACCGGCGCGTGGTGCTTTCCGCCGGCATGGTCGGTATTTACGGCAAGATCCAACGGGAAGGCGAGGTGGTGCATCTGGTCGCCCACCGGCTGACCGATCTGTCAGAGGCGCTGGCAAGCGTGGGTGAGCGCAACCACCCCTTTCCTCTGCCGCATGGGCGCGGCGACGAGTTCCACCACGGTATTCCGCCGGACGATCATCGCAACATCAGGAAACGCCCACCGCCTGCGACCCAGGATGGAGATGAGATGGAGAGGATAAAGGTCATTTCCCGCAATTTCCATTAGAGCATTTCCAGTAAAAGTGCGTAGCGGTTTTACGTCCAGAAAATGCGTAAAAACAAAGAGATAGAGCGCGTCAAAAGTTCCTGTTTAAACCGGACGTGCTCTAAGATGCGCTCTATGCCGCATCTTCCAGACCAGAGGTATCCTTCCTGCGGAACTGGCTGGGCGGCGCGCCGATCACGCGTTTGAAGGCGCGGCTGAAGGATGCCTCGGAATCGTAGCCGAGCTTTTCCGCCGCCAACGTGACACGCATACCCTCGCGCAGCCACAGTCGCGCCTGATGCATGCGTATGCGAACGACATAACGGGCTGGGCTTTCACCCACCACACGGGTGAAGCGTTCTGCAAAACTCGAGCGGGATGCACCCATCAGGGAGGCAAGCTCTTCCACGCTCCAGTCTTTCTCGGGGGTAAGGTGGATCGCTGCAAGCACCCGTCCGAGTTCGGGATTGCGCACGGCGGCAAGCCAGCCGCTGGAATCGCCGCAACCATATTCTACCCATGTGCGGATCAGTGTTGCCGTCAAGACATCGGCAAGCCGCGCCAGAATGCCACCGGCACCAACACGGTTCAGTTCCACTTCGCGCGCCATGGCTTCCAGGAGATGCGGAATGGCCGGATCGCTTTTGGCGAGATCGCTGGTCAGCATCACATCCGGCATCAGTTGCAAAAGCGGATGCAGATTATCCATGTTGAAACGCATCGAGGCGGTAAAGGCTACCGTGTCGCCGCCGGCACCGGCACATTCCATGTCGAAAATGCCCTGACATACTTCCTTTTTACCGAACCGGTCGAAGAGGGCGGGTGTCACATCCTCGCCGCTGCCCAGCACATGGGCGTGGCCACGGGGAAGAAGCACTGCATCGCCGCACGTAAGCGTCAGCCATTCTCCGGAAGGTTTGCGTAATTTTGCCTGGCCCACGCCGATAAAATGAAACCGCGCCGCCTCCTGCTCGGGAAAGGCCGTCGCCCAGGGCGTTGCCATGCGGCAGCGGCCATATTCCACGCCGTCAAGCCGCAGACCACGCAGCATTTCCGTCAATGCATCATTCATGGCAACTCACAAATTCGGACGTTTGGTTAAGGAATGCGGATTTTTTAGCATGGAAACGCCGAGCTGTCACGCGTAGCTTACGACCATCGATTTGTGAGGCGACGCACCGGGCTCCCACCGGCTTCATCGTTTCGCCATTCCGTTTCAGGGCTCGTTCCCAGAATGCGCATCAGGAGATTTTCATGAATAACCGAACAATCAACGAACTTGAATATGCGCCACACAGACAAGAGCCGGATGCGAAGTGGGCGGCGGTGGTTTCGCTTTCGCTCGGTGTCTTCGGGCTGGTAACGGCGGAATTCCTGCCGGTCAGCCTTCTGACGCCACTGTCGACCGATCTTTCCATCAGCTCCGGCATTGCCGGCCAATCCATCACCGTCACGGCACTGGTCGCAGCGGTTGCCGGTCCCGGCGTCGTCATCGGCACGCGCAGCATTGATCGCCGGTGGACCCTGCTTGGCCTCACGACGTTGCTGATCATTTCCAGCACATTGGCCGCTTTTGCCAACGGTCTTTTCATGCTGTTTACATCGCGCGTTTTGCTCGGCATCGGCCTCGGCGGCTTTTGGGCCATGTCGGCGGCGCTGGCGCTAAGGCTTGTTCCGCTGGATAAGATGCCGCGCGCCATGGCCATCATCCTAACCGGCGTTTCGGTTGCCACCGTTTGCGCAGCCCCTGTCGGAGCGTGGATCGGCGCGACGCTTGGCTGGCGTGCGGCCTTTGCCGTCGCCGGCGTGCTGGGTGTCATCGCACTTGTCGTGCAGTTGCTCACCGTTCCCTCGCTGCCGCCGGCCGGTGCGCCCGGCCTGTCCACCATGTTCCGGCTATTGCAGCGCCCGCAGGTCAGGATCGGCCTTCTGACGACGCTATTCATCGTCGCGGGTCACTTCGCCGGCTTCACCTATGTTCGCCCCTTCCTCGAAGACGTGCCGCAGCTTGGCGTCGAAGCAATCTCGCTCGTTCTTCTGGCTTACGGCGTGGGCGGTTTTTTCGGTAATCTCTTCGGCGGCTTCCTCGCCGAGAAGAACACGGCATGGGCCGTGACGTTTGCTGCCACCCTGATTGCCGCATCCGCTTCCGTGCTGGTGATTGCCGGTGCATCTCCCGTTGTCGCTGGCTTTGCCATTGCCTCCTGGGGTTTCGCCTTCGGTGCGCTTCCTGTCAGCGTGCAGAGCTTCATCACCCGCGTCGCCTCAGACGAGGCCGAAAGTGCGGGCGCGTTGCTGCTCACCACCTTCCAGATCGCCATTTCCAGCGGCGCTGTTCTGGGCGGACTGCTAATCGACCTTCAGGGTGCGACCATGGTCTTCGTTTTCGTCAGCATTGCAGCACTCCTCGGCGCATCGCTCATGGCATCGCGCCGTGGCGTGGTGCCGCAGATTGAAGCGTCGCAGGGGTAAGATAGTTGCCGGAAGGAAAAGGGCCCGCATCCGTGCGGGGCCGAATTTATGATGAAAAGCAAACCCCGCCTCCGTCATGCTGGCATCAGGCCCGGGGTGACAGAAGGGATGTCGATAGGCTTTTCGCCTTCAAGGCGTCTTGATTGCCTTTCGCGTCCGGTCCTTGCCGACCTCGATTACATGGCGCATGGCTTTCACGGCGGCGTCCGCATCACGGGCGGCGATGGCGTGCACGATCCGCAGATGGTTTGTGGCGATCTCGGCGATGGTTCCGGGCGACGAGGCCGGGGACGAAAGCTGGAATGAGATCGCAAGGGCGGCTTCGATCAGCCCGCTTGCCGAACGCATGAAGGGATTGCCGGACATGTGCGCCACGGCGAGGTGGAATTCGAGATCGACCTTGGCGATGGTTTCCGGCGTATGCTGCGGATTGTCGAACTTGGCGGCAATCACATAAAGGGAAACGATATCGTCATTCGATGCCTGAAGCGCGGCAGCTGCCGCTGCCGCCGGTTCGAGCGCGAGGCGGATTTCCGCCAGATGTGTCACGAATTCCTGGTCTATTCCGGCTTCGCAGCGCCAGCCCAGCACATCCGGGTCAAAGAAGTTCCAGCTCGAACGGTCGAGAACGCGGGTGCCGACCTTTGCCTTTGGTTCGACCAGCCGCTTGGCCGCCAGCGTCTTCATCGTCTCGCGCAACACAGTGCGCGAGACCCCGAAACGGAGCGACAGTTCGGCATCGTTAGGCAGCAGGGATCCTTCCGCAATCCTGCCCGAGACGATGGCGCTGCCGAGTTCGGAGACCACATGCGCGTGGCTGTTCCGGCGTTTTCGCCCGCTTATCGTCGTTTCGAGCAGCCCCAATAAAGCCTCCGTGTTGGTTATGCCGGATGTGGTCCGGCCAGTCTCCTGTTTGAATACCAGATGATTGCGCGCTGCAACACGATGAAGACAAAAAGCAGCACGCCAATAACGATTTTGGTCCACCAGGATGACAGGGTTCCGTCAAAAACGATGTAGGTCTGGATCAACCCCTGGATCAGCAGTCCGACGAATGTTCCCGCCACCAGCCCCATTCCACCCGTCAGAAGCGTTCCCCCAATGACAACAGCTGCAATAGCGTCCAGCTCCACGCCCACCGTCGCCAACGAATAACCCGATGAGGTGTAGAGCGTGTAGACGATGCCGGCGAGGCCGGACAGGAACCCGGAAAGTGCGTAGATGCCGATTGTCGTTGTACCGATCGGCACCCCCATCAGTTCGGCCGATTGCGGGTTACCGCCAAGTGCGTAGACATTCGCGCCGAAGCGGGTGCGGCTGGCAATCAGCATGCCGGCGGCAAAGACGAGAAGCATGACAATAGCAAGTGCTGTCAGCCTGCCGCCGCCGGGAAAGCGGAAATAAAATCCCTGTATCGCATCGATGAAGGGATGCGAGATCGGCACGGATTGCGTCGAGATCAGATAGGCCGCGCCACGCGCCAGGAACATACCCGCCAACGTCACCACGAATGGCGGGATCGACAGGAAGCGTATCATCGCCCCCATCAGGCAGCCGAACAGCGTTGAGATCACGAGCACGATGGCGAAGGCCAGCAGCGGGTGAATATTATAGGTGCCGACCATGACAGCCACGAAAACGCTGGTGAAGGCGATGACGGAGCCGATGGACAGATCGATGCCACCCGACAGGATCACGAAAGTCATGCCAACGGCAGCGATGCCGAGAAAGGCATTGTCGGTCAATAGATTGCCGATCACCCGTGTCGACAGGATCGCCGGATATTGCAGCACGCACAGAAGATAGGCGATGAGGAAGATCGTCAGTGTGGTGAGGAACGGAAGATTGCGGCTGTGGATCATCGCGCGGTACCTTCCTTGGTCATTCCGTTAGGCGTGGCCGGTTTTGCGTGTGGCTTTGGTGTTTTGACAAAGCCCAGAACCGCCATGATTGCCGGCGATTGCAGCGTGAGCACCACCATGATGATGCCAGCCTTGATGATGAGGTTGAATTCCGGCGGGAAACCGGAGACCAGAATGCCGGTATTGATGGTCTGAATGATGAGCGCGCCGATCAGCGATGCGGTGATGGAGAAGCGGCCGCCATTCAGCGATGTACCACCGATCACCACCGCCAATATGGCGTCCAGTTCCAGCCACAGCCCGGCATTGTTGGCATCCGCGCCGCGAATGTCGGCGGTCACGATCATGCCGGCGATGGCCGCGCAGAGACCGGAAACGGCGTAGACGAAAAACAGGAGGAACCGTGCCCGCACACCGGCAAGTGCCGCCGCGCGGCGATTGATGCCGGTTGCCTCGATCAGAAAACCGAGCGCGCTCTTGCGCACCAGAAGGCCGATTACCAGCGCCGCCGCCATCCAGATGATGACGGGCAGGGGAATGCCTGCGAATGAGCCGGAGCCGATGGCCGAAAAGCTGTCGTCGTTGAAGGTGAGAATGACACCTTCGGTGATGAGCTGGGCGATGCCGCGCCCCGCCACCATCAGGATCAGCGTGGCGATGATCGGCTGGATGTCGAGAAGGGCGACCAGCACCCCGTTCCACAGGCCGCAGGCGATGCCGACAGCAAGCGAGATGGCGATGACGGTTGGGATGGAATGGCCGTTGCTGATGAGTGTTGCCGCCACCGCGCCACAAATGGCGATAACAGCACCGATCGACAGATCGATGCCCTTGGTAGCGATCACCAGCGTCATGCCAATGGTCAGGAGCGCCACGGGTGCGGCACGCACGAGAATATCCATCAGACTGCCGTAAAGCCTGCCGTTCTGGAACGAAACATGCAGGAAGCCCGGCGAAACGATTGTAATCGCTGCCAGAATGACGATGAGGGCGATCAGTTGGGGAGCAAGCCTTTTCAGGCGCCTTGTCACAGCCACCATCATGCCGCCTCCGTTCTGGCCGCATCCGCAATTGCCCGCATGATGTTGTCGGCCGTCACCTCGCCGCCCTTCAATTCGCTGACATGCCGGCGGTCGGACAGAACGACGACCCGGTGGGCAACGGCGGTCAGTTCTTCCAGTTCGGACGAGATGACGACGAGCGACATGCCCTCGGTGCAGAGTTTTTCGATCATTTTGAGGATTTCCGCATGGGCGCCGATATCGATACCACGGGTCGGCTCATCGAGGATAAGAAGCCGGGGATGGGTTGCAAGCCAGCGCGCCAGAATGGCTTTCTGCTGGTTGCCGCCGGACAGGAATTTTATCGGCCGGTCAGGATCGGCCGGGCGGATGTCCAGCGATTTGATGAAGCTTTCGGCCAGTTCCACCTTCTGCCGGCGCGAAAGCGGTCGCGCCCACCCCTGGCGGGCCTGGAGAGCCAGAGCAATATTGTCGGTCACGGAAAAGTCGCCGATGATACCGTCAGTCTTGCGCTCCTCCGGGCAGAAACCGAACCCGGCCGTGATTGCGGCTTCAGGCGAAGAAAGAGCGATGGTCTTTCCGTCTATCGTGGCCTTGCCGGTATCGGGCTTGTCGATGCCGAACAGCAGGAAAGCCGTTTCCGTTCGTCCCGACCCCAAAAGACCGGCGACGCCGACGATCTCTCCCGGACGAATGCCGAGGTCGAAGGGGGCGATGCTGCCGCGTTTGCCGTACCCCTCGAAACGGATCGGCGGTTCGCCCTCGGCAACCGTGTCGTCAGTGGCCTGATGCTCGTGGGTGATGTGCTGAAGCTCGCGGCCCAGCATCATGGCGATGAGTTCGGACCTCGGCAGGTTGCCGATGTCGCGCGTGCCAACGAGGCGGCCGTTGCGCAAAACCGTGACACGGTCTGCGATATCGTAGACCTGGTTTAGGAAGTGGGTGATGATGACGATGCCGATACCCCGCGCGCGCAAGTTCCGCAGCACACCGAACAGCATCTCGACCTCATGGGCATCGAGGCTGGCGGTCGGCTCGTCCAGCACCAGCACCTTGCCGGAAAGATCGACGGCGCGGGCAATGGCGATGATCTGGCGGATAGCCACGGAATAGCTGGAAAGCAGGGCGTTGACGTCGATCGAAAGCCCGTATTGGGACAGCAGCGCCTGCGATTGTCTCTGCATCGAGGCTCTGTCAATGAGCCCGAAGCGATGCGGTTGGCGGCCGAGAAAGAGGTTTTCGGCAACGGTCAGATTTTCGAGAAGGTTTACTTCCTGATAGACGGTGCCGATACCGAGGGCCTGCGCTTCGCCGACATTGGTGGGCGATATCTCGCTACCTTCCAGAAAGATGGAGCCGCTGTCGCGGTGGTAAACGCCGGTCAGTATCTTGATGAGTGTTGATTTCCCCGCGCCGTTTTCGCCGAGAAGCGCGTGAATTTCACCGCGCCCGAGCGAAAAATCGACTCCGTCCAGCGCCGTTATCCCGAGAAAGGATTTACCGATGGCGCGTGCTTCCAGAAGTGGTGCCGTTTCGGACATTGCGCAGGCCCTGCATGAAAGAAGCTGTGACGGAGCGGCACGCATGACATGCCGCTCCTTCCGAAGATGAGGGTCTTATTAGTAACCCAGACCCTTCTTCGCCTCGTAGACCTTCATCGGGTCGTCAGACGCTGTGTAGAGCTTGGATTCGGTCTGAATCCACTTCGCCGGTGCCTTTTTGTCTTTCAGATAGGCTTCGAGAGCGTCGAAGGCAGGACCGGCCATGTCAGGTGTCAGTTCCACCGTCGCATTCGCTTCACCGGCGGCCATGGCCTTGAAGATGTCAGGTACGGCATCGATGGACACGACCTTGATGTCGGATCCCGGCTTCAGGCCGGCTTCCTTGATCGCCTGGATCGCGCCGACGGCCATGTCGTCATTGTGAGCGTACACGGCACAGATATCCTTGCCGCCGCCTTCGGCCTTGATGAAGCTTTCCATCACTTCCTTGCCCTTGGTACGGGTGAAGTCACCCGTCTGCGAGCGCACGATTTTGATGTTCTTGTGCGAAGCGATGGCTTCTTCGAAGCCCTTCTTACGGTTGATGGCGGGCGAAGAGCCGGTTGTGCCCTGCAATTCGACAACCTTGCAGTCCTTCGCGCCGACATCCTTGACGAGCCAGTCGCCGGCAACCTTGCCTTCGTGAACCTGATCCGAGGTGACCGCGGTCAGGTAAAGATCATCCGGCGCTTCGATCTGGCGATCGAGCAGGATGACGGGAATTTTTTCTTCCTTTGCTTCCTTCAGCACGGCATCCCAGCCGGTTGCGACGACAGGTGCGATCAGGATCGCATCGACGCCCTGCGCGATGAAGCCGCGAACGGCCTTGATCTGGTTTTCCTGCTTCTGCTGTGCGTCGGCGAATTTCAGCGTAACGCCGCGCTTTTCGGCCTGCTGCTTGGTGACAGTGGTTTCAGCGGCGCGCCATCCGGATTCGGAGCCGATCTGCGAGAAGCCGACGGTCAGCGATTGTGCGGAAACACTGGATGCAAGGCATGCGGAAACGGCGACAGTGATTGCCGCAAGAGCTTTTCTCATCTTATCCTCCCAGAAATGATGTCAGCGTGACAACGTCACTATGAGCATATAGTAATACTCTTGAAAAGGGTTTTTTAGCGGATTTCCAATTCACGTGATGCCGATTTTATTGAGGCGCAGCATTAAATTATTAGAAATCAATGGTTTATTGTGTGTGTTCTAATTTCTTCGCCGCGCAAAACTCGCCCGTAATATAGTCTGATCCGGCTTGACAGGCCGCGACGCTATCTAATAGTAATACAAATAAGCAAGTCACGTCGTGACGGAATGTGGGGCCTCGGGGTCAGTTACAATCCGGCAAGGCAGGGAGGGAAGAGGCCATTGCGCAACGTCGGTATGGTCGTAAACACCGAAAAATATTCGGCTAAAGCTGAAGAACGGCTCCAGGTCACTCGTCTGGCGCTCGTCTGTCGGTTATGCGTGCTTCCGAGAAGCTGATTCCATTTTCCTTGCGCACAACATAAGCTTGTCGCATTTCGTAATATTTTACCGTTGGCCACTTCCGGCTGGAGACCGCATCATGACCAAATCCGACAATCTGCCCGCAACCCAAGGCAAGCTTCGTTCGCGCGCGTGGTTCGATAACCCCGCAAACGCTGATATGACCGCGCTTTATCTCGAGCGTTACATGAACTTCGGTCTCAGCCAGGCCGAGCTTCAGTCCGATCGCCCTATCATCGGCATCGCGCAGACCGGCTCGGACCTTTCGCCCTGCAATCGCCACCATCTGGAGCTGGCGCATCGCCTGCGCGAAGGCATTCGTGAAGCGGGCGGCATTGCCATTGAATTTCCGGTGCATCCGATCCAGGAAACCGGCAAGCGCCCGACGGCGGGTCTCGATCGCAACCTCGCCTATCTCGGCCTCGTGGAAGTGCTTTACGGCTATCCGCTCGACGGCGTTGTTCTGACCATCGGCTGCGACAAGACCACGCCTGCCTGTCTTATGGCGGCGGCCACCGTCAACATTCCGGCCATCGCCCTTTCCGTCGGCCCCATGCTGAACGGCTGGTTCCGTGGCGAGCGCACCGGTTCCGGCACCATCGTCTGGAAAGCGCGTGAACTGCTGGCCAAGGGCGAGATCGATTATCAAGGCTTCGTCAAGCTCGTCGCTTCTTCCGCACCTTCCACCGGCTATTGCAACACCATGGGCACGGCGACGACGATGAACTCGCTTGCCGAAGCACTCGGCATGCAGCTGCCCGGCTCGGCCGCCATTCCGGCGCCTTACCGCGACCGTCAGGAAATCTCCTATCTCACCGGCCTTCGCATCGTCGAAATGGTCAAGGAAGACCTTAAGCCTTCCGACATCATGACCAAGGATGCCTTCATCAACGCCATCCGCGTCAACTCGGCCATCGGTGGCTCCACCAACGCGCCGATCCATCTGAACGGCCTTGCACGCCATGTCGGCGTTGAACTGACGGTCGATGACTGGCAGACCTACGGTGAAGACGTGCCGCTGCTCGTCAACCTGCAGCCGGCCGGTGAATATCTCGGCGAGGATTATTACCATGCCGGCGGCGTTCCGGCTGTCGTCAACCAGCTGATGACCCAGGGGCTCATCATGGAAGACGCCATGACCGTGAATGGCAAAACCATCGGCGACAATTGCCGTGGTGCCATCATCGAAGACGAAAAGGTCATCCGTCCCTATGACCAGCCGCTCAAGGAGCGCGCCGGTTTCCGTGTTCTGCGCGGCAACCTGTTCTCCTCTGCCATCATGAAGACGAGCGTGATCTCGGAAGAATTCCGCAAGCGTTATCTCTCCAACCCGAACGACCCGGAAGCCTTCGAAGGCCGTGCCGTGGTGTTCGACGGTCCGGAAGATTACCATCACCGCATCGACGATCCGTCGCTGAAGATCGACGCCAACACCGTTCTCTTCATGCGCGGCGCCGGTCCGATCGGTTATCCGGGTGCGGCAGAAGTGGTGAACATGCGTGCGCCGGACTATCTCTTGAAGGAAGGCGTCAATTCGCTGCCCTGCATCGGTGACGGCCGCCAGTCCGGCACGTCTGGCAGCCCGTCCATCCTCAACGCTTCTCCGGAAGCAGCGGCAGGCGGTGGTCTGGCCATCTTGCAGACGGGTGACCGCGTTCGTATCGATGTGGGTCGTGGCAAGGCCGACATCCTGATTTCCGGCGAGGAACTGGCCAAGCGTTACGAAACGCTCTCCGCCGAGGGCGGCTTCAAGTACCCCGATCACCAGACGCCATGGCAGGAAATCCAGCGCGGCATCGTCAGCCAGATGGAAACCGGCGCGGTTCTTGAACCGGCCGTTAAGTATCAGCGCATTGCCCAGACCAAGGGTCTGCCGCGCGACAACCACTAAGGCAGGGCCGTTTACGGCTCTTTGATGGAAAGGGCTTTGCCCTTTCCATCGTCATGCCCGGACTTTGTCCAGAGCATCTGCAAATGTTTGATTTTTCGAGATTTTGTAAATCCTCGGGTCAAGCCCGAGGATGACGTCGCATATGTTTAACGTGTACTTCACGGATCGATTGTTTCACCGTGTTTGAGGCTACGCTGAACACATTTCGGCCCAAGGCCGCAGGACGGGAAAACGACGTTTCAACCGCCCCGTCAGCCTGCGCTTAAAAACTTAAATCACAGGATAAAGCGACCAGAAGAACAGTTCGTATTCCTGATCACGGTCGTCATCGTTGGACTGGTCGTCCGGTCTGCGTGGCGTCCTGTCCTGCAAATCCTTCTCGACCCGCTCGTTTATGGCGGGCGTTCTTCGGCCGATGCCAAAGAGGTCAAAGGAGAGCATGTTGAACCCTGCTACCATGGCCATTTCCCTTCTTCACGCGAGTTAACAGTGCGTTAAGTTTCGCGCGTTGCCATGATTTCGTCAAGATTGACCAAGGAATTTGTCTACCATTTTTAACAACAATGGCGTGACTGACGTTCCGCCAGCACCCGATTTCGCGCAACGAACGTTTATCGGCGCTGTCAGAGACCCTTCGAGGAGGTGCCGGAATAGCCTTTTTCGGCCGCTTCCAGCGCGGAATCGGTATCTGCGGCATGGCCGAGGCTTCTCAGGGCGCTTGAAACAGCGGTTATATTGGCTTGCACCGAATCCGGATTGGCGCGCCGGCCGGTGTGATTGAGCCTTATCAGCCGTTCCGCACCGCGACCGACACCGCCCGAGACATCCGCACCTTGCTCCCTGGACGCAGCCGCCAGAAATGCGCCGGTATCCACCGTGTCCGGCAAGATCGCTGTCGAAACCAGAGCAGACGCGTCAGTCTCCTCCACCCACGTCGACATGCCAAGGGCCTTGATGCCGTTACGAGTGGCTGTCGCCGCTCGTTCGTGGCGTTCATTTGCGGATGCCAGACCTTCTGCCTCTATCCGGTCGAGTGCCGCCTCCAGCGCATAGAATTCCAGCGGCGCAGGTGTTCCCGGGAGCGCGCCGCGGCCGGTATCGAGCCAGAGTTTCTTCTGGTCGAGAAGTGAAAGCATGGAGTTCTCAGGTGCATTGCCATGTGAAAGAAGTTTCCAGGCACTTTCGCTGACGGAGATGGCGGATAAGCCCGCCGGGCCTGCCAGCGCCTTTTGCGGGCCGATGACCGCAATATCTATGCCGAGCTGGTCAACCTCGAAGGTATGGCCGCCGATGGAAGCGACGGCATCGACGACCGTGACGATGCCTCTGTCTTTGGCGAGCGCGGCAATGGCGGGCAGGGGGTTGAGAATGCCGCTTGCGGATTCCGCGTGCACGATAGCGAGAAGATCAAAACCTGGCCCTTCGTCCAGCGCTCTCTCGACCTCGTGAAGTGATATCGGCTTTGCCGGAGCGGTGGTCAGGTTGCGAACCGTTGCGCCGCCACGCTCCAGCCAGCCACCAAACCACGCGCCATAGGGACTAGTGACGATATTGAGCGCTCTCAGACCAGGCCGCGCGAGGCTGGTGGCCGCAGCTTCAAGCGCAAGCACTGCTTCCGCCTGTACCAGAAGCACATCGTTCTTCGTGCCCATCAGCGCCGCCAGCCGGTCGGCGAGAGCGGCGTAACGGTCTGCTGGAAAGGCGGGCGGGTCGAGCAGCAATGCGTAATCCGGGGCGGGCATGTCTTATCCTTGCGTGGTGATGGTCAGGCGCGGCGCAGCCTCGATCAGGGTTCTGGCGGTCGAGGATTGCGGCGTGGAAACGATGTTTGCTGTCCTGCCGATCTCGACGATCCGACCCGCCTCCATGATGGCGACGCGGTGGCAGACGGCGCGGATGACCGCGAGGTCGTGGGAAACGAAAATACAGGCGACGGCCGTCTCTCGCTGTATTTCGACCAGCAGTTCGAGAATTTGTCTGCGTACGGAGACATCGAGCGCTGAAACGGCCTCGTCCAGAATGAGAAGGGATGGTTTGAGTGCAATGGCTCTGGCAATTGCCACGCGCTGCCGCTGGCCGCCGGAAAGCTCGAACACCGAGCGGCCGGCATAGCTGGCGGGCAGCCCGACTCGCTCGAGAAGGCGGCGGATTTCCGCCGGGCGTTCGCGTCGTTCGACGATGCGATGAATACGCAGCGGTTCGCCTATGGCATCCTCGACGCTGGCGCGCGGGTT
The DNA here is from genome assembly GCF_030758035.1 of Rhizobium sp. AN68. Classification (NCBI taxonomy): domain Bacteria; kingdom Pseudomonadati; phylum Pseudomonadota; class Alphaproteobacteria; order Hyphomicrobiales; family Rhizobiaceae; genus Rhizobium; species Rhizobium sp. AN68. Next base: position 386,344 of record NZ_JARWMI010000002.1, on the reverse strand, counting down.
GAACGCGCCATGCGTATCCTGAAACACCATCTGCATATGCCGCCGCGCCGCGCGCAGTTCGCCGCCATCAAGCGCCAGCCAGTCGCGATTTTCAAAACGGACTGTGCCTTCGTCGGCCGGAATCAGCCGCATCAGGATGCGTGCCAGTGTCGATTTTCCGCAGCCGGAGGGGCCGGCAAGCCCAAGCGTCTCGCCGGGCTGAAGCGAAAAGGATATATCGGACAGTGCTTCCACCGTGCGTGCGCCGGTCCGGTAGGTTTTCGAGAGGTTCTCTACGCTCAGAAGGGCTTCGTTCATGATGCTGCCTCATTGATCAGAGGCGGTGTCGAAAGGTCGAGATAGTCGGAGAGCAGTGCGCGCGTATAGTCGTGCGCAGGCGCGGATAACACCCGCCTGGTGGTGCCGTGCTCCACCAGCCGTCCGGCATGCAGAACGGCGATCTCGTCGGCAAGGCCGGAAGCAAGACCAATATCATGGGTGATGAAGACCAGCGTTCTTTCTTCTTCACGCACCAGCCCATCCAGCAGTGCGGCAATGGCGGCCTGGCTTACCGTGTCGAGCGCGCTCGTCGCCTCGTCGGCGATCAGGATTGCGGGGTGCGCGGCAATGGCGGCTGCAATCGCCACACGCTGTCTTTGCCCGCCGGAAAGCTGGTGCGGATAGGCGCCGAGGAGATGGGTGGGATGCGGCAACCGCACCCGTTCCAGAAGATCGCGGGCAAGATCTCGTGCCTGCTTCCATGAAAGGCCCAGATGCCGCACAGCGCCTTCCGCCACCTGTTCACCGATGGTGAGAACCGGGTTCAGCGTCGCACCGGTATCCTGAAAAATATAGCCGATATCGCGGCCCGGCTGCGGCCTGTCTGTGAAAAGACCGCTGTCGCGGCTCCAGGAAATATCGCCGGAAACCCGTGCGCTCAAAGGCAGGAGCCCGGCAATTGCCTTGGCGAGCGTCGATTTGCCCGAACCGCTTTCGCCGATGATCGCCAGCCTTTGTCCCTGCCGGACTGTCAGCGAAATATCCTGCAGCGCCGGTCCGTCGCCGGCCGCATAGCGGACGCTGAGATCGTCGATCCTGCAGAGTGCATTGCCGCTCATGGCGTTTCTTTCCTCGTCGCCATCGCTTTGTTGATTCCCTCCGCGAGAAGATAGACGCCGAGAACCGTGACCAGAAGACCGATGCCGGGGATGACGGAGAGAAACGCCGCCGAGCGCAGGACGTTGCGTCCTTCCGCGATCATCGAACCCCAGGTGACGATATTCGGATCGCCGAGGCCGAGGAAGGACAATGCCGCCTCGGTTAGGATAGCGGCTGCGACGATGATGGCGGCGAGCGCCAGAACCGGCGGCAGCGCATTGGGAAGTATTTGCCGAAACGCGATCTCCAGCGGATGCATCCCGATGGCGCGGGCGGACTGCACGTAATCCCGCTCGCGGATACTCAACACCTGCGCCCGCATCAGCCGTGCTGGATCCGCCCAGGCGCCAAGCGCAATCGCAAGGATGACGATGGGCATGGATGGGCCGATGGTGCTGACGAAGGCGAGCGCCAGAAGGAAATTCGGCACGATCTGGAAGGCGTCGGTAACACGCATCAGCGCCTCATCCACGAGGCCACCGGCAAATCCGGCAATTGTGCCGACGACGGTGCCGATCATGAGGGCGGCAGCGGCAGCGCCGATGCCGACGAGCAGGGATGCCTGCGCACCGTGGGCAAGTCCCGCCAGTACATCGCGGCCCAACCGGTCGGTGCCGAGGGGGAGGCGGCGTGGGAGAAGGGCGCGATGAGCGGCTCACCGACGATCGACAGCGGGTCACCGGGAAACAGAAGGGGAGCGGCGAGCGCCGTCACAGCTAGCAGTGTCAGGATGATGGCACCTGCCGCACCTTCGAAACTGCGCAGGAGCCGGAGAGTGAAACTCATGTCTGTTGCTCCCCGCTGCCGATGCGCGGATCGAACACGGCATAGAGAATATCAACGACGAGATTGATCAGGATAACGAAAACGGCGCTTGTCAAAATAATGCCCATCAAGAGCGGTGTGTCGCGGCCGCTGACGGCTTCCTGCGCAAGCCGGCCAAAACCGGGAATGGCAAAAACGCTCTCGATCACCACGCTGCCGCCGAGCATGGTTGCCGCTTGCAGGCCAAGCACGGTGACGAGGGGCAGTGCGGCGTTGCGTGCGACATGGCGCAGCACGATCCGCCGTCTCGAAAGCCCCTTGGCCTTGGCGAAGAGCACGAAATCCAGCGGCCAGACCGCCGCCATGGCAGTACGCATGACGCGCAGGAAAAGCGCCAGATAGATCAGCCCGAGACTGGCGACCGGCAGGACAAGATGGCGGGCAATATCGAGCGCCCTTGCAAATCCCTGTTTTCCGGATGCGATGGTTTCGATGCCGGATGTTGGCAGCCACCTCAGTTGCACGGCAAAGACGATGGCGAGCACAAGGCCGAGCCAGAAGCCCGGCGTGGCGTAAAGCGCCAGCGACAGGGCCGAGAGTACCCGGTCGGTCAACCCGCCGGGACGGGCGCCCGCCAGGATGCCGAGCGCGGTGCCGATGATGAAAGCAAGTGCGGTGGCACTGCCCATCAGGAGCAGCGTGTTCGGCAGCCGTTCGAGTATCAGCCCCAGCACCGGTCGGTCAAACGCAAGCGACCAGCCGAAATCAAGTCGCAGCACCGAGCTGGCGTAAAGCCAGAAGCGGGCCAACACCGAACCGTTCAGACCATATTGCTCGCGCAGGGCATCCCGCAGTCCGGCGTCGCCGCCGCCGATGGAGACGAGATAGGCGTCAACCGCGTCACCGGATGCGTTTTCAAGCAGCACGAAGGTAAAGACCAGAACGATCAGCAGCACTGGAATGGCGCTGATCACCCTTCGCCGTAGCAATGTCGCCGCGCGCCTCACGGCGCTTCCTCAGGTGCCGACCACCGTATCCGCCCAGTTGGAAACGGCCCAGCGTGGATTGCTGGCGACGTGTTTGACAGTATCGCGCGCAACCGTGATGAAACCCCATTCGGCGACATTGATCAGCGGCAGATCGGCGGCGACCTGCTTCTGGAAATCCTTGTATAGTACCGTGCGGGCTGCCGTATCCACGGTTTCCGCCGCCTTGTCGATCAGTGCATCGAGCGCCTTGTTCTCATAGCCTCCCTGATTGGAGAAGCCGACGCCGGCTGGAATGCCGGAGCGCACGAGAATGGTGGTGGAGATCGCCGGATCGCCACGGAAGACCGGGGGCGCGATGGCGAGATCGAAGGCATGGTCGGTATAGACGGCCTTCTGGTGCGCGGCGGCATCATTGTTGACCAGCTCAGCATCGATGCCGATTTCCTGTAGCGCCTGGCGAAGATAGGAACCGAATTGCTTGGTTTCATTGAAGTAAGGCGCCGGCAGAAGCTTCAGTGAAAATCGCGTTCCGTTCGCTCCGCGTGCATAACCCGCCTCGTCCAGCAGGGCGTTCGCCTTGGCGACGTCGAAATCGTATGTTTCAACGTCTCCCGTGTAAAACTGGGGTGCATTTTTCGGTACGGGGCCGGTCGATGCTGTGGCGTAACCGAGGAAGACCTTGTCGATGACGAATTTCTTGTCGATGGCGTGGGCGATCGCCTTCCTGACCTTGAGGTCGGCCAGTTCCTTGCGGCGGTGGTTGATTTCCACGACGAGCTGATAGGTGAGGGCTTCGTAACCCTCCGGGATGACCTTGATGCCCGGCTCCTTCGCGATGCGGGCAAGATCGGCAAGCGGCACGGCGGAAAAGGCCGCGAGGTGGATTTCTTCGGCTTCAAGCGCAGAAGCGGCGCCCGCCCGGTCGGGCAGAACGCGATAGATGATCTCATCGAGTTGCGGCTGGTTCTTGCCCCAGTAATTGGGATTGCGGGTCAGGCGGTAATATTCGCCGGGCTTATATTCCGCAAAAACGAAAGGTCCGGTGCCGACTGGTTTCGTATTGGCCGGATTGGTGGCGATATCGCTGCCTTCATAAAGATGTTTCGGCACGACGCTGGTGACAACCGGCAAAGCGTTGCGGATGAGCTGGAAGGGTGTCGGCTTGGAGAAGCGGAAAATGGCCGTGTGGTCATCAGGCGTATCCACTTTTTCAAGATTGGCAAAGACCAGCCGCCCAAGGTTTTGCAGCGGCTTCCAAACAGAAAGTGCGGAAAAGGCCACATCTGCGGAGGTGAAGGGTTTGCCGTCATGCCAGGTCACGCCTTCGCGCAGCTTGAACGTGGCACTCAAGCCGTCCTCCGATCCATGCCATTCCGTCGCAAGCCTTGGTTCCAGCCCGTCCCTGCCATTGAAGGAGGCTTCCGCCAGCGGCTCAACGATCTTGCTCGAGATGTAGAACACGCCGTTGGAGGCAACGATGGCCGGGTTGAGGTTCTTCGGCTCCGAATCGGCCGCAACGATCAACCGCCCACCGGGCTTTGACTGCTGCGCGGCGGCAATGCCCGCAAGTCCGGTGGTTGCGGCAAGAAGGAGCGAGGTTTTGAGAAGCGAGCGGCGGGACAGGTGGACAGGCGACATGAGGTTCACTCCGGAATGAGGGCGGGCGGGCCTTTCCGCTGGGCCGCGGCCTGCCCGATCTTAAGACTGCAACCGCAGCAGTGTCCACGTTAATTCACGGGCTTTACAGCAATGATTTTACGTTGCGCGACCGCTTGCGGAAACAATATGCTCCAAGGCGTCACTCCCCTTTTCTTAAGCCGCGCCGGTTGCCGTAAAACGGCGATGAAAAACTGATTTAACGCAATAAATATAGAGGCTTGGAGTGCCGATTCCTTGCTGGTGCATGTCACGTCTCACCTGTGGCTAAAGCGAAATTCTGCCTGCGTGACCCGGTTTGGAAAGGGGTAATTAACCTTTATTTTCTATTTCAGGGAGACCGAAATATGTACGTTTATGATGAGTGTGCACGCTGCCATGAGCTTCTCCCGATCCAGATTCCAGAATTCGTCCAATAGCGTAGGGGAGGGGAGCGATAAGGCTCGTCATGCCGGCGGCAAGGCCGTTGCCGGTCAGGACCAGGCCGCGGCAATGAAGGCGGGTGTTGTGCCCCGGCCGAATGCCGATGTCAGCGCTGCGGACGCCATCGAAGGCCGCGCTGAAATGCCGGGCTGGCAGAATGCTTTCGTGCTTGGCCCGAATGTGCGTTTCACCCGCACGCCGGAAAGCGCCTTTAGCCGGCGCATGCCGGTCGAGACGCCGCATCTTGCGGAAGAGGAGGCACCCACCGACATCCTGTCTGAAACTGCCGAGCCTGAGATGGTCGTGCAGCCGGAGGCTACTGTACAGGAGCCTGCACTTGCGACGGTGGTAAAGTCGCCGGAGCCGCGCATTCAGCCGCCACGCATGCCGTTTCTGCCGCAGCCGCCGGATGCGCGGGGCGCAAGGGCGCTGACCTACAAATTACGACTGGAGCTTGCGCGCAAACAGGCGGAAGAAGCCGCTGCAGCAGCGCTGATGCCGCCTCAGCCGGTTGACGCAGCCGCCGTCTTCGAAGCGCCGGTACCGGGAAACGATTCACCTGTTCAGCCGCTGCCCGCCGCGTCGGTTGCATCTGTTGAACAGGTTGCAACGCCGCAGGCATCCATTCCCGCCTTTGCCGCCCATCTGCCGGATGAGCTTTTCTGGGAAGTGATGACGCTCGATCTGCCGGATGACGCCGGCGAAGGCCTTCCCGCATCTGCGCGCACCGTTCTCGCAAACCCGTTGCTGACGGCGCCTGCGATTGCCCCGACGCTGGCATCCGCATCTCCGGTCGCACCGGCAATCCGGCTTTCGGCCGTACCGCCCGTCATCAGGATTCCGGGTGGTTCAGCGATCAGGCTTTACCGCGAAATCGGCGTGCATCATCCTGCAATTCCAGCCCCAACTCAGGTCGTTGAACCAGAGATCGTTCCGCAGCCGGTCGTGGAGACGGTCGCAGTTGCTGAGCCGCAGAGACCTGTTGAGCAGGTTCAGCTGGCGGAAAGAGTCCTTGCCGAGCCGCGTTTCACGCCCCGCGCGCCCATCCAGGCCTCGCAGCCGATGTTCCGGGAAGCGCCGGTCTTTGCAGACGGCGAATATGAATACCCCTCCATCGATCTTCTGCAGCAGGCCCGCGTCCAGCAGACCACGACCATGACGCCAGAGGCGCTCGAGCAAAGCGCCGGTCTGCTGGAAAGCGTGCTGGAGGATTTCGGCATCAAGGGCGAGATCATCGATGTGCGCCCCGGCCCAGTTGTGACGCTTTACGAATTCGAGCCCGCGCCCGGCGTGAAGTCCTCGCGCGTTATCGGCCTGTCGGACGATATCGCCCGCTCGATGTCGGCACTCTCGGCGCGTGTCGCCGTCGTGCCCGGCCGCAATGTCATCGGTATCGAGCTTCCCAATCCGGTGCGCGAGACGGTCTATCTGCGCGAGCTTATCGAAGCGACCGATTACAGCGAGACCCGCCAGAAGCTAGCCCTTTGCCTTGGCAAGACCATTGGCGGCGAACCTGTCATCGCCGAACTGGCGAAGATGCCGCATCTGCTCGTTGCCGGTACCACCGGTTCGGGCAAGTCGGTCGCCATCAACACCATGATCCTGTCGCTGCTCTACCGGTTGAAGCCGGAGGAATGCCGGCTGATCATGGTCGATCCCAAGATGCTCGAGCTTTCGGTCTATGACGGCATTCCGCATCTTCTGACCCCGGTCGTCACCGATCCGAAGAAGGCGGTCATGGCACTGAAATGGGCCGTACGCGAAATGGAAGACCGCTATCGCAAGATGTCGCGTCTCGGTGTGCGCAATATCGACGGTTACAACGCAAGGGCCGCTGCCGCCCGCGCCAAAGGGGAGACGGTGTTCTGCAACGTGCAGACCGGCTTCGACCGCGCAACCGGCGAAGCTGTCTACGAGCAGGAGGAAATGGACCTCACCGCCATGCCCTATATCGTCGTCATCGTCGACGAGATGGCCGACCTGATGATGGTCGCAGGCAAGGAGATCGAAGGCGCGATCCAGCGCTTGGCGCAGATGGCGCGCGCTGCCGGTATCCATCTCATCATGGCCACCCAACGCCCCTCGGTCGATGTCATCACCGGCACGATCAAGGCCAACTTCCCCACCCGCATTTCCTTCCAGGTGACCTCGAAGATCGACAGCCGCACCATCCTTGGCGAACAGGGCGCCGAACATCTGCTCGGCCAGGGCGACATGCTGCACATGATGGGTGGCGGCCGCATCTCCCGTGTCCACGGTCCGTTCGTGTCGGACGAGGAAGTGGAAAAGGTCGTGGCGCATCTGAAGACCCAAGGTCGGCCTGAATATCTCGGCACCGTTACGGAAGACGCCGACGAGGCTGACGACGAGGCGGAAGAGGAAACGGCGGTCTTCGACAAGACATCGATGGGCGACGACGATAGCGACGATCTCTATGAAAAGGCCGTTAAGGTGGTGATGCGCGACAAGAAATGCTCCACCTCCTATATCCAGCGCCGCCTGTCGATCGGATACAATCGTGCCGCCTCCCTGGTCGAGCGTATGGAGCAGGAAGGCATTGTCGGTCCCGCCAACCATGTCGGCAAGCGCGCCATCATCGCCGGTGAGCGCGACACCTACGAGGCGATTGGCGGCGACGACTGATTGATCCATTCGGGGCGCGATATTCGATTGCAAAAACGCGCCCCGTGACTAGCTTGTGCGGCATGGATTCTGGAATCGGGAGGTTCCCCTGATGTCGCACAGCAATGAAAATGTCACCGTCCTCGCAAGGCTGGATGAACTGGAGCGGTTTTGCCGTTCCGTTTTCCTGGCTGTCGGCACCGATGATGAAACCGCCGATGCGGCGACCCGCGCCATGATGCATGGCACACGGCTGGGCGTAGACAGCCACGGCGTTCGGCTTCTTGCTCACTACATCGCAGGACTTGAAGGCGGGCGTCTCAATCCGCGGCCGCAGATCAGCCGCGTGTCCGGTTTCGGCGCGGTGGAGACGATCGATGCCGACCATGCCCATGGCGCCCGCGCTACCTATGCGGCCATGGACAGCGCCATGGCGCTTGCTGGGAAATTCGGCATCGGCGCCGTTGCGATCAGGAATTCCTCGCATTTCGGCCCGGCCGGCGCTTACGTGCTGGAAGCGGCGCGGCAGGGTTATATCGGCATTGCCTTTTGCAACTCCGACAGTTTCGTGCGCCTGCATGACGGCGCGATGCGTTTCCACGGCACCAACCCCATTGCAGTCGGCGTGCCGGCAGCCGATGACATGCCCTGGCTTCTGGACATGGCCACCAGCGCCGTGCCCTATAACCGGGTTCTGCTTTACCGCAGCCTGGAACAACAATTGCCGGAAGGAGTTGCGTCTGATGGCGACGGTATCGACACGCAGAACCCCAATGCCGTTGAAATGCTGGCTCCGCTGGGCGGTGCCTTTGGTTTCAAGGGAGCGGCGCTTGCGGGAATGGTGGAAATCTTTAGCGCCGTTCTCAGCGGCATGAAGCTCAGTTTCGATATCGCCCCAATGTCGGGGCCAGATTTTTCCAAGCCGCGCGGGCTTGGGGCCTTCGTCCTGGCGTTGAAGCCGGAAGCCTTTCTTGAACGCGAAGTGTTCGACGAGGGCATGAAACGCTATCTCGAGGTACTGCGGGGATCGCCAGCGCGGGAGGACTGCAAGGTCATGGCGCCGGGCGATCGGGAATGGGCGGTAGCGGCAAAGCGGGAGAGGGAAGGCGCACCTGTCGATCCCGTCACGCGTGCTGCGTTTTCGGAACTTGCGGCAAAATTCTCGATCATTCCGCCCGCATATCACTAAGACGGGGCGTGTCGGTGACGGCGCTTGCCGCCGCCATCGCATCGTCAGGCGGGGCGCTGTAACATTTTGGGCTGCGGGTAGGGGGTAGTCGCCACGTTCAGCCTTTCGGCGACGACCGGGCGTCCGATATAATAACCCTGCGCATAATCGATCTCTAGCTGGCGCACGAGCCTCAGCTGCTCTTCCGTCTCCACGCCTTCGATCAGGATCTTGTGGCCGCGATTGCGGATGAGACGGATCATGTCCTGCAACATCGCCCGGCCGCGGGGTGTCTTGCTGTCATGCAGGAAGGAGCGGTCAATCTTTACGGTATCGAAATCCGTCATCCGCAGCCAGGAAAGGCCCGCAAATCCGGTTCCGAAATCATCCAGCCATATATTGATGCCGAGCGTCTTCAGATCGTTCAGACAGCGTAATACATCCGAATGCATCTCCATATCTAGACCCTCGGTGATCTCGAAGGCCAGCCTGCCGCCGGCAATCCCCGCCTCAACGAGGATCGCTGCGACCGAAGTGGCAAAACCAGGGTTCTTCAGCTGCATCGGCGATACGTTGACGCTGACCACCGATACCTTGTCATCGGCCAGTATCTGCCGGCAGGCGGTCTTTATGGTCCAGAGACCGAGCTCCATTATCGTGCCGGTGCGTTCGGCAATCGGGATAAAGGTGCCGGGCGAAACGGAGCCACCGTCGAGCAGGCGAAGCCGCATCAACGCTTCGGCTCCCGCCGTCTCGTTGGTCGATATGTTGAGGATCGGCTGATAAACGAGAGAAACGAGGTTTTCCGCGACAGCGATTTTCAGAAGTGCGGCGATATTTTCGGTTTCGTCGCTGGTCTGCGGATCGTCCGGATCGAACAGCTTCATGCAATTGCGGCCATTGGCCTTGGCAATATAAAGCGCCCGGTCCGCCTCGTTGATGATCTTTTCGAGCTTGCCATCCGGATTGGGACGGGTGAAAGACGCGCCAATGCTGACGGTGACGATGAAGGTTCCGTCCCGGCGCTGATCGTGCGAAAGCGACAGGTCTTCGACGGTGTGGCGGATGGTTTCGGCAAGCTCACCCACCTGCTGTCTGGACTTGAACGGAGCGAGTACGATGAACTCCTCACCGCCATAACGGCCGATGGAGGCGCCATGGTCGATGATCGCGTCCTGCAGGGCGTTGCCCACTGTCACGAGGCACTTGTCGCCTTCCTGGTGGCCGTAGCGATCATTGTATTTCTTGAAGAAATCCACGTCGATCAGAAAGACGGCGAAACCTTCCCCCTTCTTGCTCCAATTGTCCCACAACAGGCGCAGATGCTGGTCGATGGCGCGGCGGTTCTGCAGGCCTGTCAGGGAATCGGTATTTGAAAGCCGCAACAGCGCCTGCCCGCGCTCGTCGGCCGCTTTCTGCTGGGCCTTGGCCTCCAGTGCGTTGAGAAAGACGTGGTAGCGTTCCCGGTTCAGGTTCCAGTTCACGTAAGAGGTGAAGACGAAGCAGGAGATATAGAAGGTGCCGAAAGCGAGCTTGTAGAACGCATCTTCGGGAAACTGCGTCGCCGCCAGAAAGTAGGTGACGAGAATGATGCCCGATGACACGAGCGAAAGATGGAAGCGGAAGGTGAAAAACAGATTGGCGCCCATCATGAAGATCGCCCCGAAAACCATGTAATAGGACATGTTTTCGAGATTGTCGGTCAAGAGCGAGGGCACAAGCCAGCCAATATAGCCCATGACGAGCGCAGTGGCGCAGGTGAGGTCAAGTGCGGCGGTGCTCGCGCCCATGCGCAATTGAATTTCGAGCGTCAGCAGGGACGTCAGGACGACGATAACTCTTGCGATTATGGTGTAAAAGGCGACGTCGGGCACCAGAATGATGTCGGTAATGGCAAATAGCAGATAGATGAAAACAGCCGTCCACAGGCCCCGCCTGATCGAACCCCGGCGGCTACGCTCACCTTCCTGCTGGTAAAGGGCAAGAAGTTCATCAGAAAACCGGGCGTCCGGCCGCCGATATTCTTGCTGTCCACTCACCTCGCCTAACGTGTGCTTCATGCACTTTCCCATAGTGTTGCGTATACTTTATCAAGTAACTGCTTATTCGACCTTTGCGTGTACTTTCACGCTAAGCGCGATTTCCTGCCGATTTCTCTCCATGCGGGCGGAAACATGAAAAGCAAGAGCGCATCATACGCTCGCAACATTAAGTTTCACTAAATCGCGTATCCGCTTTCTCCTCCGGTCCACGAGTGTGACCAAAAAAATACGCTAATAAACTAATGTATCCCTACACTGCTCAAAAATCGAAAGCGAGTGGCCTTCCGTCTGCCAGAAACGTATAGTTAACAATGTGTTAATACTGGAGGCTGAAGTGAGGCAGGTAAAGAAAAGAAATCTGGACGGGGCAAGTCTGATCACTCCTGATACTGTCGCAAAAGAGATTTTTGCACGGAAAACGGAAGCGTTCGATGAGCATTTCGCAGTTGCGAAAGCAGAGATCGCGATCATTCTCGAATTGGCACAACAGCAGTTCGAAAATGGTGTTTCAGCACATGAGATAATACATCGAACGGCAGGCGCACTGCATGGCCTGCGCGAAAAGCTCCACTCAAGCGTGTGGGCTGAACTGATTCCCCTGGTGCAGAATCACTCCGTGTCGGACTATTTTCTGGAAGATCCCTTCACGCGCTGGTCGTTCGAAAAGCCGCGGGGCTATTCGGGCGATGCGCAGCTTCTCGACTTCATCTACGGTCACGACAGCGTTGCCGATAAGGTGAAGAACGCAACGCCGCTTGGCGCGGCTCTCTACAATTATACGAAGGACGCCAGTTCCTCGGTCGCTGTCCGCGAGCGGCGGGATTTGCTGACCCGGTTTGTTGACGAGGCTGCGGCCCGGCATGGAAGCGAAACGGAAATCCTCACCATTGCATCGGGACATCTGCGCGAGGCGGATGCATCCGTGGCCTTGAAAGAGGGCAAGATCCGGCGCTGGGTGGCGCTCGATCAAGATCCCCTGAGTGTCGGTTCCGTTGCCCGCGATTTCAACGGCAGCTGCATCGAGGCGATTGACGGTTCGGTGCGTGACATCGTCCTGCGTTCGCATGAGCTCGGCAAATTCGATCTGGTATATGCCGCCGGTCTTTACGATTACCTGAACGACAAGGTGGCGATCAAGCTCACGCGGCGCTGCATGGAGATGCTGAAGCCCGGCGGAATGTTCCTCTTCGCCAACTTCTCCGAAGACATTGTGGTCGATGGCTACATGGAGACCTTCATGAACTGGGCGCTGCTGTTGCGTTCGAAGGCGGATATGTGGCGGATCGTCAACGCCAGCGCCGATCCCGCAAGTATCGAGGCGGAGGTATTTTTCGGCGAAAACCACAATATCGTCTATGCCACGATGCGCAAAAAGGCCTGAGCCCAACCTCATTTCGCATGTCCGCGCGAAATAGGCCGCCCGCATTTTACCATGCGGGCGGCAAGGCTTGTGCACGCCAATAATTATTTGATTAAACGTCGCTACAGGCCTAAGAATTCGCGCGAAATGCGTTGCAGAATGGAATGGCTGAAATGAAGAAATATTATTCGGATATGGGCGGTCTGCCGGGGCAGACGGAACTGCTGTCGAGCAAGGCTGTTTTCAAGACTGCCTATGCGGTCATCCCCAAAACCGTCATGTCCGATATCGTGACGAGCGTGCTCCCGCACTGGACAGGGACCCGGGCCTGGATCATCGCCCGGCCGATGACCGGTTTTTCCGAGACTTTTGCGCAATATATCGTTGAAGTGCAGCCCGGCGGCGGCAGCGAGCGGCCGGAGCCGGACGCAAGGGCGCAAGCGGCGATCTTTGTCGTTGATGGTGAAATGACCGTGGAGTTTGAGGGCGTGCAGCATGCATTGCGGACCGGCTCCTTCGCCTTCCTGCCCGCCGGCTCGCGCTGGCAGCTGCGCAATTCCGGCACGGCACCGGTCAAGTTCCACTGGGTCCGCAAGGCGTTTCAGGCGGTGGACGGGCTGGAGCTGCCGCCGGCTATCTTCACGCATGAAGATGAACACGCTCTGTCGGCGATGCCCGATACGAACGGCAAATGGGCGACTACCCGGTTTATCGATCCCGACGACGTGCGTTACGACATGCACCTCAACATCGTCAGCCTGGAGCCGGGCGCTACCATTCCTTTCATGGAAACCCATGTCATGGAGCACGGCCTTTACGTGCTGGAAGGCAAGGCGGTTTACCGGCTGAACGAGGATTGGGTGGAAGTGCAGGCGGGTGATTTCATGTGGCTGCGCGCTTTTTGCCCGCAGGCTTGCTATGCAGGCGGGCCGGGCCGTTTCCGCTACCTGCTCTACAAGGATGTGAACCGCCACGTGAAGCTCTGGTAACGGGCGGAATCTTGGCGAAACCGAGATTTATCGCGCAATCCGTTGGCTTGCGCGATAAAGGCTTGCGTTGGATCGAATATCCCTAATAAATCCAGATATGCGGTCAGTCATCGCTGTCTCGCACGATTTCGGCATTCGGCATCCGCCCTTATTATCCTGAAGAAGACTGCCCGTATGATTGAAACGATCGATACCAATATCTTCAATCTTGCCCCTGTGGCGATGTGGATCGAGGATTTCAGCGAGGTGAAAAGCCAGTTCGATATCTGGCGGGCGCAGGGCGTCGAGGATATCCGGGCGTTTTTGCTGGAAGATCTGTCGCGGGTGGCGGCGTGCTCGCAAAAAATCCGCGTCGTTCAGGTTAATGCCAAGACACTTGAACTGTTCGAAGCGCGGGACAAGGCGCATCTGATCGATAATCTGCACCGGATTTTCCGCGATGACATGCTTGAAAGCCATGTGAACGAGCTTTCCGAGCTTTGGGCTGGAAAAACAGAATTCATCAGCAACGCCGTCAATTACTCGATTGGCGGAAAGCGGCTGGATATCCAGCTGCGCGGTGCGGTCATACCCGGCTACGAACAGACACTCGGGCGGTTGCTGCTGACCACAGAGGATGTGACGGAACGTGAGGAGGCTCGCCGCAAGGAGCTTTTCAACCGCCGTTATGCTGAAGGCATGTTCCAACATTCGCCCGTTTCCCTGTGGGTGGAGGATTTCAGCCGGGTTCGGCGTCTGATCGAGGAGGTCAGGGAACGCGGCATCATCGACTTCCGGGTGTTCATGGATGTGCATCCCGAATTCGTGCGCCAATGCATGAGCGAAATCCGCGTGATCGACGTCAACCGGGCAACACTTGACCTGTTTTGTGCGCCGGACCGCCAGGTTCTGTTGCAGCGGCTTGGCGATATTTTCCGGGGTGAAATGGAAAAGCCCTTCCGCGAACAGCTGATGGAGCTGTGGAACGGCAATCTTAACCATCATCGCGAAGTGGTGAACTACGCGCTGGATGGTTCAGAGCGGCACGTGCTGCTGCATTTCTCCGTTTTTCCGGGCCACGAACGCGACTGGTCACTGGTGCAGGTGGCGCTGACTGATATTACGGCGCGGAAAAAGGCGGAAGCCTATCTCGAATATCTCGGCAAGCACGATGTGCTGACCAAGCTGCACAATCGCGCCTTCTATTCGGACGAAATGAACAGGCTGGAACGCAGCACGATCCGGCCCGTTTCGGCCATCGTCATCGATCTCAATGGCCTCAAGGACGCCAATGACAAGCTAGGGCACGACGCAGGCGACGCGCTGTTGCGGCGCCTTGGCGAAGTCCTGAACGGTGTCGTTACTGCGCCAAACCATGCGGCGCGCATTGGCGGTGATGAATTCGCCATCCTTTTGCCCGGCGCAGACAAGCAGATCGCCGCGGCGATGGTGGATACCATTTACGAACTGCTGAAGATCAACAACCAGTTCTACTCCAATGCGCCGCTTAGTCTTTCGCTGGGCGTGGCAACCAGCGAGGCCGGCGAGACGATGGAATCGCTGGTGCGCCGTGCAGACATGCATATGTACGAGCAGAAAAACGCCTATTACGCCGCGATGCGCAACAGGTCTGCCGACAACAGCGATACAACGAAGGCCTCCCCGCAACCGGAAGCCAGCTCCCTGAAGCGCCTTCTCTAGCCACAGGCATCCCGTGGGTGCCTTGCCTCACTGAGGATTTCCAACGCTCTGCGGGACCATGGCGGCCTGTTTTTTGGCCTTTAGGCGCCGTCGTCCTGGTCAAATTTGAGTGTATTCTAAAAGACCAGCGAAATTTGCTTTACGTACCTCAAAACGGACGTTAGCTTCTTCCCAAGAGCTTTGGGAGGAGTTCGTGCATGATGATTTCAAGTAAAATCGAGGGGCAAGATCCGTTCATTCGCACCGTGTACCGGTGACGACACATGGCTTTTGCTGAGGAATCTCCAGATCAGGTCCTTATACGGACTGTCGGGTTGTCCAAGTCTTTCGGTCCCGTCCAGGTTCTGAAGGATATAGAGATTGCCGTGCGCGCCGGTGAAGTTCACGCCATCATTGGCGAGAACGGCGCTGGTAAATCGACGTTGATGAAACTGCTTGCGGGCAATGAGAAGCCTTCGAGTGGGGAAATCAGGATCGATGGCGAGGCAGTTACGTTGAGCGGACCTGTCGACGCCGAACATCGCGGCATCGTTCTCGTGCATCAGGAAATATTGCTGGCCCCGGATCTGACGGTGGCTCAGAACATCTATCTGGGCCGCGAATTGTGCAAAGGCCCGATGATGGACGACCGCGCCATGCGTGCCGGCGCCCTGAGGGCTATCGCCGATCTCGGCGGTACGATCGATCCCGATGCCGTCGTCGGCAGCCTGTCGATTGCCCAGCGCCAGCTGGTGCAGATAGCCCGCGTTCTGCTCGTGCCGCATCGCGTCGTCATTTTCGACGAGCCGACCGCAAGCCTCACGCCCATTGAAACCGATGCGCTGTTGAACGTTATCAGGGACATAAGGGCAAAGGGCGTGGCCGTGCTCTATATTTCGCACCGCCTGCCGGAGGTGAAGGAGATTGCCGACCGTGTGACCGTTCTGCGCGATGGCAGGTTGGTCGGCTCCCACCCGATATCGGCGCTTGAGCCCGCCGATATGGCGCGGTTGATGGTGGGACGCGATGTCGCCAAGCTCTATCCGGACAGGAACGCCGGCGGCGAGCACGAGCCTGTCTTGCAGGTGGAGCATTTCACCGTTCCCGGCTATGCGCAGGATGCCGGTTTCAGCCTGCGAAAGGGCGAAATCCTCGGTTTTGCTGGTCTCGTCGGCGCGGGCAGAACGGAGCTTATGGAGGGCGTGCTTGGCCTGCGTCCAGGGCGGGGGACGATCCGCCATCTCGGAAAGCCTGTGCATTTTGCAAAGGCGGAAGACAGTCTGAAGGCCGGTATCGTTTATCTGAGCGAGGATCGGAAGGGCAAGGGATTGCTGCTGACGAAGGATTTGCGGGTCAATCTCACACTCGCCTCGCTGAGGAAATTCAGCCGCCTGTTCCAGATCGATATCCGTCGAGAGAAGGCAGCGCTCGATGATGCGGTGCGTGATTTCGATATTCGCACGGGAAGTAAGGACTTGCTCGCGGGCCAGCTGTCCGGCGGTAACCAGCAAAAGCTGCTGCTCGCCAAGATGATGCTGCTCGATCCATCGATCGTCATCATCGACGAGCCAACACGCGGCATCGATATCGGCACCAAGGAACAGATCTACCGTTTCATAGCAAAGCTCGCAGACGAGGGCAGGTCGATCATCGTCGTGTCCTCGGAGATGCCGGAACTGATCGGCATCTGCGACCGCGTCCTTGTAATGCGCTCCGGCAGGATCGTCGGCGAGGTGACGGGGGAACGCATGACCGAAAACGATATCGTGGCACTCGCGACTGGCGTGCACACGCAGGAATTTGCCTGAGGGCTGATGTCCCGGCAGATTGGCCTGAAGAAAAGACAATTGAGGGGAACTATGACTGAGGCCGCACTTGATAACGGCAAAACGCCGAAGACCTCGAAAGACTGGGACCTGCGCGCCGTTGCGCCCTTTGTGGCGCTGGCTTTGCTGCTGGTTCTCGGCGCCGTCGCCAATCCGAATTTCATCGGTATCGACAATCTGCTGAACGTGGTTACCCGCAGCGCCTTCATCGCCATCATTGCGCTCGGCGCCACCTATGTCATCACATCCGGCGGACTTGATCTCTCCGTCGGCGCGATGGTGGCTTTCGTTGCCAGCCTGATGATCCTGTTCATGAACAGTGGCGTTATTGCCAATCCGCTGGTGATGCTACTGGCCGCCATGGCGCTGGCCATCGCCATCGGCGCCGCTTGCGGGCTTGCAAACGGCCTCATCACCACCATCGGCCGCATCGAGCCCTTCATCGCCACGCTTGGCACCATGGGCATTTATCGTGGGCTGACCACCTGGCTGTCGCAGGGTGGCGCGATCACGCTGCGCAACCCGGAAATCCAGACGCTTTATCGCCCGGTCTATTTCGGGAATGTGATCGGTGTGCCGGTGCCGGTCATCGTCATCTTCGTCACTGCCGCCATCGCCGCTTTCGTGCTTTACCGTACTCGTTACGGCAGGCATCTGACGGCGGTAGGTTCCAGCGAGGATGTGGCGCGTTACTCCGGTATCTCGGTCGTTCGCGTCCGCACGATTGCCTATGTGGTTCAGGGGCTTTGCGTCGCCGTTGCCGTCCTGCTTTACGTGCCGCGTCTTGCCTCCACTTCGGCCACTACAGGCATGTTGTGGGAGTTGCAGGCAATCACCGCCGTCGTCGTCGGCGGCACGGCGCTACGGGGTGGTGTGGGCCGCATCTGGGGTACGATTTGCGGCGCCTTCATTCTGGAAATCGTTGGCAACATCATGATCCTGTCGAACTTCGTCAGCGAATATCTGATCGGTGCCATTCAGGGCGCGATCATCATCATCGCCATGCTGGTGCAGCGTTCGCTCAGCCGCAGATAGCCGGACGATCGATGAGACATCTGGCCGCGCAATCTGGGGCATGCGCGGTTTAAACAGGAGGAACGCCCCGGTCTTGGGAGGAAAGAGACTATGCGTAGAAAATTCATCGGCGTGGCATTTGTCGCGCTGGCTGCCGTTCTTGCGGGTTCTGCCCATGCGCAGGAGAAGAAGGTAACGATCGGGGTATCCATTCCGGCGGCCGACCACGGCTGGACGGCGGGCGTCGTTTACCATGCCGAACGGGTGGCAAAGCTTCTGATGAAGGAGCACCCAGGTCTGAACGTCATCGTCAAGACCTCGCCGGATGCCGCCAACCAGGCAAACGCGCTTCAGGATCTTGCCGTGCAGGGGCTGGACGCACTGGTCGTGCTGCCGTCTGATCCCGATCCGCTCGTCAACGCCATCAAGGAGATCAAGGACAAGGGCACCTTTGTCGCGCTCGTCGACCGCGCGCCGAGCGTCAACGACAATTCGATCCGCGATCTCTACGTTGCGGGTAACAATCCGGCACTCGGACAAGTGGCAGGCGAATACATCAAGAAAACCACGCCTGATGCGGAAGTGGTGGTCATTCGCGGTCTGCCGATCCCGATCGACCAACAGCGCCAGGATGGTTTCGACAAGGGTATTGCCGGCTCCAGCGTCAAGGTTCTCGACCGCCAGTACGGCAACTGGAACCGCGACGACGCCTTCCGCGTGATGCAGGACTACCTGACCAAATACAAGAAGATCGACGTGGTCTGGTGTCAGGACGACGACATGGCGGTTGGCGTGCTGGAGGCAATCCAGCAGGCGAAACGCACCGATATCAAGTATATCGTTGCTGGCGCCGGTTCCAAGGACATGATCAAGCGCGTAATGGACGGCGACAAGCTAATTCCGGTCGACGTGCTCTATCCGCCGGCGATGGTGGCGACCGCCATGCAGCTTACGGCAGGTCATTTTTACGATCAGGTGCCTGTTGCTGGCGAGTATATTCTCGACGCTACGCTCATCACCAAGGACAATGCCAAGCAGTTCTACTTCCCGGATTCGCCGTTCTGATAAGCCGTTTCCGGCTAAGCAACGCCCGCTGAAAGGCAGGCGTTGCATCCGCACTCCTGCACCCCGGACCAGATTCGGGGTGCAGCGCGATCAGGTCGTTGATCGCGATAGAGTCCTTCATAGCGCGGGCGCGCCGCGGCTCGATGCCGGATTAAATACGGCATGACGAGGGGAAGGTCGGCGGAAACTATACCGCTCCCCCGCTCTTCATCCATTTTTCCTGAACCACGCCGAGAGATAATCCACGAAGCTGCGCACTTTGGCGGGAAGGTAACGGCGGTGGGGGTAGACGGCATATATGCCGCGGTCTTTTGAAATATAGTCGTCGAACAGGGTCACAAGCTCGCCGGACTGGATGAAGGGTCTTGCAATGAAGTCCGGCACCATGGCGATGCCAAGCCCTGCGCGGGCGGCGCGCAGTGTCGCCTGCGGGCTGTTCACCTCGATCGGTCCACTGATGGTAACGGAGTTCGAGCCGCCATCCGCTTCAAGATAACGCACGGTGTTGTGGAAGCGGGTGTTGGTGTCGATGATGAAGGGCACGCGGGAAAAGTCCTGCGGACCATTGAGCGGGCCGTGTCTGGCGACAAAATCCGCCGTTGCTACTGCATAGACCCGGAAATCGGAGATCTTGCGGGCGATGAGGCCTGAATCTTCCAGACGCGTTATGCGAATCGCAAGGTCGAACCCTTCCTCGATCAGATCCACGAATCGGTCATCGGCGACGATTTCCAGCGACAGTTCCGGATTTTCCTTGGCGAAATCGATGAGGCTCTGGCCAACATCGGCGTCGATGAAGGTGCGCGGAACGGATATTCTAAGCTTGCCCTTCAGATCGGCATTCTTCTCGCGCACCAGATCGGCGAGGTTGTCGATCTCCTTCAAAATGTCGGAGGCGGTGCGGTAATATGTATGGCCGGCCTCCGTCAGCGAGAATTGCCGGGTGGTGCGGTTGAGAAGCAGTGCACCGAGATCATCTTCCAGTTCCCGGACATATTTGGACAAAAGCGCCTTGGAACGCCCGGTCTTGCGGGCAGCGGCGGAAAAACCCTCCGCTTCGACAACGTCGATAAAGGCGCGGATGCGGGTGAGAGTGTCCATAAAAATCCTCCGGTTCGTTCCATATAATTGAACGCTGAGGCGTGACTGTTCAACCCGTAAAATGGTTGCCGAAAAAATCCGCTATATGGTGAAAAAATCCTCTTGATTATGACGGCGAATATTCTTATCTCCCGTGCTGCCCAAAGTCGCACGTGCCCATGTGTGTCCGCCGAGTCCTCGATGTGGTGAGGAGTTCGGTAAGGTACCTGGAACTAACCCCTCCAGTCGCTATTCCGGCCAACCGGGAAATGCGAGGACATATGAAGCAACGACGGTGCGGGCCTTTCTGGTTCTCTGCCGGCTTTCCATCAGCCGGGGTACTGAAGAGGCACACCATCATTGCCTGAAGTGCGGTCGGGTCATTCCCTCCAATCGATGGCAGACAAAGCCGAATGATGCTCTGGCAGGGCGTCATTCATATTTGCGCCTTGAGCGTATGCTATCGATTCTGCGCCTCCACCGGCTGATTCGTATGCATATCTCGAGCGTCCTTTGTCCTCCGGATTTTCCGGAGCCGGTTTTATAGGGAATATATCGATGACGACTGCACGCATTCTCGATTTCATCAAGACCCGACGTCCCGAAGGCCCTTGCCTCGTCGTCGACCTCGACGTCGTGCGCGACAATTTCAACGCGTTCCGGCATTCCCTGCCGAACAGCGCGATCTACTATGCGGTCAAGGCAAACCCGGCTCCCGAAATCCTGAAGCTGCTTGCTTCGCTCGGCTCGAACTTCGATTGCGCCTCAGTGGCTGAAATCCAGATGGCGCTTGATGCAGGTGCAACGTCCGACCGGATCTCGTTCGGCAACACCATCAAGAAGGAACGCGATGTCGCCCGCGCTTACGCGCTCGGCATCGATCTCTTCGCCGTCGACAGCCATGAGGAAGTCGAGAAGGTTGCCCGTGCCGCTCCTGGCGCGCGCGTGTTCTGCCGCGTGCTGACGGACGGTGAAGGTGCCGAATGGCCGCTGTCGCGCAAGTTCGGTTGCGTACCGCAGATGGCTGTTGATGTTTTGGTCTACGCACATCAGCTGGGCCTCGAATCCTACGGCGTTTCCTTCCATGTCGGTTCGCAGATGATGAATCTCGACGCATGGGATGCAGCGCTGGGCGATGCCAAGCGCGTTTTCGCTTCGCTGTCCAAGCAGGGTATTCACCTGCAGATGGTCAATATGGGCGGTGGTTTCCCGACCAAGTACCTGCGCGACGTTCCTGCTGCCGAAGAATACGGCCAGGCTATCGACACGGCGCTGCGCAAGCACTTCGGCAACCAGATCCCGAAGACGATCATTGAGCCGGGCCGTGGCATGGTGGGTAACGCTGGCGTCATCAAGGCGGAAGTTGTTCTCGTGTCGCGCAAGTCCGACAACGACAACCATCGCTGGGTGTTCCTCGACATCGGCAAGTTCGGCGGTCTCGCCGAGACGATGGATGAGGCTATCCGCTACCCGATCCGCACCGAGCGCGATCAGGACGAGATGGAGCCTTGCGTTCTGGCCGGTCCGACCTGCGACAGCGCCGACGTGCTGTACGAAAAGAACATGTACCCGTTGCCGGTCTCTCTGACCATCGGCGACGAGGTTCTGATCGAAGGCGCAGGTGCCTATACGACGACCTATTCGGCGGTTGCCTTCAACGGTTTCGAGCCGCTGAAAGCCTACGTCATCTGATCCGAACGCCGCCCGCTGAGTAAGGCGGCGTCTCGAACAAGCTTCCGTTCCGGCTTTGCCGATTGTGCTGTTGCGCAAATCCCTGCTTGCTGCTCCTCTTCCAGCCGAGGAAAGCGTGTCGGCGGGCCGGAACGGCTCCACCATTTTTGATCAAGGGCCGCGTGTGGGCGGTTGTGTGATGGAGGGCCGAGAGATGGCCGCTCTTCTGAATTCGGTACGTGCATTTTTCACCCCGCAGACATTTCATGTCGATCAGGAAAATCCGGGCGATGTCGTTGCCCGTGAAAACCTGCTTGACCGCGCCATGGGCGCTGGCCGCCGCCGCAAGTCTTCCGAAAAGCTGCGCGCCGGCCGAGTGCCAGCGGAAGGTCTGGCGCTCGTCGCCCGTGACGAGGACGGCCATGTTATCGGCACGGTGCGCCTGTGGAATGTCGAAGCTGGTATTTCGCGCGAAGGCCGCGCTGTCGAAGCGCTGTTGCTTGGCCCGCTTGCGGTTGATGCTGCCCATGAAGGCAAGGGCATCGGTTCGGCGCTGATGCGTGCAGCAATCTCCGAGGCAACCAAACGTGGCCATGGCGGCATTCTTCTGGTCGGCGACGCCGCCTATTATGAGCGCTTCGGCTTTTTTGCCGATAAGGCCCAGCACCTGATCATGCCCGGCCCGTTCGAGCGCAGCCGTTTTCTGGCGCTTGAACTCAAAGCCGGCTGGCTGGAAGGTGCGGCTGGTATGCTGGTCGCAAGCGGCCGCAGGCTCTCTGCCTGAGACGATATCCGTATCTAATGCCCCGGCTGAACGGCCGGGGTTGATCCGGCTGAAATTGGATTGCTGCAAAATGTTCTTTTATGCAAAGCTGCGGGTTCGGACGTGATACCGGTTCGGGCGGCGACAAAGTTGCATTTGGCTTTTTTGGACATTGCATCGGATATGTCTGCACCCGCGTGATTTCAAAAGCGGAGATCAGCTATGCAGGCAGCTCTACTCAGAACGAACCGTGACTACCGTCTTCTGTTTTCCGCGAGCGCCGTATCCAATCTTGCCGATGGCATTTCGATGGTGGCGATACCTTGGCTTGCAACCCTGCTGACCAGCGATCCGCTCTTGATCTCTATGATTGCGGTGGCGCAACGGATGCCCTGGCTGCTGTTCGCGCTTCCCGTCGGTGTCTGGACGGATCGAAGTGACCGGCGCCTGCTTATAGTGCGGGCCGATGTGGTTCGGCTGGCGCTGATGATCTGCGCGGTCGGCATGATCTCCACCACTGCAAACCTGCCGTCCCCGGCAGAATCGGGATCGGCGGCTATTTTTTCACTAGCGGTAATCGCTTTCCTTCTCGGTTGCGCTGAGGTCGTGCGGGACAATGCAGCCCAGACGATATTGCCTTCACTTGTCGCACCGAGCGATCTCGAACATGCCAATGGTCAGATGTGGAGCGCCGAACAGGTCACTGGCCAATTCATCGGCCCGCCACTGGCAGGCTTGCTGATTGCCGCAGGCATTTCCATTCCCTTTGGTCTGGATGCCAGTTTTTACGCGGTTTCGGCGGCATTGGTCTGGCTTATCGTGCTGCCGCCACGCAAACCGTCCGGCATAGTCTCTTTCTGGCCCGCATTGCGAGAGGGGCTTGGCTGGATGCGGCGCAATACGATGATCCTGCGGCTTGCCATCATGCTGGGGGCAGTCAACGCCATATTCGTTGGGGGAATGACGGTCCTCGTTCTCTACGCGCAGGAGGTGCTCGATCTTTCCGCGATAGCCTATGGCGTGTTGTTGACATGCGGCGCGGTTGGCGGTGTTCTTGGCGGGCTGGCCTCGCCGTGGTTCGCCCGTAGACTGGGCGCGAGGACAAGCCTCGTTCTGGCGCTATGCACATTTGCGCTGTTCAATCTGGTGCTCGGCCTTTCGAGTTCCGCGCCACTGGTAGCAGTCGGCCTGTTTCTCGAGGCTGCGGCGGGTATGTTGTGGAATGTGGTGACCGTGAGCTACAGGCAACGGCTCATTCCGGACGAGTTGCTTGGACGCGTCAATTCCGTCTATCGGTTTTTCGGTTGGGGTGCGATGTCGTTCGGCGCATTTGCCGCTGGCGTTCTGGTCACCATTGCCGAACCGGCCTTCGGCCGCATCGAGGCGCTGCATATGCCCTATCTGATTGGAGCCGCTGTTTGTGCGGTTCTGGCGGTCTACGGTCTTCTCCGGCTGCGTTTCTGAAGTGCCGCGGCGCTGTAGTCGGTCATTGTCCCTGCGTGATCTTATAGTGCCTCTTGCATTCAGCATTTTGCGGGTATATACCCGAGACAAATGCCAAAAGATAGTTGTCACTGCATTCTGCTGCGAAGAGCATCCCGAAAGGTCTCGTCCTATTACGATGAGGCGCTGGCGCCGCTTGGCGTCAATATCGGCCAGTTCAGCCTGTTGCGGAACATCAACCGCATGGCGCCGGTGTCGCTCACCGATCTCGCCGCGCGGGTGGAGCTGGACCGCTCGACCGTTGGCCGCAATACCAAGGTGCTAGCCCGCATGGGGCTGGTGGCCATCGGCCATGGCGAGGATCAGCGCGAAGCGATGCTGACTGTGACGGAGCAGGGGCAGGAGATCCTGAAAACAGGCGCGCCCCTCTGGGACGGAGTACAGGACGAAATCGAGGCCAGGCTTGGCCCGGAAAAAACCGCTCAATTGCAGGAACTACTCGCAGCCCTGTAATTTTTTTGATGATAAAACGGGTATCTGCCCGCAATATAGGGTATATACCCGTAAAATTTCGGCCGCTGGCCGCTGGAAAGGGATTTCGAACATGCTCTCCACACGCCTTGCCAGCTGGATGGCCAACAGAAACATACATTATGGCTGGCTTGTTGCCGCAACTACCTTTTTGACGATGCTGGCAACCGCCGGCGCGATGGGATCGGCCGGGGTGATGATCCAGCCGCTGCATCAGGAGTTCGGCTGGGATATTGCCGATATTTCATCTGCCATGGCGGTCAGGCTGGTGCTCTTCGGCCTGCTCGGGCCCTTTGCCGCTGCCTTCATGAACCATTTCGGTATTCGCCAGGTCGTGTCGACGGCCCTTGCGCTGATCATGGGCGGCATCGTCGCCTCTTTCTTAATGACTGAGGTGTGGCAGCTGTTGCTGCTATGGGGCGTGGTGATCGGTGTTGGCACCGGCATGACGGCACTGGTGCTGGGCGCGACCGTGGCGTCGCGCTGGTTTTCGAAGCGCCGGGGACTGGTGATCGGCCTGATGACGGCCAGTAACGCCACCGGCCAGCTGGTATTTCTGCCTTTGCTCGCGGCACTGACGGAGGCCTATGGCTGGCGCACCGCGCTGACGCTATCCGTTGCGGTGATTGCTATCGCCATGATTCTCGTGCTGCTCTTGATGCGTGACCATCCCGCCGATGTCGGCCTGCCAGCCTATGGCGAGACGGTGGTGGTAAAACCGCCGAAGCAGGACCACAAGTTTCTTGCAACACTGGCATCCCCGATACTGACGTTGAAGAGCGTGTCCGGAAACCCGGTTTTCTGGGTGCTTTTCGGAACGTTCTTCGTCTGTGGACTTTCCACCAACGGCCTTATCCAGACACACTGGATTTCCATTTGCGGTGATTTCGGTATGGCGGCGGTCACGGCGGCCGGCACGCTGGCTGTGATCGGCATTTTCGATTTCTTCGGCACCATCTTCGCCGGCTGGCTTTCCGACCGTTTCGACAACCGCTTCCTGCTCTTCTGGTTTTACGGTCTGCGCGGGCTGTCCCTGATCTATCTCTCCTTCTCGGGCTTCAGCTTCGTGGAGCTTTCGGTCTTCGCCGTGTTTTACGGGCTGGACTGGGTGGCAACCGTGCCACCAACGGTGAAGCTTGCCGCTGAGAGTTTCGGCCGCGAAAAAGCGGGCCTGGTTTTCGGCTGGGTGTTTGCGGGGCATCAGTTGGGGGCCGCCACCGCTGCCTTTGGCGCAGGTTTCTTCAAGAGCGACTTCGACACATACATGCCCGCACTGCAGATTGCCGGCGTGATGTGCATGATCGCTGCTGTCTCGGTGCTGCTTCTCAAAAAGCCGGGTTCCGCGACTTTGGCACCGCAGGCCGCCTGAGATTGCAAAAGAGAGCTTGTGAAACAGGCCAACTTCCGACTGCCGGGCCCGCTATTTTGACCGTTGTCATGGCTATCCGTTGCGTATTTGTCACACCAAGCGCCGGCTAGCTGCCCTGGCTTATCGTTCGCCTTTCGGTTTGATCCATCTCAATCCGCTCACCTCTCCCTTGGCGATAGTGGCCGTAGCGGCTGCGGCAAGCGAGGATTCGCGAAGGCCCGCCGCCATCAGCCGGTTTCCCGGGCTTGCCCGGCTGCGGCGCGCGATAGGAGAGATGGAATGACGAACAGGAAGAAAAAAACCGCCTTGCTTGCCAGTGTGACGGTGAGCGTCGCGGCGATGCTGATGTCGGCCAACGCGATGGCGGCAGATCTGGCCCCGCCGGCACCAGCCCCCACCGCTGAAGATGCGATTGCGGCGGCGAGCCCATGGATGCTGCGCGTGCGTGGTCTCGGGGTCATCACCCATGACAGCGGCAGCGTTGACGGTGTGCCTGGTGCGGGTCTCTCCTATTCGGATACGGTTATTCCTGAACTCGACATCAGCTATTTCTTCACCCCGAATATCGCTGCCGAACTCATCCTCGGTACCACATACGCCAAGATCAACGGCGAGGGTGTGCTGGCCGGCACGCAGGTGGGCAAGACATGGTTGCTGCCGCCGACGCTGACCCTGCAATATCACTTTACTGATTTCGGCGCCTTCAAGCCCTATATCGGCGCGGGCGTGAACTATTCGATGTTCTACAACCAGTCCGAAAAACCCGGCTTCAGCAATCTTGATGTCAAGAACAAGTTCGGCGCGGCCGTGCAGGTGGGTTTCGACTATATGCTGGACGAACATTGGGGCGTGAATTTCGACGTGAAGAAGATTTTCCTGAAGACCGACTGGACCGCAGAACTTGGCGGCACGTCAATCAGCGGCAAAGCGAAACTCGATCCCTGGTTGATCGGTGCGGGTATCACCTATCGCTTCTGACCCCTTGGCCTCGCGCCGTCGCTGCCTTTGACGGGCGGCGCTTTCTAAGCTATATGGACGGCCACGGGCAGAAGAGCCCCGGCCGTCCGCAGGCGTTTACGCCCTTGGTGAAGCTCTTTTTGGAATAACGGTCATCCCCATGTTTTGCATGTCGTCGATGGCAACGCGGACCCCTTCGGAAAAATACGGCATGCGCATGTTGGAGAACCGTTATGAACGTGTCCAAACCGCTTCCCGCGCTTGAGGGACTGAAAGAGCAGGCAAAACGGCTGCGCGCCGCCCTTGAAGGGCAGGGGCAGGCAATCACCCATTCAAAGGCACTGGAACTCATCGCCGCGCAATATGGCTTCCGCGACTGGAACACCCTGCATGCCACGGCGGGAAACCGTCCCGCATTCAATCCCTATCTTCTTGGTTCGCGGGTGGAAGGCCTCTATCTAGGCCAGCCCTTCGTAGCCTCCGTTCTGGGCGTGAAAACGATAGGCGGCGACCCGGAACGCTACCGGCTGACCCTGCATCTCGACGATCCCGTGGATGTGGTGACCTTCGAAAGCTTCTCGGCTTTCCGGCAGCGTATCCACTGCAATATCGATACGTCCGGACGCACGGTGGAGAAAACCTCCAACGGTAGGCCACAGGTTGAGCTGGTCTGGTAGGGAAACGGGCATAGGCTGTTGTGATGCCTCACAGGCTGGGCCAACATGGATAGCACTGCATTCCGGTCGTGGGCCGGGATGCATTTAACAGGTGCTACACTCGCGTCGCTGATGTCATTGTGCCCGTGGAGAGTGGACTTTGATAGTGCCTGCACGTCGTCATTCGCTGAAGTAGATGAAAGAAACGACTGCCCGCTATTTGCGTTTCGAGCGCATTGTAGTATGTTGTAAATATACATTTATTATATTTTATATATTTTCTAAATGAGGTATTTATGAGCGAAGATCGTGTTCCTGGTCGTTGGCTATATGTCGATTCTATTCGCGGTATAGCGGCTTTGGCAGTGGTGTATTTTCACATTGCAGAAGTAGCTTACAAAAATAACTACACAAATAATGCGGTTGAGTATTTTTTGTTTAATATTTTTAGTGAATACTTTGATATCGGAAAAATTGCCGTTGTCATGTTCTTCGCTGTTTCCGGTTTTGTTATCCCATTTTCTCTTCTGAAGGCGAGTAAAGCGCCCTTGCGCAGCTTCGCATTTTCCCGATTTTTCAGGCTTTATCCCGCATATTGGGTGTCGATAGCCCTTGCCGTGGCAATCATTCCACTCGTGCGAGGAGATCTTTTTACGATAACCCAAATCCTCGCCAATGTAACGATGCTGCAGCAATTTCTGGGACAGCAAAATATTCTCGGTGTTTACTGGACGCTACAGATAGAAATCGTTTTTTATGTCGTCAGCGCAATGCTGTTTTATGTTAGCCTCCTCCATAAGCCAGAGGGTGCGGTCGGCGCGGTGGTGTTCTTCCTGCTGTGCGCGGTTGCCATGGGTGCTGCGCGTTATGCTTCGGGCATCAAGTTACCGGTCGCTATTCCGCTTGGGCTTACTGTGATGTTTTGGGGTTTGTTGTGGCGTCACGGAGCCGTTGATCAGGCTGATGTGTATATGCGGCGGCTTATCATATTCACTTCCCTTCTTGTGGTCTTTACGGTGCCACTCGTCAGTTTTCTGAGCTATAATGTTGATATGGGCTTTGGTGAGACTTGGTATCGCTATACCATCGCCTATTATTCAGGAATGGCACTTTTTGCTCTGTTCACGACAAAACTTCGTATCACGCATCCGATATTTGTCTGGCTTGGCGCGATAAGCTATTCTGTCTATCTACTTGGGCCCGTAGCCCAGCCTGTCGTGGAATACATTCTTCCGTACAGACAACTGGCTCCCTATCCGGTTCATGTCATGATCGTATTGGCTTGGGTTCTAACGGTGGTCATGGCTTATTTGAGCTATAACTTCATTGAATTGCCGTCCCAGAAGTTCGGAAAGAAGTTGGCGTCCCGCCAGTCTGCTCATGAGGTGGTCTCATCGGCGTAAAATAGGCCGGGCATTGCCGCAGGTAACGGCAATGCCGACACACAGACCCTAAATCCGCTTCCCCGCCGCATCGAACAGATGGAAGTCCTTCGTCTGGGCGGCAATCCGCAGGTTTTCGCCGATGCCAAGCTGCGAGCGGCCGGGAACGCGGAAGACGATGGTGGTGCCGTCGGTGAAGGAGCCGTGCACGTAGCTTTCCGCGCCCACCAGTTCCACAGCGTCCACCCGCACGGTGCCAGTGAAAGCGGCATCGGCAGCTTCTGTTTCCGCGAGCGTGATGTCTTCCGGCCGGATGCCCAGTGTTGCGGTGGTTTGCGGCAGCGCGCCTGATCCATTCACCGACCACCCGGATGCGCCGTTAGCCGATGGGGTGCCGTAGGGCAGGAGGTTCATGGAGGGCGAACCGATGAAGGTGGCGACGAAGGTGGTGGCCGGTTTTTCGTAAAGCTCGATCGGAGTGCCGATCTGCTCGATGCGGCCGGCATTCAGCACCACGAGGCGGTCGGCCAGCGTCATGGCTTCCATCTGATCATGGGTTACGTAGACGCTGGTGGTGGCGAGAGAGCGTTGCAGGCGGCGGATTTCGACGCGCATCTGCACGCGCAGCTTGGCATCGAGGTTGGACAGCGGCTCATCGAACAGGAATGCGGCGGGCTTGCGCACGATGGCACGGCCCATTGCCACGCGCTGGCGCTGGCCACCCGAGAGCTGGCGCGGCCTGCGCTCCAGATATTGTTCGATTTCCAGCGCCTTGGCTGCCTCGGTGATACGCCGGTCGATCTCGTCCTTCGGCGTGTTGCGGTTCTTGAGGCCATAGGCGAGGTTCTGCCGCACTGTCATATGCGGGTATAGCGCGTAGTTCTGGAACACCATGGCAATATCACGGTCTGACGGTTCGAGATCGTTGACGACGCGGTCGCCGATGACGATCTCACCGCCCGATATGCTTTCCAGCCCGGCGATCATGCGCAGCAATGTCGATTTTCCGCAGCCAGAGGGGCCGACCAATACGATCATCTCGCCATCGGCTATATCCATCGATACGCCCTTGATGGCGTCGACATTGCCGCCGTAAACCTTGCGGACGTCTTTCAGCGCAATTTTTGCCATTACTTCTCGGTCTCCACCAAACCTTTGACGAACCAGCGCTGCATCAGCACCACAACGATAATCGGGGGGATGATGGCGAGGATCGCCGTCACCATCACATAATTCCAGGGCGTCGAAGCGTCGGTGAAATCCACCATGCGCTTGAGGCCGATGATGATCGTGTTCATCTTGGCATCGTTGGTCACGAGCAGCGGCCAGAGATACTGGGTCCAGCCATAGATGAACAGGATCACGAAGAGAGCGGCGATATTGGTTTTCGACAGCGGCAGCAGAATATCGCGCATGAAGCGGAACGGCCCTGCATTGTCGATACGAGCCGCCTCGACCATTTCGCCGGGAATGGTCAGGAAAAACTGCCGGAACAGGAACGTCGCCGTCGCGGACGCCATCAGCGGAAGCGTCAGTCCCGCATAGGTATCGATAAGCCCGAGGTCGACGATGACCTTGTATGTGGGCAGGATACGCACCTCGACCGGCAGCATGAGCGTGATGAAGATCATCCAGAAGAAGCCCATGCGGAAGGGAAAACGGAAAAACACGATTGCGAAAGCCGACAGGAAAGAAATGACGATCTTGCCGATGGCAATGGCGAGCGCCACCACGAAGCTGTTGAACAGCAGCCGTTCAAGGCTGACGCCGACCACTCTTTCGACGCCGCCGACCATGGCGTCTGTATAGTTTTCACCAAGATGGTCGCCGGGCAGCAGCGACATCGGTGGGCGAATGATGTCATTCGACGTCATGGATGACGCGATGAAGGTGTAGTAGATCGGGAAGGCCACGATGATGATGCCGAGAACCAGCATCAGATGGGCGATCACGCGGGCGACCGGGCGATTTTCAATCATCAGGAAATCCTCAGCCGTAGTGCACGCGCTTCTCGACGAAGCGGAACTGGAAGGCGGTCAACGCAATGACGATCACCATCAGGATGACGGATTGCGCGGCGGAAGAGCCGAGGTTCAGGTTAACGAAGCCATCATTGTAAACCTTGTAGACCAGTGTTTCCGTCGCCTTGGCAGGGCCGCCGCCAGTAACTGCGTGGATGATGCCGAACGTATCGAAGAAGGCATAGACGGTGTTGACGACCAGCAGGAAGAATGTTGTCGGCGCCAGCAGCGGGAAAACGATGGTCCAGAAGCGCCGCGAACCACGTGCGCCGTCAATGGAGGCCGCCTCCAGCAATGATTTCGGAATTGCCTGCAAGCCTGCGACAAAAAACAGGAAATTGTAGCTGATCTGCTTCCATGCGGCGGCTGCGACCACCAGCAGCATGGCCTGATTGCCGTTGAGCAGCGGGTCCCACATGATGCCGTTGCGGCGCAGGATATAGGAGAAGGTTCCCATGGCCGGATTGAACATGAACAGCCACAGCATGCCAGCGACGGCG
The DNA here is from genome assembly GCF_030758035.1 of Rhizobium sp. AN68. Lineage (NCBI taxonomy): Bacteria > Pseudomonadati > Pseudomonadota > Alphaproteobacteria > Hyphomicrobiales > Rhizobiaceae > Rhizobium > Rhizobium sp. AN68. The sequence continues at coordinate 355,256 of NZ_JARWMI010000002.1, read as the reverse complement.
GGTGCCACAGCATAGGGCATGATCATCATGGTGCGGTAAAAACCCTTGCCGCGCACCACGCGGTCTGCCGCCGTTGCCAGAAGCAATGCCAGCCCCATCGAGACGAGTGCGGTCAGGACGCTGAAAATAACCGTGACGTGCAACGCGTTCAGATAGCTTTCATCCGAAAGTACGGCGGAAAAATTGGCCAGCCCGACGAAATTGCTGTTCAGCCCGAAGGCATCCTCGCGCATGGTCGACTGGTAGAGCGCCTGACTTGCGGGCCAGAAGAAAAAGATCACCGTCAGGATGATCTGTGGCGCGACCAGCAGATAGGGCAGGATCTTGTTGGGGAATACGACGCTTTGCACGGCGATCTCCTGATGAAATGGGAATACCGCCCGCACCGGGTAAGGATGCGGGCGGGGGCAGGGATCGTTTAGTTGCCGGTTGCCTGCTTGATGGCCGCATCACCGCGCGTGACAATCTTGTCGAGTGCGGATTTCGCGTCCTGCTTGCCGGCCAGCATCGCCTCGAACTCTTCGTTCATGATGTCGCGGACCTGCGGCAGGTTCACGAGGCGCACGCCCTTGGAGTTTTCTGTCGGTGGCTTGCCCATCATCTGCAGAAGTGGCGTTTCGCGGCCGGGATTCTTGTCATAGAAGCCGGATTTCTTGGTTTCCTCATAGGCCGCGATCGTTACCGGCATGTATCCGGAGACCTGATGCAGACGAGACTGGATCTTGGTCTGGGAAAGGAAATGGAAGAACTCGGCCACACCTTTATATTCGGCATCGCTCTTGCCGCCGAAGACCCAGAGGCTCGCGCCGCCGGGAATGGTGTTCTGCGGACCATGACCCTCGTAATAGGGAAGCTGGCCGATACCGTAATTCATGCCGGTCTTGATGATATCGCCAAGGCCGCCGGAGGATTCGGTAAGGATGCCGCATTCGCCGGACATGAACAGCTGCTTGGCTTCCGAAGTGCGCCCGCCGTAACGGAAGGTGCCGTCTTTCGCGAGGTCGGCAATGGCCTGGAAGTGTTCGACGAAGAGCGGCGCGTTGACGGCAAGCTTCACATCGGTGCCGCCCAGCCCGTTTTCATTGCTGCCATAGGAGACGTTGTTCCATGCGGCAAAGTTTTCGGTCTGGATCCAGGTCAACCATGTTGAGGTGAAGCCGCATTGGGCAGCGCCGCTTGTCTTGATCTTCTTGGCAGCTTCGAAAACTTCCGGCCAGGTCTTCGGCGGATTTGCCGGGTCAAGGCCTGCCTTCTGGAAGGTGTCCTTGTTGTAATACAGGATCGGTGAGGACGAATTATAGGGGAAGGACAGCATGGTGCCGTCAGGCTTGGAATAATAGGCGACGATGCCGGCCAGATATTCGTCCTTGTTGAAGGTGTAGCCACCTTCCTTCAGTACTTCCGCCACCGGTTTGATTGCGCCGGCAGCACCCATCATCACGCCGGAACCGGCGTCGAAGACCTGAATGATCGCCGGCGGCTGCTTGGCGCGGAAGGCCGCAATGCCTGCATTCAGGGTTTCCGGATACGTGCCCTTGAAGACGGGCATGATCTTGTAGTTTGTCTGGCTATCGTTGAACTCTTTCGCGAGCGCGTCCACGACCTCGTTATTGGCGCCGGTCATGGCATGCCACCACTGAATTTCCGTCGCGGCGAACGCGTTCGATGTGACAAAAAACGAAAGCGCAGATGCCGCAGCAAGACGGTAGCTGAGTTTTTTCAAGGCGATTCCTCCCATTTTAAAAACAGTAAAAGATACAGCCCCTTATTGCAGCCTATCCTCCTCGATATAGCTGCGGGCGAGCTTTTCTGTATTAGCGGCCTGATTTAAAGCGAACTCTAATGAAAATGCAATAGACGGTGGAACGAAAAAAACGAAAGTGAACGAAACGGTTTTATTATTCCATTTTGGGTCCGCTTTGGTTTTTTCGTGTGCTTGCGGGCAAGGCTCGGGACGGGATACCGGAAGCGGTCTGCGGAGGCCATGTTCAAGAGGAACTTCTAACAAGGGGTATTGATATGTTATTACATTACGTATTAAGTCTCTCCAAGATTTGCTGCTTGAAAGTGCGGATGTGTTCGGAATGAAGCGGAAGAAGGCGGTTGCACCAGAAGACGTCTCGTCCGTCACCCCATCCACCGGAACGGTGCCTGTCACACTGCTTACCGGCTTTCTGGGGGCGGGCAAGACCACGCTTCTGAACGAGCTTTTGAGCGAACCGGAAATGCGTGGTGCCGCCGTCATCGTCAACGAATTCGGTTCGGTGCCCATCGATCACGGCTTGGTCCGCACCGGTTCGGAGCGTTATTTCAGGACCACGACCGGCTGCATCTGCTGCACCGCCACCAGCGATATCCGCACCTCGCTTTACGAGTTGCATCAGGCCTTTCTGGAAGGGGTGGTGCCGGAAATATCGCGTGTCGTCATCGAAACCACTGGCCTTGCCGATCCTGCGCCGATCATCAACAGCCTGATTCCCGGCAGTACGCCTGCCGCCGGCCTGCGCGACCATATCGTCGCCCGCCACTTTCATCTCTCCGGTGTCGTTACTGTTTTCGACATTACGTCCGGCCAGGCGATGCTCGACAGTTTCATCGAGGGCTGGAAACAGCTTGCCTTTGCCGATCACATTGTTTTGACCAAAACCGATCTCACTGACGGGGCGGAGATGGGCTGTGAGAGCCTCTCCGATCTCAATCCTGCCGCGCGTCTGCATGACCGCAATGCGCGCGACTTCAATCTGATGTCGCTGTTTTCGCCGGCGGATTATTCCTTGCGTAACAAGCCGGAAGACGTGACGGGCTGGCTTGCCGCCGACAGGCTGAGCCTGCATGCGGCGCACGGGCACGATATCAATCGTCATGGTGCGGGGGTCGAGGCGTTCGATTTGACGTTCGATGGGGCGTTCGATCCGCAGGCGATCGTTACCTTTCTCGAACTCGTCACCAGCAATGTGCATTCCGGTCTTCTGCGGCTCAAGGGAGTTTTCGGTGCGACGGATGATCCGGACCGTCCAGTGGTCGCCCATGCCGTGCAGCACCGGCTTTATCCGCTGAGCCGTCTGGAAAGCTGGCCGGATGGCAACCGTGCAACCCGTGTTGTCCTCATCGGCATGGATATGCCGCAGCAGCCGATCCGCGATCTTTTCGAGGCATTGGCCTCGCAGGCAGCAAGAAAGGTTTCCCGATGACGGCAAGAGCAAATCCGCTTGCACGCAGCGGCTCTGCTATAGTCTCTAAGGCCCGTCTTGTGAAACACTGGACGCGGGAGCTGCTTGCCCTCCGCGAAGACGAGATCGTTTCCGTCAACGAGATTGCCTGCGTACAGCCGGATTGCCCACCGAAGGAAACGGTAATCCTCGTTTTGTCCGCATCCGGCGAAACCCGGCAATTCTCAATTCACCAGGCGCTGCTGGATATAGAGCGTGATGATATCGTCAGATCCGTCGCCGCCAATCCGCCGTAAGGCCATCTGTATCGAACGCCATGGCGCTTGACGGCAGGTGTCGTCATCCGGCACTTCAGGAGCAGCGGGATTCGCTAAATGTGAAGGGTACGGAATGGCCGATCTGGCGGTATATGCGGGTTTGTTTCTGACGGCTTTTGTCGCGGCAACCATCCTGCCCATGCAGTCGGAGGCCGCACTTGCCGGCCTGATCCTTTTGAAGTCCCAGCCGGTCTGGCTGTTGGTTACTGTTGCCAGCGCCGGCAATGTCGCCGGATCCCTCGCCAACTGGCTGCTCGGCCGTGGCATCGAACGCTTCCGGCATCGGCGGTGGTTTCCTGTGGGGGAAGCCGCGCTGCAACGTGCCCAGAACTGGTACAGGCGTTACGGCAAGTGGTCGCTGCTGCTCAGCTGGGCGCCGCTGATCGGCGATCCGCTGACGGTTGCGGCCGGCATCATGAAGGAGCCGCTGCCGGTCTTTCTTTTGCTTGTTACCATTGCGAAGGTTGGGCGTTATCTTGTGCTGACGCTGGTGACGCTGAATTTTCTTTGAATTGCGTTGCCGATACCTTCTCCCCAGTGGGGAGAAGGCGAAAGAGGCATCCGCTCGTCAAAAAGGTTTGAGTTGAGAACCAATCAAGCCGCCTGCCTGTCCCAGCTGGCGAAGGGGTCGGGCAGGTGTCGCCATGCGTCCGGGGTGAAGGCATCTGTGTCGATCAGGCACGTATCGAGCTGCGCGCGGATGCGCGCTTCGCTCATGGGATCGGAACCGATGAAGACGATTTCCTGCCGGCGGTCGCCAAAGACCGGGTCGAGATAGGGCTTCATCATGTCGAGGAACTGCTGCTCGCGCGGCCATTGCTCGCTCGGCACGGCGGACCACCAAAGGCCCATCTTGCCGGTGCGCACCAGTGCGCCGGCCTGGCTTATCTCGCCGACATAAGCTGGCCGCGTGGCCAGCCAGAAGAAGCCTTTGGCGCGCACCACACCGGGCCAGGCGCGGTCGATAAAACGTTGGAACAGCACGGGATCGAACGGCTTCCTGGCGCGGTAAACGAAGGAGCGGATGCCATATTCCTCGGTCTCGGGAATGTGGTCCTTGAAACCGTGCAACTCCTTGAACCACAGCGGGTGTTCTTCGGCCTTGGCGAAATCGAAGCGGCCGGTGCCCAGCACCTCCTTCAGTTCCACCTTGCCGAAATCGGCCTCGATGAGTTTCGCATCCGGGTTCAGCCCGACGATGATCTTGCGGGCGGCGTCCCGCTCATCCGGCGTGGCAGTGCCGATCTTGTTGAGGACGACGACATCGGCAAATTCGATCTGCTCGACCAAGAGGTCTACGATGGTTCGGTTGTCACCTTCGCCCGCCGTCTCACCACGGTCGGCAAGAAAGTCAGAGGAACCGTAGTCGTTGAGAAGATTGGCGGCATCCACCACCGTCACCATCGTGTCCAGATGCGCGACATCGGAAAGGCTGCGACCGTTTTCATCGCGAAAATCGAAAGTGGCGGCCACCGGCAGCGGCTCGGCAATGCCGGTGGATTCGATCAGCAGATAATCGAACCGGCCCTGCTCGGCGAGCGCGCGTACCTCATTCAGAAGGTCGTCGCGCAGCGTGCAACAGATGCAGCCATTGGTCATTTCCACAAGCTGTTCCTCGGTGCGCGAAAGATTGGCGCCGCCATCTCGCACAAGTGCCGCATCGATATTGATCTCGCTCATGTCGTTAACGATCAACGCGACCCGCAGACCGTCGCGGTTGGCGAGAATATGGTTGAGAAGCGTTGTTTTTCCGGCACCAAGAAAGCCGGAGAGGACAGTGACGGGAAGTTTTTTCGACATGCGGGCCTCGTTTTATTAGCGGTGGTAGCGTGGGAGTCATCGTCGTCACGACTTGCGGTAGAGAACGACGGGGCTAGTGGTCACATCGCTTGTTGCTTGTAACGTAATAACATTACATAAGCGCAGCGTGTCAACTGGCTTTAGAAAAATTGCTTGCCGGATGCTTCCTTCGGCTTGTCCCGGGAATCCAGAACCTGGCACGACCATACCCCCGAGGTGATCCTGGAGGTTTTGTCCAATGTGAGATGGAACCTACCTTTCCGATAGTTAACGTTATTTCATTACATATTCGTTTGACGAATGTAATAACATTACATATGAGGGGGGTCATCAAATGACATCATGCCCCGGAGGGATCGATGAACGATCCGTGCCTTGCCTTTAAAAATCTGACACTCGGATATGCCGGCCGCGCGGCGGTGCATCATCTGGATGGCGATATTGCCAAAGGGTCGCTCACGGCGGTGATCGGCGCCAATGGGTCGGGAAAATCGACGCTGATGAAGGGCATCGCCGGCATTTTGAAGCCACTTGGCGGTGAATGCCGGGTTACTCCAGGCGTTTCCGTCGCCTATCTACCGCAGCAGTCTGAACTCGACCGTTCCTTTCCGGCACAGGTGCGCGATCTGGTCGCGCTTGGTCTCTGGCCCAAACGCGGCCTGCTCGCTCGCCATCGCCAGTCGGACCGGGCGGCCATGGCCCATGTGCTGGAAGCGGTCGGACTTTCTGGCTTTGAAAAACGCAATATCGATTCACTCTCCGGCGGCCAGATGCAGCGCGCCCTTTTTGCCCGCGCCATGTTGCAGGATGCGCAGCTGATTTTGCTGGATGAGCCCTTCAACGCTGTCGATGAGCGCACCGTCGCCGACCTCATGGTGCTGATCAAAGCATGGGTTGCCGAGGGGCGCACGGTTCTGGCCGTTCTTCATGACTACGAGCTGGTGCGTCAGCATTTTCCGCAAACGCTTCTGCTTGCCAGACGGTTGGTGGGCTTTGGCCCGACACGGGAGGTTTTAAGGCCCGAAATGATGCAGCAGGCACGACGGTTTCACGAGGCATGGGACGGCGACGCCCCATGGTGCGAACCCGCACCAGCGACGGTGAACGCCGACCTGGCGGAAAAGCCGCAGGATTTCCCCAAACACTCGCAGGCGCATTCGCATATCCATGTCTGATTTCTTCATCGAGCCATTCATCCAGTATGTCTTCATGCAGCGTGCGCTTGCCGGTGCCTTGATCCTTGCTGTCAGTTGCGGGCCGGTCGGGGTGTTTCTGATGCTGCGCCGCATGAGCCTGACGGGTGATGCCATGTCGCACGCCATTTTGCCGGGGGCGGCGGTGGGCTTTCTGTTTTACGGGTTGGAGATTTTGCCGATGACCATCGGCGGGCTGGTCGTCGGTCTTCTGGTGGCACTGGGTGCCGGTGCGGTTTCGCGCTTCACCATCCAGAAGGAGGATGCCTCGCTTGCAGCCTTTTACCTCATTTCTCTGGCGCTCGGCGTGCTGCTCGTCTCCTGGCGCGGCTCCAGTGTCGATCTCATGCATGTGCTTTTCGGCACGGTGCTGGCACTGAACAATGAAGCGCTCGGCCTGATCGGCGGTATCTGCGTCGTAACGCTGACGGTGATGATGGTTTTCTGGCGCGCGCTGCTGGCGGAATGCCTCGATCCCCTGTTTCTGCGCTCGGTCAGCAACTGGGGGAGCCCTGTGCACTTCCTCTTCCTCGCCATCGTCGTCCTCAATCTGGTCGGCGGGTTTCAGGCGCTCGGAACCCTGCTTTCGGTTGGCCTGATGATGCTGCCCGCTGCCGCCAGCCGCTTCTGGTCCAATCGCGTCGCGCCAATGTGCTTCATCTCGATCGGCATCGGCATGGTCTCGTGTTTTGCAGGCCTGCTTCTGTCCTATCACGCGTCGCTACCATCAGGTCCGGCGATCATCCTGTCGGCAGGCGTCATCTATGTCCTGTCCATCGTCGTCGGCACACGCGGTGTGCTTCGCGATCTTCTCGGTTCCGGTCGTCACAGAACGGCCTGAAAACAGCGTTTGAAAAAAGGAGAACCCTTCATGTTCCAAACCCTACGTCTTGCTACCTGCGTAAGCCTTCTCTCCCTTTCCCCGGTCCTGATGGCGCAGGCTTCTGCGGCTGAACTCAAGGTCGTGGCCAGCTTCTCGATCATTGCCGACTTCGCGAAGAATGTCGGCGGCAACCGCGTCGAAATCACCACGATCGTCGGACCTGACGGCGACGCGCATGTCTACGAGCCGCGCCCAGCCGATGCCGTTGCCGTCAGCAAGGCGGATGTTGTGCTGGTGAACGGCCTTGCATTCGAAGGCTTCCTGAAGCGGCTGATCGATACCAGCGGCACAAAGGCGCCGGTCGTGGAGCTGACCAAGGGCGTGAAACCCCTCAGGATTTCCGACGAGCCAGCCGGTCACGCACATCCGGAAGCCGAGGAAGAGGCGGGTCACGACCACAAGGCAGAGGAAGCGCATGACCATGAGGGACACAATCACGGTGAATTCGATCCGCATGCCTGGCAGTCAATCAAGAATGCGGAAATATACGTGAAGAACATCGCCGGCGCATTTTGCGAGGTCGACAAGGCCGGTTGCGCAACTTACACCGCTAATTCACAGGCCTATATCGCCAAGCTCGCGGCTTTGAACGAGAAGGTGAAGACCGAGATCGCCGCCATTCCGCCGGAAAAACGCAACATCATCACCTCACATGATGCCTTCGGTTATTTCGAGCATGCCTATGGTCTCGAATTCCTGGCGCCGGAAGGTATCTCGACGGATTCCGAAGCGTCTGCCGCCGACGTCGCCAAGCTGGTGGATCAGATCAAGCACGACAAGGCCTCGGCGATCTTCGTCGAAAACATCACCGACAAGCGGTTGATGGACCAGATTGCCAAGGAAACCGGCCTGAAAGTTGGCGGAACGCTTTATTCCGACGCGCTCTCGACAGCCGACGGCCCGGCCGCAACCTATATCGATATGGTCAACCACAACATCGATACCATCAAGGCGGCCGTGCTTAGCCAGTAAGAAGACAAAACGGGCGAGGGTGGCACCAGCCACCCTCAGACACCTGACTAACGTATCCCAACACTCGATGTCATCCTCGGGCCCGTTCCGAGGATCCAGTCACGTATCGTAAAATCAATAGCTGGCAGATGCTCGCGATAGGCCCGAGCACGACGGAGGAGAAGTTTTTTCCTTCTGTCCTAGGCCCCAAGGTCGATTGTGCCGTCTCGCAAATTTTCCCCAACCGGTAAGCCTTCTCCAGCGTTACCAACGCCCAAATCTCTAATTTCCTTCTATTTTTTCCCGAATACGCAGTTCAACAGGGATGTGATCTCCCTGTTTAGGCTGCTTGCGTTCCCCGTTGACAATCGACCGACCGTTTGAAATGGTAAGATGTCAGACCAATTCAAAGGGTAAGTCTTGGATAGATCCAGCCGCGAACTGATGCAGCCTATTCCACCCAGCGACCGTGTGCGCCAGGTCGAGGCGGCACTCTCCGATTACGTCGAGAGGGCGGGACTGAAGGCTGGAGATCGGTTGCCGGCCGAGCGAGAGCTGATGGTGGCGCTGGGTGTCGGCCGTTCCACCATTCGCGAGGTCATCCGTAAGTTTCAGGCGCTGGGCGTTATCGACAGCCGCAAGGGCAGTGGCAATTATCTGCTAAAGCCGATTTCCGCCGCAACCGTGCATATGCCTATCTCCATCGATGCCGAAAGCCTGCGCGATGCGTTGTTGATGACGTTGGAAGTCCGGCGTGGCATCGAGGTTGAGGCCTCGATGGCTGCGGCGCGCCGGCGCACGGTGGAGGATATCGCCACGATGGAAGCGCGGCTCGATGAGATGGAGCGGGTGCATCTGGCTGAAGGCACGTCCGGCAAGGCCGACCTTGCCTTCCACCTCTCCATCTACGACGCCACGCATAATTCGCTGTTCAAGCAGCTGCTCGAGCAGATGCGCGAAGGTTTCGAACGTTTCTGGCTGAAGCCTTTCGACCGGCCGGACTTTGCAAGCCGCTCCTTCCCCTTTCACCGCACGCTGTTCAACGCCATCGCCGCCGGCGATGCGGAGACCGCCCGTGAAGAAACACTGAAAATCCTCGCTGTCGTCGAGGAGGATATCAAGGACATGTCGAAATGAACCAAGGCAACGATCTCTTCGATCCCGCCTCCCTGATCGTCGCCCATGATGAGACCCACGCTTTCGAAGCTGTGGTCCCGCCGCTTGTGCAGACCTCGCTTTTCACCTTTTCCAGCTACGACGAAATGGTTTCAACCTATCGCGGCGAAAAGGTGCGGCCGGTCTATACGCGAGGGCTCAACCCGACCGTCAGGATGTTTGAGGAAATGCTGGCAAGGCTTGAGGGCGCGGAAGATGCGCTTGGCTTCGCCAGCGGCATGTCGGCCATTTCCTCCACCGTTCTCTCCTTCGTTTCGCCGGGTGACCGCATCGTCGCGGTGCGCCATGTCTATCCCGATGCGTTTCGCCTGTTTGGCACCTTCATGAAGCGCATGAATGTCGAGGTGGTCTATGTCGACGGCCGCGACGAGGCGGCGGTTGAAAAGGCTATGCCCGGCGCGAAGCTCTTCTACATGGAAAGCCCGACCAGCTGGGTGATGGAGGCCCATGATGTCGGTGCGCTCGCCGCGATCGGCAAGCGCCATGGCGCCGTCACCGTCATCGATAATTCCTGGGCAAGCCCTGTCTTCCAGCAGCCGATCTCGCTCGGTGTCGATCTCGTCGTGCATTCGGCGTCGAAATATCTCGGCGGGCACAGCGATGTGGTCTCCGGCGTGGTTGCCGGTTCAAAGGCAATGATCGACCGCATTCGTGCAGAGACCTATCCCTATCTCGGTGGCAAGATGTCGCCCTTCGATGCGTGGTTGCTGATCCGCGGCTTGCGCACCCTGCCGCTGCGCATGAGGGCGCATCAGGCATCGGCGTTGGATATTGCCAGCCGCCTGCAGGCGCTCGATGTGGTGGAAAAGGTTTGCCATCCGGGATTGGCGAACCGCCTGCCGCCCGGCCTCAACGGTACGTCTGGCCTGTTTTCCTTCATTTTCAAGGAAGGGGTGGATGTGCGCGCTTTTGCCGACCGCCTCAAGCTTTTCAAACTGGGTGTTTCCTGGGGTGGGCATGAAAGCCTGATCGTCCCGGGTGAAGTGGTGCTTGAACAGAAGGCGCAGCCAAACTCCGCCCACACGTTCGGCATCAGCGCGCGTTCCGTGCGCCTGCATGTCGGACTGGAGGGCACGGAAGCGCTCTGGAACGATCTCGAACCCGCGATCAAGGCGGCCTCGGCCGTCTGACGCGTCTTAAAACTGACGACAAAAAGGGGAGAACGACATGAAAAAACTGGTAGCAGCAGCAATCTTTACCGCCCTGATGACCGGAACGGCGCTGGCGGATACGACCTTGAAACTGGTCGAGGTCATTACAAGTCCCGAACGGACGGAAACGCTGAAGGGCATCGTCTCGAAGTTCGAAACTGCCAATCCCGGCACCAAGGTGGAGATCATCTCGCTGCCCTGGAGCGAGGCCTTCCAGAAATTCGCCACGATGGTCTCCGCCGGCGATGTGCCTGATGTCATGGAAATGCCCGACACCTGGCTTTCGCTTTATGCCAATAACGGCATGCTCGAAAGTCTCGAACCCTACCTCGCCAAATGGGAATACACCAAGGGTCTGAGTGAACGCACGCTGGAACTCGGCCGTGATGTGAAGAACACGGCCTATATGCTTCCCTACGGCTTTTATCTCCGGGCCATGTTCTACAACAAGAAACTGCTGGAACAGGCTGGCGTGAAGGAGCCGCCGAAGACGCTCGACGAATTCGCCGATGCCTCCAAGAAGGTCGCAGCACTTCCCGGCAAATACGGTTATTGCCTGCGTGGCGGGCCGGGCGGACTTAACGGCTGGGTCATGTTCGGCGCGTCCATGGCGGGATCGAACGAGTTCTTCACCAAGGACGGCACCTCCACCTTTGACAGCCCTGGCTGGGTGAAGGGCCTGACCTATGTGATCGATCTCTACAAGAACGGGTTGGCGCCGAAAGACAGCGTCAACTGGGGCTTCAACGAGATCGTCGCGGGATTTTATTCCGGCACCTGCGCTTTCCTCGATCAGGATCCGGACGCCCTTATCGCTATTGCCCAGCGCATGAAGCCGGAAGATTTCGGCGTCATGACCATGCCGAAGGGACCTGACGGCAAGACCTTCCCGACCATCGGTTTCGCCGGCTGGTCGATCATGTCGGCATCCGCCAACAAGGACCTCTCCTGGAAACTGGTCGAGACTCTGGAAGGGCCGGAAGGCAATATCGAGTGGAACAAGAAGACGGGTGCGCTGCCGGTGCACAAGTCGGCGGAGAAGGACCCCTTCTACGCCAGCGAGCAGTTCAAGGGCTGGTTCGACGAACTGGCGGACAAGAACGCCGTGCCGACGAAGATGCCGACCTATCTTGAGGAATTCGCATTCTTCAAGGATTCGCTTGTTATCAAAACATCGCAGGAAGCGCTTCTTGGCGATATCTCACCGGAAGACCTCGCCAAGCAATGGGCTGACTATATGACGAAGGCGCAGCAGAAGTTCCTCGCCTCCAAATAAACCACACGGTTGGCCGCGCGAGGTTTGAACCCGCGCGGCCGTTCTTGCGGGCTGTCCCAAACGGCAGGCCCCATTCCAAAACGTGCGGACCGGCTGGCCAGAAGCGTTAGAAAAACCTGTCCGCCCCGCCGTCCGATCAGGAGCGATCAATCATGTCCTATGCCCATGGCGCCGGACCCGTGGCCGCGCGCAACCGCGCCGGCAAGCCGGCAATGCAGCGTTTTGCCGACTGGGCCGAACCCTGGCTCTATAGTGCGCCGGTTCTCGTGCTCATTGTTGCCGTCATGCTGGTGCCGCTGGTGCTCGGCCTGTCCTATGCGTTTCGCGACGTGCAGCTGCTCAATCCTTTTTCCGGCGGTTTCGTTGGCTTGAAACATCTGGAGGCACTGTCGCAGGATGCGGCCTTTTACCGGGCGCTGAAAAATACGCTGTGGTGGACGGGGGCTTCGGTATTCCTGCAGTTTTTCTTTGGTCTCATTCTGGCGCTGCTGCTGGACAAGCCGTTCGCGGGCAGGGGGCTGGCCCAGGCGCTGGTGTTTCTTCCATGGGCCGTGCCAACCTTTCTTGCCGGTCTCAACTGGGCGTGGCTGTTCAATCCGGTCATAGGACCGCTGCCGCACTGGATGGTCTCGCTCGGGCTTCTCTCCGCGCCCAACAATATTCTTGCCGATCCGCAGCTTGCCATGTGGGGGCCGATCATCGCCAATGTCTGGTGGGGCATTCCTTTCTTCGCCATCACATTGCTTGCCGCACTTCAGGCGATCCCGCGTGATCTTTACGAGGCCGCTTCCATCGATGGGGCAAACCCGTTGCAGCGCTTCACCTCCATCACCCTCCCATTTCTCGCACCCACCATCGCCATCACCGTTTTGCTGCGCACCGTCTGGATCGCCAATTTTGCCGATCTCATCATCGTCATGACCAATGGCGGACCGGCAGACCGCACCCAGATCGTTGCGAGCTACATCTTCACGCAGGCCTTCCGGCGGCTTGATTTCGGCTATGCCTCGGCCATCGCGCTGGTACTTCTGGTGCTGCTTCTGGCCTATTCCATGCTCATCGTGCTCCTGCGCCAACGCCTTATCGAGAAGGACTGACCGATGACATCAAGGATATTCCTCACCCTTGCCCATCGCCTGGCGATCCTCGCCTATATCGTCTTTGCGCTGTTTCCGCTGTTCTGGCTGCTCAAGGTCTCGGTCACGCCGAACGACCTGCTTTATAGCGAAGGCGTGCGAATGTGGCCGTCGCACGCGACGCTCGATCATTATCGATATGTCATAGAAAACAGTGCCTTCCCGACATTTTTTAAGAACAGCGTCATCGTTGCCGGCTCCACGGCACTTGCCGTAACGGTACTCTCGTCACTGTCCGGTTATGCGCTGTCGCGGTTCCGCTTCAAGGGCAAATACTGGATCGTGGCGCTGATGCTGATTACCCAGATGTTTCCGCTGGTCATGCTGGTCGCGCCGATCTTCAAGATGCTGTCGCCGCTCGGCCTCACCAACAGCCTGACGGGTCTCGTCATCGTCTACACCGCCTTCAACGTGCCGTTTGCCACTTTCCTCATGCAGTCATTCTTCGACGGTATTCCGAAGGATCTGGAAGAGGCGGCGATGATCGACGGGGCAAGCCGCTTCACGGCATTCCGCCAGATCATCCTGCCGCTGACATTGCCGGGCATCGCTGCGACGCTGGGCTTCGTCTTCACCGCCGCGTGGAGCGAGTTGCTGTTTGCGCTGATGCTGATTTCGGGCAACCAGAGCGCCACATTCCCGGTCGGGCTGTTGACCTTCGTTTCAAAATTTTCCGTCGATTTCGGGCAGATGATGGCGGCGGGTGTGCTGGCGCTCATTCCGGCCTGTCTCTTCTTCCTGCTCATTCAACGTTATCTCGTGCAGGGCCTGACGGCCGGCGCGGTGAAAGGATAATCCCATGGCTTCCATCGAGCTGAAGAATGTCGGCAAGACCTATGGCGACCTTGCGGTCCTGCACGGGGTCGATCTGAAGATCGAGGACGGCGAATTCATCGTCCTCGTCGGCCCATCCGGCTGCGGAAAATCGACACTGCTGCGAATGATCGCCGGTCTGGAGGAGATTTCAGCGGGCGAATTGACCATCGACGGTGAGCGCGTCAACGACCGCAAGCCGAAGGACCGGGATATCGCCATGGTGTTCCAGTCCTATGCGCTTTATCCGCATATGAGCGTCGCCGACAATATGAGCTACAGCCTGCGCCTGCGCCGCAGCACCAAGGAAACAATCGCGGCGGCCGTGGCCGGTGCTTCGGCGAAACTCGGTCTCGATCCCTATCTGGCACGCCGTCCGAAGGCGCTTTCCGGCGGCCAGCGCCAGCGCGTCGCCATGGGCCGGGCCATCGTGCGCCAGCCTAAGGCATTTCTGTTCGATGAGCCACTCTCCAACCTCGATGCACGGCTTCGCGAGCAGATGCGGGCCGAAATCAAGCGCATGCATGCTGATCTCGGCGCTACCTCGGTTTATGTCACCCATGACCAGATCGAGGCGATGACGCTTGCATCCCGTATCGTCGCGATGAATGCTGGCCATGTGCAGCAGATCGGCGCACCGCTCGATCTCTACGATCGCCCAGCCAATCTGTTCGTCGCTGGTTTTATCGGTTCGCCTGGCATGAATTTTCTGGAAGGACGGCTCGGGCGGGAGAATGGCGGTAGTTTCGTCGTGCTCGGCGATGGCACACGCCTCGAACTCGGCCGCAACGTGAAGCTTGCCGATGGTGAGCCGGTTACACTCGGTATCCGGCCGGAACATGTCACCGTCTCGCCTGCGGATGGTGCTGTCGAGGCGACCGTCGATCTCGTCGAGCCGACGGGTCTCGGCATCATCCTGCACCTGACCGTGCATGGATTGCCCTTCAAGCTGTTTTCGTCTGATCGGGCGCTGTTGCAGCCGGGCAAGTCCCTGCGGGTCGGTTTCCCGCAGGAACGGCTTCATGTTTTTGACCGAAACGGTGTAAGGATCGACGAGGCCTGAACTTAAGGCGTCATATCGCGATGCCCTTGTCATCGAACCTGTGGATTTTGGCATCATCGGGTGTGATGAAGACGGTATCGCCGTGTTTGCATTCGAATTCACCGTCGGTTCTGGCGGTGATGGGGCCGATGCCGGGGACGTCGAGGTGGAGGAAGGTGTCGGAGCCGAGATGTTCGGCGACCGTGACCTTGCCCTGCCACAGGCCGGTTTCTTTCGACAGTGTCAGGTGCTCGGGCCGCACGCCGGCGGTGGTCGCACCCTTTTGCCGGGCGTACTCGCCGGTCACCAGGTTCATGCGCGGCGAGCCGATGAAGCCGGCGACGAAGAGGTTGGCAGGCGAGCGGTAAAGCTCCATGGGCGAGCCGACCTGCTCAATATTGCCGCGGTTGAGGACCACGATCTTGTCGGCCATGGTCATGGCTTCCACCTGGTCGTGGGTGACGTAGATCATCGTCGTCTTCAACGTGTTGTGCAGCTCGGAGATTTCCAGCCGCATGGTGCCGCGCAGCGCCGCATCGAGGTTGGAGAGCGGCTCGTCAAACAGGAACGCCTTCGGTTCGCGCACGATGGCGCGGCCGATGGCCACGCGCTGGCGCTGGCCGCCGGACAGTTGCGAGGGCCGGCGTTCGAGATAATCGGTGAGGTTGAGGATGCGGGCGGCATCGTCGACCTTCTTGTCGATGACGGCCTTGTCGAGCTTGGCCATCTTCAGCGGGAAGGCGATGTTGTTCCTGACGCTCATATGCGGATAAAGCGCATAGGACTGGAACACCATGGCAAGGCCGCGCTCGGCCGGGGCCTTTTCGGTGGCGTCGTTGCCGTCGATGACTATTCTGCCGCCGGAGACGTCTTCCAGCCCGGCAATCAGGCGCAGCAGCGTTGACTTGCCGCAGCCGGACGGGCCGACGAAGACGACGAACTCGCCGTCATGGATGTCGAGATCGATCGACGGGATGACTTTTGCCTCGCCGAAGAGCTTGGACACGTTCTGAAGGGAAATGCTGCCCATTATTGTCGTTCCTTATTTCACGGCGCCAAAGGTGAGGCCACGCACGAGTTGTTTCTGCGAGAACCAGCCGATGACGAGAATGGGGGCGATCGCCATCATCGAGGCGGCCGAGAGCTTGGCCCAGAACAGCCCCTGCGGTGAGGAGAAGGAGGCGATGAAGGCCGTCAGCGGTGCCGCATTGGTGGTCGTCAGCCGGATGGTCCAGAAGGATTCTGTTCCAGGCAAGAATGACGTTCAGGAGCAGCGTCGAGGCAATGCCCGGAACCGCCATTGGGGTCAGTACATGCACGATCTCGTTCCAGAGCGAGGCACCATCCATGCGGGCTGCTTCCAGAATCTCGCCGGGGATTTCGCGGAAGTAGGTATAAAGCATCCACACCACGATCGGCAGGTTGATGAAGGTGAGCATGACGGTCAGCCCAATGCGGGTATCGAGCAGGCCGGCATTGCGGAAGATCAGGTAGATCGGCACCAGCACCGCCACCCCCGGCATCATCTTGGTGGAGAGCATCCACATCAGAATGTCCTTGGTGCGCCTGGTCGGCGAGAATGCCATGGCCCAGGCGGCGGGAATGGCGATCATGAGCGCGATGATCGTCGAGCCGAGCGACAGCACGACCGAGTTCATGAACGGCTTGAAGTAATCGCGCTGGGTCTGCACGGTGATGTAGTTTTCGAGCGTGCCCGAGGGAATGAGGCTGAAGCCTGCGATCGCCTCCGGCTCGGTCTTGATCGAGGTGAGGAAGGCGTAAAGGATCGGGAAGAACAGCAGCAACGCCACGGCCCATGCCGCGATGGTGAAGCCGATCTTTGCGCGTGTCGTTGTCTTGCGGGCCATGATCGCTTCTCCTTAACGGTCGAGGTTCTTGCCGACGGCGCGCATCAGGAAGATGGCGACGATATTGGCGAGCACGACGGCGATGATGCCACCGGCCGATGCGCCGCCGACGTCGTAGCCCAGAAGCGCCGTGCGATAGATGAGGAAGGCAAGGTTGGTCGAGGCATAGCCGGGGCCGCCATTGGTGGTGACGAGGATTTCCGCGTAAACGCCGAGCAGGAAGATCGTCTGGATGAGGATGACGACGGTGATGGCGCGGGCAAGATGCGGCAGCGTCAGGTAGATGAAGCGGTTGATGAAGTTGGCGCCATCCATCTCGGCCGCTTCCTTCTGCTCGCCATCGAGCGACTGGAGGGCGGTGAGCAGGATCAGCGTGGCAAAGGGCAGCCATTGCCAGGCGACGATGATGATGATGGAGAGCAGCGGAAACTGCGCGAACCAGTCGACCGGCTGCAGGCCGAAGAAGCGCGACAGATCGGCAAGCACGCCGTAACCGGGATGCATGATCATGTTCTTCCACACCAGCGCCGCGACAGGCGGCATGACGAAGAAGGGCGAGATGATCATGATGCGCACGATGCCCTGACCGAAGATGTCCTGGTCAAGCAGAAGCGCAATCGCAATACCGCCGATGACAGTGATGAGAAGCACGCCGCCGACGATGGCAAGCGTGTTGAAGATCGACTGGAAGAAGGCCGGATCGGTATAGAAATACTGGTAATTGAACAGGCCCGCGAAGCTGACATTGGCAGGGTTGAGCAGATTGTAGTTCTGGAACGAAAACCACAGCGTCATCGCCAGGGGCACGATCATCCACACCAGCAAAAGCAGCACCGAAGGCGTAAGCATAACCCGCGCCAGACCGCTCGTGTTTCGTGTTGCCATTGGTAGTCCCCTCCATGACCGATACCCGCAACGTCTCCGCCGGGGCATCCGAATTTAACTTGACGATTGTCTTAGCCGCGACCTTCGCCCGTCGCCGCATGGTAGGTTGCCAGCACCTGATCCACCGCGGCGATCAGAACCTCCTCCATATCCTTGCCTGCAACCGTGGCGAGCGGCAGCTCGCCGAGGTATTGGCGCAGCAGGGTTTCGGGAATTGTCTTCCCGTCAAGCGCCTTATGCAAGGCGGAAACGGCTGCGAGCGCCTCGGGCCTTGTCCAGTAATAGCGAATGCGGTCGCTGTAGCTGTAGTGACGCTGCAATCTGAGCGTGATGTCATCACCATGGTAATGACCCTGCCAGTCGCCGGGCGCGCCGAGCATCAGCTGTTCCATGGTCCGCGCCAGCGGCCGGTCGCCATAGTCGCCGACCATCTCGGATGCGATCATATCGAGAGCGTAGAGTGCTTCGCGGTAAGCGAAGGTCAGCCCCGGACCGACTTTCAGGATCGGATATCCATCGCGCACAAGGGCGCCAAGCGCTGCTCTCGTTTGATAATCCGTCGAGTGTGCCTCAAAGACCAGTTGCGGTTCGCCGTCCAGCACGGCGCTGAGCGCCGTGGCCGCATCCGGATTGTAAGCGACGACATTGTCGCTGCCGAATTCCACGCCGGGCTGCACGACAAAGGCGATGACCCGTTCGAACGCATCGGAAAGACCGTACTGCGCGAATATCTCACGGTGCAGGTCAATGGTCATGCGCGCCGCCTGCGGCTCGGTGGGCGCCACCGTGTCGAGCACGTGATCGGCGCCGCCCGGCACCGGCACTTCGGTACCGAGAATGTAAAGCGGTTTTGGCAGCCCCGCCTCGGCGGCTGCCTTTTCGGCGACAGCCGCGAGTTTTGCCGCGCGATTGGCAATCGTAACGTCATCCAGTGCGGCCGGCTCACCGGCGCAGCCCATCGACGCATCCAAATGAATCTTGCGAAAACCGGCTGTGACATAGGCTTCGACCATGGTGGCTGCTTTTGTCAGCGCGTCCTCGGCTTTCTCCTCGCGCCAGGGATTGGGACCGAGATGATCGCCGCCGAAAATCAGGAGCTCGCCGGGCAGTCCCTCTTCCTGCGCAATGCTATTGACGAAGGTAACGAAGTAGCGCGGCGTCATGCCGGTATAACCGCCGAGATGATTGACCTGGTTGCAGGTGGCCTCGATCAGCACGGCTGTTTGACCGGCAGCGGCGCGGCGAATTGCGGCGCGCAGGACAACGGGGTGGGCAGAGCAGACCGAAGTGATACCTGCCGGCTTGCCGGCACGGCGCGCGGCGGCGAGATTTTCCAGAATGGCGGTCATAGGACTTCCTCCGACAATAGCGCGGTCATGAAGGCGTCAAGTTCGGCAAGGCTGGCAGCGCCTTCCATGGGGCCGCGCTTTATGACGTTGTGCGCGCCTGATGCATTGGCATAGGTGAGCGCTCTTTCGGGATGCATGCCGAGGCGGCGGCAGGTGAGGTAAGTTGCGCCGAAACAGTCGCCGGCGCCGGTCGGATCAATTTCCGAGACCGTCAGTCCGGGGGCGTCGATGCGGCCATAGGCGCGGCTGAAGTGGCTGGCGCCTTGCGCGCCGCGCTTCAGCACGATCTCGCCGATACCGGAGGCGAGGAGCTTTTCTATCGCTGCGTCCTCGTCATCCAGACCGGAGGCAGCTTGAAGTTCTTCGCCGGAAGGCAGCAGAAGGTCGGTGACATCAAGGAGATCGTCGATCAGCTTGCGGCCCTCGTTACCCTGCACCAGTTCCTTGCGGATGTTCGGATCGAAAGACACCGAGCCGCCGCGCGCCTTGACGCTTTTGATCGCCTCGAGAATGATCTCGCCGATACCGGCAATCGCAAACGCCGATCCCATGACGTGCACATGGCCCGCCTGTTCGATGAGAGCCTGCGCCTTATCAGTCATGTGCGTTTCGCGCGCTGCCGAATGGGCGATGTTGAAAACGAAATCCCGTGCGCCGTTTTCCCTGTAGCGGACAAAAGCGCTGCCGGTCGGCCGGTCCGCAATGGTGGCGATGGCCGATATGTCCACGCCGTCACGGCGCAGCCGCTCGATGTTGAGGCGGCCGAAATCGTCATCGCCAACAGCCGCGATAATGCCGGCGCTGCCGCCGCAACGCGCGACCTGATCGATGAAAATGGCGGGCGCGCCGCTTGGAAAGGGGCCGATCAGCGTTTGCGGCTCGAGAAAGCCGTCGCCCACTGTCGTCGCCATGATTTCCACGAGGATTTCACCCGCCGTAATGGTCGGGCCTTTCGCGTGCGGCGCAAGTGCGGATACCTGCCTCATCATCTCCTCCATATGCATTCGGCTCCCACCTTTCCGGTGGGTGCAAATCCCCGGCGTCCCGGCTCTGTTATTTTCCGGATATCAGTTAAAATTTACGCGCGTCAAGATATTTTTTGATGGTGTTTTTGTTGCGATGCAACAAGTAAAGCGGATCATGTAATTATTTTTGATGACATTATCGACTTTAAAACAGCTATTTATAGCAATATATCCAAGAGTGCTCACGTCACATTTTATTTTTGGATGTTGACAAATGGCGCGATTTTGCGAGATAAAAATTTACGCATGTATTGTTATGCGTGGACATCCGTAAAGGAGGAGCGGGTCTCATGAGCAAATTCATTGGAATTCTGTCGTCGTCTGTGGTTGGAGCGGGCCTTTTGGCCGGACTTGCGCAGGCGGAAGAAATCAACATCGCCACCGTCAACAATGGCGACATGATCATCATGCAGAAGCTTTCCAGCGCCTGGGAGAAGGAAACAGGAAACAAGATCAACTGGATCGTGCTGGAAGAGAATGTTCTGCGCGAACGCGTCACCACCGATATCGCCACCAATGGCGGCCAGTTCGACATCATGACCATCGGCGGTTACGAAGCGCCGATCTGGGGCAAGCAGGGCTGGCTGGCTCCGGTCGATGATCTCGGCGACGATTACGATTACGCCGATCTGCTCGATCCGATCAAAAAGGGCCTGACGGTGGACGGCAAGCTTTACGCGGTGCCGTTTTATACCGAAAGCTCGTTCACCCTTTACCGCAAGGACCTGTTCGACGCGGCCGGCCTGAAAATGCCTGATAATCCGAGCTACGACCAGATCAAGGACTTCGCGGCCAAGCTGACGGAGAAGTCGAAACAGCAATATGGCATTTGCCTGCGCGGCAAGCCGGGCTGGGGCGAGAACATGGCTTTCCTCGGTACCATGATCAATACCTATGGTGGACGCTGGTTCGACATGGACTGGAAGCCGCAGCTGACGAGCGAGCCGTGGAAAAAGGCGATCTCGGATTATGTTGCGCTGATGACCTCCTACGGCCCGCCCGGTGCGGCGACCAACGGCTTTAACGAGAACCAGACGCTGTTCGCATCCGGCCATTGCGCGATGTGGATCGACGCCACCTCGGCTGCGGGACGTATCTACGATCCCAAACAGAGCCAGGTTGCCGACAAGACCGCTTTCACGCGTGCTCCGGTAGAGGCAACGCCGAACGGATCGAGCTGGTCGTGGTCATGGAACCTTGCAATTCCGAACACCACGAAGAAGCTCGAAACCGCCAAGTCATTCGTTAAATGGGCGACCTCGAAGAACTATGTGAAGACGGTCGGCGAAAGCGAAGGCTGGGTCGCCGTGCCGCCCGGTACGCGCAAATCCACCTATGAGCTGCCAGAATACAAGAAGGCCGCACCCTTTGCGGATACGGTGCTGAAAGCCATCATGTCCGCCGATCCGTCGAAGCCGACAAAGGATCCGGTCCCCTATACTGGCGTGCAGTTCGTCGCCATACCGGAATTCCAGTCGATCGGCACGGTTGTCGGCCAGCAGATTGCGGCAGCACTCTCCGGCCAGCAGACCGTCGATACGGCGCTCGAAGGCGCCCAGAAACAGGTCGAGCGTGACATGACCCGCGCGGGCTACATCAAGTAGCCGCGTCCTCCCGGCGTGCCGCCCGTTCGTCACTTTGGCGGCGGGCGGCATGGGTGGGGCTGGCGCACCCGCCGCCCTCATTCGTGTGCTTGTCACAGGAATCCAGTCAGCCCAAGTCCTTGGGCTGAAAAGGACTCTCTCGCCACGCAGACGCGCGTCGGCTGGATTCCTGTGACAGGCACAGGAATGAGGGGAGTGAGAAAATCGCATCTAACACAAACGCGCATGGCCGAGTTCATCCATTACCCGCCATGCATCACGGAGATCGACATGAGATTGAAGAACAAGGTCGCGCTGATTACCGGCGCCGCCCGCGGCATCGGCCTTGGTTTTGCACAGGCTTTCGCCGATGAGGGTGCAAAGGTCATCATCGCCGATATCGATATTGCCAGGGCGACCGCTTCTGCAGCCGCTATAGGCCCATCCGCCAAGGCCATCCGTCTGGACGTGACTGACCTTGGTCAGATCGATGCGGTTGTAAAGGCGACCGATGAGGAATTCGGCGGCATCGATATTCTCGTCAACAATGCCGCGATCTTCGATATGGCGCCGATCAACGGCATTACCGAAGAAAGCTATGAGCGGGTTTTCGACATCAATCTCAAGGGGCCGCTTTTCATGATGAAGGCCGTCTCCAATGTCATGATCGCGCGTGCGCGCGGCGGCAAGATCATCAATATGGCGAGCCAGGCCGGTCGGCGCGGTGAGGCGCTCGTGACGCTTTATTGCGCTTCCAAAGCGGCGATCATTTCCGCCACGCAGTCGGCGGCGCTGGCGCTCGTCAAACACGGCATCAACGTCAATGCGATTGCGCCGGGTGTCGTGGATGGCGAGCACTGGGAAGTGGTCGATGCGCATTTCGCCAAATGGGAAGGCTTGAAGCCGGGTGAGAAGAAGGCGGCGGTGGCCAAATCCGTGCCGATCGGCCGTTTCGCCACGCCGGATGACATCAAGGGCCTTGCAGTTTTCCTCGCCTCTTCCGACAGCGACTATATTCTCGCCCAGACATATAATGTCGACGGCGGCAACTGGATGAGCTGAAAAGCCGGAGATGACCATGCATGCGATTCAATTCGTCGAGAAGGGACGAGCCGTGCTTACGGACGTGCCCGTCGCCGATCTGCCGCCGGGGCATGCCCTTGTCCGGGTCAAGGCTTCGGGGCTGTGCCATACCGATATCGACGTGCTACATGCGCGTTACGGTGACGGTGCCTTTCCCGTCATTCCCGGCCATGAATATGCTGGCGAAGTTGCGGCGGTGGCGGCAGATGTCACTGGTATCAAGGTCGGCGACAGGGTTGTCGTCGATCCCAATCTGCCCTGCGGCACCTGCCCCAGTTGCAGGAAAGGGCTTACCAACCTCTGCAACACGCTGAAGGCCTATGGCGTTTCCCACAATGGCGGTTTTGCGGAATTCAGCGTGGTGCGCGCCGACCAACTGCATGGCATAGGTTCCATGCCCTATCACGTGGCAGCACTTGCCGAACCGCTCGCCTGCGTCGTCAACGGCATGCAGAGCGCGGGTATTGGCGAGATTGGGTCGGTGCCGGGCAATGCGCTTGTTTTTGGCGCCGGCCCCATCGGCCTGCTGCTCGCCCTGTCGCTGAAATCACGAGGCATTGCCACGGTGACGATTGCGGACATCAACGAAAGCAGGCTGGACTTCGCTGAAAGTCTTGGACTTCAGACGGCGGTTTCCGGGTCTGAGGCGCTGCTGCGGCAACAGAAGGCGTTCGATTTCGTGGCGGATGCGACCGGCATCGCAGCTGTTGCGGAAGCAATGATCCCGCTGGTCGCGGATGGCGGCACGGCGCTGTTTTTCGGTGTCTGCGCGCCGGATGCCCGTATCTCGGTTGCGCCTTTCGAAATCTTCCGGCGGCAGCTGAAGCTTGTCGGCTCACATTCGCTGAACCGCAATATACCGCAGGCGCTTGCCATTCTGGAAACGGATGGTGATGTCATGGCGCGGCTGGTGTCGCACCGGCTGCCGCTTTCGGATATGCTGCCGTTCTTTATGAAAAAGCCGTCCGATCCGGCCACGATGAAAGTGCAATTTGCAGCCGAATGATCGTTTGGCCGTTGATAACCGTATTCGACCGGCTTTTCGTGCGAAGGCCGGTCGATATAGAGTACCACATGTAATATTTCATGGGGGCAAGCACTTTGGCCAAATCTATCAGGACGATGGAAGAGTTCTCGGAATTCGTCGGCCTTTCCCGCCCGACTGTTTCGAAATACTTCAATGATCCGGCCTCGGTCCGCAAGAAGACGCGGGATGCCATTGAGGATGCGCTGAAGAAATCGGGCTTCCGACCGAATATCTTCGCCGTCAACCTCAACCGCCGCCGCTCCAATATCATCGGCATCATTATTCCGAACTCAACCGACCCGTTCTACATGGCGCTGACGAGCCGTATCGAACTCATCGCCAACGAGGCGGGGTTCCTTGCCTTCGTGCTGTCGTCCGACGGCAAGGCGGAAATCGAGGATCGGGCCATCCGCACCTTCAAGTCGATGAATGTCGCGGGCGCCATCATCGCTCCGCTCGGCGTCAAGTCCCATCGCGCCACGCTAGAGCAGCTGGCGGCCAGCATACCGATCGTCTATGTCGATTCTCCACTCGACGAGACCTCGGCCTTTGTCGGCACCGACAACCGCCAGAGCGTCGGGCTGATGGTGGATTATCTCTGCCGTTCGGGCGAGCCGCCCTGTTTCTTCGACATGCCGCAGGTCAATACCAACGCCGCAACGCGCCGCACGGCCTATGAGGAGGCGATGCGGCGTCTTGGTTTCGAGCCGCATGTCATCGGTGTTCCCGGCACCGTAACCTGGGATTTCGAGCGTTTCGCCTTTGATGAAGCGACTCGGTTGCTGGATGGGGCAGGGCATTTGCCCTCGCGCACTATTTTATGCGCCAATGACCGTATCGCCTTCGGCGTCATCGCCGCCGCCTTCCAGAAGGGCATCAGGGTCGGCCATGGCACGGATTACGATCTCAGGGTAGCCGGCCATGACGATCATCCGCTTTCACGTTATGCCTGCCCGCCGATTACCACGGTGGCGCAGAATTACAACGAGATCGGCAGGCTATCGATCGAACTTCTGCTGCAGAAGTTGAATGAGGAGGCGGATGATACGACACGGATGCGCGAGCGCATTCTCCTCAGTGCCGATCTGATGCTGCGCAAATCGGCTTGATAGTTTGTTAGAAAAATTAAAAGAAAAATCTGTTTTTCTAAATAGAACTAATATTTGAACGCTCCTACTCTGTTCCCAGGGTTGCTTTGGGAGGCGACCGCGGGGGCCGGCGCAAGTGTGTGCCGGGATCCGGGAGGAACGCAGAAACGTCATGTCTTCGGTGCCGCGAGGGTTAACCCTTCGTAGCCTCGGTATCGCATGGCCTTTGCCGGGCTGACTGGGCACTCTCGCCAGCAATTTCCCCAGCGAAGGATGTCAAAACATGAATCTCTATTCTCTTCTGTCGCAGCGCGCAGCCGGCGGCAAGCCCGTCAGGGTGGGTCTCATCGGTGCCGGCAAGTTCGGTTCCATGGTTCTGGCGCAGGCGCAGCGCATCGCCGGTTTCCACATGGTCGCCGTCGCTGATCTCAATGTCGGCAAGGCGCGGGAATCGTTTGACCGCGTCGGCTGGCCGAAGGAGCGTTATGACGCGACGAGCTGCGCCGATGCGCTGAAGAGCGGCAAGACCTATGTGACTGACGATGTGAATGAACTGTTCGCCTGCGGCGAGATTGAATGCGTGATCGAGGCGACTGGCCATCCGCTGGCTGGCGCGCGCCATGCGCTCGGAGCCATCGACCACAACAAACATGTCGTCATGGTCAATGTGGAAGCCGATGTGATGGTCGGGCCCATCCTGGCCGAAAAGGCGCGGGCCAAGGGTCTTATCTACTCCATGGCTTACGGTGACCAGCCGGCCCTGATCTGCGAATTGGTCGATTGGGCACGCGCCACCGGGTTCGAGGTCGTTTCCGCCGGCAAGGGGATGAATTTCGAGCCGCGTTACCGGTATTCGACGCCTGATACGGTCTGGAGCTACTTCGGCTGGACTGACGAGGAAGTGGCCAAGGGCGACTTCAATCCGAAAATGTACAATTCATTTACCGACGGCACCAAGGCGGCCATCGAAATGGCGGCGGTCGCAAACGGCACAGGGCTGGATTGCCCGGATGACGGTCTGGCCTTCCCGCCCGCAGGCCTGCACGATCTCGCCCGCGTCTTTCGCCCTGCTGCCGATGGCGGCCGCATGTCGCGCTCCGGTCTCGTGGATATTGCCGCAAGCCAGGAGCCGGATGGTCGCGAGGTGTTTAATAACATCCGTTACGGCGTTTTCGTCACCTTTAAGGCACATAATGAATATGCCCGCGCCTGCTTCAAGCAATATGGACTGCTGACCGATCCTTCGGGCTGGTACGCCTCCATGTGGCGTCCGTTCCACATCATCGGTCTCGAAACTTCGATAAGCGTGCTTTCGGCCGTACTGCGCAATGAGGCCACCGGTTGCTCGAAGGAGTTCCGTGGCGATGCGGTTGCGACGGCCAAGAAGGACATGCAGCCCGGCGAAATGCTTGATGGCGAGGGCGGTTACGCGGTCTGGGCCAATGCCATCCCTGCCACCCGCAGCCTCGACATCAAGGCGCTGCCGATCGGTCTTGCCCATAATGTCAAGCTGAAGCGCGCCATCAAGAAGGATCAGATCGTCAGCTTCGATGATGTGGAACTGGTGAGCGACTTGGATGTGGTGAAGCTTCGCCAGGACATGGAAAACCAGTTCCGTCCGCAAAAAGACGCTGCGGCGTGATGGACGGAGAACGGGACATGCCGAATGGAGCTTTCGTGGTAATCGCGGAATTCCGGGTCAAGCCTGACGCGATGGATGCCTTTCTTAACGCAGCGCAAGATGATGCCACCCATTCCGTTCAGGATGAACCGGGTTGCCGGCAATTCGATGTGGTGCGGCCGGAATCCGGAAACAACGTGGTGTTCTATGAGGTCTATGACAGCCGCGAAGCTTTCGACGACCATCTGAAAACACCCCATCTCGACCGGTTTCGCGAGGCGTTTCCCGCCCTCATCGAAGAAGAGTTGCCGGTTCGTTTCCTCAACCGGCAATGGCTTTGAAGGGTGGAAAAAATGCAGGACATCCGCGAAATCGCTGTCATCGGAACGGGCATCATGGGTGCACCCATGGCGGCGCGTCTCGCGGAGGCCGGTTTTTCCGTCAAGGCCTGGAACCGCAGTGCTGAAAAAGCTGCGGTTCTGGCGGCAAAGGGCGTGCAGCCGACGGCCACGGCTGCCGAAGCTGTAGCCGAAGCCGATGTCGTGCTCTGTATGCTGAGTTCCGGGCCGGTCTGCGACGAGGTTCTGCTCGGCGCCTCGGGTGTCGTTTCCACCATGAAGCCTGGTGCATTTCTGCTGGTGATGAGTTCGATTCCGGTCGACAGCGCACGGGAACAGGCGGAGGCGGCAAAGGCTCATGGCGTCGCTTATGTCGACGCACCGGTTTCCGGCGGCGAAAAAGGGGCGACTGAGGGAACGCTCGCCATCATGGCCGGCGGTGAGCAGCGGGATGTGGACGCATTGCGGCCACTCCTCAATTGCCTCGGCCGCGTCACCCATGTCGGTCCGGTGGGCTGCGGTTCATTGGCCAAGCTGGCCAACCAGCTGATCGTGGCTTCAACGATCTGCGCCGTAGCGGAAGCTTTGACGCTGGTTGAAGCGGGGGGAGCCGACCCGGCGCAGGTGCGCCAGGCTTTGCTTGGCGGTTTTGCCGAGTCCACCGTCTTCCGCCAGCACGGCAAACGCATGGTGGAAGGCGATTTCCGCCCCGGCGGGCCGGCGAAATATCAGCTGAAGGATACGTCCACGGCGCTGGCTTTCGCCAAGAGCCGTGGCCTGAAATTACCGGTCGGCGAGGAGGTTGACCGGCTGTTCCGCTCCATGGTCGAGCATGGCGCGGGCGAGCTTGATCACAGCGGTGTGATCCTTGAAGTTAAACGCATGAACGCGTTCGGAGGAACGCTCGAAACTGTTTAGAGACAACAACGGGAGGAACACATGAAAATTTCAAAACTTTACGGGCTGGCTCTTGCCGCCACCATGCTTGTTGCATCGATCGCGCAGGCGGAAACGCTCACGCTTTCGACGCCGGATTCCGATACGTCGGAAATCACGCTCGCGGCCAACAAGTTCGCCGAGATTGTTTCGAAAAAGACTGACGGCAAACTCAAGATCAAAGTGTTTCCGAACGGCACGCTTTATGGCGGCGATCCTTCGGCGGGCGTTAAGCAGCTGGCCGGCGGTTCGCTCGACATGCTCTTGAACTCGACATCGCTTTACGCGACGTTCAATCCGAAATTCACGGCCATCGCCATTCCCTATCAGTTCCGCGATATTGACCAGCTGCGCGTCTATCTTGACAGCGATCTTGGCAAGGAGCTTTCCGGCGATCTGAGCAAGATCGGCATTCTCGGGCTCGATCTCTGGTCTCGGCCGTTGCGCCAAATCACCAACTCCAAGGCGCCGATCAAATCGCCTGCCGATCTCAAGGGCATGAAGCTGCGTGTGCCGAACAATCCGCTCTGGGTCGAATTCTTCGGCGCCATGGGTGCTGCCCCGACGCCGATGGCCTTTGCGGAAGTCTATAACGCGCTCCAGCTGAAAGTCGTCGACGGGCAGGAAAATCCGGTCAACGTGCCTGTCAGCGCCAAGCTTTATGAAGTGCAGAAATACCTGACGATCAGCAACCACATCGCTGACGCCTGGGTGCTGGGCATGAACCCGGCCCGTTTCGAAGGCCTCGACGAAGGCTTCAAAACGGCGTTGAGGGACGCGGCGACGGAAACCGAGCTGTGGAAAGCCGAGAACGATGCTGCCGATATCGACAAGTCGCTCGCAACGCTGAAGAAGAACGGCATGGAGGTCAACACGCTGACCGACGACGAGCGCAAGGCTTTCGTGGCTGTCGCGACTGGTCTTTCGGCAAAATTCTCCGCCCTCGTGAAAGATCAGGCGTTTTTCGACAAGACGCAGGCTTTCCTCAAGACGAACTGACGCCGCCAGTGAAAGGAGGGTCGGGCTTGCACCGATTAGCAACCCGGCCGCTCCCATCGTCAGCAAGGGTTGCCTTGCCGTAGCGGCAGGGTGGCATTCGTTTTACCGGATATCCGGTTTCAGCAGTGGAAGGGTATTGTCATGCGCGATACGAAACCGTCGGTGCTCGGCACCATCGTCAAGGTCATCGCTGATGTCGCCGCCGGGGCGGCCTGTTTCGGTATTCTTGTCGTCGTTCTTCTCCAGGTCATTGGCCGCCTCATCGGCAGCCCTCTTCCCTGGACCGAGGAGGCGACACGCTTTCTCTTCATCTGGATGGTGTTCCTCGGCCTTGCCGCCGGTTTCCGCACTGTTGAAAGCGCGCGGGTCGTGGTGTTTCTGGTGCTGTTCCACCGCCTGTTCAGGCGGTTGGCGGTGCCGATCTATGTCGGTTCTTCGGTGTTCTTCTTCGGCATGATGGGCTGGACGGGCTTCACCCTGGTGCGCCAGCAGATCATGATGAACGAGACCGCCGCGACCTTGCCCATCCCCATGTGGACCATCGGCATGGTTCTGCCTGTCTCGGCCGTCATCGCCGTGCTGGCCATCATCGAATCGCTGCGCAGCAGGCGGGACCTGATCGCGCTACCCGAGATCGGTATCCCCGCGGACGAGATCGCCCACGCCGATATCTCTATTTCAGCAGGACATTGAGCCATGTCGGTCTTTCTTCTCATCGCCTTTTTCGGTCTCAGCATGCTGGGTGTGCCGCTCGCCATCGCTTTGGCGCTCGCCAGTGTCGGCACGCTGTGGCTCTTCACCTCCATGCCCATGGACCTTCTGTCGCAGACGATGTTCTCGTCGATGAACTCTTTCCTTCTCGTCGCCGTGCCACTCTTTATTCTGGTCGGTACGGTGATGGAGCGCGGGCGTGTGGCGGAGCGCATCTTCGATTTCGCCGAGGCGATGGTCGGCTGGCTTCCCGGTGGACTTGGCCACGTCAACGTCATTTCGTCGGTCATCTTTTCCGGCGTCTCCGGCTCCTCAGTCGCCGATATCGCCTCTGTGGGCGCAATCGAAATCAAGGCCATGGAGCGACACGGATTTCCAAAGGGTTATGCCGTCGGCATGACGCTCTGCACCTCCACGCTCTCCTCCATCATCCCGCCGTCGATCCTGATCGTGATTGCCGGTTCCATCGCCAATGTGTCGATCGGCACGCTGCTCATTGCGGGTCTGGTGCCCGGCCTCTTCATCGCCTTCGCTTTTCTTGTCTTTAACCACTTCTATTCGGTGCATTACGGCTACAATCCACCGACGCCCTTCAATTTCCGTCTGGTTATCGTCACCGGCCTTCGCGCCATCCTGCCGATGCTCACGCCGCTGATCCTCATCATCGGTATCGCCAGCGGCCTGTTCACGCCGACGGAAGCCGCGGCCATCGCGGTTGTTTATGTGGCCGTATTGGGTGTGCTGGTCTATCGCACGCTGCCGGTTCGCGAATTGCCGGAAATACTGATCTCCACGGCGCGCATTTCCGGCACCATCCTGTTCATCGCCGCCACCTCGCAGCTTGCCGCCTGGGTCTTCACCTTCGACGGCCTGCCGGAACAGGTGGCCGAGCTTTTGAAGGCGATGAACCTTGGGCCGATGTCGGGCATGCTGGTGATCTTCGTTTTTCTGCTGATCATCGGCATCTTCATGGAGGCTATCCCTGCCATGTTCATCCTCATTCCGGTGCTGATGCCGCCGGTGGAGGCGCTGGGCATCGATCCGATCCACTTCCTGATCGTGACTGTCATGACGCTGACACTTGGCCTTGTGACGCCGCCGGTCGGGGTCTGCCTGTTCGCGGCAGCACAGGTGGCGAACATGAAGATCGAGGACGTCATTCGTGGTTCGCTGGCGCCGATGACGGTGCTGACGCTCGCCATATTCGCACTCGTGCTTTTCCCGGTGCTGACGCTCGGGCCGATACGATTGATGGGTCTTTATTGAGACTGAAACAGGAAGCCTGAAGCATCAGACAACGCGACGGGCACGCCACTCGTCGCGTTGTTTTCGCATCCACTCCAGAAACAGCGTCACTTTTCTCTGACGCAGGTGGGAATGCGGGCAAACGATCCATTGCGTGACGAGCTTGATCCGGGGCGCATCGGCCACGGCCGGGATCAGCATTCCGCGTTGCAGTTCCCGCTCCATCATCAACGTGCTTTCCAGCGCCACGCCGATGCCCAGAACGGCGGCGTCGATGGCCATGTGGCTGCGATCGAACAGAACGCGGCGCCAGCGCTTTTCAGCCGTCACGCCGGAGAGCGGAAACCAGTGGTTCCATTGCGCCTGCGCCTTGACCGAATGGATAAGCCGCTGGTTCTGCAAATCTTCGGGCAGGAATGTACCGGCACCGGGCATGTCCGGTGAACAGACCGGCAGGAACTCCTCCTCCACGAGCCCTTCCACAAACAGGCCCGGCCAGCGGCCATCGCCATGGCGCAGCTCTATGTCGACAAGCTCCTGCGAAAAATCGGTCGGCTCGTTGGTGCCGTCGAGGCGCACTTCCAGTTCGGGATGCTCCTCCAGAAAGGAGCCGAGACGCGGCAGCAGCCATTTGTTGGAAATGGTCGGGGTTGCCCTGATTGTCAGCGTGGTCACCGAGCGGAAGCCGCGAATACTGTCGGTGGCATCGGTGATCTGCTCGATCTGTGCGGTGATCATCGAGAAGTACCGCTCGCCCGCCTCCGTCAGCGTCACCTTGCGGCCGGTCCGCGCCATCAGCGTCGTGCCAAGCTGGCCTTCGAGCAACTGGATCTGCTGGGAAACGGCTGAAGGCGTAACGCTCAGCTCTTCCGCCGCCCGCGAAATGCTGCCCGCCCTTGCCGCAGCATGAAAGACGAGGATCGATTTTATCGGTATCTGCATGTGGCTGGTCTTCGCTCAACGAATTACGGCAGTCACCGTGATTATCACAGGTGACTGCCGTGACGAAACGCTTGAGAGCGAAGGGTCTTTACCGGTGGCTCGGCAACTTTGGCAAAAGCACGGTCAACAGGCCGAGCAGCGGCAGGTAGGAGCAGATGCGATAGACGAACTCGATGCCTTCCTTGTCCGCATAGATCCCGAGAACCGCGGCCCCGATGCCACCGAAGCCAAAGGCGAAACCGAAGAACATGCCGGCGATGAGACCAACGCGCCCGGGTACCAGTTCCTGCGCGAACACGACGATTGCCGAGAAGGCGGAAGAGAAGACGAAGCCGATGACGACGACTAGAACGGTCGTCCAGAACAGGTTCGCATAGGGCAGCATCAGCGCGAAGGGAATGACGCCGAGGATCGAGAACCAGATGACGACGCGCGAGCCGAAGCGGTCGCCGATCGGACCACCGAAGAAAACGCCCGCCGCAGAAGCGCCAAGGAAGAGGAACAGCAGAACCTGCGCATCCTGCACGCCCAGCCCGAACTTCTCAATGGTGTAGAAGGTGAAATAGCTGGAAAGGCTAGCGAGATAGGCGTTCTTGGTGGCGGTCAAAACCACCAGCACGGCAAGCGTCATCATCACGGTGCCGCGTGCCAGCGGAAGTGCGCGGCTGGCCGGAGCCTTGCCGACATTCGCGCGACGGTGGCGGGTATACCAGACGCCGACCCAGGACAAGACGGCAAAGCCCATCAGCGCGATCAGTGAGAACCAGCTGAGGCTGGCTTGACCGAACGGGATGACGATGAAGGCGGCCAGCAGCGGGCCGATGGCCGTGCCTGTATTACCACCAACCTGGAAGAAGGACTGTGCCAGACCGTGGCGACCACCGGATGCCAGACGGGCAACGCGTGACGCCTCCGGATGGAAGATCGCCGAGCCGACACCGATCAGGCAGGCGCCGATCACGAGCACCTCGAAGCTGTGAGCGAATGCGAGCGTGATGAGGCCAGCACAGGTGGAGAGCATGGCGACTGGCAGGGAGAAAGGCATGGGCCAGCGATCGGTCACCATGCCGACGACCGGCTGCAACAGCGATGCCGTGACCTGAAAGGCGAAGGTGAGCAGCCCGATCTGCATGAAGTCGAGCGCATAATTGGCCTTCAGCAGCGGATAAAGCGACGTCAGTAGCGATTGCATGATGTCGTTGAGCATGTGGCAGAAGCTGGCTGCTGCAATGATTGAAAACGCCGTGCGTTGCGGGCTGAACCCGGTGCTGGTGACGGTGGCCATGATGTATCCTCTCCAGATTCCCCGCGAGAGACGGGAAACGTGTCTTTATTTCTTCCCGCTTTTATTCATATTGTTTCTGGCCTGCTTTCGTGTTCTGGACGAGTTTCTTTGTGAATGGGCCAAATGGCAAAAATCAAATCGCTAAAACCCGCCCGTCTGGCGGATGACGACCATGAGCGCAGCCTGAAATTGATCGACGGCACCAACGAGCCGGTGCTGGCGCTTCACCGTGCCTATCCGACAGGACACCATACCCCGGTCCACAGCCATGGCCGGGTGCAGATATGGTGCGCACGCCAGGGCGTCGTGCTGGTCAGCACCGCCGCCGGGCGCTGGATGATACCGCCCGGTCACGGGCTTATCATTCCAGCCGGACTGAAACATGAGGCTGAGATCATCTCAACGGTGGAGATGCATTCGATCTACGTTCACCCCGATCTGTTTCAAGCCGGGGCCCCAAGGGTGGTGGAAATTACCGCCCTTGCCTCCAGCCTGATTTCGGAATTGCTGGGCGAGGAGTTGCAACCAGCCGCTTTTCACCGGCAGGGACTGGTGCGGGCGCTTCTGCTTGATGAGGTAAACCGTCTGCCTGAACGCCCGCTCGGATTACCCTTTCCCGATAATCAGCGTCTTGCCGGTCTTTGCCGCGAGTTCCTGAAAAAGCCTGTGGCCAGAGTGGAAATCGATGACTGGGCCGCCGCCATGGGCATGAGCCGACGCTCCTTTACGCGGTTATTTCGTAAAGAGTTGGGGGTGAGTTTTGTCACCTGGCGTCAGCAGGCCTGCATTTTTGCGTCTCTGCCTAGGCTTGCCGCGGGCGAGGCGGTGACCAATGTGGCGCTGGATGCCGGTTATGAAAATATTCCGGCTTTCACCACCATGTTCCGGCGAATGCTCGGCAATTCGCCCCGCGCCTATCGCAAGGCGGCAGGTCAGCGCAGTGCCGGCTACTCCGATTTTGAAGAGGCGGAAAATTAAGCCGCCGTCGCGCGCATATCGCGGCGGAAATCGGAAGGCGACATGCCGGCGATCTGACGAAACGCCTTGTTGAAGGCGCTGACGGAGCCGAAGCCACTTTCCATGGCAATCTGCAGAATATTGTCCTTGCCGTTCATCAGCATCGCCTGGGCGCGGGAAAGCCTGAGCAAGGTCAGATATTTGATCAGCGTCATGCCGGTGGATTTCCGAAACAGGTTCATCGCATATTTCGGATGAAGCGAGGCGGCGCGGGCAATTTCGGTCGCGTCGATGTCGTCTAGAAAATTGGCGGCAATGAAATCGCACATGCGCACCACGCCGATTGAGGGCGCCATGCTCTCGTCGTTCTCTTCCCGTTTGCCGCTGACGGCGGAGGATATGACGGTATAGGGCTCGAGGAACATGCGCTCCACCCGCAGCAGCAATTCCTCCACCGCGTGCTGCGCCTTGGCCGGATCACCCGACGTGACGTAACGGAACCAGCGGCCGAAATTTTCCTCGTCGGCCCGGTCCGTCTGCGCACTCACCATCGTTGCGCCGCCCATCAGCAGGCTGGAAACCGCAGCCGGCAGCCGCATGCGGAAAAAATGGACGAGCGGCAGATGCGCGCCCGCATAAATCGAATCATCGGAGGAACGGTCCATCTGGTGCGGCTGGCCGCCCCAGAAAATGCACATCTGGCCGGCATCGAGCGAAAGGTCGTGGTCGCCCATCCGGTAATGTACGGATCCCGACATCACATAGTTCACCTCCACTTGCGCATGCCAGTGCGGCCTGAGCATGATGGGCGGGTGGTTGTAAAAAAGCTGGAGCGTGGTCGGCATGCCTTCGATGCTGCTTGCACCCGGCTGGTAGAAGGCTCTTTCGGCAATCTTACTTTCCGCCAAATCGATGTTCCCTTTGTACGAGACAGATTTCCTGCCGCCGGTAATGTGCCCATGTTCGCTAAAGAACGGCAATTGAAAAAGGGAGGTTTTCAATGTGCTTTAAATTTCTTGGCGCGTCGACGGCTCTGGTGCTCCTTGCGGCACCGGTAATGGCGCAATCCGAGACCGTAACCATCTGGAGCTGGAATGTCGCCGCATCGGCGCTTAAATCCACTGTCGAAGGGTTCAACAAGCAAAATCCTGACATCAAGATTGTTGTTGAAGACCTTGGAAACGATCAGGTTTTCGACAAGACGCTGGCGGCTTGCGCAGCGGGTGGCGACGGCCTCCCGGATATTGTAACGGTCGAAAATTTCGAGGCGGAACTGTTCTGGAGCCGGTTTCCGGATTGTTTCACGGATTTGACTGCACTCGGCTATACGCCTGAAAAACAGGCGCTTTTTCCTGACTTTAAGCGCACGGAGCTGGAGGTCGATGGCGTAGCTTATGCGGTGCCTTGGGATTCGGGTCCGGTGGCCGTTTTTTACCGGCGCGATTTCTACGAAAAGGCTGCTGTCGATCCGGCCACCATCAAAAGCTGGGACGATTTCATCGCGGCTGGCAAGAAGGTCATGGCCGCCAATCCCGGCACCGTGATGGCGCAGGCCGATTTCAACGGCGACAGCGAGTGGTTCCGCATGATCGCCAACGAGCAGGGATGCGGTTACTTTTCGACCGACGGCCAGAACATCACCATCAACAAACCTGCCTGTGTCGCGACGCTTGAAAAGATCAAGCAGATGAAGGATGCCGGCATCATCACGGCCGCGATCTGGGATGAGAAGATTCAGGCCAATACTGCCGGCAAGGCCGCGAGCCAGATGTATGGCGCCTGGTATGAAGGCACGGTTCGCTCCGGCTCTCCCGGTCTTTCGGGCAAGTGGGGTGTCTATATGATGCCGAGCCTTACGCCTGACGGTCCGCATGCAGCCAATCTCGGTGGCTCTTCGCTGGCGATAAGTTCGGCGTCCAAGCACAAGGAAGCCGCCTGGAAGTACATCGACTACGCGCTGACCACCAATGAGGGGCAGGTGACGATGCTGAAGTCCTTCGGCCTCGTTCCCTCGCTTCTCTCCGCCATCGATGATCCTTTCGTCAAGGAAAAGCAGCCCTATTGGGGTGGGCAGGCGGTCTGGACCGATATTCTGGCGACCCTGCCGAAAATCGTGCCCAGCCGTGGCACCGCGTTCCAGTCGGATGCAGATGCGATCTACAAGGCGACGCAGACCAAATATTTCGCGGGTGGTTATCCCGATGCGAAAGCAGCTCTCGACGATGCCGCAAAGCAGATCGAAACGGCCACGGGGCTGCCGGTCGCGGAATGAAGCTCTCGGATGGCCGGCCTTGCGGTTTAGCAGGACCGGCCTCTCCAAGCTTTCCAACCATCGCATCTGGAGGTCGTCATGCCGTCAAGGAACAGGATCGCTTATGCGTTCCTTGCGCCCTATCTTCTGATTTTCGCGACGTTCTGGGTCTGGCCGATAGTTAGCTCGTTCGTGCTGTCGTTTCAGAACACCCGCATCAATCCCTGGCGGTTTGCGCCCTCCATGAACTGGGGAGGCTGGTCTCCGATCCGGCGTTTTATAACGCGCTCTACAATACGCTGATCATTCTGGTCATTCAGGTGCCTGTCATGATCGCGCTTGCGACCGTCATGGCGGTACTTCTGAACTCGCCACTGTTGAAGGTGCGCCCGCTTTACCGTTTTGCCTTCTTCGCACCCGTCGTCGTCGGAGAAGTCGCTTATGCGGCAGTTTTCCGGCTGATGTTCAGTGCCGATTTCGGCATCATCAACAAGCTCATCACTTCCGTTGGCCTTTCGCCCATCTCGTGGTTCGACAATGCCAATGCGGCCATGGCGCTGGTCATCATCGCCGTCACATGGCGCTGGGCGGGGTATAACGCCATCATCATTCTGGCCGGCCTGCAATCCATCCCCGGCGATGTCTATGAGGCGGCGACACTGGACAAGGTGAACAAGCGGCAGCAGTTCTTCCACATCACACTGCCGCTGTTGAAACCCATCATCCTTTTTTGCGTGGTCCTGTCCGTCATCGGCACCATGCAGCTTTTTGCCGAGCCTTTCCTCATCACCAACAGGGGTGGGCCTGGCGGCGGTACGGAAACGCTGGGGTTGTTCCTTTACCGGCAGGGCTTCACTTCGCTCAATTTCGGCTACGCCTCGGCCATCGCCTACACCATGGCGGCGCTCGCCATCGCCATTTCGCTTCTTAATCTCTGGGTCGGGAGGGAGCCGAAATGAGATCGAAATCCAGATCGCTTCTCTGGCAGAAGATCGCGCTGCATGCGACACTGACGCCGCTTGCCCTCATCTGGCTATTTCCGCTGTGGATGATGTTCGTGTTCTCGACAATGCCTGATTTTGGCATTTTCAGCCCCGACATCGTGCTCGTCCCGTCCACCAATTTCATCGAGAACTTCAAAAACCTTCAGGCGGATACCAACTTCCTGCGGGCGATGTTCATATCGATCACCGTTGCGGTCATCTATACGGCCCTCTCGGTGTTTCTGACCTCCATGGCGGGCTGGGCGCTGGCGCGCTATCGTTTTGCCGGACGCTCGGTGGTGATCGCCATCATTCTCGGCACTATCACCTTGCCTTTTGCAGTTGTCGTCATTCCCCAGTTCATCATGGTGGCGCGCGAATTCAAGCTCGCCAACACCTGGGTGGCACTCATCGTGCCGCCACTGTTTAACTCGCTCGGCGTGCTGTTCATGCGGCAATCCTTTTCCATGATGCCAACGGAGCTTTTCGATGCGGCAAGGGTCGAGGGCGTCAAGGAATGGCAGATATTCCTGCGCATTGCCCTGCCATTGGCGCGCCCCACCATGGCGGCGCTGTCGATCATCCTCTTCCTCGCTTCCTGGAATAATTATCTCTGGCCGCTGCTGATCAACTCCCGCCCGGAAATGATGACCGCACCCGTGGCACTTGGCACCCTCATCGGGCTCACCAAAGTGTCATGGGGCGGCATCATGGCCGGTGCAGTTCTGCTTACCGCACCCATTCTCATCGTTTTCGTGGCTTTGCAGCGCCACTTCATCGCCGGCATTTCCGCCGGGGCAGTCAAGTAAGGGGAGAGACCGCATGGCGGAACTTTCGCTCAAGAATGTCGTCAAGCGCTACGGTGCGCTGAAAGTCATCCATGGTGCAGATCTCGATATTGCCGATGGCGAGTTCGTGGTCTTCGTCGGCCCGTCCGGCTGTGGCAAATCAACGCTTCTGCGTATGATCGCGGGGCTGGAGGATATATCGGACGGCGATATCAGTATCGGCGGCAGAACGGTCAACGATGCCGATCCGGCCGATCGCGGCATCGCCATGGTGTTTCAATCCTATGCGCTTTATCCGCACATGACGGTTGCCGAAAACCTGTCCTTCGGCCTGAGGATGAACGGCAATCCCAGGGCCGATACGGAAAAGCGTGTCAGCCGCGCCGCCGAAATCCTGCAGATCAACGAGTTGATGGAACGCCGGCCAAAGCAGCTTTCCGGCGGGCAGCGGCAGCGTGTCGCCATCGGCCGCGCCATCGTGCGCGAACCGCAGGTGTTTCTGTTCGACGAGCCCTTGTCGAACCTCGATGCGGAACTTCGGGTGCAGATGCGGGTGGAAATCTCGCGGCTGCACAAGCAGCTTGGCACCACGATGATCTATGTCACCCACGACCAGACCGAGGCGATGACGCTGGCCGACAAGATCGTGGTTTTGAGGGCGGGCAATATCGAACAGGTTGGTGCCCCGCTCGATCTTTATGACGACCCCGCCAACCGTTTCGTTGCCGGTTTCGTCGGTTCGCCGAAGATGAATTTTCTGGAGGCGACCGTCATCGGTACAGGCGGACAAAGCGTTACGCTGTCGCTCGACAGCGATCCTGCCGTGCGGCTGACCCTGCCGATCAAGGACCGGCTCGATGAGGGAAGCAAGGTCTCGCTCGGTATCCGGCCCGAACATTTTGCTGATGTCGGGCAGGGCGATGCCGATCTGACCGTCCACGTCGATGTCGCCGAGCACCTCGGCAATACCAGCTATGTCTATGCCCGTACGGAAGGCGGTGAGCAACTCGTCATCGAGCGGCCGGAATCGCGAGACGTCGCCAATCGTGACCGGCTGACGGTCGGTCTTTCCGCCCGCAAGGCATTTCTTTTCGACAGTCAGGGCAATCGCCTGCGCTGAACCCTTTCCCAAGCACGCAAGTCAAGACGAGGATTTCATGACGACCGACCAACCGATCCGCTGGGGCATTATCGGCCCGGGCACCATCGCCAAGACCTTTGCGGACGGCATTGCCCATTCCCGCACGGGTAAGCTCGAGGCTATCGCCACCCGCAATCCGGACAAGCCCGGCCTTGCTGACGCCTTTCCCGGCGCTCGCATCATCCACGGTTACGATGCGCTGCTTTCCGATCCCCATATCGACGCCGTCTATATCGCCACGCCCCATACCGGCCATGCGGAATGGGCGATCAAGGCGATCCGTGCGGGCAAAAACGTGCTGGTGGAAAAGCCCATCGCGCTTTCCGCCTATGACGCCGACGCCATTTTCCACGAAGCGAAAAAGGCTGATGTCTTTGCGGGCGAGGCCTATATGTACCGCCTGCATCCGCAGACGGCAAAACTGGTAGAGTTGATCAGGAACCGCGCCGTTGGCGATATCCGCATCATCCGCTCCAGTTTCGGTTTCAACATGGGGTCTTTCCGTGCCGATCATCGTCTGTTTTCCAATGAGACGGCAGGCGGCGGCATTCTCGATGTCGGCGGTTATCCCGTATCCATGGTGCGGCTGATTGCCGGTGCAGTCGATGGAAAACCCTTTGCTGAACCCGAAAAGATTGTAGGTGCGGCCCATCTCGGCCAGTCGGGCGTCGATGAATGGGCTTCGGCCGTTCTGAAATTTTCGAACGGTATCGTTGCCGAAGTCTCCTGCTCGATCATGGCAGGCCAGGACAATGTGCTGCGCATCATCGGTTCGGAAGGCCGTATCGAAGTCAAGGATTTCTGGTTCGCCGCCGGCCACAAGGGTGGCATCGGCCGGATCGATATTTTCAGGGGCGACAAGGTCGAAACCATCGAATTGCCGGAAGACCGCTGGCTCTATTCCTTCGAAGTCGATGCGGCAGGTGAGGCGATAAGGCAGGGCAAGCAGGAATTCGGCGCGCCCGGCATGGGCTGGGCCGACAGTCTCGGCAATCTACGTGTCATGGACCAATGGCGTGCCGCCGTTGGCCTGGAATACAGCGTCGAAAAAGCAACTTCTCGCATCACGAATATTGCCGGTGGCAAGGTTGTAGCAGGCAATGCGGTTCCGAAGCGGCAGATACCCGGCCTCACCAAACCCGCTTCGGTGGTTGCGCTCGGTTTCGAGTTCTTCCCCAATTTCGCCTCCGCGTCCCTGACGCTCGATGCCTTTTATGAGGCGGGCGGCAATCTGTTCGATACGGCTTATGTCTATGGCGGCGGCAAGACGGAAGCCATATTCGGTGACTGGCACACCAGCCGCAACGTGCCGCGCGAAGAAATCGTGCTGATCGGCAAAGGCGCGCATTCGCCCCTCTGCTATCCGGACATGATCGCCAAGCAGCTCAACCAGTCGCTGGAGCGTCTGAAGACGGATTATGTCGATGTCTATTTCATGCATCGTGACAATCCCGACGTGCCGGTCGGCGAATTTGTCGATGCTATGGATGCCGAAGTCCGGCGTGGTCGCATTCGGGGCATTTTTGGCGGATCGAACTGGACGCGCGAGCGTATGGACGAGGCCACCGCCTATGCGCAAGAGAACGGCAAACAGGCGCCGGGCGCACTTTCCAACAATTTCTCGCTTGCCGAGATGCTCGATCCTATCTGGGCGGGGTGTGTGGCGGCATCGGACGATGAGTGGAAGGCATGGCTCCAATCCCGCCAGATCCCGAATTTCGCCTGGTCGAGCCAGGGGCGTGGCTTCTTCACCGACCGGGCGGGGCGGGACAAGCGAGATGACGAGGAAATCGTCCGCGTCTGGTATTCCGACCGCAACTTCGACCGCCGCGACCGGGCGATCGAGCTTGCCCGGAAACTCGGCCGCCATCCGATCCACATCGCGCTCGCTTATGTTATCGCCCAGCCTTTCCCGGTCATTCCGCTGATCGGTCCGCGCACCATTGCCGAACTGGAGGACAGCCTTTCTGCGCTGGATATCAAGCTGACGGCTGAGCAGGTTAAGTGGCTGGAGGCGTGACGCGACACGAGGCGGCGGGTTTTCCGCGGCCTCCGGATGGATGATAAAGTCGGCTACCTCTCCTGCGTCATGCCGGGCTTGACCCGGCATCCGGCCACGGTGTGTCAGCGCCGTGGCCGGAGCCTTTTGCAATCAAGGAATTGACCGTGCTGGACCCCGGACCTCGTCAGGGTGACGGAATGCGGATGCTGTGGTGGTGCTAAAGCACTGTTTTATAGGAGGACTATCCCCAACCTCCAACCTTATCTTGTTTTCCTGCTTCTTTCTCTCAGCAGCCGCTGATAAATCGGAATCTTGATATAACTGCGCCCGCCTGAAAACACGGGGGTGAAACAATCTACCGGGGTTCTTATGGGCGATATCGATCGAGGCCGTGCGCAGCAGTTGATGGGTGAGGCGGGCATGGATGCGCTGGTGCTGTTCCAGCCGGAAGCCTTCCGTTATGCGGTTGGAGCACATGCCGGTGTTGCGACGATGTGGGGCAGGGCGGGGTCGGCGATTGCGCTTGTGCCAGCCGATGCTGCGTCCGGGCTTGCCGCCGTCGTCAGCGATCACGCCGCACCTCTTGTCGAGAAGGTCGCGCCTGATGTCGATCTGCGCCGGCATCGCATCTGGATCGATATGGTCGATATGTCGGGTGTCGAAAACGTCTCGCAGGTAGACGGTGCCTATCGTCGAAACAATTCCGGCGGACAGAGGCCGGAGACATTCGATCGCGCCGCCTGCTTTGTTTTGCTGGCCGACCTTCTGCAGGAACGCGGGCTGTCTGCGGCGCGCATCGGTGCCGATCTCGAATTCATGCCCGCCGCCGATTTTTCGGCTCTTCGTGAGGCGACGCCCGCTGTGACCTGGGTTGATGGTTCGACAGTGCTGAAACGTCTGCGTGCGGTGAAATCCGTTCGCGAGATTGAACTTCTCAGGCGGGCCGCAGCGGCCGCTGAGGCCGGGCTGGTTGAGATGGCGGCGGCCGTGCGGCCGGGCGTGGCGCTCAGCCAGCTTTCCAACGCGTGGAAAGCCGGCGCTCAGTCGCATGCCTTGAAGTCGGGTTTTTCGCTGAGCGGCCATTGGGACTATATATCGGTTGGTCCGGCCCTGTCGGATATGACGGCGGTCGTCGCGCCCGGTGCCCTGATCAAGGCCGATGTTGGCACGTTGGTCGATGGTTATTCGTCGGATGGCGCGCGGACGTTTTCATGGGGTGCGGTCTCTCCGCTCGCGGCCAATATTTTCAAGGCGCTGGAGGCAGCTTTTGCCAGCGGGCTGGAAGCGATTCGTCCCGGCAATACATTCGGTGCGGTGCACGCCGCCATGCTGGCTTCGATGCGCAAAGACGGATTCAGCGAATATTATCGCGGTCACTTCGGCCATTCCGTCGGCGGCGGCGTAGGCATCGAGGAATGGCCATTCTTTTCCCATGACAATGAGGAGGTCATTCTTCCCGGCATGGTCGTGGCACTTGAAGCGCCGTTTTACGGCGAAGGTCTGGGCGCGCTAATGATCGAGGACCAGTACCTCGTTACTACAGCCGGGGCAGAGTGCATGAACAGCCTGCCACGCACCCTGCGGGATTTGTCCCGGGCCTGAGGCCGGCCAGGTTCAGAGAAAGTCGTCGCGGCGCGGGGTGAAGCAGTCGATCAGCTCGCCCTCTTCCAGGCAGAGGCAGCCGTGCTCGACATGGCCGGGAATGATGAGGCTGTCGCCTTTCTGCAGGTCGTAGGCTTCGCCATCCCGGTAAAAGCGGAAGCTGCCGCTGGCGACATAGGTGGATTGCACATGCGGATGGTTGTGCAGCTTGCCTTCGGCGCCGGTCTTGAAGCGGAACGAAACCACCATCAGCTCCGGCGCTTCGGAAAGCACGGTGCGTTCAACACCATCGTCGGGTGAAACGGTGGGGAATGTCGGAAGCTGCTGCATGTGGTTCTCCTCGGTCATGCGATGTCATTCAAGCTTGAAATTCAGCGCGGCGCGCGCAGCATGGCGCGGTAACGCGTCTGGCTGCTTTTCAGGTGATGGCGCATGGCGCTTCTTGCCGCCTCTTCGTCGCCGTCCTGTATAGCAATCAGGATCGCTTCGTGCTCACCGACAAGCCGGTTGAGGTCAGCGGGTGAAAGCACGGTTTCCTTGCCGTTTTCGGCAACGGCGCGGCGCGGAATGAGCGTGGGGCCAAGCACCTGTAGAAACTCGCTGAAGCGCGGATTGTTGGTTGCGTCGGCAACGGCCAGGTGAAAAGCGAAGTCGGCCTCTGCTGTCGGAATGCCCTTGGCGGCGCTGGCGCGGAAGGCATCGAAGGCTTCGATGATTTTCTCCTCCTGCGCCGGGGAGCGGCGAACGGCCGCAAGACCGGCGGCATCACCTTCCACGGCGGTGCGCAGTTCGAGCATTTCGATCAGGGACGAGACGCGGGCAAGATCGACATTATGGAACGGCCGTCGCTCGACAGGCGCTGGCTCCAGCACGAAGACGCCCGCACCCTGACGCGGCTCGACCAGCCCGTCGGACCTCAGTGAGGCGATGGCCTCGCGCACCACGGTGCGGCTTACGCCGAATTCCTGCGTCATCTGCGCTTCGGAAGGCAGGCGCTCGCCTGTCTTATAACGGCCCTTGGCGATCTGGCTGCGGAGCTCCTCGGAAACCTTCACCACAAGCGTCTTGGCTTGCGGAGCTGCCGGTTCGGAGGTTATCGCTTTTGTCATTGTCATCGCCGTTCTAAAAAAGGGTGCAGGTTAGCGTCCGGTATTCCTCGATACGTCATTCGCGGTCCGGCTTGCAATCCCGCTGCACGCGCAGGAAAGACCGGTTATCATGCCTGTCGGTCCCGAATGGCATTTCAAGTCGCCTTGAAGATCGGATTGTCGATGAAAACGCCGCCCTGAAAACGCGCCACCGCATCTTTAGGGTCTGGTTGCGGTGTTGTCTCGGCAATGTGCTGCCGGAAAGTCTCGGCGTTGTCCTTCGGTTTCCAGCCAAGCCAGCCGAGGTGGGAATTGTCCCACCAGCCCGCGTCATTGGCCGATGCGCCCCAGACGACCGGGCAGCCGAGCACCGGCGCGCGGAAAACCGCCTCGATCAGCGATACGAAATCATCCTGCGAAAACCAGGTCGACAACATGCGGTGATTTTGCGGTTCCGGCGTGCAGGAGCCGATGCGGACCAGCGCCGTTTCCTGGCCGAATTTTTCG
This sequence comes from Rhizobium sp. AN68, assembly GCF_030758035.1. NCBI lineage: Bacteria > Pseudomonadati > Pseudomonadota > Alphaproteobacteria > Hyphomicrobiales > Rhizobiaceae > Rhizobium > Rhizobium sp. AN68. The sequence continues at coordinate 311,044 of NZ_JARWMI010000002.1, read as the reverse complement.
AAATACATGCGGGCGAGGCTTTCGCCGAAACATTTGGACACGCCGTAAAGACCGTCCGGCCGGAAGGGAACGTCGGGGCCAAGCCGCTCTGTCTGGGAATAATAACCGATCGTGTGATTGGAGCTGGCGAAGACGATTCGCGGCTGCCCATGGGCGCGGGCCGCCTCATAGAGGTTATAAAGCCCGATGATATTACCGTGAAGGATCTGCTCGAAAGGCCGCTCCACCGATATGCCGCCAAGATGGACAATGCCGTCACAATCGGCGACCATCGCATTGACGGCGCTGGCGTCGGCCAGATCGCATTGCACGCATTCCTCGTTCGGCCCGGCAGGATCGAGCGGCGAAAGATCGGCAAGACGCAATATGTCGGCCATAGGTGCGAGGCGCTTGCGCATGACGCGGCCGAGCTGGCCAGCCGCACCGGTAACAAGAAGCCGTTTCATTGCAATTCTCCCTAAACGAATGGACTGCGGATCATCGAGGCTGCAGGAAACCCCGTTCAACGTCTCCGGCGTGGTCGAGATATCCAGGTTCCTCTTGACCTTGTCATACAGATCGTACAAAAAGCGGATAACATATATTATGTCCTATACGCAACAATCATGAAGGATGAGTTTGATGCTGACCGTCGAAACAAGGCAGGCCGTCAACCCGGAATATGCAAAAACGCTCGATACCGATGGGCTTCGCAAGCATTTCCTCGCCAACGACATGTTCCGTTCCGGCGAAATCAGGCTGATCTATACCCATTACGACCGTTTCGTCATGGGCGGCGCGGTGCCTGATGGTGCCCCGCTGATGCTGGACAAGGTCGAGGAAACCAAGACGCCGTCGTTCCTTGACAGGCGCGAGATGGGCATCGTCAATATCGGCGACACCGGCACGGTCAACGCTGGTGGCGAGACGTATACGCTCAATCGTGGCGACGTTCTGTATCTCGGTGCGGGAAGCGGTGCGGTGACCTTCGATGGCGCGGGCCGGTTCTACATCACTTCATGCCCGGCGCATCGCAGCCTGCCGGCAAAGCTCGTCAGCCTTGCCGACAGCAAGGAGGTCAAGCTTGGTGCGACCGAGACCTCCAACAAGCGCACAATCAACCAGTTCATCCACCCACTCGTCATGGAAAGCTGCCAGCTGGTGCTCGGCTATACGACGCTGGAGGACGGCTCCGTCTGGAACACCATTCCGTCGCATATTCATGATCGCCGCATGGAGGCCTATCTCTATTTCGGCATGGATGAAAAGTCGCGCGTTCTGCACCTGATGGGTGAGCCGCAGGAAACGCGGCATCTCTTCATTTCCAACGAAGAGGGTGCCATTTCTCCGCCTTGGTCGATCCATTCCGGCGCTGGCATCGGCTCTTACACGTTCATCTGGGCCATGGCTGGAGACAATGTCGATTATACCGACATGGACTTCATCCAGCCGGGGGATCTGAAATGAAAAATCCCTTTTCGCTTCAAGGGCGTAAGGCGCTGGTGACGGGTGCCAATACAGGGCTTGGTCAAGCAATCGCCGTCGGCCTCGCCGCGGCCGGCGCGGAAGTTGTCTGCGCCGCCCGCCGCGCGCCGGACGAGACGCTGGACATGATCGCGAAGAATGGCGGCAAGGCCGCCGCATTGTCGATTGATTTTGCCGATCCACTCGCCGCCAGGGACAGCTTTGCCGACGCCGGTTTCGATATTCTCGTCAACAATGCCGGCATCATTCGCCGCGCCGATTCCGTGGAGTTTTCAGAGCTCGACTGGGATGAGGTGATGGACGTCAATCTCAAGGCGCTGTTTTTCACCACGCAGGCCTTCGCCAAGGAATTGCTGGCGAAAGGTCGTCCGGGCAAGGTAGTCAATATCGCCTCGCTACTGTCGTTTCAGGGCGGCATCCGCGTGCCGTCCTATACGGCGGCGAAGCATGGCGTTGCGGGTCTGACCAAGCTTCTGGCAAATGAGTGGGCCGCGAAGGGCATCAACGTCAATGCCATAGCGCCCGGTTACATCGAAACCAACAATACCGAGGCGTTGCGGGCGGATGCTGCCCGCAACAAGGCCATTCTGGAGCGCATCCCGGCAGGCCGCTGGGGGCATTCTGAAGACATCGCCGGGGCGGCGGTTTTCCTCGCCTCGCCGGCGGCCGACTACGTGCATGGCGCCATCCTCAATGTCGATGGTGGCTGGCTGGCGCGCTAGTGCGCGCCGATTTTCAAAATTCATCATATAACTTGTATGATGACTTGTTGACAAATATGCGGCAAGCGGTTTAGGTGGCTTCCAGTCAGTGAACTTGCAGAGGAATACGGATTATGAACCCTGAACAAATCAAGGCGGCGCTTGGCTCCGGCCTGCTCTCCTTCCCGGTAACGCATTTTGATTCCGAGGGTCGTTTTGCGGCCGATAGCTACAGGGCGCATGTCGAATGGCTTGCCGGTTACAAGGCGCCGGTGCTGTTTGCCGCGGGCGGTACGGGCGAGTTCTTCTCGCTGAAGCCGGATGAAATCCCTGCTATCGTTTCGGCTGCCAAGGAAGTGGCCGGTGAAACGGCAATCGTTTCCGGCTGCGGCTACGGCACCGAGGTTGCGGTCGATATTGCACGCTCGGTGGAAAAAGTCGGTGCTGATGGCATCCTGCTTCTGCCGCATTACCTTATTGATGCGCCGCAGGAAGGCCTTTACGCGCACATCAAGAAAATATGCCAGTCGGTCGGCATCGGCGTCATGGTTTATAACCGCGACAATTCGGTGCTTCAGGCGGATACGCTGGCGCGTCTCTGCGATGAGTGCCCGAACCTCGTCGGCTTCAAGGACGGCACCGGTGATATCGGTCTCGTTCGCCAGATCACCGCCAAGATGGGTGACCGCCTGATGTATCTCGGCGGCATGCCGACGGCGGAACTGTTTGCCGAAGCCTATCTCGGCGCCGGTTTCACCACCTATTCCTCGGCCGTCTTCAACTTCGTGCCGGGCCTTGCCAACGAGTTCTATGCGGCGCTGCGGGCCGGCGAGCGCGCCACCTGCGAACGCATCCTGACGGAATTCTTCTATCCGTTCATGGCGATCCGCAATCGCGCCAAGGGTTACGCTGTCTCCGCCATCAAGGCTGGCGTTCGCCTGCAGGGCTTTGATGCGGGTCCGGTGCGCTCGCCGCTGAAGGATCTGACGAATGAGGAAATCGGCATGCTCGATGCCCTGATCGGCACGCACAAGCGCAAGGTGTGATCAAGGTATAGCGGGAGGGGAACGATGAAGATCACAGCGGTGCGCACGCATCTGCTCGAACATCGGCTGGCCACGCCGTTTGAAAGCGCATCCATGCGCTTTGATCGGCGTGCCCATGTTCTGGTCGAAATCGAATGCGATGACGGGACCGTCGGCTGGGGCGAATGCCTCGGTCCGGCGCGACCGAACGCCGCCGTGGTTCAGGCCTATTCCGGTTGGCTTATTGGCCAGGATCCCCGCCAGACCGAAAAGATCTGGGCTGTGCTTTACAATGCCCTGCGCGACCAGGGCCAGCGCGGCCTCAGCATTACCGCCCTGTCCGGTATCGATATCGCGCTGTGGGATATCAAGGGAAAGCATTACGGCACCTCCATCTCCATGCTGCTCGGCGGGCGCTGGCGCGAAAGCGTGCGCGCCTATGCCACCGGCAGCTTCAAGCGTGATGGGGTCGACCGCATCTCCGACAATGCCAATGAGATGGCGGAGCGCCGTGCAGAGGGTTTTCACGCCTGCAAGATCAAGATCGGTTTCGGCATCGAGGAGGATCTTGCGGTCATTGCCGCCGTGCGCGAAGCGATCGGGCCGGATATGCGGCTGATGATCGACGCCAATCACGGCTATACCGTTACCGAAGCCATCGCGCTCGGCAATCGTGCGGCTGAATACGGCATCGACTGGTTCGAGGAGCCGGTGGTTCCGGAGCAGCTCGATGCCTATGCTCGCGTGCGGGCGGGCCAACCAATCCCGGTTGCGGGAGGCGAGACCTGGCACGGGCGTTACGGCATGTGGCAGGCGCTTTCCGCCGGTGCCGTGGATATTCTCCAGCCCGACCTCTGCGGCTGCGGCGGCTTTTCCGAAACGCAGAAGATTGCCACGCTTGCCACGCTGCACGGCGTACGCATTGTACCGCATGTGTGGGGCACGGGCGTGCAGATCGCCGCTGCCCTGCAATTCATGGCCGCGATGGTGCCCGATCCGGTGCGGGTAAACCCCGTCGAGCCGATCATGGAATTCGATCGGACGCATAATCCGTTCCGTCAGGCCGTGCTGCAACAGCCGATAGAGGCGGTGAACGGTGTCGTCGCCATTCCCGATGGTCCCGGTCTCGGCATCGAGATCAACCGCGACGCACTCGTTGAATTCAGGATGCCACAGCCATGAGCGAACTTGTCAGAAAACTAAGCGGGACACCGCCGCAGCCAGCGTTCCCAAAAGGGGCGGTCGATACTCAGATGCATATGTATCTGCCCGGTTATCCAGCCTTGCCGGGTGGGCCGGGCCTGCCGCCGGGTGCGCTGCCGGGGCCTGAGGATTATCGCCAGCTCATGCAATGGCTTGGCATCGACCGCGTCATCATCACCCAGGGCAACGCCCAACAGCGAGATAACGGCAACACGCTGGCCTGCGTGGCAGAAATGGGCGAGGCAGCCCGCGCGGTGGTGATTATCGATGAGAACACGACTGAAAAGGACATGGAAAGACTTGCCGCTGCCGGTGCCGTGGGCGCCCGTATCATGGATTTGCCGGGCGGCGCGGTGAACCTATCGGAACTGGAAGCGGTGGATCAGCGTGCCCATGCGGCCGACTGGATGGTGGCGGTTCAGTTCGACGGCAATGGGCTTCTCGATCATCTGCCGCGTCTTGAAAGAATCCGTTCGCGCTGGGTCTTCGACCACCATGGAAAATTCTTCAGGGGTATCGACACGGATGGCCCGGAGATGGCGGCACTTTTGAAGCTCATCGATCGCGGCAATCTCTGGTTCAAGTTTGCCGGTGTTTATGAAAGTTCGCGCGACGCCTGGCCCTATGAAGATGTTGCGGCCTTTTCGCGCCGTATCGCTGCCCATGCGCCGGAGCGGATCGTCTGGGGGACGAACTGGCCGCACAATTCGGTCCGCGAGACGGCTGCCTATCCGGATGATGCCCGCCTTGCGGAGCTCACACTCGGCTGGCTGCCGGACGATGCGGCCCGTCACCGAGCGCTGGTGGAAAATCCAGAAGCCCTGTTCAAGCTGCCGCCACTCAAGGCGGTGTAGTTTCAATTCGGGATAGTTGGGGAAAGGGAGGTCCCCATCATCCTTTGCAGATGAAAGGTCTTTGCATGCCGGCCCGGATGGGCGTGAAAAATTCGGTCCGTTAGCCTTGGAGGGGTGGGGCCGTTGTTACAACGGAGGAGGAAGAAATGAAAAAGATTGCAAGCATGATGTGCATCGCGATGGGGATCGCGCTGTCAGGCGTTTCCGCCAAGGCGCAGGAAATCACCCTGCGCTCGGCCGATATTCATCCCGACGGTTATCCGACGGTTGAAGCCGTGAAATATATGGGCGAACTTCTGTCGGAACGCTCCAATGGCCGCATCAAGGTGCAGGTCATGAACAATTCGGTTCTCGGCGGTGAAAAGGATACCATCGAGCAGACCCGCTTCGGCGTCATCGACATGAACCGCGTCAACGCTGCGCCTTTCAACAATCTCGTCAAGGAAACCACCGTTCTCGGCCTGCCTTTCCTGTTCCGTTCGACGGAACACATGCACAATACCGTAGACGGCCCGATCGGCGATGAGGTTCTGGCAGCTTTCGAACCGCACGGCCTAATCGGTCTTGCCTTTTACGATTCCGGTGCGCGTTCCTTCTACACAACCAAGAAGCCCATCGAAAAACTGGCGGACCTGAAGGGCCTCAAAATCCGCGTGCAGCAATCGGATCTGTGGATATCGATGATGCAGGCGTTTGGCGCCAACCCTACGCCGATGCCGATGGGCGAGGTTTACTCCTCGCTTGAAACAGGCGTTGTCGATGGTGCGGAAAACAATTGGCCGTCCTACGAATCCGCCCGTCACTATGAGGTGGCGAAGAACTATTCGCTGACGGAACATTCCCTCAATCCGGAAATCCTCGTCATCTCCAAGATTTCCTATGACAAGCTGTCGCCGGAAGATCAAAAGCTGCTGCGTCAGGCAGCCAAGGATTCCGTTGGCAAGATGCGTGAATTGTGGAGTGCGCGCGAAAAGGCCTCGGAAGAAAAGGTACGCGCCGGTGGCGCCAACGTCATCAAGGTCAACAAGGAAGAGTTCGCCGCCGCGATGGGGCCGGTCTATGACAAGTTCGTCACCGATCCGAAAATGAAAGACCTCCTTGAGCGGGTAAAAGCCGTCAAGTGACATAGGAAAAACCGGCTCTGGCAACAGGGCCGGTTTTCTTTTGTCGTCATTGGTCTGAGGTTGGAGGAGGAAGGCAAATGCGAAACTTCATGCGGGCGATCCGCCCATTTCTCGGCGCGCTCAGCCGTGCGTCACTTTACATCGCCGGCGTCGGCATGGTCGCCATGACCCTTATCGTCGGCTGGCAGGTGTTTGCCCGTTATATCCTGAATGATTCACCAAGTTGGTCCGAGCCGCTGTCGCTTCACCTTATGTCATGGTTCATCATGCTGGGGGCGGCGGTGGGCGTGCGTGAAAGCGTGCATCTGGGGCTGGATATTCTGCGCTATATGATGCCGCCGCGCATACAGGCGGCGATGGACCTGACCAGTCTGGCACTGATCTTCTTCTTCGGGGTTGGCATGTGCTGGTACGGAACCGTCCTCTCTGCCGGAACATGGACGGCGACGATCCCTGTTCTTGGATGGCCGGGCGGCATGGATTTCTTCCCGCTGATCGGTGGCGGTTTTCTGATCGCGCTGTTTGCAGCCGAACGCTTTATCGATCTCGTCATCGGCGAGGAAATCGCGGCGGATGTGTTTGTGCAGGAGGCCGCGTAAATGGCTTACACAATCCTCTTCGGTGTCTTCACCCTTCTGATGCTGATCGGTACGCCGATTGCGTTCTGCCTCGGCATTGCCTCCTTCGCCACCGTTCTTTATCTCGGCCTGCCGCCCATCGTGGTCTTCCAGCAGATGAACTCCGGCATGAACGTGTTTGCGATGATGGCGATCCCGTTCTTCATCTTCGCGGGTGACCTCATGGTCCGCGGCGGTATAGCCCATCGTCTGATCCGTTTTGCGGCCGGTCTTGTCGGTCATCTGCGCGGCGGTCTGGGGCAGGTCAACATCGTCGCTTCGACATTGTTCGGCGGCATTTCCGGCTCGGCTGTCGCCGACGCCTCGGCCGTTGGTGGCCTGATGATCCCGCAAATGGCCAAGCGCGGTTATGACCGGGATTACGCCGTCAACGTCACTGTCAACGCCGCCATCATCGCGCTGATGATCCCGCCTTCGCACAACATGATCCTTTATTCGATCGCGGCGGGTGGCAATGTTTCGGTGGCCGATCTCTTCACCGCCGGCATCATTCCAGGCCTGCTGCTTGCTGCGGCCCTGATGGTCACCGCCTATATCGTCGCGCGGCGCAAGGGTTACCCGTCCGAGCCGTTTCCCGGCTTTTCGAAGCTGATGTATTATCTTCTGGCGTCCTTTCCCGGCATTCTGTTGATCGGCATCATCTTCGGTGGCGTTCGTTCGGGCATCTTCACCGCGACGGAGAGCTCCTGCATTGCCGTTCTCTACGCCCTCCTTGTTGCCATGCTTGTCTATCGTGAGCTGGACTGGAGCGGTTTCGTGGAAGCGGTGATGGGGGCGGTTCGCACGACAGCGATGGTTCTGCTCGTCATCGGCACGGCTGCATCGTTCGGCTGGTTGATGGCGTTCCTGCAGGTACAGACACTGATGATCGCGACAATCAGCGCGATTTCGGACAATCCGATTATCGTGCTTCTGGTCATCAACGTCATTCTGCTCTTGCTCGGCACTTTCATGGATATGGCACCGATGGTCATCATTTCCACGCCGGTGCTTCTGCCTGTCGTGAAGGCCTTCGGCATCGATCCCGTGCATTTCGGTGTCGTGATGATCCTGAACGCCGGTATCGGTCTCAATACGCCGCCGGTCGGAACGGTGCTCTTCGTGGGATGTGCGGTTGGCGGCATAACGATACGGGAAGCGATGCGAACGATCTGGCCGTTCTTCGGCGCCAGCATAGCCGTGCTACTCGCCGTCACCTATATTCCGTCGCTTTCACTCTGGTTGCCGTCACTTTTCCGGTAGTTCCAAAGCTTTATCGCAAGAAGGCCCCGCTATGCCGGGGCCTTTTGCATTTCGGTGGCAAGCAGCCTCTGCTGTTCGTGCTCGTCAAACGCCATCAGATTGCCGTGCCTGCTGCGGCGTATCCTGTTCATGTGGTCGCGGGGGCTCAACCCCAATGTGCGCTTGAACATCCGCGAAAAATAATAGGGATCTCCATAACCCACTTCTGCCGCCGCAGCCGCAACTGAAAGCCCGGCTTCAAGAAAATGCATGGCACGTTCCATGCGTTTGAATTCCTGATATTTCCTCGGCGTGCGCCCCACCCGTTTCTGGAACTCACGCAGGAAATAGTCGCGATTATAGGGGGCTGCGTCGGTCGCCCTTGCGGCGATTTCAGGGTCGAGCGGAGTGGCGGAAATCATCGTGATCGCTTTCATGACAGCCAGATCCAGGGCTTCGGCACCTTCCGGCTGGAAACTCGGACGGTCGACCCATCCGAGAAATGCATCATCGATAAATGCGATCAGCAACACCATGAACAGGTGATGCTGGCCAAGCGTGACAGAGGAGGGTGGAGCGCTCTGCCGATAGTGGCGCACCAGCGGCTCAAGCAGCGGCCAGCGGCTCAGCGAAAGTTTCGGCTTGAGGTCCATCTGCGCGACAAGGTTGTGGCGACCGTAAATATCCAGCGTGAAATGCTGTGCCACTCCCCGATAGGTGACGGCCTGTTCATTCCAGCCGATAAAATGCTGCCCCCTGAAAATCAGCATGGCGTCGCCAGGCTCCAGCACCCGTGCTTCACCGTCCACGAGATAATGCCCGCGACCCTCCAGGCAGATAATGAGATCGTCCACCTGATTGGATTTGTCGATCTGCCAGGTGCGGGAGTGCTCCATCTTGATCGTGGCGCGCGTGAGATTAAGCGTGAGCGCCGCAGGCGGAACGGACGAGAGAATACCACCTTCGATTTCGTCCATCTTTTTCCTCGTCTTTGTTAATTCACCTTGGCTCGGAAATTTGGTTTTGTCACCTCACAAACTGCTAATGCGCGCCGTATCAATGAGGGAGGAGATCGGCTGCGGCGAGAAATCGCGCCACCATGCGCCCGCCGTCAGCCGTTCCGGGAGAATCACTTGCACGAAATTGTATTCTGTTATCCGCGCCTTTCCGGGGTGGGGGAGGAGCGTCATGAAATCTAATCGCTTCCTCGGGCTGGGATATCTGACGCCCTACATCATCGGACTTCTGGTTTTCACGGCGATCCCGTTTCTGGGTTCCCTGTATCTCAGCTTCACCCGCTACGACCTGATGAGTGACCCCACATGGGCGGGACTGGCCAATTACGAGCGGCTCTTCACCCGTGATCGCACGTTCATGAAATCCCTGAACGTCACCCTGTTTTATGTGTTTCTGACGGTGCCGTTGAAGCTTGCCTTCGCGCTGTTCATCGCGGCGATACTCAATTACAAGCTGCAATTCATCAATTTTTTCCGCACCGCCTTTTACGTTCCGTCCATCCTCGGCGGTTCGATCGCGATTGCGGTGCTGTGGCGTTACATCTTCGCCAGCGAAGGGCTGGCCAACATGGCGCTGGCGGCAATCGGCTTGTCGCCGGTCGACTGGTTTGGCGATCCCGCCAATGCGCTTTTTACAATTACGCTGCTGCGCTGCTGGCAGTTCGGTTCGGCCATGGTGATCTTTCTCGCCGCGCTGCAATCCATCGACAAGTCGCTTTATGAGGCAGCGGCAATCGACGGCGCAGGCAAGGTAAAGACGTTCTTTTTCATCACCCTGCCGCTTCTGACGCCGGTCATCTTTTTCAACCTGATCATGCAGATGGTTCAGGCATTCCAGGAGTTTAACGGGCCTTACATCATCACCCAGGGCGGGCCGTTGAAGTCTACCTATCTGCTGCCTCTCTATATTTACGATGAGGCTTTCAAGAAGTTCAACATGGGCTATGCCTCCGCCATCGCCTGGGTTCTTTTCACCATCATCACCGTGCTGACCCTCGTGGCCTTCTGGTCCTCGAAAAAATGGGTCTATTACGCCGGCGACAAGCGGAATTGATGCCATGACCGATATCGCAACCTTATACGACATGCAGGCCGCCCGCCGGGCAAGGCTCCGGCTGTTATCGACCTCTGTCCGGTACACGCTGCTGTTCGCGGTCGGCTTCATCATGCTCTATCCGCTGATCTGGCTGGTCGGCGCAAGCTTCAAGACCAATTCCGAGATTTTTTCCGGTGCAGGTTTCATTCCTGAGACGCCAACACTGGACGGTTACATCCGCGGCTGGGAGACTTCCACGCCCTACACCTTCGGCCGGTTTTTCTGGAATTCGTTCCTGATCATCCTGCCGAAGGTCATCGGAACGGCGGTTTCCTGCACCATGGCGGCCTATGCCTTTGCGCGCTTCGATTTTCCGCTGAAGAAAATCCTGTTTGGCTCTGTCATCGCCATCCTGCTTTTGCCCAATGTCGTAACCCGCATTCCGCAATATATCCTGTTCCGTGACCTCGGCTGGCTGGATAGTTTCCTGCCGCTATGGGTTCCCTCGGCACTAGCCGGTGATGCCTTCTTCGTCTTCATGCTTGTGCAGTTCCTGCGCTCGCTGCCCTCGGATATGGAGGAAGCCGCCCGTGTGGATGGCGCCAACAGTCTGCAGACGCTGGTCTACATCGTGGTGCCGATGCTGGCGCCGGCGCTGATCTCGGTCTGCCTTTTCCAGTTCATGTGGACGATGAACGACTTTCTGGGACCGCTGATCTACCTGTCCTCGGTCGATAAATATCCGGTGAGCCTGGCGCTCAAACTCTCCATCGACACCACCGAAGCCTTCGAATGGAACCGCATCCTGGCGATGTCGGTGCTGACGATCGCGCCTGCGCTCGTCGTGTTTTTCGCGGCGCAACGGTATTTCATTGAAGGGATCTCGTCTGGCGGGGTCAAGGGCTGAAAATGGCAAGCGTTCAACTTAAAAATCTCGAAAAAGTCTATGGCGGCAGCTTCAAGGCCGTGCACGGCATCAATCTCGAAATCGAGGACGGCGAGTTCATGGTCTTCGTCGGCCCGTCCGGCTGCGCCAAATCCACCACGCTGCGCATGGTGGCGGGGCTGGAGGAAATCACCGGCGGTGAAATCCTCATCGGAGATCAGCGCGTCAACGACCTGCCGCCCGGCAAGCGCTCCATTGCCATGGTGTTCCAGAACTATGCGCTCTATCCGCATATGAAGGTGCGCGGCAATCTTGCTTTCGGCCTCAAGATTGCCGGTGTTGCCAAGCCCGAGATCGAGAAGGCAATCGACAATGTCGCGCGCATTCTCGAAATCGAGCCCTTGCTGGATCGCCTGCCGAAACAGCTTTCCGGCGGGCAGGCGCAACGTGTTGCTTTGGGCCGTGCCCTCATCAAGAAGCCGGGCGTGTTCCTGTTCGATGAGCCCCTTTCGAATCTCGATGCGAAGCTGCGCGCTTCCATGCGTGTGCGCATTACCGGTCTGCATCGCCAGCTGAAGGCGGAGGGCCTGTCTTCGACCGTCGTCTACGTGACGCACGATCAGACGGAAGCCATGACCATGGGCGACCGTATCTGCGTCATGCAGGCCGGGCGCATCATGCAGGTCGCCACGCCGAAGGAACTCTACAACCGGCCCGCCAATCTGTTCGTCGCCGGTTTCATTGGCATGCCGGAAATGAACCTTGTGGATGTGGCGATCGACGGGGCGGAGTTCGTCATCGGCGGGCAACGTCTTCCGATAGGCGACCATCTGGAAAAGCGGCTTTCAGCCAGACCTACGGACGCTGTCATCGGCATCCGTCCGCAGCATCTTTCGCTTGCCGGTGAGGCCGATGGGCCGGCGCTGCAGGCGAAACTGACCAACGCCGAATTCATGGGGCACGAGGTCTATCTGCATGCCGATCTGGGCGGACAGAAGCTCGTGAGCGTGGTGGGAGCAGCCGAATTCGAGGCGCTTGGGCGCGACGGCATTCTGCGACTGAAACCGGACCCCGAGAAGCTGCATATTTTCGACAAGGCCGATGGCCGAAATGTCTCGCTGTGAGGAGGGGACGAGCGTGCCTGATTTTTCGAGGAGGAGAATAACAATGAAGATGACGAGAACAATGGCGATGCTGGCCGGTGCTGCCTATCTGGCCACGGTGGCTGCGCCTGCGGCGGGTGCCGCGGAACTGCGTATGTCGTGGTGGGGCGGCGAAAGCCGTCATGTCGCCACTCAGAAGGCGATTGCCGCCTGCGGTGAAAAATACAGCCACACGGTCAAAGGTGAGTTTACCGGCTTCGATGGATATCTGGAAAAACTGACCACGCAAATGGCAGGCAAGACGGAGGCTGATATCGTTCAGGTGAACTGGCCATGGCTGCCGCTGTTTTCCAAGAATGGTGAAGGTTTTGCTGATCTGCGTCAGCTGAAACCTCTCGATCTTTCGCAATGGGCCGAGACGGATCTGGAAGCGGGTTCTATGAACGGGGTGCTTCAGGGCCTTTCAGTCTCCACCACCGGCCGCGTGTTTTTTTTCAACGCCACCACCTTCGAGAAGGCTGGTGTTGAAATCCCCAAGACATGGGATGAATTCTTCGCGGCAACAAAAACCATCAAGGAAAAGCTCGGCAAGGATCATTACACCTTCAACGCCGTAAAGGAGACTGCCCAGCTTCTCGTGACACTCGCCGTGGTGCAGAAAACCGGCAAGGATCTGGTCGACCCCAAGACCAACCGTGTCGCCTGGACGCCGCAGGAACTGGCGGAAGGTATCTCGTTCGTCGGCAAGCTGGTGGAAACCGGCTCCATTCGCTCCCAGAAAGAGGAAGCGGCCGATGGCAACGTCAATCTTTATGAAAAGCCGTCGTGGTCCGAAGGCCGTATCGCTGGTTCCTATGAATGGGATTCCACCTATTCGAAATATGCCGATCCCCTGAAGGATGGGCAGGTGCTGAAACCCGTGCCGATGCTGAAGCTCGCCGATGCCGTAACGGAAGGCGTTTATCGCAAGCCTTCCATGGTCTTTTCTATCTCGAAAAACTCGAAGAACCCTGAAGCGGCAGCGCAAATCCTGAACTGCCTGCTGAACGAGCCTGAGGGCATCGATGCGCTTGGCACGTCTCGCGGCCTGCCTGCTTCCAAGGCTGCGGCGCAGCGTCTGGGCGACAAGGGTGAGCCGGAAGTGCGCGCCGCCAACGCCATCGTCATGGCGGCATCTGGACCGGTAGTTTCGCCCTTCAACGAACATCCGGAAATCCGCTCCGGCTTCATCGATACGCTGGAGGAATATGCCTATGGCCAGCTGACGGCGGAAGAGGCGGCTGAGCAGATCATCGATACCACCAATGACGTTCTGGCCAAATTCGATTGACGACAATGGCCCGCCGCCCCTGCGGCGGCGGGCTCTTTATCCGGTTGCCGGGTGACATGGGCATTCCCGCCGATTGTTTTGGCGGGACATGCACGAACAACGAGAAACGAGCATGAACGAACCCTCTATCATCGCGCTTTCGGCGCGAACGGCGGCGCTTTGCCTCGCTGTACCCGGTGCGCGATATCACCTGCCGCAGACGGCATGGCGGCTGACTTCGCAAGATGGTGATCTACGAACCGGAAAAACCGCCACCGTGGTGACGCTGCTGCATGATCTGCGTCCGGATACGCGGTATGTGTTCGAAGCGGATGGGTTCGCAAGCCTGGAGTTCAGGACAGCGCCCTGCGCGGGGCTTGTCGAGGCGACGGCATTTTCGCTGACGCCGGATATTGCGCTTGACGACGAAGCCGGCGCACGCGCCAACGCCCGCGCTCTGGAAGAGGCAGTTGCCGCCGTGCCTGCGGGCGGCACGTTGCGATTTGCTGCCGGCCTTTGGACAGCGTTTCCCGTGCGGTTGAAAAGCGACATGACGTTTCATCTTGCGGAAGGGGCCGTGCTGCGCGCACCCTCCACCCGCAATGGCTGGCCGATCCTGCCTGCCCGCGATGAGACGGGCCGCATTCTCGGCAGTTGGGAAGGGCTACCGGATGCCTGTTTCGCCGCGCCGGTCCATGCCATCGGCGCAGACAATCTCGTGATCGAAGGCACAGGCGTTCTCGATGGTTCCGGCGACAGAGGCGACTGGTGGAGCTGGCCGAAAGAGACCCGTGACGGCGCGCGCCGACCGCGCGGCCTGCATCTCGTTTCCTGCCGCAATGTCGGGCTTTTCGGTTTCACCATTCGCAATGCACCGTCCTGGACGGTCCATCCACAGGGATGCGAGACCCTGAAAGCGGCGGGTCTCACAATCAGCGCTCCGCATAACAGCCCCAATACCGATGGTTTCAACCCGGAAAGCTGCCGCAACGTGACGATATCAGGCGTGCGCTTTTCAGTCGGCGACGATTGCATTGCTGTGAAGGCAGGCAAACGCGGGCCGAACGGCGAGGACGACCATCTGGCGGAAACACGCGGCGTCAGCGTGCGCCATTGCCTGATGGAGCGCGGCCATGGCGGGCTGGTGATCGGCTCGGAAATGTCGGGTGGCGTGCATGACGTAACGGTAGAGGACTGCGACATGGTTGGCACGGATCGCGGCCTGCGTCTCAAGACGCGGCGGGGCCGTGGCGGTTCAATCAGCAATATCACCATGCGCCGCGTGTTGCTGGATGGCGTGCAGACCGCGCTTTCCGCCAATGCCCATTACCATTGCGATGCCGATGGGCATGACGGCTGGGTGCAGTCGCGAGACCCTGCACCTGTCGACGACGGGACCCCGTTTATCGACAGAATTACTGTCGAAGATGTGGAAATCCGCCATCTGGCACATGCCGCCGGCGTCTTTCTCGGTTTAGCGGAGGCCCCAATCCGCAATATCGCCATTCGCAATCTCACAATCGTCTCGCGTGATCCTGCAGCCGTGGCCACACCGCCGATCATGGCCGATGGGGTGCGCCCCATGCTGCATGAGGGGATCGTTTTCGAACAGGCTGAAATCATTTGCGACGATCCTGCGCTGCTGAGCGCCTCTGGCATTTCCCACTCACAGATTTCAATCGAGAAAACCCATGAAAGCCACTGATTATTTTGATCAATTCGCCAGCCGCTATAGGCACTACAAGGGCGGGAGCTGGTGTTATGAGGATGGCTGTGTCTATCGGGGTTTGCAGCACCTGTTCGAAGCGACCGGCGACCGGCGCTGGAACGAACATCTGCATCGTCTGGCGGACACCCAGATAGCGGCAGACGGAGTGCTCGCCGGTTACGATCCGCGGGAATACAATATCGATCACATCCTTGCCGGTCGCATTCTGTTTCCTCTGGCAGCGGAAACGGGCGATCCGCGTTATCTCGCTGCGGCGGAACATCTTGCGGGTCAACTCCGCAGCCATCCGCGTACGGGTTCCGGTAATTACTGGCACAAGAAGCGTTATCCGCATCAGGTCTGGCTGGACGGCCTTTATATGGGACTTCCTTTCCAGATCGAATATGCGCAGGCGACTGGCAATGCCGAACTGATCGACGATGCGCTACAGCAATTCTCAACAGCACTCACGCTGACGGCGGATGCCGGTGGGCTCTATGTCCATGGTTATGACGAAAGCCGCAACCAGCGCTGGGCCGATCCCGTGAGCGGCCAATCCCCGGCCGTATGGGCCCGCGCCGTCGGCTGGCTCGCGATGGCGCTGGTCGATGCGTTGGTGATGTTGCCGGCTGATGGCGCAACGATCGAACTTCGGGAACGCGCAGGCCTGCTTCTGGCCGGTATTGTTGCCCGGCAGACTAAAACCGGTCTCTGGATGCAGGTGCTGGACAAACAGGATCTTGCCGGAAACTACGAGGAAACCTCCGCTTCGGCGATGTTCGCTTATGCCTTACTGCGGGCTGCGCGGCTGGGGCTTTTGAAGGGCGAGGAGGCAAATGCGGCTCTTTCGGCGGGCCGGTCCGCGCTTGAGGCCCTGCTTGAGAGACAGCTCAAGGTGGACGAAAAGGGTATCGTCCGTCTTACCGGCATCGTGCATGTCGCGGGCCTTGGCGGCTTCGAGGGCAATTATCGCGATGGGTCTCCGGATTATTACCTGACCGAGCCGGTTGTATCCGATGACGCCAAAGGCGTCGGGCCGCTGATGATGGCCTATGCCGAAAGCCTGCTTTTGGCATGACGGTGCGGTCATCTTAACGGGCATAGGGTGTTTGTGGCATGAGATCATGCCACTTTTGCCAAGATCACCGTCTGGATCAGGCCCTGTTTTTTGTGGTTCGCGATTGTGATCGTGCCACCGAAGCGCTCGATGATTTCCCTGGCGATGGCAAGACCCAACCCCACACCAGGGATCGACTTTCGCCGCCCGAGATCGACCCGAAAGAAGGGCTCGAAAACCCGGCCGATCAGTTCCTGCGGAATGCCAGGGCCTTCATCGCGGATTGTAACGACGACCTCGCTCTCGTCCTCGGTTAGATCGATCCGTGCCGTTTTGCCATGGGTGACGGCATTGAGGATGAGGTTGCGCAAGGCTCTTTTAAGCGCAAGCGGAGCGGCCTTGATGATCATGGCGGCTTCCGGTTTCATAAAGTCGAGGGCATCAGCGTAACCGAGATCAGAAAGTTCGCTGACGATTTCGCCGAGAAGCCTACCGATATCGATCATCTTGACGGTATCCTGGCTCACTTCCTCGCGCACAAGCAGAATGGCGCTATCCGCGATGGCGTTCAGTTCCTCGAGGTCCGCCAGCCATTTGCCCCGCTCTTCGTCGTTTTCGATGAATTCTGCCCGCAGGCGCATGCGGGTCATTGGGGTTCTCAAGTCATGGCCAGCGGCTGCGACGAGGCGCATTCGGCTTTCCATTGCCGCCTTCAGGCGGCGGGCGAGTTCGTTCAAGGCCCGCGCCGTCGCGCGGATTTCACCCGGCCCGGTTTCCGAAAGATGCGGCAGCGAACCGTCTGGTCCGATGCTCGCTGCGGCGTTTTCCAGCATGTCGAGGGGGCGGGTGATCTTTCTGGCGGCAAAGATGGAAACAGCAGCACTGCCAAGAATGATCAGCCCGATCCACATGCCGAAAATCTTCCAGCCGCCCGGGGAGGACCCATATGGGGAATTTCCGCGACCAGCCATCCGCTTTTTTCCAGCGCGATAGCCGCCACCGGGGCATTATTTCCCGGTGCGCGGATCACAATTGCGGTGCGTGGCTCGCCAACCTGTGCAAGGGCCTTTTCCAGAAACTCCGAAAGCATTCCGTCGAGATCACCTTCGGGCGGCTTCTGTTCGATGCGGAAATAGCCGGGCTGTTGCAGCGAGGGGTCGCGTTCGGCCATGGTGACGGCAAAGGCAAGGCTGCGGGCAACGGGCTCGATGGTGGCATCTGGCGGCGGCGGCTGCAATGTCTGATCGGCCACCACAGTCGCAAGCGCGATGACCGCGATGATGGAGACGATCAACAGTGCGGCGATACGGTTTCTGAGCGAGCTCATCGATGCACCGGCAGGGTTCTGACCTGAACCGTCATCTGGTAACCGCCATTGCGAACGGTCTTGAAGATCGGAGCCCGGGCATCGGTTTCGAGCTTCTTGCGCAACCGGCTCATCAATACGTCGACGGAGCGGTCGAACGGTCCCCGGTCCTTGCCCTGCGTAAGGTCGAGAAGCTGATCGCGCGAAAGAAGCCGGCCGGGCCTGTCGAGGAAGACTTTCAGCAGATCGAACTCCGCCCCCGTCAGCTCGATCCTCTCACCGCCGGCGTGGATGACGGAGCGCTGTTCCGGATCGGCGGTGAAGTCCGCAAAACCATAGGCGGTGGATGAGCCGCGAGGTGCTTCCTGAGGTGCTGCGCGGCGCAGCACGGCCTTGATCCTCGCCGTCAGTTCTCGCGGATTGAAGGGTTTGCCGAGATAGTCGTCGGCACCGATTTCCAGCCCGACGATCCGGTCGACATCCTCCTTGAGCGCTGTCAGGAGAATAACGGGCGTGCGCGGCCGGCGGCCTTGCAGATCGCGGCAGATATCGAGGCCGGAACCATCCGGCAGCATCACGTCGAGCACGATGAGATCCGGATCGGAGCAGGCGAACTGTTCTTCGAACTCTCGCCTGTCGGCTGCCATCGAAACGCGAAACCCCTGCGAGCCGAGATATTTCGCGAGCAATGTGCGTATCTCCGGATCGTCATCCACGATCAAAATATGTGTCACCGAAACTGTCGCCATATCGTCCAACCTTTTGATGCCACTATACATAAGCGGCGCAAAGAAACGGCGGATTTTTGCAACGAAAGCTTGCTGCGGCCGCTCCGGCAACATTCGGTTACAAATAGGCCTTGCGTGGAACAAGACCGGCAACATTCGGACCAAGGCCGGAAACGCTTAGCTCCTATCGTCTTCTCAGGTTGGAAAACGAAAAGGAAGGTAAGATGAGAAACGCTCTAATCGCCACCGCCGTCGTCGTGACAACTGTTCTTGGCGCTTCGGCCACCTCCCGGGCTGCGGAGCAGGGTGAACCGGCGCCGCAGGCATCGGAACAGGCCGTGCCGCTCCTCGCCAGTCCTGACTTCGGTTCGAATAGTGCTCCGGAGCAAAAGGCTGCCGCATGGCCGCGAGATGGTCGGGCCTGAGATGCTCCGCCCGGATATGATGGGGCCGGATATATTGGGGTTGGCGACGAAACTTTCGGCAGCGGAAATCTATCTCGGCGTCACACCTGAACAGCTTGGTCCGTGGCGCGCCTATGCCACTGCGCTGATCGATCTTGTTTTGCCCACTTCGGAACGCAAGCCATTGCCGCCGAAGGGACCGGGTGAGACGGGGCTGGAGCCGCGTCTTGCCGGTGAGGAGCTGGCCGGCCTTATAATGAACAAGGCAGAACAGGCTAAAGCACTTCAGGACGCAGCAGCTGCGCTGAAACCTAAACTTTCGCCGCAGCAGGTGCAGAAGCTTGCTGAACTCGAACGCGCATTGATGCCGCCTCCGCCTCCGCCTCCTGTCCCGCATCATCGCCCTGGACGAGACGGTCGTGTCGAGCCTCCGCATGGCGACGGGATGCAGCCGCTGCCTCAGGCAGAGCGGGGCTGACTCCACTCTTCAAAGTTTCCTCCTTTAATAGCCCCCCAGCAAAGGAGGAAATCAGCCGGAAACGGCTGAAGCCGGGGGATCGCTCGCCTGCGATCCCCCGCGTGATTTTCAAGCGAGAAGATGATGATGAGATATTTCTACCTGATGCTGGCGACGGTTTTTGGTTTGAGCTTCGTCTGGTCGGTTGCTGCGGCCGGTGACAGGCCGGTGCGAGATCCACCGGCGAAATCCCGGCAGGAAGAACAGCGGCACCAACCCGTCTGTGCGAAGGATCGGCGCGAAAATGCACATCGCAAGTGTCGTGGCGACACCTGCCGCAAGGCATCCGCCAGAAAGTCCGCTGCCGCCTATGAATGGATCGAAGCAGACAACGGCTTCATCCTTGTGAAACACGACATGAGGTCGGTTTCTTCTTTTGAGTAGACCGGCCGGACAGGACAGGACGATGAAAATGGCTCGCAAAGCAGGTGTGGCGCTGACGGTTGTCGCGCTCGCCCTGGGTGGCTACTGGTTTTCGTCACAATATACGCGGGCCGCAACGCCCGGTTATATCACCTCGTCTGTGAAGCGCGGTGATATCGAGCAGACGGTTCTGGCGACTGGAACGCTCAAACCCGTCCGTCTGGTGGCCGTCGGCGCGCAGGCCTCCGGTCGCATCACCGCCGTCAAGGTCGCACTTGGAGATACGGTCAAGGCAGGCGATCTCATTGCCGAGATCGATTCCGTTACCCAGAATAACAGCCTGCGCACGGCGCTGGCAGCGCTTGCCAATGTGAAGGCGCAGCGAGTGGAGAAACAGGCGACGCTTGTTCTCAACCGCCAGAGCCTTGTCCGCCAACAGGAAATGGTGTCAAAAAATGCCGCCTCCCGTGCGGATTTCGAAAGCGCCACTGCAGCGCTCGCAGTCACCCAGGCGCAGATCGAAGCGATCGACGCCCAGATCGAGGAGGCGCAGGTCGCTGTCGAAACGGCAAAGGCCAATCTCGGCTATACGAGGATCACCGCGCCCATCGAAGGCACTGTTCTGTCTATCGTCAGTCAGGAAGGGCAGACCGTCAACGCCACGCAGTCCGCGCCGACAATCGTGATCCTAGGCCAGCTCGACCGGATGACGGTGCGCACGGAAATTTCCGAAGCGGATGTGACGCGCGTAAAAGCCGGCCTGCCAGTTTACTTCACGGTGCTGGGTGAGCCGCAGCAGCGTTACGACGCGACGCTTACGTCCATTGAACCGGCGCCTGAATCAGTGCGCAGCGATTCCAGCTTCAGCTCCTCGACGTCTTCCTCGACCACATCGTCCTCTTCCAGCACCTCGTCGTCGGAGGCGATCTATTATAATGGCGTGTTCGAAGTGCCGAACCCGGACGGCAAGTTGCGCACGTATATGACGGCGGAGGTCCATATCGTCCTCGGTGAAGCCAAGGACGTGCTGACCGTTCCGGCGGCGGCCCTTGGTAGCAAGGGCGCCAACGATGACTATGCCGTGCGTGTGGTAGACACCGATGGCAGAATTTCCGAACGCAGGGTCCAAATCGGTCTGAACGACAAGGTCACGGCGGAAGTGCGTTCCGGCCTTGCCGAGAACGAGCGCGTGGTGACCGGCGAACTTTCCATCGACACCACCAAAAACGCCATGCCGGGGCCTGGCGGCCCGCCGATGGGATTTTGAACCATGGCTGATCCTCTGATTTGCCTTAAATCCGTGCGGCGGGATTATCCGTCCGGTGAAGGTACGATTACGGTACTCAAGAATATCGAACTCACCATCGAGGCCGGCGAGATGGTGGCGATCGTCGGCGCTTCCGGATCGGGCAAGTCGACGCTGATGAATATTCTCGGTTGCCTCGACCGGCCGACGTCAGGGAGCTACAGCATCAGGGGCCGGGAGACGGGCAATCTCGATGCAGACCAGCTTTCGGAATTGCGGCGAGAAAATCTCGGTTTTATCTTCCAGCGTTACCATCTGCTTGCCGAACTGACAGCGCTCGGCAATGTCGAAATTCCGGCGATCTACGCCGGAAATTCACAAAGCGATCGCAGGAGCGATGCCGCCAGGTTGCTCGGTCGCCTTGGCATGGCGGACCGCCTCGATCATCGTCCGGGCCAGCTTTCCGGCGGCCAGCAGCAACGCGTTTCCATCGCGCGCGCCCTTATGAACGATGCCGAAATCATTCTTGCCGACGAGCCGACCGGTGCGCTCGACAGCGCGAGCGGCGACGAGGTGTTGCGCATCCTCGACGAGCTGCATGCCGAAGGGCGCACTGTCATTATCGTCACGCACGATATGTCAATTGCACGACGTGCCGAACGGATCATCGAAATCAGCGACGGCGCCATAATTTCAGACCGCAGGGCGGATGCCGCGCCGGTTCGGAAGGATGACGCCAAACCCTCTATGGTTTCCGGCGGGGCCTCCAGTCTCGCTGGTCTCGTATCCTCGCTGCGGGAGGCATTGCGCATGGCGCTCCTGTCGATGCAGGCGCACAAGCTGCGAAGCTTTCTCACCATGCTCGGTATCATCATTGGCATCGCCTCGGTCATCAGCGTCGTGGCGCTGGGGCAGGGGTCACAGCAGCGCGTGCTGCAGAATATCTCAAGCCTCGGCACCAACACGCTGGAAATCTTCGCGGGCAAGGATTTTGGCGACATTAGGTCGGGCAAGATCACCACGCTGGTCGTCTCCGACGCCGAGGCACTTGCCAAACAATCCTATGTCGCGGCTGTGACGCCCACGGTCTCGACCTCCAGTACGGTGCGTTTCGGCGCGAAGGAGGCTAATGCGCTTGTGAATGGTGTCAGCGAGCGGTATTTCGTCGCAAAGGGCACGAAGCTGTCACAAGGGCGCTTTTTCGATACCGCAAGCGTCGTGCAGAAAGCCCAGGAGGTGGTGATTGATGAGAACACCCGCAAATCGTTGTTTGCGGATTTCGACGGCAGCCCCATCGGTCAGGTCATCCTCATCGGCAAGGTGCCGGCCCGCATCGTCGGCATCACGCAGGCGCAGCAGGGCGGTTTCGGTTCAAGCCAGAACCTTTCACTTTATCTGCCTTATACTGCCGTCCAGTCACGCTTTCTCGGCAGCCTGTCGCTGCGCAGCATCACGGTGCAGGTGAGTGACGATATTGACGCCGCAATTGCCGAACAGGCGGTGACGGTTCTTCTCACCCAGCGGCATGGAACGCGGGATTTCTACATTCTCAACACTGACGATATTCGCCAGACCATCACCAGTACAACGCAGACCATGACGCTGCTGGTTGCGGCGATCGCGGTGATTTCGCTTCTGGTCGGCGGCATCGGGGTGATGAACATCATGCTCGTTTCCGTTTCCGAACGTGTGTCCGAAATCGGCGTGCGCATGGCAGTCGGCGCACGGCGCAGTGATATACTGCGCCAGTTCCTGATCGAGGCAGTGCTCGTCTGCATCATCGGCGGAACGCTGGGAATTTTGGGCAGCTTCGGCTTCGGGGCGCTTTTCTCCGCCTTCAGCAGCAATTTCGCCATGGTCTATTCCACGGTGTCGATCATTGCTGCCTTCGTCTGCTCGACACTGATAGGCGTCGTTTTCGGCTATCTGCCGGCCCGCAACGCATCGAACCTCGATCCTGTTGCGGCCCTGTCGGCGGGTTGATATCCGCGGCTGCCGGTCAAGCCTTGTTTTTTTCGATGAAGCGGATGGCGTCGCCAACGGTCAGGATTGTGCTTGCGGCCGAATCAGGGATTTCCACTCCGAATTCTTCCTCGATTTCCATGACAACCTGAACCACTTCGAGGGAATCGGCACCGAGATCGTCGACAAAATTGGCGTCATCGACAACCGTGCCGGGATCTGCGCCAAGCTGGTCAACGATGATTTTTTTAATACGGTCGGCGATGGTGGACATGGTGGGACTCCGCGAAAGTTGTTTGCCGCCGAACAACCCGTTTGAATTTGCGCCCAGGACACTTGCTAAAATCGAAACCGGTTTTTGCGAGGCGTGGTACACAGAGTCAGAAGGTTAAAGCATCGATGACATTCGGACGTAGCATGCCTTTGACGGCTGCGAAAGAGCGTGGCTCATGGGGAATTGCCCATAAGAATTCGGGGTATGTTTGACGTTGAACAGTTTTTGACTGGATGCGATGAACCGCTGCGCTGTAAACCTCGTTTTCGTGAAGTAATTATAATCCAGTCCTGTCGAGCATCAACGCCCATGGTCCAGTCTTCCCCGGAACGCTTCATATTGCTCGATGGCATAAGGGGCGTAGCTGCGCTCTTCATCGTACATCGCCATGCCGAACAGTTTTTCGGGAGAGACGACGCTTCGAGCTATCTCGCCGTCGATTTGTTCTTCGCCTTGAGCGGTTTTGTGCTGGCGCATGCCTACAGCATGAAACTGCGCGAAGGGGCGATTACGCCGGGCTTCTTTATGAAGGCGCGCCTTGCGCGACTTTATCCATTGTATGGGCTGGGGCTGGCGTTGATGGCGTCCTATTTCATCTGCCTCTACCTGTTGGGCCTGCCGACGCCGATCGATGATCTTCATCGCCACATCAATCCCGGCGAACTGGCGATCGCGTTGTTGACTGGACTTCTTTTTGTTCCGGCACCCTTCACGCTTACATTGAACGGCGCATTGTTTCTGGTGAGCCCGGCATGGTCGCTTTTCAACGAGCTGGTGGTGAATGCGGTTTATGGCCGGTGGGGTGTGCGGGCGACTACGAAACAGACAATCGTGGTGCTGGCTGTCAGCGCCTGCGTCCTTGTCGTGGCGGCTGCTGAGTTTGGGAAGTTGCATGCGGGGTTTCGATGGCACGAAATGTATGCCGGCATGGGAAGGGTGTTTTTCTCGTTTTTCGCAGGCGTGCTGGTTTACCGCTTCCGCAATCGCATAACCGAGCTGAAGCCCATCCAGGCGGCCCTCTGTCTTATGCTGGTCTGCGTCATCCTCGCCGTGCCAATTTCGCGTGAGCTTCGGCCTTTCTTCGATCTCGCGGTGGTTCTGCTCGTCTGGCCGACGGTATTGTTCGTAGCCAGCAGGATAGTGCCGGGTCGCAGGGTGGGAATCTTGTCGACGTTTCTCGGCACAGCTTCCTACGCCGTCTATGTGCTACATATTCCGCTGCTGGCCTGGACGGATTTTCTGGTGCCTGCCGTTGATAGGGAAAACATCGCTTTGCCGGTCGGTGTCGCTTTCCTGATAGGGACGACGTGTCTGTCATGGTACCTGACGGTCCATTTTGATCAGCCAGTGCAGACATGGCTCAAAGGTCGCCTGAGAAAGCGGGCAGGGGTCGGGCAACCGGTGTGATCGCGTCTTGTCGCTGCGGGCTTCAGTAATGCGCGAAGATTGGAGCCGTGATAACAAAGGCCGCGACGAGACTGATGATCGTCAGTTTCGCGGCACGCATGCGGCGCATTCTGCGGCCGCTCCAGTCATACGTCATACTCACCCTCCACGCAGACGCAAACTCTCGGACTGATGTCCGACTAAATCAGTTTCTCCTGATATATCTCATTTGCCAAGTCATTATTGTTACCAGTGATTTTGGCGAACAACGTCCGCTTCGGGAGGCGCTTCAGGGAAAAAGCCGGATAAGTTGATTGTCTTTGAGTTTCAGGCGGCTTGCCTCATCGGAAGAAATGCAATGCTCTATGTTCTTTCGCAAGTCGTCGGGAACTATCGGCCCGCCTGCCTTCAAAAGCTTTTCGGTCATCGAAAAAAGAATGCCGAACTGGGTCTCGCATTCGGCCGATGTCAGCAGCAGCGGTAGCGACGGAACGGTGTTCGCCGTAAAGACGCTATCCGCCGTATCGTACATGGTAACGAGGTACCAGGTCAGAAATAGCCCCAGCCACAGGCCGGTGCTGACCATGATATATTCGCGCATCTGCTCTCTCCCCTCAATGGCGGTGGTAAAGCAGTGGCAGGCCCTGGATTGCATATCGGGGGAGCGGCTTCCACGGCTTGATGCGGTCGTGTTTCTGCACGCCGAACAGGAAACGCATTTCGTCGGTGAGGTCTGCCGGATCGGTCAAACCATCCTGATATAATTCAATAACCTTGCGGGCGGCTCTGTTATGGAGCTTTTTGTCATCATCGTCGGAAAGGTGATTAAAACCGATGCTCTCGAGGACCAATTGGAGCATTTCGAGATCTTGAGAGGAGATCAGGCAGTTACGGGGCGCAGAAGACATGATGGCCTCTTTTCTTACTGGTTCAGAAAGCCGAAGCCTCGCGCGCGCCCTTAAAAGGCTGCACGGGACGCTCCAACGCTTTGAAACGATACGCCGGTGCGGTCGATGACCGTTGCCGGTTTTCGGGGGGCATGTGCCTCAACGCGCCCTGGGAAATTCCGCACGGGGCGCTGTAGACGGGAGGCATGTGCAAATGGGGCTTGAGACGGCAAGGATGCCTGACGGCGGTAACGCCCTTTAAGTACCGATGGGGAAGGGTGCGCTCTTTGCGCGCAATAGGCAAGTTAATTCCATAGCCCTTGACGAGTATGTGACCGGTGCGGCAACATTCTTTATCTCACCAGGGCAGACAACAAAAAAGGCCGGGGCAATATTGCACCGACCTTCCTCATATCGCCATTAACACCAGTGCCAGTACATCCGTGGTCAAAAGTCTAAAGCGACGGAAACAACTGCGAACGACATATTTTGCGCTCACCAGCAGTTGCTGTATGAACTTTATAGAAGAGCAATGTGGCCAAAACAAGTCCGCATTTCCATTACATGTTTTATTTGTCGCGACCCTTAGCGTATCGGGTCGCGGTTTGGCAATTCGTGCCGGTGCGTCGCGCTGTTATGAGCGGGCTGTCCGGAACAATCCTACTTCTTCTTGCCATCCGCAGTTGTGGAGTTTGCGAACTTGACCTGCGTGCCGGCAGCTGGTGCCGCAGCCGGAGCTTTCGTCTTGTCCTTCTTCGGTTTGCGGACTTCTTTGTTGCTGCGTACTTGACCCTTGGCCATGGTGTCCTCCTGGTATTGAAGAGATATTGGATATTGTGTGGTCCGGGGCATGATCGCGCGCCGCAGGCAGGCTGCGGGGCGGTTTCATCGTCAGGGGAAAGGCAGTCCGTTAAGCGGAAGTTTCCCGAAGGGAAGGGTCGGTTTGGAGAGGCGGATACGCCCTGCGTAGAAGGTTCTCCGCACCATGTCGGGCTGGAGGCCAAAATCAGGAAACGCCGCAAAGCCGGAGGATGCGCCGCGATCCTGATCCAGGCGCATGGCTGTTTCTTCGGCGGCACTGAGAAGCAGGCGAAGCGATGCGTTTTCCCGGTAACCCAAACCGCCGGTGCGGACGAGGTTCCGTGAAAGGCTTGATGAATAAAACTCGGAAGACATCTCGTCCTCCTTTCTTTTGGGGGCGAGGACACTCTGCCCTCAAACACCAGCACTCTTCAGCGGATTGCTGACAGGCGAAGCGTGCGCCTGTTGCGTATCAGGTTCAAGAAGTTTTTCGGAAAGGCGACGTCAAAAAGTGCAACCGGGTTATTTCTTGCCGGATGACTTTTTGGTGCGGGTGGGTGGAGGGGCGACGATTGCCGCCTCCTGAGCTTCGCGAAGTTGGCGAAGCCGTTCCGTCTTCTTGGCGCGCTGGTCGGATTCGGCGGTTATGATCTGTTTCGCCGCCTTGTCCGTTATGGATGCCTTGTCCTGCGAGGACAGCTTTCCGGGTTTGAAAACAGCCTCTTTAGTCGCGGTCATGGCATTCTCCTTTGCGGAGCGAATTGACAGTTATCGAGCGCGGGCAACCTTTTTGGGAGCAGGAAGCAATCCCTCGCGCTGCAATTTTTTCTTCGCCATCTTGCGGTGGCGGCGCACAGCTTCGGCTTCTTCGCGGATACGCTTTTCCGACGGCTTTTCGTAAGATTCCCGTGCGCGCATCTCACGGAAGATACCCTCGCGCTGCATCCTCTTTTTCAAGACGCGGAGGGCTTGCTCTACATTGTTATCCCTGACGAGTACCTGCAACTTATCTCCTTAACGCAGCCATCGCTGCTATTTTTTGATTCTGATCGTATTCGAATTGATCCAGCTCGATCCCGCAACGCGCGAAGACGAGCCTTCGATTTCCACGGGCCGCGATGAAGACGCAGCCACATCGATTTCATCGAGCGCTATATTACGTTCGAAGTTCTCGTGCTGGAAACGCACCCTGTAGCGAACCGCACCTTGTTGTGTCTCTGGCAGAGCCGTTACGACCCGGCCTGGACCTTTGGGCTGGTTGGCCCCAAGTACGCCCGCCTTCAGAAAGATAGCATCGCCGGAACGATAAGGATTTTTGCGCATGAGAGCCTCCCCATGGCCAAAAAAACAAAAGGCCGGGATTTAACCCGACCTCTCACAATCACTCAGCGCCACTGCTGGTACATGCGTAGCCAGCGGGGCCGATGACAAATCAAGCTGCGCGAAGGTTGTCAGCGGAGCTCTTGCCGGACTTGCGGTCCTGCACGATGTCGTAGGTGATCTTCTGGCCGTCGTTCAGCGAACGCAGACCTGCGCGCTCAACAGCCGAAATGTGAACGAAAACGTCCGTGCCGCCGTTGTCAGGCTGAATGAAGCCGAAGCCCTTGGTGGCGTTGAACCACTTTACAGTACCAGTGTTCATAACGATTTCCTTTCGTAGTAATCGTTGTTGGTTTCCGCGATACCTTGCGGAATTAGATCGATTATTTGAGAGGAAATCCGACGGGAACGTAGAGTCCCAGGAGCGACGTCACAAGCAATTGTCGATTTGCCGAATATAACCTCAATTTTTGATTTTGCAATGGGCCGATGCGGAAAAATGCGCCATCTGGCGATTGCACTTGTCGGTTCCGATGTCTCTTCCTGCGTCAGCGGCGCGATTTCGGTTTTTTCTCTTCCCTGTTCATATCGCGCCCCACCCATTTGAAAAAAAGGATCAGGCTGGTGCCGATGATGATGAGCGGAATTAAGGATCTGAAACTGGACATGATTAACTCTTTCTTCCCCCGATCGTCGTTTTACCGGTATGGAGGAAGCGCGTAATCTGCAGAATGTTATCCGTTCTTTTTTGGCAATCGCGGCCTGCGGACCGACGTTGAAAGCACCGCAGGCCGAAAATATCTAGATGGGCAGGGATTTCACCGCCGCTGCACCACCCTCTCGGGCGCTTTTCAATGCGGCTACGCCGCAGAGCACGGACATTGCGCCGGCGCGCGAACCCGCCCGCTGCCGCAGCCGGTCGTTCGAACCGGGCTTGAAGATCATGTCGCGCATGCGATTGTCGCCGCCATAATGGCCGCCCGGCTCATGCGGCACCCAGATACGCTCGACACCGCCACCGAAACTTTTCACCAGCAGGATTTCGTCGGCGGGGGGCTCAGTCCACGGCTGCTTTTCATATTGGCGCATCTCGATGCGTCCTTTATGGCCGTTAAACGCGATGTGGTGTCCCTCGATCGGCATATAGGTATTGAGCGAATAGGAGACCTGCACGCCGTTCGCATAGCGAATCGAGGCGCTCATCGTGTCGGGGATGTCGATCTCCTCGCGAAAGACGCAGGCGTCACGCATATAGCCATCCACAGTCGATGGGTCCTCGTAAAGCGCGTCCAGGAACGGATCGGCCCCGAGATCCATGAAATAATCGCACTCGTCCTTGTGCGGGCAGGTACGACAGCGCGTTCCCCGGAACGGTCCGTTCTTGCCATAATGCAGCAGTTGCCCAAAGCCCTTCACTTCCACCGGGTCGGAATCGAGATACCAATTCAGAAGATCGAAGTGGTGCGTCGCCTTGTGGACGAACAGGCTGCCTGAATGTTCGGTGAAAGCGTGCCAGCGGCGGAAATAATCCGCACCGTGCTGGTTATCGAGATACCAGTGGAAATCTACCGAGGTAACGGTGCCGATCGCGCCATCGTCGATCAGCTCCTTGATGCGCGCCGCCGTCGGTGAAAAGCGATAATTGAAGGAAACGTCGACACGGCGGCCGCTTTTGGCCTCCGCCGCGCGGATGCGGTCAATCTTTTCCGGGGTGGTGGTCATGGGTTTTTCGCTGATGACATCGGCACCGCCCTCGAGCGCGCGGATAATGATGTCGTCATGAGTATCATCGGGCGTGCACACGATTACCAGTTCCGGGCGTTGCTCGGCCATCATCCGATCGAAGTCGTCGTAAAGCGGAGCGGCCGACCCCATCATGGCGCGGGCCCGTTCTGCGCGCATCAGGTTCAGGTCGCAAATGCCGACCAGTTCGACATAGTCGCTCCACCCGGCCAGAAGTTCGCGCCCCCACATGGTGGTGCCACGATTGCCGGTGCCGACCAGTGCATAACGTTTGCGTTTCACCCTTTCAGGCATTTCCTTACTCCCGAACCCAATCAACAAACGGTTTTAAAGCGCTCGACGACGGTGGACAGAACCTCGTCCACCGGGCGTGCCTGCCAACGATGCGAAAAAATCTCGACTTCCTGCGGACCGGAAAAGCCGGCGGCCTCGATCATGGCGCGAAATGCCTTCAGGTCAATCACGCCATCGCCCATCATGCCGCGATCGTTGAGCGGATCGGTGGTCGGCGCCAGCCAGTCGCAGATATGGTGTGCCAGTATCTGCCCGTTTCGCCCGGCGCGCGCCACCTGTTCCTCCAGCTCTGGGTCCCACCAGACGTGATAGACGTCGATGGCCACACCGGTTCCAGCACCTAGCCGGTCGCAGAGGTCGAGCGACTGTTTCAGAGTGTTGAAGCAGGCGCGGTCGGCGGCATAAAAGGGGTGCAACGGTTCAATGGCGAGCGGCACGCCGGCTGCCCTCGCATAGGGAAGAAGTTCGGCCATGCCGTCCTCCACCATCTGCCGTGCACCTTTCAAGTCTCGAGAACCGGTGGGCAGGCCGCCCACGACAAGCACTAGGCAATCTGCCTTCATGGCGGCGGCTTCGTCCACGGCGCGTTTATTGTCCTCGATGGCGCGGCTGCGGCCTTCTGCATCGGGGGCGGGGAAAAAGCCACCCCGGCAATGGCCGCTGAGACGAAGGCCGTTCTGCTCGACAATGCGTGCTGCTTCAGCAAGGCCTGCAGCGTGAACCTGCTCGCGCCAAGGAGAGATGGTGGTGATGCCATGCGCAAGGCATGCATCCACGATTGCCCCGAAGGAACGTCCCTGCCGCACGGTGGCAAAATTTATTGAAAGGCCCTCAACGCCCATAACGGTACTCCTCCCTTTTGCGAAGGCCTCCAGCCACCTTCGCTCTCGCGCTTAACCAATGCCTCTGACAGCCAGAAACTGCTTCATGCGATGCGTCGCCACATCCGGTTCGGCAAGCACATTGGCCTTGTCCGCCAACCGGAAAAGCTCGGCGAAATGCCGCGTGGAGCGGGCGCTTTCCTGCCCGCCAACCATGGTGAAATGGTCCTGCAAGCCGTTGAGATAGGCGAGAAACACCACGCCGGTTTTGTAAAAGCGGGTCGGCGCCTTGAAGATATGGCGCGAAAGCGCCACCGTTGGCTCCAGAATGTCGAAGAATTCATTATCCGCACCGCGCTTCAGGCTGGCGAGCGCCCTGGATGCCGCCGGAGCAATGGCATCGAAAATGCCGAGCAATGCGTCCGAATGACCTTTTTCGTCACCGGCGATCAGTTCGGCATAATTGAAGTCGTCGCCGGTATACATGCGAACACCAGCGGGCAGGCGGCGGCGCATGACGATTTCCTTTTCCTTGGATAGAAGCGAAATCTTGATGCCGTCGATCTTGTCTGCATTCTCCTCGATCATGGCAAGGCAGGTGTCCATCGCCGCCATATGGTCGCGGGCACCCCAGTAGCCCTCAAGCGCAGGATCGAACATTTCTCCCAGCCAGTGGATAACCACCTTGTTCTCGGCACGGGAAAGAACCTTGGCATAGGCCTCGAGATAATCGTCCGGGGAGCGGGCGGCAGCGGTGAGCGCCCGGCTTGCCATCAGGATCACGCGCCCGCCTTCTCCCTGAACAAAATCAAGCTGTTCCAGGTAGGAGTCGATAATCTGGTTCAGGTCATATCCGCCGCCCTCAAGATGATCCGTGCCGACGCCGCAGGCGATCAGCGCATCCTTGCGGGTGGCTGCTTCCTTCAGCGAACGGGAGATCAGTTCCTGCGCCTGCGGCCACGCCAGTCCCATGCCGCGCTGGGCCGTATCCATGGCCTCCGCAACACCCAGGCCGAGGTCCCAAAGGCGGTGGCGGAAGCGCAGGGTAGCGTCCCAGTCGATGGCGGGCGTCAACCATGGATCGTTGTCGGCGAGGGGATCGGCCACCACATGGGCGGCGGCGAAGGCGACACGATTGAAATCCGCCGCACTTCGTTTCTCAATGGCGACCGGCGCGCCTGATAGCCTGTAGACCTCGATGCTGCGGTCGTCCTTTGGAAGCTTAAGTTCGCTCACTGTCGCCTCCTCAGGAAAGTGCGGGAACGTCGAGCCAGCGGCGTTCCTTCCATGATCTCAGCCCCAGTTCGGCCAATTGCACGCCCTTCACGCCCTCCATCAGCCCATAGGGCCATAGGTCGTTGTCGACGAGGTGACGCACGAACATTTCCCACTGCGCCTTGAAACCGTTGTCATAAGTGACGTTGTCAGGCACTTCCTGCCAGGTCTTGTAGAAATCGATGGTCTGGGGCTGGTCAGGGTTCCACACCGGTTTCGGCGTATTGGTGCGGTGCTGGGTCCAGCATTTGTTGAGACCCGCTACGGCCGAACCATGCGTGCCATCAACCTGAAACGTGACGAGATCGTCGCGGCGCACACGCACCGCCCAGGAAGAGTTGATATGGGCGATGGCGCCGCCTTCCAACTCGAAGGTGGCGTAGGCGGCATCGTCGGCATCCGCCGCATAGGCGTGGCCCTGTTCATCGAAACGCTCGGGGATATGGGTGGCGCCGAGGCAACTTACGGATTTCACCGGTCCGAATAGATTATCGAGCACATAACGCCAGTGGCACAGCATATCGAGGATGATACCGCCGCCATCCTTCAGGCGGTAATTCCACGAAGGACGCTGCGCCGGCTGCCAATCGCCTTCGAAAACCCAATAGCCGAACTCGCCGCGCACCGAGAGGATCTTGCCGAAAAAGCCGCTGTCACGCAGCATTGCCAGCTTGCGAAGGCCGGGCAGGAACAGCTTGTCCTGCACCACGCCGTGTTTGATACCGGCGCTTTCTGCCAGTCTGGCAATTGCCAGCGCCTCCGCCACGCTGTCGGAAATCGGCTTTTCGCAATAGACGTTCTTGCCCGCCTTGATAGCTTTTTCGAGCAGGCTGCCACGCATCTGCGTCGTGCCGGCGTCGAAGAAAAGCGTGTCATCCGGGTTCGCAAGGGCGGCGTCGATGTCGGTCGTCCAGCGCGCGACATTGTGCTTTTTAGCGATTTCCTCGATTTTCGCACCGTTTCGGCCGACCAGAATGGGGTCGAGCATGACCTTTTCGCCGCTCTTCAAAACCACGCCGCCCTGATCGCGAATGGCGAGAACGGAGCGCACGAGGTGCTGGTTGTAACCCATGCGGCCGGTGATGCCGTGCATGATGACGCCGATACGTTTCATGAATTTCCTCCCAAGGCGGCCTTTTCCCGAAAGCCGCTTCCGTCAAACATGGCAATTTGTAACCATTTGGTTATTTGTGATCGTGAAGGATGCGATCTGTCAAGGTGTTTTTGGCAGGAAATTCACATGCACTTGCGGCGGCAGAAATCACGGGTTTGTGCCGCGCTGCAAAAGGAAAAGACGCGCTTCGCGGATGCGAATGGCGCGTCGTCGCTGTTGTTAAAGGGAAATTCGGTTTTTACGGCTCAGACCGGCCGCACCGCAGCAAGCAGGGTATCTACGATATGCTGGCCCCAGCGTTCAAGTTCGGCGGGGTCGGTCAGGTCGCGCTGGAAGATCGTCGACAGCGTGAATCGGTTCGAAAGATAAAAGGCGCCGAGCGAGGCGATCGTCAGATAGACGTCGATCGGATCGAGACCGTCACGGAATTCGCCAGTATCGCGGCCGCGCCGCAGCACGTCCTCAAGCTCGGAAATGAAGTTTGAATGCATTGCCGCAATCGTAGCGGATTGCCTGAGATATCGGGCTTTATTGAGGTTTTCTGTTGCGAGAATGCTCAGAAATTCCGGGTGATCCAGAAAATAATGCCAGGTGAAAAGCGCAAGTTCCCGCAAGCCTTCCGAAGGCGCCTTGCGGGTCAGGTCCAGCCGCCGTTCGGTGTGGCGGATGTGGCGATAGGCGTCCTCCAGAACGGCGAGATAAAGCGCGTCCTTGTCGCCAAAATAATGGTAGATCATCCGCTTGTTGGTGCCGGCACGCCGCGCCACGACATCGATTCTCGCGCCCGCCAGGCCCTTTGCGGCCACCTCGCGGCGGGCGGCTTCAAGAATGGCGGCGCGTGTTCTCTCCGGGTTTCGCACCTGTGCCGCCCCGCGTTTGCGCTTGGGGGCAGGCGTTTCCTCGACGGCCGGATCGGGCAGCTGGTTTTTCGTCGTTTCGTCCATCTTAGCACCCGCTTGACAATGTTGGCGATCAGTGTTCCCATGTAACCAATTAGTTATAAAACGGCAATAGTCGTTTACCCCCATCATCAATTTGGCAGTCAATTAGGGAGGAGTTGCCAATGCCCGTGATGCTTCACAGGAGAAGTGTGCTTTCAGCAGGGCTTGCGGCCCTTTCACTCGCAACATTGGGAGGTGGCTCGGCGCAGGCTCAGGCCGCGCGGCTGCGTATGTTGTGGTGGGGATCGCAGGAGCGTGCGGATCGCACCAACAAGGCGATCGCCGCATATAAGCAAATCAAGCCGGATCTCGATATTGCCGGGGAATTTGCCGGCTGGAGCGACTACTGGCCGCGCCTTGCCACGCAGGTGGCAGGCCGCAACGCGCCTGATCTGATCCAGATGGATTATCGCTACATCTTCGAATATGGCCGGCGCGGCGCCCTTGCTCCCCTTGATGACTATATTGGCAAGGGCCTGAAGATAGAAGATTTCGGCAAGATGAACATCGACTCCGGTCGGGTCGACGGCAAGCTTTACGGGGTTAATCTTGGCGTGAATTCCAGCGCTGTCTTCTTCGACAAGGCGGCTTGGGAAAAATCCGGCGCGACCCCGCCAGCGATCGGGCAGACCTGGGAAGAGTTTGCCGAAAACGCCGCCAAGCTCAGCAAGAACAAGCCGAAGCCCGGCTATTACGCCACG
Source organism: Rhizobium sp. AN68 (assembly GCF_030758035.1). NCBI lineage: Bacteria > Pseudomonadati > Pseudomonadota > Alphaproteobacteria > Hyphomicrobiales > Rhizobiaceae > Rhizobium > Rhizobium sp. AN68. Next base: position 276,616 of record NZ_JARWMI010000002.1, on the reverse strand, counting down.
GCCGATGCCAGCGGCGTCGAGCCGAGCTTCGAGAACTGGCTGCGTCAGAACGGCAAATCACTCTACACACAGGATGGCGGTATCGGTTTTGATCCGACCGACGCGACCAAATGGTTCACCATGTGGGCGGATTTGCGCAAGAGCGGTGCATGCGTGCCGGCCGATATTCAGGCGCTCGACCAGTTGAATATTGAAACCAACGCGCTGACGACGGGCAAGGCGGCAACGGCATTTGCCCATTCCAACCAGTTTGTCGGTTATCAGGCACTCAACAAAGCCAAGCTGGCGATGACCTCCTATCCGAAAAGCAAGAAGGATGGTCCTTCCGGTCACTACCTGAAACCATCCATGCTCATCAGCGTCGCCAATGGCAGTGCCGGCATCGAGCAGGCGGTCGGTTTCATCAACTTTCTCGTTGCCGAACCACAGGGCGTCGATGTTCTGGGTGTGGAGCGCGGCGTTCCGGCATCGGAATCGATGCGTAACGCGCTGACCGCCAAGCTCGATGCCGTCAGCAAGAGCATGGTGGAATATATTGCCGAGATTACCCCCGGCGTTGGCGATCTGCCGCCGGCACCCCCTCCGGGTGCAGGCGAATTCGCCTTCGTCCTGAAACGTACAGCGGAAGAGATCGGCTTTGGCAAGATTTCGGCGGCTGAGGGTGGTGACCGGCTCGTCAAGGAATCCGAAACCGTCATTAAACGGAAGTGATGGCAGATGGCCTTTCGATCTGAAACTCTCGTGGAGGAGAGCCGTGGCGCGGCTCTCCCGAAGCGGGCAGGCGTGAAGCGGCTTTTGGACCGCAACGTTCACGCGTACCTGTTTCTCCTGCCGTGGCTGATCGGTTTCTTCGGTCTTACCCTCGGGCCTGCGCTGGTGTCGCTTTATCTGTCCTTCACCAATTATGACCTGCTTCAATCCCCGGACTGGGTGGGGGCGGCCAATTATGTGCGCATCGCCACTGCCGACCCTAAATTCGCAGCCGCCATGCAGGTCACCTTTACCTATGTGCTGCTTTCGGTGCCGTTGAAGCTGATTTTTGCACTGCTGGTGGCGCTCGCCTTCAATCGCGGCATAAAGGGGCTCACGCTTTACCGGGCGATCTTCTATCTGCCGTCGCTGCTCGGTTCCAGCGTGGCGATAGCTGTTCTCTGGCGGCAGCTTTTCGCGTCAGATGGCCTCGTCAACATGGTCCTGTGGCAGGTTTTCGGTTATGAGGGGCCGAGCTGGATTTCCAATCCGGACTACTCGCTCTACACGCTGGTGATCCTGTCCGTCTGGCAGTTCGGCTCGCCAATGATCATCTTCCTCGCAGGGCTCCGGCAAATCCCGCAGGATATGTACGAGGCCGCCGATATCGACGGCGCGAGCAAGATGCGGCAGTTCTTCCGTATTACGCTGCCGCTGTTGACGCCGGTGATCTTCTTCAACGCCGTGATCCAGACGATCGATGCCTTCAAGGCCTTCACGCCCGCCTTCATCATTTCCGAAGGCACGGGCGGGCCGATCAACTCGACGCTGTTCTACACGCTCTATCTCTATCAGGAAGCCTTCGGTTTCTTCCGCATGGGATATGCCTCGGCGCTTGCCTGGATTCTCGTGATCATCATCGCGCTGTTCACGGCCTTCTCGTTCCTCAGCGCGAAATACTGGGTGCATTACGATGACTGACGCTGTTACCGCTCCCCGGCCGGGACAAGGCCCGCAACGCTCACCGCTAATGTCGGTTTTGCTGCATGCGGTGCTGATCCTTGCCTCCTTTGCGATGCTTTATCCGATCCTGTGGATGATTTCGGGTTCGTTCCGCCCGCAGGACGAGCTGTTCGGTTCCTCCTCGCTCATTCCTTCGTCGGTCGATTTTGGCGGCTATATTCGCGGCTGGACCGGGCTTCAGGTCAGTTTCGGGCAATTCTTCTGGAACTCGTTCTTCATCTCGGTGCTCGCCACCATCGGCAACGTCGTTGGCTGCTCACTTGCCGCCTTCGCTTTCGCCCGCCTGCGGTTCGGTGGGCGCAATTTCTGGTTCGCGCTGATGCTCGGCACCTTGATGCTGCCCTATCACGTTGTGCTCATCCCGCAATATATCCTGTTTCTGGAAATGGGTTGGGTGAATACGTCGCTGCCGCTGATCGTGCCCAAATATCTGGCAACCGACGCCTTCTTCATCTTCCTGATGGTGCAGTTCTTCCGGGGTATTCCGCGTGAGCTGGATGAGGCAGCGGTGATGGACGGTTGCTCGCCCTTCCGCATCTACTGGAAGATCATGCTGCCCCTCTCTCTGCCGGTTCTGGCAACGGCCGCGATCTTTTCCTTTATCTGGACCTGGGACGATTTCTTCGGTCCGTTGATCTATCTGAACGACATCAACACCTACACCGTGCAGCTCGGCCTCAGATCCTTCGTGGATTCCACCGGCAGCTCGGATTGGACGTCGCTTTTCGCCATGTCCAACCTGTCGCTGGTACCGGTCTTCCTGTTCTTCCTGTTCTTCCAGCGGCTGCTGATTGAAGGCATCGCTACCACCGGAATGAAACGCTGAACGGACGAAACGGGACCGAAAACGAATTGCAGAACATCAACACCGTCGCGGCTGCCTTGTCTGCAGCGCGACGGTCGGGAGAAATAGCATGGCAAGCAGCATTACTCTGGAAAAAATCGTCAAGCGGTTCGGCGCCTTTCCGGTCGTCCACGGCATCGATCTCAAGATCGAGCCGGGCGAGTTCACTGTTTTCGTCGGCCCCTCGGGCTGCGGCAAATCCACGCTTCTGCGCATGATCGCCGGTCTGGAGGAAATCTCCGAGGGTGATCTTCGCATCGATGGCGAAAGGGTCAACGAAACAGCCGCTTCCAAGCGCGGTATCGCCATGGTGTTCCAGTCCTATGCGCTTTATCCGCATATGAGCGTTTACAAAAACCTCGCTTTCGGGCTGGAGACGGCGGGTTACAAGAAACCGGAAGTCGAGGCGCGGGTGCAGAAAGCTGCCGATATCCTGCAGATCGGCCCGTTGTTACAGCGCAAGCCGAAGGCGCTTTCTGGTGGCCAGCGCCAGCGTGTCGCCATCGGTCGGGCTATCGTCCGCGAGCCGAAAATCTTTCTGTTCGATGAACCCCTGTCCAACCTCGATGCGGAACTGCGCGTGCAGATGCGTGTCGAAATTGCCAAGCTGCACCAGACGCTCGGCAGCACCATGATCTATGTGACGCATGACCAGGTGGAGGCCATGACGATGGCCGACAAGATCGTGGTCCTGCGTGACGGCCGCATCATGCAGGTCGGCCGCCCGCTTGATCTCTACAACAATCCGGCCAACCAGTTTGTGGCGGGTTTCATCGGTTCGCCAAAGATGAACTTCCTTTCCGCGAAAGTGGCTTCAGGCGACAGCTCCAACCGTACCATCGAGGTCGCCGGCCAGCGCATTCTGCTCGAAAAGCCGGTCGCGGCTGAGGAAGGCGAGCCACTCACTTTCGGCATTCGTCCCGAACACGTAAACCCACAGGCGCAATCGGCCTCGCTTGGCGATGCGTCCATCCAGCTCGTTGAACATCTCGGCGGCTCGACGGTGGTTTATACCAGCACCCCAGATGGCCAGCCCGCCACCCTGCTGCTGGACGGCCAGCGCCATATCCGCATCGGCGAGACCATTCCCTTTGCGTTTGATCTGGCGAAGACGCATCTGTTCGGGGCAGATGGGCGGCGAATATAAGAGGAAAAACCGGGGGGAGGAACAGACCTTCCCTTATTTCTGTGCTTGTCACAGAAGTCCAGCTGACGCGTCTGCGCGGCGAGGAAATCAATCAGCCCAAAGACTTGGGCTGGCTAGATCCCTGTAGGGGGTACAGGGATGAGGGCAGTGGGCGGTTGTGATGGATAGCGAATTTTAGTCCGCCGCGTCGGTTTTCGATAAAAAACAAGCGGTTCTAAGAGCGGGCGAGAATCTCGCTTAGCACCGCCGCATCTTCCGAGAACTGGGCGACATTGTCACCTTTGACGAACTCCAGCATCGCATAAGCCGGTTTAGTCCAGTCGCTTGCTGGCAAGGCATCAACGCAAGCCCGCCAATAGTCCGCGCGCTCGCCGAGCGGCAGGCGGCTGGCATCGGTGAGCCACGCGAAGACGTGCAGGTGGCAGATGCGCGAGCCGAGCGCGGATATTTCCGCAAGGGCGTCATCCAGCGGTAGACCTGGGGCTGGCTGCCAGTAAAAGAACAGGTTAGGCATCGGCAAATCCTGCATGAGCTGCAAGGCCGAGGTCAGCGTGTCGGTCAGCGAATTGGGGTGATATTCGAGGCCGATTGTCATTCCGTGGTCGTCTGCCCGCCGGGAAAGTGCCGCCAACGCGTCGGTTGCCGCACGGCGTTCCTCTGGTGAATAATCCGCGGATGGGCGTTTGCGGCTGCCGGGCCAGATGCGGATATGGCCGGTGCCGAGCGCTTTCGCGGTTTCCAGAACTGCGGTCACATCCTCCGGCGCAAAATCCGGTGCGAAAATGTAGGATCCGTAGGAAGAGACGGTAAGACCGGCTTTCACCGTACGCGCCGCCACATCCCTTGCATTTTCTAAGTCGCCAGGTGGCACATGGATATCGGCACCCCATTCTATCGCCTTGATGCCATTTGCAACGGCAAGGTTAATCACGGCCTGCGGTGTCATGGACCTGAAGGTGACAGAGCAGAGGCCCGGCTCGAAAATTCTCATGCGATCAGTTCCAGATGTTCTGGACGTACCTGCTGTTGCATTGGTTCTGCCCGGCAGAAGCGTTCGATCTCGGCAATCGCCATGTCGCCGAGCCGGGCGCGTTCAAGGCCGACGGCGCCGGCGATATGCGGCGTCAGGAACACGTTCGGAAGGCTGTAAAAGGGCGAATCCGGTGACGGCACTTCCGGATCGGTCACGTCGATGACGGCCTCTATGCGTCCGGTTTTCAGTTCCGCCAGCAGGGCGTCTTCGTCCACCAGCGCGCCGCGGGCCGTGTTGATCAAGGTCGCTCCGTCCTTCATCAGGGCAAGCGCATCGGCGCCGATCATGTGCCGGGTTTGCGGCAGGGATGGCGCGTGCAGGGAAATGACGTCGCTTACCGCCATGAGCTCATGGAGCGATACGAGACGCACACCGAGCTTTTGTGCCTCCACCGCGCTTAAAAACGGGTCGAAAAGGATGAGATCGAGATCGAAGGGCTGCAGCAGATTGATGACCCGACGCCCGATGCGTGACGCCCCGACAATGCCGACGGTCAGGCCGAGATTGCCGATGACCTGCGACTGCAGGCGGTCGACGTTTCGCCGTGCGCGATCCTCTCCGTAGATGCGCCGGAAACCAAAGGTACGCTTGCCGGAAAGCAGGATCATTGCCAGCGTAAACTCCGCGACCGGCTGCGCATTCGCCTCGGCCGCGCTGCACACCGTAACGTTTCGTTCGAAAACCGCCTGGGACAGGAAGTATTTCACCGTCCCGGCGGCATGTGAAATCAACCGAAGGTTCGGCATCATTGCCAGTTCCCGCATGTCGATCTCGGGACAACCCCAGCCAGTCAGAAGAATATCTGTTCTCTCCAACTGGGCAGTCACAGCTGGGTCGTGAAAATCGCAGACCGGCCGGGTGTCGAGTATGTCGACGCTCTGCGACAGCTTTTCAAGCGCCTGTGGCGTCAGCACATGCTGCGTCCGCTCCGGGTCCATGGCAAGGCTGAGACGCGGACGCGGGCTCATCATTGCGGTTCTCCCGCCGCCGCCATACTGCTTACGGGAACACCGCGCTCAACAAACAGGCGGTCAAGCGCTTCCATGTCCGGAAGTGCGGGAACTGTCGCCAAAGCTGTTTCGCTTTCAGGTCCCGCCAGTCCCACAAAGACGGCGCAGGCGAGCAGGGTTTTGCCCGCTGGAATGTCGCCCCGCAATTGCGGCACAGTGGTTTTGGCATTGATGAGATTGGTATTGGGCAGCGCCTTCAGCGCCACGCCCTGGCGGGATGCGCTGGAGCCGAGATCGATGATGGCGGATATGTCGGTGCCGCAATCGGCCGTTGCCCGGCCGCTGTCTTCGGTCACCGCATCGCGGTCGCCATCGTTGCGGTTTATCGCAAAGCCGCCTTCGGTGACCAAAAGTGGCCGCGCGGAAGTAATCCGGTGCAACCGGATATGCCACTCTCCCGCGGCAACCAGCGTCGTTTCGACCTCGACATCGGGGAATGGGTTCCAAGTCGCTCGAAGATTGGTGCTGGCCAAGAGCACAGTGCGGTTGGTTTCGCGCACCCGGTAGTGGCGGCCATCTTCGGAAAAGGCCAGCATATTGTCGAAACCATTGGTCTTGAAACCGCGCTCGTCCACTTCCACGCCGAAAGCGTAACGGGAGGAATAGGCGAATTTGGCGTATTTCTCCGGCCCGCCGCGCATGGACAGGTTTTCCTGCCCACTCGTCAGCGCCGTGACGTTGCTCTTGCTGCGCATCATCACCATGCCGGGATGAACGAGCGGCCGTGGTTTTGTGGATGTGTCTGGCAGCTTTTCCTCCGCCTGCCAGAAGGGGTGGCTTTCCGGCAAGGCGAGCGGCAGGAAAGCCTTGAAGGCCCAATAGGGTGAACCCGCCGAATTATAGCTTTCCGACATGGTCAGTTGCGGATAGGCGTAACCGATGGAAAGCACGCCGTCGCGGTCGGCAATCGGCTTTCCCGCCCACCAGCGCAGATGTTTCAGATAAAGCCCCTTGATCTCCCCCAAGGGCATCGCTTCCTCATCCGCGAAGGCGAGGGCACCCCAGAAGCCGCCGCAGGCGAAACGGTAGGTCATGGAGCGGCCAAAGGCCAGCGCGCCACCATCCTCATCGAACCAGCTTGCGAAATCCCCGGCAAACAGGCGGGCACGTTCCCGGTAGCGTTCGGCGTATGCATCATCCGGTTTGCTGATTTTCGCGTAGATCAGCCCGTAAAAATGCATGGCGAAGGCGATGTAGTGGTCGATGCGGCGATAGTTGCCGTCGCGATACCAGCCGTCGGCGATGTAAAATCCGTCCAGCTCTTTCAGATATGTTTCGGTGAGGCTCCGGTCGAATTCGATACCGAGATGATCGAGCGCCGCATCGACCATCACCCGGAAAAACTTCCAGTTATTGTCGGCATAGATGCGCTCGCGCGCCGCCAGAAGATAATGGCGCACATTCGCCTTTTGCGCTTCGGACAAGGGTTCCCACAGATGTTGCGGCGCAAGCCGAAGCGCAAAGCCGAGGGCGGCCAGTTCCACCAGCCGCTGATCCTTCTGCCGCACATCGCCCCAGTAATCGGCATGGGCGGGATCGGTGCCATTGGCGATGCCTCTGGCCAGAAGCGGCCAATGGGCGAAGGCATCGCCGCTGAGCGCAAGCGGCGCGATGCCCCAGAGTGGTCGCGCAAATCCTTCCAGATCGGCCGCTGCCCGGTCGAAATGCGCGGCGGTGCCGCTTAGCGTCACTCTTGCGCCGCTCTCTGAGAAATAGGGAAGCAGCGGTGCGAAACTGTCGTCCAATGCCCGTCTGACGTCGGCGCGGGTCTTAAGTGGATTGCCGTAAAGCGGATTGAAGCGGGTCATTGGATCATGGTTTGCTGGCTTATGCATCGCGCGCCGCCTTTCCCGTTTTTTTTGCTCGACCCGCGGTCTGTCCTTCCACGAGCTGTACACCCAGCTGAACCTGCCGGGCATTGGCCGATGGCTCCGCCAGCCGGCGGCGCATCAGCTCCACCGCCTCGCGGGCAATCTCGCGGCGGTCTACCCGGATTGTGCTGAGCCGGGGAGTGGAAAGTTCGGCGAAGGGCAGGTCGTCGAAGCCGATGATGGAAAGATCGTCCGGTACCCCGAGACCAAGCTCTTGTGCTGCTCCCAGCGCGCCGAGCGCGATCGCATCGTTCATGCAGAAAATGCCAGTCAGATCGGGGTTTTTGGCCAGCAGCTGACGAACCGCATCACCGGCCTGACCGAAGCCGCTATCCGCCGTGGAAAGCAGAAACTCCTCATAGGTGGCACCCTCTTCCTCGATGATAACCTGCCGAAAGCCCCGCATGCGCTCTCTTATAGTGTGACGGTGTTGCGGACCGATATAGGCGACCTTGCGGTGCCCCAGTTCCAGCAGCCGCCGCGCCGCCATCGCCCCGCCGTAAAAATTGGAGGGCGAGACGCAATCCAGCATCATCGAGGGATCGGCGCTATTGACGAGAACCGGTTGCAGCACACCCTGCGTGATGCGGTGGATGATCTCCTCTTCGGGGTCAAGGCCAATGGCGAGAAGGCCATCGACCTCGCAGACCCGCTGTGTAAGGGCGTCGTCGATCTGCCTCTGGTGCAGCAGCCGGATATCGAGTTCGAAACCCTCTGTCTGGGCAAGGCTGCGCAGCATGTCGAAAATATCGTGATAAAAGGCGCCGATATCGCCGGTCGCTCGTTCGGCGGACATGAGGGCGAGGATTTTCTTGCCCTCCAGCGAGATGCCGCCGGTCTGGCTGGTGACTGGCCGCAGCGGATAACCAAGTTCCGCCGCCACGCCAAGAACCTTGGTCTGGATCGATGCGCTGATGCCTTTTTCCCCGGCGAGAACCCGTGAGACCGTGCTGATGGAAACCCCTGCACGCTGGGCGATATCCGACTGGCGCGGGCGGCTGATGTCGGGCGTATCGTTCATGTCTTCTCCTGCTCTTGCAAAAAATTCTATTATGATGCAAATATTGCAAATAATGAAAATTTGCAAGAATTTAAGTGATAAGTGAGAAATTTGCAAAACGCGGGAGGAGCAGATGCAAACTATCGATAGACGCGGATTTTTGGTGACGGCGGCACTGGCAAGTCTTGGCGCGGCGGCGGGCGGTTTCCGCGCGATGGCGGCCGAAACCCGGCTTCGTTGCGTATGGTGGGGTTCGGCTGACCGCAACAAGCGCACCAATGATGTGATTGCCCTCTACCAGAAGGCAGATCCACAAACGGTAATCAGCGGCGAGATGATCGCCGGTTCCGACTATTGGACCAAGCTTGCGACGTCCATGGCGGGACGTAACGTCGCCGATATCTTTCAGCTCGAGCCTTCCACCATTGCCGATTATTCCGGCCGTGGCGCCTGCATGGAACTTGACCAGTTTGTCGGCTCGTCGCTTGATCTTTCCAATTTCGGCAAAAGCGAAGTCGATCTTTGCCGCATCGACGGCAAGCTTTACGGCGTCGGTCTCGGGCTGAATTCGTTCTGCATGATGTATGATGCAGAGACGCTGAAGGAGGCCGGCGTCTCCGTGCCGAAGGAGCAGATCACCTGGAAGGCGCTGGCGGAACTGGCGCGCGATTTCAAGAAGAACGCTCCGGCGCGCCGCAATTATTGGGCGGTGCCCTATGGCGCCCGTTATCACTACGTCTTCGATGTCTGGCTGCGCCAGCGCGGCAAGCTCCTGTTCCAGGACGGCACCATCGGTTTCAACAAGGAAGATGCCAAGGAATGGTTCGCCTATTGGGAGGATCTGCGCGAGAAGAAGCTTTGCGTCTCTGCCGATATCCAGACGCGCGATGACAATACCATCGAATCCAACGCGCTGACTCTTGGCAATTCCGCAATCGGCTTTGCCTATTCCAACCAGCTTGTCGGTTACCAGGCGCTCAACAAGAAGACGCTGTCCATTGGCATGCTGCCGGGCGAGGGGGCGGGAAAACCGACCGGGCATTATTACCGGCCGGGGCTTATCTGGTGCATTTCGTCCACCTCCACCACTCCGGAAGCTGCGGCGAAGTTCATCAACTTCTTTGTCAACGATCTGGAAGCGGGCAAGGTTCTTGGCGTCGAACGCGGCGTGCCGCCGGCGAAGAAGGTACGCGAAGCTGTGTTGCCAAGCCTCAACGAGACTGAACGCAAGACGGTCGATTACATCGAGAGCCTGTCCGGCAAGCTCGATACTTATCCGGAGCCTGCCCCCATCGGCGCCAATGAGTTCGACCGTGGGGTAATGCGTCCGATTGCCGACTCACTCGCCTTTGGCCGCGCCACTGTGGATGAGGCAGCGCAGAATCTTGTCGATACCGGCACCCGCACGTTGCGCAAGCGCGGGTAAGGAAAAAGAGGTAGCGCATGCGTTATCGAAACCGCCTGCGCTGCCTCCATTCGCAATCATTCCTTGCGTGTCTGACTTTGAATATATCGACCCGACAAACAATGCTGGACAGCATAAAATATTTAAGCCAGAAATTCTGATCTAGATCGCTAAATCTGAAGATTAGACAATGGCTCCCAATTTCCTACTTATTGACGCTGAAAAAGAATTCGATGTTTTGAAGGCGGCGGCGTCGCTGATCCGTGTGCAGATATTGAAGCTGCTGCACGAGGCCAACGGTCTCAATGTCAACGAGATTGCGCAGAGGCTGGACCTTCCCCAGTCCACCGTGTCGGCCGGTGTGACCGTTCTTGAAGAGGCGGGGTTGCTGCGAACCGAAACGCGCAAGGCGCGCAAGGGCAGCCAGAAAATCTGTTTTGCGACCTGCGACGAGCTTATCGTTTCGTTTCGAAGCCCCGAGACGCCGGCTGTATCCAACTACATTGCCGTCGCCATGCCGCTCGGCCTCTATACGCAGAGTTCGGTGACCGCGCCTTGCGGCATCTGTTCGCCGGAGGGCATTATCGGACTTCTGGATGTCCCTGATACCTTCATGGATCCCGACCGCATGAAGACTGCACTTTTGTGGTTCACATCGGGTCATGTCGAGTATCAATTCCCCAATAATGCCAAGATTCAGGGGCGAAACGTCGAGGAAGTCGAGTTTTCGATGGAGGTCAGTTCCGAGGTGCCAGGAACGCACAGCAACTGGCCGTCAGACATTACCCTCTCCGTCAACGGCAAGGAGATCGGGGTCTGGACCTCGCCCGGCGATTTCGGCGACAAGCGGGGTACGTTTACGCCCGACTGGTGGAAACTGTCCGGCTCGCAGTATGGAATGCTCAAAACCTGGCGCATTACTGCCCAGGGAACCTATGTCGATGGCACGCGCATTTCCGATGTGACGCTTGCGGACATAGATCTGTCCAGCCACCGCTCAATCCGTCTGCGGATCGAGGTAAAGGCGGATGCAAAGCATCCAGGCGGGCTCAACATCTTCGGTCGGGGCTTTGGGAATTACGATCAGGACATCGTATTGCGTCTGCGCACCGCAGACTGATCGGGCCAATTTCATAAAGTATGATTTTCGCGGTTGACAGGCGCGGCTTCCATTGGCAACTATATTATGAAATATGGTTCATATCATATTTTAAGATATAAATGCGCATGGGAGGAGAGCCTATGAAAGCGCGGGTTTCAGTCCACCGGGACTTCCGGATTGGGCGTATCGACGATCGCCTATATTCCGCCTTCATCGAACATATGGGGCGGGCGATCTATGGCGGGATTTACGAGCCCGGCCATCCGCAGGCGGATGAAAACGGTTTTCGCAAGGATGTGCTGAAATTCGTCCAGGATCTGAAAATTCCGGCGATCCGTTATCCCGGCGGCAACTTCGTTTCGGCCTATCGCTGGGAAGACGGCATCGGCCCCCGTGACAAACGGCCCGTGCGGCTTGATCTTGCATGGCGCTCCAAGGAAACCAACCAGATCGGCGTCAACGAGTTCGCAGACTGGGCGTCGATGGCAGGCATCGAGATGATGCTCGCCGTCAACCTCGGTTCCCGTGGTCTGGATGATGCCCGCAACTTTCTCGAATACGTGAATTTCCCCGGCGGCACCGAGCTTAGCGACCTTCGCCGCAGCCACGGCGCCGAAAATCCGCATGGCGTGAAGATGTGGTGCCTCGGCAACGAGATGGACGGCCCCTGGCAGATTGGCCACAAGACGGCGGTGGAGTATGGCCGGCTGGCCAACGAAACCGCGAAAGCCTTCAAGGGTTTCGACCCCACCATCGAGGCAATCGTCTGCGGAAGTTCCAACGACGGCATGCCGACCTATCCCGAATGGGAGCGCGAGGTGCTGGAAGAATGCTACGAGAATGTGGACCACATCTCACTGCATAAATATTTCGGCAATAACAGCCGCGACACGCTGAATTACTTCGGCAAGATCGAAGAAACAGGGCGTTACATTCAGACTATCGCCGGTGTCATCGATTACGTGAAAGCCAAGAAGCGCGCCAAGAACGATGTCTCCATCTGCTTCGACGAGTGGAATGTCTGGTACCATATCCGCGAAGACGACGGTAAACGCATCAAGAGCTGGGACTGGCCGGAAGCGCCTGCACTTCTGGAGGAGACCTACAATTTCGAGGATGCTCTCTTCGTGGCCGGGTTGCTCAACGAGTTCATCCGTCGCTCGGACAGGGTGCGCATCGCCTGCATTGCCCAGCTCGTCAATGTCATCGCCCCCATCCGCGCTGAAAAGAACGGACCGGCATGGCGCCAGACCATCTATTACCCCTATCAGTTCGCCTCGCTTTATGGTCGCGGCGTTGCACTGAACATTGCCGTCGATTGCCCGACCTACGACTGCAACGCGGCCGATGACGTCAAATATCTCGATGTTGCCGGCGTGTTTGATGAGGACGAGGGCGTGGTGACGCTGTTTGTCCTCAATCGTCATCTGACCGAAGCAGCAGAGCTCAACGTCGGTCTAACCGGCTTTTCGCCTGTGTCACTCAGCCTGCATCTTTCCATGGCGGGATATGATCTGAGGATCGGCAACGGTCCGGATCAACCTGACCGCGTCGTGCCGGTGCCGGGCAGCGGCATTGGTGTCGAGGATGGGGCGCTCAAAGGCTCGGTGCCGGCGCTGTCCTATCATGTTCTGCGCGTGAAGGTTCAGTGAGGCGGTGATGGGTGTCCGTCTCAGCAATATCGCCAAGTCCTTCGGCTCCTTTGCAGCCATCCGGGACGTTTCGATGGAGATTCCGACGGGCAGCTTCGCGGTTTTCGTGGGGCCATCCGGTTGCGGAAAATCCACCCTGTTGCGCATGATCGCCGGTCTTGAGGAAACCAGCGGCGGTCACATCGCCATCGACGAGCGCGACGTCACCGCTGTCGAGCCGGCGGATCGCGGCGTTGCCATGGTCTTCCAGAATTATGCGCTTTACCCGCATCTGACGGTGTTCGAGAACATGGCTTTCAGCCTGCGTCTCGCCCGCCGGCCGAAAGCGGAGGTGAATGAGAGAGTGGGGGAAGCTGCCCGCATCCTCCAGCTCGAGGACAATCTGCACAAGAAGCCATCACAGCTTTCCGGCGGCCAGAGGCAGCGCGTGGCCATAGGCCGCGCGATCGTGCGACAGCCGAAGGTGTTTCTCTTCGATGAACCCCTGTCGAACCTGGATGCGGAACTGCGCGTGCAGATGCGGCTGGAACTGACCCGGCTTCACCGCAAGCTCGGCGCCACGATGATCTACGTCACGCATGACCAGGTAGAGGCCATGACGCTTGCGGACAAGATTTTCGTGCTGAAGGGCGGCATCGTGCAACAGGCCGGCGCGCCGCTCACCCTTTACGACGATCCGGACAATCGTTTCGTCGCTGGCTTCATCGGATCGCCCGCGATGAATTTCCTTGCTGCCGACATCGTCGGGCAGCGGGACGGCATCGTTATGCTCGCGCCTGAAGGTGGTGAAAAGCACCTTGAAGCCCGGCTTTCGCATCCGGTTTCCCCCGGTCAGCGGGTCGAAATCGGCATAAGGCCCGAGCATCTGGTGATCACGCAAGAGGGTACTTTGCCTGTCAATGTCGAGGTGGCGGAGGAGCTTGGCGACCTTTCCTATCTCTATACCCGAACGCGTGCCGGGAAAGAACTTGTCGTGCAGCGGCAGGGCTCGCGCGAGCGGCTGGATGGCCGGTCCGTCTCACTGAGTGCTTCGCCCGATCACATCATGGTTTTCGGCAGCGACGGCAAAAGGTTGCGATAGGCGCGAGGAGGCGCCTTTCGATGCAGTAGCAGACCGCCCCTTGAACGGGGTGTTTCCAACAAACGGGAGGAGTGAACGATGCGACTGATCAAGACATTGCTTGTTGGTACGGTTCTGGGCCTGAGCGCCCTGCCGGCACTGGCGAAGCAGGATATCGTCTGGTGGGACTTTCTGTCGGGCGGCGACGGCGTGCGCATGAAAGCCCTGATTGCTGCCTTCAACAAGGAGCACCCTGACATTCAGATCAAGGGAACGACGCTAGAGTGGGGCGTTCCGTTCTATACCAAGGTACGCACGGCGTCCGCCGTGGGTGAGGGGCCTGATGTCATGACCTATCACCTGTCGCGCGCGCCGCTCGGCCTTGATGAAAAAGTATTGAGCGAAATTACCACAAAGGACCTTGATGATGCCGGGTTGAAGACCAGCGACTTTTTCAGCGCACCCGTCGAAGCGGCAACCCACGACGGCAAGCTTTATGCGGTGCCGTTCGATATCCATGCCCTTATTCTTTATTACAACGCCGATCTTCTGAAAGGGTCTCCCTATCTCGATGCCGAGGGTAAGTTGACCGGTATCAAGACGATGGAGGATTTCGAAAAGGCGCTGGCCTGGGCGAAGGACAAGGGCGTTCAGACGCCGGTTACCTATCAGTCGGGTGGCGAAGCCGGTGTCTGGCGTGTCTTTTATACACTGTTCTCACAACAGGGCGGCGAACTGGTCACCAATAACGAGGTGCTTGCCGGCGACAATGCGGAAAAGGCTGCCAAAGCGATCGATACCATGTCGAAATGGCGGGAAAACGGATGGGCGCCCGAGCAGGCGGAATATCCGGCGTCCGTTGCTCTCTTCTCCGCTGGCAAATCTGCCTTCCAGCTTAATGGCGTCTGGGAAGTTCCGACCTACAAGGATCTGGAAAAGAACGGCAAGCTCGGCTTCAAATGGAGCGCTGTGGAAGTTCCGCCTTTCATGGGCAAGCGCGCCACCTGGGCGGATTCGCACGCCTTTGCGATCCCCAACCAGGGTGACAAGACCGTTTCCGGCGAGAAACGCGCCGCTGTCATGACGGTTATTGGCTGGATGGAAAAACACGCCATCAGCTGGGCCGATGCGGGGCATATTCCGGCCTATAAATCGATCACCGAAAGCAGCGAATACAAGGCGATGCAGCCGAATGCCACATATGCCTCGCTGGCGGAGGCGGCAGTGTTCGATCCGAAGACCACGATTACCGGAGTTGCCTCACCCGCTTACGATGCGGCGCTTAATATCATCGCTCCGGCCATCCAGGGCTACATGAGCGGCGCGGATGCGGTCGAGCAGATCAAGTCCGAGCTTCAGGGCAAGCTCAAGTAATCCGTGACTGCCCTCTGGCTGTCAGCCGGAGGGCAGCGTGCAATGCGGGAGGTCCCGGAGGCATTCCATGGCTATGATTGAAAACCGGCGCAAGAAGTCGCTCATCGCACTGTCGATGGTGACGCCATTCATCGTGGTCTTCGCCACGTTCTTTCTTTACCCCCTGATCGAGATGATACGCATCAGCTTCACGGATGCGCCGCTGATCGGCGATGGCAACTGGGTCGGCCTGCAGAACTACATAAAATTGCTGAGCGACCGCCTGTTCGTCACCTCGCTCAAGAATAACGGCTATTTCGTGCTGCTGACGGTGGTGCCAACAACGGTCATCGCCCTGTTGATTGCGCTTGCGGTCAGCCGTTTGTCCGGCATCAAGCAGACAATCGCCATGAGCCTGTTTTTCCTGCCTTATGTCCTGCCGGTTTCGGTTGTCACCGAAATCTGGGCCTGGATGCTTGATCTGCAGTTCGGCATTCTCCAACCGGTCATTTCGTTGCTGGCGGGCAAACCGGTCGCGGTTTTCAAGAACCCCAATTGGGTCATGCCGATGGTCGCCGTCGTCACCATCTGGTGGACGAACGGTTTTAACGTTCTGCTCTTCATTGCCGGCTTGCGAAACATTCCGACCGAGCTTTATGAGGCCGCAGCTCTTGATGGCGCAACGACATGGCAAAAGTTCCGGCGCGTCACATGGCCGCTTCTGTGGCCGGTGACCGCGCTGATCCTGACGCTCCAATTGATCCTGCAACTGAAGATATTCGACCAGATCTACCTCTTGAGCGGCGGCGGACCCTTCAATTCCAGTTTCGTGCTTCTCCTTAAGGTCTACCGGGAAGCCTTCCAGATGAACAATGGCGGTTATGCATCGGCCGTGGCGACCGTGCTCTTCCTGTTGATCGTCATCGTATCCGTTCTCCAGTTCCAGTTGCTACGCATCCGGAGGAATTCATGAGCCTGACCAAAAGACTTGAGAACGTCGTCCTGACCCTGCTGACGTTTTCGGCAGCACTGGTATGGATTTTCCCGCTTTACTGGGGGTTCGTGACGTCGTTGCGCTCGGACGAGAATGTTGCGGGCAACACGTCGCTACTGCCTGATGAGTTCCAGCTTGGTGCCTATGTGAATGCCATCTTCAATACGCGGCTGTTGACCTGGTACGTGAATTCCATTGGCACCGCCGCGATCGTCACGGTCTCTGTGCTCATCATTTCGATGTTATGCGCCTATGCGCTGTCGCAGATCCGCTTTCCGGGACGGCGACTGCTCTATGGCATCGTGCTCGCGAGTTTCATGGTGCCCGCGCAGACGCTTGTCGTGACACAGTTCATCCTGATGAAGAACCTCAACCTCATCAATACCTGGGCGGGCATCATCCTGCCGCAGCTGATCACGCCAATCGTCATCATCGTCTACAAGCAGTTCTTCGACAGCGTGCCCAAAGAGATGCGGGAAGCGGTAGTTCTGGATGGTGGCGGCGAATACACGATCCTGTTCAAGGTGTTTCTGCCGCTGAACTGGGGCATTACGACCGCCATGGCGATTGTGACCTTCATTACGGTGTGGAACGCCTTCTTCTGGCCTTTCCTCGTCATCACGTCCGAAAACATGATGACGATCCCCGTCGGCATCACGCAGGTCAACGACACCTTCGGCATCGTTTATGCACGCCTGATGGCGATTGCCATGCTGGCCGCGCTGCCGGTCATCGTCGCCTACGTCATCTTTCAGCGACGCGTGACGGAAGCCATCATGATTTCGTCCGGCGTGAAGGGGTGAGGGCGGCGAAAGATGCCGGTGCCGGTCAGATGACGTGAGCGTTGTGCAGGGCAGTCAGCACCTCGTTCTTGAGGGTGGCGAGTTGCGGCGACCGTCTGTCGCGCGGGCGCGGCTCGTCCACTTCTATCCGCTGCTGGATACGGCCGTCATGGGCACCCATCATGTAAATGCGGTCACCGAGATAAAGCGCCTCGTCAATATCGTGGGTGACGAGCAGGAAGGAAATGCCGCGCTGTTCGACGAGTTTCAGAACTAGGTCCTGCAATTTCATCCGCGTGAAAGCATCGACCGCGCTGAAGGGTTCGTCGAGCAGCAAGATGCGCGGCCGGGTATAGAGCGCTCTTGCTATGGCGACACGCTGCGCCATGCCGCCTGAAAGGGCTTTCGGTAACGCGCTGCCATGGCCGCTCAAGCCCACATCGTTGATCAGTCCTTCTACCCGCTCGACATCATATTTCTTGCCGGCCGCATAACCGATGTTTTCGGCAACTGTCAGCCACGGCATCAGGCGGGGTTCCTGAAAGACAAAGGCGATGGGCGGTGAGTCCGATGCCTGAACTTCCTTTGCCTGCTGAACCTTCACAGCGCCTGAGAAATGCCGATCGAGGCCGGCGGCGATGCGCAGCAAGGTGCTTTTCCCGCACCCACTTGGTCCGAGAAGAACCGCCGCTTCACCATCGCCGAGCGTCAGGTGAATATCCTGAAGGACAACCGTGTCTCCGAAGGCTTTTTCGCGAACATCGACATTGAGCAAACTCATCGCAGGCGCCCTCCTTGCTGAAGGGGATAAGTGTCGCGCCATCTGAGGCAACGTTCCTCGACTATCTTGAAAAGGCTGTCGGAAATCTTGCCGAGGACGGCAAGGCAGATAATCGCTATCATCACCAGATCGGGTCGGGAGAGTTCGCGCCCATCGGATAGCATGTAGCCGATGCCCTCGGAAGCCGCCAGAAGTTCCGCTGCGACAACGCTCAGCCAGGCCAGCGACAGGCCGTAACGCAAGCCCGTGAACAGATGTGGCAAAGAAGCGGGAATGAAAATCCGCCAAACCAGCACTGGCAGCGGCTGGCGATACATCTCGCCCACTTCCACCAACTTGCGGTCGACATTCCGGATGCCGGAGAAGAGGTTGAGATAAACAGGGAAAAACGCGCTTTTGGCGATCAGCACGATTTTCGAGGTTTCGCCAATGCCGAACCAGATCATCAGCAGCGGCACCCAGGCGAGGCTCGGAACCGCGCGTAACGCCTGAAACGTCGGCTCAAGATAACGCTCGGCGGCAACGACCAGCCCGACCAGCGAACCGACGACGATTGCAAGAAGGGAGCCAATGACGAAGCCGACAAAGACACGGGCCGTACTGGCTGCGACATTCGTCCACAAAGGACCCTCGGCGAGCCTTAGAAACGTGTCATAAAGCTCTGAGGGCGGCGGCAGCACATAGGGGCTTACCCAGCCCACGCGCACAAAGAATTCCAGCAGCAACAATGAGCCGACCGGCACGATCGCGCCGCGCAGGTCGAACCGTCCCAGGAAATTCCCCACTCTTTGCACGAACTGCAGTCGGGAAGGGAGTTGTTTCGCAGTCTGCTTCACGCGCTGAAATTCGCGCGGATGAGAATTCATGCTCCCAGCGCCTTTTTCGCCGGTGCCGGATCGATCAGCGACGAAAGGACGCTGTCGACATTGACGCCAGGACGCAGCACATCGTCGCCAAGCAACGGGGTCACGATACGGATCGAGTTCAGCAGTTCCTCGCCCGGAACAGGATCCTTCCAGTCGCGCTTTTCGATCGTCAGCTTGGTGATCTGGGGATCGTTGCCGGTGACCTTCGTGACGAAATCGATGAATTCGCCGTTGTTTTCACGGATCCATCTTTGTGTCTCGACCCAGACACCGAGGAGGCGTTCGACCGCTTTCGGGTATTTCGCCAGAAACTCCTCGGAAACGCTGAAGACGCTGCCGTCGCGCCAGCTACGCTCATCGAAAATCGCCCTGTCGCCGGCAAGTTCTGCCTGGGATGTGTGTGGATCGATGCCGACCCATGCATCAACCTGTCCCTGCTGAAGCGCGTTGAATCCTTCTGGATGCTGCAGGTTCACGACCTTGAGGTCATCGATCGAAAGCTTGTTTTGGGCAAGGGCGCGCAGGAGGGTGAAATAGGGCGCGGTACCCTTGGTGACCGCAATGGTTTTGCCCTTGAGATCGGCGACGGTCTTGACCGGCGAATCCGGGCGAACCTGTATGATGGAAGAACCGCCCCAGCTTGCCACATAGATCACCTTCAGCGGCACACCATTGGCGCGGGCCAGAAACGCGGAAAGTGCTGCCGAACCGGCAAAATCCGTCGAGCCGACCTTCAGGAATTCGAGCGAATTGTTGCTTCCGCGGGATTGTACCCAGGTGATCTTGGTGCCGACATCCTTGAACGCTTCCTCAAGCCAGCCCTTGTTCTTTATCAGCAGCGTGTGTGAGGAGTAAAATCCCCAATCCAGCTTCAGCTCAGCAGGAAACTCCTGTGAGCTTTGGGCCAGCGCGCTGCCCGTGGCAAAGGGTGCTGCGAGAGCCCCGGCAATGCTGAGTTTCAGGATCTGGCGGCGAGAATGTTTAGCCTTCATAATAGTGTACCTAATTTATGTAATTTGTGTATTTAAAGGGTATGGGCCGGCGTTTATGAGGTCAATCCAGCCTTCTGGAACCTCATCCCAAACTTCAGGGCGGGCGTGGAAAATCTCCCTACCGCTGGCCGGATCGGCGCGACGGCGCGTTATTCAGGGAAAAAACGATTGGCCGGACGTTGCAAGCCGAGATGATCGCGCAATGTCGTTCCCTCATAGTCCTTTCGAAACAGGCCTCGCCTTTGCAGTTCGGGCACAAGCAGGGTCGTGAAATCGTCAAGTCCGGCAGGCAGGAACGGGAAGGTGACGTTGAAGCCATCCGACCCCTCTTCGTATAGCCATTGTTCCATCTCGTCGGCGATGGTTTTTGCCGTGCCGACAAATGCGAGACCCCCATAGCCACCCAGCCGCTGCGCCAGCTGGCGCACCGTCAGCCCCTCGCTCCTTGCAAGTTCGATCACCCTCTCGCGGCTGGATTTGCTTGCATTGGTTTCGGGAATGTCAGGCAAGGGGCCATCGGGATCGAAACTCGAAGCATCGTGGCCGAGCGCAATCGAAAGCGAGGCTATCGCGCTTTCGTAATGGACGAGGCTGTCGAGCCTGGCGCGTTTGGCCTTTGCTTCTTCCACGCTATCGCCGACCAGAACGAAAGCGCCCGGCAGGATGACAATGCCGTCGCGGGAACGGCCTGCCGCAACGGTCCTGTCCTTGACGTCCCTGTAGAACGCTTTTCCCGCCGCAAGCGTGGGTGTTGCCGCAAAAACGACCTCGGCAGTTTCGGCTGCAAGCTGGCGCCCCGGCTCTGAAGCCCCGGCCTGAACGATGACGGGCCAGCCCTGCACCGGACGCGCTATATTGAGCGGACCGCGCACGGAAAATTCCGGTCCCTTGTGATTAAGCACATGCATTTTTTCAGGGTCAAAGAACACCCCGCTATCGACATCCCGGAGAAAGGCATCATCGGAAAAGGAATCCCACAGCCCGGTAACGACGTCGTAAAATTCCCGCGCTCTTCCATAACGCTCCGTGTGGTCAGGCTGTTCGTCCCGGCCGAAATTAAGCGCCGCATCCGGATTTGCTGTGGTGACGATGTTCCAGCCGGCGCGACCATTGCTGAGGTGATCGAGTGAGGCGAAACGCCGCGCTACGTGGTAGGGTTCATCGAATGTTGTGGAGGCGGTGGCAACCAGCCCAATGCGGGAGGTGACGGCGGCGAGCGCCGAAAGCAGGGTGAAGGGTTCGAAAGACGTAACGGTATGGCTGCGGCGCAGTGCTTCCGTCGGCATGTTTAGCACCGCCAGATGATCGGCCATGAAAAATGCATCGAATTTCGCGGCTTCAAGCTGTTGCGCAAATCGCGCCAGATGGCCGAAATTGAAGTTCGCGTCCGGGAAGGATCCGGGATAACGCCACGCACCCGTGTGAAGACTGACGGGCCGCATGAAGGCGCCGAGATGCAGTTTGCGATCGTTTGCCATTGGGCTTCACTCTTCCGTTGAAGTTTTGACCCGAGCGTTTTGTCTGTCGGCCGCCAAGGATCGAAGACCGGCTCGGTCCTCATAGCGACGATAGCCTTGCTGGCGGCTCTGTGCGGCAAAGACTATTGCGATTATGACTTCCAAACCGAAAGATTTTTCCTGAAATCATTCATTTCGCAAGATCGCTTTGCCTGCAACGGGTTTGCCTCATCGTGTTGACGTAATATCCGGCAAGCGATGTGCTTCACGTGGTGATCGCCAAGCAAATTTCGACGTATTTCGCGCAGTGATTCCAGTGAGAAAATGGCGTAAATTCAAAATATTGGTCGATGTAGCTAATGCACTGGATGATTTCGAAATCGTAGTTAGAGATCGAAAACGTCGTTTGGAGATCCGGCGTGGTTGGGACACCCCCAAACCGCGCCGGACTGATCCGTGCTCAAACGTCCGCCATCAAACTGCCAGCAGCTTTTCGTTGCCGATGCGGGTTGTCTCGATGGCGCCCTCCGTTTCGATGCGCTTGCCGGTGGCCGGATCGAAAAAGTGGAGGTGGGCCGGAGGCAGTTCGAAGTGGATGCGCTGGCCGGGTTTGACCAACAGATCTTCGCCGATGGCTGCGGAGAAAGTTTCGCCGGCGATTTCCGCATGTACGATGCGGCCGGAACCCAACTCTTCTACAAAGTCCACGGTTGCGGGCACGCCCGCACCCTCGATGCTGACCAGGCATTGTTCAGGGCGAATGCCGACTGTCACGTCGCGCCCGCGCAGCTCCAGCGCGGTCTCGGGGAAGAGTTTCACCGGCTGGCCGCCCAGCATGACGGATGGAGATCTGACCTCCACCCGTGTGTTGAACAGGTTCATCGCCGGTGAGCCGATGAAGGAGGCTACGAAGGTGCTGGCGGGGCGGTGATAGATATCGAGCGGATGACCGACCTGCTCCACATTGCCCTTGTTCATCACCACCAGCCGGTCGGCCAGCGTCATGGCTTCCACCTGATCATGGGTGACGAAGACGGAGGTGGCCGATAGGCGCTGGTGCAGTTTGCGGATTTCGGCGCGCATCGTCACACGCAGCTTTGCATCGAGGTTGGACAGCGGTTCATCGAACAGGAATACCTGCGGTTCGCGGATGATTGCGCGGGCCATGGCCACGCGCTGGCGCTGGCCACCGGAAAGGGCGGCAGGCTTTCGTTCGAGATAGTCGGAAAGGCCAACGATCTTGGCCGTTTCCTCGATGCGGCGAAGACGTTCAGCCTTGGGAACGCCTGCGACCTTCAGCGCATAACCGATATTACCTGATACCGTCATATGCGGATAAAGCGCGTAGTTCTGGAACACCATGGCGCAACCGCGCTCGCGCGGCTCCAGCGTGTTGACGACGCGCCCGCCAATGGCGATTTCACCTGACGTGATATCCTCCAGCCCAGCGATCATTCGCAGAAGTGTGGACTTGCCGCAGCCCGAGGGGCCGAGGATGACGACGAATTCCCCGGTTTCGAAAGTGAGATCCACGCCGTGCAGGGTCGGGGTCTTGCCATAGGATTTGCGGACCTGCCGAATATCGATCTGAGCCATGATATTAAGAACCTTGTTGTTGAGAGCCACGCGTCGCGTCGTCACTTGTCGGATGACACGAGACCGCGCACGAACCAGCGTTGCAGGAACGCCACGACGAGAAGCGGCGGCATGATGATGATGAGGGAACCGGCAAGCGTGACGTTCCAGTCCGGCGTGCCGTCCTCCGAAGGCAAAAGGGCACGCAACGACATCATCACCGTCTTGTAGGAGGGATCGGTGACCATCAGCAGCGGCCACAGATACTGGTTCCACGAGGAGACGAAGAGAATGGTGGTGAGGGCCAGCATGTTTGTGCGCGAGAGCGGCAGCAGCACGTCGAAAAAGAAACGCACGGGGCCGGAGCCATCCATGCGCGCCGCCTCCGCAAGTTCATCAGGCAGGGTCATGAAAAACTGCCGGTAGAGAAAGGTGCCGGTGGCCGTGGCGACAAGCGGCAGCGACAGGCCCGCATAGGAATTCAGCAGGTTCCATTCGATGTTGACTTCGACACCGCTCACCAGCGCTATAAGGTAACGGAACGGCTGGAACACATCCGCTGCCACGGCATAGGTCGGAACGGCGCGAATTTCGAGCGGCAGCATCAGCGTGATGAAGACGGACCAGAAAAACAGGTGTTTCAGCGGCGAGCGGAAAAACACGATGGCGAAGGCGGTCAGAGCGGAAAGGGCTACCTTGCCCGCAGTGACGAGCGAGGCCATCACCAGGCTGTTGAACATGGCGTTGCCCAGATTGGCGCGGTTCCAGGCGGTGCTGAGATTTTTGAAAAGCTCGCCCTGCGGCATGAAGCTGAAGGGCGTGTGGTTCACCTGCTGCACCGTCTGGCTGGCGCCTGCCAGTACCACGATGAAGGGGCCGATAAGAAGCAGAAGTCCCGCGACCATGACCACATAGGTAAAGGCGTCGGCATAGGGCGTGCGCTGGATCATCTCTCAGGCCTCACTTGTAATGGACGCGCCGCTCGATGAAGCGGAACTGGATGAAGGTGAAGACCATGATGAGGCCGATGAGGACGATGGTTTGTGCCGAGGCGCCGGAATAGTTCAGCCCTTCGAAGGCCTCGGTGACGATGCGGTAAACCATCACATCGGTGGCGCGGTTGGGGCCGCCCGCTGTCAGCGAATGCACGATGCCGAACGTGTCCTGGCCGACGAAACCCTCGGTCATCATCGTCACCATCAGGAAGAACAGCGTGGGTGCGAGCAACGGCACCTGAATGTCTATAGCGCGGCGGATCGGGCCGGAGCCATCCATCGCCGCAGCTTCCGTCAGCGAACGGGGTACGGATTGCAGGCCGGCAAACAGGAAGATGAAGGTGTAGCCCGCCCATTTCCAGATAAAGATGGCGATGACGAGCGCCAGTGCATGTTCGCCGTATTTCGCCGGGTTCCAGATATCTGGCCAGGCGGCGTTGAGTGAAGCGGCCAACCCGCGTTCCGGCGACAGGATGAAGCGGAAGGCCATGCCTGCGGCGGGACCTGCGATGGCGAAGGGCAGGATATACAGAACCCGGAAAAATCCAGAGCCGGGAAGCTGGCGGTCGACGGAGAGCGCCAGGGTGAGGCCGATGAGGATGGCGACGAAGGGGCCGACGGTCGCGAAGATCAGGCTGACGGTAACGGAATGCCAGTAGAATGGATCAGAGAAGACTTCCTGGAAATTGGCGAAACCAACGAATTCTGCCGCGCCGCCGAAGGGCGGCTGGAGGGTGAAGGCCCAGTTGATCACCGCCGCCACGGGCCAGTAGAAGAACAGGAGGATCAGTGCCAGCTGCGGCAATGCGAACAGCAGCGGCAACCATGTGCTTTTGAAAACGGCGCGCTTTTCCATGAAATATCCGAAACAGAAAATGGCATTAAGGGTTTGCCCGCGCGGAGACGGGCAAACCCAGGCGAAAAGGACCGCTTAGTTCAGCTTGGCGCCGGCATAGGTCTTTTCGAAGCGGCGCAGGCCGGCATTCGAGCGCTCGACAGCCTTGTCGAGTTCGGTCTGAATATCGGCGTTCTGCATGAAGATGGCTTCGAGCGAGGTTGAGACCTCCTTGCGGATCTGCGTGAAGCCGCCGAGGCGGATGCCGCGGGTATATTCGGACGGCGGCGTAAACGTGAGGCTTTCGATTGCCTTTTCACGGCCCTTGTAGGGCGCCTTGTCGTAGAAGCCGTTGGCCTTCATGGCGTCGAAGCCGGTCTTGGTGACCGGGATGTAGCCGGTAACGGTCGACCACCACTCAACCATATCAGGCTGCGCGATGAAGTTCAGGAATGCGGCCGCACCCTTGTATTCAGCTTCCGGACGACCAGCCATGACCCAGAGCGAAGCGCCGCCAACCAGCGAGTTGTGGCGCTCGGTGCCCTTCCAGATCGGCAGCATGGCGACGTCCCACTTCACGCCCTCAGGCATGGTCTTGCCGACGGTCCCGTGGCCCGCAATCGAGGACATGAACATCTGGCAGGTCTGCGAGGTGAAAGCGGGCAGGATGTCCATGCCGAGCTGCTTGGTCTTGACGACGAACAGCTTCTCGTCCTGCATCTTCTTGAAGAATTTGACCTGATCAACGAACTTCGTCTTGTTGATCGTCAGTTCGGCGTCGAGGCCCTGATAACCGTTGCCCTTGGTGGCGATTGGCTGGTTGTGGATGGCAGAGAACTGTTCCATCAGCATCCAGGTGTCGAAATTAAAGGCCAGCGGGCATTCGAAACCGGCCGTCTTGAGCTTCCGGGCGGCTTCTTCAACCTGTTCCCATGTGTCTGGCTTGAAGGTGATGCCGGCTTTTTCGAAAGCGGTGACATTGTAATAGAAGACCGCGGTGGAGGAATTATAGGGGAAGGAGTTCAGCTCGCCGTCAGCCGTTGCATAATAATTGGCAATGCCGGGGAAATAGTTGTTCCAGTCGATCTTGTAGCCGTTGTCGGCCATCAGCTTCTTGGCGGGAACGAAAGCCTTGGACAACATCATGTCCAGCGTGCCGGCATCGTAGATCTGGGTAATGGCGGGCTGCTTCTTGGCGCGGTAGGCGGCAATGGTGTTCTGCAGCGTGGCGTCGTAGTCGTTCTGCGACGTGCAGACGATTTCGAATTCAGCCTGGGAGTCGTTGAACTTCTTGCAGGTTTCCTGAACGCGGTCGCCGAGATCGCCGGAAAGGCCGTGCCAGAATTCGAATTTGGTCTTTTCTGCGTGGGCAGCCGTGGCGCCGAAGGCGGCGGCAATGGCAACGCCTGCCACGAAAGAGGTCAGAGCGGAAGATTTCATAAGTTGAGCCCCGTTGATGGAGTAATGGCATGACCGGCGAGGACGTCACGTCCCCAACACGAAGCCACGGGCTCTGCTAGCAGCCGTCTTTGACGGATCGCTTACACTTTGTTGAACGTTTTGTGATGAGTGAAGGTACAGGCACGCATAGGCGTCCAGGGAAAATCAGATGAACGGGTTTTATCTGATTTTCCGTTGTTTTTCAGTTCTTTACTTGAAATGTCTTTCTTCGCTACTTTTCGCTGAATGATCTGTTAGCATCAACCCCGACGTGCCGCCTCGATGGTGGCGACGTCGATTTTCTTCATATCCATCATTGCCGCGAAGGCACGTTTGGCCTCGGCGCCGCCGGCGGACATTGCTTCCATCAGCACCCGCGGGGTGATCTGCCAGGAGATGCCCCATCGGTCCTTGCACCAGCCGCAGGCACTTTCTTCTCCGCCGTTGCCGACGATGGCATTCCAGTATCGGTCCGTCTCTTCCTGATCCTCAGTCGAAATCTGGAACGAGAAAGCCTCGGTGTGCTTGAATGTCGGCCCACCGTTGAGGCCGATACAGGAGACGCCTGCCACCGTGAATTCCACCATAAGCACGTCCCCCTCCTTGCCGGAGGGGTAATCGCCCGGCGCCCGATAGACGGAATTGACGGTGCTGTCGGGAAAGGTCTCGGCATAAAATCTGGCTGCGGCCTCGGCATCCCTATCGTACCAGATGCAGATCATGTTCTTCTTCACGGCGTGTTCCTCCCAAAAGAAAGCCCCATTCGGTAAACAATGTCGCCATGCGCCGATCGTTCCGAAAGGAGGCGGGAAGGTGCAGTTTTGCAAAGGAATAAAGGTTGTGCGTCATGACGGTGCCGGCGCGATGATCAAACGCGACGCGCATGGATATTTAAATCCAGCGCCTCACCTTTCGGCGATAGGCATCATATGCCGGGCCCAGCCGCGCCCGTTCTGAAGAATAAATATGAAACAATGTCTCTTTGTAACGTGAAGCGCGTGCTTGACCTAATATGCAGATTTTTGCGGCAGGAAGACGCGTATTGCCCAAATTTCGCCCGTACCATCAACTCGCGTGATCAACGTCAAGATTATCCTTAAATATTATTTAATAATGTAATCATATTGTTGGTGAACGATTTTCAGTAGAAACTGTCCAGCTGCCATCGGAGGATCGCGCGTGAGTTTTCTTGATCGTGGTGCCAATGCTTTCGCGGTTCTTGCCGCGCTCTCCAAATCTCAAGCCATCATCGAATTTGATATGGCCGGAAAGATTCTCGCCGCCAACGAGAATTTCTGTCGGGCGCTCGGTTACGAGCTGGCGGAAATAGTCGGCAGACATCACAGCATGTTCGTTGAACCTGAAGTCGTGTCATCGCAGGACTACAAGGCCTTCTGGTCAAAGCTTTCGGCCGGCCAGTTCGATCAGCGGCAGTACAAGCGCATTGGCAAGGGTGGCAGGGAAGTCTGGATCGAGGCATCCTATAATCCGGTGTACCGTCGCGGCAAGCCGGTGAAAGTGGTCAAGATCGCCACGGATATTACCGAGCGCAAGCTGAAGGCGGCGGAAGATGCGGGCAAGATCGACGCCCTGTCGCGGGCGCAGGCCATCATCGAGTTCTCTCCGAACGGCGAGGTCCTGACGGCCAACGAGAATTTTCTGGCGGCGCTCGGCTATTCGCTCGCCGAGGTGCAGGGAAGGCATCATTCGATGTTCTGCGAACCCGCCTACACACAGTCCCCGCAATATGCGCAATTCTGGAAAAGGCTTGCCGGCGGCGATCTGGTGGCGGATGAATTCATGCGGCTTGGCAAGGGCGGTCGCAAGGTTTTCATTCAGGCCTCCTATAATCCGATCTTCGATTTGTCCGGCAAGGTGTTCAAAGTTGTCAAATTTGCTACCGACGTGACCGGACGTGTTGAAAATGTCGAAAAGCTCGCGCAGTCCCTGACCAATCTGGCTGACGGTGATCTTTCGCAGAGCATCGACAAACCCTTTATCCCCTCGCTTGAAAGATTGCGGTCCGACTTCAACGCAGCCTCGAAAAAGCTCAAGAAGGCCATGACGCTGGTCTCTGAAAATGCCGGCGCCATTTCTTCGGGGTCGAATGAAATAAGATCCGCGGCCGACGATCTCGCCAGACGTACGGAACAGCAGGCCGCCTCTATCGAGGAGACGGCTGCGGCCCTCGAGGAGATCACCACCACCGTCAATGATTCAAGCCGCCGGGCGGAAGAGGCTGGAAAAATCGTCGGCCGTGCCCGCGACCACGCCGAACATTCAGGTCAGGTTGTGCGCGATGCGATCAGTGCCATGGACCAGATCGAAAAATCGTCGCGTGAGATTTCGAATATTATCGGCGTTATCGACGAGATTGCCTTTCAGACCAATCTGCTTGCGCTGAATGCAGGCGTGGAAGCTGCCCGCGCAGGCGAAGCAGGCAAGGGTTTTGCCGTGGTCGCGCAGGAAGTTCGCGAACTTGCGCAACGCTCGGCGACGGCCGCAAAGGAAATCAAGAGCCTGATCAACGCGTCTGGTACGCAGGTTGAAAACGGCGTTGGCCTTGTTACCAAAGCGGGCTCTGCCTTGCAGGAAATCGCGGAACAGGTGCGCGACATCAACACCAATGTCGTAGCGATCGTCGATGCCGCGCGCGAACAGTCGACCGCGCTCGCCGAGATAAATCAGGCAGTCAACACCGTTGACCAGGGAACGCAGCAGAATGCCGCGATGGTTGAGGAGCAGACGGCTGCCAGCCACAGCCTTGCACGGGAAGCGGCAGCGTTGTTTGAGCTTTTAGGGCAATTCCGGTTCGATGACGCATCGCACTCGACATCGTCGTCGCGGAGCGGCTTCGAGCAGCAGGCTACCTTTGCCACTCCGCGTCGCCCGGCATCCCGCCCGCTTGCGGTGCGCGGTTCCGCTGCAGTCGCCGTCGAACATGAGGATTGGCAGGACTTCTAAGCACACAAGATGGCCTTGCCGACGCGGAAATGCGACCTTTATTCTGGACGCATGGAAGCCTCGGCAAGGCCCAAACCGAAGCTTCCATTGAAGATGAGCCATAGGTCTGGGCATATCTTGCAGAATGCCTGATAATCGGCGTATCGGGCGTGGGATTTGCGGGGAATTTTGCTTGGCGGGGATATCGACACGCTGCGTGGGTCTTGCTCTGTGGTTGCTGGCGCTTGCCAGTGGCACGACCGGGGCCGAGGAGAAGGCCGATGGCAAAGTCTCCTGCACCTACACCCATGATGTCGCGCCGGAATTGTGCATCCGTGTCGAAAGCTACAATAACGACCTGTGTCACGCCATCGAGGTTCTGGCCGGGCGCCACGCCGTTCCGCCGGATTATTTCGCCCGGCTCATCTGGCGGGAAAGCCTGTTCCGGGCCAATGCGGTCAGCCCGAAGGGCGCGGAAGGCATAGCACAGTTCATGCCTGGAACCGCAAAGCTGCGTGGTCTCAAAGACAGCTTCAACATAATCGCCGCACTCGAGGCTTCTTCCCGGTATCTGTCCGAGTTGAATAAGCAGTTTGGCAATTTCGGTCTCGCCGCCGCAGCTTATAATGCGGGCGAGGCGGGATTGCGGAATTTTATCGCGACCGGTCGGCTGCCGACGGAAACCCGGGATTATGTGTTTGCGATAACGGGATATCCGGTTGAGAAATGGAAGGACAATCCGCCGGAAAAGGCGGCCCCGGCATTGGATGAGACCCGCTCTTTCATCGATGCCTGTCTGCGTCTGGCTGATACGCGAACGATGAACGATCCTGTACTCATCTCGTCGGCCGACTGGGCGCCCTGGGGCGTGCAGCTTGCCGCGCATTATAATCCGGCGGTGGCGAACCGGCTTTTTACCCGCGCCATTGGCCAACTATCCGGGCCGCTTAATGCCGAACGAGCTTTGATCGTGCGGCAGCGAGGCGGCAATTTCGGTTCGCGCCCGCGTTATGCCGCCCGCATCGGCCGCGATACACGCGCCCAGGCCAACGAGCTTTGCGGCGAAATCCGCCAGGCCGGCATTCCCTGCACCGTGTTCCGCAACAGATGAGAACACTTGTATGACCCTGTCGATCATAACAAGTTGATCAGCATCTGGGTCGCACCTCCTTTCAGAGCAAAATTATCGAGCCTAGATTGCAACGCTGACGACGGAACGTGTCGGCTGATGGTATTCTGTGAGGGAAGAAAACTGAAAATGAGATGGCTTGAAACGGGATGTCTGGTCGGCGTGCTGGCCGCCATTTCTGGGTGCGCCACGACCGGGCAGACGGACGCATCGCAAACGGTGGCGAGCCTCGTGGGCCAACCCCTGGATGCGGCTATCGCCAGACTCGGCCGTCCTAACAAGGTGATCATCGACAAGGGTGCGACGGAATCCTATTGGCTGAAGGTGGATGTTGAGACCTATGCCGGCCTCTCCAACAAGCGGGAAATCCGCACCTTGAACGGGCAGGTGCGGATATCGGAAACGGAAGGCATGAAGATCAAGGAGCATCGCCGCGACTGCATCATCAAGATCACCGCGGATTCCGCTTCCACCATCAAGACCAGCGAAATCATCGGCAATCCGGCCAATTGCGAGAACATTATCAATCGCCCAAACACCTGAGGCGGTCGCATTCGCGACTGTCGCATCGCTTCGAACGACCGAACCACCGTAAGAGGTGGATTGTGGGCGATCTCCTAATATGCGACCATCCGTGCCGGAGGATGCGTGCATGGTATCGACGCTGTCGCATATACGGGAGATCGAACGTGTCGGCATGGGCGCGGTCAGCCCGCGTGATACGCCGGTCATCCAGTCCTGGCTGCGCTGCCTCAATGACTACAAGCTTGACCCAACGATTGCGCAGGAAGCCTATATCGTGCCCGAGCTGAAGCTTCGGGAGCATCGCGAGCAGGCCGAGGAGCTCATCCGTATCGGCCGCTCCGGTCTCGAAGCCCTGTTCAACCAGATTGCCGAGCAGAATTACGTCCTGCTGCTGTCGGATGCGCGCGGCGTTACCGTCGATTTCATGGGCGACCCGACCTTCGACAACCAGTTGCGGAGGGCGGGGCTTTACCTTGGCTCGGAATGGTCGGAAAACCGGGCCGGCACCTGCGCTGTTGGCGCCTGCCTCGTTTCCGGCGAGCCGGTGATCATCCATCAGGATGACCATTTCGATACCAGCCATATCGGGCTGACCTGCACTGCGGCGCCTGTCTTCGATACGCTCGGCGATCTCACCGCCGTGCTCGACATTTCCCAGCTGCGCTCGCCGACGGCCAAGGCCAGCCAGCAACTGGCGCTGCATCTCGTTGCCTCCACCGCGCGGCGCATCGAGCTTGCCAATCTCATGACCCGCACCCGCAATGACTGGGTGTTGCGTCTTGCCCGTTCACCTGAGTTTCTTGACGTCGATCCCGATGCGGCGATCGCCCTTGATGGCAGCGGACGTATCACCGGCATGACCCATGGTGGCTTCGGGGCGCTGGCGCGCTCCATGAACATGCACGGTCTTGCCACCCGCGATTTTCTCGGCCAGCCGATTTCCTCGGTCTTCGATATCGATGTGGACGACCTGCCGCGCTTCATGCGCGGGCGGCCGAATGGCGAGCGGCTTTTGCGCGCCCGCAACGGTCTGGTGCTTTTTGCCAGCGCGATCGCGCCCGCCGTCAGCATTCGCGCCCCTATCACGCCTGAGCCACGCCTGCCACGAGCGCTGAGGGACATGAGCAACGGCGATCCAGCGATGGAAAAGGTGCAGGCGCGGGCAGCAAAGCTTGCCGCCCGCGATATTCCCATCCTCATTCAGGGTGAGACGGGCAGCGGCAAGGAATATCTGGCACGGGCGATCCATGACAGCTGCAACAGCGACGGCAATTTCGTCGCCGTCAATTGTGCGGCAATCCCGGAGCATCTGATCGAATCCGAATTGTTCGGTTACACACCCGGTGCCTTCACCGGCGCCAGCCAGAAGGGCAAGCGCGGTCTCATCGAGGAGGCAAGTGGCGGCACTTTGTTCCTGGATGAGATTGGCGACATGCCGCTTTCTCTTCAAAGCCGCCTGCTGCGCGTGCTTTCGGAAAACGAGGTGCAGCCGGTGGGCGCATTGAAAGCCAAGCCGGTGCGTCTGAGAGTACTGTCCGCATCGCACCGCGATCTTGCCGAACTGGTGAAGGAAGGCCGTTTCCGGCAGGACCTCTATTATCGCCTGAACGCCGCAACGGTGACGCTGCCGGCGCTGCGGGAGCGCGAGGATCTCGGCTGGCTGATCGATCAGTTTCTCCGCCGCATCGAGAAGGAAAACGGCGAGACCTACAGGATCGATAAGGCGGCACGGGCAATTCTGCTTGACCATGACTGGCCGGGCAATCTGCGCGAACTCTTCAATGCACTGCGGGTTGCAGCCGCGCTTTCCGATGGCGGCAAGATCGATCCGGGTTGCCTGCCTGAACACCTCTTTGCCGAAGTCGCCACCGATGATGCTTTGCGCGATGACGACGATCTGCGCCGGGCGCTGAAGGACTGCGGCAACAACGTCTCGGCGCTGGCGCGAAGCCTCGGCGTCAACCGCTCCACCATTCACCGCCGTCTCAAACGCCTGAATTGACTGCGTCCGAACCGGTGCGACCATTGCAACACCTGTTGCACGGAACCTGTTGCATTCTGCCGGCGAGCCTAAGAGCTGAATTTGTAACCAATTGAAAATACTTCAAGATATGGCGCAAGCCATTCTGGCATGCCGCTTGCTGATCCTTCTGTGCAAGAACTACAGGAGGAAATGCAATGAAGGCACTGCGCTTTCACGCCGCCAAGGACCTACGCATCGAGGATGTGGATATGCCGCCCGAGCCCGGTCCGGGTGAGGTGCTCGTCGAAAACAAGTTCTGCGGCATCTGCGGCACGGACCTGCACGAATATGCCTATGGCCCGATCTTCGTGCCGAAGGAGCCGCATCCTTTCACCGGCGCGCACGGACCGCAAATTCTCGGTCATGAATTCGGCGGTGTCGTAAAGGCCGTAGGCGAGGGCGTTAGCCATGTAAAGCCCGGCGACCGGGTATCGATCCAGCCGCTCATCATGCCGCGTCATGGCGACTATTATGCTGATCGCGGTCTTTATCACCTGAGCACAAATCTCGCTCTCGCCGGTCTGTCCTGGCATTCCGGCGGCATGGCGCAGGCCGCTCTTCTCAACGACTATAACGTCCAGCCGATACCCGATGCGCTTTCCGATCAGGAAGCGGCCCTCATCGAGCCGACGGCAGTCGCGGTTTATGCCTGCGACCGTGGCGGTGTCACGGCCGGCAGCAGCGTGCTTGTGACCGGTGCCGGGCCGATCGGCATTCTCGTCGCCATGGCGGCCAGGGCGGCCGGTGCCTCGCAGATATTTCTTTCCGATCTCAACGACACGCGTCTGGCGCTGGCGCGGGCGGCGCTTGGCGAGGTGCGCACGATCAATCCCAAGACGGAAAAGGTGGGCGATGTCATCCGCGCCGAGACCGAAGGCAATGTTGGCTGCGATGTCGCCATCGAATGCGTCGGCAATGAATATGCGCTGAAGAACTGCGCCGATGCCGTGCGCAAGCAGGGCGTTGTGGTGCAGACCGGCCTCCACCCCGGCGAAAACCCGCTGAACTGGTTCGACGTGACTTTCAAGGACATCGATATCCGCGGCTCCTGGGCCTATCCGACTCACTACTGGCCGCGTGTTGCCCGGCTGATTGCCAGCGGCCAGATCCCGGCGAGCCGGATCGTTACCAAAAACGTCTCACTCAGCGAGGCGGTCACGGAAGGGTTCGACCAGCTGCTCGACCCGGCCGGCAAGCATCTGAAGATCCTGATCGACCTGTCGCGATAGGCCGATTTGAAGTGCGGGGCGGTTGAGGAGCCGTCCCGTTTCCACATTGAGCAGGAGGAGGAATACATGCTCGACAAGACCCCCACCACGCGCCTTCAGGCGCTTCTCGATCCGTTCGGGGCAGCACTCGAAGCTGGCCGCATCGATGATGCCGTTAATCTGTTTGCCGAGGATTGCTACTGGCGCGACCTCGTTGCCTTTACCTGGAACATCAAGACCGTTGAAGGTCGCGATCAGGTGCGCGACATGCTGCAGGCGCAGCTTTCGACGGCCAGACCCACAAACTGGCGCATCGCTACCGGCGAGGAGGCAACGGAGGCGGATGGTGTGCTTGAAAGCTGGATCACCTTCGAGACGGCGACAGGGCGCGGCTACGGCCTCGTGCGCTTCAGGAACGGGCAGATATGGACGCTGCTGACGGCGCTTTCCGAACTGAAGGGCCATGAGGAAAAATCGGGCTTCACCCGCCCGCTCGGCGCAAGGCACGGCCAGAACCTTGGTGCCAAAACCTGGATGGAGGAGCGCGAGGAGGAAGCGCGCACGCTCGGTTATGACAAGCAGCCCTATACCGTCATCATCGGCGGTGGACAGGGCGGCATCGCGCTCGGCGCCCGGTTGCGCCAGCTCGGCGTGCCGACGATCATACTCGAAAAGAACGAGCGGCCGGGTGACAGCTGGCGCAAGCGCTACAAGTCGCTCTGCCTGCATGATCCGGTCTGGTACGACCATCTGCCTTACATCGATTTTCCGAAGAACTGGCCGGTCTTTGCCCCCAAGGACAAGATCGGTGACTGGCTCGAATTCTACACCAAGGTGATGGAACTGAACTACTGGACCCGCTCCACTGCCAAATCCGCCAAGTGGGACGAGGCGGCGAAGGAATGGTCGATCGTCGTCGATCGCGATGGCGAGGAAGTCGTGCTCCGGCCAAAGCAACTGGTCTTTGCCACCGGCATGTCCGGCAAGGCTAATATTCCGGATTTCAAGGGGCGCGAGCGCTTCAACGGCGATCAGCACCATTCCTCGCAGCATCCGGGGCCGGATGGGTACAAGGGCAAGAAGGTCGCCGTGATCGGTTCCAACAATTCGGCCCATGATATCTGCGCCGCGCTCTACGAAGCGGGTGTCGATGTGACCATGATCCAGCGCTCGACGACCCATATCGTCAAATCCGATACGCTGATGGATATAGGACTCGGTGCGCTCTATTCCGAACAGGCCCTGGCGAATGGGGTGACGACGGCGAAGGCCGATCTCATCTTCGCGTCGCTGCCCTACCGGATCATGCATGAGTTCCAGATCCCGCTTTACGACAAGATGAGGGAGCGCGACGCCGATTTTTACGCCGCACTGGAAAAAGCCGGGTTCCAGCTAGACTGGGGTGCGGATGGCTCGGGCCTCTTCATGAAGTACCTGCGGCGCGGCTCCGGTTATTATATTGATATCGGCGCCTCGCAGCTGATCATCGATGGCAAGGTGAAGCTTGCCGCCGGTCAGGTGGACGAGATCACCGAAAATTCGATCAAGCTCGCTGACGGCAAGGAGATCCCTGCTGACGTCATTGTCTATGCGACGGGATATGGTTCGATGAATGGCTGGGTCGCCGATCTCATCGATCAGGAAACGGCAGACAGGGTCGGCAAGGTCTGGGGTCTCGGTTCGGATACGCCGAAAGACCCGGGGCCGTGGGAAGGCGAGCAGCGCAACATGTGGAAGCCGACGCAGCAGGAGGCGCTGTGGTTCCACGGCGGCAACCTGCACCAGTCGCGGCATTATTCGCAATATCTCGCCTTGCAGTTGAAAGCGCGCATGGAGGGGCTTCCTACACCTGTCTATGCATTGCAACCGGTTCACCACACACGCTGACCACGGGTATTTCGATCGATAAAGGTAATGCACAAAGGGGGCGGAACATTCCGCCCCCTTTCTGAATCCAATGCGGGCAATGCCAAACGGACGCCGCCCGGTTTCTGTGGATCACGGCAACCGCTGTTGTTAGTGTCAGCCTCTGCGCATATGTTGGAAAACTCAATATCGATTTCCGGCCAAAGCGGACAGAAGAACAATGACCTCCCAGTTGGATTTTTCGCTTCCGCGACGGCGCGGCTTCCTCAGGCTGAGCGCGGGCGAAAAGCGGGTGGTCGTGAAACGATGCAGAAATCGGTTCCTGATGATGAGGCCTTGGTCGGATATCTCGAATCCACAGGCAATTACCGCGTCCTGCGCAAGTTGCAGCCGCGCGCGATATGCGAGCAGCCGCGACCGGGGTTTCCACGTGAGGGCGTGATCCTCGACACCGAGACCACGGGCCTCAACCACCGAACCGATGAGATCATCGAAATCGGCGTCATTACCTTCACATTCGACGATCAGGGCACGATCGGGGATGTCACCGGGGTCTATGGCGGTCTGCGACAGCCGGGCACTTCCATTCCGGAAGAAATCACGCGCCTGACGGGTATCACCGATGAAATGGTTGCCGGACAGACGATAGACATCGACCGGCTGACCTCCCTTGTTGAAGGTGCTGATCTGATCATTGCCCACAATGCCGGCTTCGATCGTCCGTTTTGCGAGGCCTTCTCGCCGATCTTCCGCAATAAGGCCTGGGCCTGCTCCGTCTCTGAGATTGACTGGAGTGGTCGGGGTTTTGAGGGCAGCAAGCTCGCCTACCTCATCGGGCAATCCGGCTATTTCCATGACGGCCACCGAGCAGTCGACGATTGTTTCGCTCTGCTGGAGGTGCTGGAACAGGTACGCGCCGGCCAAAGCGGGACGCCCTTCATGGAACTCCATGAAGCCAGCCAGCACTCCCGGGTTCGCATTTACGCGGAGAACAGCCCGTTCGACATGAAGGATCATCTGAAAAAGCGGGGCTATCGCTGGTCTGATGGTTCCGATGGCCGGCCGAAATCCTGGTGGGTGGAACTGGCGGAGGAAAAGCTCGAAGAAGAGCTGCATTTCCTCCGAACCGAAATTTACCGCTGGGACGCCGATCCCACGGTCAAGTATCTGACGGCATTCGACCGGTTCAAAGCCGGTTAGAAAGAAACCGCGACGGTCATACCGTCAAGTTTGCACAGCTCTGCGTTTTTTTTGATGTTTGTCGATTTTCTTGCTCAAAATTTGAGCGAGTAGGCACGAGCTTTTTCGCGGCATTTTGATTTTAAAACAATATCTGTTCTGGCACGGGCCTTGCTTTCAGTCTTGTATGCAAGATTTACATACCAAGCAGGACCGTCAGATAAACATCGAAGAAGCCATCGTTTCCGGCATTCTTTCGGCGCGCATCCGGCCGGGCACGCGGCTCAGCGAAAATCAGCTGGCTGGGCTCTTCTCCGTTTCACGTACGCGGGTACGGGAGGCGATGATGCGGCTGGAAACACGTGGCATCGTCCATGTCAGCGCGCGGCGAGGGTGGTTCGTCGTCGAGCCCTCCGCCGAGGAGGCGATGACCATCTATGAGGCGCGGCGGATTATCGAATCCGGATTGCTTCGCAGCATGCGGATGCTGTCGGAGGAGGGGCGCAAGGTCCTCGTCGCGCATCTTGAGGAAGAGAAAGTCGCAATAGCCGCAGGTGACCGCCAGCGCCTTACCTGCCTCATGGGCGATTTTCATATCCGCATCGCCGAGCTTTGCGGCAATGCCGTGCTCATCGAGCTGCTACGCGATCTGACCGCCCGGACAATTCTGATCTCCATGCTCTACCAGTCGGAGTTTCATGCCCTCCAGTCCCATGAGGGGCATTGCCGTATCTTCGACGCGATGGCTGCGGGCGATTTCGTGAGGGCGGCGGAGCTTTCCATCGAGCATCTCGACGAGGTGGAAACCGGCCTCGACCTCACACGACGCCCCGATCCTCTCGCCGGCCTTCGCCGGTCGCTCGCCCTACCGGAAATGAATGGCGGCGATCCGGATAAAATTCACATGCAACACAATCAACACAAGGAGAATGACATATGATCTTCAGACGGACCCTCATCGCTGCCGCCGCCATGGCTGCCGCCTTTGGTCTTTCCGCGCCCGCCAAGGCGGATGCCCTTGCCGACATCACCGCACGCGGCACGCTGCGTGTGGCCGTACCGCAGGATTTCCCGCCCTTCGGCAGCGTTGCTGCTGATATGACCCCGCAGGGTTATGACATCGACATGGCCAAGATGATCGCCGACAAGCTGGGCGTGAAGGTGGAACTCGTCCCGGTCACCAGTGCCAACCGTGTTCCCTATCTCCAGACCAACAAGGTCGATCTCGTTATCTCCAGCCTCGGCAAGAATCCAGATCGTGAAAAAGTTATTGATTTCTCTGATGCTTACGCGCCTTTCTTCAACGGCGTTTTCGGCCCGGCCGACGTCGCGATCTCCAAGGCCGAAGACCTTAAGGGCAAGACCATCGCCGTCACGCGCGGTGCCGTCGAGGACCTGGAACTGACGAAGGTCGCGCCTTCGGACGCCACCATCAAGCGTTACGAGGACAATAACGGCACCATCTCGGCCTTCCTTTCGGGCCAGGTGGAAGTTGTCGCGACCGGCAACGTGGTTGCAGCCGCCATCCTCGCCAAGAACCCGCCGAAGCGTCCGGAATTGAAGTTCCTCATCAAGAACTCTCCCTGCTACATCGGCCTCAACAAGAACGAGCCGGCCTTACTGGAAAAGGTCAACGCCACCGTAGCTGCAGCCAAGGCCGACGGCTCGCTGAATGCGATCGCCACCAAGTGGCTTGGCCAGGATCTGCCGAAAGACCTTTGATCATCGTTTGCCATGGTCATCCCGGATCCGCCGGGATGACGCCTTTCTCCACCGGCGCAAGGGGACTGTTTCTTGAGCTATCAATTTGATTTCCTGTGGCTTGGCGAATATTGGCCACAAATTGCCAAAGGCATCGCCATTACCAGCCAACTCACGCTGGTCGGCGGCGTGGTCGGCGTTTCACTTGGCATCGCCTGCGCCTGGGCCAGGGCGCTCGGACCTTCATGGTTGAAGCCCATCGTCGGCACCTATGTGGAGCTCATCCGCAATACGCCTTTTCTGATCCAGTTGTTTTTCATCTTCTTTGGCCTGCCATCGCTTGGTTTCAAGCTTACAGAGCTGACCGCGGCAAATCTGGCGATGATCGTCAATCTGGGCGCCTATAGTTGCGAGATCATCCGCGCCGGTATTCAGGCGACGCCGAAGGGCCAGTTCGAGGCGGGCGCGAGCCTTGCCATGACGCGCTTCGAAACGTTTCGCCATGTGGTGCTCACACCCTCGCTGCAACGCATCTGGCCGGCGCTTTCCTCGCAAGTGGTGATCGTCATGCTCGGCTCGGCCGTCGTTTCGCAGATTGCGGTGGAAGACCTGACCTTTGCGGCGAACTTCATCCAGTCGCGCACGTTCCGCGCCTTCGAAGCCTACATCCTGTCAACCGTCATCTACCTGCTGCTCGCCATCCTGTTGCGGCAGGGCATGCTGGCGCTCGGCAGCTTTCTTTTCCCGAGGAGGGCGGCACGATGACTGAATTCACCTTTTGGGACATTCTGCGCAACCTGCTGCTCTCCACCCGCTGGACGCTGTTGCTATCGCTCGTTTCCTTCATCGGCGGCGGTATGGTGGGCATCGTGCTTCTGTGGTTGCGCATCAGCCCGCGCCGGGCTTTGAACCGTGCTGCCCGCATCTATATCGAAGTCTTTCAGGGCACCCCGCTGCTGATGCAGCTTTTCATCGCTTTTTTCGGTCTCGGTCTCCTCGGGGTTGATGTTCCGGCCTGGCTTGCGGCTGGCGTGGCGCTTATCCTCTGGACCGCTGCCTTCCTTGCGGAAATCTGGCGTGGCTGCGTTGAGGCGATTGCGAAGGGCCAGTGGGAGGCGTCCGCCAGCCTTGCCATGGGCCGCCTGCAACAGATGCGCTACGTCATCCTGCCGCAGGCGCTCAAGATCGCCATTCCGCCAACGGTCGGTTTTTCCGTGCAGGTCGTCAAGGGCACAGCACTCACCTCCATCATCGGTTTCGTTGAGCTGTCCAAGGCCGGCACGATCGTCACCAATGCCACCTTCCAGCCCTTCACCGTCTATGGCCTGGTTGCTCTCATCTATTTCGCCCTCTGCTGGCCGCTGTCGAAATCCAGCCAGTTCTTAGAAAGGAAGCTCAATGTCGCTCATCGAAATCACTGAAGTCCACAAGAGCTTTGGCGACAATGAGGTGCTGAAGGGCATAAATCTGGATGTCGAACCCGGCGAGGTGATCGCAATCATCGGCAAAAGCGGCTCGGGAAAATCGACGCTGCTTCGCTGCATCAACGGACTGGAGACGATCAGCGCCGGCTCGATCCAGGTGGCAGGTGCGCAGTTGCTGGACGATGAGCTGCATCTGAAGGCATTGCGGCTGAAGGTCGGCATGATCTTCCAGCAATTCAACCTCTTTCCGCATCTGACGGCCGGCGGCAATGTCATGCTTTCGCAGATGGTGGTGAAAAAAGTCACCAAGCCGGAGGCCGAGGTGACGGCGCGCAGGATGCTGGAGCGTGTCGGGCTGGCGCACAAGTTCTATGCCTATCCGGATGAACTGTCCGGCGGCCAGCAGCAGCGCGTGGCGATTGCCCGCGCCCTTGCCATGCAGCCTATCGCCCTTCTCTGTGACGAGATTACCTCGGCGCTCGACCCCGAACTCGTGTCTGAGGTGCTAGCCGTCGTGCGCGAACTGGCAAAGGAAGGCATGACCCTGTTGATGGTGACGCATGAAATGAAGTTTGCTCGCGACGTCTGCTCGCGCGTCGTCTTCATGCATCAGGGCCGCGTGCACGAGATCGGGCCGCCGGAAGATGTTTTTGCCAACCCCCAGACGCCGGAACTCAAGCAGTTCCTTGGCATGATCTAAGCGCAGTACCGACGCACGCGACCGGAGCGGTGCGTGCGTCGGCAGTAGCCTTTATTTTGTGTTTGCCGGGAAAATGTCCGCTATTCCAGTGGTGTCAGCCAGTTCGTTTCGATGGCACTCTTTTCCCGATTTCATGTTTCGCTGTCGGTCGCTCAGATCGCATACAATTTCCGCACCAAATCGAAAACAATCGATGTAAATTTGAGCAGGCCGGTGACGGGACCGGTGGGCAAATCGAAATTCCCTTTTTATATCAATGGCAAAGCCGATTGGCACGGCTCCTGCATGACAAAGACGTCGCAGGAGAGTGTTCATGAGCAAAGCCGCAGCAATCGACATCGCTTCCGTTTCCAAGATTTATGGCAACACCACCGCGGTGCATGCCATAAGCCTCAAGATACCGGCAGGAAGTTACTGCTGCCTGCTCGGTCCTTCGGGCTGCGGCAAGACCTCGACACTGCGAATGATCGCCGGCCACGAAAGCATTTCAAGCGGCGATGTCAGGCTTGGTAATGTGGTCGTCACCGATCTGCCGCCCGCCAAACGCGGCACGGCAATGATGTTCCAGTCCTATGCGCTGTTTCCGCATCTCGATCTCGTCGACAACGTTGCCTTCAGCCTCAAGATGAAGGGGGTGGACAAGGAAGCGCGCCGCGCCAAGGCGCTGGAGATGCTGCGGCTGATGCAGCTCGAACCCTATGCCACCCGGCGCCCGGCCCAGCTTTCCGGCGGGCAGCAGCAGCGCGTGGCGTTGGCTCGCGCGCTTATCACCGACCCCGAGGCGTTGCTGCTGGATGAGCCGCTTTCGGCACTCGATCCTTTCCTCAAGATCCGTATGCGGGCCGAGCTGAAGAAGCTGCAAACCTCGCTCGGCATCACCTTTGTTCACGTCACACACAGTCAGGAAGAGGCAATGGCGCTGGCCGACGTCATCGTCGTCATGAATGATGGCCGCATCGAGCAGGCAGCGACGCCGCGCGAGCTGTTTGAGCGCCCGGCCACCGCTTTCGTCGCCCGCTTCATGGGCGATCACAATGTCATTTCCGGCCGGTTCAAGGAAAAGAACGGCGATCTCGTCACGCTGGAGGTTGCGGGCGGCGGCACCTTCACGGCGAGCGGCGTTGCCCCGGATGACGGCGCGGTCGATATCGCCGTTCGTACCGACCGTGTGCGCGTCGGCGAGGCGGATCAACCCGGTTTCGGTTTTACCGGCATCGTCTCGAATGTCGAATATCGCGGTGCAAGCGTGAAGATCGCCGTGACCGGCGCGGGCATTGAGGATTTCAACGCCATCCTCAGCGACGTCGCCTTCTTCGAAAAGCCGGTAAAGACCGGCGACGCCATACCGCTTTCATGGAATGCGGCCGATGCCATCGTGCTCGGCCGGGTAGAGAAGTGACCCCAAAAATAACCAGAGGAGAACTTTGAAATGACCGACAACTCCAACAGCAGCAAGGGCCTGTCCCGCCGCGGCCTTCTAAAAGCAGGTGCCGCCGCAACAGGCGCGGCCATCGGCTCCGGCCTTGTCACCGGTTTCCCGACCATATGGGCGCAGAACCCGATCACGATCCGCCAGTTCGGCACGGGTGTTTCGAACCTCAATGCGATTGCCGAAAAGTGCAAGGCTGATCTCGGTATCACACTGGAGATGACGGCGACGGATTCGGATGCGGCCGCGCAGCGCGCCGTGACCCAGCCGAACTCCTACGATATCGCCGATATCGAATACTGGATCCTGAAGAAGGTCTACCCGGCGGGTGTCATTCAGCCGATGGAAATCAAGAAGCTGAAATATTACGACAAGATCGTTCCGCTGTTTAAAAACGGCAAGCTGACGCCCGATAGCGTCGTGGCCCAGGGTACCGCCCCGCACACGGTCGGTTTCGTCGAAAAGCCCGGCGA
Source organism: Rhizobium sp. AN68 (assembly GCF_030758035.1). Classification (NCBI taxonomy): domain Bacteria; kingdom Pseudomonadati; phylum Pseudomonadota; class Alphaproteobacteria; order Hyphomicrobiales; family Rhizobiaceae; genus Rhizobium; species Rhizobium sp. AN68. Next base: position 234,109 of record NZ_JARWMI010000002.1, on the reverse strand, counting down.
CAAGAAGTTTGCGAAAAGCGAAACCGATTATTTCACCATGGTTCCGACGATCTACAATGCCGATACGCTCGGCATTCGCCCCGATCTCGTCGGCCGCGATATCACCAGCTGGGCCGATATCATGGACCCCAAGTTCAAGGGCAAGGCCTCTATCCTCAACATCCCCTCCATCGGCATCATGGATGCGGCGATGATCATGGAAGCCATGGGCAACATCAAATATGCCGACAAGGGCAACATGACGAAGGAGGAGATCGACAAGACCATCGACTTCCTCATCAAGGCCAAGAAGGACGGCCAGTTCCGTGCCTTCTGGAAGAGCTTCGATGAAAGCGTCAACCTCATGGCGTCGGGTGAAGTCGTGATCCAGTCCATGTGGTCGCCCGCCGTCGCCGCCGTTCGCTCCAAGGGCATCGCCTGCAAATACCAGCCGCTCAAGGAAGGTTATCGCTCGTGGGGCGGCGGCCTTGGCCTTGCCAAGCACCTCTCCGGCGCAAAGCTGGATGCGGCTTACGAGTATATCAACTGGTACACCTCCGGCTGGGTCGGCGCCTACCTCAACCGTCAGGGCTATTACTCCGCCGCCATGGATACGGCCAAGGAACATATGTCGGCCGACGAGTGGGGCTACTGGGGTCGAAGGCAAGCCCGCGCAGGGCGATATCATCGCGCCTGATGGCAAGGTCATGGAAAAGGCCGGTGCAGTGCGCGACGGCGGTTCGTTCCAGGAGCGCATGGGCAAGGTCGCCTGCTGGAACTCCGTCATGGACGAGGACCGCTACATGGTTCGTCGCTGGAACGAGTTCATCGCGGCCTGATCTTCTCGCCTTTCGCAGACACGAGGCCGCGCCGACGCGGCCTCTCTTTCACAGGCAGCCAGCAGGAGAAAAGCCTTGGTGACAGTCAGATTCATCGGCGTGAGCGAAAAAAAGGACAAGCCGTCCCGCAGCTTCGCCCTGCCGCAGAAGCTTGTGTCCTATATTCAGGCCACACCGCTTTTCCTGATCCTCGGCTTTTTCCTGCTTTTACCGATCGTCATGATCGCCGTCGTCAGTTTCTGGGATTATGATTTTGCCCAGATGTATCCGGGTTTCGTGACCTTCAACTATACCGAGACGCTCGGGTCCTGGGTTACATGGCAGACCTATATCAACACGCTCAAATTTGCCGCCATCGTCTGGGCGATAACGCTGTTCTGCGGTTTCTGGGTTGCCTATTTCCTGGCGTTCCACATCCGCACCACCACCATGCAGATGGTTCTGTTCCTCGTCTGCACCGTGCCGTTCCTGACATCGAATATCATCCGCATGATTTCCTGGATTCCCGTTCTCGGGCGCAACGGTCTGGTCAACAGCGCGCTGGTCAGCGCCGGCATCGTACCTGCGCCAATCGAATGGCTGCTCTATTCGGATTTTGCCGTGGTGCTGGCCATGGTGCATCTTTATACGCTTTTCATGGTCACACCCATCTTCAACACGCTGATGCGCATCGATAAATCGCTGATCGAAGCGGCGCGCGATGCCGGGGCGACTGGCTGGCAGACCCTCTGGAACGTTATCATTCCGCTTGCCAAACCTGGCATGGCGATCGGCAGCATCTTTGTCGTGACGCTTGTCATGGCCGATTTCTCCACGGTTCAGGTGATGTCCGGCGGGCAGAGCGCGTCGGTGGCACTGATGATGAAGAACCAGATGTCGCTGCTGCAATATCCCGCAGCGGCCGCAAATGCCGTCATCCTGCTCATCCTCGTTCTTCTGATGGTCGCGGGCATCCTGCGCATCGTCGATATCCGCAAGGAGCTGTGACCCATGCATTCGGAAAAACGCGGCCGTGAATTCTATGTCCTCGCCTTCTTTTTTCTGCTCTTCGTGCTGTTCCTCTACGGCCCGCTGTCGGCGATCCTCATCCTTGCCTTTCAGGGGCCGAATGGCGGACTGACCTTTCCACTCAACGGCGTTTCGCTGCACTGGTTCGGCAATCTTTTCGAACAGCAGGCGGTCGGCGATTTTGGCGGCTCGTTCCGCCGTTCCTTCGGGCTTGGCGTCATGGTCATGGTCGTCACGGTGCTCGTCTCGCTTTTGGCGGGTCTCGCTTTCCGGCGCAAATTCATCGGCGCGACGCCGCTATTCTATCTTTCCGTCGCAAGCCTCGTGGTGCCATCGATCATCATATCACTCGGTATCGGCGTTCTTTTCCAACAACTTGGGCTGGAACCTTCATGGTATACATCAGCATTCGGCGCGCACCTGACCTGGACGCTGCCATTCGGCGTGCTCATCATGCTGGCGGTTTTCAACCGTTTTTCTCCATCCTATGAAGAAGCCGCCCGCGATCTCGGGGCATCCGCCTGGCAGACCTTTGCCCATGTGGTGCTGCCGATGATTGCACCGAGCCTGATAGGCGTCGGCCTGTTCGGCTTTACGCTTTCCTATGACGAATTTGCCCGCACGCTGATGACGTCAGGCACCTACAACACCCTGCCACTGGAAATCTACGGCATGACCACCAACGTCACCACGCCGGTGCTTTACGCGCTCGGAGCCGTCACGACCCTTTTCTCCTTCCTGGTTATTGCGGGCACGCTTGGCCTGATCGTCACTCTGAACCGTCGCCATTCGCGTTGATGAAAAAACAGAACATGCGCATCCTCGTCATTAATCCGAATACGACGCAATCCATGACGGCGACGATCGCCGACGCGGCGACGCGGGCGGCCAGTTGCGATACGGAAATCCTGGCAGTGACCTCTTCCATGGGGCCTGTCTCCATCGAAGGATATTACGATGAGGTTTTCGCGGTACCCGGCCTGCTGCTCGAGCTTGCCAAGGCGCCGACGCTTGGTGCCACGGCAGCCGTCATCGCCTGTTTCGACGACACCGGGCTCGATGCGGCCCGCGCGCTCGCCGACATACCCGTAATTGGGATTTGCGAAGCGGCGGTTTCAGCCACGGCATTCATCGCGCAGAGGTTTACGATCGTTACGACGATGGAGCGTTCGCGGCTGCCGCTCGAACATCTCGTTCACCGTTATGGCATGTCTGCCCGCTGCAATGTGCGTGCCGCCGATATTCCCGTCCTGTCGCTGGAAGATCCGGCATCAAATGCCAGGGAGAGGCTGCGGGAAGAGATTTCACTGGCCCTGCGTCAAGATCGCGCCGAAGCGATCGTGCTTGGCTGCGCAGGTATGGCGGATCTGACCGCCGAGCTGCGCAGCGAATTCGGCGTGCCTGTTATCGATGGAGTCGCTGCGGCGGTGAAACAGGCAGAATCGCTGGTATCGATGGGGCTTTCGACCGCCAAGCGCGGCGCCTATGCCACGCCACTCGCCAAGCCCTATCGCGGATTGCTTGAAGCGTTCGGGCCGGACAGGCTTGCCGGGGTATCTGTGGACGGTTGAAACAGCCGTTCCAATGTGTTCGGGCGGTGCCGCGGTCTGCCGTAAAATGCACGCGAATATTTCCCAGAAATCGGCGACGGATTTTGCGCGGGTCTGCGTTAAAGTGGCAAGGTGCGGGACATCCTCACTGAAGCCGCCGTCATTCCGCATGGATTTCGCGCGTGTCCGACAGGACAGTACGGAGACAAAGCCCGATACATGGTAAGCGATCCGGATGCAGATTTGGTGGCGGATGTCGCTGCGGGAGATGTCCGCGCGATGCAGGCTCTGGTGACGGCCAAACTGCCGAGGATCATGGCGCTTGCCACGCGTATGCTGGGTGATCCGGCAGAGGCGGAAGACATCGCGCAGGAGACCTTCCTGCGCATATGGAAACATGCAGGCACGTGGCGGCAGGGGCGTGCGAAATTCGACACATGGATCCACCGGGTGGCGCTGAACCTCTGTTACGACCGGTTGCGAAAGCGCCGGGAAATATCGGTTGCTGAGCCGCCCGAACAGATTGACGGCAGTGTGCTGCCCGATGCCGCCCTGCCATATGATGGTGACGAGAGCGGTGCCGTGGCGCGCGCCTTGCAGGCCATACCCGCGCGACAAAGGGAGGCGATCGTTCTGGTCTATTATCAGGAGATGTCGAACCGCGAGGCGGCTGATGTCATGCATGTCAGTGTGGACGCACTGGAAAGCCTTCTGGCGCGTGGCCGCCGGGCACTCCATGCGATTTTGAATGAGGGCGACCAATGAATGGGGCGAAGAAGACGCTCATGGATAACAAGGTTTTTTCCGATCTTGTGGCGGCCTATGGTGCCGATCCACAACGCTGGCCGGAAGACCGGCGGCCGGAGGCCATGGCTTATGCGGAGACGGCAGACGGCAGGCGCCTGATTGCGCAGGCGGCGCCTCTCGATTTTACGCTGTCGGCATATCGTCTTCGCGACCCTTCGGCCATGCTCAACGCGAAGATCATTGCGCAGGCAAAGGCGCAGACCACCAGACGCAGATGGATCGTCCGGTACGGGCTGGGTGCGGGCATGATCGGCATCAGCCTTGCGGGCGCGCTGACGGGAGCGGTTGCCGTCATCAACCTCACGCCACCGCCCGCCCTGACATTGGGCGATACGTTGACCGCGTTCGGAAACCTGCAAACCGAAAACGAAATGACCGAGGAGACGAAATGAGCGATCAGAATTTCCGCTGGATAGTCGTTGTCCTTCTCGTCGCGAATACGTTTCTTGTCTGCGCGCTTGCCGGCGCAGGGTTCGTTTATCTGCGGAACGACCCGGCCGCTGCCGCTGCCCGCATGCCGCTTGCGGGCGAACAATTGCCAAAGACCGAAAGGGAGGCCTTCCGGCGCAGCCTCAGCGATGCACGCAGGACCATGCGGGAAACCTCCGCCGAGGCGCGCCAGGCGCGTATCGAGGCGGCGTCCCTGATGGGCGCGGAAACGCTTGACCCGGAGGCATTGTCCGCAGCGCTTGAGCGTGCCCGCAAGGCGGAATATGAGGTCCGCGCCGCAACCGAGATGCAGGCCGTGGAGTTCGCCCGCACATTGTCGCTAGAGGCGCGGCGCCGGCTGGCGGAAGGCTTGCTCGCCCGTGAGGCGCCGAAACCGGCCACGAAATAATCACATTTCAACAGCGACGGATTTTGGCCCTGGCGCCCGTTGAATGGTCGATAACGAAACGGAGTTCGTATCGGCCATGTCAAATTCCAGGGAATTGGATGCAGCACTCTGTCTGTGGCGTTTCGGCCTCGGCGCGCGTGAAGGCGATATCCAGGCGATCAAAGACGACCCGCGCGATCTGTTGCGGCTGGAAATTACCGAACGCGCCACATCAATTCCTGTCGGCGCACAGCTTCATTCCAGCGCCGATCTTCTGATATCGCTGATGGCGTATAACAAGGAGATCAAGGCCGAGCGTGAAAAACCTGCTGTCCTTGCCGTCGCGGCCACCACCGGCGCCGCGGGTGCGACCGCAGGGGCCATGAGCCCACCATCGCCGGCAATGGCAACTGCCGCAAACGCTATGGACAATGCGGGCATGGTGCCGCCTGCCAGTGCTTCACAGGACAAGAAGCCGGACGTGCCGGCCACCAAGCGCCCCTATTTTCCCCAGCAGATACTGCTTGCGGAGGCGGACGCCCGCTTCAACGGCACGATACGCCAGCCGCTGATCGGTTTTGGCGAGCGGTTGGCAATGTTCTGGGCCAATCACTTCGCGGTTGCCACCGGCAAGGGCGGTGATGTGCACATTCTCGCTGGCGCTTTCGAGCGTGAGGCGATCCGTCCGCATGTCTTTGGCAATTTCGAGGATATGCTGGTCGCAGTCGAGACCCACCCCGCCATGCTGTATTTTCTCGACAATCAGCAATCGATCGGACCGAATTCGCAGGCCAACAGGAACGGCAAGCGCGGGCTCAACGAAAACCTCGCGCGCGAAATCATGGAACTGCATACGCTCGGGGTGGATGGCGGCTATAGTCAGGCCGATGTTACAGCACTTGCCCGCATCATCACCGGCTGGAGCGTCTATCGCGACGAGAAGCGTCCGGGCCCGCTTGGCCGATTTTCCTTCAACGCCAACAACCATGAACCCGGCGACCATGCCGTGATGGGCATCACCTACGGTGAAGCGGGGGTAGAGCAGGGGCGGCGGGTGCTGCGCGATCTTGCGCACCATCCGTCCACCGCGCGCCATCTCGCCTACAAGCTCGTACGTCACTTCATCAGCGACCAGCCACCGCCGGAGCTGGTGGCGAAACTTGCCGCCGCCTACACCAAGAGCCACGGCGATCTTTCTGCCACCTATATGGCGCTGATCGAGGCTGAACAGTCTTGGAGCCCGGCGCTGACCAAGCTCAGACCCCCGTTAGATTTCGTGACGACCGTCATCAGGGCGAGTGGAATAGTGCCAAAACCCGAGCAGGTAATTTCCGTGCTCAACGCGTTGGGACAGCCGCTGTGGAACCCCTCCGGACCGAACGGTTTTGCCGATTTCACCGATAGCTGGGGTTCTTCCGAGGGCCTGGCGACGCGTATCGATGCCGCCAGTCTGTTCGCCCATCAGGTTGCGGGTTCAATCGATCCGCGCGACTTCGTCGCAGACCGGCTGGGGCCACTTTTGTCCGAGGAGACGAAAAAGGCCGTGCAGCGGGCTGAGAGCAAACCGCAGGGACTGACGATTGCTTTCCTTTCCCCCGAATTCCAGAGGCGTTGACCATGCTGTGTGAACATCTTTCCCCAACCCGCCGCGCTCTTCTTGGCACAGGCGGCGCGCTTTTTGCCTGGGCCTTCATGCCGCGTTTTGCTTTTGCTGCCGGCGGGCGCGACCCACGTTTCGTCACCATCATCCTGCGCGGCGCGCTCGACGGGCTGACCGCCGTGCCGCCCGTCGGCGACCCCGACTATGAGGCGCTAAGGCAACAGATCGCCATGCGCACTGAAGGCGACAATCCAGCCCTCGCGCTGGATGGTTTCTTTGCGCTCCATCCATCCCTTCGCAATTTCCAGCGGCTGTACCGGAAGGGCGAGGCAGCGGTGGTCCACGCCAGCGCCACCGGTTATCGTGACCGTTCGCATTTTGATGGCCAGGATGTGCTGGAATCTGGTTTTCCAACCCCCGGCCATGTCGAGACGGGTTGGCTGAACCGTCTGCTCGAACAGTTGCCGGCGGGTGAAACTATCAATCCAGCTACGGCCGGGCAGCGGGTGAGCGGCCTTGCCATTGGCGCCAGTGCTCCGCTTGTCATTCGCGGCAAGGCCCCGATATTGGGATGGGCGCCATCCGTTCTCAAACCCGCCGATGGCGATCTCTCTCCGCGCCTTGCCGATCTCTACGGCCAGACTGACCCGATGCTGGCGGCATTGCTTGCCGAGGGCATCGAAACCGGTAGGATCGCCTCCGGCGTCGATATCAAGGCGCGTGGTGGTCCGGGTGATCCTGTTGGCATGGAGCAGATGGCGCGGGGTGCAGCACGGCTGATTGCGCACCCGGAAGGGCCGCGCGTTGCGGCGCTGGCTTTCGAGGGTTGGGACACCCATGCCCATGAGGTCGACCGCCTTTCAAAATTGTTGAGCGGGCTGGACAATGCGCTTGCCGCCTTCGAGCAGGAGCTGGGGCCGGTCTGGAAGGATACGGCAATATTGGTCGCGACGGAATTTGGCCGTACCGCCCGTATCAACGGTACGGAAGGGACTGACCACGGAACGGCAACAACGGCCTTTCTCGCCGGCGGCAGCATCCGTGGCGGGCGTGTCATCGCCGATTGGCCCGGCCTCAAGCTCGCGCAGTTGCGGGATGGGCGGGACCTTGCGCCCACGACGGATATTCGCGCGATCATCAAGGGTCTCGCGGTCGATCATCTCGGCGCAAGCGCTGCCATGCTTGACAAGGCGGTCTTTCCCGGTTCGGAGGCCATCCGGCCCATGAAGGGACTGATCGTCTGAGGCTCGAAAAGGCGTGAAACGAAGATATGGCGCGCGTCGAACGATCCCGTTCATCGAGGACGCGCTCCAGCCTCTTCATATCCCTGTCATAATAGTGTCTGATATCGATATCGTTTTAGATACGGACATTGTGTAGACGAACAGCCGTTGCACGCTCAGGGAGCTTTTTCGTGAAGTCGTCAACGCAAACCATCCGCACTGAAGCGGCCACCCCTCGAAGCGGCACGCCCGGCGAAGTTTTTACGGCGTTCCTGAAGCTCGGGGTCACCTCCTTCGGCGGTCCCATCGCCCATCTCGGTTATTTTCGCGATGAGCTGGTCGTGCGGCGCAAATGGATCGATGAGGCGGGTTATGCCGATCTCGTGGCGCTCTGCCAGTTCTTGCCGGGGCCGGCCTCCAGCCAGGTCGGTTTTGCCCTTGGGTTGCTGCGGGCAGGGCCGCTCGGTGCGCTGGCGGCCTGGACGGCCTTCACCCTGCCATCCGCTATCCTCCTGCTTCTCTTCGCCATGGTCGCCGCGTCGATAGAAGGGCCGGTCGGTACCGGCCTGTTGCATGGCCTCAAGATCGTTGCGGTCGCCGTGGTGGCGCAGGCCGTCTGGGGCATGGCAAAGAGCCTTGCCCCAGATAGACAGCGTGCCAGCATCGCGCTCGTCGGCATCATCTGCGTCGTGTTTGTCGCGGGGGCTTTTGGCCAGATTCTGGCGCTTGCCTTGGGTGCCATTGCGGGGCTTTTCTTCTGCCGCAGCGAGGCCGCGCGTCAGGCATCCCATCTCGCATTCCGGGTGCCGAAAAGTGTCGGATACATTGCGCTTGCCACTTTCGCGCTCCTGCTGGCCTTCCTGCCGGTCTTCGCGGCGATGGCCGGCTCGCAAGGCCTCTCATTGTTCGATGCGTTCTATCGTGCCGGCGCCCTTGTCTTTGGTGGCGGCCATGTGGTGCTGCCGTTGCTCCAATCGGCAGTGGTTTCCACGGGCTGGGTGACAGAAGATGCGTTTATCGCCGGTTACGGTGCAACCCAGGCCGTTCCCGGCCCGCTGTTCACCTTCGCGGCCTACCTCGGCGCTGTGGTGGGGCCGCAGCCGAACGGGATTGCGGGAGCAGTCATTGCGCTTGTCGCGATCTTTTTGCCGGGCATGCTACTGCTCGTCGGTGCGCTGCCCTTCTGGGAGGGGTTTCGCAAGCACCTTCTGGCGCAGGCTGCCATGCGCGGCGCAAATGCCGCCGTCGTTGGCATTCTCGGGGCCGCGCTTTATGATCCGGTGTGGACAAGCGCCATCTTCATGCCGAAGGATTTTGCACTTGCGCTGACGGGTTTCATCCTGTTGACGGTGTGGAAGACGCCGCCATGGATCGTGGTGGTCATCTGCGCGATTGGTGGCGTTCTGCTCGCCCTGTCATAGGCCGTCTTGCGCAGGACCGATATTGGTAAACATCCAGTCCGAGAAGGCCTGCATGGCTGGTGTCGGCGGCTTTGATTGCAGCCTCGTCAGCCAGTAGCTGCCAAGCGATATGGTGACGGGGAAGGGCTGGACGATAGTCCCGGATGCCAGATGCCGCGAGAACATCGATGGCGGGGCGAGCGCCACGCCGAGCCCTTGCAATGCGGCCTCCATCATGCCGAGCGAGGTATCGAAAACGATGCCGGCATTCACCTGCGCCACCGGTGTTACGCCAGCCGCTGCAAACCACGTGGCCCATTCGTCAGACCTGTAGCTGCGCAACAGCGTGGCGTCCGCGAGATCAGCGGGGGATTTCAGTGTCTCCGCCAGTTTCGGCGTACAGAGAGGCGAAAGGGGCGCCTCGAAAAGCCGGAATGCATCCGTGCCATGCCAGGAGCCCTGGCCGAATCGAATGGCGAAATCCAGGCCTTCGGCGGCCATGTCCACGCGGTTGTTGTTGGTGGAAACGCGCACGTCGATGAACGGGTGCCGCTTTTGAAATTCCCTCAGCCGCGGCAGCAGCCAGCCCACGGCAAAGGTTCCCACGACGCCCAGAAACAGCAGTTCGCGCACCTGACCGGCTTCGATCCTGTCGAGCGTGATCGCCATCTGATCGAAAGAGCTGGTGACCGTCGGTAGCAGGGCTTCGCCTTCCGCGGTGATTTTCAGGCCTCTTGGAAGCCGTTGAAAAAGGGAAACCCCCAGTCGTTTTTCGAGGCCCTTCACCTGTTGGCTCACAGCCGCCTGCGTCACGCAGAGTTCTATGGCCGCGCGGGTGAAACTGAGGTGCCGCGCTGATGCCTCAAATGCCCTCAAGCCGTTCAGTGGAAGAAATTGCCGAACCATTCAAGACCTAGATTTTGTTATGCCTCGTCCGAGATATCATGATTTGTTCGTGCAATGTAGGGCGGTTAAACGTCTTTCGCTGGGGACGGCGCAGGCGCCGAAAATCCACTTGAGGTTTTGGAGAACGCGAAAGATGAAACTTAATCGCAGACATATTGCATTGGCCACATTGATCTCGACGAGCCTGTTCACGCAGACTTTTGCCGCTGATGATGCCAGGCTGAAAGCGATAACGGATGCAGCGATCAAGCCGGTGATGGAGAAGAACGGTATTCCGGGTCTGGCCGTTGGCATTAGTGTCGATGGCGAAAACCACGTCTTCACCTACGGTGTCATGTCCAAAACTACGGGCCAGCCGGTTACCCCGCAGACGCTTTTCGAGCTGGGTTCCATCAGCAAGACATTTACGGTCACGCTCAGTACCTATGCGGAGACGCACGGGAAACTGTCACTATCAGGCAAGGTCGAAGACTATCTTCCCTCAATGAAGGGCAAACCGTTTGGCGATGTCACGCTGATGCATCTTGGCACCCACACCGCCGGCGGCTTTCCGTTGCAGGTGCCGGACAATGTCAAGACGGAGCCGCAGCTTTTGGCCTATCTTAAGGCCTGGAAGCCTGCATACAAGGCGGGAACGCACAGAACCTACGCCAATCCCAGCATCGGAATGCTCGGATACGTCACCGCAAAGGCCATGGGCCAAAGCTATGACAGCGCAATGCAGGACGTACTGTTTCCGGCGCTTGGATTGAAGAGCACCTTCACCGTGGTGCCCAAGGCAAAGATGGCCGATTATGCGCAGGGTTATAAGAGAACCGGCGAACCGGCCCGCATGACGCCAGCCATTCTCTCATCGGAGGCTTACGGGGTCAGATCGACGGCGACCGACATGATCCGTTTCGTCAATGCGAATATGGGGCTGGAAAAGCTGGACGGAAAACTCCAGCAGGCGATCGCCAACACTCATACGGGATATTTCAGCGTTGGCGCGATGACGCAGGATATGATCTGGGAGCAATATGGCTACCCAGCCGCGCTGAAAACACTGATCGAAACGAACTCCGGCGCCTTGCTCAAGACGGTGCCGGTATCGGAAATTTCGCCGCCGATAAAGCCGCGTGACGATGTCTTCATCAACAAGACCGGCTCCACCAACGGTTTCGGCGCCTATGTGGCGTTCATACCGGAGCAAAAACTCGGTATCGTCATTCTGGCCAATAAAAACTATCCCAATGAGGATCGTGTTGCCGTGGCTTACGAGATTTTGAACGGACTCAAAAGCTCCGAATGATGTCAATGCTGGCTTAAACGCGTACAGGACAAGGGTGGCATTTCGGTCGTAATTCATTTGCTCGCCTGCATTGTCATCCTTGCCTTGAAAGCATGCATTTCCGACCCTGAAAATCGGCGTATGCCCATATTTTGAGCGCTTGTAATCAAGGCTCAAAAATGGGCTTGACGTCTGTCGAAATTTCTCACCAAATGAACCAATGTTCGATTGGTTCACACAAATGGTGCGGCTTGGCGACAAACCCTAACGACAATTCAAACTACGCTCTGGCGAAGCTGCGCGAGTACATTCAGACAAAGAATCTCGCGAATGACGGCCGTCTGCCGACGGAGCGGGCATTTGCCGAGACCTTCAATGTCGGCCGCCGGTCAATCCGCCGTGCTCTGGAGGTTTTGGAGGCCGAGGGTCTTATCTGGCGTCGCCAGGGGGCCGGAACCTTTGTGGGTGAAAAGCCGGACGATTGGTCCACCCAGGTGACCGAAATGGTCGCCAGCACCGATATCATGGAAATCATGGAAGTCCGCCTGCGCATCGAACCGCAACTGGCGCAGCTTGCAGCGATGCGCGCCAAGCCCGCCGAGGTGGAGCGCATGCGCGCGCTCGTCAAGAAGACCGGCGAAAGCACGGATGCCGATGCCAAGGAATTGTGGGACGGCTCGCTCCACCGCCAGATAGCCCAGAGTGCTGGCAACAAACTGTTCCTGTCGATCTTCGATGTCGTGAACCGTATTCGCCAGGACGATGCCTGGCAGTCGATCCGCGAACTTGCCCGGCGCAGTGGCACGAATGGCAAGGCGTCTTTCGAACAGCATGTCGCCATCGTCGATGCCATTGCCGATCGCGATCCGGCGCGTGCCGGAGAGGCGATGCGCCAGCACCTTCTCATGCATCAGGAACGATTGATCCGCGCCACTTCGCTCGGGTTTCAGGAGGAGAGCGCTGCGGAAGACCGTGCGGCGAAGAGCATCAACGAAGCCGACAGTCCGCTTACCCCGGCCTCATAGGCCGCGGACGAAAACCCGCCGGGCCTTCGGGGCCGGCCAATGACAAAAGTCAAAGAAAACCAGACCAGAGGATCGAACATGAAGAAAATCTACACACTGACTGCGGCGCTGTTGGCAAGCGCGTTTCTGACCGCACCAGCCATGGCTTCCGAATTGCGCATCGGCCTTAACGATGACGCGGACGTGCTTGATCCCGCGCAATCGCGCACCTTCGTCGGCCGTATCGTCTACACCTCCATGTGCGACAAGCTGGTGGATATCTCGCAGGACATGAAGATCGTTCCCCAGCTTGCCACCGAATGGGCCTGGTCCGAGGGTGGCAAGGTGCTGACGATGAAAATTCGCGACGGCGTGAAGTTCCACGACGGCGAGACGCTGGATGCGGCCGCCGTCGTCGCCACCATCGAGCGCAACATGACCCTTCCGGAATCCCGCCGCAAGAGTGAGTTGTCCTCGGTTGAAAAGGTTGAGGCCACCGGGCCGCTGGAAGTCAAGTTCACGCTGAAGACGCCCGATGTCACGCTGCTTGCCCAGCTTTCAGATCGCGCGGGCATGATCGTCGCGCCGAAGGCCGCCAAGGAACTGGGCGCGAATTTCGGCTCCAAGCCGGTTTGCGCCGGACCGTTCAAATTCGTCGAGCGCATCCAGCAGGACCGTATCGTCCTCGAAAAATTCGCGGATTATTGGGACAAAGACAAGATCAAGGTCGACAGGATCGTCTACCTGCCAATTCCCGATACAACTGTGAAGCTTGCAAACCTCCGCTCTGGCGATCTCGACATTGCCGAACGTATCTCGGCGTCCGATGCGGAATCCGTCAAGAATGACCCCAAATTGACCTATGCGGACGTGATCGGTCCGGGCTACATGGCCATGTATGTCAACATCAACAACGGCGCGCGCGCTGACAATCCGCTCGGCAAGGACAAGCGCCTGCGTCAGGCCTTCTCCTATGCGATTGACCGCGAAGCGATCGGCCAGATCGTGTTTGAGGGTACGTCCAAGGCCGGCAATCAGTCATTCCCGCCGACAAGCCCATGGTTCAACCAGAACCTGCCGGTGCCGCCACGCGATATCGACAAGGCCAAGCAGTTGATGAAGGAGGCTGGCTACGAGAAGCTCGATATCGAACTTCAGCACGCCAACAACACCACGCAGACGCAGATGATGCAGGTGATCCAGTCCATGGTGGCGGAGGCTGGCTTCAACGTTACGCTGAAGGCCACCGAATTTGCGACGCTTCTTTCCGAACAGACCGCCGGCAACTATCAGCTCAGCCGTTCCGACTGGTCTGGTCGTATCGATCCCGATGGCAATCTTCACCAGTTCGTCACCTGCAAGGGCGGCATCAACGATGTGAAATATTGTAATCCTGAAGTCGACAAGCTGCTGAACGAAGCACGCGCCTCGACTGAAGATGCGGTCCGCAAGGAGAAATACGATGCGGCAAGCGTCATCCTAAACGACGACATGCCGATCATCTATCTCGGCCACCAGCCCTATGCCTATGCCATTTCCAAGAAGGTCAAGGGCTGGGAGCCTTCGCCTGATGGCATGATCCGCCTTCTCGGCGTCAGCAAGGACTAAGCGCTTCAAATCCGCCGCACGGCTTGCCGTGCGGCCCTCCAGAACGTGCACGAACGGGGGCAATGCCATGCCTGTCTATATCGGCAAGCGACTGCTGGTCGCGATCCCGACGCTTTTGATCATCTCCATCTTCGTCTTCTCGCTGCAGAAACTGTTGCCGGGTGATCCGGTTCTCGCCATGGCGGGTGAGGAGCGTGATCCGGCGACGATTGAATTCCTGCGGGAGAAGTATCGCCTGAACGACCCGGTACCGCTTCAGTACATCAACTGGCTGGGCGGCGTGGTGACCGGCGATTTCGGTATTTCGCTGAGGACCAACCAGCCGGTGCTGGAACTGATCGGCCAGAAGCTGCCGGTCACCATCCAGCTGGCTGTGATGGCGATGTTCTTTGCGATGGTCATCGGTATTCCGATCGGCATTCTGGCCGCCGTCAAGAAAAACACATGGATCGACTACACCGCCAATATCGTGGCGCTTTCCGGCCTGTCGATCCCGAATTTCTGGCTCGGTATCATGCTTATTCTGCTGGTTTCAGTGAAGCTCGGCTGGCTGCCGGCATCCGGATATGAATCGATATTCGTCGACCCCGTTCGCTCCATCGAGACGATGATCATGCCCGCCTTCGTGCTCGGCAATGCGCTTGCGGCAACGTTGATGCGCCACACGCGTTCGGCAATGGTTGCGGTTTTGAGTTCAGACTATATCCGCACCGCCCGCGCCAAGGGGCTTTCGCCGCGCGAAATCATCCTGTCGCACAGTTTTCGCAATGCGCTTCTGCCCGTGATCACGCTGTTGGCACTGCTTTTCGGTGAGTTGCTGGCCGGTGCGGTTCTGACGGAGCAGATATTCACCATTCCCGGCTTCGGCAAGATGACCGTCGATGCGGTCTTCACCCGCGATTACGCCGTCGTCCAGGGCATCGTGCTCTGCACCGCGGTCGGCTTCATCCTCATGAACCTGCTGGCGGACATTGCCTATGTCCTGCTTAACCCTCGCCTCAAGGCGACGATCTGAGGCCTGATATCATGACCGCTCTCGATCAAAACCTGTCCGTACCGGTGCCGCGGCAGGAAAGCCGCGCCTGGAAGAAAATGAAGCGCAACAAATCGGCGCTGGCCGGTCTGATTATCGTGCTTTTCTTCACGGTACTTGCCGTTGCAGCACCGATCCTGCCGATTTCTGACCCTATCGCGACCAGCTGGTCGGCCATCCGCAAGGCGCCGTCCGCCGCCCACTGGCTCGGCACCGACGATCTTGGCCGTGATATCCTTTCGCGCATGATTTATGGCGCGCGCGCCTCGCTGATGGCGGGTGTTGTCTCCGTCATGATCGCGGTGGTCATCGGCGTACCCTTCGGGTTGATCGCCGGTTATTTCGGTGGCTGGGTGGATATGGTCATATCGCGCATCACCGAAGCGCTGTTGGCTATGCCGTTCCTCATCATGGCAATTGCCCTTGCGGCCTTCCTCGGCCCGAGCCTTACCAACGCGATGATCGCCATCGGGCTTTCCGCCATGCCGATTTTCGTTCGGTTGACCCGTGGTCAGGTGCTGGCGGTCAAGATGGAAGATTATGTCGAGGGGGCAAGGTCGATTGGCCTCAACCACTTCGACATCATGACACGATACATCCTGCCAAATGTCTTTGCTCCCATCATCGTGCAGGCGACCTTGACGGTTGCGACCGCCATCATTGCGGAAGCGAGCCTTTCCTTCCTCGGCCTTGGCCAGCAGGCACCGGCGCCGTCGTGGGGTTCCATGCTGAACACCGCGAAGAACTTTCTGAGCCAGGCGCCGTGGATGACGATGTGGCCCGGCATTGCAATTTTCCTCGTCGTCATAGGCTTCAATCTCCTGGGCGATGGCCTTCGTGATGCGCTCGATCCGCGCGAAGCATGATTTCTCATAAGGAACTGACTGAATGACCGAATTTACCACACGCCCCGAGATCCTTGGCACATTCGGCGTCGTCACCTCGACGCACTGGATCGCATCGGCCGTGGGCATGGCAATCCTCGAAAAGGGAGGTAACGCCTTCGACGCAGCGATTGCCACCGGCTTCGTGCTGCAGATCGTCGAACCGCATCTCTGTGGCCCCGGCGGCGACATGCCTGCCGTCTTTTATTCAAAGAAGAAGGACAAGGTCGAAGTCATCTGCGCGCAGGGGCCTGCTCCGAGTGGCGCGACCATCGAGCACTATACCTCGGAGGGGCTTAAGCTGATCCCCGGCGATGGTCTGCTTGCAACCGTCATTCCCGGAGCCTTCGATGGCTGGATGCTGATGCTGCGCGACTACGGCACGATGAGCGTGCGCGAGGTGCTGGAACCGGCCATCTATTATGCCGAATACGGACATCCGACCCTGCCGCGCGTTTCCGCCACCATCAAGGGGCTTGCAGAATTCTTCGAGAAGGAATGGCCGACATCCTATGAGACCTGGCTGCCGGGTGGTGCCGCACCCGAGCCGCACGCCCTTTTCAGGAATCCTGTACTTGCGGAAACCTACAAGCGGATCGTCACTGAATCCGAAGCGCGTTCGGGTCGCGAAAACCAGATTGAAGCTGCACGCGACGCTTTCTATCGGGGTTTCGTAGCGGAAGCCATCGACACTTACGTCAAGACCGCTGAAGTCATGGATGCAAGCGGCACCAAGCACAAGGGCGTGTTGACGGCGCAGGATATGGCGGACTGGAGCGCGACCATCGAGGCGCCGCAGACGCTTGATTATCATGACTGGACGATTGCAAAGACGCCTGCCTGGGGGCAGGGACCGGTTTTGTTGCAGTCGCTCGCCCTGTTGAACGGCTTCGATCTTGCGGCCATGGACCCGTCCGGCCCCGATTTCATCCACACCATCGTTGAGGCCATGAAGCTCGCCTTTGCCGACCGTGAGGTCTATTACGGCGATCCTGATTTCGGCCAGATTCCGACGGAATATCTTCTCTCTGAAGGCTACAATGCCGGGCGTCGTAAACTGATTGGCACCGAGGCATCCCTCGATCTGCGTCCCGGCATCGTGCCGGGTTACGAGAAGCAGGTGGACGCCACCATGGCCATGCTCGCCGAAATGAGCGGCAAGGGCACCGTCTACGAGCCTACCATGTCGCATCTTACAGAAAAACGCGGCGATACCGTGCATATCGATGTCATAGACCGCTGGGGCAACATGGTCTCAACCACGCCGTCCGGCGGCTGGCTGCAATCATCGCCAATCGTTCCGGGATTGGGCTTTGCGCTCAATTCCCGCGCCCAGATGTTCTGGTTGAAGGAAGGCCTGCCGACCTCGCTTGCACCGGGAAAACGCCCGCGCACCACGTTGACACCCTCGCTCGCGCTGCATCGGGGACGCCCTTCCATGGTGTTCGGTACTCCGGGCGGCGATCAGCAGGATCAGTGGCAGCTGCCCTTCTTCCTGCGTTATGCGCATCACGGCAAGAACCTGCAGGCGGCCATCGACATGCCGCTGTTCCATACCTCGCATTTTCCGGGCTCGTTTTATCCGCGCACCAGTTCGCCGGCCGAGATCATGGTGGAAAGCACCGTGGGTGATATCACGCTGCAGGAGCTTCGCCGCCGCGGACACAAGGTCACCGTTGCCGATGCGTGGTCGGTGGGGCGCCTGACTGCCGCAAAGCGGGATGCCGATGGCCTGCTGCGGGCCGCCGCAACCCCGCGACTGATGCAGGCCTATGCTGTGGGACGATGACATCATGAATACGACACCTGTTCTCTCCGTTAGAAACCTGACCACTTCTTTTCTCGTCGATGATGCTTGGAAGAGCGTCGTCCGTAACGTCTCCTTCGATGTCGCTCCGGGCGAAACCGTCGCGATTGTCGGTGAGTCCGGTTCGGGAAAGTCCGTCACCTCGCTGTCCATCATGCGCCTGCTTAGCCCCGCTTTCAGCCGGATTGAGGGTGAAGTTCTCTTGAGCGGGCGCAATCTTCTGGCGCTTTCCGAGAAGGACATGCGGGGCGTGCGGGGCAACGACGTCTCGATGATATTTCAGGAGCCTATGACGTCGCTCAATCCGATCTTCACGATCGGCCGCCAGATTTCCGAGGTCCTCATCCGGCACAAGGGCTTTTCGAAGCAGCAGGCAAGGGCGGAGACGGTCCGGCTTCTCGAAAAGGTTCGTATTCCCAACGCGGCCGGTCGCTTCGACGAGTATCCGCATCAGTTTTCCGGTGGCATGCGCCAGCGCGTGATGATCGCAATGGCGCTCGCTTCCCGGCCGAAACTGCTGATCGCCGATGAACCGACGACCGCGCTCGACGTCACCATTCAGGGCCAGATTCTCGATCTGATCAAACTGCTTCAGGAAGAGGAGGGCATGTCGGTCCTCTTCATTACTCATGATATGGGCGTCGTGGCGGAGATCGCCGACCGCACCATTGTCATGTTCCGCGGCGATGAGGTCGAGACCGGACCGACCGGGGATATATTCCAGCGCGGCAAGCATCCCTATACGCGGGCGCTGCTTTCGGCGGTGCCGAAGCTCGGCTCGATGCGCGACCGGCAGTGGCCGACGCGCTTTCCGGTCCTCGACATGAAAACCGGCTTGTCGACCGAGCCGGTAGAAGTGGCCGAAACGGTTGCGAGCGGACAGACACCTGTCCTGTCGGTCAAGAACCTCGTGACGCGCTTTCCCATCCGCTCCGGCCTTTTGGCCCGGCAGACGGGTGCGGTCCACGCGGTCGAAAACGTCTCCTTCGATCTGTTTCAGGGGGAGACGCTTGCACTGGTCGGCGAGTCCGGTTGCGGAAAGTCGACGACCGGCCGCTCGATCATGCGTCTTGTCGAACCGACGGCCGGCGAGGTTTCGCTCGATGGTTACGATGTGATGCGGCTCGATACCGTCGGCCTGCGCAATATGCGTAAGTCCGTACAGATGATCTTTCAGGATCCGTTCTCGTCGCTCAATCCGCGCATGACGGTGGGTACGGCGATTTCCGAACCCTTCATCAAGCACAAACTGGGCACCACGAAGCAGGCGAAGGAAAAGACTGCCGACCTCCTCGAAAAGGTTGGTCTAACCGCCGACATGGCGAGCCGCTATCCTCACGAATTTTCCGGCGGCCAGCGCCAGCGCATCGCGATTGCCCGTGCGCTTGCCCTCGATCCGAAGGTCATTGTTGCCGACGAAAGCGTGTCGGCTCTCGATGTTTCGATCAAGGCGCAGGTCTGCAACCTGCTCCTCGACCTGCAACAGAGCCTCAATCTCGCCTTCCTCTTCATCTCCCACGATATGGCGGTGGTGGAGCGTGTCAGCCATCGCGTCGCGGTGATGTATCTCGGTGAGATTGTGGAGATCGGTCCGCGCGCTGCTGTTTTCGACAATCCGCAACATGCCTACACGAAGAAACTTATGTCGGCAGTGCCGGTACCCGATCCGGCGCGACGCGGAATAAAGCGCGGTATATCCAACGATGAACTGAAAAGCCCGATTCGGCCGATGGGATTTCAAACGCCGACGCGAAACTACAAAACCGTTTCCCCGGGCCATCTGGTTCAGGTTGTTTAAGGCAATTCTGGCATTCCGCATTGAAAAACCGTGAAGTTTCGCACCGCTATCCGCTTTTCTGAGCGGAATATCTTTTACAGCCTTGCTCAACGCGCGTCGTCAAAAGTGGTTCCCATATGAATCGAAAATAAAACGTTCGATTCAATGCGCCGCATATTCTAGTTTGCGCGCGAATGAGGTGCATGCCGGGAATTTTCAACTGTGATTAGTTTTTCGCCTTTTGCTCAGCGAAGTCTGTTTATGCTCGCTGTGGGTGTTGCAATATTGACCGGAATGGTCGCCACTTCGCTGTGGCTAGTGCAGGTGAACAACCGGTACTCGCAAGAAACAGCCGAGTTGCGCCGTGTTCGGGCAGCCATTCTCGATATCCTGACGTCGATGCAGGACATTGAAACGGGGCAGAGGGGTTATCTGCTGACCAACAACATCGAGTATCTGGGCCCTTATCAGGAGGCCTTGAGCCTGTTGCCGCAGAGGCAGTCCAGACTTCTCGAAGTGCTGAAGGACCAGAAGCAATACGAGCAGGATCTGACGGATCTCGGTAATGCCGTCGCCAACAAGCTGGCTGAAACCCAGGAAACCATCGATCTGCAAAAGGCAGGACGCATCACCGAGGCAGTCGAGGTCGTCCGTGAGAATGACGGCAAACGGTTCATGAACGAAATCAGGGCGATCTTGTCGAAGCTGCAATCGCAGACCGACGATCGGCTACGCATCATCGTCGGAGACCAACTTGGCGCCGCCAATACATTGCAATGGGTAACGCTCGGCGGCACGCTGGCGATCCTGCTTGTTGTCGGCGGTTCAATCTTTCTGGTTTTCACATATATCCGTGCGTTGAACCGGTCTCGGGAAGATGTTGACGAGCTAAATCGCCATCTGGAGGAGCGGGTTCAGGAAAGAACCCGTGATCTTCGCAGCGCCAATCAGGAAATTCAGCGCTTCGCCTATATCGTCACGCATGATTTGCGTGCGCCGCTCGTCAATATCATGGGGTTCCTCTCGGAATTCGATACGTCCCTGAAGCCGGTCACCGCCTATGTGCTCGCAGACGGCAAAATGCCTTCCGACGACGTGGTTCGGGATGCCAGACTGGCTGTCGAGGAAGATCTTCCCGAGGCGATCAGTTTCATCCGCTCTTCGACACGCAAGATGGACCAGCTGATCAATGCGATCTTGAAGATATCGCGCGATGGTCAGCGAAAGCTGCAGCCGGAAAAAGTCGACATAGAGACATTGCTGTCATCGCTCTCCGAGACGGTTCGTCACCAGATCAATGCCAATGGCGGCGAGATCAGTGTCGAGACATCAAAGCTGACAGTCGTGACGGATCGTATCTCTCTCGACCAAATCCTTGGCAATCTTTTCGACAATGCGGTGAAATACCAGATGCCGGGACGACCGCTGCGATTGACTGCCCGTGCTTATCCGTCCGGGCGGGGTGCCATCAGCATCGAAGTCAGCGACAACGGGCGCGGCATTGGCGAGCATGATCTGGAACGGGTGTTCGAACTCTTTCGCCGCGCCGGTGATCAGGATCAGCCGGGGGAAGGCATCGGCCTTGCCCATGTTCGGTCGCTAATAAGAAGTTTAGGAGGAGACATTAAGGTGAGTTCCGAACTTGGCAAAGGCAGTACATTTACGTTGCTGCTGCCGAGCGATCTCAGAAAAGTGACGAAAGAAGGCGAAAAATGAAGGCAACCGGTCAAGAGGTAACGATCATTATGATCGAGGATGACGAAGGTCATGCTCGGCTGATCGAGAAGAACGTACGTCGCGCAGGTGTGAACAACGAGATCATGCCCTTTACGCTCGGTGCAAAGGCACTCGACTACATCCTCGGTGAAAACCGCGATGGCGTTGTCAGCAAAGATCGATATCTTCTCGTTTTGCTCGATCTTAACCTCCCTGATATGTCGGGTATCCGAATTCTCGAGGAGATCAAGAGTAACGAATATACGCGCCGTTTGCCGGTGGTCGTTTTGACGACGACGGATGACGAAACCGAGATTCAGAAATGTTATGACCTTGGTGCAAATGTCTATATAACCAAGCCGGTCGACTACGAAGGCTTTGCGAGTGCGATAAAGAACCTCGGCCTGTTCTTCTCCGTAATTCAAGTACCTTGAAGGCATGATGGCATTGCGCGTTTTGTATGTTGATGATGATCCGGCTCTGGCGCGGCTTTCCAGCCGGATCCTTGGTCGTCACGGAATGGAGGTGGTCCATGCCGCATCCGTGGCGTCCGGGCTCAAGATGTTTCAAGACGAGCAGTTCGATATCGTCGTTCTGGACCATTACTTCCAGACATCGACGGGAATGGAGTTCCTTGCCGCGATTCAGTCCTTGCCGCGGCGGGTTCCCGTTCTTTATGTAACGGGATCGAACGAAGCCCAGATCGCGATCGACGCCCTCAAGGCGGGTGCCGCCGACTACGTCATAAAGAATGTCGGTGACGACTTTTTCCCGCTGTTGCTTACGGCTATCGATCAGTCGCTGGAAAACCATCGTCTGCGTCAGACGAAGGAGGAATCCGACCGGTTACTGGTGAAGGCCAAGGAACATGCGGAAATGATGGTGAAGGAGATGAACCATCGGGTCGCCAACAGCCTCTCGCTGGTATCCGCCATGATCCGCCTGCAGATAAACACCATCAAGTCTGAGGAAGCCGAAGTCGCATTGCTGGAAACCCAAAGCAGGATTTCGGCGATCGCCGGCGTTCACCGCAGCCTTTACAATACCGACAATATAGGTCTGGTATCGCTCAATTCGTACCTGACGTCGATCATCGATGGGTTGTTTCAGGCGGTTCCAGGATCTTCGTCCATTACCGTCGAAACATCGCTTTGTGACATCAGCCTCAAGGCAGACCATGCCGTAGCTCTGGGTGTCATCATTACCGAGCTGCTGACCAACGCGCTGAAGTACGCTTATCCAGATCAATCCGGCACGGTTCGCGTCGGACTTTCGGAAGAAAATCGGCAATTTGTTCTCGTTGTCGAAGATGATGGTGTCGGTTCAAAGCCCGGCGCATCTCCGCGTGGAACTGGCCTCGGAACAAAGCTGATTATGGCAATGGCTCAGAACATTGGTGCTCGCGTCGAGCAAACGCATACGCACCCGGAACAGGCCAAGGGAACGCGTTACACGATGACCTGGAGCGAGACGTAATCGCCGATAGCTTCGGTTTTTAAATATAATTCCAATTTAGTGATTTAATATAACTGGCGCCGCGCTTGGGCAGCTGGAACGTAAGCTTGCCTGGGAGTTGACAGGCATGCAACAGCTCAAGGCCCGGCGTCTGTATATACCGGGATGGTCAGGAAGCCGTCTGATGCGAATTGGCTTCAGGCACCGGTTCTGACGATGCCGTCAAAACCATCATCGTGCACGGGCACGCTTGGCAAGAAGAGCGGATGTCGCAGAAATGCGATCAGACTGTTCCTTTGCAAGACGTGCTTCCCGAAGCCGCAAGGTCTTGGCGTCGCGGGATTGCGTGATCGAATCAAGCTCGTCGAGCGCTTTGTCCTTTGCGAAGAACGGCGTCTGGATGTTGCTGAAGGCAACCTCGGCCTTCTGGCGCGAGATACTGTATTTTTCTGTCATGGGTGTTCCGGTGATAAGGCTCGGCATGCGAGCGGAAAACAAAAGGCCAGGCAATTTGCCTGGCCTTGATTGGTTCGGGGTGCTTCCGGCAGTGCCAGTACATCCGTGGTCAAAGGGAAGCAAAACCCGTTAGGCAGCCTGCAGATTGCAGGCCGACATTTTGCCGGACTTGTTGTCGCGTTCCAGGTCGAAGCCGATCTTCTGGCCTTCGACGAGTTCGCGCATACCAGCCCGCTCAACGGCGGAGATATGAACGAAGGCATCTGTGCCGCCGTTGTCAGGCTGAATGAAGCCGAAGCCTTTACTGGAATTAAACCATTTAACTGTGCCAGTGGTCATGATGAACCCTTTCATAGCGATAGAGGACCCACAGCACTAAAAAGCGCTGCGAACATTGATAGCGATTTTGAAAGGAAAGGTTCGTTCAGAACGCGGTGCCAATCGCGCAACAAGCAAAGCTAAGCAAGCAAATTCGATGGTTCGTTATAGCGTGCTTGCACGGTTGCGTCAACTATTAGTTTTTCTAATTTTTGCGTCTCGACAAAAAGTTGTGCTTGGCCATCCCTTTTACTCGCTCTGCATTGTTTTTAGCGGGAAGGTCTTCACGCAGTATCGCCGTGTGGGCGGATCCCGCACAGGAGTTTTGCCAGACTTTTTTATTGGGGCTCATGCCGCGGTTCAAGGTCTCCCGCTTCTGACACGAGACGTAGGCCGATATCGATCCTATTTCCCAACCGTGACATTGATCGCTCCTGAACAGGAAAGCTGACAGATACGGTACCGAGACAATGGCATGTTTTAGGCCCCCGCAAATAGCTGCAGGGGCCATGCAACATCAGATGAGGTCGCGTTTGTAGCGCTCAACCCACTTCCGGGTTTTGACGAGGCTGCCATTTTCGAGTGCCGAAAGTTCTCCGGTCAGGTAGAAATTCTCCCTGTCGGAGCGCATCTCGGTGCGGCTCTCGATCTTGATGCGCCACCCATCGCGGCCAATTTCATATGTCTGGGTGAGGACGTATTTCGCGGAGAGGGGATCTCCGTCGCGAATGGTCAATTCACGCCGCAGGCTATGGCTGAGTTCGGTGTCGATGTCGTCAAACCGCAACACGCCCTCGCCGAACAAGCCGCCCACGCCTTCCGTGACATAGGTGTTGATACCCGTCTCATGGTCCTGTTCGGTCCAGCGGCGGACCGTGCCGGGATCGACCTGCGTCATGGGTGTCGATGGGCCGTGGGCAGGGGCCTCGAAACGCACAGGCTTGTCGTCACCGGTGGCACGCACGGGCAGGTCAAGCGCGCTTTCTGCAACGGAAACGCTGATCGTCGCATCGTAAGGCGATGTCCATACCATCGGCCAGTAGGCCGTAGCGATGGCGAGTTGCAGCCGGTGCCCTTTGGCAAAACGATAACCGCAGTCATTGAGCTTAATTGCGACATCGTAAAATTTGCCGGGTTCCAACGCTTCCGGATTTTCGTGGCTATCGCGGTGGGTCAGGTTGAAAACCTGATAACTGACACGTGTGACACGGCCATCCGGCAAGACGTCGTTGAGGCGCAGTGAAATCTGCGCGACAGGGCAATCTGCGGCAATGCGCAGACGCGCTACCGGCGCACCGAGAATATCGAAATCCTCTTCCATCAAGGCGGTTTCGAAAACGAGCGCGCCACCGTTGTCGAGCCGCTGATCGGTTGGATGTTCGCCGGGGCATCCGGTCGCCATCCATTCCCCGCCCGCCTTGCCGTGGCTTTGCGGCGAACGAATGCTGAGAATTGCCGGTTCGCCTGCCGTATCGCGCAGTTCCTTCGCTGCACCGGGGTAAAGTGAGCGAGTTGCGATTTCAGGCGAAGGCCATGTCGCTTCACCCACCCAGCGGCCTTGCGTCGTCGTGCGCGTACCGGTCGGTTCGATCGTGTCGCTGACGAAGGCGCGCAGCATCGGCTCGTCCATGACGCCGGTGTCCTTGCCTTTCAGCCAATGGTCCCACCAGCGCGTTGCTTCCTGCAGGAAGCCAATTGCGGGACCGGGAACACCATCTTGGGGGTAGATATGGCCCCACGGACCGATGATGCCGCGACGCGGGACCTGAAGGTTCTCCAGAAGCCGCGGGACGGCATTGGTATAGCTGTCCGCCCATGCGCCGATGGCAAGGACCGGGCATTCAATGGCGCTCCAGTCTTCGCAGACCGAGCCGTGTTTCCAGTAATCGTCGTAACGTTGGTGTTCCAGCCAGAGTGCGGGAAAGAAGGGGAGCTTCTCCAGGCGCTCGATCCAGCTGTCGCGCCACGTGTCGCCAACGATCTCCGGATCAAGCGGACGGCTCTGATAAGCAAGCATGATGGTGCCCCACCACAGATTGTCGTTCAGCAGCAGGCCGCCCATGTAGTGAATGTCGTCGGTATAACGGTTGTCCGTCGAATAGGCGGTGATGACAGCTTTCAGTGCCGGCGGACGGCGGGCGGCCACCTGCAGGCCGTTGAAGCCGCCCCAGCTCTTGCCCATCATGCCGACATTGCCGCTGCACCACGGCTGGCGGGAAATCCAGTCAATCACCTCGAGTGCGTCGTCCTGTTCCTGCTTCAGATATTCGTCTGCCATGTGGCCATCGGATTCGCCGGTGCCGCGCATGTCCACGCGAATTGCGGCATATCCCTGGCTGGCAAAATAGCCGTGCATCGGCTCGTCGCGCCCGCGGGTTCCGTCTCGCTTGCGATAGGGAATATACTCGAGAATGGCGGGAACCGGCGATTGTTCCGCGCCCTCCGGCAGCCAAAGGCGAGCACCAAGGCGTACGCCATCGCTCATGGGAATCCAGATATGTTCTTCAACACGTATTGTCATTTGGGGTATTCCAGTCGGGTCATTTGAAGCGGGCATCGCTTTGCCGGGAGACAACAATGAAAGAATGCGAGGCGGCTCCCATCAAAGAGTGAACCGCCCCGCAGATCATGCGGCGGGGAGGCCACGTTTTGCCAGCACGCCATCCAGCCAGTCGCGCCGCAGTTCGGGGACCGAGGTGATGAGCTGTTCGGTATAGGGTTGGTAAGGAGGTGCAAAAACCTCCTTGGTCGTGCCGGTTTCGACAATGCGGCCATGCTGCATCACCATCGTCCTGTCGGCCAGCCGGCGAACGACGCCGAGGTCATGGGTGATGAACAGATAGGAGACGCCCAGTTCATCCTGCAACGAGCGCAACAGTCTGAGAATTTCTTCCGCCACGAGAGGATCAAGTGCCGATGTCACCTCGTCGCAGATGATAAGATCGGGTCTTGCTGCAAGTGCGCGTGCGATACACACGCGCTGCTT
The DNA here is from genome assembly GCF_030758035.1 of Rhizobium sp. AN68. Taxonomy (NCBI): domain Bacteria; kingdom Pseudomonadati; phylum Pseudomonadota; class Alphaproteobacteria; order Hyphomicrobiales; family Rhizobiaceae; genus Rhizobium; species Rhizobium sp. AN68. Next base: position 207,666 of record NZ_JARWMI010000002.1, on the reverse strand, counting down.
CTGCCCCCCGGAAAGCGCTTTTGGCAGGCGCTCTGCAAACTCCCGGGGCAGACCGATCAGGTCCAGCAACCGGTTCACCTCGGAGGCGCGCTCATCGTCATTCATTCCGAAATAGAACGACATGGGACGGCCGATGATCTCGCCGACGGTGTGGCGTGGATTGAGCGCCACATCCGGAAGCTGGTAGACGAGCTGGATACGGCGCAGATCTTCGCGCGAACGCCTGGAGTACTTGTCCGCAAGCCGGTGTCCAGCCAGCGAAACGACACCGGAGGATTGCGGCGGCAACCCGGCGATAACCCTGGCCAAAGTGGATTTTCCCGAACCGGATTCACCCACGACTGCCAGTGTTTCGCCCTTTCGGATTTCGCAGTGAACGTTGTCCAGCACCTTCTTGCGACCGTAGTAGGCGGTGACGTCACGCGCTTCGAGCAGGATTTCACCACCCCTGTTCTGGACGGATCCGCCGGACATGCTGGCTTGGCGTTCGGAAACAAGACGGCGCGTATAGTCTTCCTGCGGGTGCTCGAGGATATCCTCGGCAGAACCGGCCTCTACCTTCTTGCCATGGCGCAAGACCATGATGCTGTCAGCAATCTGCGCGACGACGGCAAGGTCATGCGTGATGTAGAGGGCGGCGGTATTGTAGCGCTGGATGAGACTGCGGAGCAGGGCCAGGACCTCAATCTGCGTGGTGACATCGAGTGCCGTTGTGGGTTCGTCCAGCACGAGTATGTCAGGGCGGCATGACATTGCCATGGCCACCATCGCACGCTGTAACTGCCCACCGGAGACCTGATGCGGGTAACGGTCGCCGAAATTCTGATAATCGGGAAGTTGCAGCGCTTGCAGCAGTTCCAGCATCCAGGCTTCGGCTTCCCGCCGGTTCATGACGCCGTGGTAAAGCGGCCCCTCGATAATCTGTTCGCCAATCTTCATGGCAGGGTTGAACGCCGCAGCTGCACTTTGCGCCACATAGGCGATGCGCGCACCGCGCGCCGCCTCACGACCGGCGCGATCGACCGTCATCAGCGAAACGCCATTCACGACGATTTCTCCACCAACGATTCGGCAACCGTTTCGGCCATATCCCATGGCGGCAAGCCCGATGGTGGATTTACCGGCGCCGGATTCACCGATCAGCCCTTTGACCTCACCGCGCTTGAGATCCAGATCGATACCATCAACTAGAATTGCTCCATTCGGTGCGGCAACTTTCAGGCCGCGAATTTGCAGGACCTCATTGTTAGTCATCGGTCTGCTCCCTGAATTGCGCTGCGGCCAGCCAGCAGCCAGTCCACGACGAGATTGACGCCGATGGTGAGAACAGCGATGGCAGCGGCCGGATATAGCGGTGCGTAGAGGCCGTAAAGAATGGCCTGCTGGTTGTCCTTCACCATGCCGCCCCAGTCTGCGAAAGGCGGCTGAACGCCAAGCCCGAGAAAGGACAGACCGGCCACGAACAGAAAGGTGAAGCAGAAACGCAGGCCGAATTCCGCAATGAGCGGCGGCAGGGCATTGGGCAGTATCTCCCTGAACACCAGCCAGATCAGGCCTTCTCCGCGCAGGCGCGCGGTCTCGGCATATTCCAGCACATTCACGCCCTGGGCGACAATGCGCGCCAGACGGAAGACGCGGGTGGAATCCAGAAGCGCAATGGTCACTATCAGCACGGGGATGGACGAGCCTAGCGCCTGCAGCACGACAAGAGCCGAGATCAGCACTGGAATACACATGACAGTGTCGACGATGCGCGAAAGCACCATATCGAGCCAGCCGCCGAAGATGGCCGCGATGAAACCAAGCGTGATCCCGATTGTGAAGGAGAGCAGGGACGCCGCCAGCGAAACGCCGATGGAGATTTGCGCACCGGCCAAAAGGCGCGACAGCATGTCGCGTCCGTTCTGATCAAGGCCAAACCAGTGTATTGCCGAAGGCGGATCGAAAGGCGAACCGACGATCTCCTCCTGCCCGAAAGGCGCAATATGCGGACCGGCTGCGAACAGGACGATGTTGACCGAGATGATGAAAAGACCGACCCATGCGGTTGGGGTGATGGTGCGGAGCATTTTCATCGGGGATGCCTCAGGCGCGGGTTAAGCGCAATTGCCGACACATCGGCAATGATGTTTAGAATGACGTAGGTTGCGCCGAAAACGAGGGCTGCCGCTTGTACCAACGGAAGGTCCCGCTTCGAAACGGCATCGACCATGAAGCGGCCAAGGCCGTTATAGTTGAACACGGCCTCTACCAGCACCACACCGGTGATGAGATAGGCGATGTTGAACGATACGACGTTGACGATCGGGGCCGCGGCGTTGGGAAGCGCGTGGCGGAGAACCACGCGTTTGGTCCGCAATCCCTTGAGATAGGCTGTTTCGACATAGGCCTGATCCATCACCGCAAGAACGGCGGTGCGGGTCATGCGCAGCATCTGCGCCACAGTCACCAGAACCAGCGTCAGAGCAGGAAGCGTGGTGGCTTTCAGCCAATCCGCAAAGCCCATGCCCGGATAAGTGTCAGCAAGGCTCGGCAAAAGATTGTACTGCACGGACACGAAAAGGATCAGCAACAGGCCCAGAAAATATTCCGGAAGGGAAACAAAGCCCAGCGCAACGATGTTGACAGCCCGATCGAACAGGCTGCCGCGCCAGATGGCACTGAACAGACCCAGAAGCACGGCAACCGGAACGGACACGACGGCGGCATACAGCGCCAGCGCCATGGTGTTCCAGAACCGCGGCCATAGGAGAGCTGCGACAGGCTGGTGGTTTGCCAGCGAATTTCCAAGGTCGCCGGTTACGAAACCGCCGAGCCAGGAAAGATAACGTTGCAGAAGGGGCTGCTCCAGACCGAGATCGGCGCGCAGCACGGCGAGAGATTCAGGCGTCGCATTCTGTCCGAGTATTGCCGACGCCACATCTCCGGGAAGAAGCTGAGTGCCGGCGAAAATAAGCGCCGACACCAGCAGAAGCGTCAAAATACCCAAAGCAATGCGCTTCAGGATAAGCTTAGTCATTATGCGTCCAACCAGACCTTTTCAGCGAGACGGGCACCCATGAAGTTGAACATCGGATGCGTGGTCACGCCCTTCAGTTTCTTGGATGTCGCATCCAGATAATCTCCGAACATCGGGATCATGGCGCCGCCCTCATTGGAGATGAGCGCCTGAAGCTCGGCATAGATTTCCTTGCGCTTCGCATCATCGAGAAGTGCACGCGCCTCGATGAGTTTCCTGTCGAAGTTTTCGTTCTTCCAGTGCGTATCATTTTGCGCCGAGGTGGACTGGTAAGCGATGGTCAGCATCTGGTCTGCTGTCGGGCGTCCGCCCCAGTATGACATGCAGAATGGAGCTTTCATCCAGACGTTGTCCCAGTAGCCATCGGCGGGTTCGCGCTTGATAGAAACATCGATGCCGCCCTTGGCCGCACTCGTGCGGAAAATCGCCGCTGCATCCACAGCGCCGGAGAAGGCGGCGTCGGAAGCGGAAATCTCTACCTTGAGCGTATCGAGGCCAGCCTGCTTCAGATAAAACTTCGCCTTGTCGGGGTCGTAGGGACGCTGCGCCAGATCCGCGGCATAAAAGCGGTCAGAACTCGGGATCGGATGATCGTTCCCGATGCGGCCGTAGCCACGCAGCGCGGTTTTCAAAAGCTGCTCGCGGTCGATGGCGTGCTTGATGGCAAGGCGGATATTGTTGTCCTTGTATGGCGCCTGCGTGCAATCCATCAGGAATGTGAAGTGCTGGCCGCCAGCCGATTGGACGATGTTGAGGTTGGGGTTACGGCGCAGCAGGTCTACTGTCTTGAAGTCGAGTTGGTTGATCGCATGGACCTGACCCGACATCATGGCATTGGTGCGTGCGGCGATATCGTTGATGACGATGACTTCCACGGCGTCAACGTGAGCGGCATTCGGCTTCCAGTAATTCGGATTACGGGTAAAGCGCGAACGAACGCCCGGATCGTAGCTTTCGAACACGAATGGCCCGGTGCCGACAGGTTTGTTGAAATCCGTCCAGCCTTCGGGCACAACGAGGAAATGGTAGTCGGACAGGATGTAAGGAAGGTCGGCATTGCCGCTTTCGAGGACGATCTTGACCTCGGTGTCGGAAAGCTTGTCGACGCTCTTAAGCGCAGACGCAACCGAGCGTGCCGCAGAGGTGGTTTCGCCACGGTGCAGGTTGATGGAGTAGATGACGTCTTCCACCGTCAGGGTCTTGCCATTGTGGAAGGTGACACCCTGACGCAGCTTGAAGACCCACTCCACGGCGCCGGGCTGCGCTTCCCAGCTTTCGAACAATTCAGGCACAGCGTGATTGCTGGCATCGATCTCGACAAGGCCGTTCATGATCATGAAGGCCTGATTGACCGGCACCCAGCCTTTCAGGATGCGGGGATCGAGGTTATCCGTGGTGCTGCCGCCGCCGATACCCAATTTCAAAACGCCACCCTTCTTCGGTGTGTCCGCGCCTTGCGCACTGGCGTCTGTGATGAAACCGGCAGAAAGCGCCGCGAGGCTGGCCGCGCCGGCAAGAAAATGCCGCCGGTCGAGCGAGAAGGAAAAGGGGGAGGATGTCATGTTTGGGTTCCCTGTTTTTTATCGGGGCCGGACGAGGCGCGGCTGGCAGTGGCGTATCGTACTCGACGGTTCGGCACTAGATACCGATGCGCGCAGGGGGGTATGATTTTTGCGCATGGGGTCATGAAATCTGAGCGCATCCGGTTATCTGCGAAGCGGAGTAAAGGGATGCGCCGGAGCGGGTCCGGTGTAGCAGGCGCTCGCCGGGCGGGCGTGTTTATGGAGTGGATACAAATGGGGCTAGCGGATCTTGTCGGCCTTGCAGGAGCGTTTTTTTATCTCTTCGCCTATGCCCTGTTGCAGCTGCGACTTCTGACGATAGAAGACTGGCGCTACACTCTCTTAAATGTTCTGGGTGGCGTGTTTCTGATCTACTCGCTGATATGGAATTTCAACCTCGGCTCGCTGATTTCACAGGTCGCCTGGCTGCTGTTCACCATCATCGGCTACGCGCGGTTCCTCCTGGACCGGCGCCGCAAGACACCTCCTGCGCAGGCATGACGGGTTTCAGCGCGCGGTTTTATGGTTGTCTGCAATCAGCCAATCGGAAACCTCGCGCACAATTTTACGCTGGTGGCGATCTGCCGGTCGCATCAGGTAAAATTTGCCTTCCGAGCGCATGGCATGGGAATGCACAGGAACGAGCGCTCCGCTATCCAGTTGGTCGCGGATGAGCCAGGTCCACCCAAGCGTTGCACCAAGCCCCTGCGATGCCGCCGCGACGCAGAGGCCATAGTCTCCGAGTTTCCACTGGATTGCATCCTGTGGCGGCAACAGGTGTGACGAGCGCCACCAGTCGCTCCAATCCTGCCATTCCCGCATCGAATCTTCGATGGATATCAAAACCGGTGCCCTCTGCTCCATAAGATTGGTCATGCCGCGGGCAGAAACGGGGACGACCTCCTCCTGGCCGAGTTCCGATAGCCAGACGCCAATCGGTCTTTCCTTGCGATAGAAAATAGCCAGGTCGAATTCATCCAGACGCAGATGCGCCACATCGTCAGTTACCCGCACCCGCAATTCGATGCCCGGGATATCGCTTTTCAGTTTCTGCAGGCGAGGCATGAACCATTGATCCGCAATCCCGCGAGAGCAGGCGATGGTGATCTGGCTGGCGCCGGTCCACGAGCGGACGCCGTCCGTGACACTTGCGATATCGAGGATCAGCCGCGATATATCGATCGAGTAGTTTTCGCCGATGGTCGTCAGTCGCACGCCTGTCGGCACGCGCTCGAAAAGCTTGGAGCCAATGAACGCTTCCAGCTTGCCGATCTGCCGGCTGACGGCGCTCTGCGTCAGGCCCAGCTCGTTGCCCGCGCGGGAGAAGCTGCCCAAACGGGACGCTGCCTCAAAAACAACAAGCGCCTCCAGCGGCGGCAATCTAAAAGACGGTTGCATTCAGGTTCCCAAAAACAGAGTTTGCGATCCGATACACCGCCGCCGCAAACTCTTCAATTTTTTTGGGATTCCATGCTGCGCTCAGGCTTTGCCACTAGCGCCTTTCTGTTACCCAAGACTAGGGCTGACGGTCCGGCATTATCAGCCAGAACAATTGCACGAGGTCGCGCCAGGTTCGAGCCAGATCCTCGGCCGTCGACGTCAGCTCCCTGTAAATATAGATGCCCGCAAGCGTGAGAACGGCTGCAAGCGTTAGAACGGCCAACAGCACCCAAGGCCAGATGAGGCGTTTGCTCTTTGGCTTTGGTTCGGGCTTTGTGTCCAGATTGGGGTTCAATCACCGTCTCCTCATTCGCTTGAGGACTATGACGAAAACCGCGGGACTGCAACCGGAGGGGATACATCTCGCCCCTTCAAACCACTGGCACATAAAAGAATAACAGGTCTGCATTGACTGGGGCGGGGCAGTGAGCCGCGCCGCCTTGACGCCGCTTCACCCTTTCGCAGTGATCGGAACGCGAAGCCGGTATCTGCCACAATTGTGGAGTTTTTGCCACGAAAACATCAAGATTCATTCAGCCACAGTTCACCGGCAAGGGCGCTAAATCCCTCCATCCCGGAAGGAGGGAGATGAAATGCGTAAGATGATTTTAAGCGCTGGAATAATTCTCGGTGCCCTGTTCGGCAGTGGCGCGAACGCGATGCCTGTCGGTCAACCGGCCGCACCCCTGGCATCCAACGTTCAAAGTGTGGACTATGCTTGCGGACGCGGCTTTCATCTATCGCCGCGCGGATATTGCCGGCCCAATGGACCGCCGAGATATGAGCGCGGCTGGGACAGACGTAATCGCTGGGAAGCCCGCAGGGAGTGGCGTGAACGTCAGGCCCGCAGAGAATGGCGCGAGCGCAGAGATTGGCGCGAACATCGCGAATGGCGAGACCGTCGCGACTATCGATGGTAATGAAAACAGGCCCTCTCCGAACCGGGAGGGCCTTTTCCGTCTGGGTGCGTCTTGAGTTTTTAGCGACGATCTTCAACGCATAGATTGATCGGTTTGCGCCAATTGCCGTCATCGATCATTTGGGCCGAACTCTTCCCAAATGATCCAAGGTTTTGACGCGTTTGCCGGGTGTGCCACAGAACTGGTCGGTGGAAGTTCGACCTTTACTATCTTCCATCATAATGGGTGCAATGAACCAAAAAGGTTCGGTCATCCCATAGCCCGTTATTCTAGCTTCCCGGTGCTGCGGCTGATCCTGCAAGAATGCCGCCATCGATGTTCAGTTCGGCCCCAGTCATATAAGTTGCCTCGTCAGATGCGAGCAGGACTGCGAGCGCGGCTACCTCCTCGGCCCTGCCAAAGCGTTGCATGGGCGTTTCTTTGACCAGCGCGGCTTCACGATCTTTGCGATCCGGGCCATTTCCCAACATCGGCTCCCACATCGGTGTCATCACGGCCGCAGGGTGAATTGAGTTGCACCGGATGTTCAGGCCCTGACCGGCGCAGTATAGGGCCACGCTCTTGGTGTGGTTGCGGACGGCGGCCTTGGATGAGGCGTAGGCCGCTGCCATTGGAATTCCGACAAGCCCTGAGCGTGAGGAAATGTTGATAATCGACCCCGCACCATTTGCTCGCATGGCGCGGATTGCATAACGGCAGCCCAGAAAGGTGCCATCCAGGTTGACCGCATGGACCTTGTGCCAATCAGCAAGTTGGGCATTTTCTGGATCATGGGCTGGCGGGGCTCCTTCGAATGGTCCTTCAAAGCCTGTTATTCCCGCATTGTTGACGACGACGTCGATCTTGGGAAATTGACTGGCAATTTTCGCCCAGCCTGCCTCGCATGCGACGTCGAGACGGACAAACCTCCCGCCGATTGAGCCTGCGGTCAACAAGCCGCCATCCACGTCTATATCGGTAACGATGACCTGTGCCCCCTCGTCAGCAAACGCTTGGGCGATAGCCGCACCAATTCCGCGCGCCGCGCCGGTCACGATTGCGGTCTTTCCAGAAAGTCTGGGCATGAATGTTCCTTTGATGCAAATGCTGAGCCAGCCAACGCGTCGTTTTAAAAAGACTGCGCTGTCATCGACGTAAGTCCGGATTATCGGCGATCTTTGTCCATGGTCATAAACTCCTCATCAGCATCCTTTATTTACCCACCACTGTCTTATTGGTCAAGAAATGCACCGTATTAGTCCGCCGATGGCTTCAATGGACGAACTCCACCGGCGCGCATAAGCCTGCCGGCATCTGTCATGCGCTGATACTCCAGTCACGTTTCGACAAACAGATTTTCGATCGCAAAATCGATGAAAGCGCGCAGCCGCGGCGCCATGAAGCGGGCTGATGGCCAGACAATTGAAAACTGGCCTGGTGCGGCGAGATGTTCGTTCAGGACCGTCTCGAGCAGGCCATCCCTGATGGCGTCCGTCGCCAGGAATTCAGGCATGTAAGCGAGCCCCATCCCGTCAATCGCCGCCGCCCTTATCGCCTCCATATTACCGCAGGTGAGGGCGATACGCATGCTCGACAGGGGGTTGTCGCCGTTTTCCAGCAGCCATTCCTGAAACCTGCCGGAGGTCGGAAAGCGGAAGCGCAATGCATCATGCTCTGGCAATTGGCTGGGGTGCAGGGGCGTGCCCATTCGTTGAAAATAGTCCGGCGACGCGCATAAAATAAAGCGGAATGGACCAAGACGCCGCGCTATCAGGCTGGAATCATCAAGCTCACCACTGCGGATTGCAGCATCAAAGCCGCCCTCGATCAGATCGACGCGCCTGTCGTTAAAGTCGAGTTCCAGATCGATATCGGGATAACGCCGGCGAAATTCAGGCACGATCGGCAGCAGAAAGCGGTATCCGATTGTCGGAAGCGTCACGCGCAGACTGCCGCGAGGTAGGGCCAGATTGTCCGTGACTGCTTCATGTGCGTCGCGCAGATCGGTCAGGATGGACCGATACCGCTCAAACAGCATTGCCCCTTCATTGGTCAGGGAGACCTGCCGGGTGGTGCGATTGAACAGCCGTACGCCCAGAGATGCCTCCAGTCGGGCAACGCTTTTTCCGACAGCAGAAGGTGACAGGCCCAGGCTCTGCCCGGCCTTGGCAAAATTCAGCCTTTCGGCAACCCGGACGAAGGCATCGATCTCGCTCAACTTATCCATTGTCACTGATTAGAGAATTTTAATCCGCAATGAAAGGCCCGTGAGGCCGATTGTCGAATTGATGTCGTCTGATGAGGATGGATGCCGATACGCGGCCTTGGTGTCGCGATGCCATTTCACGATTGGAGTTTGCATGAACGACGCCCCTCATAGAGCCTCAGCCAGCCGGAATTCGGTATTGGTGGCGGTGTGTCTTGCCGCCTTGACCCTTCCTTTGAACTTCTCCGCCGGTGCGGTTGCCACGCCGGCGATCGGGCAGGACCTCGGGGGATCGCCTGCATCCCTGACCTGGATCACCAATGCCTTCATGCTGGCTTTCGGAAGTCTTCTGATGGCGGCAGGCGCGCTGGCAGATCGATATGGCAGAAGGCGGGTGTTCTTGATCGGCCTTGCGCTGTTTACCGGCTTCTCCTTTGCGCTTGGATTTGCGCCTTCGGTGTGGATCATCGATCTGCTACGTGCCGGTCAAGGCGTGGGCGCCGCCGCGGCCCTGGCCGGAGGTACGGCCGCACTTGCGCAGGAATTCGACGGCCACGCTAGGACGCGCGCCTTTGGGTTGCTTGGAACGACCTTCGGTGTCGGTCTTGCATCTGGTCCGCTGCTGACGGGATTGATGATCGAAACGGTCGGATGGCGGGCAATATTTCTTGCCGGCGGCCTGATCGGCCTCCTTGCCCTGATCCTCGGCCCGCCACGGATGCGTGAAACGAGGGATCCCAATGCGGCGGAACTCGACTGGCTGGGCGCTGCAAGCTTTACCCTCACACTCACCCTCTTCACCGTTGCGATGATCGAACTGCCTGTTCTCGGGTCTAACGGTATCATCGCTTTCAGCACAGGATTTGCGTTTTCGCTTGCAGCCTTCGTCTTGATCGAAATGCGGGCAGCGCGGCCGATGCTGGACTTATCGCTGTTCCGTTATCCGCGGTTCGTGGGGGTGCAGCTATTGCCAATCGCCACCTGCGCCTGTTTCGTTGTTTTTCTTGTTATCATCCCGTTGCGCCTCATCGGTATCGAGCAACAAGGAGCAATCGGGGCGGGGTTCATCATGTTGGGACTGTCGGCTCCGATGCTGGTGGTGCCTATAGTTGCGACGATGTTGGCGCGTCATGTTTCGCCGGGCATGCTCTGCGGCATCGGCCTGCTGATCGCCGCCTCTGGCCTCGTCTGGCTTGCCGGCTTCACCGCAGAGGATGGAGCCATGATCGTTCTGCCCATGCTCGTCATCGGGGTGGGCGCCGGCCTGCCATGGGGCCTGATGGATGGCTTGTCCGTTGGCGTCGTGCCGGTGGAGCGTGCGGGAATGGCGACCGGCATATTCAGTACCGTGCGGGTCGCCGGTGAGGGCATCGCGCTTGCAGTCGTCAGCGCCGCCCTGTCGGCATTGACCTCGGCATCCCTCGGACGGCTCGCGCCTGTGTCTACGCCCCTCTTGAATCAGACAGGTCAGCGTCTGGCAGTGGGCGACCTGGCGGGTGCAGCGGCAATATCGTCCCACATCGGGGACGACCTGTTGCGGGATGCCTATCAGACTGCGTTTTCGACACTTTGCTGGTGGCTTGCCGCGGTAACGGCGCTATGCGCCATCGCAGTCCTTCTCCTGCTGCCAAATAGTACTGCGGTCGCCGACAAAGTGACGGCTCCGTAGATTATCGGGAACGAACACGGTGTTCCCGGTTGGGCATGGAGGAGGAGAGTCCAGTGATGCGGCCGAAGAACATTTGCGGGCATATCCTTTGATATGCTCCGCCGGCCCGCCTTCCGGGCGATCTCCTACTCATGTTCCGTTGTTCAATGGACTACACTACGGGAGCAGGCAAGATCGCCTCTTTCACAGCCAGCTCTGCCATGGCGAGTGCGGCATCACGGGTTTTGGCGGCGGCAATAAACCGGCCGTTGTGGCAGAAACTCGCGCCTTCAATGCCGCAAACGGCTTCCAGATCGCCATTTGTAAGGCCAGCCCATGCGGCAGGCAGGTCTGCCCGCAGTTCAAAGCCTTCATCTGCGCGACGGATACCGGTGAGACACCAGTCCTTGTCACGCGGGTGAACGACAAACAGCAGATTGTCGGCGCCCGCCTTCACAATGGCGGGCCGAAACGGCATGCCCATCGGCAATTCCAGAATATGACCCTCACCGGCATCGATGATAGCCTGCATTACAAGCGCCTCGGCGCGCAGTTTCGCAGCGCTTTTGGCTATTTTCGCCTCGACGAAGCTGCGGGCAATGACGAGCGCCGCGTGGAAACTGCGATCATCGGCTTCGGGGTCGGTCTCGTCAAAAACAGGTTTCAGAGTTTCCAGCAGGACAGGCAGCGTCAGCGCAACCAGCGGCCCGGCGACGGATGGGCTGACCGCACCATTGTCGACCAGATCGACCGGCAGCACAAAGCTGCCATCGAAAGAGGTATGGACGGTTTCGACATGTTCATCGGGGATGCCGAAGGCGGCAAGATAGTCCCGGCCGAAATGCTTCCAGATCAGTCCGAATGAACTATATGGCTGACCGTCATCCCTCAGCGGCGCGCCGCGCTGATGGTGATCGAATATCCTGCTTGTCGCGTCATAGGCGCCGCCGACATCGTAGATGATGCGGTCCACGCCGGGGGTGATCCATTCCGGCGCCCGGCTGCGGACGATGCGGGCCTGCGGGAAAAGTCGGGTCAGGATGACGCTGGACAGCAGTTCGTCGGCATGGAAGCCACCGGAATGGGTGACGAGAAAATCCGGGATCATGTCAGGATAAGCCTTGTTGCTTGCGGGAGGTCCGCCTGGAATTGAGGCACCTGATACCCTTTGCCCGACGCCATCTCAACCCGTCATTCGCCGCTTCTGTATCATATTGCCGGTTCGGGACTGGCTCCACTCGTAGCGGAAGGTAACGCCGCTCCCCTTATCGCCTTCCTGCACTACGTTTGTTTCCGTGTTTCGTATGTACTGGAAAACCCATAGGTATTGCAGTCGGGGAGGAGCGGCATTTGCCTCTTCGTCAGGCGGCATCCAGAGAGAGGGTCAGGTCGGCGACCAGATCGTCGGGATGTTCGATGCCGATTGACAGCCGGATCGTGGAATCAAGCACACCAATGCGCTGGCGGACGTCGGCCGGAACACCCGAATGCGTCATCGTTGCAGGATGGGAGGCGAGAGATTCCGTACCGCCAAGGCTGACCGCGAGTTTGAATATCGTGAGAGCGTTGAGGAATTTGAAAGACGCTGCCTGCCCGCCCGCAATGTCAAACGAGAAGGTCGATCCCGCACCGGTGCATTGATCTGCAAACACCTTGCCAACCGGGGACGCCGGATCGTGAAACGGCAGATAATGGATTTTCTCGACCTTGGGATGCGCCTTCAGGAATTCGGCCACCACCTCGGCATTGCTATTTGCCCGCTCCATGCGGATTTGTAGCGTCTCAAGCGAGCGCCCGAGCATCCAGCACGAATGCGGGTCGAGCTGCGTGCCTATCGCTCCGCGTAATGCCTTTACCTGCTTCATGACATCCTTGCGACCGAGCGCTGCTCCGGCAATGAGGTCGGAGTGCCCGCCAACGTATTTTGTCAGTGAATAGAGCGAGATATCGGCACCGTGCTCGATAGGCCGCTGGAACACCGGACCGAGGAGTGTGTTGTCGCACGCGATGATTGGCCTGTGTCCCTGCTTCTGGCCGATCACGTCGGCAACGCGGCTGATCATAGCGATATCGACAATACTGTTTGTCGGGTTGGCGGGGGTCTCGATGAGGATGACGGACACCCTGCCTTTCGCCATCGCAGCCTCTGCGGCGGATATCACCGAGGCCTCGCTGACACCATCGGCGAAACCCACCGCCGAAACGCCGAAATTGTGGAAGGTCTTTGCCAGCAGCGTCTCAGTGCCGCCGTACAAAGGCTGGGAATGGAGTACGGTGTCGCCGGGCCGGACGAAAGCGAAAAGCGTCGTCGAAATGGCGGACATGCCGGACGAGAAGAGCGCACAACTCTCGGTGCGTTCGTAAACGGCAAGGCGGTCCTCGACGATCTCGCTATTGGGATGGTTGAAACGCGAATAGACGAGGCCTGCACCTCTGCCTGCGGGCGGCTCCTTGCGGCCGGAGACATAGTCGAAGAAGTCGCGACCGTCTTCCGCCGACTTGAAGACGAAGGTTGAGGTCAGAAACACAGGCGGCTTCACCGCTCCTTCCGACAATTCCGGATCGTAGCCGTAATTGAGCATCTGGGTTTCAGGATGGAGAGCGTGGTTGCCGATATGGGTTTTAGACGGATGCGGTGCGGTCATTTGCGGAAGGTCCTCCTCAACAGACGTTGAACTGTCCGCAGCTTACATCCAATCAAGCCAAAATACCTTGCATTCTGAAGCGTGGATATGTCTGATGAAGCAATATATTGCGGAGAATTGTGCTTTATGTCGCAAAAAATTGCAGATCCAATCGACCGGCGGATAGTCAAGGAGCTGTCTGCCGACGCAAGGATCACCAACAACGAACTTGCCGAGCGAGTCGGCTTGTCGGCATCTGCATGTCTGCGGAGGCTGCGACGGCTGGAAGATACGGGGGTGATCAAAGGTTATTCCGCGATCGTCGATCCGGCAATCGAGGGATGGACGATGACCGCGCTTGCATCCATCCGCCTCAGTCGTCAGCACGATGACGAAATCCAGATGTTCGAGGCGGCCGTTCTGGACTGGGACGAGGTTCTGGAATGTCACCTCGTCACGGGTTCGAGGGACTACATGCTCAAGGTCATGTGCGGTGGGCTCGAGGACTACGAGCGCTTCATCAAAGAGAAGATCGCGAAGCTGAAATGCGTCGACACCATCGAGACCAGCTTTGTCATGAACACGATCAAGGCGCGGCGCATCTAAGCTTTGCTAGAAGCTCCGCGCCCGGTGTGTTCAAGCTCCGAGAACCGGAGCTTGAACCGTTTGGGGGTGCGATCGGACGACTTACTCGGCCGTCGCCTGGATATCGACCTTGTCGAGAAGAAGCATCGGGTTTTCAGACGCTGCAACCAGATCAAAAAGACCAAGACCGTTTGGTCCAGTGGAGCGGGCGGTAACCGTAAGAGTACCTGGGTTGTTGATGAAGCGAAGCAACGCGTCCACCGCACTCTTGAGTTTGGGCTGTTCAGCTGCGATCTGCTGCAACCCCGCGCTTGCCACGAGTGTCAGAACACCGCGCACTTGATCCTCGGTCATGTCGTTTTGCAGAGCATACAGCTTGATAGCCTTGGCCATCATACCTTCGTCCTTGATCGTCAGCTTTACCTCGCGACCCGCGAGCCCCAGGAGGGCGGCCTGGGTACGATTGGTGTCGAAGGAGAAGAACTCCTCCGTGAACCCGCTCGCCAGACCGGAAAAATTGACGCTGCCAATATCCTTGCCGCGCATGGAGATTTCCCGGATCACCAGGTTCTTGTTCGGTTCATCCCAGCCGGCTGCAAGGGCATAAGACAGGGCGAGTGCCTCGAAACCCAGTTTGCGGGCTTCAACAAAAACTTCCTCGGTCGAATCTTCCGGGATCGGAAGAGAAAGGTCATCCTGCCTGATCACGATATCTGTGGGTATGCCGTTGAAGGGCTTTGTCAGACCCATCTCGAAATTCCTGAGCGTGAACTTGATGCGCTCAGGCACGCCCTCCGTCTTTTCACCAGTCTCGTCGTCTGTCTGTTCCGGGGCGGCGACGTCAACATTGATGCCTCCGACGCGGACGGTGCCCAGTTCCGGTATCAGGTGATTAAACGGGAAAGTCTCGATCTGCTTGTCGTCAAGCCCGACGATTTTGGAGAGACTCTCGATTGTGGAACTCCAGTCAAAGCCCTTGAGGCTTGCCTCGGCGACTTCGATCGTGTCGACGCCATTTCCGATCGACATGCCATTCAGGCCGAAGTCGAGCTTACGGCTGTCCATCTGCATATCGATACGATCAATGCCGACCTTGACCCTTTTACCGGCAGCCCCTTCGCTTTCATCAGGCGCGTCGGCCTTGAACCCGAGCAACTGCATGTTGCTCTTGCCAATCATATCGAGAATGGACAGGGCCTTGGCGAAAATTGCCTGGCGTTCCTGAGGTGAAAGCTCGTCGGTATTTTTGGTCGCCGAAAGCGCGTTCATCGTTTCCAGAAGAGGCTCGGCCGGCATGCGGGCGCTGAAGCCGTCGCTGCGTATTTCATCGTAAGTGAAATGACCGTCTCCGTCTGAGAACGAGATTTTGCTGACGGAGAGCGGGCCATAGAGAAGCTTTGCGTCCTTATCTTCGGGACCCGCTTTTTCCGTATAGAGCCTTGCGAGGTAAGCGGCATCGAAGTCCTGTCCGGCTACGGCGCCGGTCGATACGACCAAGTGCTTCTTTTTCATCGCGCCAGTGCTGTCCGGTAGATCCATCTGGATGTCGTAGCTGGCGTTGTCGATGGAATATCGGGCGACCCGGCCTTTGGCGATGTCCGAGAAGGCTACGTTCTTATAAACAGTCTTCTGCTCGGTGGTGGCGATGGACTGCGTGAATGTCATCTCAGGCGTGGAAATACGCTCTGCTGCAAAGCGCTCTATGCGCTTAGGCAGAGAGTTGGCATTTCCGTCTCCGGATACTTCAGCCGCATCCGGTTTTGTGAACGCGGCATTCTCGACACGCGCATGCGCCATCGAGATCTTGCCGGTTGGCACGTCAACATTAATGTCGTTCAGCTCCAGTGCGCCATCCAGGAAAGGAAATTTTGGACGTCCATCGATAGCTGCAATCCGGATGTTCTTGCCATCGGCAAGCGGCAAGGCCAGTTCGCGAATATGAATCTGCCCGAGGAAATCAACCTCAACGGAACGGGCAGTTGCGCCAGTGCGAGCAACGAGTTCGCTGACCTTTGCTTCGTAGAAGGCCTTACCCCCGATGACGCCTGCAGCAGCAACAGCAATAATCGCAACCGCCGCCCATAAAGCTTTGGTCCGGCCCTTACCGGTTTGGGTATTTACCTGTTCCACGAAATTGGTCCTCTCCGACGCGATTTGAAACTGCACGCCTTTTAAGCACGCGAAAGTTGCTCCGCAAGTGGGCGCTAGCGGGACAGTTGGAGAACTTGTCCCGAAACGCAAAACGCCGGGTCCGTTCCTGACCAAACATCAAACGGGACAGCCTGGCATTTTGCAGATCATAAAGGTCAAGAATGCTGGACAGCGCCAAGGTGGTGCCGGTTCGACCGTCTCAGCTACCGCCACTCACTGGACAATATAGTAGACATAGTCCACCATATTGTTTCCGACGTATGAAGCGTCGGCCAAAGCGAACAAAGTTACAAAAAAACAAGGGGAACTTATGTCGCATCCAACCACGTCAGCCGACGTGGTGCTGTCCGTTCGCAATCTCACGGTGGATCTTCCGCCGGGAATGGAGCGCACCCACGCGGTCATGAATATCTCTTTCGACCTCCACGCAGGTGAAATCCTGTGCATTATCGGTGAATCCGGGTCCGGCAAATCCGTCACTGCCAGCACGATCATGGGGCTGTTGTCGCCCGTGATAAAAGTCAGCTCCGGCGAAATCCATTTCAAGGGAATGGACATACTTGCGGCCAGGGAAGATAAAATCCGGCCGCTGCGTGGTCAGGCGGTCTCAATCATTTTCCAGGATCCGCTCTCCGCGCTCAATCCGTTGATGACAATCGGGGATCAGATCGCCGAAGTGCTTGAAGCGCATGGCTATGGAACGCCTGAAACCCGCAAGACCAAGGTTCTGGATCTACTTGAAGAAGTCGGTCTTCCCGACCCGCCTCTGATGCGGCTGCAATATCCATTCCGTCTGTCTGGCGGACAACGCCAGCGGGTCATGATCGCCATGGCACTGGCACTCGATCCGGATGTCCTGATTGCCGATGAGCCAACAACCGCTCTCGACGTTACCACCCAGGCGCAGATCCTTGAGCTCATCCGCAAGATACAGAAGCGCAAGAACATGAGCGTCATGTTCATCACCCATGATTTCGGCGTCGTTGCCGAAATTGCCGATCGCGTCGTGGTGATGGAGAAGGGATATCTTGTGGAGCAGGGAAGGGCGGACCAGGTTCTGGTCAATCCCGTCCACCCCTATACCCAGCGACTTGTCGCTGCGGTTCCGCGGATGCGGAGCACTGAGCGTTCAGTCAGCGAAGAAGCTCCCGTCGTTCTCAAGGTCGAAAATCTTGAGAAGGAATATCGCAGCTCCGGCTCGTTTTTCCGCAAGGCCCGTATCGTCAAAGCGGTCAATGGTGTCAGCTTCAAGCTTCACAAGGGCCAGACCCTTGGTATCGTTGGCGAAAGCGGGTCGGGCAAGTCCTCGCTCGGGCGTGTCCTGCTGAAATTGCTGGAGGCGGATGGCGGTTCAATATGCTTCGATGGCCGTGACATAGCAGCGATGGACGAAACGACGTTTCGATCGTTGCGGCCCTATATCCAGATGATTTTTCAGGATCCTTTCGCGTCGCTTAATCCCCGCCATACGATCGGCAGGATCTTGACGGTCGGCCCCGTTGCCCACGGAATGGCTGTGCATGAGGCGAGAATAAAGGCTCTCGGAATTCTGAAGCTCGTGGGGCTGGATGAACAGGCCTATGACCGTTACCCGCACGAATTCTCCGGCGGCCAACGCCAGCGCATCGGCATTGCCCGTGCACTGATGTTTGATCCGGTCGTCCTTGTGGCCGACGAAGCCGTGTCTGCTCTCGACGTTTCCATACAGGCGCAGGTTCTGGAGCTTCTGGCGCGGGTGCAGGCTGAAATGAAGGTGGCGATGATCTTCATCACCCATGACTTGAGAGTCGCAAGCCAGATTTGCGACGATGTGCTTGTCATGCACAAGGGAACGGTTGTCGAACAGGGGCCGCCGACAAAAATCTTCCGGTCGCCGGCCCATCCCTATACCCGCAAACTCGTTGCTGCGATCCCCGGTGCGGATTGGGAACCTGCGGCAACTGCCGTCGGCACATAACATCGAAGTCTGACGAGCCGGACATCTCGTCAGACTTTGCATCGCGCGACATCAAAGACCGATTGCACCGCCGGATTATCGTGGATCCGGCGGCGCGAGAGGTTTTCCTTTTAAATATATGATTTAAATAATAAAAATATGATTTCAGGAATAAAAAGTAGTTGCGTTTGTCTACTAATTATCCTTTCATTCAGTCACGAAACTGACATACGACATGGCCGAAAACCTGCACTGCGGCACGCCGGGAAAGCGTGTGCGCCAATGTCGATCTTTGACCATTCGAACGGAAACTCCATGTCCAAACCAAACGAAAACCCGCCGACATCGCCAACTGATATCAATCTCGACGTGCTTGAAGACACGCTGAGCTTTTACATCCGCACGATCAATCTTGCCGTATCGCGCGATCTCGATGCCCGGCTGGACGGGCTGGATGTGGCGAAGGGAACTGGAAAGATCACGACCCTGCTGCTCGTCGATGACTACCCGGGTATCCGTCCTTCAGTGATAGCTCATCTGACGATGCGGGACCGGTCTGCAATGGGCAGGATCATCGACCAGATGGTGTCGCACAATCTGATACGCCGGGAAGTGTCGCAGGAGGACAGCCGCGCCCAGGAGCTTTACATCACCGAAGCCGGAGCGGCGCTTGCAACGAAAATCCGGGAGATCGTTCCGCAGCAATCGCGCGATTTCTTCAGCTTCATCCCGGAACACGAGCAGAAGCAGGTTATCGACATTTTGCGTCGCGCCTACCGCCATATTGTGGGGCTTGCATGATGGAACGAACGACAAAACGCGTTGCTCTCATATCCGGTGCAAGCCGGGGTATAGGCGACCATATCGCTGCTACTCTTCTTGGCGAAGGCTGGTCGGTATCGCTTGGTATGCGCAGCCCGTCGCTGCCGCAATGGGCTGTGGGTCACGAGGGACAGGTCCATCTTGCCCATTATGACGCAAATGATGCGAGTGCGGAGAAGCGCTGGGCCGATGAAGCGTATCAGCATTTCGGTCGTATCGACGCTGTCGTGGCCAATGCCGGCATCATGATACCGAAGACAGTGATCGAAGCGGATGACGAAGACATCGACGCCATGCTTGCGGTCAACGTCAAGGCACCGAGAAGGCTGGTTAAGGCCGCCTGGGAGGCGTTGAGCGAGAGCGGTCGTGGCCGGGTCATCATCCTCGCTTCCCTCTCCGGCAAGCGGGTGAAGTCCGCATCTGCCGGTAGCTATTCTCTCTCCAAATTCGCGGCGGTCGCGCTTGCGCATGCCATCCGACAGGCGGGCTTCGAAAGCGGCGTGCGCGCGACAGCCGTATGCCCCGGTTTCGTTGCGACAGATATGGCGACCGCCTTATCCGAACGGCCGGCGGATCAAATGACCCAGCCCGCCGATCTTGCCCGCATCATTGCCATGCTGCTGTCCTTACCGAATGAGGCTTCCGTCGCCGAATTCGCCATCAATTGCCAGCTTGAGGAGTTTTTCTGACATGCCCGGTCCTTATGTCGTTCCCGTCCATGGCGATGCGGAATTGCCGAAAGAAGTCGATGTCGTCGTCATTGGCGGCGGCATTATCGGCACCTCAACCGCGCTTGAACTCGTCGATCAGGGGCTGCGTGTTGCGCTTTGCGAAAAGGGCGGTATCGGCCACGAGCAGTCGAGCCGCAACTGGGGCTGGGTGCGCATTTCCCGCCGCGACCCACGCGAGGTGCCCTTGATGGCAGAATCGCTGCGCATCTGGGCGGATCTCAATCGTCGTACAGGGCGGGAGACTGGTTTCAAGCGTTCCGGCATCGTCTTTACATGCGCAAACGAAAAGGAATTTTTCGAGCACGAACGCTGGAATCGCAATCTGGAAGGCTACCAGATTGAAAGCCGCATGCTGAGTGCAAAGGAATTCAAGGCGAAATATCCCGGCTCCAACATGGATGTCGCCGGTGCCCTCTATACTGCCGGTGATTGCCGGGCCGAGCCGCAGCGCGCCGCGCCTGCCATTGCGGAAGCTGCCCGCGACCGCGGCGCTTTCATTCTGACCGAATGCGCCGTGCGCGGTCTGCAGCTCTCCGGCGGCAAGGTGTCGGGTGTCGTGACAGAGCGCGGTGAAATTGCCTGCAAGGCGGCGGTCATGGCGGGTGGCGCGTGGTCCAGCCTGTTTCTCGGCAACAACGGTCTCGATCTGCCTCAGCTCAAGGTCATGAATTCCGTGCTGCGCACAAAGCCGCTGGAAGGCGGCCCGGAAGAGGCAATCTGGTCGAACGGTTTTGCGATCCGCAAGCGCCTCGACGGCGGATATACGATCGCGAACGGCTTCCAGAACATCGTCGACATCGTGCCCGCATCTTTCCGTTATGCACTGAAATTCCTGCCGGCTCTGCGGCATGAGTGGCGCTCGCTCGACCTGCGCCTGACTGGCCGCTTTTACGATGAATGGCGCATTCCGCGCCGCTGGGCGCTCGATGAGGCTTCGCCCTTCGAATATAATCGCGTGCTCGATCCCGTTCCGGCCATGGACATGACGGACGGTGCCTTTGCCAAGCTGAAGAAAGCCTTCCCGGTCTTCGAAAAGGCCGAAATTTCGCAGCGCTGGGCGGGCATGATCGATGTGACGCCTGACGCTATTCCGGTCATCGACAATATCGACGCCATTCCGGGCTTTCATGTTGCAACCGGCTTTTCCGGCCATGGTTTCGGCATCGGCCCGGCGGCTGGAAAACTCATGGCTGATATCGTCACAGGCCGCAATCCGATTGTCGATCGTCGCGATTTCCGTTTCAGCCGCTTCAGCGACGGTTCGAAGATCGAACTGGTCAGCGGCTTTTGAAATGAGAAGCCCGGCGGTCAGGTGCCGCCGATCCTTTTGACGCATGAGGCAGGCAACTGCTGATGGGAGTAGTACCGCCCAAAGAGGCGGAAGCAAAAATAATCGTCGTGTTCAACCATCGGATCAAGGGGAACTAAAAAATGTCCGACCAGAACAAGCCGCTTATCAATACCACCCGCCGCCAGGCACTCGGCCTTTTGGCGCTCGGCGCATCCGGCGTCGTCCTTTCCGGTCTTCCGGCTTTTTCCCGCGCCATGGCGCAGGACAAGGCCGCCAAAGGCCAGCTCACGGTCGGCTTCTCGCAGGAGCCTACCGTGTTCAATCCACATATGCCGCATATTGAAGTAGACGAAGGCATCCATTTCAGCATCTTCGACCCGCTGTTTTATGTCGACGAGAAAGGTGCCTTCGTGGCAGCTCTCGCCGCCGAAGTGCCGACGGTCGAAAACGGCGGCATTTCCGCCGATGGTCTCAACTGGAAGGTCAAGCTGCGTGACGACGTCAAATGGCACGACGGCAAGCCGTTCACCGCTGAAGACGTGAAGTTCACGCTTGAACTCCTGGTCGATCCCAACTTCCGTTCATGGCGCAAGACCGGGCACGAATTCGTAAGGGATTTGACCGTGGTTTCGCCGACGGAAATTACCTGGAAGATGGAAAAGCCATTCGCGCCCTATCCCTCGATCCTTGCTTCCACATTTATTACGCCGAAGCACCTTCTAGGTGCGGAAGCTGACCGCAATACCGCCGCCTATAACAACGCGCCGGTTGGAACGGGCGCATTCAAATGGAAGGAGCGGGTTGCGGGTGACTACATTCTGCTCGACGCCAATACCGAGTATTTTGGTGATGGCCCGCATATAGAGCGTCTGGTCTACAAATACGTACCCGACCTGAATGTGATGTACACCCAGTTCAAGACCGGCGACATAGACGTGGTGGGCCTGCAATGGATCACACCCGACCATTATGACGAGGCCAAGGATCTCGCCGGCAAGGTGGTCAACGTCGTGCCGGGCTCGACAATTGAATCCCTCTCGTTCAACATGGAACGTCCACAGTTCAAGGAGCCGGCGGTAAGAGAGGCGCTTTATGCGGCGATCGACAAACAGTCGATCATCGAGGCACTTTATTACGGTTTGCCCACACCCACCGAAAGCTACGTTCCGCAGCAGTCTTTCTATTACAATCCAGATCTTCCCAAGCATGAATATTCCATCGAGAAAGCTAAAAAGCTGCTCGACGATGCGGGCTGGGCGCCCGGGGCGGACGGTATTCGCGCCAAGGATGGCGTGAAGCTCGCCTTCACCTGCTCCACGACAGCGGGTAATCACATCCGCGAACAGGTTCAGCAATACATGCAGCAATCCTTCAAGGATATCGGCGTGGAGATGACCATTTCGAACCTGCCGCCAGCTGTCATGTGGGGTGACTACTGGATGCTGTCGAAGTTCGATTCGGTTATCGTCGGGCTCGACTTCCTGACCGGCCCGGATCCCGATACCTCCGACTTCTTCCGCTCGACGTCGAGTGCTGCAAAAGGCGGCTCGGGCCAGAATACCTGGCAGTTCGTCAACAAGGACGTCGATGATCTTCTGGCCAAGGGCGGCAGTCTGTTCGTGCCGGAGGAGCGCAAGGCCGTCTACCTGAAGATCCAGGAGATCATGCGCAAGGAGCTGCCGCTGTTGCCGCTGTTCCAGTACGCAACGGTGCGTGGTCACAAGCAGGGCGTCGAAAACGTGAAGCCAAACGTCAATAACCGTATCGATACCTGGAACGTTGCGACCTGGCGTCTGGCGTAAAGCCTGCCGCAGACAGGGCTTTATGCCCGATCCATGTGAAGTGCCGGCTTTGAAGCAGCCGGCACTCTGACGGCTATTCGTGGATGGTTGCTAGCCAGTTCCACGATGCGACCTGGAGTCTCATCATGCTGACCTTTCTTCTCCATCGGATATGGCAGAGCCTCGTACTTCTGCTGCTTGTCTCGATCATCGGTTTTGCAATCCTCAACCTCGCGCCTGGCGGGCCATTGTCGCAATTTGCCCTGACGCCCGGCATGACGCGGGAGGCGCTTGATCGCATCGCCCACCAGATGGGTCTCGATCGACCCTTGCCGGTGCAATATCTCGAATGGGCCTGGCGCCTGCTGCAAGGCGATTGGGGGAAATCCTATCGCGACCAACGTCCGGTTCTCGATATCATCTCCGGGCATTTGTTTGCGACCCTGCTGTTGATGGTCTCATCAACCGTCGTATCCATCCTTGTCGGCACCTGGATCGGCATCAAGGGGGCGACCAAACGTTACACGCTGTTCGATTACACCGCCACGGTCGGGGCCATGGTCGCGCTGTCAATTCCCACCTTCTGGTTCGGGCTGGTGGCCATCTATGTTTTCGCGCTCAGGCTGAAATGGCTGCCGGCGGGCAACATGTATACGATCGGCGATCAGTCTTTTTATGACTATGCAATTCACCTGATCATGCCGAGCCTGGTACTCGCCCTCGTCAACATCGCCGTCTGGAGCCGCTACATGCGGACTGCGACGCTTGACGTCATCAATCAGGATTTTGTCCGCACCGCCCGCGCCAAGGGGCTGACCCCGCGCCGGGTTCTGATGAAACACGTCGTCGGCAATGCACTTCTGCCAATGATTACCCTTGCCGGTCTCCAGCTCCCGACGATTCTCGGCGGCGCGCTTGTCACGGAGACGGTCTTTACCTGGCCCGGCATGGGCCGCCTGTTCCTCGATAGCCTTGGTTATCACGACTACCCCGTCGTGATGGGGCTTCTGATGTTTTCCGCAATCCTCGTACTCATCGGAAGCCTGCTCGCTGACCTCATGGTTGCTCTCGTCGATCCCCGCATCCGGCTCGGATAGAGCCGGATCGACGAAACGCCGCACTCAATCGAAGGAAAGACCATGTCCGCTGCAACCCTCCATCCCTCGCAGGCCGCACCGCGGTTTCACTGGTGGCAGAACCGCACGCTGCGCCGTTTCGCCCGCCACAAGCTTGCTGTGCTCGGCCTCATCATGATCACCGTCATGATTTTCGCCTGCGTGGTCGGGCCCTATCTCTTGCCTTACGATGAATTGTTCATCGATCTGCGCGCCCGTTTTGCCCCGCCGATGACCGGTTACCATATTTTCGGCACCGATCCGCTCGGACGCGACATAGCCGCGCGCCTTTTCAATGCCGGCCGCATTTCACTGCTGGTCGGGTTTTTCGCCATGGTGCTGTCGACACTGATCGGCACCATCATCGGTGTCGTTGCCGGTTATTATGGCGGGCGCATCGGCGCGATACTGATGCGTTTCGTCGATGCCTTTCTGTCTTTCCCGAGTATTTTCCTGCTTCTCGCTCTGGCTGCTTTCGTCAAGCCGAGCCCGTTCATGATCACGGTTATCATTGCCGTCACGAGCTGGATGGAAATTGCCCGTCTGGTTGAAGCGGAAGTGCGGTCTCTGCGCGAACGCGACTTCGTCATGGCAGCCCGTATGCTGGGCCTGCCCAATGGCTGGATCATGTTCCGGGAACTGCTGCCGAATGCTGTCGGCCCCATCATCGTTGCCGCGACCCTGACGGTTGCGCGTGCCATCCTTCTGGAAGCCTATATCAGCTTTCTCGGTTATGGCATTCAGCCGCCGCTGCCGAGCTGGGGCAATATGCTGAACGGAGCCCAGCAATATCTCGACAAGGCGCCCTGGCTCGCCATCGTGCCGGGAGTCGCCATCACGCTTGCCGTCACCAGCTTCAATTTCATCGGTGATGGGCTTCGTGATGCGCTCGATGCGCGCAGCGACCTGAACTGAAGGTTTCGGTAGATGGTTTCGTTCTCACCCTTTGACGTGACACTGTGGTATGCGACCGCAGCTTCAGCACCGCATACGGAGCCTCTTTCTGGTCGCGTGCAGGCCGATGTCTGCATCGTCGGCGCGGGTTATACCGGTCTGACGACCGCATTGGAGCTGGCGAAAATCGGCATCAATGTCGTGCTTCTGGAGCGGAAGGAAATCGGCTTCGGCGGTTCGGGCCGCAATGCCGGACATTGCACCCCGACCTTTACCCATTATAGCCTGCCAGAGCTGCGCAGGATGCTGGGCGAGCCCTGGGCGGAACGGCTGATCGAACGGCAAACGCGGGCAAATAACCGCGTCTCGAGCATGATCCGCGACTATCAGATCGACTGCGAATGGGTACAGAACGGTTATGTGATGGGCGCACCGCATAAGGGCGCCATGGATGAGATCAGGCGCAAGGTCGAGACCTATAATGCTGTGGGCGCGAAAACCCGGCTGCTCGACCGTGACGAGGTGGAAGCGGTCACCGGCAGTCCGCGTTTCGACGGCGGCTGGCTGCACGAAGAGGCAGGTCACCTCAATCCGCTCGGTTACGCCCGCGGTCTCGGTCGTGCTGTCATCCAGGAGCGCGGAAAGATATTTACCGGCTCGGCGGTGACGGGTTGCGAACGCGACATAACCGGAGGCTGGAAGGTCAAGACCGATCGCGGAGAAGTGGTCGCGTCGAAAGTGATCTTTACCACTGGCGCTTATACGGTTGGTGGTTGGCCCAAGCTGGATCGAACCTTCAAGATTCAACGCGTGTTCGTTGCCGCTACGCAAATTTTGTCCGAAGAGACACGCCGGACCGTCCTGCCGCAGAACACGACCATTCATGATGGTCGCGGCGATATCTACGTCTACAAATACAATGCCGAAGGCCGGATCGTCGCATCGATGTTTCCCATGGGACGCCGCGGCCGCGACATGGCCTATACGAGACAGGTCATGAGCGAACGGCTCAAATGGCTGCATCCAAAGCTCCGGGAAGAGATCCGCTGGGAGTATTTCTGGTTCGGCGAACTCGATATGCAATATCGCACCGTACCGCGGTTTTATGGTCTCGCGCCGGGCGTTGTGGCTTTGACCGGTCTTTCGGGCCGTGGTGTGCCGACCGGCTCGATGCTCGGTTCCATTCTTTCGGAATGGGCGCTTGGTAAGCCGGAGAACGAGCTTGCCCTGAAGCTTGAACCACTGAAGGCAGCTCCCTTCTTTATGGGTTTCGCACCCGCAATGGCGCTGCGTTACTACCGGCTGCGCGACAACATATCCACGAAACTAGCTGGGGCGGAACTGCCACCCCATGCCTGAACCGGCGCGGCCACAAGGTCCGTGCCAACATTGACAAAGCAAGGAGAATTCCCGTGACCATGCCGATTTTCAACATTTCCGATGACGTGGATCTTGTTCCGGCCATGCCCGCCGAAGGCCGTGAAGGCGGTTCGTATCGTCGCCAGATATGGCAGGACCCGATCGAAAATGGCACGATCGTCGCAGTCTGGAAGGCCGAGCCCGGCATCTACAACTATCCGGGTCGTGACCTCGAGGAAACTTTTGTCGTCGTTGAGGGCGAGGCAATGTATTCGCAGGGCGAAGCCGTCCCGGTGAAGATCGGTCCCGGATCGATTATCAGCATCGCCAAGGGCGTGCCAAGCCGCCTCGAAATCCTGTCGCCGTTCCGCAAGCTCGCAACTGTCATCCCGAAGCCGTGAGGTTTGGGGGAGGGGTGCCTGCAGACTTAAGGCAGGCTGTGTCCTGCATGCGGGGCACGAGGATTTAGGTCTCGCCGATCTGTCTTTCGTCACAGCAATCCGGTGCAACGCTGATGGTCCGACAATCAAAGATTTAAAGAAACAGGGCTCCGAGGAGACGCAGAGCCCTGTTTGCGTTCAATGGTTTGGGAAGCAGCTGGTGCAAAACAGGCCACTCATTTGAAACATCCTTGTGACCGTCATCCCTTTTCCCAGCCCCAGCCGGTGCAAAAAACGGTGCCAGGGCCAGGGCGTTGATCCCTTGCTTATGGGGGCGTGCATCGGACATACTTGCACTCGAACCACAAAGGGCCAAGGGCAAGACGAGCCAGCGACGTTAGTGCCGGCTCGCGGAGCCATGCGGGAAGATTTTACCTCATGAATACGCGATTTCTCGAAACTTTCCTCTGGGCTGCACGGCTGAACAGCTTTTCGGCGGCCGCTGAACGGTTGAATACCACCCAGGCGTCGGTGTCCAACCGAATTGCCGCCCTCGAAAGGGAGCTTGGCGTCGTGCTTTTCACGCGCGATGTGCGCTGCGTCAACTTGACACCTGCTGGTCGTCTGGCGCTGCAGCATGCCGAAAAGATCGTCAATCTGACCGGTGAGTTCCGACAGATCGTGAGTAGCCGGGAGGCGCTGAGAGGCACCGTGCGCATCGGTGCTGCCGACACGATCGTCTATGCCTGGTTACCGCTGCTCATTCGCCGCATGAACGAACGTTACCCCGGCGTCAGTCTGGATCTGACCATCGACACCAGCCTGAAACTATCCCAGCGCATTCAAAACGGTGAGGTGGATGTCGGTTTCATCATGGGGCCGATCATGGCTGCAAATATCTACAACTCACCGCTCTGTACGTTCGAGTCCTGTTGGGTTGGCGCGGTCGAATTGCCGCTGCCGGAAACGGGCGTCACACTCGAAGATATCGCGCATTTTCCGTTACTTACCTTCTCGACAGGCTCGCAGCCACATCAGGCGTTGCGCGCGTTGCTCGATTCTCACGGGTTGTCCGACAGCCGCATCTATAATTCCAATTCGCTGTCGATCATGACCCGCCTTGTGGCCGCGGCCGTTGGGGTGGGCGCTTTGCCGCGTGTGCTGGTGGACGGCATCATCAAATCCGGTGAGGCGCGTATTCTCGACATTAGTCCGTCAGTACCGCCCCTCACATTTCACACCGTTTATCAGGAGCGTGGCGACAACGCGATAGCCCGGGCCATTGCCGATATGGCGACGGAAATCGTCAGTGAAACCACCACGCAATGGATGACGGCTGCCGCCTAAATTTTGCGCTGCAGCGCAAAATGATTAATCTATAAGCTTACCTTATGGGTTTCGATAGAGTTTTTCCGTTTGTAATGAAAACAGTTCCCGTTCTTAATTCTCCTCGCAACATGAGAGGAGAGCAACGTGAAAGTCTCACTTGTTCAAATGAATACCCAGAATGACAAGGCAGAAAACCTTAAGGTTGCTGCCGATCTTATTGAGAAGGCAGTCAAGGCGGATAATCCTGACCTTGTTGTTCTTCCGGAATACTTTGCATTTCTTGGAGATAATCCCCAGGAGATGCATGAGAGCGGGGAGGAATTCCCTGACGGCGAGATTTACACGCTGCTCTCGGGGCTGGCCAAGAAGCACGCGATCACTCTGCATGCCGGCTCCATCGTCGAGAAGGAAGGCAATCGCTTTTACAATTCGACGCTCGTTTTCGGGCCGGATGGCAAACAGATCGCCCGTTACCGCAAGATGCACCTGTTCGACGTCGATACGCCGAACGGCATCAGCTACCGCGAATCCGACTCCGTTGCCCGTGGCGAAGAAGTGGTGACCTACAAGGTTGGCGACAAGACGGTCGGTTGTGGCATCTGCTACGATATTCGCTTCCCTGAACTGTTTCGCGCCCTGCGGGACAAAGGTGCAGACGTCATCGTTCTCCCAGCGGCCTTCACCCTGATGACAGGCAAGGACCATTGGGAAGTTCTGGCGCGCGCCCGTGCCGTCGAAACCCAGACCTACTTTCTGGCCGTCGGCCAGATCGGCACCCATGCGGGTGGCAAGAAGGCATGCTGGGGGCATTCCATGGTCATCGATCCGTGGGGCCACATCGTCGCCCAATGCTCCGACAGCGTTGGAACGGCCGGTGCCGTCCTTGACTTCGACTATTCGGCCAAGGTGCGCGCCAACGTACCGGTGGCGAACCACCACGTTCTCTGATCGGAGAAAGACTCAATGTTTATCGCCAACCCCATGCCCGAACAGATCGGTGCCGACATCATCGAGCTTCTTGAGAAGGTCGAAGTCGCAACGATCGGTCACGTGCTTCACTCCGGCTTCGTCGATCCTGAAATCCGCGCCGTCCTTCCGGGCAAACGTGTGGCAGGCACTGCCGTCACGCTCCGCATCCCCAATGCGGATCTGACCATGCTCCACTATCTGTCGCAGTTCGTGCGTCCCGGGGATATCGTCCTCATCGACCGTTGCGGCGATACCCGTCACGCCTGCTGGGGCGGTGTCATCACCAACACCATGAAGATGGCCGGCGTTAAGGCCGGTGTCGTTGATGGCCCGGCGACCGACTTCTCGGAGTTCGCCAAGGTCGACATGCCGATGTGGTGCCGTGGTCCTTCGCCCATCACCACCAAGATCCTCGGCCTCGAAGGTGCGATCAACGTTCCGATCAGCGTCGGCGGCCAGGTGATCAATCCGGGTGATGCGATCCTGTGCGATGAAAGCGGTGTTGTCGCTCTTCATCCAAGCCAGGCTCGAGCCATGGCTGAACGCGCCATCGGCATGCAGGAAGCCGAACTCGTGCTTCTGCAGCGCCTGCGCAACGGTGAGAAATTGCCGGACATTTCTGGCGCCAACAAGCTCGTTCAGGCCAAGCTGAGCGCCTGACATCGTCTTATGGGTGGCGGATCAGTCCGCCACTCCAAATAACAATAGAGGAGAACAGGACAATGAAGAAAACAATACTTCTGAGTGGGATTCTCATGCTCGGCGCGGCCGCTCTGCCGGCGCACGCCCAGCAGACCGTGACGTTCCTCGGCTATAGCGGCCTTTTCCAGGAGCGTTACACCAAGGCCGTCATCGAACCTTTCATGGCGGCTAACCCTGATATCAAGATCGAATATTTCCCGCAGCAGGGCTCTGCTGCAATGCTCGGCTCGTTGCGCGCCCAGAAGGCTGCGCCGCAGTCCGATATCGCTCTGATGGACGTCTCCGTCGCCAAAACAGGTACGGACGAAGGTCTGTTTGACAAGATCGACGAAAGCGTAACCAAGAATGTCGCCGACCTCTATCCTAATGCCCGCTTCGAAGGCGTGGCCGGGGTTGGCGTAACGTTCGACAATCTCGTGCTCATCTACAATACCGATGCCATCAAGACGGCTCCCGACAGTTGGAACGCTCTGAAGGATAGCGCCCTCAAGGGCAAAGTCGCCATGCTGAGCGCCCCCGATATCGTCGGTATTGGTACCACCATCATCATGGACCATATGAATGGCGGCACTGATTTCATCAAGAACATCGATGCCGGCATCAATGCGATGGCTGAAGTTGCTCCGAATGTGCAGACCTGGGAGCCGAAGCCGGAAGTCTATCCGAACGTTGTCAACGGCCAGGTTTCGCTGGGCGTAGGCTGGAACGCCCGTAGCCAGGTGAATGCTGACGGTTCCAAAGGCAAGATGAAGGTGGTTCTTCCGAAGGAAGGCACGATCCTCCAGATCAACACGCTCAACCTCGTCAAGGGTGGTCCGTCATCCGAGGCTGCGCGCAAGTTCGTTGATTATGCGCTGAGCCCGGAAGTCCAGGCTGCCTTTACCGCCGCCATGTATTATGCACCGACCAATTCCAAGTCCTCTGTCTCTGCCGATGTGAGTGAGCGTACGGTCGTCAAGGCGATGGACAAGGTCATCCCGGTGGACTGGATTGGCCTCTCGAAGGTCCGCGACCAGATTACGCAGGACTGGCGCCGCAAGGTCATTCCCCTCAGCCGTTGAGACTTCTGCGCCTGGCGCAAAAAAAGAAAGGACTTCCGCGGCTCCCATGGCAGTCGCGGAAGCAGCATACCAAAACACTCGGTTCATCTCCTCTGTCGGCGCTGGGGCGGAAGAGGTGGGAGCCGACGCGGACATGCATGCCGAGCGGCCCCCAAGGCCTGCATCGGGGGGCACCGCGAAACGGCGCAGCGAATTTTCGCCGCGCTTGCGTAGATCAAGGGCCAAGGCATTTCCGATTCCCTGCGGGTCGGAGATGTTCTGGAGAAAGGCAAGAAGCCAGAATGGGAACTTCAGATACCATGCAGCCAGGATTCCTCTCGATTCGTTCATTGACCAAGCGCTACGAGACAATCGTCGCCGTGGATAATCTCAATCTCGAGATTCCCAAGGGCGAACTGGTTGCCTTCCTCGGTCCTTCCGGCTGCGGCAAGTCGACGTCGTTGCGCATGATTGCAGGCCTCTCTCCTGTCTCCTCGGGGTCTATCCTGATCGACGGCAAGGACGTGACGAAACTTGCGCCTTATAAGCGTGATATTGGCCTCGTTTTCCAGAGCTACGCGCTCTTCCCCCACATGACGGTCCTCAAGAATGTCATGTTCGGTCTTGAAATGCGCAAAGTGCCTGCTGCCGAGGCGGAACGCCGTGCCCGTGAGGCCATTGCCATGGTGCGTCTGGAAGGGCGCGAGGACCGTCGCCCCGCCCAGCTTTCCGGAGGCCAGCAGCAGCGCGTCGCACTGGCGCGCGCCCTCGTCATCCAGCCGTCCATTCTCTTGTTTGACGAACCTCTTTCCAATCTCGACGCAAAGCTGCGCGACGAGATGCGCGCCGAGATTCGCCGTATCCAGAAACAGCTTGGCATCACTTCCATCTTCGTCACGCATGATCAGGTCGAGGCGCTCAGCATGTGCGACAAGGTCGCTGTGCTCAATGGCGGGCACCTGGAACAGCTTGGCACGCCGCACGATCTCTATGAGCGCCCTGCCACTGCATTCGTCGCCTCCTTCGTCGGTCGCACCAACAGGCTGGTCGGCAACGCCGCCGGTGACCGCATCACGGTTGGCGACGCGGTGCTGCGAGCGCCCGGTGCGCACAGCGGTAAGATCGACCTGATGGTACGGCCGCATCGCATGGCCATGACTGTCGCTGGCGACGCCGTCCCCGATTTCGACGGAGCGCCCGTCAATCGCATCGCCGGCGAAGTCCGCGATGTCTATTATGCCGGCGACATCCTCCACTACGAGATCGCCGCTGGTGGGCAGACCCTGTCCGTGGAACGCGCGACCTCCGGCGGTGAAACGCCGGTCGCGGCAGGCAGCGCGGTCAGTCTCGTCTGGCGCGTGGAGGATACTCTGGTCTTCGGAGCAAACCGATGACGGCGGCGGTCATGATCACGGCGCCCGGTGGCCGTACCTCTTCCATCGTGTTTCTCGCAACTCTTCTTCTTGGACCCATCATTGCGGTCAACGGTCTGGCCTTCGTGTTGCCCGTCTTCAACCTGCTGCTGCTTTCCTTCCGCGAAAGCCTCGGTGGCGGCGGTCTTGGGGAAGCCCATACGCTCGACAACTGGTCGTCGACACTGACCGACGGTTTTTATATCGAGCTGATTGGTCAGAGCATTCTGACCAGCCTTATGATCACCGTTCTCACGCTGCTCGCCTCCTATCCCATCGCCCTCTACCTTCACCGGGCGCAGGGTCGCTGGAAAACGCTTTTGTTGGTGCTGGTCATTTCACCGCTGCTCACCTCGGCGGTGGTGCGCACTTATGGCTGGATCGCAATCCTGGCGGATGACGGCCTCATCAACAACATCCTCTTCGCACTGGGTGCGCAAGGCGGGGTGCGTCTGCTGTTCAACAAGATCGGCGTCGTCATCGGGCTTACCGAAATCCTGATGCCCTATATGATCCTGGCGCTCCTCGCTGGCTTCGGCAGGCTTGATCCTCGCGTCGAGGAAGCTGCGGAAACGCTCGGCGCATCGCCCTGGAAAGTGTTCTGGCGGATCATCGTGCCGCTCACCATGCCCGGCGTGGCCCTGGGTTGCCTGCTCTCCTTCGTGCTGGCCGTCAGTTCGTTCATCACTCCCAAGCTACTCGGCGGTGGCCGCGTCTTCCTTCTGGCAACGGAAATCTATGATCAGGCCATCGTGACGCTCAACTGGCCACTCGCCGCTACGCTTTCGATGATCATCCTCGTGATTTTCGGTGCCGCCCTGGTGCTCTATTCCCGGCTTCTGCGGGCCATTCTGTAAAGGAGATCGAAGATGGAAGAACGTCCCGCTCCGCTGGCGCTGAAAATTGTCGCCTTCATCATGTTCCTTTTCCTCCTTGCGCCCGTGGTGCTCGTCGTGCCGATCTCGTTTTCGGCCGACAGCTATATGACCTTCCCACCCTCCGGGTGGAGCCTGCGCTGGTATGTGGATCTCATGCATAATTCCAAGATGATCGGCGCCCTCGGCACCAGCACGCTCCTTGCGGTTATCGTTACCGTGCTGTCCATGCTGATTGCGCTGCCCGCCTCCTATGCCATCGTGCGGATGCGGGTGATTGGCGCGGATACATTGCTCGCCTTCTTCACCGCGCCGCTTCTTCTGCCGACCATCGTTCTGGGCCTTGCGATCCTGATCGTCTTTGCCGGTGCGGGCCTGCTCGGTACATTCACGGGTCTGGTGATCGCGCATCTGATCATCGTGTTGCCCTATGCGCTGCGTGTACTCACCACGTCGCTTGCGGGCCTGCCGCTGATCTACGAGGAGGCCGCCTCCACGCTCGGGGCGTCACCTCTTACCGTCTTTCGCCGCGTCACCATGCCGATGATTGCGCCTGGCATCGTTGCAACGGCAGCGCTTTCCTTTCTCGTCTCGTTCGATGAAGCCGTGATTTCGCTGTTCCTCACCGGTCCGCGCATCACGACGCTTCCCGTTGCCATGTATCAGCATGTCGAAACCCAGGCTGATCCGCTTGTTGCCGCCATCTCCGTTCTTCTGATTGTGCTCACGCTTGCCGTCGTCCTGATCGTGGACCGCACGGTGGGCCTCACGAAGACTTTCGTGAAGTAAGGGGCCGGAAAAATGGCTTATCGACAGATCGCAGCCGGCACGACCTATCGTTTCGACGATCTGAAAACCCTGATGGCAAAGGCGACGCCGGAAAGGTCCGGTGACCAATTGGCCGGGATCGCGGCGGAAGGGCCGGTGGAGAGACTGGCGGCGCAGATGGCGCTGGCCGATCTGCCGCTTTCCACCTTTGTTGCACAGGAATTGATCGCCTCGGACGAGGATGAGATTTCGGCCCTGATCGCGCGCCAGCACGACGCAGTGGCCTTCGCGCCGGTGTCTTCTCTGACGGTTGGCGAATTTCGCGAGTGGCTGCTCAATTCCAAGGTCGGGCACGCGGAACTTGAAGCGGTAAGTTGGGGTCTGACACCGGAAATGGTGGCGGCAGTCTCCAAGATCATGCGTCTGCAGGATCTCGTGACGGTATCGGCCAAACGGGAAGTCGTGACCCGTTTTCGCAACACTATTGGTCTTTCCGGCCGCCTTTCCACCCGCAACCAGCCAAATCATCCGACTGACAGTTCCCGTGGCATCGCCATCTCGGCCATTGACGGGTTGCTGCTGGGGAGCGGCGATGCGGTGATCGGTGTTAACCCGGCCACCAGCGCTGTGACGGACTATATCCGCGTCGTGCAGTTGCTTGACGATCTGCGGCAATGGCTGGACATTCCAACCCAGACCTGCTGCCTTGGCCATGTGACGACGGCTATCAAGGCGATGGAGCGCGCTGCACCCGTCGATCTGGTTTTCCAGTCGATTGCCGGTTCCCAGAAGGCCAATGCGGGCTTCGGCATTGATCTTGCCGTTCTGCGAGAGGCTCATGAGGCTGGTCAGTCGCTGAAGCGCGGAACTATCGGCAGCGACCTCATGTATTTCGAGACGGGGCAGGGGGCTGCCCTGTCGGCCGATGCGCATTTTGGTGTCGATCAGCAAACGATGGAGGCGCGTGCCTATGCCGTGGCGCGCGAATTCTCGCCGCTTCTGGTGAATACCGTCGTCGGCTTCATCGGTCCGGAATATCTCTATAATGGCAAGCAGATCATTCGCGCCGGGCTTGAAGATCATTTCTGCGGAAAGCTGCTTGGCCTGCCGATGGGTGTCGACGTCTGCTACACCAACCACGCCGATGCCGACCAGGAAGACATGGACGTGCTGCTGACCATGCTGTGCGCCGCTGATGTGAACTTCGTCATTACCGTGCCAAGCTCGGACGACGTCATGCTGAATTACCAGACGCTTTCCCATCACGATTCAATCTATGCCCGCGAAACGCTGAAGCATCGGCCTGCGCCGGAGTTTGAGGAGTGGCTGGTGAATATGGGCGTCACGGATGCCGCCGGCCATATGATCGAGAACCCTGCGCTGATGAACCGCGGGCTTCGCGAACTTGATTTTCTTGGAAGGGACGCTGCCTGATGCGTGACCGCCGGCCCTCCCTCATCTCCAGCCCGCCGGAACGTCTCAAGGCCCTGCGTGTGGCAACCGATGCACGCGTGGCGCTCGGCCGCACGGGTGCAAGCCCGCCCACGCGCGCGGTACAGACATTTCTGTTGGATCATGCGCAGGCGCGCCAGGCCGTGTGGCGTCCGCTGGACATTGAAAAAATGGAGCGTGACTTGCGCGCTTCGGGTGCGGATGTCGTGCATGTCGCAAGCCGCGCGCAGGACCGTGCGGATTACCTGCGCCGACCCGATCTCGGCCGTGCTCTTTCAAACGAAGGCCGTCTGGCGCTCGACGGGCAGGCCAAGGGAGCCGATGTCGCATTGGTAATCGCCGACGGGCTTTCCGCAACGGCTGTGGAGATGAATGCAGTGCCGTTGGCAACGGCGTTGCTTAATTCACTCGCAAGCAACGGATTGACGGTTGCGCCGCTCACACTTGCCACGCAGGCACGGGTTGCGCTGGCGGATGATGTGGGAGCCCTCCTCGGCGCAAAGGTGGCGGTGATCCTGATTGGCGAGCGGCCGGGCCTTTCGGCAGCCGACAGTCTTGGCGCCTATGTCACCTTCAGGCCGGAGACCGGGCTGCCGGATTCCCGACGCAACTGCATTTCCAATATTCGTGATGGTGGCGTGCCGCCCTTCGAAGCGGCGGGGAAGATCATGACCCTGATCAGCGCCATGTGCCAGCAGGAGACAAGTGGCGTGACGCTGGTTGAATTCGAAAAGCCGCTTACGGCTTTGTCCGACTAGAAACAAAGCAGATCTCATTCATAGCCACGAACCGGCAAGGTGCATCGGCTCGATCCGTTGCGCCTGTTGATTTCGCTTTCGAACCACGAAAATAAAGGCAAGCCCATGGTCCAGAGCCTCTCCACAGCATTCGACGTCGCCGTCATCGGTGCCGGGGTGGTCGGTTGCGCGGTTGCCCGTCGTTTCGCGCTGGCTGGTGCGAGGGTCGTGATCATCGAGAAGGGGTCCGATATTCTTTCCGGGGCATCGAAGGCTAACAGCGCTATCCTCCACACCGGCTTCGATGCGCCCGAAGGCAGTCTGGAACTGGAATTGGTGAAGGCAGGCCGGGCAGAATATCTGTCCCTCCACAGGCAGATGGGCCTTAGCCTCGTTGAAACCGGCGCGTTGGTCTGTGCGTGGAATCCCGACGAGGCGCAAAGCCTGGAGGCGATCGCCGAGCAGGGGCGACGCAACGGCATTGCCGAGCTCGGTCTGCTTACGGCCCGGCAGGCCCGGGAATTCATGCCCGGATTGTCCGACCGTCTTGTCGCAGCACTCGAAGTTCCGGGTGAACATGTCATCGATCCCTGGTCCGCGCCGCTGGGCTATCTTACGCAAGCGGTGGCGCTTGGCGCGCAGCTGGTGCGCAACGCCGAAGTCTTGTCCGGTGCGTTTGATGGCGCGTGGCAGATAGAGACGACGGCGGGTCCGATTCTTGCGGCGAGCGTTGTCAATGCGGCCGGATTGTTCGGCGATATCGTCGATGCGCGGCTGGGGCTTGTCCCAGACTTCACCATCAAGCCTCGCAAGGGACAATTCGTCGTTCTCGACAAGGCCGCCCGCCGACACGTGCCGCGCATCGTCCTGCCCGTTCCCACCGAAATCACCAAGGGCATCGTTGTGTGTCCAACCGCCTTCGGCAACGTTCTCATCGGCCCGACGGCGGAAGAACAGGATGACCGCGAGCGTGCGACGGTAGAAACGGCGGCGCTGGAAGCGCTGCTGACGCGCGGCAGGGAGATCGTTCCGGCACTGGCCTCCATTCCCGTGACCGCTATCTATGCCGGCTTGCGCCCGGCCTCCGAGAAGAAACATTACCGGATTTCCGCACGGCCGGACCTGCGCGCGATCACGCTTGGCGGCGTGCGATCCACCGGTCTCAGTGCGGCACTTGGTCTGGCGCAGCACGCTCTGGCGCTTCACGAAAGTTTCGGCACGCGCTTCATGCCCCCGCCCGCAGTGCCTCATGTGACGATGCCGAACCTGAGCGAAACCTTCGAGCGGGACTGGCAGCGCGCCGATCATGGCGAAATCGTCTGCCATTGCGAGCTTGTCACCCGCCGTGAGATCGAGGCGACATTTTCCAGCGCGGTGCCGCCGGGTGATTTCGGAGGTTTGCGGCGGCGCACCCGCGCTGGCATGGGGCGCTGTCAGGGATTTTACTGCAACGCCCGGCTGGCCGCGATGACGGGCGACCGTCTGGCTGTACCGCTTGCGGTCCGTCCGGGAGACGATCGATGAGCTCCCGGAAGCCTTTTCAGCAGACGCAAGAAAACATTCCGGATGCAGATGTAATCGTGGTCGGCGGCGGCCCGGCGGGCGTGGCGGCAGCGCTGGAGCTGAAAGCACGCGGCGTTGCGCGTGTGACGATCCTCGAGCGTGAGCCAGCCCTTGGCGGCGCACCCCGTCATTGCACACATTCGCCTTTCGGCATGCGCGAATTCGGACGCGTTTATTTCGGCCCGGCCTATGCGCGACGTCTGCAGCGGCATGCGCAGGATGCGGGCGTTGATGTCCGCACCGGTCATTCCGTAGTGGAACTCGGACAGGACGGTACGCTGCTGGTTACGTCTGCGCGCGGCGTGGAGACGTTGAAGGCCCGGCGCATTGTGCTGGCGACCGGCGCGCGGGAAAAACCACGCTCAGCACGGCTCCTGCCGGGCGACCGGCCGGTGGGAGTGATCACCACCGGCACGCTGCAATCCTATGTCGCCTTTCACGGCATCATGCCCTTTCGCCGGCCGCTTATCCTTGGTTCGGAACTGGTTTCCTTTTCCGCGCTTCTCACATGCCTGACGCATGGCGCGCGGCCGGTGGCGATGATCGAGCTTGAGCCGGAACCGCTGGCGCGGTCGCTTTTCCGGTGGTTTCCCCGATTGGTCGGAGTGCCCTTTTATTGCCGCGCGACACTTGTGGACATTCGTGGGAGCGGTCGTGTCGAGGAGGCCGACATCCGGCTGGCAGATGGCCGTATCCTCACCGTCAAGTGCGATGGTGTTCTCCTCACCGGGCGGTTCACGCCGGAGGCAACGCTTCTGAACGCATCCCCTGTTGATCTTGCGGCAGGCAGCGATGGACCTACGATCGATCAGGACGGCCGGATGGCCAACCCGATGTTCTTCGCTACGGGGAACGTATTGCGCGCCGTGGAAACGGGTGGCTGGTCGTTTCGCGAAGGCCGCCGCGTGGGTGCTGCCGTTGCCGACGATCTCACCCGCGAACCCTGCAACGCAAAGGCAGTGCGTATCGCTTTCGCCGACCCGCTCAAACTCGCGGTACCCACCATGGTGCGATCGGGGCGGCTCGACCGGCCGGCTTTTCTCGATTTTCAGCTGCGCTTCATCAGACGTGTTCAAGGCAGGCTTTCGCTTCATCTTGATGGAACCGAAGTGTGGAGCAAGTCCGGCCGATGGCTGCCGGAACGCCGTGTGCTTGTGCCCATTCCCCGCGCCGCCGTTGAGGCGACCCAGATTGCCTTTCACTTTCAGGAGACGAATTGATGCGCATAGCGGCGATCGATCAGGGAACGACGTCGACCCGATGCCTTGTGATAAGCGACGGTGGCACGGCGCAACTCGTCTCAAGCCTGCGTCATGCACAGTTCTATCCAAACCCCGGTCATGTGGAGCATGATCCGGAAGAGCTGTTGCGCAACATCCGCGCGGTACTGGCCGATGCCGGACCGGTAGATGCGATCGCGATCGCCAACCAGGGCGAGAGTTGCCTGGCGTGGGATGCCGAGAGTGGGGAAGCGCTTTCGCCGGTCATCGTCTGGCAGGATGCCCGCACCGCCGAAGCCCTGGCCGCTCTGCCCCAATCGGCTGCGGAACGATCGAAAGAGATTTGCGGATTGCCGCTCGATCCCTATTTTTCGGCGAGCAAACTGTCGTGGTTGCTAAGGCACAATCCGGCGGTGGCACGGGCGAGAGCCGAAGGGCGGTTGCGCCTGGGCACCACCGACGCATTCTTTCTGGATCGGCTTGCAAGCTGTTTCCGCACCGACCTTGCAACGGCCTCGCGGACGGGACTGCTTGATCTGGCAACAGGTGCCTGGAGCCCGGAACTCTGCGCTCTTCATGGGGTGCCGCTGGATTGCCTGCCCGCAATCGGTCCTGTTAATGGCGGCTTCGGTTCCATCGAGGGAACGCCCATTCGCGTTTCCATCGTCGATCAGCAGGCGGCGCTTTATGGGCACGGTTGCCGCAAACCGGGCGATTGTAAGATAACCTTCGGCACGGGCGCCTTCCTGTTGGCCATCGCTGGTCACGAACGCCCGTTGGCGGGGAGCTTCTGCCCACCATTGGCTGGCAGAAGCAAGGCGGCGCAGCCATTTTCGCCATAGAAGGCGGGGTTTATGACGCCGGTGCCGCGCTGGAATGGGCGCGAAAGATCGGCCTGTATGTTGACAATACTGAACTTGACGGTTTTGAGGGTTCATCGGCCGTTCGTCGTGGCCTGGTGTTCGTGCCTGCATTTTCGGGCCTTGCCGCGCCATATTGGGATAGACAGGCCGTACCGCTTTTCATCGGCATGGACCACGCAACGGCGCGGAGTGACATGGTGCGCGCCCTGCTTGAGGGCATTGCCTTGCTGACGGTTCGGTTGATCGAAGCCGCGCAGACTTTCGTTCCCATCGGCGACACGATTTCGATAGATGGCGGCCTGTCGAACAGTCGCTATTTCGCCCGTTTCCTGGCCGCTGCCAGTGGTCGGACCATCTGCGTTCCGGCCATGCGCGAGTTGACGGCGCTTGGTCTCGCCGAACTGTGCGATATCGATGTCACCGCCATGCGAAAAGATGCCGAGATATTCAAACCCGACGGATCGGTCGAAGAAGCGGATCACGCTCGCTTTGCACGCGCCATAGGCAACGCAAGGAGCTGGTCGGCGGTTGATGTCCACTTGGAATAGCCGGTTCATCGGCAATATTGGTGTGATCCACAACGGCCGCCCGCTCTAGCGGCGGCTTAGTGGCTGAGCGTGTTGGTCCTGCAACCCAAAACCTCAACGCGCGGCGCGGCTTAAATTACCAAATCTTTAGTTGTGTACCAGTTCGCCAATACCTAGCTTTATGGCGAGGCTGCATCCGTTTTGGATATGAGCAAGGAACCGGTAAGCCCGTTTCGTGTTGTTATCCAGGAACAGAGCCTTGGTTCAAGGTCGAGATACCCCGTCATGACTGTTCAGGACTGCAATTCGCGCCACTTTCGCCTGCCTCATCAGCGTAACCGAGACATTTCATGATGCGCACCGGACTGGATTTTGCACCGGGCGCGCCTGGCATAGAAGCGCGCTGGACGTCGAGCGCCAAAAACGGGGTCGGCACTGCGCTGTCGGAAGCATCGCCTATCTGGTTCACGCTCAGCCACGGCATTCTGAACGAGGTCTATTATCCGAGGATAGACAGTGCCTGCACCCGCGATCTCGGTTTTGTTGTCACTGGGCCTGAGGGTTACTTTTCGGAAGAAAAACGCGACTGCGTATCCGTCACCCGCCCTTTTAAAAGTGGAATTCCGGCATTTCACATTACCAATACGGCGACGGATGGCTCGTTCAGAATTGAGAAACAGGTGATCAGCGATCCCGCGCGGGCCAGTGTTCTTCAGCAGCTTTCGTTCATTCCCCTGAAGGGACAAATTTCGGATTATCGCGTGACTGCGCTGCTGGCACCTCATCTCGTCAATGCAGGCAATCTTAACTCGGCTTGGATTGGCGACTATGAGGGACATCAGGTCCTCTTCGCGACCGGCCGTTCACGATATCTTGCGCTTATCTGCGATCTGCCCTGGCGGGCAGTCAGCGCCGGTTTCGTGGGTGTTTCCGATGGTTGGCAGCAGTTGCATCGGCACGGACGCATCGTTGAAGAGTACCAGCGAGCCGATGACGGAAATGTCTCGCTGGCAGGTGAGATCGACTTCAGTGATGTCAATGGCGCGGCAACATTGGCGCTCGGCTTTGGCGAGACGGAATATGAAGCGGCGGCGGCGGCCGTTTACAGTCTGAAGCATGGCTTTGAACGGGCGCACGAGGCCTACGTTGCCAACTGGCGCAACTGGCAAGACCGGCTGGAAACGCTCGACCGCGATACGCATCACGGCATCAATTCCTATCGGGTGTCGACAGCAGTGCTCGCCGCACATCGTGCCGCCGACCGGCCGGGCGCTGTTGTTGCAAGCCTGTCGATCCCATGGGGAGCATCGAAGAGCGATGACGATCTCGGTGGTTATCATTTGGTCTGGCCGCGCGATCTGGTGGAAGCGGCCGGCGGATTTTTGGCGGCCGGCGATCACCACGAGGCGCTGGCGATCCTCAATTATCTTCGTCAGGTGCAGCAACCGTCGGGCCGCTGGCCGCAAAATCTCTGGCTGGATGGCAAACCCTATTGGCCGGGCGTACAGATGGATGAATGCGCCTTTCCGATCCTGCTGGCGGATATGCTGCATCGACATGGTCACCTGGATCATGCCACGCGGGCGGATTTTATGCCGATGATCCACCGTGCCGCAGCCTATATTCTGGCAAACGGCCCGACGACCGGGGAGGACAGGTGGGAAGAGGATGCCGGCTACAGTCCCTTCACCCTTGCCGTCGAGATCGCTGCGCTGCTTGCCGCTGCCGACCTTATCGATATGGACGGTGATGCTGCCGAAGCCGTGCATCTACGGGAAACGGCTGATTGCTGGAACGAGCAGATCGAACAATGGACCTTTGCCGGTGACGAGACATTCTGCGCCGCGCTTGGCATTTCCGGCCACTATGTTCGCATCGCTTCGCCTGACGCGACCGACGTAGCTCGACCATTCGGCGATACGCCCATCCGCAACCAGACGCCGGACCGTTCCACGCTGCCGACCAGCGACGTCATCAGCCCCGATGCGCTTGCCCTAGTTCGCTTCGGCCTGCGCGCGCCTGACGATCCGCATATTCTCGCGACGATCAAAGCAATCGACCATTGCCTGCGTGCCGATCTGCCGCAGGGGCCTGTATGGTATAGATATACGGGCGATGGATATGGTGAGCACGCCGATGGAGCAGCGTTCGACGGCACCGGGCAGGGGCGGCCATGGCCGCTTTTGACCGGCGAACGCGCCCACTACGAGCTTGCTGCGGGAAGGCGGGAGGTGGCCGAAGCGCTGCTGGTAACGCTGGAGAAATCGGCCGGTGGGAACGGCCTTTTCCCCGAGCAGATCTGGGACCAGCCCGACATCCCTGAATACGAGCTTTTCTACGGCCAGCCCTCAGGAAGTGCGATGCCGCTGGTCTGGGCGCATGCTGAACATATCAAACTTCTGCGGTCGCTTGCCGATGGTTCCGTTTTCGACATGCCGCCGCAGGGTGTGGAACGCTACATCCTCAACAAGACGCCGTCGCACCTTCGGATCTGGTGTTTCAATAACAAGATTGCCGGGATACCGGCCGGCAAGATGTTGCGCCTCGAACTGACGGATGATGCTGTCGTGCACTGGAGTGCGGATGGCTGGGTGACGACCAGTGACACCAGAACGATTGCTTCCGGCCTTGGCACATATTTCGTCGACTTGCCCGTTCAGGATATGGCGGCGGGCGACGCAATCGTTTTTACTTTCTTTTGGCCAAACACAGGGAATTGGGAAAACCAGGATTTCACCGTTCGCCTCGGCGAATGAAGTACATATCGCGCATTGGACAAATGGAGTGTCAGCATGCAGATCGGAATGGTTGGGCTTGGACGAATGGGCGCAAACATGGTGCGCCGTCTTCTGAAACAGGGTCATGATTGCGTGGTCTTCGACGTCAATCTCGACAATGTCGCAGCATTGGTGAAGGAAGGCGCAGTTGGCGCGACCTCGCCAGACGACCTGGTCGCGAAGCTGTCACCGCCACGCGCCGTCTGGCTAATGCTGCCGGCGGCAATAACGCCGAAAATTGCTCGTGACTTTGCCGCCAGACTGCAGGCGGGCGATGCCATCATCGATGGCGGCAACTCCTTCTACCGGGATGCCATCGATTTGGCGGCGGAATTTGCGCCCCGTCGCATCGACTTCATCGACACCGGTACATCCGGTGGCGTCTGGGGTCTGGAGCGCGGCTATTCTCTGATGATCGGTGGCCCGTTGGGTGCCGTGCAGCGGCTCGATCCGATTTTTGCCTCACTTGCTCCCGGTACGGGCCAGGGCATCGCGGCCGATCCCGTCACCGGCACGGCGCCAATGGGATATTTGCATTGCGGACCGTCAGGCGCAGGGCATTTCGTCAAGATGGTTCACAATGGCATCGAATACGGTGTTATGGCCGCCTATGCGGAAGGCCTGAATATCTTGAAGGCAGCGAATGCCGGCACGCAGCACCGGGAGGCCGATGCGGAAACAGCGCCGCTCGCCCACCCGCAATACTACCAGTTCGACATCGATCTTCCTGCCGTGACGGAGGTCTGGCGGCATGGGTCCGTCATCGGCTCGTGGTTGCTCGATCTGACGGCGGAGGCGCTGAAGCAGGACCCTCATCTCGACCAGTATGGCGGGCGGGTGTCAGATTCAGGCGAAGGGCGCTGGACCCTTCAGGCGGCCGTCGAAACGGGTGTTCCTGCGCCTGTTTTGGCTTCCGCCCTGTTCGAGCGCTTCTCCTCACGCGGTGAGGCGGAGTTTGCCGGCAAGGTACTCTCGGCCATGCGCAATGCCTTTGGTGGCCATCTGGAAAAAGCAAAATGAGGGCGTCGGCCATGGATAAGCAGCGATCGGACGTACTCGTGGTGTTCGGTGCCACCGGCGACCTTGCCTACAAAATGATCTTTCCTTCCCTTTACGCCATGGTGAAACGCGGCGCGCTTCAAACGCCAGTCGTCGGTGTCGCCTTCGATGACTGGTCGCGCGATCAGCTGATCGCGCGGGCGCGCGACGCGGTTACCAGCCACGTCGACAAGATCGATGAAGCCGTCTTCGAAAAATTCGCTTCTCAACTGCATTACGTGTCCGGCGACTACCGTAACGAGGCGACATTCGAAAAGCTGCGCGCCGCACTCGGTGACCACGGTCATCCGCTTTATTACCTCGCCATTCCGCCGTCACTGTTTGAAACCGTCGTGACCGGGCTTGATAAGGCCGGGATAGCAGCCTCGGCGCGATTGATGGTGGAAAAACCGTTCGGCCGCGATCTTGCCACGGCGGAGGCCCTGAACCAGTCGCTGCATGCGGTTTTCGAAGAGGATGCCATTTTTCGCATCGACCATTTTCTCGGCAAGGAGGCGATTCAGAACCTTCTTTATTTCCGGTTCGCCAATGCCTTTCTTGAGCCGGTCTGGAACCGCGACCATGTTGAAAGCGTGCAGATCACCATGGCCGAGGATTTTGGCATCAAGGGACGTGGAAAGTTTTATGACGAGGTTGGATGCATCCGGGATGTGATCCAGAACCATCTCATCAACGTGCTGTTGCTACTGGCCATGGAGCCACCGGCAACAAGCGCTTCGGATGATCTTGTCGATGAGAAA
This sequence comes from Rhizobium sp. AN68, assembly GCF_030758035.1. NCBI lineage: Bacteria > Pseudomonadati > Pseudomonadota > Alphaproteobacteria > Hyphomicrobiales > Rhizobiaceae > Rhizobium > Rhizobium sp. AN68. The sequence continues at coordinate 163,190 of NZ_JARWMI010000002.1, read as the reverse complement.
GTGCAGATCCTCAAAGCCATGCCACCGCTCAGCCGCGAGGATGTGGTGCGTGGCCAGTTCGACGGTTACCTTGACGAACCCGGCGTTGCGCCCGGCTCAAGCCGCGAAACCTTTGCCGCCGTGCGGTTTCGCGTGGCCACATGGCGCTGGAACGGCGTGCCTTTCTTCATCCGCGCCGGAAAGAACCTGCCTGCACATGCAACCGAAGTTGTGGTGCGTTTCAAGCGGCCGCCGATAGCGCTTTTCGGCGATGTTGAGGCGGCGGCCGCAAATTATGTGCGCTTCCGGCTCGGGCCAGATATCGCCATCGGCATTGGCGCGCGCCGCAAGGCTGCCGGGGACGGTATGCTCGGCGAGGCGGTGGAACTGGGCGCTGTCGATGACGGCATCGGCGACATGGCACCTTATGAAAGGCTGATCGGCGATGCGATGGCAGGCGAACGCCAGCTTTTCACCCGTCAGGATGCGGCAGAACTTGCATGGAAAATCGTTGAGCCCATTCTCGACGACCCGGCCGTGCCGCCACGCTATGCCGTAGGAAGCTGGGGTCCGGTCGAGATGGAGAGTTTCGCGCCGCCTGGCGGTTGGGTTGATCCGGAGTGACGCCCATGCCGGCAAATACCACGGACGGTAGTTCAATGACACAGGATCGGATCGTTCTAGCGATCGATATCGGCGGCAGCCACGTCAAGATCCGCTCAAGTGCCGGTGGCGACGAGCGCAAGGTCGAAAGCGGCAAGGCGATGACCGGGCCAGAAATGGTCATTGCCGTAACCGCCATGGCGAAAGACATGACCTATGACGTCATCGCCATGGGATATCCCGGTCCGGTCGTCCACAACAAACCGCTTCGCGAACCGGTCAATCTGGGTACAGGCTGGGTCGGTTATGATTACGCCGGCGCTTTCCGCTGCCCCGTTCGTATCGTTAACGATGCGCTGATCCAGGCAATCGGCTCCTATCAGGGCGGGCGCATGTTGTTTCTCGGTCTCGGAACAGGCTTGGGAGCTGCGATGATTGTCGAAAACGTGGCCCAGCCCATGGAGATCGCTCATCTTCCCTATCGGAAGGGCAAAACGTACGAGCACTATCTCCGAGAGGCGTATCGCGAAGAGAAGGGCAATGCCAAATGGCAAAAGCGCGTCACTGATGTCGTAGAGCGTCTGACTGCCGCCCTTGAACCGGATGAGGTGGTCATCGGCGGCGGTAATGTCGAAAAACTCGATACCCTGCCGCCCGGATGCCGCCGCGGAGATAATGCGCTTGCTTTCGAAGGCGGATTCCAGCTGTGGAAGAACCCGAACCTCATCGTCTAGCCGGTCAAATATGCTAGGTCGGCTGCTGCTTCGATAACCACGCAATCGGCGCGGCGGAGCCTCTACCTAATCGGTTGGAGGCTTCTCGGCCGACACCCACTTGTTCCGGCCTGTCTGCTTGGCGCTCAAAAGCGCAGCGTCCGCCCTTTCCAGGACGCTGCTCACGGTTCCGGCGCCCGGTGACGTTGCGATACCGATGGATATGGTGATCGAGTCAAGCAGACGGCCCCGGTAGGTGAAAGGTGCGCGCTCGACCGCATGCCGGAGTTTCTCCGCAACCTTGATGGCATCTTCAATGCCCCCAGCCGGCATGAGCACGGTGAATTCCTCGCCGCCGAAACGGAATAGTTCACCCAGATCGCCGACAGCTTCCGACAGCACCTGGGCGACATATTGCATCACCGCATCACCGGCATCATGGCCAAACCGGTCGTTGAAGCGCTTGAAATGGTCGATGTCGAGCATCAGACATGCAAGCGAATTGGTTGGCTTTTCAATATGCCTGTTCAGCGTCTCATCAAGCGATCGACGGTTCAAAAGACCAGTCAGGGCGTCTTGCCGTGCCATGCCAACTAGCCGCTGCCGAAGCTGGAGGTTTGCAACGGCAAGGCCTATATTTTCGGCGAGGAGTTCGAGATATAGCCGCTCTAACTCCAGCGTCTCGCTACTCTGCGGAATTTCAAGATACAATAAGCCGACGGTTTCTCCCAATGCGGTGAGTGGTATGCACAGGCCTGTTCCGAAACTGCCATGTAGGTGATGGCAGACAACATCGTCTCCGCCCGGGTTGCTGGCGTGGGGACGTCCGCGACGGAGAGCCCAGCAATCGTCTATCGAAAATTCCGGGGCGGAAAACGAAGGATCGGACCATTGTCCGGTCGAATGGAGAACCGAACTGTTTTCCTTGAGAACAAGCAGGCGGCCGGCAATGGCCGGGAAAATTTGCGGCATGAATTTCGAAACGACGTCGGACAATTCTTCCTGATTCTGGCAGGCCTGAATCCGATGCATCATCTGCAGGATCAGGTCCTTGATGCGTTGATTCCTGCGGTGCTCCGCGTCAAGCCGTTCCCGTTCCAGTCCGTTGCTGCGGAAGATCCTGATAGCCTGGTTCATTTCACCGATTTCGTCACGCCGGCCTTCGTCGGGCAGGTCGATACTGTAATCCTGCCGGGCAAGGCGCGTGACGATGTTGCTCATTTTGATAAGCGGCAAGGCAACGCGTCTGCTGAGGACAAAATAGAGTACGGCCACAAACATCAGGGCGGTGAGCGCAAGCATCACCTTCGCGATCGATCCGTAGAAATCGCTTCGGTCTTTAGCCTGGTCAACCATTGCCTGCGAGCGGGCCGCAATGGCTTCTCTCAGCGTCGCGACGGTTGTCAGCAGGTCCGTATGCAGTCGATAGTGCTCATCGCCGAACAGGACCTGCTGTGCATCGTTCTGGCGGCCGGATCGATAGAAACCGATTGCATCGCGCTCCATCTTGTCCAGTGCGTCGGCGCTCTTTCGTATGTCCTGAAATGAGCCTGCCTCTTGCGGCGAAACACCAAGAGCTGCGAGTTTGTCCAGGGTGTTTTCAAGGTGCTTTTCCTGATCTTCGTCGACGTAGAATTTTGCGAGATGTTGCTCGTCGCCCCGCATGACGTAAAGACGCGCCTCCTCGGTGCGCTCGTCCGCAATGATCGCCAGTTCTTCGGCGAGATCGGTCAGTTCGAGATGATTCTGGATTGCCACCCGCTCTTGAGAAGCGCTTCTGGCCGATAGAATGAATGTGGTCGCCGATACTGTCGTGAGCACGAGGGTGACAGCATAAGCCAGGTTCGTGATGGTACTAAGTCGCATGATGGCGCCGTATGCTTGCCGCATGGCATGAAAACCGGGTGCGGCGGGGTCCAATTTCAGAGTCTGCTTATGTTAGGCCATCTCGTCAAACGGGAAGTCAACACGCGGTTAACCGTCAATATGATCTGTCGCACCGCGGGCCAAGTCAGGCACCCCATGGCGATGCACCTGGACCGTCTCCACCAACGGTCACAATATCCGCCAGCGCGATTCCGGTATGTCGGCAGCGGGCCAGAAAGCCGTGTATTTAGAGGCTTTTGAAAAGCCCCGCGCAGCAACGGAATTATATTTCACGACGCATCACAAAGCCGTGAAACCTTTCGACGCATCGTTCGTTTAGCGCCCATGATCGATAATGACGCAGGACCGAAGCCGGTCGTTGGTGCCGACGAGACTGGCACCCAAACCGCATCCGAAAACGATGCCCATGAAAACGATGATCCGCTCCCGCCAGAGGAGATGGAACCTGCTTTGGGCTTGACGCCGGAGGAGGCCGAGGAGGCTCGCAGGAAATATCTGCTGAAGCGCTTCTGGATCAGCGCGCGAGGTTTCTGGAGCCGTCGCGGCGATCGGCTGGCCTGGCTGTTTTCGCTCGGGCTTCTGGCTATGATCGGCATAAATGTCGGCTTCCAGTATGGCATCAACGTCTGGAATCGCGGGATTTTTGACGCCATTGAGAAACGCGACGCGTCGACGGTCTATTTTCTCGGATCCGTCTTTCCGCTGCTCGTCCTGGGAAGTGTCTTTATCGTGACCTCGCAGGTCTATGTCAGGATGCGCATTCAGCGGCGCTGGCGTTCCTGGCTGACAAAGTCGCTCGTTGGGAGATGGATTGCGAATGGCCGCTATTATCAGCTCAATTTGATCGATGGTGACCATCAAAACCCCGAGGCAAGGCTCTCGGAGGATATGCGTATTGCCACCGAGGCGCCCGTGGATTTTGTTTCAGGTGTCATCGCTGCATTCGTGTCTGCCTCTACTTTTATCGTTGTCTTGTGGACGATTGGTGGCGCTCTTACGGTCTCTATCGCGGGTGTCTGGATCACGATCCCCGGCTTTCTCGTGATTGCGGCTGTTATCTATGCAATCATCACATCCAGTTCCATCGCCTTCATTGCCCGGAACTTCGTCAAGGTTTCCGAAGTCAAGAACCAGGTTGAAGCGGAGTTTCGCTACACGCTTACGCGCGTCAGGGAGAATGGTGAGAGCATCGCCCTGCTTGGCGGCGAAGACGAGGAGCGCAGCGATCTGGACAAGCGCTTCGGCAATGTCCGGCGGCAGTGGCGTCTCATGGCGCAGCAATATATGCGCACCACGGTCGTATCGAATGGATCGATGTTGATTGCCCCCGTCGTACCGGTTCTGTTGTGCGCGCCGAAGTTTCTCGATGGAAGCATGTCTCTTGGCGAGGTAATGCAGGCTGCCTCCGCTTTCACCATTGTTCAATCCGCATTTGGCTGGCTGGTCGACAACTATCCCCGTCTGGCCGACTGGAACGCCTGCGCGAGACGTGTTGCCTCCCTGATGATGTCGCTCGATGGCCTTGAGCGCGCCGAAAAGAGCGACACTCTCGGTCGGATCGTGCGAGGCGAAACGGAAGGCGAGACAATACTCAGCCTCAAGGATGTGTCCGTTTCTCTCGGTGACGGAACGGCCGTCGTCAAGGAGACGGATGTCGAGATCGGCGCGGGCGAGAGAGTGCTTGTCGCGGGGGAATCGGGCTCGGGCAAAAGCACACTGGTTCGGGCCATTTCCGGTCTCTGGCCATGGGGTGGAGGCAGCGTCAATTTTCGCGCCGGCAGCCGATTGTTCATGCTGCCGCAGCGGCCATATATTCCGGCTGGCACGCTACGTCGGGCGGTCTGCTATCCGCAACCGGCCGAGAGCTGGACGCCGGAAGAGATCGGGGCCGCTCTCGACAAGGTCGGTCTGGGTCAACTCAAGGACAAGATTGAAGACGAGGCGCCGTGGGACCAGACGTTATCAGGTGGCGAAAAACAACGGCTGACCTTCGCACGCCTGTTGCTGAACGCCCCCGACATCATCGTCATGGACGAGGCGACGGCGGCTCTGGACGAGAAAAGTCAGGACAAGATGATGCAGACGGTAATTGATGAGCTACCCGATGCGACGATCGTAAGCGTAGCGCATCGTGCCGAACTGGAAGCGTTTCATAGCCGGAAGATCACATTGGAACGGCGGGAGGGGGGCGCAAAGCTTGTCAGCGATATCGATCTCATTCCTCGCAAGGCGAGAGGCTCCATGCTGCGGAGAATAGTCAAGCGGAGGTGATGGCACCGACGCTTGTGCTGACCTGCTTGAATGCCGGGGTAGGAGAGTTGGTGGCCGCTCATTGTCGTTGGGGAGAATTCACCGACCACTTTGGCGAGAACGAACAGAATGAGGGCTTGCCGCGGATCGAAGTGCAAATTGGAACTTCTGCTGTCACGGCACCCCGGAACAATCGTGCATTTTGTTGGTTGGCATCCCTAAAACGGCAACAAGGGGCAGCGTGTTATGAATAAATTCTTCACTCGCTTCGCAAGCACTATAGCTTCATTTTCCGGCTCTCCAACGGCTTTCATGGTGGCTCTCGGAACCGTGCTCGTATGGGGGATCAGCGGACCGCTGTTTGGGTTTTCGGAGGTCTGGCAACTGGTCATCAATACGGGTACGACCATTGTCACCTTCCTGATGATTTTTCTCGTGCAGAATTCACAGAACAGGGATTCCGCAGCGATGGAAGCAAAACTGGACGAGTTGTTGCGGGCGGTGGAGCAGGCGCGCGGTGACTTCATTGGGATCGAGCACCTCACGGAAGAGGAAATCGAAAAGATTCGTGCACGTCTCGAAAGGGAAAGCGGACCGGATAGCGATAAGCCGGCACCCCATCATGCCATGGCCCGCTTGCTTTCCCGACGTTAATGGCATTTACCTTTGGCAGGCGCGTGTCAGGCGCGCTCTATGCGCAGAGAGAATTCGCCTCGGGTGAAAAGTGGCTCGAAGCCGTCATCGAAACGTCCGAGGCGGATCAGCCCTTTCGAGTATCGGTAGCTGTCGTAATAGAAGACTAGATTACCCCATGGCGCGTAATAAGCGATGTCGCCGGGACGTGCGTTATCGAAAGGCGTGTCAGTCACCTGCGTCAACTTTCGAGGCAGATATGCGATTTTCTCGTTGGTCGAATAGTCTTCGATCGTGAGATCGAGCGGCAGCATTTTCATGAGCTCGCGTGCCGACGGGTTGTCAAACAAGGTCGCGGTCATGCTGTGACCACCAAAGGCCATTCGGAAACTCATCAAGGATACCTCCGTTTTTGTTACCTGACCGAACAATGCGGACGGGAAAGCTGTGGCCGCGGTAGCCAGCCCAAGAAATAGACGCCGGTCGATCATTGGAATGCTCTCATGCCGAACTGCTTTACGAGGATATTCTCGATGATTTGAATGCCAGCGCTGACGCGGCCAGGAGCAAACCTGCGCTTGCCAGGAAAGTCATGCGGTAGCCGGATGCGTCGTAAAGAAATCCGCCCACTATCGCACCGGCTGATATCGCAAGCTGGATGACCGCAACCATGAGACCACCTCCGGCTTCCGCATCCTGCGGCATTGAGCGGGCGAGCCACGCCCACCAACCCACTGGCGCCGCGGTGGCGATCATTCCCCAGACCGCAAGCGCTATCGCCGCGACAGGGAGACTGTTGCCGAAGGCAACAAGTATCACGGCCGTCACCGCCATCAGAGCCGGGATGACGATCAGAACGCGATACAGGCGGTTGGCGAGAAAGTAACCGATTAGGCTGGTGCCAACGATGCCGGCAACTCCGATGCCCAGAAGAATGAAGGTGAGTACCGAGATATCTACTCGTGTCACAGTTTCGAGAAACGGGCGGACATAGGTGAACAGCGTGAACTGGCCCATAAAGAAAACCGAGACCGATGCCATGCCGATAGCGATCAAGGGACGGTTCAGTAGCCTGAATGCATTCTTTGACGTTTTCCCGGGGAGGGGTTTCATGGAAGGGAGGCTTGCCAGCTGCCACAGGAATGCGATCGCCGCGACGGGGACGACAGTGAAGAAGGCACCTCGCCAACCGATGATCGATCCAAGAAACGCGCCGAGCGGAGGAGCAACGACAGTTGCCAGCGCGTTACCGCTGTTAAAGATTGCAAGCGCTCGGGGCACGAGATGCTCCGGTACAAGACGCATGGCGGTCGCTACCGATATGGACCAGAACCCACCGATCACTATCCCGATGAGCGCGCGCCCGACCATGAATATTTCATAGTTCGGTGCGATCGCCACGGTCACGCCAGAAAGGGCCATCAGTGCCGTCAGAGCAAGCAACAGCAGCTTACGGTCCCACTCTCCCGCGAGATACGAGACAAAGAGGCTCGTGACGACGGCGAAAGCGCCGGAGATCGCGATCGAATGTCCGGCCGATCCTTCGCTGATGCGCAGTTCATCCGCGATCGGCGTCAGCAGGCTGAGAGGCATGAATTCAGACGCGATCAGGGCGAAAACGCAGAGCGTCATCGCCAACACACCGCCCCAGTTTGCGGATCGGGATCTGGCTTCCCCTGTGGAAATTGTAGTTTCTATGGACATGGTACGGCAGCTTTTCTTGGCTATTTCTTCAACGCTCTTCCGCTGCTGATGGGAGGCAGCGAGGTGAAACATAAGTCATGAAGCATCTTGCAATAAGCCGCCTGTCACGGGATGCAGTCATGAACGATGCTCATCAAAGGGTCTTGTTTAGCCGCGCCCGGCCTGCTTGCGTATTATCCACGTCGATGCAGGGGCTCGGTTCATTCATGAATATCGCTCATGACGGCATGCCTTCGCTGCGGTCTAATCTCGCGACAATCTCCGATCTATCTTTTGAACGACGCTGCTGCATCACCCCTCAAAGCAGCCCACCGGCCGCTCGTCACGGCAACGACAATGGAGAGTGAAGTGAGCAATCAGAACGAAAACGCTTCTACGGGAGAGGGCCTGGACATGGGCCGCCGTGGCCTTCTCAAGATTACGGGTGTCGGCATCGCCGCGATTGGCGCGGCGTCAGTGATGGCGGTATCGAAGGCAGAGGCGCAAGCATTGAAGATGACGCAGGACTGGGACAAGGTTTTTCCGAAGAGCGAGAAGGTCGATCACCAGAAGGTCTCGTTCAAAAACCGTTATGGCATCACCCTGGCGGCCGACCTCTACATGCCCAAAACCCGCAACAGCGTCGGAAACCCCGCAATCGTGGTGAGCGGACCGTTTGGCGCGGTCAAGGAACAATCGTCCGGCCTTTACGCACAGACGATGGCCGAACGCGGTTTCGTCACTCTGGCATTCGATCCTTCCTATACAGGTGAGAGCGGCGGCGAACCGCGCAATATCGCGTCTCCCGACACCAATACCGAGGATTTCAGTGCGGCTGTGGACTACATCGGTCTGCGTCCCGAAGTCGATCGCGAACGGATCGGCGTCATCGGTGTCTGCGGCTGGGGTGGCATGGCGCTCAATGCCGTAGCCTCGGACAAGCGTGTGAAGGCCGTGGTTGCCAGCACCATGTACGATATGACCCGCGTTATGTCCAAGGGCTACAACGACAGCGTCACGCTGGAGCAGCGCACGGCGACCCTGGAACAGTTGAGCCGCCAGCGGTGGGTCGATGCGGAAAAGGGTACACCTGCCTATCAGGCGGCCTACAACGCGGAAGTCGGACCCGACGCGCCGCAGTTCATGGTCGATTATCACGACTACTACTCGACACCACGCGGTTATCATCAGCGGGCGGTCAACTCCCGGAACGCCTGGTCGCAAACAACGCCAATTTCGTTCATGAACATGCCGATCCTGAGCTACATCGCGGAAATTTCGCCGCGCCCGGTTCTATTCATTCATGGCGAGAAGGCCCATTCTCTCTATTTCGCAGAGACCGCGTATGCGGCGGCGGCCGAACCGAAGGAACTCCATGTCATTCCCGGCGCAAGCCACACGGACCTCTACGACAAGATGGATGTGATCCCCTTCACCAAGCTCGCCAGCTTCTTTGAGCAGCACCTGTCGGCTTGATACGTCCTGCAGTGACGTAACAGCTCAGGAGCCCGCCCAAAGCGGGCTCTTTTTCTGTTAGTGCGGCATGAGCATTATGCCATAATCAACAGGTCTGGATGCAGGAGGCTCATGAATGGCACGCGATACCGTCAACGATCTTGCAGCTTTCATTGCTGTTGCCCGAGAACAGAGCTTTACCCGGGCGGCGGCGAAGCTGGGCGTATCGCAGTCAGCATTGAGCCACACACTTCGCCAGCTTGAAGCCAGGTTGGGCGTGCGTCTCCTGATGCGGACGACCAGAGCGGTTTCGCCGACGGAGGCGGGCGAGCGGCTGCTAAACGGGATCGGTCCACATTTCGACGAGATCGAAGCGCATGTCGATGCGTTGAACGAACTGAGGGAAAAGCCGGCGGGAACGATCCGTATCGTCGCCGCCGAGTACGCGATCACCTATGTCCTCTGGCCCAAACTCAGGAAATTTTTGCCTCAATATCCCGACATCAAGGTCGAGCTGATCCTCGACAACGGACTGACCGACATCGTGACGGAGCGTTATGATGCGGGGGTGCGTATGGGTGAACATCTCGCGAAAGACATGATCTCCGCAAGGATCGGTCCCGACTTTTGTCTCGCTGTCGTCGGATCGCCCGCCTACTTCAAGAACCGACCACACCCGAGGCATCCCAAGGACCTGGTCGGCCATGATTGCATCAACTTCCGGCTGCCGAGTGCCGGCGGCCTTTATGTATGGGAGTTCGAGGACAAGGGCCGCGAGATCAAGATCAAGGTCGATGGCCAGCTCGCCTTCAACAACAGTTTCAATTCGCTGGAAGCCGCGCTTGACGGCTTCGGGCTTGCCTACATCCCGGAGGAAATGATCCTTCCTTATGTCGCAGACGGCCGGCTGGTTCGCGTGCTGCAGAAATATTCCCCGCCCTGGGACGGATATTACCTCTATTACCCCAGCCGTCGCCAGGCATCACCGGCGTTCGTCAGGGTTTTGGAGGCCCTGCGATATCGGGTTTGACGGGAGTTGTCGGCCCCCTGTGGATGTCCGTAACCCGGAACGATCCATGTCCGACTTTCGTCTTCTCTGCGCTCGCTGCGGCTGACAAGTCCTTATCCTAGATCAGCAGATAGCTGGCTTCAGAAATGCGTTGAACAATGGCTTGCCCTGCAAGGACGATAATGTCGCCGTCCATCTGTTGATGAGGCCGCAGCAAGTGTTTGTCGATCGTCAGCAGGAAATGCGATGAGTGCAGTTCGCCTGGGGAAATGGAGATGTAAGACCAGCGATGCCAGGCAAATGGCATGGTGGCGAGGCCCATTCCCAGCAATCCCTTGAGGCGCATCGACCATATTGACGAGGACTTGGCGTGGCGCGCAGCATCGGTTGCAACGGCACCGTCGACAATATGCTGTTGGTTCCAGGTTGTCTGGCCATGGTTGATCTTCCATGCTTCGGGGTCATCGTTTGCCAGATCGATCCTCGATTTTACCGGCTCGGCGATCAGCGCGACGTTCGGACTGAGCAAGCGTGGAACAAAAGAAAACGGCAGGCTGCGGATTTCGCGCAGGGGCGCGTTGACGCGGATAAGCTGCGCCAGACACCGCCAGTCGAAGCCCTGATGTGACGTATGGTGAGCGGGCACCCGGTCCAGCCGGTATAAGCCTGCCCAAAAAGTCTCTTTCAGATTGCCGGATTGCCGGTCGTAGCCCATGAGGGCCGAACCCCAGTTCTTGATCCATACGGCTGGCCCGACTTCGACGGGTACAGTAACCAGGAAAATGCGGGGACGAACGATTGCGCAGACGTGCTCGATGACACGGACGGTGCGGTTGAGGTGGATATGTTCAAGCGTTTCCAGCGCGATGACGATGTCGGCCTCGATCGTTTCGTAAAGGCTCTCGTCGGTGGCGTCGCCGACGATGAAGCGGCAGTTTTCGTAGTTGCTGTAGCGATTGCGCGCGGCCTCGATGAAGATTGGATCGTAGTCGATACCGACGTAATCAACGTCGAATTTTTCCAGAATATGTCCGACCGCGGTTCCGGGGCCGCAGCCGATATCCAGTATTCTGACCTTCCGATTGCCGACGTCCTTCTGCACTGTTTCGAGGACCTCGAGCAGCTTTCGATAGCGGCCTGCATGCAGAAAGCGCGTCAGCCAGTTGAAGTTCTGCATTTTTTCGTAAGTCGTCGCGAACGTACCCATCCAATCCGCCTCCATGAACCGTAGATGATGTCGTCTCGCGCTACCTGTTATCGTAAAGATCGTGCGCGACCCGGCGTTGTATTTTTGAAGTCTGGCACGGCCTGCGTGACCTGCAACTCGACCAAAAGGCTTAAGTCGGAAGCGGGGATACCCACCCTGCCTCCTCTTAAAGGCAGATGTCGACGTGGTGGACGGTGAATCAGCCAGTTCTGACCGGCCGTCCTCTCCCTTTTGGTATGCTGCCGATGCGCAGGGCCTCGTTATACCTTTCAAGGAGGCGCCATCCGGGGCCGGAACCGCTGGGAGATGTGGTGGATGGTAGACAAGAGAGCCTTGATTATCGGCGTAACCGGGCAAGACGGCGCTTATCTCAGTGAATTGCTGCTTGCCAAGGGATATATTGTGCACGGCCTGAAAAGGCGGTCTTCCTCATTCAACACCGGCCGGATCGATCATCTTTATCAAGATCCCTTCGAGGAAAACCTTCGCTTTCGTCTTCACTTCGGTGACCTGACGGACGCCACGAACCTGTGCCGGGTCATTCAGGAGGTCCAGCCCGACGAGATCTACAATCTCGGTGCCCAAAGCCATGTCCAGGTCAGCTTCGAGACGCCGGAATATACGGCAAATGCGGATGCGCTTGGCACGCTGAGGCTGCTGGAAGCCATGCGCATTCTGAACCTCGGCGACCGTTGCCGGTTTTATCAGGCGTCCACGTCGGAGCTGTTCGGCGGGATGGGCACTGTTGCTCAGCACGAGGGTACGCCGTTCTATCCAAGAAGCCCTTATGCTGCGGCAAAACTCTACGCATACTGGATGACGGTCAATTACCGGGAAAGTTACGGCTTTCACGCATCCAACGGCATTCTCTTCAACCATGAGAGCCCCATTCGCGGGGAGACATTCGTCACGCGGAAAATCACGCGCGGCGTTGCCGCCATCGAACGCGGTCTCATGAGCAAGCTGCGTCTTGGTAATCTCGACGCAAAGAGGGACTGGGGGCATGCGCGCGATTATGTTGAAGGCATGTGGCGTATCGTGCAGCAGGAAATACCCGAGGACTATGTGCTCGCAACCGGCGAGGCACATACGGTGCGGGAATTCGTTGAGCTTGCTTTCGGCGTGGTCGGAAAGACCATCGAGTGGAATGGCGATGGCAGTGACGAAGTGGGATACGACGCCAAAACTGGCAATACGATCATCGAAATCGATCCCAGATATTTTCGTCCGGCGGAAGTGGATTTTCTTCTCGGCGACCCCAGCAAGGCGCGCAGGAAACTCAACTGGAGCCACTCGACTTCCTTTTGCGACCTCGTTCAGGAAATGGTCGAAGCGGATCTTCGCCTCGTGATGTTGGAAGAGGGAAGAAATGAATTCGTCGCATAAATCGCAGGAAATCCCGTTCAGCTTGAATGGCAAGCGCGTCTGGGTTGCCGGCCATACCGGAATGGTCGGCTCGGCACTCGTGCGACGTCTCCAGCGCGAAAATTGCGAAATTCTCAAAGTCTCTCGCAGCGAGCTCGATCTGACCCGACAGTACGAGACGGAGCAATGGATGGCGGCGGCAAGACCTGAGGTCATTTTTGTCGCTGCCGCCAAGGTTGGAGGCATCGCAGCAAATGCGGCCTATCCGGCGGACTTTCTTTACACCAATACGCTAATTTCGATGAATATCATGAAATCGGCTGCCGATATCGGTGTTGAAAAGCTTCTCTGGATGGGATCTAGCTGCATCTACCCGAAATTCGCAGCGCAGCCGATCACGGAAAATGCCCTTTTGACAGGCCCTTTGGAGCCTACCAACGAGGCCTACGCGATTGCGAAGATCGCGGCGCTCAAGCTTTCCCAATTCTACTCCAGTCAGTACGGCCTGAATTGCGTCTCCGTCATGCCGACAAATATTTACGGGCTGAACGACAATTTCGATCCGCAAAGCTCACACGTCATTCCTGCGATGATCAGGAGAATGCATGAAGCGAAAATCAGCGGCCAGAACAAGATTGTTCTATGGGGCACCGGCAGTCCTCTGCGGGAGTTTCTCCATGTGGACGATCTGGCGGATGCCTGTTGCTTCCTCATGAAATCATCGGCGCATTTTCCGCTGATCAATATCGGCTCGGGGCGGGAGATATCCATCCGCAATCTCGCCCATCTGATTGCAGGCATCGTCGGCTACGATGGGCAGATCGTTTTTGACACCAGCAAACCGGATGGAGCCCCCAGAAAGCTGCTCGATTGCTCGCGGCTCAACGCGCTTGGCTGGAACTCGACGGTCGAGCTCAGATACGGAATTCAGGACTTGTATGAGTGGTGGCGACAACCGAAGTCGCTGCAATCGGATATGTTACGACAAGCGGCAAGATGAGATCGCCAAATGCCCTGATATTATCGATTTTGCTTGCCGCCCTTGTGCTCGCATTTTCGGGTCTCTCGTCTGCCGGGCAGCCTGCGGTGCGGGGAGGGCAAGAGCAAGCCAGCCAACCTGATCCACGGCAGTTCGGTTTCCCGATACCTGTTCCAGAACCACGATTGCCGGATGATGCGGATGCCTTCAATCCACCTTGGACAGAGGTAGGCGGCAAGGGGCCGGCAATCGCGGAAATTTCGAGAACGGCGGGCCCTGGCGAGGTTGTCTCGATGACCGGTGTCGATCTCGATGGACGAACGGGTTTCGAAGTCTTTTCGCAACACCCCGGTGCCGCGGAGGGCGTGGTGACCCCGTTGGCGTCGCTGACGGCTGACGCGACGGCGGCGACGCTGCTGCTGCCAGCCACGCTTCCTTCATGGTCCACCTACCTGATCAAGCCCCAGGGTAGCACTCTTCAAGGGCGCAGCTTCGCAATCAATCGCACGGAAAGCTGGTGGATCGGGCCCGATGCCGCAGCGCCGGGAGCCATCGTCTCGGTCTATGGACGCAACCTTTCGCGGTCCAACGGGGCCAGCCAATCCTATCTCTATATCAAGCCGGTCGCTGTTGCCGGCTCGTATGTTCCGGCAATCTCCGTCAACCCCTTTAAGGTCGATTTCGAGGTGCCGGCTCTGCCACCGGGTAACTATGAAGTTTGGGTTCACAATACCCATGGCGGCCGCTTCGGCTGGAGCGGTCCGCTGACGCTTGAGGTCCTGTCGCAATCGCCATGGGCGGTGCAGGATAAAAAGCGCATCGATGCCAGGCAGTTCGGGGCAACGGGCGATGGCATGACCGACGACACCGCAGCCATTTTGCGCGCGCTCGACGCCGCGGCCGCAACGACGCCATCGGTTTTGTATTTCCCCGCCGGGATTTATCTCGTGACAAAGCCTTTGGTTGCGCCCGCCAATGTGGCGTGGTTCGGGGAAGGGGTGAACAAAACGGAGATCAGGCTGAACCACGGGATTGATCAGAGCATGGTTGTCGTTAACGGCGACGACACCCGGTTCGGAAACCTGACCCTCAATGCCAACCGCAACATTGCGGGTAAACCTCTTCTTGCTTTGCGCAACGCCAAAAACACACGGCTGGATTCCGTACGTATCGACGCCTGGGGCGTGCCGGCGTTTGATGCCCAGGACACCGTAGGTCTTTTTGTGCATGCGTCCGAGTTGATCGAGAACGGATCCTTTTACGGCGCGAGCCGGCAGGTGTTTTTCTCCAACAATAGGTTTCGGATGACGGGTTACGGCGAATCCGTCGTCGCGCTATGGGGTGGGCGCGATTTCGCCATGACGGGCAACGAGCTGACAAATGCGGATGAAAGCCGCGACGACGGTCATGGCATCGGACGTTTTTTTGTTGGCCAGGCGCATTTCGGGAGCATGCGAAACCTCTATTTTGAGAAAAACATCTCGCGAAACGCCGCGCCCCACGACTGCACCAAGGTCGATTGCAACAAGGGCGAACAGATCTGCTTCGAGATCGTCGGGAGCAAGCTTAAAAACGATTTCGTCCGCGCTTCCTCGAACTCGGTTACCTTCAAATCCCTGTCGGATCTGGGGGAGGCCAAGCCGGGCGGCTTCGATCTCGTCATCGTTGGCGGGCGAGGGGCCGGGCAACACCGTCACATCGCGTCGACGGACGGATCTGTCGTTCTGCTCGAGCAACCCTGGAATGTCGTGCCGGATCGAACGAGCCGTTTTGCTCTGGCAGCGACCGCATCGAGAGCCGTGATATACGATAATGTGTTCGATGGCAGGGCAAGCTATGCGGAGCATGATTCCGATTCCACCGGCGTTCTTCTCTACGGCAACGTCTATGACGTGGTGGTCGACAGCAACCGCATCTCTCAGATGCGACACGGCATGATGACGGTTGCGCTGGACTCGACGCGGGGACTCAGCCCGTATTTCCTGCAATATTCCAACAACAGTGTGACTCGCAGCAACAGCGGCCTCTATGTCGGCACGACATTCGCGGATTCCGGGGTTGCCGGCATCTGGGGCGGTCTGGGGAATATTTATCGCAGGAACAGGTTCACGGATATCGCCTATATCGGCGTCGAATATGAAACCTGGAACCATTCCGGCGCCGACTATAATGGGACGGTCTTCGATGGAAATACCTTCGCCAACGTCCGTTACGGCTTCGTAGATGCCTACAAACTCATGTGGACGCACGACGGCAGCTTCAAGGCCGCACCGGCCGAACGCTCAAGGCGGATCAACACGGTGCTCTACAACAATCATTTTACCCGAGGAACGCCAGGACCCGTTCAAAGTGCGGGCTTCCTGACGATGCATCCGCAGAACAGCTGGATAAATGTCGGCTCTACATGGAGCGGTTTTGCAATGGGAAACGAGGGGCCTAAGGCCGTCACCGTTAAATCGTCCTCCAATGCTGCAAGGCTGACACCTGATTGAACCGGAGTCTATTCCCCGAAAATCCCGGCAAGGTACCTCTAATGACGTATCTGCGGTGAATTGACGAGCTGCCGGAAAGTCGCGAATATGGCTCAATCAATCAATCAATCAAGGCAATGCGATGCCACGGGCCATTGAGATCAAGGCTCGATGGTTGTCATTTCAGGCGAGGGGACCGACGGATCGTTCGTTACTCCATGAGTGGCGAGCGATCTGTGGTTCCAGTTTGACGAGGTAATATTCTTGCAAATTTCAATCTCAACCCGTCGGCGCAACAAGATTTGCGCGGCGCTGGTGACGGTTTGTGCCGAACGCAAATAGGCTCGCCCGGTTGAACGAGCGAGCCCTCCCAGTTACCGGGTAACCCCGGTTGCCAGGGACCCGCCAAAGTATCAGGGGGCGACGGGTTACTCTTACAAACCGCTTTTATCGTTTCGGTTCAATCTGGCTATAAGCGGTAGGGTTCGCACCAATCCATGTGCTGTGCGCCGAATTTTCGCGCTTGGGATAAAAGTATAGGGACAAAAGCGTTAGAGTTTGAGAGACGTTACTTGGCGGCCCCGTTTTCCGCCGCCAAATTGAGCCAGGCATGCACGTCGGTCGCTGTGATCCAGATCCGTCCATCGAACGCGAACATTCCCTTCTCGATTTTGGATGCCGCTATCGTTGCAAACACGTCGACGAATTGTGCCAGGCGTTGCGCATCGCACCGCGGTGGGGACTGGATGTCGTTCAGGGCATCTTGCGTCACATTGACGGGCTGCAGCCCTTTCTCGCCGTTCACGATGATGACGGCACGCTGCCTGACCATATGATAACCAACCGGAACGTTCGCAGATTCCATCTCCGTCTCCCTGGCATTGGTACCGGTCGTTTCTATTCTGTGGAGGAAATCGAGATCCTACCGATCGGAACGCCGGCAAACTCTTTTGATTGGTGCTGGTCCTACGAGACTGCTGGAGGGCACTATTGAGGATAGCAAATTGCGACATGGCGCTATAGCTCTCCAAAAGCGGTAGCTGCTTTCAGGGCCGCTCAAGCAGGGGCGTCGGAGACGCTCGTCTCTCTTAGTTGACGCTTCCTGTGACGACTGCCGCTGAAACAGGGTCTCTGCCGGATACCGACAGGCGGACGCGGACAACGTCTCCCGCCCGGACCTGCGTATGCTCGTCCGCAGCTGTTTCGCGGTATGTACCTGCAACCTGACGCACGATGAAGAATTTGGTCTGGATCATGTCCTCGAGGCTGGAAACCCGCCGCGCCGTCGAGCCGATCTCGGCCATGGATTGAAGGCTGAAGGCCAGCTTTTTCTTCAAACGCATGATGTCCAGGGAGGTTTCCCGCAATTCGGTTGCGGCGTCATTGTGCCTTTTGCTTTTCAGCTCCAGAATACGCCGCTCTACTTCGCTTTTGTTTTGTTGCGCGCGCGCCAGAAACGATGTCGATTCCAGCACCTGCTGGTTCATGGATAGTAGTTCGCGCTTACGCTCTCTCAGTGCTGATTCTGAGGCTGCGCCGCGCGTGACAAGTTCCTTCGAGGCGTTGACGTCCATGTCGAGCAACTCTAGTTGCTGGGTGCGCATGACGTTGCTTTTCTGGAGCGTGTCTATCTCCTGAATGAAGTTCTGTCGTTGGACCTCGAGGTTGGTCTTTTCGTCTTGCTGCGCCGAGAGGCGAAGGCGAAACAGACTTTTTTCAGATTCTACGATCTTCTCCAGTGCGGTACGATCCCGGACGAGTCCGATTTCGTCGCCCTTATATTCAAATTCCGTGTCGTTGAGTTCCGCTTCCAGTCGGACGCGCCGGATATCCTGCGACAGGAGTTGCATCGACATGTCTTCATATTCCTGCTGGGCAGAGATCAACTGTACGCCCGAGGTATCCCTCTGTGCATTCGACTCGCGCAATCCCCCGCCGAGTGCGAAGAGCTCAAGCACGATCATGCCGGGACGGTATTCATATTTTCCCGGCTTCTGGACGTCGCCGACAACGAAGATCGGAGCATATTCCTTGACCGCAACGGCAACGGAGCGGTTTGCCACATGGCTTGCCAGATCGCGGCTGATCCGCGCACCGATTTCGTTCACTGTCTGGTCGACCACGTTGACGTTGCCAAGAAGTGGATAACCGATCGTTCCATCTGCACTGACGGGGAAGAGGCCGGTCAGGCCCGGGTCGCCGTAGACGGAGATCGTCAAGACGTCGCCGGTAGCGACCTTGTAGTTCGTGCCATCTGCGGCGGCCGGTAATTGGCAAACGGCCAGAGACAGCAAGGTGGTGCTGGCCATCATCAGGGAAAAGCCCCTGGACCTTGTCACGAAGCGCATGTTTCACCTCTCGCTATGGACGACAGCCGGGGGGCGCAGACTTGTCGCCCGTTTCCGCAGCTTGAAATGAGTATTCCAGTCCCGGAAAATCCTCGGCCAGACCGGGGGGTGGCGCTTTCTCGGGCGTCGGATTCCGTTGAGGATGATGCCTGTGATCGGCCGTCCCGCGACCCGCAGCTTGATGACGGCATTTTTCATGCCCGTGCCATCTGCGACGTCCTGCCGGACCACGAACGATACGGCATCCGAGAGGGTGGCGATCCGCAACAGGTCCAGGTCATGGGAAACGGATGGGGCCTCGATCAATACCAGTTCGTATCGCTGTCTCGCCTCTGCAATCAGGCCGGCGAAGCGCTTGCTTCCAAGAACAAGATTTGGCGGCAGGTCGCTTTTCTCGGCGACGATGATATCGACCCCGGAGGCCTGATCGCGTTGGATGATGTCGTCCAGAGACACCTCACGGCTGACCGGCTGGCCAACATGCGACGTCGATCCCACATCGAATTCCCCCCCGAGAGCCGGGTTTCGCAGATTGGCATCGATCAGCAGCAGATTAACCCCGCTCATCGCAAGAGATCTGGCAAGATTGGCGATCACGAACGTCTTGCCTTCTCCATCTGCCGAAGAGGTGAAGGCTATCACTTTCGCCTTGCTCTCGGCCAACTGTATGTGGGTCTGAAGGTCGGCAAACGCGCTGTAGAAATCCGCCGCGCCGCTGCTGAATTTTCCGGGCGTATTCTGGAGCTCTCTGAAGGAAATGCGTGGAATGCTTCCGATGACGTTCAGTCCGGTTTTCTGTTGAAGAGACGTGATGGAGCCAACGGACCGGTCCGTAAAGTTCAGGATAAAAGCTGCCGCCAAGCCGGTGCTGCAACCAAGAAGAAGCGCGACCAGTGCCCACAGACGCTCGTCAGGACTGGTCGGTTTACGGGAAGGCATGGCGCTCGATATGATCCGCGCCTCGGCAGTTGCGATACCGTCCTGTTCGATGGTCTGCTTGTAGCGTGCAAGGTATGTCTCGTAGATCGAGCGGTTCGCTGCTGCTTCCCGGTCAAGTTGCCCGGATTGAACCATTGCCATGTCCGTCGTGGAAATGGCGCGTTGCACATCATTGAGGCTGGCCTCTACTTCCTGCCGCTGTTTTTCGTTGACCTCGATCTCGTTGCGCAATGCAGCGATGATCTGGGCGATCTCTGAATCGATCTGCTTGTTGAGTGAACTGAGCTGGGAGGATAACTGCGGCCGCTCTGGGCTCATGACGGCGCCGCTTTCATCGATCTGGGCAATGGCTCTGATGACCCTTGCCTGCTCCGCCCTTAAAAGCTGGATTGATGGTGAGGACAGAACTTCCGTAATCCCGAGCCCGTCACCGCTTTTCTGCAGTTCGAGTGCTGTGGCCAGGCGCGCCCTTGACCCCGCCAACTTGGCCTGTAGCGTTGTCAGCTCGACATTTAGACTTGAAAGACGCTGCGACTGCAACGGAAGACCACCAGTGTCTATCAATCCGGATTTTTCGCGAAATTGCGACGCCTGGCGTTCGGACTCCTCGAGTTCCGTCCGAAGACTGACCAGCCGTTCGCCGAGCCATGCGCTGACACGCCGGGTTGCCGTTGTCTGGAGGTCGATCTGATAGTCGATATAGGCTGCTCCGAAAGCATTGGCGACTTTCGCGGCAAGCGCCGGATCGTTGGCGTAATAGGATATGTAGATTGTATACGACCGGCCATCATTCATCACACGAACATTGGTCATGAGGTTATCGATCATTTTCGATGTCTCGGCGTCGTTGCCAAGCACGATCGCGTCGGCGTCCGCCCGGTCGGAGTTGGGTTGCCGCCCTTCGAGCAGTCGATCTTTTTGCAGGATGACGAGAACCCGTTCCGCCATGGACCTCGACCCGATGATGTCGAGTTCGGTTCGAAGCACCGGGCTTTCCTGAGGCAGCGGAGAGACCACGGATTCAGTGGGGAGCGCCTGAAGCTTACGGACATCAAGCGCAAGGGTTGCCTCGGCCTTGTAACGGATCGGGGTTCGCGCATAGCCGATTGCCGCGATTGCGAAACTGGCGAGAAAGCAGATGAAGACGGCTCTGCGCCGCTCCCGCAGTATGGATATGAAGCGGGAAATACCTTCCTGCTCAACCGGAGATGATGACGACTGGATCATGACGGTTCCTGCTGTAAGCGGGGCGTTCGGTAGCGGTCAGTGGATGTCGTGTGCTTAGCGGTCGTACGCCATGTCGCCAATCTTGCAGGCAACTTCCGTGCGGTTCGTTGCACCAAGCTTCTTCATGATATTGCGGATATGCACCTTTATGGTGCTTTCACAAAGGTTCAGCTCCAGAGCGATATCCTTGTTCGCCTTTCCGCACCGCAAGGCCTCCGCAATAGCCGATTGACGGCTTGTAAATTTCGTCGGAGGAACGGATGCGTGTGCAGTCAGGCCGAACAGACTTTTCATGTTCATGACGCTGCTGGCTGGTATGAAACGGCCGCCCGCGATTGCAAGACTGATCGCCTGGACGCAGACGTCGATGCTGACGGAACTCGATATGTACCCGCGCACGCCAAGAGCGATCGTATCCAGAATGGTATTGATATCCTGATCGTCAGAGAGCACGACGACGGCGGCCGGAGACACGGCAGCCACAATCTCTGCAAGATCGCGGTTTGTCTCTGCGGACGGACCGGGCCAGGCACTGACCAGAACTGCCGCAGGCATGCCGATTTCCGCGCGTGCCTGTTGCCATTCGCCGAGATTGGAGAAGGTCAGGATGCGCCTGTCCGCATATTGATAGTTGAGACTATGGGCGAGGCATTCCCGCTCCAGCATGCGACGATCTATGATGCCGATATAGCCAGCCGCACTTGCTGCGGCCTGCGGATGCAGTGTGCCTTCCGGCGGGTTTTCGGAGATGTGGTTCTGGATCATGACGACAATGCCCCCTGTATTGTTTTTGGTTTCTTTTAATTTCCGCAAAACGTCGATTTCGTACCGTAAACGGGCCTTCTGCCTGTTCAGGCGAACGTCAGCTTCCTGACGGTAAAGGCTTCCGCAAAACGTGTAGGCGCACGGCATTCCATTCCCCGCAGCCGCGCCAGACCGCGAAAGGTATCCGCATCGAACCAGTCCTTGGATCTCTGTGTTCCAAAATGCTGCAAGAGAAGCTCGACCTTCATGTTCATCGCGTCTTCGCTCAACGGCACGTAGGCGTTTCTTCTGCCGAAATCGCCGTCCCATTTCGGGATTTCGTATTCCATGATCAGGTGATTTCTGAAGATGTTGGATGTGAGCCTGTTGATTTCGCGGTGATCCTGATGCGCGTCCTCGCGGCTATGCGTGAATATGACGTCGGGGCTGACTTTGTCGCCCAATGTCAGCAGCCATGACTTGATCTCGCGGCTCTGCGAGGGAAAGTAGCTGTCCTGAAACGATGCCAGCTCAATTGAGTAGGATGCTGCTCTTGCAAGAAAAGCTTCGGCGGAACTGCGTGCCTCCAGGGCCCGCTCGTTCCCGGCACTGAGAACGCACCAATAGACATCAAGCAATACGCCCTTTGAAAGCAGGCTGAGGACCGTGCCTCCGACGCCGATTTCAATGTCGTCGGAGTGAGCTCCTAGACAAAGGATCGACAGGTGATCACCGGCGGAGGCGAGGGACATGTTTTTCATGGCAGCAGCTTCGTGTTTGACGACTTGCGTGCCATCGAGGCATCGTCTCCAATCCATGGCATGTCACCACGCTCTACCATTGCCTCCAACGTCTGCCAGTCGCGCAGCGTATCCATTGACCGCCAGAAACCCTCATGTTTGTAGGCCATCAATTTATCTTCAGAAATCAACCTCGAGAACGGTTCCAGCACGAGTTCCTCACCCTCGCGCATGTAGTCGAAAATTTCTGGTCGCATCAGGAAGTAGCCGCCGTTTATCCACATGTCGGATGTTTCCGACGACCGAAATTCCCGGACCCTTCCGCTCTCGTCGATCTCCGCCAGGTGGTAAGTGAGGGGCGGTCTGACAGCCAGAAAACAGGCGAGCTTGTCGCTCTTTTCGAATTGGGCAATCATGTCGTCGAGATCGACGTCGGTCAGGCCGTCGCTATAATTGGCAAGGAACATCTTCTCGCCCTTGAGATGATGACGTACGGCCCAGAGGCGCTCGCCTATATTGCGCCATATCCCCGTATCGATCAGGGATACGCGCCAGTCCCTTGGCAGTTCCTCGAGCAATTCCACGCGTCCGGGGCTCGATATGACGCAGTCGGCATAGCTTTCCGGCCGGCTGTTCAGAAAGAATTCTTTTATGACATGCGCCTTGTAGCCAAGGCAGAGGATGAAGTCCTCATGCCCGAAACGGGCGTAATATTGCATGACATGCCGCATGATCGGTTGAGACCCGAGCGGGATCAGCGGTTTCGGGACGCTTTCGGAATATTCCCTGATGCGAGTACCCCTGCCGCCACAGAACAAGACGACCTTCATTGTACCAACTCCCTCGGATCAATGATGGATATGTCGGGAATTGGAACGACGAATTTCCCACCCCAGTTTCTGATGTCGTTCATTTGTGCAACGATCTCATTCTTCAGGTTCCAGGGGAGAATGAGAACGTAATCCGGCTTCATGCGCTGGATTTCGCTCACGGGCCGGATCGGAATATGCATTCCCGGCGTGAGGCGACCATGTTTGTAAGGATTGCGATCGACTGCAAAATCGATGAAATCGGTGCCGATACCGCAATAATTCAGCAGCGTGTTGCCCTTTCCCGGTGCGCCATAGGCGCAGATCGATTTGCGCATCTCCTTGAGGCGGATGAGGAAAGACAGGAGGTTTCGCTTTGTCTGGCGCACGGCTTCGGAGAAGGCCGTATAGGTCTCTATTCTGTCGAGCCCGGCATTCAGCTCCCGTTCCAGGAGGCTATCCACGCGGGCTTCACGCGGGAACTTGCTGTCTTCGTGCGAGAAAAAGACCCGCAGCGAACCGCCATGTGTGGGAATCTCTTCGACATCGAAAACCTTTAACCCATGACGGCGGGCCATTTTTTCTATGGTCAGCAATGAGAAGTAGGAAAAGTGCTCGTGATAGATGGTGTCGAACTGGTTTTCCGCGATTAGCTTTTCGATATGCGGGAACTCAAGGGTGATGACGCCTTCAGGCTTAAGCAGCACTTTCATACCGGCGACGAAATCGTTGATATCAGGCACCTGGGCAAGGACATTGTTGCCGATGATGAGATCAGCTTTTTGGCCTCTGGCCGCCATATCGGTTGCTAGAGCCTCGTTGAAAAATTCAGTCAGTGTCGGAATACCTTTGCCGATCGCCACCTTTGCGACGTTGACCGCCGGTTCAATTCCGAGCATCGGGATGTTGCTGGTCAGGAAATGTTGCAGCAGGTACCCGTCGTTGCTGGCAAGCTCGACAACGAAACTGGATTCGCCAAGCGCGAAGCGCTCGATGACCATGTCGCAGTACCGCTTTGCGTGAGCGACCCAACTGTCCGAGAACGAGGAGAAATACGCGTACTCCGTGAAAATATTCTCGGGCGCTACATATTCCTGAAGCTGGACGAGGAAGCATTCGTCGCAAACGAATGCGTGGAGCGGATAAAACGGCTCGACGTCGTTGGCTGCGTCAGCTGCGACGAAGCTTTCGCAGGGCGGAGACATTCCAAGATCGACGAAGGTATGCACCAATGGCGAGCTGCAAAGACGGCAAAGCCCGACGTGATGCGTCGAGCTCAGTCTTGCAGAAAAAACTGCCTCATTATTCATCTGACGCCCCCTGATTTCATCGCATTGTCTTCGAGTGAATTTCAGAAAATTCTTTTATTAACTGGAAAAAATACTATGGATCGGGGTGGGTGACGATACTGCATTCGGCTCGAAAACGTCATCCATAAGCCGTAGGGTTATATTGGAATCCGCTAAAATTCGCTTCCGGCGGCTGGTTTCCGCAACCGAAAGGGTGACTTATTTGCCAGCCCGCCTTCAAGGTATGGTGCTGCCTATGGGTGTATTCCGGAGCCGCTGAAATGGCGGAGAATTCTTCTTGAATACGGGATTGCATCAGGAGCGCCGAATGCTGTTTGAGAAGACGAAAATCGAGGGGCTCTGGGTCGTCAAAACGGTGCCTGTGCGGGACAGTCGCGGCTCTTTTGCCAGGACGTTCTGCAAACGCGAATTTGAGAGCAACGCGCTGGTATCGGACTTCAGTCAGCACAGCCTTTCTCTATCGAAGCTGAAACACACGGTACGAGGGCTGCATTTCCAGCGACCGCCGCATCAGGAGACAAAGCTGGTTTCCTGCGTCAAAGGATCGATCTGGGATGTCGCCGTCGATCTGCGCCGGGGCTCGCCCACCTATCTGCAATGGGTTGGCACGGTGTTGTCGGCCGACAATGGCGCGCAGTTCTACATTCCCGAGGGTTTTGCACACGGCTTCCAGTCGCTCAGCGACGACGTTGCTGTGTCCTATTTGATTTCGGTGCCCTATGCCGAGGCAAGTGCGGCAGGGATCCGGTATGACGAGCCCGCGATAGGTGTAGAATGGCCTGCGCCGCCCTCGGTCATATCGGAAAAGGACCTCGGTTGGCCCGCTTTGCAATGAAGGTCTAGCGCGTCAGGAAACCGAGGTTCGAGACAAGGCCCGCCTCGAGCAGCCTGCCGGCAGCGCTCGCAATATCGACAAACGGCATTTTAGACCTTTCGGCGATATCCAGTAGTGAGTTGGTTCCATCGGCGAGGTTGAGTATCCATAGATAGGCCATGGTGCGGTCGTCATTCGTCTTATGGCCGCCTATCGCAGGAAAAAGCCCGTATTTTCCCAGCTGTGGCTCACCCTTGGGCCGAAGGTTCAACGGCGTCCAGTTGTCTTCGAGAGCATCGATCATGTCCATGATCATCCAAAAGGATGAGTCGAGATGTTCGGGCCGGATGAAGTCGAGATTATCGGCCGAGGTGTGATATTCGGGAAAGGTTCCGAAAGCGCTTCTTTGCAATAGTCCGACCGGCAGGTTGAAGCCCGGCGAACAGAACTGGCGCTCGTCATAGCCGTAGGGAATGAAGTCGGCGATTGCCAGATGTTTGCGATCCTCTCCGCAGCGGGTGCAGGCGGCGATCCGGTCGATCAGTGCATCTCCCCTGCGGCTGCGCTTGTAGTTCGGCCCGCCCCCGTCACCAATGCACGAAACCACAAGACCATGCGCAATGTTCGATATCCCGTCTTCGTTCTGCGCAAGCCATGACAGGGAGCCGATCGTTCCGGGTGCGAAGACGAACCTGTAGCTGTAATATGTGGACCTGCTTTTCAGGCCTGCAGCAAGACACGTCAGCAATGCCAGGCCGGAACAATTGTCGTTTGCGAGCGACGGGTGACAGATATGCGCGAAGAGAAGCACCTCTTTGGTGCTTTGTCCGATATGCAGATATTCGCCGTAATACAGATTGCCTGACGCTTTTTCGGTGTCGATGACGACCTCATAGTCGCCTTCCTCTAGCTTGAGGAATTCATGATGCGACATGCAAAAGCCCCAGGCATCCGTGTAATAGGCTGTTTTGTAAGGAATGAGATCGGGTTGTGCCGGCAAGGTGTAGATATGCGCTTGCAGTTCGGCCAGCGGCATCACGCGACGTTGAGGGATGCTGTAGCTCATGAGATGCAGGTTCGACATTTGAAAGTCGATCACCTTGCGTCCCGCACCGTTCTTCACATAGGCGTCCCGGACGTTCCATTCCTGGGGCACCGTCCAGTCGAAAACCCGCGTCCCGCTTGGGACGGCGCGCTGCTCGATATCGATATAGTCTTTAAGGATATCGATGGTGTCGCGCACGCCTTTGCCGGTGATGCTGCGACAGATCGGAAAGAGGCGGGAAGCCAGATCATGAATAGTCTGGCCGATACCTGCCTCTCTCCATGCATCGCCTGTCAGCTTTGCACCAGGCTCCATCTTGCCCATCCGGGCCTCCTGTTTAAACCGATGCCGCAATATCGGCGTTCTGGCGCGGCGCGGCCATGGGGCGGCGCAGGTTGATGTCGATATCCTTGTCGCCGATCAGCTTCTGGAGCTGGCCGATCCGCTGATAGTGCGGTCCCTCGAATTCGGCCATTGTCAGGCCGGCGCTCTTGTAGGCCCGGTAGAGTTGCTCGGCACCTGCGGCCGCCGTCCATGTCGGTTTGAACGCCGGAAGCGCACGGGCGATCTTGCCAAAATCGACGCGGTAGGAACGGGTATCGGGGCTTGCATCGCTCGCATATTGCAGCCGGCATCCAGGTACCGTGAGAGCGACGATTTCGGCGATCTCTCGGATCTGATAGTTGTGCGCATCCTGTCCGACGTTGAAAGCCTGATTGTGTATGGCATCGGTCGGCGCTTCGAGCGCAGCCAGAAAGGCGCGCGAAATATCCTCGATGTGAACGATTGGGCGCCATGGCGATCCGTCGGATTTCAGGAGGATCAGTCCTTCCGTCACCGCCCAAGCGGTCAGGTTGTTGAGGACGATATCGAAACGCAGCATGGGCGAAAGGCCATACGCTGTTGCCGGACGCATATAGACCGGCGAGAAGCCGGGGCTCGCGAGGCTTGCAATCTCCCGCTCCGCCAAGACCTTTGACGTGCCGTAGGCCGATACCGGTTTCAGCTCTGCCGTCTCGTTGACCAGTCCCTCGCCAGCGGCGCCGTAATTGCTGCACGACGAGGCGAAGATGAAACGCTTGACGCCGGCCTGTTTTGCGGCTCGCGCTGCCCGAACGCTGCCGCGGTAATTGATCTCATAGGTAATTTCCGGATTGAGATTGCTCAGCGGATCGTTGGACAGCGCCGCAAGATGAATGACAGCGTCGAAACCTTCCATATCCGAAGGCTGGATATCGCGGATATCCTTGCATACGCCGGGGACCTGCGGCAAAGGTCCGCCTGGAACATAAGCGCAGCGATGGTAGAATTCAGTGTCATAGCCGTGTACTTCGTGACCCGCCTTGCGCAGGATGGGTACCATGACGGAGCCGATATATCCGCGATGCCCGGTGACCAGAACGTGCATGAAATTTCCCCTCAAAATCTATTTTCGATTACAACGAGCGTATCTTTTCAGGCGAGATCGATGCACCGCGCAAAGCGGCTGTATCGATAATGCGAACGGTCTAGGTGCCCCGGCCGGTTAAGGCTTTCGGATGCTTTCCGATAATCCGGGCATGTCGGCCATGACCAACCCATGGCTGGCGTGATGCTGCGCGTTGCCGTTGAAACGCCTGAAGACAACCTCGGATGGGCGTCCCGTCAGGAATTTGTCGACGCCGTATTCCAGCGCTTTACGGTAGACGACGAGCGCTCCATCGATGGCGTCAAGCGTTTTGGCTATATCCTCGTCCTCATGCGTGTAGCTTACAACGAGAGACGGTGCGAGAAGGCCGCGACGGATGGTTTCCTGCAGAAACAGCGAGCGAAAAGCCTGAGACGGCTTTCCGGTCTGGTCCAGCGTGAAGTAGCTGAGGCAGGCGGAGTGGCCCTGAATGCCGAAGTAGGAATCCAGTCCGTGCGCAATTGCGATCTGGCTGATGGCGGCGCGCAGCGAATTTCCCTGTCGGACCAGATGTGGGACCACGGGTTCCTGCGTGTAAACTTTCATGGTCGCGATGGCCGCCGCCATCGCATGCGTTTCCGCGCCATGCGTCGTCGAAAGCAGGAAGACACGGGGGGCATCGGTTTGATCGATACCGCCTCGTTCCATGAACTCCCGCTTGCCGGCAAGTGCGGAAATCGAAAAGCCGTTCCCCAGCGCCTTGCCGAAACAGGATAGATCGGGGACGATATCGTATGTCTTCTGCGCGCCACCTGCATCCCAGCGGAAGCCGGTGATCATTTCGTCGAGAATAAAAAGCGCGCCGTTTTCGTGGCAAAGCTTCTGGAGTTTGTGAAGAAACTGGTCCCGAGGCGGATCACCGCGTGACGGCTCCAAAATAAAGGCGGCGATACGACCTGGAAAGCGGTCAAACAGACTGCGCGCACTCGCCAGATCATTGTAGCTGAAGCCAAGGACCAGATCCTGGATCGCCTGAGGAATGCCCGCATTCATCTCCGTTGTTCCGATGAACCAGTCGTCCGTCGAGAAAAAGGGGTGGTCGCTGCAGCGCGCGATCAGGTCACGGCCGGTAACAGCTCGTGCAAGTCGTATCGCGGCGGATGTCGCATCGGAACCGTTCTTGCAGAATTTGACCATTTCGGCCGTCTGGATCGTATCAAGGAAGGTCGAGGCGCAATCCACCTCGATCTTTGACGGGCGCGTGAAATTGCAGCCGCGGTATAGTTCCGCACGCGCCGCCTCTACGACGTCGGCATAGGCATGGCCAAGGCCGACAGCCCGATTGCCCATGCCATACTCGATGTATTCATTTCCATCGACATCCCAGACATGACAACCATATCCCCTTTCAATGAAGCCGGGAGACAGGACAGGGTACTGGTCGTCACCCTTTGCATAGGTATGTGCACCGCCCGGTATGATGTTGCGGGAGCGCTGGCGCAGACGATCCGAGTTTTCGAAATTTTCGACGAAAGTTTGCATGGCGCAATCCCGGGTCCATATGTCCAATGACCGTAGATTACCGTATCCGGCTCGGTGGCCGTTACCCCGTCTTTATGTTGGGAATGCTAGCCGAAAGGCTTAGAGGAGATGTACAGCCTTCCCGTCATAATCGCTCCGATGCGTCCGCATCATGCGGGGCCCGACACCCGCAGGCAATTATGGTTCTGCAATAGGTCCACCGCACGACACTTGATTTTAGTTTTTGAAGAGATCGGATATTTTGAAGATCACTTCTGTTCTGTTTTTGGCGCCTACTTTCTTCATGATATTGCGAATATGTACCTTTACGGTGCTTTCACGAAGATTGAGCTCATAGGCGATGATCTTGTTTGGCTTACCTTGCGTCAATGCGTTGATAACGTCGACCTCACGTTGGGTGAACATGGCCGTACGCTGGCGTTCCTTGTCTTCCGCAACCACGAGCAACTGCCTGAGATCGCTCAAATTTTCAGCTGATACGAAAGCGCCGCCTGCCAATGCAAGTGAGATGGCGCCCACGCAAACCGCCAGTCCTATCGACGAGGAGATGTATCCCCGAACGCCCGCGTCAAACGCCCTCATGACCTGACGCAGATCGCGGTTTTCAGCGAGAATGACGACCGGCAGATAGGGGAAATCGGCAATGAATTCCCGCAACTCATGAAGGGATACGTCATCGCAAAAATCGCTGCGACCGACGTTGACCAGGATGCCGCTATGCTGGCCGTTTGGAGCATGTCTCCAGTCGTCGAGTGATGAAAACAACTCGACTTCCATATCAAGGCCGTATGCGATCAGGCTCTGAGCCAGACACTCACGGTCGAGCGCACGGTCGTCGATGATCGCCAGCTTTCTGACCGAAGTTTCCATAGGTTTCGAGTGCGCAACCACATGGAAATTTGATGAGAATTGGCTATGTCCGTTGTTGGGAACTGATGTCAGCATGGTATGTCCTATCCGCGCTAAAGAGTGCTTTGCGGATCTGTCTGGCTTGGCAGAGACGCAACCGAAGATTTTCTTTCTAAGATCTCGGCACCACGGAAGTTTGAAGTAATTCAACCCGGAACGCCGTCATCAATCAGAACTTCGGAAGCTACTCTGTTGCGGTCTGGATTTTTCGGAATTTAAAAATCGGCCAGAAATCAACAGACGTGGCACTACCCGAATTTCGACTCCGGCATCCTACAATGGAGTATCGCAACTGGAAAAGGTTCGGAAATTACTCACTTTTGATTGAGATTTCGAGCGGGCGTTCAATCTGGCATGATGTGGGTAGACAACCAGACACGCCATAACTGTTGAAATATAATTCTTTCAGGCCATCATCATGTTTTGCGCGACACCACTAACTATAATGGATGAATTATAATCGCGGCCGGATTGATTTATCATCCTCCATTCGTGCTTTTGTTCGCGATGTCAGCAACTTATGCGTGTTAATCGTATTTTGAAATTGCATCTCACGACAATCGGACGCGCTGCGCCCCGCATGTGACGGGGAATGGTGACTATGTATCCCTGACCGATGATCTCAAGGCCTTGATGGCTGCTTTCAAGACTTGTTGACCCATAACGCCTGACGCTTCGCAAGGGTCGATCTCTATTTGGAATGCGCGTCAATTTTAACGAGAGTGAATATGGCGGAACGCGGCGAGGATAGTAACAAGGTTCCTTCTACTTTCGAGGTAGACACCGGTTCGATGTCCGGATCACAGGAAGGACGTCCTGTTAGGATGTTCCCGATTGTCGGCGTCGGTGCTTCATCGGGTGGACTGAATGCGTTCAGAGCCCTGCTCAAAGCGTTGCCTGAAAAAACCGGCTGTGCGTTTCTTCTCGTTCAGCATCTTGACCGGTCGCATGAAAGCATGCTCGCAGAACTTCTGGCGAGCGAAACGACTATGGTCGTAACGGAGGCTGTCAACCTTGCCTTGATAGAGCCCGAGCACGTCTATGTCATTCCACCAAAATTCCTGATGTCGGTTGACGGAGGAAGGATATATCTGTCGCCCCGGCGGGAACTGCATGAGGCACCTCTGCCGTTTGATTTTCTCCTGGGTTCTATGGCCAAGGAATTCGGGCCGTGGGCGATAGCCGCTGTCCTGTCCGGCACGGGGTCAGATGGCTCATCCGGCGTCCAGCAGATCAGGGATTTCAAGGGACTTGTTCTGGTCCAGGAGCCTCAAGAGGCACAGTTTGGCGGCATGCCCGAAAGTGTCATTTCGCTGGGCATTGGCGCTACGGTTTTACCGGTCGAAGAGATGCCTGCGGCCATCGCCAAACATATTGCGCTTTTGTCGCGGCTTCGAGCCGATCACTCGATAGAGCGCCGAATGCCCCAGCTAGGCCGGATCATCGAGATATTGAGGGTTTCCACAGCGAATGATTTTTCGGCCTATAAACATGGAACGATGCAGCGCCGGGTCGAAAAACGCATGGCGGTTCTCGGTATCGAGATTGAGAAGATAGACCGGTATCTTGAGATTCTCGAAAGCAGCGAAGACGAGCGGCAAAATCTCGTCAGGGATCTCCTGATCAACGTCACCAGCTTCTTCCGCGACGGGAAGGTGTTCGACTTTCTACGCGATACCATTATTCCGGATATTCTCCATGCAAAAGCGGCTCACGAAGCAGTGCGGGTCTGGGTCGCTGGATGCAGCACGGGGGAAGAAGCATATTCTCTGGCTATTCTCTTCCTCGAGCTCATTCAGTCCATGGGCCTTCGTCTCCAGTTTCAGATGTTTGCCTCGGACGCTGATAGCGAGGCGGTGGCAATTGCCAGAGATGGACATTATTCACATGAGGCGACCAAATCGCTGCCGCCCGACTTGCTGGAAAAATATTTCGTAAGGGATGACAACGGATACACCGTGACGGCCCAACTGCGTGGGGCGGTGGTATTTACCGTGCAGAATGTCCTCAGCGACCCACCGTTCTCACGGATCGATCTGATTTCATGCCGCAACTTGTTGATTTACCTCGAAGCGGAAGCCCAAGCCAAGGTTTTGTCGCTTTTCAGGTTCGCCCTGCGGGAGAACGGCATTTTACTGGTCGGAAAATCCGAAACCGTTGGCGGAATGGATGACCGTTTCAAGCTGATTTCGGAATCCGAAAGGGTATATCGGCGTATCGGGCCGCCGGTTTTCGGTGATCTTAATTTCGGTGCGGTTGCGGGCGGAAATGTCAGAATTCCCTCTTCGCTAGGAAAGGTGACTTCAGCGTCGAGGCACAGTGCGCTTGCCGAGGCGGTTTCCCAGGTTCTGCTGGGTAGCTACGTGCCCGCCGCAATCCTCGTCAATCGGAAGTATGAGTATCTCTACTCCATCGGCCCGACAGCAAGGTTCCTGCGGATCGCTTCAGGCCCGGCATCGCATGACCTGTTCGCCATCACACCGACGGCGCTCCATAATAAGATCAGGTCTGCGATCCACCATGCGAGCCGGGATCAAAAGCCGTTCGTAGCCAAAAATGCAAAACTCGACAGCAACGGCGCACACATCGAGTTCAACATTCATGTCGAGCCGCTCTTCAGTCAGGGTGAAGAGCTGTTCCTCATATGTTTTGTGGAGGATGCTGCGCAGGCCAACGGTGTTGTCCGATCGCAGAAATCATCAACGACAGATGCGTCGCCCATTACCGAGCTTGAATTCGAACTGGAGGAGACACGGGCGGAATTGCAGGGCGCCATACGCAATCTGGAAATTGCCAGCGAAGAACAGAAGCAGATCACCGCCGAAGCGCTGTCTCTGAATGAGGAGTATCAGTCGACGAATGAGGAACTCTTTACTTCGAAAGAGGAACTGCAATCCCTCAATGAAGAGCTGACAGCCCTCAACAATCAATTGCAAGAAGCACTGGAGCGTCAGCGGGCAGTTTCCAACGATCTGCAAAATGTCCTGTACAGCACGGATGTCCCGACGCTCTTTCTGGATTCCAGCCTTCGTATACGGTTCTTCACACCGGCCACCCGTTCGGTATTCAACATCATATCCTCCGATGTCGGCCGTCCCCTCTCGGACCTTAGCGGCTTTGATGGCGACATTACGCTTCAAGTCGACGCAACGGCGACGCTGCTCCGAGGCAACACAATCGACCGAGAGATAGGAGGACCCGATGGTCGCTGGTATGTCCGCCGCGTCAAACCCTATCGCGGCGCGAGCGAGGCAATCGACGGAGTGGTCATCACCTTCATCGATATAAGTGCCCAGAAACAGGTTGCCGAAAGCAGGGAAGCTGCCAAGAAATTCGCCGAGCGGGCGACCGAGGCCAAGTCGCAATTCCTGTCTGCGGCAAGCCACGATCTGCGTCAGCCGCTGCAAACCTTGAAGCTGTTGCACGGGCTTTTGGAAAGGAACGTGGCTGAAGGGCAAGCACGCACTTTCGTCCAGAGGATGGGGGAGACGCTGTCCTCGATGCTGGGTATACTCAACTCTGTTCTTGACATCAACCAGATCGAAGCGGGGATGGTGGAACCGCAGATCGTGAGCTTTGCGATTGGCGATCTTCTGGGAAGGCTCTTCAAGGAATTTTATTATCCCGCTCGGGCGGCGGGGCTGCAACTCCGTGTCGTACCGTCCAGCCTTGCCGTTCGCACCGATCCCCGCCTGTTCGAGCAGATCGTTCGCAACCTTTTATCCAATGCACTGAAATACACGCCGAGCGGAAAAATTCTGGTCGGTTGTCGCCGGGTCGATGCAAAGGTTCGGTTCGAAGTGTGGGACACCGGTATAGGCATTCCCGAAAACCATATAGAGGAAGTCTTCCAGGAATACCATCAACTCGACGCATCTGCTGGCGCGGAAGACCGGGGTTTGGGGCTGGGATTGTCAATCGTCAAGCGGCTGAGCGAACTTCTGGGACTGAAGATAGCGGTGCGGTCGCGATTGCATGAAGGTTCCGCATTCATGATCGAAATCGATCGGGCGCCGGTAGGGGAGCCGCTTGCGCCATTGCGTGCGCCAGTCGATGACAATTCGCGTCAAGCGATCGCCCTGTCGTCCGCGTCGATTTTGATCATCGAAGACGAAAACGGAATGCGCGATCTGCTCAAGATCGGTCTGGAGCAGACTGGATACGTGGTCGCTGCGACCTCAACTGCTGCCGAAGCGATCGCGATTGTTCGAGGGCTGAAGTTCATGCCCGACGTTGTTCTCGCAGACTACAATCTTCCTACAGGCGGGAATGGCATAGCTGCGATTGAAGATATTCGGCAAGCACTCCGCCAAAATGTTCCGGCACTCATTCTCACTGGCGATATTTCAAGCAAGGCCCTGAGGGATTTTGCTCAGCACGAAATTCCTTATCTGCACAAGCCGGCGAAACTCAAGGACGTCATGCAGATGGTGGAGACACTGGTCGTTCGCCAAAACGGCGAGAGAGCAGGTCACATAAGCGAACCTGAATATATGGAGCCGATGACGGGCAGGCTCATCGAAGTCATAGACGACCAGCAGGACATAAGAGACAATTTGCGCGCTCTGTTCGAAGGAGAAGGCTGGGTGGTCGCAACCTATGTTTCGGCAGAAGAGTATCTTGCAAACTACAAGCCCGACAGATCAGGTTGTCTGCTTGTCGATGCGTATCTCCCCGGCATGGTCGGCATGGAGTTGTTACGTTTGCTGAAAGAAAGACATCATCGGTTTCCGGTGATTGTGATCACGGGTCGCAGCGATGTCCGTATGGCAATCAATTCGATGCGATATGGAGCGGCCGATTTCATCGAGAAGCCTTTTTCTTACCAGGAAATATATCGGAGCGTGCAGTCGGCCCTCGAGCGATCGCGTGATGCGAACGAGCGCGAAGAGCGGCGTGAAACAGCTCGAGCCACGCTGGCGATGCTTACTCGCAAGCAACGTCAGATCCTTGACCGAATTGTTCAGGGGCAGGCCAACAAGGTCATTGCAGCCGATTTGAAGCTTAGTCAGCGCACTGTCGAGAATCATCGCGCCTCAATAATGCGCCGAACGAAATCCACTTCGTTGCCGGCGCTCTTGCGGCTTGTCCTGAATGCAGAAGAATAGGCCTTCATCATCGAAAATTTGGCCGGTCGATCACTATCGGCGGGCGATCGCTGCGCGAATTCGATGCAACGCATCAGGTCGGCGCACAAGATAACTTACCGGCGGCAGAAACGCTGAAGCGGGTCTCAGGCGGAAAGCCTGTGCGAGAAGGGCACCCGCGCCGGGCCGGCGCCGGACCAGATTGGAAAGCGCACACCAATAGGCGCGATCGCTCAGGCTCGCGCGACCGCGCCGGAGCAGGGTTTGGGCATCGGCAAGCAAAGCCCCTTCATTGCCAAAGAAGCTTTCGAGCGCGGCTTCGATTTCGGTATTCCAGGCAAGGACGTTATCAAGGATGGCCGACTGGTTGGCACCGTGGATACGGGTGAAATTCTGCACGGCGTCAAGTTCGACGATATCGCCCAGAACTGCGAGCCGCATCCACATCTCGACATCGTCAGTATGGCGCAGTGCTGGCCGATAGTGACCGGCATGTTGTTGAATGTGTGTTCTGGTGACAGCGAGTGGGCCTGGCACCGGGCTGCGTCCCGTCGCGCAAATTTTGGCGATGAAGTCCATGCCCCGATGAAGCTGCATGCCATTGGCGTCGCTGCGAAGGCCCGATTCTATTTCGGCGTCGTCACGGAAGAAGGCGGTGCGCCCGAAGGCCATGTGCGCGCCGGGGTGATTGTCGAGCGCCTCCATCGCGCGCGCGAGTGCTCCCGGCGACAGGACATCGTCGGCGCAGATGATGGCGAAATAGTCGGCCCGGGCCCAATCAATGCCTTCGTTGAAAGACGCGTGACCGCCAAGATCTTTGGCCGCAGGCACGTTTCGATACGGGGATTTGTTGTCGCGAGAGACCGGGCGACCGCGACACTTTCGTCTGTGGAGGCGTTGTCGATGATGAGGATACGCATGTCCGGGATGTTCTGGCCAAGGACGCTTTCTACGCATCCCTCCAGAAAGCGACCGTAATTGTAGTTGGGGATCACGATATCGATGCTGCTCATGGTTCCACCGCTGCGGGAACGACGGTGTCGGAAATGGAAGCCGATGCAGGAGGTTTTCCGATCCTGCGCAGACGCCCGGCAAAAGCATCGAGCGTCGAACGTATTTCGCTGACGAGTGGGTGACGCAGAAGAAACAGGCAAGCGGCCCAGCCTGTTACCGAAAGGAGGGGCGGCGCCGCCAGTCTGGGCGAGGGAGTAATCAAAGCGGAATCCCATCCAGGCAGATATGGCAAGCGGCCCCACAATCGCGGCAAGGGTCACGGCGGCACTCGGCCCGATGGCTGCGAACAGTTCGGGTAATTTAAAGTGCGCATGGCGTCTGACGAGATAGAAGGCGACGAGCATCTGGAAGGGCAGCGTGACGAACTGGCTCAGCGCTACCGCGGTCAGGCCGAAGAAGCTGGCAGAGCAGAGCACAATTGCCGAGACGCTGCGGCAGACGAAATTGCCCAGGAAAGCCTCCCGGTTGGCGTTTAGAGCGATCAGCAGCGGCGTTGTCAAAACCATGGGAAACCAGAAGATCGACGCAAGCGCGAGAATCCGGGTGATCGGTACGGCGGCGAGCCACTGGTCTCCAAGTGCAAGGCGCACGATGGGATCGGCGAGAATGGCCACCATGATCAGCGACGGCCAATACAGCACGGTGATGTAACTGAGGGCGCGCAGGTAGGACCTGCGGACGTCTCCACCTTCGCGAACTTCGGCGGCGAGTGCCGGGAAGGCGAAGGAAAAGATTGCTGAGAGGAAAATGCGATCGGGAATGGAGCAAACTGTATTGGCGCGATTGTAGATCGCGACCGCTGTCGGTGTCATGGCAAAGCCGAGCACCAGTTGCGGCAGGGACTCGTACAATTTGTCGACGATGGTTGCAGCGCCCCTGTAACGGCCGAAATCGGCCATACGGCGCCACGACTTGAGCGAAAGGCGTGCTGTACGCTGGGCCGGATCGGCATAGGCGGCAAGGGCGCTGGCAACGCTGTTGCCGACGAGCAGGCCGAGCGCGAAGCTGACGAAGCCCCATCCATTGCTGGCAGCGAAGATCGTCACGACAGCCATAGCCACGAGGCCGATGGTTCGGACGCGTGCGATGGTGCCGAATGCCAGCCGTCGACGCAGCATTGAAAACGCCGGCATGCCCAGGCTTTCGGCCATGACGGCGGCAATTGCGAGGATAAGATAATGCTGGAGACCGGGCTGGTGGTAGAAAATCGCCAGATAGGGTCCGCATAGATAGAGAACGATCCCGAGAATGCCGCTGACGAGGAGCAAGAGTGTAAGCGACGTGTTGATGTCATCGCGTTCAACGACATCGAGCTGAATGAGGAAATCGGACGAAACGAATTCGCGAAAGGCGAAGATCACCGACGTCACCCCGTAGCCGATGACGGCAAAGCCAACTTCCGCCGGCGACAATAGTCTCGATACGATCGCGATCAGAGCGAGATTGATCGCAATTCCGAGGTGCTGTTCCAGCATGGCCATGAAAAAGGCGCGGCGGACTTTGTGCATCGAGGGCTCCGACAGCGTCGCCGATAATCGACGGTAGCGTCAAATCTAGAGTGGAGACTTGGATCTTGGAAATCTGACCGTTGGGATGGCAGCCGGATCCGTAGGTGTAGGCCGTTTGGAGAATGTCCGTTGAAGGGCGTGCGACATTGTGCGCACTACTCCCGTCGAGTGTTGAAGAGCCTCGGTATTACGTCGAAAGCATTAGGCTGCGTGACACCTTTGCTAAGGCGTAACGCTCTGCGGCGTTGCGACGGCATCAGTTGAGAGAAATTCCCGGCCGAGTAGCGCCTCTTGCTCGGAAAGCTGGCGCTTGAAGCGATCATTGGCGCGGTCGATCCGCTGTCTTACCGCCCCGGCTCCAGCGAGTATCTCCTTCACCAGCTCGATAACTTCCTCGACTTCGAACGTGTCGATGTGTCGGGCAAATTTCTCCTGGTCGAAATCGTTCATCAGATCATCGAACTTTCTGGCATAACCTATTGATATCGTCGGATTTCCGAGTTTCAGGGAACAGACAACTCCATGATATCTCGACACCACCGCAAGGTCGATTGCTGCCATCTGCTGCATGATATCGCGCAGCGTTGCGGCCGAGCTGATGTCGATCTTCGCCAACTCGTCCTCGGAGAGCATATCCGTCAGCAGAAACATCAGATCCGCGCAGGCGACCCTGTCCGTAATGTCTCCCATCAAAAGGGTGATGCGATGGCCTTCACCGATCAACCAGCTCACGAGCCGTGAGAGCTTGTGGATGTAGGTCTTGTAAATCCTGGCGGCCTCGGGATCGTTGTGACGCCAGCCGCGATAGTCCATGACGCCGACGCCTATTCTCATTACGCCGTCGGCGGGGCTCTGCCGGTGGGGGACATGAAAAGGAAGATCAAAGGCGATATCGGGGTAACGGTGGTCTCGCGACACGTCGACACCGATCGTTTTCATGTAGTTGAGCGAGAAATCGTCCCGGTAGGATCGATAGGAGGCCATCTGTGCGGCAGAGCGCAGGAACCAGCGGCTGAGACGGCTTTTCATCGGGCCGGCGCCGATGCTGACGAAGGCGATCCGTGTGTTGCGAAGGCGTGCAACGAGACACCAGCAAAACACGACAAAGGGCCAGCCGAACCACTTTTCCTGAAAATCATCGAGAATGCCGGTCCCCGGTATGATCATCAGGTCAGCCTTGTCGAAACTAAAGAGGGAACTGACCAATAGCATGAGCCGTGAAGGCACCTTGCCGAGTAGCTTGTCCAGTTGCCTCATCCATGCATTCGTCAGGGGAGGCCCCCCAACACCCATCGCAGGAATATTGAACTTCGCACTTACGACTGTCGGACTTGCACAGATACACAACAGATCGGCATCGGGCCTCATCCTGCGCAGATAAAGGAGCATGGCTTCCAGCGATCCGTCATTGCCCGAATTACCAGAGCCAAATTGTCCAAGGAGAGTGATCCTCATTTATTTTCCAATCGCAGCCCGGCGCCGACACGCTCGATATGGCATTGATATCCGCTGGAGCAGTACGACCCCACACCGACATTCGGGTTGCGTCTTACGCCAAACGAATAGTCTGACTGACGCAAACCGCTCAAAGGAAGATACAGCTAAGCCTAAGATGCAACTGACTGTCATCCCGTGGCTTTTTAGTATGTCGCCTTAGCAGCCACTCGAACCATCCGCCGTCGATCCGTTGCGGCATGGTTGTGGATGCAAGAGCGAGAGTGTCCCATGAAGCTTGCCTATTTTGTTCTTCCCCATATCGGCGGCACCTATTCCGTCTTCAAACATCTTCGCAAAGGTCTCGCCGCCTATGGCATAGACGTGCGATGGCTCGGCGTGTGCAAGGAAACATTCGGACTGCCTTTCGATCTCCAGGGTGAGAAGGCTTTTGGTCAATTGCTGCGGATGCCCGTCAATCTCAGCGAACGCGAATGTGCAGCGCGAATGGCGGCTGCCATCGAAGACGGAGGGTTCGACGGTGTGATCGTCAATGTTCTTGGCGATCAGTTGCAGACAAATATCGCGCGCTATCTGCCAGAAGGTATCCTGCGTATTCTCGTCGTTCATAATATCTCACCCGGAACATACGCTGCCGCGCGCTCGATCCGGGACTATGCCCATGTTACGATCGGCGTATCGGAGCGGTGCCGCGCCGATCTGGTCGCGCGCAATGGCTTTTCGAAGGATCGCACCTACGCAATCCCGAATGCGGTGGACAGCGATGCGTTCCGGAGCCAAGCGGTTCGGCGCGTCAACCGGGGGCCGGAACTCAAGGTTCTCTTCGTCGGCCGCATTGAAGATGCATCGAAAGGCGTGATGTGGCTGCGGGAGATACTGGATGCCTCGCCCGAGGCGGTACGCCTGACGATCGTCGGAGATGGTCCGGATATGGGCAAGCTCAAGCGAAGGCTAGACGGCCATGGTGATCGCGTCAGTTACGCAGGATCCGTTCAGCTTTCAGACATACCGGTCATCATGGCTAGTCACGATGTTCTTATCATGCCCTCCCGCTTCGAGGGGCTTGGCATGACGATGATCGAGGCAATGGCCGGCGGCTGCGTCCCGGTCGTGTCTCATATCCGTGGCGTGACGGACACGATTGTCGAGCCGGGCCGAAACGGCTTTCTGTTCCCGATCGGCAATTATACGGCAGCGGCCAATGCGATC
Organism: Rhizobium sp. AN68; assembly: GCF_030758035.1. NCBI lineage: Bacteria > Pseudomonadati > Pseudomonadota > Alphaproteobacteria > Hyphomicrobiales > Rhizobiaceae > Rhizobium > Rhizobium sp. AN68. The sequence continues at coordinate 122,869 of NZ_JARWMI010000002.1, read as the reverse complement.
GCGCGCTTGCATGCCGATCGCGACCTTCTCGAGCGGATGTCGATCGCGGGAAAGGAAATGGTCCTGAACCGCTTCAGCATCGAACGGATGGCCGCACGCTATAACGAAGTCATTACCATGACACTGAACGATCGTCCTGGCCTGTCAACGGTGCTCAGGATGGAGGACTGGTCTATTCCCGCCGGTTTGAGGCCGGGCCTTCGAACCTATCTGCCGTTGCCCTTGAAAAACTGGCTTCGCGTCGTTCGTGAACGGCTCTGAAGCGATGTTCGGCGATCAGCGGCGACTTGGACATCTGTGCGGCGTCTTCTTTTTTTGGCTATGCATGTTTTCGACCTGCAACGCACAGGATACCGTTTTTCCGCTGCAGACGTCGCAGGACGGGCGTTATCTTGAAGACAGCAAGGGTCTGCCGTTCCTGATTGTCGGCGACAGTGCGTGGTCGCTCATTGGCGACACCTCTATTCCCGATGCGGAATTTTACCTGGAAACCCGAAAGCGGCAGGGCTTCAACACCGTGCTTGTATCGTTGATCGAGCATCAGTTCTCCCGCAAGGCGCCAGCGAACTTCTACGACGAGAAACCTTTCGCAGGCGATGCCTTCGAGCAACCGAACGAGGCCTATTTCGACAGGGCAGAAGCCGTCATAAAGGCAGCCGCAAGTCGCAACCTGCTGGTGCTTCTCTGTCCGGCCTATAGCGGCGCACGCGGTGGCCCCGAAGGATGGTATCAGGAAATGGTCGCGGCCGGGCCAGAAAAGCTGCGGGCTTATGGACGCTATCTCGGGCAGCGTTTTGCGAAGTACCCCAACATCATCTGGGTGCAGGGCGGGGATTACGATCCGCCCGATCGCAATCTGGTCATGGCTGTTGCAATGGGGATCGCTGAAACTGATCCTTCGGCATTGCAGACCGTGCATGGCAATCCCGATACCGTGACGAGCGATTTTTGGCGGGACGCTTCCTGGCTCGATATCGATTCAGTTTATACTTACAGCAATGTCGCGGCGGCGGTGCTGGATCGTTACCGATCGGGACCAAGACGTCCTTTTTCCTCATCGAAGGCGCATATGAAGGCGAGAACGATGTGAAGGAGCGTCAGGTTCGTCTTATTGCCTATGGTGCGCTGCTTTCAGGAGCGAGCGGTCAGCTCTTCGGCAACAATCCGGTCTGGCATTTTTCCGCCGCCGGGCTTTATGAAGCGAAGGACAGCTGGCAAGGTTCGCTGAACAGCCGTGGTGCTCAAAGCATCACCCATCTGGCCTCGCTTTTCAGACAACTGGCATGGTGGAAGCTCGTACCCGATCAGGGCAGCTTGCTGAAAAGCGATGCGGGCGCATTCGCGGCGCGCCACAGGGAAGGGTCTTTCGCCGTGATCTATCTCGACACTCCTTCCGTTGCGATCGATCTCGACAGTTTGGCGGCAGGCGAGAAAACCCTTCGCTGGTATGATCCCTCGAATGGAATTTACATCGAACCGATCGAGCGTCTTGGCCGCAGCGGCCTTCGTAACGTGACGGTGCCGGCATCGGCGAATGCTTTAGGCTTTCAGGACTGGATTGCCGTTCTCTCCACACAGGAATGATCACTTGTAAGATGCCGCTCGCTGCCGAGTCGTTCATTTGTGGTCGCTCGCCGTCAAGGTCTCAAACCTAGCTCTTTCGATGGTCGATCCGGTTCGGGGGTAGGGAGGGTAGACGTTAATTTCGACACCCTCTCCCTTTGGTGGATTTCACACGCCTTTTGCCCGCATACCCCTCAGGGCCGGTGTTTTTTAGGATCGTCTGGAGGCGAGTATCGTTGCAAATGCGCCGCCAAGCTTCAGTGTGGGGATCAGACATGTCGGGGATACTCTTCAACACCATTGCCACTTTCATTCTGTGCGTATCCCTCATCGTCGCTCTCAGGCGCCTGACCATTGTGTTTCAGCTTGTGGATCGCCCCGATTCAATTCGCAAACGCCACACGGGAGCCGTTCCTCTTTGCGGTGGCATCGCAATCTTTGCCGCTTTCGCTGTTTCCGCATTCGTCGGTGGGTGGAGCGAGGCTCTCGGCATGAACTTCTGGCTCGGGCTGGCGGTCATTCTACTAATGGGCGTTGTCGATGATCGCCGGCCGCTACCCGCAGCAGGACGCCTTCTCATGCAACTGGCAATGGCGATCGCTCTCGTAGGCGGCGCCGATATCGGCTCTCTCTCCATCGGCGTGCTGTTCACGCAGCATTCCGAGCTGTTCCTGCCGCTATTTTTCGTCATCGGAGTTCTCTTCGTGACCGGGCTGGTGAATTCGTGGAACATGCTCGATGGCGTCGACGGGCTTGCAGGTGGCACTGCGGGTGTCGCGTTGATCTGGCTGATGATCGTGGCGATCTTCGCAGGTGTCGGCGACATCATCGCGCCGCTTCAGGCACTCTGCGTGTGCCTCTGCGCTTTTTTGGTCTTCAACATGCGCGGTCCATGGCGTGCAAGGGCGAGCATATTCCTCGGCGATGCGGGCAGTACCGCACTGGGTGCTACGATTGCCTATGTGATCGTCCTGCTGGCGACCACAAGCAGTGCCGTATCCTTTCCGGCATTGCTCTGGATCGTGATCCTGCCGATCACCGATACGCTCAGCCTGATTGTCCGTCGTATCATGCACGGTCGCAGTCCAATGTCGGCCGATCGCTGGCACTTTCATCATCTACTGCTGGACTATGGTTTCACGCCGGCGGCGGCAACGAACACGCTGGTCGTCATTTCCTTCATTTGCGGCGGCATCGGTTTTGCCGGGATAAAATCAGGTGTTCCGGCGGAAATGATGGCCGCCGGCCTTCTCGTGCCGATTGCCCTTCACACCGCGTTCGTCCTTACCGCGACGGGCTACCTCTCGAAAACATGGCTTAACAGGGGTAATTTCGATCTCTACCGCGAGGTGGTGCGTCTACCGGTCGCCGCCAGCGCCGCACCGGAGCCAAGAGCCATTCAATCGGCGAATGAAGAGTAATCGCATCATGAAAGCGCCGTGGCCCGGACCGCGAATTCCCTTGACACCGGTTTCGAAAGGACGGCTTTCGCGTTCGCGCATTTCCCGGAACATCAGAAATGCTCCGCCATTGAAACGGAACGCGATTTTACTGGGCTTGATGATGCTGAGTGCAATCGGGCTCTACGGACTTGCCCTCGTTTCAGCGGGGTCGCTCCTTGTCGTGGAGGACCCGCCTGCGCAAGCCGACGTCATCGTTGTTCTGGGCGGTGACGGTCCTCCTCGAGCTGCCCAGGCCGCAAAACTATGGCACGAGGGAAGGGCGCCGCTCGTTCTGGTGACTGGTTATGGGGATTGCGACTTCATCCGTGACATGCTGGTGCGGTTGGGGGTGGATTCCGCAGCCGTCTCAACGGAATGTCTTTCGCTCAGCACCTGGGAAAACGCGACATTCGCACAGCCTATACTGACTGGAATGGGGGCAAAAAGCGCCATTCTGGTCACGAGCTGGTTTCATTCACGGCGCGCAGTAAAGCGCTTCCGGTTTGTGATGCCTCAAGTCCAGTGGATTTCCCTTCCTGCGCAACGAACTGTGTCGCTGTGGCGGCTTGCCATCGACGGCGACGGGGTGCAGGTGTTCAAGGAGTACGCCAAAGCGCTCCTCTACGACATCAGAAGCAGTTTCGTGCGGGATTTGCCTCCGGTTCAGGCGGGGCTCGCCTCATGAGCACGCTTCTGGTTTTTTGCCTCTTCGGTGGTGTTATCCTGCTCATCTGTTGGGGAATGATGCGTCGGGAGCGAATTTACGAGTTCCCGTTTCTGACGGGCGTCATCACGTTCAGTTTCATTTTGCCGCAGGTTCCCGGACTGGCGTCTGAACGGTTCCTGCCGGAAGGCGCGTTTGCCAGAGCCGCGCTTTTCATGATGCTGTGCCTTTTCATGTGCTGGTGGGGATGGAGCAGAACGGCAAAACCCTTTGCATTCTTCCGTATCGATTTCGACGAAACACGTCTGCTGATCGTCGCAGCCGTTCTCTCGGTCGCCGGCGCCTACTTCTATTTCAAGCTTAGCCGTTTGCCGGGAGAGTTGACCATTGCGGTGCAGATGACCGGAGTTCCGGTCATGTACATCTTCTTTTCGCGGTTGTTGAGTTATGGTCTGGCCATTGCGGTGCTTTGCCTTGCACGGCGATTCTCCTGGCTGGCGCTGGCCGTCCTTGCGTTCGATCTCGTCTTTTACCTGGATCGCATCGTGATAACCGGAAAGCGCGCCGAAGCGGTGGAACTCATCATGATGTTCGCGCTGGCATGGTGGTTTTACAAGGGATGGGCGATCCCGCGCATCTTCGTGATCATTGCGCTTTTCCTCGGCACACTGTCGATGAACAGCATGGGCGACTACCGCGCCATCACCAAGGCCAACGACGCTCCCGTGTGGGATGACATCAAGAGGATAGATGTCATCGGCAATCTTGAGAAAGTGTTCCGGGACGGCGGCGACGAGATGCGCAACGCGATCATGCGGATCGACAACACCGCAAACACCTTGCAATTCGACTACGGCAAGTTCCACTGGAACAGGCTGGTGTTCAACTTCGTGCCCGCGCAACTCGTGGGCGTGGAGGTCAAGCAATCCTTCATGTTGCCGGTGCCGGTTCAATCGCGCGACTACAATCCTGTCCTCGGCACGACCGAGACCGGAATGGCGGATGCGTTCGGATCCTTCTGGTATCTGGGGGCGTTCAAATTTTTCCTGCTCGCCTATCTGGTGCGCCGGATCTGGGTGACCGCAAACACGGGCGAGTTCGCTGCGCAATTCACCTATCTGTTGTCGATCATACCGTCCATGCACGCCATCTCGCATCAGACCGACTGGGTTCTCATGGTCTGGGTGCATATGCTGATGTTTGCAGCGCCGGCGCTGGCATTTGCCGTCATACCCGCGCGCGTGCAGCAGCGTCGGTACGCGATACCATCCTTGACGTCTCAAGCCGGAGGATAGGCCATGCGCTCACGATACGACGATCCTGTCTTCCAGCATGCAACGACGCCCCTGCCGCGCTTCGGAGGTCCGACCTTTTCACTGCATTTGCGGCTTAAGCGGCTGGTCTGGATGATCGTCTGGCGGTTTCTTGCCTCCTGGACGCCGCCGCCGATGCGCCGCTGGCGCAATTTTCTCCTGCGCAGTTTCGGCGCGCGCCTGCATGCCACGGCAATGGTGCATTCCAAGGCGATCGTGTGGTGGCCGGGGCACCTCGTCATGGAGTGTCATTCATCGATCGGACCTGGCGTGATCTGCTACAATGTCGATATGATCACCATCGGCCAATATGCCTCGGTCTCGCAACGTGCCCATCTGTGCACAGGGTCGCATGACGTTCAGGACAGCGCGTTTCCCCTCGTGACGCGGCCGGTGGTGATCGAGGAGGACGCCTGGGTAGCGGCGGAAGCCTTCGTCGGTCCCGGTGTCGTCGTCGGCAAGGGGGCTGTGCTCGGCGCGCGAGCCGTCACAGCGAAGTCACTGGAGCCCTGGACGATCTATGTCGGCAATCCGGCAAGGCCAGTCGGCTCGCGTCGTCAGGAAGCGGCGGCATCCAACGCGCTCAGCCGATAGCCCTCCAGGGTGGCATGGGCGATGGCCGGCCAGGTGAATTTCTCCAGCACAAGTCGGCGACCGTTTTCACCCATCGTTCTCGCTTTGGCTGGGTTGCTGAGCACGCTTGCCAGGCCCTTTGCAACGTCGGCCGCGTCAACCGCGACGATAACCCCGGCATCGGCAGATCCGACTTCGGGAAAGTGACACTGGTCGGTGATCACCACAGGCGTGCCGCAGGCGAGCGCTTCGGTGATCGCCATGCTGAAACCCTCCTGTCGGCTTGGCAGGCAGAAGCAGTCGGCATCGACCATGGCTTCGAGCTTTGCTTCGCCGTAAACGGCCCCGACCATAAAGACCCGGTTCCGGATATTCAGTTTTTTGACCAGGTGCATAAAGTGGCCCTCTGCTCCACCGGGTGGACCTGCGACAACGAGATCAACGTCGACATAGGTGTCAGAGATAGCCGCAAAGGCCGAGGCGAGAATGTCGACACCTTTTTTGATGTGCAGGCGTGACAGGAACAGAATGTAACGCCTGCCGTGCGCCAGGGCAATTTTCTGCTTGAAATGTCCCCGGGCCGGCAGGGGATCGAATTCCTCGGCAAAAACCCCGTTCGGTATGATCAGATTTCGCGCCTGAAAATTCAGCGTCTCGACGGCTGCCACCTCATCGACGTTCAAAAGATGCAGGAAGGCGGCCTCGTTCAGCATCTTGCGATAGCAGAGCATCAGGGCGATCTTCTTTTTCCACGATCGCTGCCGAAGGCTCCAGTGATCCAGCATGCCGGCCGGGCAAATGCAGTAAGGCACGCCAGCGGCGCGGGCGAGCTTGGAAGCGTAGAGCAGAAAAGGCTCCCATACCCCGTGAATATGCATGAAGGATGCATCTTTCAGCACGTCTTTCAGCACCCGCCGGCCTTTAAAGCAGAACAGCGTCTCCAGCCTGCCGGGGGGCGGCAGGAGATGCCAGCGGATATTCTCGAAATGCGGTATGCTGCTGCCGATTTCCTTGACCTGCGCCTCGATGGCGGCGTCGCCATAGCTGACGATATTCACATCGAGGCCGAGGCCGGCCTGTGCAGCGGCAAGGCGCATGGCAACGGCCTGCAAGCCGCCATGCTTGGGATCGATCGAAGCGATGACGTGGATGATCTTCATATCTCTTTGTTCCCCAGGTATCGCGCGTCGTCCGCCAGGCAAAGACCAGCGGACCCCGACAGATGCGGCCCGGACAGGGCGGCAAGAAGCCGCTCGCCATAAGACTCCACGGTATGTTCGGCTGCGCGCAGGAGTGCATTGGCAGACATGATCCGCCTCAGCTCGGGATTGTCGGTAAGCGCACGCACCGCGGTCGCGATAGCTTCCGGATCGCAGACGGGAACGATGAAACCTTCGATGCCATCGCGAACGACGCTGCCGGTGTTTTCGGTCGTTATAACCGGCAGACCCGCTGCCAGCGCTTCATAGACGGCGGTCGCGGAGCCTTCGCAGAGCGACGGCAGCAGGAAGACATCCGCCCACCGAAACTCCTCGACGATCTGCGAGCGCGGAACGATCCCTCTCAGCTCGACCCATTGCGAAATCTGCTGCTTGACATCATCGGGTACGCGAACGCGGCCCGCCATGCGGAAACGGGCTGCACCTTCCATAAGTCGGGCGGCTTCCACGACATAGGGAGAGCCCTTGCGCAGCCCGACTTCGCCCACGGTCAAAACCCTGATCGGCCCCGGCATGCGTGCCGGTCTGTCGACGGCAGCCGCCGCATTGACCCCATAGGGAACGACGACACACCGGTCTTCCGGCCCACCGCAGGCGACGACGTTCTTGCGGACGAATTCCGACGGGCAGACGATGACATCGGCAAGGCGCCACTCGGCTTTTTCCCGGTCGGCGAAGAGACGCGCATGCGGGTTGTCCTGCACGGGACCTGCCCATGCGGGAAACCGCTTCATTTCCTGATTGAGAAGCATTTCGACGACATCGCGCGGCGCGATCATCTGCTCGACTGCGGTCCACAGCCCCTGCTGCTTTGCGGCCTGCATCTGTTCGAGTGCGTCGCCGCTGAAGGCGTAAAGCCCGGCGGCCCCATGAAAGCCGCGCCGGGCGACCATTTCGGAGAAAATCGACCCGGCCCAGATCGCGTGAGAGGTTTCCTCCACAACGTCTTTCGTTCGCATGTGGCGCAGCACGGAACGGAGGCCAAAGCTGGAAAACACCGTCGTCAGCGCTGTCGGCACGCCTTTTGGCAGCCGACCGGCCAGCCGTTTGACAGGTGCGGGATAAAGGGTTGCCGGAAACGAATTGACGATCCGGGGCCAGCCTTTCGTGGCGCATATATCGGTGTAAAAATGCGCAAGGCGGCCAGCGGATGCAAATATTCTCGGTACGGCATAATGCATGCGGGCGCCGAGCTGGCTGACGACGACTTTGTCTTTCATGACGAGATACCTTGAGCGATAGGGGGCCTGGAAGGCTCGACAGTCTGCAGCCCGGCGATCAGCACTGCCCAGGCATCTGCCGCCTTTTCTCGTGAATAGTCGGCACAAAGCAGCCGCCGTGCCGCATCCCCCATTGCTGTCGTGGTATCCGGGTCGTCGCAGAGCTTTTCGATGATGCCAGAGAGCTTATCGGTCTCGCCGATTTCGACATTGCTGCCGCATCCTTTGGCTCTGAGAACACGCGGCACCTCTCCATCAGGGTCGCCAACGAAGATCGTCGGCCTCCCGGCCGCCAGGATGCCATAGAATTTGCTTGGAATGATGCAGTGTTCCAGTTCCGGCAGCAGCGAGACCAGATGCACATCAGCAACGCTCAGGCTTTCAGCAAGTTTCTCAACGGGCTGCAGCGGCTTGAAGATGACGTTTTGAAGACCGAGATCCTGCACGACAGTCTTCACAGTCGCGTGCTGGTGTCCGCCGCCAATGAGAAGGAACCGGATATCCTGCCGGTGCTCGAGACGTTTCGCCGCTGCCAGCATAGTGCCGAACTCATGCGCCCGCCCGAAGTTTCCTGAATAGCCGACGACAAACACGTCCTGCAGTCCCCACGCCTTCCGCAGGCTGTTATCCTGGGGCAAGACAGGATAGATTTCCTCCCCATCCGACCAGTGATGCAGGACGCTGACGCGATCCTTTGCAAGCCCTTGTGTGAAGAGGAATTCCGCCATCTTGTCGGTAGGGCAGACAACCATGCCGGGGGATCGCAGAGACCAGTTGCGCGCCTGCGTCAGCCATGGCGCAAGCCACCGTGCACGTTTCCTGAAAAATCCAAGCTCGATTGCGGTCTCCGGAAAAAGATCCATGATCCAGTTCACCATGAGTGCGCCCTTGAGGCGGATCGCGATGCTGCTCATGACGGAGAGGAGCGGAGGATCGGTGCAGACAACGACCGTGTCCGTCGCCCGAACGTTGCGCAGAAGCCAGGCGAATGCCAGCACCTGAAAAAGAAGATAATCAATGCTCCGGCGCATGAGGCTGTGCCGGCCGAAGCGACCGCTTGCGAGCCGTCGGATCTGTACACCCCGAACCGTTTCGGTTGCGGGCAACACGCTGCCGGGATGATTGTGTATTTCGCGACTTGCAACAACAGTCACAGTCATTCCGCGCTGCGCCATTGAGATGGCCAGCGACGATATCATCCGGCTTGTTGCCGACTGGTCGGGGAAACCGTATCTGTTCAGGAAGATCATCCTCACGCTTTTTTCTCCCGCCAAACGTCCGGTCTGAAGAAGCATTCTTGGCGACGTGAAAACAGGCGACAAGCTGGTCGTAAGGACTAGTGGGCTCACGATACGGAGTGGCCAATACTCCGAAGTTGGCGCCGTACTATCCCTTTGGTAGCTGAAACGCAGATGACGCCCTTATGGGTTAGCGACTCCAAAAAAATTCCCCAGCCAATAAATGGCAGGGAGGTCGAAGGTGATCGGACGCCGGCGGTGAGAAACAACCGGAATCTACTCAGGTCAGCTTGTTGAAGAAGTAGGCAATTTTCTAGTGCCAATCGAAAGCAGTGTCCTGATCACACCGCTACAACCGTCATTGAATGAGTTTTGTTCAGCCGACGTGGGCTCTGCAATTATCAGGGACACTCGCTGTCGCGGACATAGCGTGCCTTGAGCCAGCCGTGGATCGTCCGGTCACCGTCGTAGTGGGTGACTGGACACCAACGGCTACCCCACGCAACGGACGACGGCTCGCATTGGCCGTCGAGATGCAGGATTCCATGGCGTTGCGGCTGGAGGGTATCAACGATCCGGGCAGACGCCGATGGCCTACTCCGAAGGTTCAAAACGTCGTCCAAGGCGACATTTACGACCGTCAGGCATCCCCTGCCAGTGGTAGCTGCCGATGAGCCAGGGAACAACAGGAGCGCAACGGAAAATAGGCAAAGTCTCAATGCAGTGTCGCTCATGACAGTCCTCTCGACTGCATCTCTAAAGCCACATCAAGCAAACAGGCGGTCTGCTTTCAATCACTCACCATCGGGCGTCATTGCCATGACATCGATGAAGCGTCCTTTGCCGTCAAATCGGCATTGGAACTTCTTGATGCCTTCATTACCCTTGTCCACCGTACCGTCGATAGTCGTTCCCGATCCGGTCTTTTTGGGTTTCGAGGTTTTGATATAACTGGGCTTGGTGCCGTACATTCCCGACACTTCGCCCCGACAATACGCCGGACGGTTGCCCGGCGTAATAACTGCACCGGTGCCCATTGGCATCGCAGATGGCTTATTCACGGGCGCGGCGGCCGAGCCACTCCTCACTGTGCAGATACCATTTCCACCGCCCTTCTTCTCATAGGAAATTGAAGGGGTGCCGTCAGGATTGATGCTGATGGACAGCGTTACGCCGCCTTGTGTCGCTTCATAGAAGTTTTCATTGACGACTTTGAGTTTTGTTTCCTTGCCATTCAAGTAAACGGGACCACCGGCATCGGCGTGGACATCGATATTGCCCGGACAGGTCGCATTCAGGAAGGGCACCGCCGCAATAGCTTGCCCTGCCGTGAAGATTGCAGAAATCGCCAAAACTATGCGAAAGCCTATCATCATTGTGCTTCTCCCAACGAGCCAGGTTGAGGGTGGCACGATAGCGTTTGAAGTCAAGTTGCGCATGAGTATTTATCTGTCCCAACGCGCGAAGCTGCCATACTTCACATAGCCAGTTACAGCCTAAGGCAGACAGAAGCCCTCAGGTATAGATTACCCTCGGTAATTCCACGGCAGGAGTGCACCAATCTGTCTCTGAGGATAACCATTGACGATGGCAGTCAGCGTCGCGGTGAGATAGCCCTCGACATATTTGTTGGTGAGCACCGATCCCTCGGCATCGCGCACGGCCTGGCTCATGAACTTCTCCGAGGGGATCAGTTCGATGGGTTTGCGACTTCGTTTTCAGCATTCTGGAATGCGTGCGGTGCGGCCGATATTACCATCGCCGATCTCCTTAAAGGTCCTGATAGGTGGGTCGCCGGGCGACCCTCGCACGGCAGTGTTTTACAAATACTGCTCATGGGTGCAGTTGCTGTTTACCTCCGCTTGCTGCGAGTTGGGCAGACCGCTCGGTTCAGGACGGAAACGGTTTATCTATGATCTTGATACCATCCGGAGTGCATTCGATAGCTTCTTGACCGCAGCCTCCATCTCGGTCGGCGTATAGGCGGCAAACCCCATGAGGAAACCGCTGCTGGCTTCGCCGGAGGCGTGCAACGCCGACAATCCGAGAAGTTCGACACCGACGCGTCGCGCCGCATCGATGGCGGCGCGCTCGGACATATTGGCGATCAGCAGGCAGGGCATTTGCAGCCCGCCGATCGGTACGTGCGGTTCGACAAAATCCGACAGGTGCTTTTTGACCAGCCCTGCAAGTACGTCGAGTCGATTGGCGTATATACCGCGCATGGTGCGAACATATGCGCCGAAGTGCCCGCCTTCAATGAACCGCGCCAGTGTCAGTTGCGCCATGGGGGCCGTGTGGCCGTCCAGAAGCGTGCGTGCCACGGTCATAGGCTTCACCAGTTGCGGCGGCAACACGACGTAGCCGATCCGCAAGCCCGGAAAGAGCGATTTGGTGAACGTGCCGATATAGATAGTTCGGTCGTGCTGATCTAGGCCTTGCACGCAGGCCGTCGGTTTGCCGGCATAGTGATACTCGCTGTCGTAGTCGTCTTCGATGATCCATGCCTGATGCCGGGCGGCCCATTCGATCAGGGCGAGCCGACGATCCAGCGACAGCGTCGCGCCGGTCGGGAACTGGTGCGAAGGCGTCAGGAAGATGGCTCTGGCCTTGCGCGGTTCGGCCATTATCTTTTCCACAACGAGGCCCTGTCGATCAACCCTGATGGGAACGCACTCCAATCCTGCTGCATCGAAGGCTTTGCGCGCACCATAGTAAGCCGGGTCTTCGATGAATATCCTATCACCAGGATCAAGCAGCATATTGGCGCAGAGCGACATGGCCTGTTGTGAACTGGTTAGCACCAATATGCGGTCGGCGGTGGCGCGAGCTCCGCGCTCAAGGTTCACGTAGTCGGCGATAGCGCGGCGCAGCGGTTCGGTACCCTGCGGATCGCCGTGATGCAGAGCCTGCGTGCCAACCTCTTTGCGTACCTGCCGTTCCAGTCTCTCCCAGAGCGGGAGCGGAAAGGTGCGAATTTCCGGCACACCGTGCGCAAAGGGGCGCGGGATCAGCATCTCGCGGACCCCGCCGCCTCGGAACATGCCGTTGCCGCGCTTGCTAAGGTTCGGGGCTTGGCTGCGCGCGAGCGCGTCCCGCTGGGAAACACGATGGCCGGGTGTGAACTCCGTGATTTCGGCCACAAAACTGCCGCTACCGACCCGGCGATCGATGAAGCCCTCGGCGTGAAGCTGGGCGTAAGCCGCTTCGATCGTGTCGCGTGACACCCCCAGCGATCTTGCGAGCGCACGCGAAGCTGGCAGTGGTCTGCCTGGCCCAAGCGCACCATTGATGATCAGCTGCCGGATGGCCCGCTGAATCCGTGCGTAAAGCGGCATCGCCGCATTGGCGGGATGGGAAAGCAATGCCTTCACGGATTCGAGGTGGGAGTGCTTGAACAAATGGTCTGAGCCTCTCTGGAAAAGTGGAAGGGCAAGTCAGGCCATTGGAAGGCTAGTTGTCAAGGCAATTCATGCCTTCTCGCTCCCAAACCCTTCAGGAGTTTCGTTACGACCATGCTCTCCAGTTCATCAGCCATCCGTCTCAACGATCTAACCCATCCCGTCGTGGCAGGGTTGATCTCCGTTATCGTCAACTATGGCGGCACCTTCATTCTTGTCTTTCAGGCCGCAAAGGTTGCGGACCTTAGCGCGGAATTGGCGGCATCCTGGGTATGGTCGGTTTCAATAGGCGTCGGGCTGACGGGACTATTCCTTAGCTGGAGATTTCGCGAACCGATAATCACCGCTTGGTCCACGCCAGCGGCGGCGTTTCTTGTCACCGCATTGGCAACAACGCCCTATGCGGAGGCGGTGGGCGCTTACATGATCTCGGCCGCCGCCTTCGTCGGGCTTGGGCTATCGGGCTATTTCGAGAAGGTGATCCGGCTGATTCCGCCGGGCATCGCCTCTGGCCTGCTTGCGGGCATTTTGCTGCAATTCGGTATCGGTGCATTTGGCGGTGCAAGCGTTGATCCGCTTCTGGTTGGACTGCTGATAGTTGCCTATGTCGTGTTGAAGCGCTTCTCCGCCCGCTATGCCGTGGTGGGCCTCCTCGCTCTTGGGATGGTCTTCCTGCTGATGCAGGACCGGGTCGATCTTTCAGGATTGAAACTGGAGTTCGCTGCGCCCGTCTTCACAATGCCGGCCTTTTCGCTGAATGCGCTTCTGTCCGTCGCCTTGCCCCTGTTCCTTATTACGCTAACCGGCCAATACATGCCGGGAATGCTGGTGTTGCGGAATGACGGCTTCAAGACGAGTGCTAATCCTATTGTCACCGTGACGGGCCTCGGCTCCCTCCTCATGGCGCCGTTCGGCTCCCATGCCTTCAACATAGCGGCCATCACGGCGGCAATTGCCACCGGCAGGGAAGCGCATGAAGACCCACGCAAACGCTGGATTGCGGGTATCGCGGCGGGCAGCTTCTACGTGCTGGTCGGGGTGTTCGGCGTCACGCTTGCCGCCGTCTTCATGGCCTTCCCGGCGACATTCATCACGACGCTCGCCGGTCTGGCGCTGCTCGGCACCATTGGCGGCAGCCTCGCCGGAGCACTGGCCGATCCGACATCGCGTGAAGCGGCGCTCATCACCTTCCTGGCGTCTGCCGCTAATATTACGCTGCTTGGGATCGGCGGCGCATTCTGGGGTCTGGTGATCGGTCTCGGCGCCTACCTGGTCCTGAATGGGCGGCTGCCGCGCCGTCACCGCGCCGATTTGACCGTAAGCGAGGAAACGGCGAAGTGACGGCCCAAGTTACCTCGATGACCACATCAGTCATCTCCATCCGAAGTTGGGTAGCGCATGGGCATGTCGGCAACAGCGCCGCTGTCCTATCCGCTCACGACCCATAGAAATATTGGCGTCGCTGGATGAGTTTTGTCGTGTCTTACACGAGCCACATTTAATACGGGCGCGAGCGCAAAATTCGTTCGCTTCGCCTCTTGATTTTGAAAACACGAAAAACCAAATCGTCAGCCGCCAGTCGCTGATGACAGGACTGGCCGTGCTGGAAGCGCCGCTTTTGGCGCTTTGGTACCCATGTTGCTTCAAGGAGGATATGGTTATGGCAACATCTTACGACTATGCACCGTTGTACCGATCGAGCATCGGATTCGACCGGGTCTTCAATCTTCTCGAAAACGCCCAGCGCACTCGCTCGATCAGTGACTGGCCGCCTTATGACATTATCAGGACGGCCGAAGACAGCTATCAGATTTCTATTGCGGTGGCTGGTTTTACACGGGACGAGATCGACATCACTTTCCAGTCCAATCTCCTGACCGTGACAGGCAAGAGGCAGGAGACACCCGCGGAGGGCTACCTGCACCGCGGCATTGCGGCCCGTCCGTTCGAGCATCGGTTCGAACTCGCCGATCATGTCAGAGTGAGCAGCGCCGAACTGAGAAATGGTCTCCTTTCAATCGATCTCGTCCGCGAAATCCCGGAGGCCCTGAAGCCCAGGAAAATCGACATCCAGACCGATGCGGTTCTGGTGCCGACAGTTGCCACGGGGCAGATAGAAGCACAGAAGGCGGCTTGATTTACATTGTTGGATGAACAGGGGCGCCGTCGCGATGGCGCCCACCAATATCCGGGATGGGAAGGAGAAAGCAATGAAACCCGATATGTTCAGACAGCCTGTTTTCATTCTTGTCGGTCTCGGCTTTCCAGCGGAGGTTCGAAACGTGCTGGAGGCCTACCGACATCTTTCCGAGTGGCCCGCAACAAACCGAGATAGCGCACATTCCATTGCTCTTAAGGCATGCGCTGCCGCGTTGCGCGGCGAGATTGAAGCGGAGACCGCCCGCGGTTTGTTTGTAGCCTTTGCCGAAAGACACGATCTGCTTGCACCGGAAGATGGTGTCATCGCCGCGTCTCGCCTTTCGCGCGACAGAGATCCGCATGTGAATTGAGATAGACGCGGTTATAAATGTGTAGCGGCAAGTTGTCCGCTATGCGGCGGCGGTATCGTGCACGGGCTCTAAAATGCCGAGCGAGCTGATTTGCCGCCCCTGCGAAAGAGATTACCGCGAAGACTGTCACGGTCTGGGTTGGGAGGACAGGTGTGCTGCCTCGAGGTTGACGAGGGTGTAACATGGCATCTTCTCGTCACCAGCGTGGCACACGTCTTTCATAGGCTGGGTCGAAGAGCTTCATATAGGCTGTATCATCGCGTTCTTTCATCGAGGTCTGTTCGTAAAGTGCCGCAAGTTCGGTGAGTTTTTGCCGATCGAGCGTCACGCCAAGTCCCGGCCCATTGGGAACATCGAGGCGACCGCCACGGAACGTGAACGGCGTGCCCTCGATCACGTCGACACCGGTCCATGGGTAATGCGTGTCGCAATCGAAGCTCAGGTTCGGCGTTGCGGCGGCAGCATGGACCATTGCCGCCAGAGTGATGCCTAGATGCGAGTTGGAATGCATGGAGACGCCAAGACCCAACGTCTCGCAAATCTTTCCGAGATGGGTCGAGGCGCGCAGTCCACCCCAATAATGGTGATCTGACAGCACAATCTGCACCGCATTTTTGCGAAAGGCCGCGGCGATCTGGTCGAATTCAAGGACGATCATGTTCGTGGCGAGCGGGATCGACGTAGCGGCTGCGACTTGTGCCATCTGGTCCATACCGATGACCGGATCCTCGAGATATTCAAGGATATTCTCAAGCTTGCGTGCGATGTAGATGGCCGTGTCCACAGTCCAGCCGCCATTGGGGTCGATCCGCAACGGATGATTGGGAAAAGCTTCCCGAAGCTTCATCATGGTCTCGATCTCGAGATCCGGATGCAGCACGCCACCCTTGAGCTTCAGCGACTGGAAACCGTATGTGTCGACCATCCTGCGGGCTTCGCCAACCATCTGATCAGGCGTAAGAACCTCTCCCCATTCATCCGGGGCTTCACCTATATGGGCTGCGAATTTGAAGAACAGGTAGGCGCTGAACGGAACGCTGGTACGAGTGGCGCCACCTAGCAGATCCGAGACCGGCCGCCCGAGAAGCTTGCCCTGAATGTCGAGGCAGGGGACTTCAAAGGCTGAGGCAACCACGTCCGTCAACTTGTGATCGGCCACCGCCGATTTAGCATTGATGCCGCCACTGCCGGGCAATGCGGTGATGACGCGAGATTTCAGCTCGTGAAGATGAAACGGGTCGAGCCCGATCAGGGCAGGGGCCGCCCGTCGCAACCCATCCAGCGCCTTGATACTTCCGTAACTTTCACCAAGGCCGACCGTGCCGTCGTCACATATGACCTCGATGACGGTGCGCAACGCATGCGGCTGATGCACGCCTTTACAGTTCAGTAGCGGTCTGTCGGGAATGGCGACCGGTGTGAGGTGAATTTCGGCTATCCGCATTAAAAAGCTCCTTGTCTCCACCAGCCGCGCGCAGCCTTTAGCGCATCGTCCAGCGGGGACAGTTCGGGATGCCAGTGGCGTTCCCATTCCAGACTGAGAGGGATATGTCGTTCATCCGACTGTAAAAGCGAAAGCAGTTCCGCCATGGGAAAATCGCCATGGCCGGGCAATACGTAGCGTCGTCGGCCATCGCTGTCCGTGGTGCTGTCCTTGACGTGCAGATGGACGACATTTTGTGCGATGTGTTGCCAAAGGATTTTGAGATCGCTGCCTTTGGCCCAGGTGTGGTGAGTGTCCCACAAGAGCTTCGATGCTGGCACGCATGCGATGAAGGCGAGAAGCTGCTCGAAGTCCGCCAGCGCGTCGTGTGTTTCGATCATGAGGTCGACATTCAGACCCCGTGATAGTCGCAGCGACTGCCAGTCGTCCAACAGGCCCGCTGCCTGTGTCATCTCATCCTGTCCCAACTGTTTGCCACCGTCGAAGATGCGCAGATAGGAAATGTTTGCGGCTTCCGCCCAGTCTATAAAAGGTTCGATGGCGGAAAGATCGGTGCTGCCGAACAGCCGAATGGATGTGTTTAGGGCGGCTACCTCGAGATCACTTTCGGCCAGAAAGGCTGCAAATCTGGAAGGAGTGGCAAATTCGGCAGTCAGTGCCGGGATGAGGTCGACCGTACCGGAGAGCGTGCGCAACTCCACATGCACGATGCCATGCCTCTGTGCCAGATCGGCCGCTTCGTGCAGGCTAAGTTCGGAGCAGCCAAGCGTTGAAAAACAATAATCGAAAGCGCTCATGCCATACGCTCCATATCCTGTTTATGGACCGGGTGAAGCGCGGCAAGCCCCGCGACGAAACGTTCGATCTCGGTAATGGCGAGATCGGAAAGCGCCCGCAATTCATTTCCCAGCGCCCCGGCAATGTGGGGGGTGAGCACGACATTGGGCAAATCGTAGAATGGGCTATCCGTCGGCAGGGGTTCCGGCTCTGGTGTATCGATCAGGATACGCAGCCGCCCGGAAAGCGCCTCGCCCAGCAATGCGTCGTGATCGACCAGCCAGCCCCGTGCCGTGTTGATGAAGATCGCATGATCCGCCATCAGTGCCAGTTCCCGGGCACCAATCATGTGGCGGGTTTCAGGCAGGATCGGCGCGTGCAGGGAGACCACATCGGACCAGGCGAGAAGCTCGTCGAGCTCCATTTTCGTAGCACCAAGTGCGGCCGCGTCTTCCACCGAAAGAAAAGGGTCGTAGGCGGCGATCTCGAATTTTCCGCGCGTCAGCATCTCCATGACAAGCCGACCAATCCGTGACGCGCCGACGATGCCGACTTTGCGGGAATGATTGCCGAGATAGGGCAAGCTCATGCCACGTCTGCTGCCAAAACCGCCGGTGCCGCGCTCTACCCGATGCTCGTCTCTCAGACGAAACACATCCTTGCCGCACATGATGATTGCCGCATAGGTAAACTCGGCAACCGGCACGGCCATGGCCGATGCGGCCGTGGTGATAAGAATATCGGATGTTTCCCAGAATTCGGCGGGGGCAACAGCGCGCACCGAGGACGCGGCATAAGCGACCATCCTGAGCTTTGGCGCACGGGCGAGGCGCTCGCGTGTCAGGGATGGCGTGCCCCAGGCGGCGAGGAGAATGTCCGCCTCGGCCAACGCTTCTGCTCCCGCTTCCGTGTCGAAATCCGTGTAGGGGAAACCCGGTATGATGTCGGTTACGGCATTCATGCGTGCCCATTCGCGCGAACCAAAGAAACCTTCGGGAAGCTCGTTGCGCATGGCGATCAACAGCCGTGGTTTGTCTTGAGATGGTCTCATTGGCGTACCGGACTTGAAACAGGTCGAACCTCGATGCGGTTGACGTCGATTTCGATCGGTTGAGAACCGGGCCGCAGGATCACATCGAGAAAAACTTCGGGAGGGGCTTCACCTGGCCTGAGTTTCAGGGGAGGAGTTCTGAGCGCCCCTGTCCATTGGGTGGCAGGGAAAGGAAAAAATGTGCCGTCTTCGGCACGGAAAGGCGCAAGTGCTACCGCCTCCTGTCCTTCGGCTGCAGCATCTTTCAGACGCAGCGATATTCCGAGTACGTCGCTATGCGCCGGCACATCAACATCGCATATGGCCTCCACCCATAAGCCTGTGCCCGGATGGACAAGCCGCCCGCCGAGACGATGGCTTTGTTCACCTGTTTCCGTGACTGTCAGGGCTGAAAAATCAACTGCCAGATTGCCTGCTGGATTGTTCACCGGGTCAAAACGATCGTCTGTCGCCAGGATACGGGCCGGCGCTCGCGGCACAATCGCCTCCAGATAGGTAGCAAGCAGCTTTCCTACGGCAAAAGCGCCTGTCACCGCAAAATGGGTGCCGTCGTCGGAATAGCCGGGATGAGGCTCGCCGAATTCACTTTCGGGATCGACCCATGCCGAATTCCAGTCGAAGACATGGCAATTGGCATTATCTGCGGCAAATTCGATGCTCTGCCGGTTGATCCAGTGCGCTTTTGCCCGCTCCGCACCGCCAGCCGGCCATTTCCCGGTGCCACGGGCGAGGATCGGGAGCAGGATGACGGTTTTGCCTGCGTCGAGCAGAGCCGAAACGATCCGCGCCCGTGTATCGGCTATCGTCTGGCGTGTTTCCACCATCATGTCGTTTGTGCCGGCATCGACGATGACCAGATCGAAATCCGATTGCAGCAGTCGCGGTAGCCGCCGTTCGATCTCGATTGCCTTCTGGCCGGAAACTCCGAAATTGAGGCCGGAAAAGAACCGGCTGACACCCGGTCGATTGCTCGGTTCCCAGCCTGTTGGTGCTGATGGATCATGGTGGACAGGGCAGCAAAGCCTGCCATGCGACAATACCTCGGCCCAACTCATCCAGCCGCGGGCCGATGTGGCAAGCGAGGACGCGTCGCCAATATGGTTCTGTTGGACGAGCGAAGTGCCGAGAACGGCAATCCGGCTCGCCCTTGGTAACGATACGGACATGGTTTTCACCGGATATCAGGAGAACAGGACGCCGCCATTGATGTCGTAGCAGGCGCCGGTGATATAAGCGGCATCGTCGGACGCGAGAAACGCCACCAGACCGGCAACGTCTTCGCTTGAGCCTTCGCGCTTCAGCGATGTGGCGCCTGCCACCCTTTCACGCACTTCGGGTTTGGTGAAGGTGTCGTGGAAGGTGGTGGAGATCATGCCGGGGCAGACGGCGTTGACGCGAATATTCGGGCCAACTTCCTTGGCAAGTCCTCGGGTAAAGGTCATCACGGCACCCTTGGAAGTGGCATAGGCGAGCGCGCCCGGCCCACCGCCGTCACGGCCCGCCTGCGACGAGAAGGTTACGATCGCGCCGCCCTTTGCCATTTTGGGCAGTGCGGCCTTGGCTGTCAGGAACAGCGACGTCAGGTTGACGTCGAGGACCTGATGCCAGAAGGCTTCGTCCATGTCAGTGATTGTCTTGCGGGCGATAAGCCCACCCGCAACATGGACGAGGCCATGGATCTCGCCGAATTTGTCTGCGGCAGCAGAAATGGCAGCCTCTACTTCGCTTGCGTTTGTCAGGTCTGCCTTGATCGCCAGAGCCGAACGGCCAAGCTTTTCGATTTCGGCAACAGCCGTGGCCGCACCTTCAGCGGCTCCATTATAGGTGAGGACGACATTGGCGCCTTCCTGCGCAAAACGAATGGCGCATGCCCGGCCGATATCCCGGCCGGCGCCGGCTACAACTACGGTCATGTTGGTAAAACGCTGCATTTGAAGAACCTCGTATGGTTAGAATTGCTTGGGAAGGGAGAGCTTGAAACGCTCGTCGTCGACGTCGCTGAAATAGATGTCGGTCGAAAAACCCTGATCGTCTATGAAGCTGAAGATGCGCTTCGGCTCCTTTAAACTGTAAGGCACCAGAAGGGTGACCAGCCGATGCCGAGTTGCTGCTGGAACCGTGGCGCAGACGTGATGGTGGATATCAAGACCCTCGAACTCCTTGGGATCAATGTCGGGAAAACCTTCGACGGCCGCGATCTGCGGTGTGCCGGCTGACGAGAAGACAAACTGGCCGTAAAAGCCCGCCTTTTGGCCATTGTAGCGAAAGCTCGACTTGCCGGTCTGCGGTGACCCTGTGGTATGGCAAAGCCATTGCAGTTCCTGGGGCTCGGAGCACTCCACCTCATCGACAATCACGAAATAGCTGTCGTTGACGAAGTGCATTTCGCGCTGCGCTTTCATAACCAGCGGGTTCGCGACCTGATAGGCAGACGTCGCATCTCCGAGGATCCGGATATGTCCGGGATTTTCCTCAACCGATACGATACGGCCGGCGGCACGACGCGCGAGTGCCTTGTCCTTTTCCGCATATTGTCCCTTGCCGCCGATCAGGACGGCGTTCTTCGACCGTGTCTGACGGCGCCAGTTCAGATGCATCTGCGAGTTGAACGCCACGTAATAGCCGGACTGGATCGCCAGATCCTCGCCGTAGGCATAGAGGACAAAGGCATTCTGGTCGCCATGGCTGTGGCTTAGCGAACCGTAGGGACTTGATTTGAAGACGAATTGCAGATGCCGTTCCGGGTCTTCCATATGTTGCTGGATGGTCGCCCAACCGATATCATCGAAAACAGCGAGTGCCGGCAAGTCTGCAGGCGAGACTGCTTCCACCTGCTGATAGTCGTGACGATAGACGAGATCGTCGAAGTTCAGGTCCCACCAGCCGTAATTGTAGAAGGCCATTTCTGTGCCCGTCGCATCGGCCTTGATGTGATCGAAATACCATTGGTAATGGCCGTTGCCGGTAACGCCGGCAAATTGCCGAACATTGTAACCCAGTTTCAGGCCGGGAAGATCGCCAAGCGTGGAGTCGTCGCCAAAATTGGCGCGACGGGTTCCCGGCGCCTTGGTATAAAGCGGGAAGCGCCCCGTGTTCTGGAAAAATGGCCGCTGATAAAGATCGTAACCGATATAGGAGCGGACCAGATTGGCGGCCTCTATGAGATAAGCCATGCCGGTCATCCAGTAATGTGGCCCTTCCGCCCAGCCACCGTCAGTTCCAGCCCAGGGAGAATAGAGGGTGGCGAGGAATTCAACGGTGTAATCGAGCCATTCGCCGGCCTCGTCGCTTTCGCCCTGAAGTGCGATACAGGCCGGCGTCAGTACTGCCGAAAGCGAACGTACGGCATGGCTGTCATAGGGAAACACGTGGATGCGGGCATGCGCAATAACATGGTCGGCGACCTCCCGCGTTCGTTCAAGAAGAACCGAGCGTACGGTCTCGCGCTCGTCTTCGCTCAGATAATCGTATAGCCAGTCATAGCCCCAGGCGAGTGCCACGACGACGCGGAACCCCGCCTCGTCATTATAGGCCCGGGAGGTCGCGCCTTTCGGATCCCAGCCAGCGACTGCCAGCAGCCACGTGCGCGACGCATCGAGTAGTTCGTCGCGTCCGAGCACCCGACCGGCAATGGCCAGGTGCCGGATCGCATAGATCACTTCCTGGCAGTCAATATACATCTGTCGCCAGAGTCCTGCGACGCGCATATTGTTGGGATAAGGCTGAGGTTCCGGCATGACCGGCCGCTCAAGCCAGGGTTTTACCGATTTCTCGTAGAACTCGGACCAGCTGCAATGATTGGGGTCCTTTGCCACCGCCTCCGAGAAGCAGCGCAACTTTTCCGGATTGAGCCAGAGCCGTGGATGGCTGGCATGCGCGGCTGCATGACGCGCCTTCCTGCCGGGTAGCGGCGTTTTCGGCAGCGAAGCGCCGATCTCGAAGCTGCGCACGGTACTCCAGTTGGAATCCGGCGTCGCGGACGTCTGGCCCCACAACGCATAGCACCAGTGATAGCGGCCTTCCGGAAGGGCTTCGTCCGGCGTGAAGAAATTCCACGCGAGATCTTCAAAGACGAGCGTCTTTTTGTCTGCAAAACCGGGATCGGACGAAATCCGCAATACGTAGCGCGCACCGTCGTCGATGTCGGGCAGCCATGAAAAGCGCGGAGGGTTCTCCGTCGGCGGTACTTCTTCGCTCGGCTCGTAGCCAATGGTCAATGAACCCGGCCGGGGTTCATCGAGAAGTGTCTGTCGGGAGATGGCCGGGGCAGAGGGACACATTGCGCTCTAACTCCTATGAAAACAGAAGGGAAAGGATGGCGGCGACAAAGCCGCCATCACGGTCGAAGGTTTATTGCGCGGCCTTGTACTGGCGGTCATAGGCCGATTGCATCATCTTGATGACCTCGTCGTAACCGAGGGCCGTGAGGCGCTTCTTGTAGGCATCCCAGCCGGCATCGACGTCCTGGGCACCCAGTATCCAGGTCTGCTGCATCTCGGTCATGTAGGTGAGGATGCTCGGCCAGTAGCGGTCGAATGTCGCCTTTTCCTCTGCGTTCAGGGAAACGCCCATGAACTCATCCTTGAGGCAGTTGCACTTGTCGTACATATCGATGCCTTCAAGCGCGATCTTGTTTGTCCACTGGCGCTCATATTCGTAGTCCATCCAGTATCCGCGCGGGATCGCCGCACCGACCGCCCACAACTGGGCATTCACCGGGTCCTTGTTGTCGAGGATTTCCTTCTTGAATTGCGGCTTGCCATCGACCATCTCGTAGGTCAGGCCTTCGACGCCGAAATTCGACAGGATGCGCCCCTGTTGAGAGAACCAGAAATCGAAATACTTGATTGTTTCGACCGGGTGTTCGTTGGTCGCCGAAATAGCCCAGCCGACGGGCTGGACACGCAGCCGACGGGAATCCTCAAACCGTTGGCCCGAGACCGTCTTTGGCGGCAGCATCGGCTTTAGCGCGAAACCGTTGATCTTTGGCGACAGGGCGTCGTTGTAGGTCGAGGTACTGGCGAACCAGTCATGCGTCATGCCGCCGAGATTGTTGCCCAGCAGATACTCACGCGAGCGAGCACCGCGGGTGAAAATCTCCTTGTCGATCAGGCCTTCCTTGTACCATTTGGCCACGTTGGAAATCCCGGTCTTGTAGTTTTCCTCCGCCCAGGGATGACGAAGTTGTCCGTCATAAACGGCAAAGTCGCCATAACGCTCGGATCCGGACACGCGCGCATCCCACAGATTGATAAGGCGGACCGCATCGATTTCCTCACGGGCAAAGTAGGGAACTTCATCCTTGAGACCGTTGCCGTTCGGGTCCTTGTCACGGAAGGCTTTCAGAACTTCGTAGACCTCTTCCGGTGTTTCCGGCTGCTTCAGCCCAAGCTTGTCGAGCCAATCCTGGCGGATGAACCAACCGCGCGAGAACTTGCCATCAGGGACGTAAGGGATGAAATAGAGCTTGCCGTCCGGTCCGGAGATGGCGTTGCGGATTTCCTTGTGGCTGTCGAAGAATGCCTTGAGGTTGGGGGCGTTTTCCTCGATCAGGTCATCGAGTGGAATGAATGCGCCCTCCAACCCGTAGCGAATGAAGTCTTCCTTCAGCCCGCCCGTGGCGTCGCCGCCGACGATGTCGGGAAGGTTGCCCGAGGCGATCAGAAGGTTGAATGCATCGCGGCTGCTGGTGGTCGCCAGCGACGCCACGTTGCGGACATGAATGTTGGTGATCTCGGCGGCCTTTTGCTCCACCGGCCATTTTTCTGAATAGACGTATTTGTCACGGAAGTGGAAATGGATCGTAAGCTCCAGCGGATCCTTGGAAATTTTCCCTGAATCCTGCGCCGATGCCGGCAAGGCCAGGGTTGCGGCTGTCATCAACGCCAGTAGGGGCGTGCCTTTTCGTAGTGCTCTCACAGGTTCTCCTCCCTTGTGCTGCTACTCTTTGACTCCGCCCAGCAGAATTCCTTTGGTGAAATACTTCTGCGCGTAGGGGTAAATGATGAGGACGGGAATGATGGAAGCGATCATGATCGCGGATGTTACCGTCTCGAACGAATAGTGGGCGGTGAGCAGGCTCGATGCGAATTCGTCATTCGAGTTAAGATCGACGATCACGCGCTTCAGATAGACCTGAAGCGGGATCTTCTCCTCGCCGCGCAGCAAGACCATCGCCCAGAAGTAACCGTTCCACCGCGAAACGATGCAGAACAGCGCAACGGTGACGATTGCGGGCTTGGAAAGCGGAATGAACACCTTCCACAGCAGCTGCAACTCGCTTGCACCGTCCATTTTGGCGGCTTCTTCGAAGGACTTTGGCACGGCTTCGAAGAAGTTGCGCAGCAGAATGACGTTGAAGGCGTTTGCCGCAAATCCGAGGATGATGCCGAAGCGGCTGTCGAGAAGTCCAAGATCACGCATGTTCAGAAAGAAAGGGATCATGCCGGCGTTGAACCACAGCGTAAAAGCGATGGCGATGTTGAAGAAAGTGCGGCCGCGCAGGCGTTTGCGCGAAAGGGCGTAGGCTCCGGGGATCATGATCAGCAGGCTCATCAGCGTGCCGCCGAAGGTGTAGATGAACGTGTTGCCATAGGCGACCCAGAACATCCTGTCGGACAATACCCTGTCGTAAGCGGCAAGGGTCACATCAACCGGCCATAGCGTGACACGGCCAGCCGTGACGGCGGCCCCCGAAGATAGCGAGACCGAAAGCACATAGATGAAGGGATAAAGCGTCGACAGAACGAACAGACCCAGAAGAATGGCATTTGCCCAGCCAAAAATCCTGTCGCCGCGGGAATAAAGATTGAAGTTTGCCATCTTTCAGCTCCTCACCAAAGCGATGTCGACGAGACTTTTCGGCTGATGCGATTTGCCGAATAGACGAGGACGAAAGCGATAACCGCATTGAACAGTCCGGCGGCCGTCGCGAGATCGTATTGGGTACCCTGCAAGCCGGTGCGGTAAATGAAGGTGGAAACGACATCTGCCGTTTCATAGGTGGATGGCCGATAGAGCAGAATGATATATTCGAACCCGACCTCGACCAGATTGCCGATGCGGATGATCAGCATGATCACGATTGTCGGCAGGATGCAGGGCAGGGTGATCCGCCACATCATCTGCCAGCGCGATGCCCCGTCCACCCGGGCGGATTCATAAAGCGTCGGGCTCACGCCAGCGATGGCGGCGAGATAGACGATGGATTCGAAGCCCGCTTCCTTCCAGACCGACGAGCCGATATAAATCGGACGAAACCATTCCGGCTGGGTCAGGAAGTATATCGGCTCGAATCCAAGGCCTTTCAGCAGAAGATTGACGATGCCTATCGACGGCGACAGGAAGTTGATGACGATGCCGGCCACAATCACCACCGAAATGAAATGCGGCAGGTAAACGATCGTCTGGGCCCAGCTTCGGGCAACGCTGTTTTGAACCTCGTTGAACATCAAGGCCAGGATGATCGGTACCGGAAACGCGAAGATCAGGCCGAGAGCGCTGATTTTTAGGGTGTTCCAGAAGGCGCGGATGAACATGTCATTGTGAAAGAGTTCCGCGAAGTTTTCAAAACCGACCCACGGGCTCTTTGCAATGCCGCGAAAAATCGAGAAGTCCTGAAACGCGATGACCAGCCCGTACATGGGCTTATAGAGAAAGACGGCGAACCAGATAATCATCGGAGCGAGAAGCAGGTAGAGCTGCCAGTCGCGGCGAACATCTTCCTGGAGATCGCGAAGGCGTCCATGAAAACCCTTTTTCATGGTCGCGCCCCGCTTGGGGTTTTCAGCGACCTTCCGGTTGCCGCATCGAAGACATGGATGCGTGTGGTATCGATGCCAAGTCGGGTGACGCCGTTGAGAGTATGATCGCCGTAAAGTGTTTCCGCCTTGGCGATAAATGGCTGGCCATCAGCCCTGCCGTGGAGCAGAGCCTCCGCGCCCAAGGGCTCCACGAGGTCGATGCTGCAATTGAGGTTTTCACGACTGTCTTCGGTCTCTACCGACATGATTTCGGGTCGCAGGCCGAGTTTGACCTGCTGCCCTTCCGTCGCATTTTTCGCAAATGCTTCCGGGACGCTGAAGCGTTGTCCGGCACTACCCGTGATTTTGACCTTTACGGTGCCATCCTGCTTTTCGATCGTCCCGTCCAGAAGGTTCATGGGCGGTGAGCCGATAAAACTTGCGACGAACGTGTTGGCCGGTTCGAGGAAAACCTCCATCGGCGAACCGACCTGCTCGATATGGCCGCCATTCATGATGACGATGCGGTCCGCAAGTGTCATTGCCTCGACCTGATCGTGCGTCACGTAGATGCTGGTGGCGTTCATCCGCTTGTGCAGCAGTTTAATCTCGGCCCGCATGTGGGTGCGCAGCTTTGCGTCGAGGTTCGAGAGAGGTTCGTCGAACAGGAAGATTTTCGGCCTGCGCACGATGGCACGACCCATGGCGACACGTTGGCGCTGGCCACCGGAAAGATCCGCCGGCTTTCGGCCCAGATATTCGGTGAGCCCGAGGACCTGTGCAGCTTCTGCCACCGCCTTGTCGATAACCGCTCGCTTTTCGCCCCTCACTCGCAGGCCAAAAGCGATGTTATCGGCCACGCTCAGATGCGGATAAAGCGCGTAGTTCTGAAACACCATCGCGACATCGCGGTCTTTGGGCGCGATCTTGTTGACCACTCGGCCGTCCATTGAAACGGTGCCGTCCGAAATGTCTTCGAGCCCGGCGAGCATGCGCAGCGTGGTGGACTTTCCGCATCCCGAAGGACCTACGAGGACAACGAATTCCTGCGGCTGTATGGAAAGATTGATACCGTGGACGACTTCAAGGGCACCATAGCGCTTGACGACGTCGTTGATTTGAACTGCGGACATGAAAGGCCCCTCCTCAAAAGCCTTGAATGTTCAGTCAGGCGTCTTCTGCCCCCGTGAAGCGCGCTTCCTCGTGACGCGCGTGTTGACCTGCTCGATGAAGGTCCAGATCTTCGGGTTCTTGGAGAGTTCTGCGATTTTGGTTTCGAGTGATCCGAGGTGGCGCTGTACGGCCTCTCTTGCCGCTTCGACATCGCCGGATTCGATTGAGTTCACGATTGCTTCGTGCTCTTCGATAACCTTCTCGGTGCGACGGACTGCAAAAACGCGCTTCAGGTGTCGCATTCGGTCCATTTCGCCTTTCGCCTGATTTACCACGCTCCAGGCTCCAGGAAGGCGAGCTGCTGAAAAGATCGTGCGGTGGAATTCCTCGTCGAGCAGGAAAAAGTTAGTGAATTCCTCATCCGCGGCAGCAGTGCGCTGCTGCGACAGACAGGTTTTTAGCCGTGCGATGTCTTCCAGCGAATGCCGCTTGGTTGCCTCGATCACAGCGCCTTCTTCCAGCTTGAACCGGATGAAACAGGCCTCCATGTACCGCTGAACGTCGATCGGCGAGATGTAGGTGCCACCTTGCGGCACGACAGTCACGAAACCTTCTTCGGCAAGGCGAATGATCGCCTCGCGGACGGGCGTTTTGCTGACATGCAGCAGTGTCGCGATCTCCTTTTCCGACAGCGCTCGCCCTGGGAGCAGCTTCACCTCGACAATCAGTTTGCGAAGTAAGGCATGGATCCTGTTGGTCATGTTTCCGTCAGCCGGCAGGTCTTGCGGGGTGACGAGTTCGGACAGCGGTAACGATGGGAATTCAAGGGTAACAGACATATCAAATGCCTAACTGATATATTAGAATTGAAAGTGACATATCTTTTGATTTTCCGAGAGTCAAGCCCCGGGCAGTATCGTGTTGGCGGTTGAATGATGCTGCCGAATAATTTCGGGACACCTCGAGGCGCGCCGCGACACATGCTGCCACGGTAGTCTTGGAGGTGTGGGCTGGTTGGCTCGAGGCAACTGGCGCCTGGCATTGGCCTTTGCGGCTTAACCATCCGCCGGCTAGTCGCCCTGCCCGTATGGCGTGCAAATCGCCCCGGGACTAAATAGTCGTGGTCAGATTCTGATCACTAGCTGCCGTGTAAAATATACATAATATTGATCAATTGCGTGGCCGCACGGGTACCAGCTTACCAGCTTACCAGCATTGACAACGTCCAAGCCACCGTTTCTGGCAAAATCGATTGGATAACCGGGTCGAACCTCAATGCTTCGGCAGTGGCAGTTGTTGCCTCTGCAATCCACGGCCAGGCAGC
Source organism: Rhizobium sp. AN68 (assembly GCF_030758035.1). Taxonomy (NCBI): domain Bacteria; kingdom Pseudomonadati; phylum Pseudomonadota; class Alphaproteobacteria; order Hyphomicrobiales; family Rhizobiaceae; genus Rhizobium; species Rhizobium sp. AN68. Next base: position 94,274 of record NZ_JARWMI010000002.1, on the reverse strand, counting down.
TCGTTCAGGTACGCCATTCGCAATCCGCAACGGCTATCTTGCCGGCACGCGGCCAGTGCCGGTTGCTACCATTGACGGAGGTTCGGGATCGGGTACGACTGATAATGTGTGTTTGAGACATTTGAGTGCGAAACAGGATCGGGAGTGGCGTACACCCTCGATCTTGTAGAGCTTCCGGCGCAGAAACTGCTCGTAGCCTGCTGTTCCCGCCACCGCCACCTTGATGAGATAATCATATTCACCTGTCGTCAGATAGGCTTCCAGCACCTCCGGAAGAGCGGCCATCACTTCCCCGAAGCGTTCCAGAACCTCGTCGTCGTGGCGGTCCAGCATCACCTCGATGATAACAGTTTCTGTCAGTCCGAGCTTGGCCTGATCGAGAATGGCGGTGTAGCCGCGAATGACGCCTTCGTCTTCCAGTCGCTTGACCCGCTGCCAGCAAGGACTGGGCGACAGCCCTACCTTTTCCGAAAGCTCCGCATTGCTCAACCTGCCGTTCTCCAGCAGGGTGCGCAATATCTTTCGGTCAATTCTGTCCAGCGGTTTCGTCATCCCGGTCTCCCCACAATATGTTGCAAAAGATCTGCCGTCACTGCGGCAGCCTGCGAAAGAAATGTTTTCCGACGGGTGGTTTGGCGGTGGCATTCGAAAGCACCTTCCGCTGATTTTTAAGTACCGTACTGCAAGGTACAGGCGGCAGGGAGGAGCAAGCGTGGCACCCGTAGAACAGCATCATTTTCCAAGGCCGAGAACGTTGATCCATCCCGGCATTTCCTCGCCGGTGCGCATCAACAGCCTGCACTCGCCATCTGCGCGCCACGTGCGGCTGTTCATTGCGGCGGGCCGCAGTCTTTACGATGGAATCGTGCAGCCGCTTTTTGAAAACGGCATTGAGAATGCCTCGCTCACCATTCTCGGCGGCTATTTCGACATATTGTCCTATTGCGTCGCCCCGCCCGACCCTTCCGGCAAGGCGGTCATTGCCTATACGAAACCGATCGACGCCGGTGCGGCCTGGCTTGTCTTCGGCAATGCTACGCTCGGGCGCAGCATGAAGGGCGAGCCGATCGTCCATTGCCATGCCGCCATGCGCACCGCGGCAGGTGTGGTCAAGGGCGGCCATCTGCTGACTGAATCCTGTATTGTTGGCGAGAGCGGCGTTTCCGCCCTGGTGACGTCACTCGACAGTTTCGTGCTGCAGCAGTCCTTCGACCCCGAAACCAACATTCCCCTTCTTCAACCCAAGAACCGTACGGGGCGCGCCGATGAACACGCATAACACTGTCGAAATCGGATCCATGGGGCGTGTGGCCTATGCCCGCATCGCACCCAATGAAGACCTTGTTCTCGGTGTCGAAAAACTGTGCCTTGCCGAAGGTTTTCGAAATGCCTTTGTGCGCGGTGCACTTGGTAGTCTCGTTGATGCCTGTCTCGGCACCCGCAACGGCGCGTTCTTGCAGATACGCGGTCCCGCTGTGGAAATCGTCTCCATTGCCGGCGAAGTGCGTGCCCAGCCTGACGGCTCGCTGCGCGCCTCGCTGACCGGTGTCGTCGCCGATACCGAAGGTTCGGTTTATGGCGGTCCCTTCATCGCCGGAGCTAACCCGGTTTGCATGACTTTTGAAGTGACGCTGGAAGAGTGGTTGCCTGCGGAAAAGCCGCAGACGGCGTGAGTTGTAGTAAGGCGGACCGTTGAGTTGCTCAGCGCAACTCATGCGGCGCGCCCCTGTCTTTCGGTCAGAAGTAGCTCGAAAGTAACGCAGACCGGGTTTTTGCCGCGCACCAGCCGCCCGCCGCTGATATGTGTGGTAAGGTCCACCATCGCAATATCCAGCATTGCCTGTCGGTCTACAGAGGCGGCCGTGCCGATACGGCCGTTGCTTATGAGGATTTCGCTCGCGTAGGCAGTGAGGCTTGTTCCGTCTTCATAATCCGCACCGACCAGGCTGCCAATTCCATTGACTTCGGCTTCTCGCAGGCCAAACTGGGCAGAGACCTCTTCGAGTGCCGTGCATATATCGGTATTGGGGCGCACTGTGCATAAAAGTGCCCGAAGACCCGAACCCTTCTGGCGGCGCTGCTGCGCGATGGGTGTAAAAAGGGGGAAATTGGTTTCCTCATCCTTTTGCACATCGAGGATCGCTCCATCCAGCGCCAGAGCTTCAAGCGGTGTTTCTACAGCAAATTCGGTCTCGAAAGGCAGCAGATGCCCCATGGAGACAACGCCGTCGGCATTCTTCCATGAACCATGGCAATGCAGAAACGGCGCGCTATCTCGCCGGCCCATATGCAGGCCGGCATCGATGATTGTGCCACCCGGCATGGAAAAGGTTTCGCTATACCATGCGGCATGTGCGTCATCCGGTGCGGCTGCCGGCATGACATAATGCAACCGTTTCATCGGTACGTTCTTCAGTCTGACGTAACCACCTTCGAACCCCAACTCCGCAAAGGCATCGGCAATCGCTTCGTTGGCGCTTACGCCGGACCGGACCGTCAGAGTAACAGGATAGGCGTGGCAGCCGACGGCGCGAAAGCGTTCAGGCGTTATCGGTCCGGGATGGACGATGTGGCGGGGAAGCTCTTGCGTGCCTGTCTCCGTCATACCGCAAGCCCCGCGGTAATGAAGCCCCCATCCACGGCAAGCACCTGTCCGTTGATGTAGCTTGCGTCATCCGACACGAGGAAAGCCACGGCAGAGGCGATCTCGTCCGTCCTGCCATAGCGATGCATCGGAACGCGGCTATGCCATTGGTCGCGAACATTTTCAGTATGAACCGCCTGGGTGAGGGGGGTATCGACCGGACCGGGAGCAATCGCATTAACACGAATGCCTGATTGCCCCAGCTCGTTTGCCATTACCATCGTCAGAAGATTGACGCCGCCTTTCGAAGCGCCATAGGCGCTGCGGCCACGATTTCCACACATGCCGGAAACAGAGCTGATATTCACGATCGAGCCGGCAATATCGCGCTCCAGCCAGTAACGTGCGGCAGTGCGCGCTACCGCGAAGCTGCCGACGAGATTGACATCAACGATACGGCGAAATTCTTCGACGCTTGTGTCAACGGACAGCTTGTCGATACCGATGCCGGCGCTGTTGACGACGGCCACCAGATCAACCGCATGATCGGAATCTCCCGCGGTCAGGGCGGCGAAAGCCGCCTCTATCGATGCCTCGTCCGCAACGTTGCAGACGATGCCGCGCGATAGATCGATACCGAGCTTTTCGCAGGCTATATCCAGCGCCTCGCGCTTGAGATCCAGCAACCATGGCTGCCAGCCGCGCGCCATCAGGAGCTGCGCAGTGGAAAAGCCGATGCCGGATGCACCGCCGGTGATCGCGACAGCCCCTTTTGTCCCTGTCGTCTCTTGTGTCATACCGTCTCCTCCCGGTTGAATGTCTCGCCTGTCAGCCTGTCCGCTTTTCTTCGAAAACCGGCATCTGACCGCGTTTTTCCAGTTCCTCGCGGATCATTTTCTTGGTGATCTTGCCATAGGCGGATTTCGGCATGGCATCCCAGAACACCACTGATTTCGGCAGCTTGTAGCGAGCCATCTTGCCTTCCAGATAGGCCTTCAGATCGATGGCTGCGATATCCGCGCCCTCGCGGGCTACGCACACAGCCACACCGACCTCGCCCCACACCGCGTCCGGAACACCCAGAACCGCAGTCTCGCTGATGTCAGGGTGCATGAGGATTTTTTCCTCGATTTCGCGCGGATAGATGTTCGAGCCGCCAGAAATATACATGTCGGAGGCGCGCCCGGTGATGTAGAGGAAGCCGTTCTCATCGCGGTGACCAAGGTCGCCAGTGCGGAACCAGCCATTGCGGAAGGCTTTTGCATTGGCCTCGGGATTATCGTAATAGCCGGCGAAAACGGCGGGACCAATCACGCAGATTTCGCCGGTTTCGCCTGCGCCAACCTCCTCGCCAGCATCGTTCTGGATCTGCACTTCCATGCCGGTGCGGTCGAAGCCGCAGGTGCCGCTGCGCGTTTCCGGACCGTCCTCGGCGCTATGAAAAGAAGGCGGCAGCACGGTGATGTTTCCGGTGACTTCACCCAGGCCAAAATACTGCACCAGCACTGGGCCGAGCTTGGCAAGCGCCCGTTTCTGGTCAGCGCGATACATCGGCGCGCCGGCATAGATTACATAGCGCAGCGAGGAATGATCGAAGCGATCCACAGAGGGGTCTTCGACGAGCATTTTCAGGATGGTCGGCACGGTAAAGGCATTGGTGACACGCCATTTTTCGATCAGCGCCCAGACGGCGGGCACATCAAGCTTTTCCGCCGCCGGAAGCACGGTTTTCGCGCCATGCGCCACCTGCACCAGCTGGTGAATGCCCGCACCGTGTGAAAGCGGGGCAACAACGATGGAGGCGTCGTCCGGTCCGGTACCGGGCATCAGATCGCAGAGATGGTTGGTGATGACGAAAGCCATCTGGCCATGGGTAAGCACTGCAGCCTTGGGGCGGCCGGTGGTGCCTGAGGTGAAGAAGAACCAACAAGGGTCATCCCGATCCACCGCCTGGCTTTTGACTTTTTGCCCCATATGACGGGCCACGATGGCATCGTAATCCTCACCGAACTCAGCCGTGCCGATGGCAATGCTGAAATCGATTGTAGTCGCCTCCAGGCTGGCTTTCGCATGATCGGGAAAAGCACTGGCGCAGATCATGCCGCGTGCACCGCTTGCCTTGGCCAGATACGCAACTTCATCGGGCGATTGACGGTAATTGGTCGGTACCCACACCGCACCCACGCGGAAGCATGCGAACATGGATTCGAACATCTGGTTGTTGTTGGAGGACTGAACCAGAATGCGGTCCCCCTTTCTGACGCCGAATTCACTCTCCAGCGCATGGGCCATGGCGTCGACGCGGGCTTCCATTTGAGCCCAGGTCCATGTCTTTTCACCCCAGACGAAGCCGATATGGTCCGGGTTGCGGCGTGCCGCCTGGGTCAGGAAATGCGAGAGGTTCATCACCCTTGTGGTGGAGGGCGCAACCCCGCCCGCGGGATACTGCACGGCACTTTGCATCGTCATTTCACACGCTCCATGATCGAGACGTAATTGGCAACCGCCGTGCCCCCCATGTTGAACACGCCAGCCAGGGAGGCATTGGGAATTTGCATGTCGCCTGCCTCGCCCATCAATTGCATCGCCGCCATGACATGCATGGAAACGCCGGTCGCTCCGACGGGATGACCTTTCGATTTTAATCCACCCGATGGGTTAACTGGCAGGCGTCCGGTCTTCAGCGCCGTTCCATCCTGGACAACGCGATATCCTTCACCGGGCTTTGCGAGCCCCATGGCCTCATATTCGATAAGTTCGGCAATGGTGAAGCAGTCATGCGTTTCAACGAAAGAGAGGTCGTCGAGCGTTGCGCCGGCAAGTTCCAGCGAGCCGGCCCAGGCGCGCCGCGCGCCCTCAAATGCCAACGGATCGCGGCGGCTCAACGCCATGATGTCGTTGACATGCTTGCGGCCCCGGAAACCGATGGCGCGGTTGAGTGTGGCTGCCATTTCCTCGTCGGCCAAAATGATCGCGGCAGCGCCATCGGAAATCAGCGAGCAGTCGGTGCGGCGCAGAGGGCCTGCGACGTAGGGGTTCTTGTCGGAAACCGTATTGCAGAAATCGAAGCCGAAATCCTTGCGCATATGGGCATATGGATTGACCGCGCCATTCGCGTGGTTCTTTGCGGCTATCATCGCCAGCTCTTCGGAGCGGTCGCCATAGCGCTGGAAATATGCCTGCGCGATTCGGCCGAACTGGCCGGCAAACCCGCCGGGAATATTGGCCTCCTCCGCACGGTAACAGGCGGAGAGCAGGATTTCGCCCACCTCTGCGGTGGGCAGCGCCGTCATTTTTTCGGCGCCGACAACGAGCGCGACGCGGCCGCGCCCGGCCTCGATGAAATCCATGGCGCTATAGAGGGCGGCCGATCCTGTTGAGCAGGCATTTTCGAAACGCACCGCCGGCGTATAGGCGAGGCGCTCATCGCCCATCGCTACCAGGGCACCCTGAAAATCCTGTTTCGAGAAGCCATTGTTCATTACGCCGACGAAAATGCCGTCGATATCGCCGACATCGACGCCCGCATGGTCTATGGCCGGTGCCACGACCGAAGCCATCAGTTGCTCGGTATTTTCAAGGGCCGACTTGCCGAAAGGCGAATGCGCCCAGCCGACGATCTGCGCTTTGCTCATTTGCTCGTTCTCCTCGTTTGCCGTTTCGTGTCGCCTTCACCGCGCGTTCGGGCGCGGCTGGCCATCATTTCCGCGATGCGTGTCTCGATGCGGGTCACTTCCTCGCGCAGCAACGCTGCCAGTTCCGGCTGGCGCTCCGGCCGCATGCGGCTGTCCACAGCGGCAATGCTCAACGCTCCCGCCACCGCGCCATCAGGCGCGCGGATGGCAACACCAATCCCCCAGGAATTGGAAAGGATCAGGCCGGGGTTGAGCGAATAGCCATTGGCTCTCGTCAACTCGACATCACGGAGCAGGCCCTCAAGCGTGATGCCGGGATAATTGGCGGCAATCAGCCCGCTATTGGCCGCAATGATACTTTCCACCTCGGCATCTGGCAGCGCCGCCAGCATGGCGAGCGAACCTGCTCCAATACCCAAGGGGTGTTCAAAACCGGCCTGAAGCGCATGGGTGCGCACCGGCCAGGTGCCTTCCTCGCGGTAAAGGCACAGGGCAAATGTATCACGGCGCACGGAAAGGAAGCTCAGATCCTCCGAGCGGCGGGAAATGCGCGTCAGGCCGTCCTGCGCCATCTGAAGAAGGCCAAACCGGCGCGATGACAGGCTGCCCAGCACATAGGTTTCTTCGCCCAGATAATAACGTCGCGTTTCCTCATCCTGCTCCACAAGGCCGGCGCGGATCAGGGCCAGCAGCAGGCGGCGGGCTGTGGGCTTGTTCAGTCCGCTTTCTGTCACGATGACCGAAAGCGCCACGCCGCGTTCCGCGTGCCTCCCGACCATGGAGAGCAGCGCCAGAGCTCGGTCCACCGCGCGCGCGCCCGTCAGATCGTTTTCTACCGGGATCGTTGTTGTTGTTACCATCTCAGGAAAACGCCCCCACCGCACAGCTTTGCCCGCCATCGACCGGCAAACAGACGCCAGTGATGAACTTAGCCTCATCAGATGCGAGAAAAACGGCGGCGCGGGCAATATCGAAGGCATCGCCCATGCGGCCCACCGGGACAGCTGCATTGCGCGCTGCCACCATCTCCTCGACAGACGCATATTGATTGCTGATCTGCTTGTAGATCAGTGGGGTGTCGATCATTCCCGGAAGAATGCAATTGGCGCGAATGCCCTGCCGGGCATATTGCATGGCCAGCGCCACGGTCGCCTGATTTACAGCTGCCTTCATGGCGTAATAGGCAAAATAAGGATAGCCGGTCCAGCGAATGGAGGCGAGCGACGAGATATTGACAATGGCCCCGCCGCCCTGCGCCAACATTACCGGCAACACAGCCTTGGCGGTGCGATAAACGGAGCCGATATTGAGATCGACCGAGGCGCGAAAGCTTTCCTCATCCAGCTCGACCGGCCCGCCCATATGGGTCACGCCGACATTATTGTGCAGAATATCGATGCCACCAAAGGCCTCGCAGGTGCGGGCAACGGTGGCCGATACGGACTGTAGTTCTGTGACATCGGCGGCAACCGCAATCGCCTCCAAACCTTCGTCGCGAATGATCTCAGCCGTTTCTTGAGCTGCGTCAGCGGATAGATCGACACAGGCTACACGCGCGCCTTCGCGGGCAAATTGCACGGCCGCAGCCTTGCCGTTGCCAAAACCCGGCCCCGATGATCCTGCGCCAAACACAAGCGCGCGTTTTCCCGTCAGGCGACCTGTCAAAGCAGTCTCCATTCCAATCGTCAGACATAGTCGGGTTGGCCCCGCTACGGGCGGGGCCAGTTACTCAACGGACCGGTCAGGTCAGGCTTGCACCAACGGCCTTTTCAAGAATGGCCCATGCTTCATCGCCGTATTTAGCTTTCCACTCGGAATAGAAGCCTGCCTCTTTCAGCGCGGCGCGGAAGAGTGTCGCATCCGTGTCGTTGAAGGTCATGCCCTTGGAAACCAGATCTTCCTTGACCGAGGCATTGAGCTTCGCCACATCGGCGCGTTCATCCTTGCCGGACTGGTTGAGGTTTTTGGCGACGATTGCGCGCAGGTCATCCGGCAGACGCTCCCAGGCGCGCTTGTTGGCCAGGAACCAGAACCCGTCCCACATGTGATTGGTGACCGAGCAGAATTTCTGCACTTCGAACAGCTTTGCGGTGGAAATGATCGCCAGCGGATTTTCCTGACCATCGACCACACCGGTCTGCAGCGCAGTATAGACCTCGGCGAAATTGATCGAAGCAGGGGCAGACTTGAACGCCTTGAACATAGAGGTCCAGAGCGGGCTCACTGGCACGCGGATCTTGAAGCTTTCGAGATCGGCCGGCGTGGCGATGGGCTTGGAAGCGCTGGTGATCTGGCGGAAGCCGTTATCCCAGATGGTGTCCATGGCAACGAGATTCTGCTTGGCAATTTCGCCACGGACATATTTACCGAGATCGCCATCCATAGCCGCCCATACGGACTCGTAGTTCGGAAAGGCGAAACCGATGCCACTGATGGAGGCGTTCGGTACCAGCGTCGACAGGATCAGCGGCGAAAGCGTGAAGAATTCAACGCCTCCAGAGCGCACCTGGCTCAAAACGTCTGTGTCGGCACCCAGCTGGCTGCTGGGGAAGATGCTGATATTGACCTGCCCATCGGTCTCCTTGGCGATGCGCTCGGCGGCCTCCTTGGCGCGAATGTTCATCGGGTGCGCCGCAGGCAGATTATTGGCATATTTATAATTGTATTGGGCAGCGCGGGCGCGCGACACGAAGGCGGTGGCCAGTACGGCGGAACCGGCGCCGGCGAGTATGGTACGTCTGTTGATATTCATTGCTTTCTCCTCCCAAAATAAAGCAGGTATCATTCATCGGCGTGGCGGGCGGACCCGCCACGGTCTCAGAGCAGAATGGTCGAAAATCCGGGGATTGCTGCAATCAGCAGCAGGCCGATGATCATGGCTGCGAGATAGGGCCAGATGGCACCCATGGCTTCGTCCGGCGACACGTTGCCGATCTTGCAGGCGATGTAAAAGCCGATACCGATGGGCGGCGCCATCAGGCCGATATTCATGGCGACCACCACGACCATCGAATAATGGATGTCATTGATGCCAAGCGTGCGGGCGATCGGGAACATGATCGGCGCGAGCAGAACGATTGCTGGCAGTCCTTCCAGGACGCAGCCCAGGATCATGAAAATCAGGATCGACACGACCATGTAGGTCATCCAGCCGCCCGGAAGATCGGTAATCATCGCGGTCAGCTGGAAAGCAAAGCCGCTCTGCGTGAGCCCCCAGGCCATGGCCGATGCACAGCCGAGGATCAGCAGGATCGCCCCTGAAAGGGCTGCCGTCTCGACCAGCATCGAATAAAGCTTCCTGAGGCTGATGCCGCCATAAAGCACTGCGCCGACGATCATGGCGTAGAGCACGGCAATAGTGGACACTTCGGTTGCCGTGGCGACACCGCCGCCCACCAGGCTGCGGATGAGGAAGGGCAGAACGAGCGCCGGTGCGGCAATCAGGGCTGCCTTGCCGACCTGCGGCCATGGCGTGCGCTTTGCGCCTTCCATGTTTTCATCCCGCGCCTTCCAGCGGGCCAGAACGGCCAGCACCAGAAGCAGTACCATTGCAATCATGAAACCGGAGGTGAAGAGGCCGGCAATAGACACACCTGCCGCCGAACCTAGAACGATCAGCACGATTGAGGGCGGAACCGTATCGGCCATGGCGGCGCCGGTGGCCAGAAGCGCGATCATTTCCTTGGGTTTATGGCCACGGCGCTTCATTTCCGGAAACAGCGCCGGTGCGACGGTTGCCATATCAGAAACCTTGGAACCGGAAATGCCGGAGACAAGAAACAGAGAACCGAGCAAAACATAGGACATGCCCGCGCGAATGTGGCCAAACATCGAGGACAGAAGCTCGACAATCGCCTTGCCCATGCCGGTAGCATCGAGCACGCAGCCGAGTAGCACGAAGACTGGCACTGACAACAGAATGATGCCGGACATGCCCTCATCCATGCGTCCGATCATCACAATGGTCGGAACCCAGGTGGTGAAGGTCAGATAGGCGAGGGTTCCAAGGCCGAAGCAGAAGGCAATCGGAACACCCAGCACCAGAAATACCGCAACGAACAGGCCGAGGAAGATCGCCAGATTAAAATTGCCGAGGGATTCCAGCATCGGCGATGCCAGATAGAGCAGGCCGGAGGCAACCGCGACCGTTACAAGGGCCGCAATGATATCGCGCAGATTTTCTCGTCGGACGAGATTGTTGAGCACCAAAAGCAGCATAAGACAGGCGCCGACCGGCAACGCCGCAGCGCGAAACGACATCGGAATATTCAGCGCCGCTGACGTGACCACCCACTCCTCGATGGCGTATTCCATGGCGGGCTTGATGATTGCCGCAAGAAATGTCGCCACCAGCACCAGTGCCAGGGAATTGATATAGCCCAGAACACGTTGCGGGAACATGTTAAGAAACAGCGTGAGGCGCAGGTGTTCACTGCGATCGATGGAGATTGCCGCGCCCAGCATGGCAAACCACAGAAAGCACAAGGACGCCGTTTCATCGATCCAGACAATCGGCAGATGCAGGGCATAACGTGACGTCACCCCCAGCAGAAGCAGGCCGATCATCACCGCCAGCAGCACCGCCGCCACGGCCTCGATGGGGCGCATGAACCAGGAGCCTGTTACCTGTCCGGTGTGCAACAGTTCGCCATCGAGTACAAATACGTCGTCATTCGCGTTTGCGGTCATGGTCATCGGGGCCTCCTCTCCCACAGAACAACCTTCGCAATGAACATGTCTGCAAAACAGGATGTCCGTGCCACGACCGCGACATCAGGATAGCTGTTGTTGCCAGACAGGCCAGACCCCTCCAAAGGTCTGAATGTATCGGGATATTGCCTCCACAATATGGACCGTTACAAAATCATTTATTCGGGATACACAGGAAAATTCATGAAATCAACAGTAAATAGACGGATTTATGCAGTTAATTTATGCATCTATAAGGTCCATATAGTGGATCATACGTGATGAGGGCCCTAATTCCTCATGATCGCCTTGCGGCGCGACACCCCGTTCAAAGGCCAGTCAATGCAAATCGTGCCTACCGATTAGAGCAGGTAGCCAGACATCCGGGACGCCTGCGTCGCGTTACAGAGAGCCGGAAAACATGTCTGCCTGGCCTTGAACTGGGGGGTATGGGGAAGAGCCGCGACGTGGCGACCAGCGGTCGAACTGGGAAAAATGACGGTGGTGTGGCTGAGCGCCCTCTAGACGGTAATCCGGGCGTCGACTAGCTCCACCTTCCCTCGCGGTGGTTTCTTGACCTAACGTTATGCGGCAAAAAAATATCTTCTTCGCGACGTCACCGCTTGGAATTCTTCCTGTCAAGCGCGGGGCGACGCGTCGCCCAGCCTTTCCTTTGCGACCGCGGCGGATGCTGAGCGGATTGATCTGATGCGGCAGGTAAGCGGTTGCTGTGTCCGGGGGCGCCCCGCCATGCTGCGTTCAGACCAGAGCCAGAATCCGGGCCGGACCACCCGTTCCGCCTCGATGTGCTGGCGCACCGACGACGATGGTCGCGCCCTTTATCGGCAAAGCCTCTAGGTTGTTGAGGCCTTCGATGCCGTAGCGCCCTGCCGGGAGCCAGGAATTGTGAACGGCAAAATCGGCAGAGTTGCCAGGATCAAGCGAAAGCGTGTCGACGCCGATCGCGACGGTGTCGTGCTTGAGCAGAAGGTCGGTTGCCGACTTGCCGAAACCGGGGAAGGCGAATTTTCCCGCGTCGTCATTGCGGAAGGAGGGGCTCTTTACTCTGGTTGCCCAGCCGGAGCGCAGAGCAACGATAGAACCTGCCGGGATGTCGCCATTTGCGGATATCCAGCGCTCGATGTCTTCGGCCTCGATGGTGGAATTGGCATCCTCTTTTGCGCGGTCTGTGATGTCTATGATGACCAGCGGCGCGACAAGTTTCTGCGGTTCCAGCTGATCGACACTCGCCCCGTCGGCGCTAAAGTGGAAAGGTGCATCAATATGCGTTCCGGTATGTTCGTAGATCGTGAGTTTGTGTAGCTGATAACCGTCCTTGGCGAGCTCAGCGGCCCATTCGTATTCTATGCCCGGTTTGCCATCGAATGTAGGGAATGTGGAATCATATGTATGTGTGAGATCAACGACCTGTCTGGGTGTCTGCGCAAGCACCGGGGCCGCGAGGCTGCCAGCCGTCATCGCCGCTACACCGGCCACGGCGCCCTTGAACAGCAAGCGTCGCGACAGCATGTTCTTTTTCACGTTCTCGATCACGCAATGGTTGCACATTCCCTAGTCCCTCCAGTGAAAATCCCTGATCGCAACCGTAGCGCAACGATGGAGTGAAGCAAGATATGACCTTCCCTGATTTTTGACCCGTGTTCAGATGGCGGTTTCGGCAGCCCGCCGCCCATAGGCAGTACTCGCTTGCCCACCGGCAGGCCGGTCTCCGATATCGTGAAAGGGTGGTGGACAGATTGTCCGCTTGCCGCAGGGCGTTGCGCAACGCGACTGCGTTACCAAGAGGGATGGCAGGAAGAAGTGTTGGCGAAAACGGCCGCGGCGGGGCGCCGAGCCGTTTCCTTGAGGTCAGATCGATGAAACCGCGCCCAGAAGTCCCGCAAGCGGCGAGGGCTCGTCGGATGTTGCGTCATATACGCATGGTACTGCAAATATCGCCGCAAACACGATGGCGATGACAAGCGCGCGGGCGGAAACCATCGGCTTAAGCGAGCATGAGCGTAACATCGATGTTCCCCCTGGTTGCCTTCGAATAGGGGCAGATCTGGTGGGCATCGTCTATTATCGTCTGCGCGATTGGACGATCGATACCGGGCAGGCTTACAGTCAGGCGAGCCTGCAGAAAGAATTCGCCACCCGTCGTGCCGAGGTCAACCTCCGCATCGACATTGGTGTCGGCTGGAAGCCGGAGCTGGTGTTTTGCCGCCGCTTTTGTCATGGCGCCGATGAAACATGCCGACCAGCCTGCCGCAAAGAGCTGCTCGGGATTCGTGCCCGGCTTTCCGCTGCCCGGAGGGGAAAGCTTGATGCCAAGCGCTCCATCATCGCTTTGCGCAGATCCGTCGCGCCCACCGGTCGTGTGGGTCTTGCCGGTATAAAGAACAGTCTCGATCTTGGTCACGGGAGGTTCCTTTCATTTTGCCGCTGCTGCGGCGTTTCGTGATAGGAGCTTTGTGCCGGATCGGCGTATCCGGCATGTTTCCGGAAACTGTAAAACTGTATCGAAAAGTATCGTTGTTACTGGTCTTCAGACGCCACCTTTTCGATATTTTGGTGGGAGTTCTGCGGTGGGCAGGTCGGCGGCCCGTTTGGGGGGCTGCGATGGATTGGCGGCTTGCCGTTTTGCCATGGTTTTCGCGCATTTTTCAGGTGCTTTGTGCAGATAAGGAATGCGTGAGAAAATGACCGGTTGTAAGCGTGTATGAGCTAAGTACAACGTCATCAGGCTCGAAATGCGGCGTTCGGTGAAGCCATGACAAAACCTGCATCAAAAGCACTTTGGCGGCCCTCTGCGGCAGAAATTGCTTAAAGTATGGTGTTCGGGGAGGGGATGTGTTGGCCTCCACGCGGAACGAACATGCATGATGACCAAACCACGGGGCGCCAAATCAGCAATACTAGATAGCCATCGAGATGGCAGATGCCATCTCGATGGCCATTTCAATTTAAGTTACTGTGGATCCAGAGAAAGGAGCACTCAATGGTAACACCGCAACTATCCGTCCGCAGTTCCAAAGCGCGCGACCTCGCCCATAAGCTCGCCCGCCAAGAAAATCGCACGATTGCCGATATCGTCGAGCGCGCGCTCGAAACCTATGAGGCTCGTGAGGCAGGACGTGAACCGGCTGCGAAATTCTATAGTCGTCTTTCATCGCAGTCGGGTACGGATATCGATTTCGACAGTATCATCGATGAAAACAGACGCGCTCATAAAGGCGTCGAGCTTTGATTTTTCTCGACACGAATTTGATGTCGCAGACTTCGAGGAAAGCTGCCGATTCTGCGGTCATGGCATGGCTGGTTCGTCACAACGCCGAATCGGCATTGCCGACGGTTGCAGTTGCTGAGAGGCGCAGACCATCTGGCGAAGTGCTTGCTTCAACTAGGGCCCAAGCCGTCGTTGTTCCGGAGCCAGTGCTGATCAAATGATAAGGGATACTTATCGTTGATCTGCGTCCCTCTCAGGCAAAAGCCACCTCGGCTGCAAGCCCGCCGCCTTGCCTGTTATAGAGGCGCACCGAGCCGCCGATTGTTCCGGCGAGCTGCTGCGCGATCGCAAGTCCGAGTCCTGTTCCGCCGGTGTCGCGGTTTCTCGATGTTTCAATCCGGAAAAAGGGCTGCATGGCATTTTGCAGCATCTCGTCGGGGATGCCCGGCCCACGATCGAGCACCGTGATGACCACGGTGCCGTCAGTGCGCCGGTCGACCTTGATTTCCGCACTGCCCCCGAATTTGAGTGCGTTATCTATCAAGTTCGTTAGGATTCTTCGCAGGGCATGTGGCTTTGTCGATACTGTGCCGCGCACCATACCGTCAACCGTGACTGCTTTTCCGGTATCCTGATAGTCGTAGGCTAGGCTGTCTATGAAAGAGGCCAGATCGATACGTGAGGATTTCTCGCCATTGCCATGAGCGCTGCGTGCATAAGCGATACCATCCTGTACTAGACGTTCGATTTCATGCAGGTCACTGACCAGCTTTTCCTTTTCCGGCGTATCGTCTGCCATGTCGGCCCGCAACCGCATCCGGGTGATGGGCGTCTGCAGGTCGTGCGAAATCGCCGCAAGAATCTGGACCCGCTCCTCGAGATATTGGGCGACGCGATCGCGCATCGCGTTGAAGGCGCGGGCGGCGTGGACAACTTCGCTTGGGCCGCTCTCACTCATCGGCAACCCGTTATCCCCCGGATCCAACGCTTCGGCTGCCGCAGCCAGCGCGCTGAGCGGTCTGGTCGTCTGTCGCACTGCAAACCAGGTGCACAGAACAAGAAGCGCCATCTGCGCGGCGAAGACATAAGGCAGCCACTCCGCCAGCGGCATCACGCCGCGCGGCGTCACGTCAATTGTCAGGGGTGAGCCGTCCGATAGCGTCAGATGCGCCTGAAGCCGCTTGCCGTCGCCGGGAATGGACTCGACCTTGACGGGGAAACGGTGTCCTGCGGCCTCCTCGATCCTCTGCGCAATTTCAGCGCCGCGGCCAGACATGTCGGAAACACCTGGAACACCCGGGCCGAGGACGAGTTGATAATTGCTGCGGCTCAGGCGATGGACCCATTGCGCCCGCTCTTCCGCAGGCAGGCGGTCGATTATGGCGATCGATACAGCCAGATCCTGCTCAAGGGTGCCGAGCATGACCGCCTTTGCCGACATATATCGTTCGGCAAAGAGGATGCTGAACGACAGACCGTAGGCAATGGCGAGGCCCGCAAACAGGATGATGAAAAGTCTGGACCGCAACGAGCGCGGCCACCAGCCGGCGAGCAGGCGTGGGCCATTCATATCCTCGGCTCCGAAATCTCCACGGGCACCGCAAAGACATAGCCTTCCGCCCGCACCGTCTTGATGTAGACGGGTTCGCGCGCGTCATCCCCCAGCCTTTGGCGCACGCGGCTCACGAGAAGATCGATCGACCGGTCGAAAAGTTCGGCGTCGCGGCCCTGAGTGAGATTTAACAGCTGGTCCCGGTTGAGGACGCGCTGGGGATGATCGATGAAGACCCTGAGGAGCCGGTATTCAGCGCCGCTCAAGGCCACGGTCGTGCCCTCCCTGTCGAGCAGGTGACGGCCCACCGTGTCGAGGCGCCACTCACCAAAGGTCAGGAGCTGCCCGGCCTCGCTGATCTGCAGATTGGGAGGCAGCATCCGCGTGCGGCGCAGGATGGCCTTGATCCGCGCAAGAAGTTCGCGGGCAGCGAAGGGCTTCGACAGATAGTCGTCGGCGCCCATTTCTAGCCCGATAATGCGATCCATCTCGTCATCCCGGGCGGTCAGCATCAGCACCGGCGTGGCTTTGTGTTTCCCCGCCCGCAGCTCACGGCATAGAACCAGCCCGTCATCGCCAGGCATCATCACGTCGAGCACGATGAGATCGACGGTATTGCCGTCGAGAAAACTTCTCATCTGCCGTCCATCGGCCGCCACGCTCGTACGCAGGCCGTTCTTCTTCAGGTAGCTGGAGACCAGCTCCCGGATTTCCCTGTCGTCGTCCACGACGAGAATATGGTCGATATGGTCCATTGGATGCCTTCGTCGTCCGGACGGTTCGAGCGGCCCGCTACCGCGCGCCCCGCTGTCACATGCAGTAAGACAACGGTTCGCGAGCTTCGGCAAGTTTAAAGCTTTGCGACGTCCAGAACAGCCCTAGCAAAAGCCTCGGGTGCTTCCTGAGGCAGGTTATGGCCGATGCCGCCGCTGATGTTGCGATGCTGGTACTTGCCGGAAAACTTCGATGCGTAGGCGGAAGGGTCCGGATGCGGAGCGCCGTTGGCGTCGCCTTCCAGCGTTATCGTCGGCACGGTGATAACGGGAAGTTTCGCAAGCTGGCGCTCGTAATTATCGTACTTGGCTTCCCCCTCTGCCAGTGCCAACCGCCAGCGGTAGTTATGGATGGTGATGGCCACATGGTCGGGATTGTCGAATGCGGGGGCCGAACGATTGAAGGTCTCGCCACTGAATTTCCAGGTCGGAGATGCCGTCTGCCAGATTAGGCGCACGAAGTCGCGGGTGTTCGCTGCGTAACCCGCACGGCCGCGTTCCGTCGCGAAATAGAACTGATACCACCACGAAAGTTCCGCCTTGGGCGGAAGCGGCTTTCTATTGATTTCCTGACTGCCGATGAGATAGCCGCTGACCGACACGAGCCCGCTGCAACGCTCGGGCCAGAGTGCGGCCATGATGTCGGCGGTGCGAGCGCCCC
Source organism: Rhizobium sp. AN68 (assembly GCF_030758035.1). Lineage (NCBI taxonomy): Bacteria > Pseudomonadati > Pseudomonadota > Alphaproteobacteria > Hyphomicrobiales > Rhizobiaceae > Rhizobium > Rhizobium sp. AN68. The sequence goes on along the minus strand of NZ_JARWMI010000002.1, from coordinate 77,151 downwards.
AGTCATAACCGGCCACGACGGCCTGTTTGACGCCGAGTGCGTCGAGAAAGGCAATCATGTCAACCGCAAGCGCCGCCTGCTGTCCGTTGCGTGCCGTGTCGTCCGAGAGAAAACGGGTCGTGCCATATCCGCGCAGATAGGGGATGAGTACCCGATATCCAGCCGATGCAAGGATGGGCGCGACATCAACATAGCTGTAGATGTCATAAGGCCATCCGTGCAGCAGCAGCACGACCGGACCGTCTGCGGGGCCAGCTTCTGCGTAACCGACGCTGAGTACACCCGCTTCAACATGCTTAAGGGCGCCAAAGGAGGTCGCTCCGTCGCGTCCGGTTGACGGCTGAGGCGCAGGCGCTTCGCCCTTGGCATGAGCAAGGCCTGTGGCGCCGAATTCGACGGCGGCAACCGTCATTGCGGCAATGCCGAAGAAGCGGCGGCGCTGGAAATTGATCTCGGAAGTCATTTGCTGTCTCTCCTGTCCGTGTTGGATGCCGGACAGGTAACGGGGTGCGTGTATCGTCGATGTGTCCCGAGGGAGGCGAATGTGAATGGTTTTGTAGCAGGGTGCATTCCGGATACAGACTGATACATTTGGCTCGCCCTTCCAACGCAATCAGCCGCCCCGACATCCGGGGCGGCTGCATTTGATCTTACGGAGGTGCGCTTACTTTGAGGATTGCCGGGCGGCCTGTTCGATGACGTCTGCAACCTTATCGGGCTGGGAGGCAAAGACCGCATGGCTTGCCGCAATCTCGGTCACCGCACTGCCGGCGCGCTTGGCCATGTCACGCTCGAGATCGGGGTTGATTGACCGGTCCTGCGTTGCGACAATCGACCAGCTTTTTTTGGTTTTCCAGGCGGGTTCGCCGGCCTTGGCGGCAAAGGCGGCCTTGGCGGCGAAGACCTGACTTCTTGCCATCAAGGCCGCGTCCTCACGTGGCAGATCGCCGGCGAAATCTTGTCCAAAGACGGCGGGATCGAGATAAAGGAACGCGCCATCCTTCGTCGGCTTGATGCCGTTGCCGGCCGGCGGTTTGGAGCCGGCGAGGTCGAGAAGGCTCTCTCCCTTCTCCGGCTGGAAGGCCGCGACATAGACCAGCCCGGCCGCATCCGGCCGGTTACCCGCTTCCGAGATCACCATGCCGCCGTAGCTGTGCCCGACAAGCAGGCTGGGGCCCTGCTGGAGATCGAGGACACGGTTGGTGGCCGCCACGTCATCGACAAGAGAGGTGATAGGCTCCTGCACGATCGTGACGTTAAAACCGCGACTTTGAAGGATCTCTGTCGTCCGGCGCCAGGACGAACCATCGGCCAGCGCGCCATGGACTATGACGACATTCTTCACCTCTGCCGCATGTGAGGCAAAAGCGATCAGTGCGGTTGCGATGGCAATCGCGAATTTTGGCATGAGACGACGGTGCATCAAGTTTTTCCTCTGGTTTAATGTGAAAGGGAACGAAAATGCAGGTTCAGCCGAACGTGAAGGCATAGGCCTGCACGCCGGGGTCGAGGAAGCGGATGGCAAAGGTTCTCGCTTCAACGGTGCCGGGCTGGCGGACGAGCTGGTAAAGACGAGTTGAGGTAACAACGCCGTTGCCCTCGGCATCCGTGTCGGCGCCGTGATCTGCGCCCGGCGGATGCCCGTCGATGGTGACCTGGAAACGAACCGGTTTTCCGGCGCTTGCCGGCCCAAGGACCAGATGCAGGTCACGGGCGCTGAAGCGATAAGTGATGCCGCCATCAGCCGCATCAAGTGTGGCCGCTTCCGCGCCAACCGTCCAGGTACCGGAAAGTCCCCATTCGTTAAGGGAAGGCGTCGTGACGGAGTAGTTGCGCGCCGTGTCTGCACGCATCGCCTCGTTGGATGCGAAGCTTCGAGCCTGCCGGTACCCAATATAGGTTTCGCCCGAGCGCATGTGCGCGATATCCGCAACGGCTTCGGCTCCTGTCGCCTCCGGGCTCACCGGTGCGCTGGCTGAGGCGCTGCTGCCGGCCTCGCGCAGCAGGTCCTGGATCGCCTCTTCGGTCTGCCGATAATCGCCTTCGCCGAAATGGTGGTAGCGGATCTGGCCCTTGGCATCGATCAGGTAATGCGCCGGCCAATAGCTGTTCTCAAAGGCGCGCCAAATCTTGTAATCATTGTCGATTGCCACCGGGTAATCGATCTTGAAGCCGGCGACGGCCTTCCTGACATTGTCGATTTTCTTTTCAAAGGCGAATTCGGGGGCGTGGACACCGATGACGACGAGGCCCTGATCCCGGTATTTGTCCGCCCAGGCGCGCACGTAAGGAATGGTGCGGATGCAGTTGATGCAGGAATAGGTCCAGAAGTCGACGAGGACGACCTTGCCACGCAATTGTTCGCGCGTGAGCGGTGGGGAATTGAACCACTCGACAGCGCCGTCGAGGGATGGAGCCTTGCCCTCAACCCGCAGCTCTGACCGGGCGGCAGCAGCGCTGGCGCTGGCGCTTGCCGCGGTCGCCGCTTTAGGCGCTTTGGCGGTGTGGAGCCGGTCGAGCACCTGCTGTTCGAAGGATGCCGTGCTCGCATAGGAAATCTGCGACAGGACACCCGTATCCAGCCCGAGTGCGATGACCGTGACGCCGGCAAGCACCGCCGCGCCAAGCGCCTGGCGAATCCGCTCGCTGAAACCCAGAGACCGCTTCATAACCGCAAATACCCGGCCGCCGACGAGGATGGCAACGGCAAGGGATGTCGCTGCCCCGGCGGCGTAGGCGGCAAGCAGCAGGCTCGTTTCCAGATTGGCCCCCTTCAGGGCCGCCCCCGTCAGCACAAGCCCGAGGATTGGTCCCGCGCAGGGTGCCCATAAAAGGCCGGTGGCGATGCCGAGTATCAGCGAGCCCGCAATCGTCGGTACTGACCCGGGCTTGCCGGCGGCATTGGCGAGCCGGTTGCCGAGTTCGACGACCGGGCGGGTGATGATGCTGGCCGCGCGGGGCGAAATCAGGCCGACACCGAAGATCGCAAGCAGCGCAAGCGCCACGAGCCGACCATATTCATTGGCGCTGATTGCCCAGCTCCCGCCAACAGCGGCAAGCGTCGCGACGGCGCAAAAGGTTGCCGCCATTCCAGTAAGCAGGGGCAGCGTGCTGCGCAGGAAGGGTTGCCCCGCCCGCGCAAATACGAAGGGAAGGATGGGCAGGATACAGGGGCTGAGAATTGTCAGCGCCCCTCCGAGATAGGCAATGACCAGAAACGTCATCATCTTGTCCTTTCAGGCAGGAGTTCGGGGCTCCGGGCGGCGAAGGCGACCCGGTGATGGCACCAATTTCCCGGCCTCACGTATCCCTGATGTGTCGGGGCTTAGGTGAAATTGTAATCGAGTGTAGAGGCCGCCTTTCCGCGAACAGTCGCGAAGGCGAAATCGCCCGAGCCCCGGCATCGGTTACGGTGCATATCGCGTGAAGACGAAATCATGGTCCTTGACGTTGCCCTCGTGGCAGGAGAGGCACGTCTCATGCTGGGCGGCGTCCACCGGCTTGCCGTTGACAAACCGCCCGAAGCCCCAGCCGTGGCTGGCGGCATATTTCCTGGAGTCTTTCACCATCACCTGCACAGTGGTCGCCGCGCCCGGAACCGTGGCCGGCGGAAACTCCGTGGATTGCTGCCGTTTATAGGCGAGCTTCACCAGTATCGAGCCGTCGGGGAAGGGCAGGGTTCCGCTCTTGTAGGCGTCGACGGCGATATCGTTTGCCAGAACAGCGCGAAGCTCGTCAAGCGGCGGCGCTTCCTGCGCGGGCGCGATGAACTTCCAGTCACGATATCCTTCAGGAAGCGTGACACCATAGATGGGAGAAGCAAGTTCCGGCGGCGTGTCCGCTGAGCGCGAATAAACGGTTCCAAAACCTGCTGCCGCACCCGATAGGGCGACGGCGAAGAAAATCTGCCTCTTCATGGGAAATCCTGCCTGATCCGAAATAGATCAGGCAATGATCTGCCCCGCAGGTATCCGGCATGTTTCCTGAAACCCGCATTTATGTATCAAATCGTAGCGCTGCGCAGTGCCCCCGGGGGCATGTCACGCTTAAAGGCCGGCGAGCACGCTCACGTCATCGTCTTTTGGAGCCTCCATCGCGACCCTTATTGCCTTCTGGATCTCGTCCTCTATTGCCTTCCTTTCGTCGGGTGGCATGGCGGCAAGGTCGCTTTCGGACAATCCCCGCGCCTCCAGATATTGGGCCCGGATTTTCTCACCAAGACTCATATTTGCCCAGCGGCTAAGCTCGGCCTCATCGGAGCCTGTTCCGCCGCCCTCAAGCGGGGTCTCTTCTATTCCGCCCTCCTGCCCCCGGAGTGACCAGAGTGCGTTGGCAAGATTGGAGGAGAGCGAAGGCGCGGCGCCCCCTCCGATCAACGATGCCGACCGTTCGGGTGTGGGATCGGGCACGGCCTGGGAAACGTCCTGTGGCCGCGGGCGTATGTAAAGCGAGGCGGTGGAGCCAATTCGATCGATTGCAGACATGGTATATCTCCTTCGGTCGCAATCTGGTTCGGGTGGCTTGTGTCTGGCTGGTCATGCTGCTTGCCTGCGTTCGGCGACCTCTCTTTGCCGACCACGAGCACATTTCTTTCGTCACCTCGCCGGCGGTATTGCGCAAAATCATTCCGAAGCAACGAGAAGTCGTGAAACTTTTTGGAGCGCGGCGAGTTTGGTGAAGGAGCAATCAGCTCGCATGTCTCACTGCATATAATCGCCGCTACGCGGAGGATTGATCGTCCATTCGGAGGAGATCGCATGAATTCCATCATCTATCTAGTCGGCCTCGTCGTCGTCGTCCTGTTCATCCTCTCATTGTTGGGGCTACGCTGATGGTTGATCCAACGGGTATCGAAACGAATCCAAACCGCAGCTATGTGGACTGGCCAGCGATTTTCGCCGGTGCCGTAATTTCCTCGGGCGCCATGGCCATCCTCACCGCATTCGCGGGCGGCTTGGGCCTCAGCTCTATCTCGGCGGACAATGGTGGCGAGGTCAGCACAGTCTGGCTCATCATAACCGCGCTCTTCGTCATCATTTCCATGGTCGGCTCCTACATGCTGGGTGGCTATATTGCCGGCCGCATGCGTCGGCCTGCCGGCGCTGCCGACAGGAACGAATTGACCGTCCGCGACGGTGTGAATGGCTTGGTCGTATGGGGTCTCGGCACGGTCGTCTCGGCGTTTCTAGCGCTCGGCGTTCTGTCCGGTGGCGCCAAGGCTGTCGGCAGCGTGGCGCAGACCGCGGTTGAGGCAACGGGTTCGGCTGTCGGTGGCGCCGTTCAGGGTGCTGGCCAACTTGCGGGCGGCATCATTTCCGGCGCTGGCAGTGCAGCAGGTGGTCTGGCGCAAGGCGCCGGTCAGGCTGCAGCACCCAGCATCGAACAAATGCTTCCGCAGGGCCTGAAAGCCAATCCAATCGACTATTTCACGGATAGTCTTTTGAGAACCGATGCGCCCGCCGCCCCTCTGACGGGTGACCAGAGCGCCGGCGATTATCAGCGCCAGATCAGCGGCATCCTCGGCAATCTTCTTGCAACCGGTGAGATATCCGATGCCGACAAGACATGGCTCGCCAACCAGGTCGCTGCCCGTACAAACATCAGCCAGACGGATGCGCAAACGCGCGTAAATCAGACGGTTGAACGCGTGCAGGCCGTAAGGGCGGAAGCGCAGAAGAAGGTCGATGAAGCGCAGAAGCAGGTCGAAACCCTGAAGGCTGAGGCACAGAAGGCGTTGGACGATGCCAAGACCAAGGCTGCGGATGCTGCAGAAAAAGCGCGCGTCGCAGGCATTCTGACCGCGTTCCTGCTGGCCGCTTCCGCACTCGTTTCCGCTGCCGCTGCTTATATCGGCGCAGTACACGGTGGCCGACACAGAGACGAAGGCCGTATCTGGGGTGGTCTTTCATACCGCAAGTAACCAGAGCGACGGCAAGAAAAATCGGCTTTTCACAAATGTCCCGCCCGGACCAAATTCCGGGCGGGACTTTCGTTTTAGGCATCTGCCGTCACGGACAGGGTCAATCGCGACGCTGTAACAAGGCAAGTGCGACCGTGGATCCAGCCAGGATCGCGGTCAGCGCCAGCGGCGCAGTGGCACCGTAGGAATCCACGATATAGCCGCCGACAACAGCCCCGATACTGATAGCCACCTGGAAAGAAACAACCATCAGGCTGCCGGCAGCTTCCAGAGCATCGGGTGCGCCGCGGGAAAGGTTGGTCGGCAGCACCACGGGCGCCATGCCAAAGGCAAGGCCCCAGAGCGCGACGAGCGCGAATGCGGCGCTGCTATGAACACCCCATAGGACGAGGGCGATTGTTGCAAATGCCATCAGGGCGGCGGTAACGATGAGTGCGAGGCGGATACTGGTGTCCGCCATGCGGCCACCCAGCACGTTGCCGATCACGGAAGCAACGCCAAAGCCGAGCAGGGCGAGAGCAATCGGCGTGGTCTCAAGCAGCGTCACCTGTTCGAGGAAGGGACGTACATAGACCGAACCGGCAAAATGCCCCGTCATCAGCAATAGGATTGCCAGCATCCCCAGCTGAACGCTGCGCCGCCGCGTCAGGCGGAAAACATCGGAAAGACTGTTGCTTGTACTTGCCGGCAGCGAGGGCAGGCTGAATATTTGCAGCAGCATGGCAATGACGGCAAGCCCCGCCGTCATCGACATGGCAATGCGCCACCCCACCCAGTCGCTGATCAAGGCGCCCATGGAGGGAGCCGCTATGGTGGCGAGTGAAACGCCGAGTGTGACGATAGCCATGCCGCGCCCGGTCGAATTCGCGCCAACGAGCCGCGCCACAACGGCAACCGAAAGTGCCCAGAAACCGCTGAGCGCAATACCCAGTCCGGCCCGGCCGACCAGCAATAGCCAGAAATCTGCAGCAACTGATGCAAGAATGTTGGAGCCAATCGCCAGCGCGCTAAGACCGACAAGCACGGTCTTGCGGTTCAGTTTGCCGATTAGAACATTGCTCAGTAAAGCCGTTACAGCGCCCACGGAAGCGGTCGCCGTGACGACCTGTCCCGCCGTACCCTCTGTAATGCCGAGATCGCGCGCCATGGGCGTCAACAATCCCGCTGGCAGAAACTCGGCCGATACCAGCGCAAAACTGGTGGCCGCCATCGAAAGAACCGCAAACCAGGTTGCGGCGGTCCATGCGGGTTCCTCTGCGGCCTCCAGGCCAATCGTTGACCCATCAAATTCTGATGTCGTGTCCGTCATGGTGTCTCTCCTTGAGTTGGGAGAGTTTTAACCCAATTTTTTCGGATGATATGTATCTAAAAATCCGAATTTCATAACCATTCCTCCGAAATTTGTGCGTTGCACAATCGTTCTTGCGCATTGTGCGGGCCGGATTATCCCACTTGTCCGTGCCATCCTTCTTTGCGTTGCGATCCCAAAGGGAACCACAGCTTGATGCGGCCATATTGATCCGGATGGATTTCTTCGCCCGCAGGGCCGGCGACAATTGCCACCTGCGCGTCCCCAACGCGCGGGCGTTTGGTTGATCGGGAGCTCGTCCGTAAGACTTCTTTAAGTATAGATTAGTATAAATAACGAATATATCGATATAAATTTACTGCGAATCTGTCAATTATACTGATGAAATGGAGTACTTATCGATGGTAGATATACCAATCCGGAACTATACCATGTCACGAACTCTATTGGTTTGATAGAGTTCGTTTAGGAAATCATTTACTATGATTTCAATGGCTTACGATCTCGAGAAAATCAGCATGATTGACTTGATGCGGCCGGCTTTCGACACCCGCGAGCGAGATACTCTCGTCTATGATCTCGACTGGGACGAGGATGCGCGGCTCAACGAATGGCGTGGCGTGCTGCGCCGGGCCAACGAGTTGCCGGCGGTGCTGCAGGCGATCATTGCCCTCGATGCCTGGAACGGAACTATCCGTCCTGCAGCACGCGCCATGGCTTGGCCGCTTGTTGGCCGCGTCGATCTTGCGCCAGGCCGGCATCACCACCGGTGCGTATCCCGCCGCCATCAACCTCGGTCTGAAAACCATTCCGGTCGATCGGCGCCGGCATCGTGACCGGGAGACTCGGTTGCTCGCCATAGCCCACGGACTGATCGCCGCCGCGGAGACCGGACTCAAGGAGCATGACAGGCTCGCGCTGGCCCGGACACTGTTCGAGCGAAAGCTGGAGGGACGCCGAACTCCTTCGAAATTGCCCGAGCTCGTCGACTTGGTGATGGCGAAGCCATTGGTGTCGGCAAAAATGGTGGCGAAGACGCTCGAGGTGACGCCGCAGGCGGCTCGGCGGATTGTTTTTGAGCTCGGCCTCAGGGAGATGACGGGGAGGGGGAGGTTTCGGGCGTGGGGAGTACTATGAACTCTCATCTTCGCTGAAAAGGCGATGTGTGGCTTGAGCCACTTAATAGCTCTAGATACCCGGCTTCAAGTCCTTCCGATACCTTTTTATATTTCGCCTTATAGCGAAGGCCTGTCCGCGTATCTACCACCTCAACAACCTCATTTCTTCGAAACTTACTTGGCGTGCGAACTTTAATCTCAATTTGATCTGATGCAGCACGGCGCAGATTCTCGATTAGCTGCGGTTGCCTCCTCGCGAATATATCAGCAGAGATTTCGTGTGCGGAGACAAGCTTTAGAATTTCCCGAGCGGCCCGCCGGGCTCTTTCATCATTGGCTTCTAGCTTGTGGACTAACATTTCATGATAGACAAAAAACGCAAACGTGGTCGCGCTCGCGGCTGCCAAAATATCCTCATTTTTACGTACGAACGCCGTTATTTTCTTCGCGAGCAACAGGTCGCCACTCTGGACCAGCTCGCCGACGTGATTTGCTAATACAACGGTATCATTCGCTGACAAAAATTCAGCCGCAGCTGGTTCAGTAACTATGCTCCAATAGGCCTTAAATGCGTCGGCTCGTTTGCCTTCAATGGAGTTAGCTAGCCAGATTGTCGCGGCATTGAGCTTTTGCTTAAGCAGGGCTTCGCATACGATGGTCTGGTCTGTGAGCGCCTGTCTCAATAGGGTGTGGGTGTGGCCTAAGTTGGTCTTGAAGTCCGTTTCAGTTGCAAGCGTCACGAGCGTTTCGAAAGCGTTCGTTCCGGTTCTTGAGACTGCTGACGTCAACAGGCTTCGGAAGATTCCATCATTGCCGATATCTAACGCGACAGCCAAAAGTTCTGCCATGTCATCCTGATCGAACCCGAGTGTGCCTTTGCTTCGACTGTAAGGGGTCTGATCTCGAATGATGATCTCCGCCACCTCTTCCAAGATTGCCGCGCGCTCTTCATCGACGTTCGCAACACTCAGGCGAGCCGATGCAAACGCTGGCTTCATTGATGGTGATGCGGACCGGTTTGCGTCGGCGAACGCTTTTCTCGCGGCCTCGCGATTACCTTGGGCTACATATACTTGACCCAAATTGTAGTGCGCAGCGTAGACAAGTTCTGCCTTCTCGTTCTCTTTGAGATTCGGATCCTCGTCCGCCTCGAAAAGGACTCGGCGGTTAATTGAGATTATATCCTCCGCGCGATCTTTAATCGAAGTTTTGAGATATGCATTGCCCAGCGCGTGCAGCGCTCTCAGCCTATACGGCCCATCTGTTTTTGAAAGTGGCTCAAAGGCTTCTAGCGCACTGTCGATATTACCCACCAACATGGCAGATAGCCCGATGTGATATGCGATGACTGTTCGGACCTCATTTGAGCGGCTTTGAATGCTAGCATCACGCAGTATTGCGATTGAGTCGAGGTAGTCACCGGTATGGTAAAGCGCCATCCCATACTCGAACATTTCAACTTCGTTCAAGTTCTCTATAGAACCTCCTGAACTCAGGTATTGATGCACGAGAGAGACTGCTTCGGAGTGCTCGCCGCTATCATACCGCCTAGACGCTGCAGTGAGGAGTCCTTTTTGTCCTGCCTCAACTTGAGCAAGCCAAGTCTCGGATAGGGCTGACTCGATAACGCGGTTCTTAATTCTAGGTGCTTCATTCGCCGCCGCGGTAGTTATACCCGCTAGATACAGCTTGCTCCGAGAGCGGTCGTCAAGCGTGTCACCTTTGCCATAAAGGAGGGCAACAAGCGCAGCGCGGACATCGGCGTCATTTTCTGCCAATGCTCTAATGTGGTCTAACGGTGCTCGATCATACCGAGTAAGATAGAGCTTCTGTACAATGGCGTTTACAGAATCGGGATTCAAGTTTCCTTTGGGAAGCTCGTCTTCAAGTGCAGCAAAAATGTCCCACGTCATACGCGGGTTGCCGCTCGTCCAATCGAAAACCATATTGATGACGTCGTCGGGTAATTGGATTCCTGCTTTCTCCAGCAAGGATCCTGCCTCAGTACGACTAAAATCGTTAAGGTAAATTTTCTCCCCGATGTTGAAAGGTGAGATGTTCTTGTCTTTGATTAAATCAGTTGGTTCGGCAACGCCGGACAAAACATAAGTGAGATGCTCATAAATCGGAAAGTTTGCGCGAGCAAAATACATGCTCCGAACCTGTGACAGGATCCGGTCCGAATAAGGTTGACCGACTAGAGAGTCGATTTCATCTAAAATGATGATTACTCTATTCTTTTGCACGGCACTCAAAATGCGACGCAAGTGTCGATCATATTCCAAGCTAGGATCGAGAGAACTATCGATTCGGTCAGTTTCAATCTGGGACTGGAGGGTCGTGAGCTCAGAGGCTTCAAGTAAACGGTCGATAAGATGTCGGAAAAGGCCACGTGCATCGCCGAAGCCAATGGACAGGTCGACATAGACCGCCAACTCGCCGAGAACTTCTCGCTGGCGCTTCATTCGAAGCAGCAGATTTGTCTTGCCCATCTGTCGGGCGACAAGAACATATCCCGGGCGCCCCATTTCATCAATAACGTTGGATAGCTGTCGATCGGCATCCCGATCCACATATAGATTGTCCGGTATAATCGTACGCGCACTTAACATTTTGGGGCTGTGAATCAAATTACTAGCTCCTTCGAGACTTGATGGCACAGAGCTTCGATGGAACTGCTATTTGATGTTCCATTTCTCCAATGCCGAAACATCATCTTCACGAACCGAGGCGAACCGCCTGAAGCCGCAGATATGTATTGCTGCTCAGCTGAAGATAAATTTGGTCTAATTGCTGGTGCGAGTAATTGAACCAAGCGAGTAATGTCGCCCTGCGTCCATGTCTCAACAGGAAGAAACTGAAGCTTTTCGCGCGTCTTATTTTTTAGTCCGCCCGAAACATTCTGTGGTGAGTTTCGTGAGGAAAATATAAACCTGATCTGCCCGAACAACCGCTCATCAGTGTCAACATGCTCCAATAGCTGGGCTACAAGGTTTGCCGACTCTCCGAGATGTTCTTCTTTAATTGGCATTTCCTCAACTACCTCCGTAATTATCTGATCGGATCTCGCGGCGAGAAGGGCCCGTTTGAGTGACGACATTTGCTCCGAAAGTGGAGCACTTTCTGCTATAAGGCTCTCTCCAGTAATTGATGATATCTCAGATGTAATTGCCCCGATTAATTTGTGCGGGCTGTGTATCTCGTGGCTCGATAGATTGATATGGAATAGCTTCCAACCGTTGGAGAATACAGCTCGCCGTGCGGAGGCTGACTTTCCTATACCGGATTCACCGGTCAACCAGACATGGCCGCTTGACAGAACACTTGAAAGAACGTTGTCGAACGATCGCACAAGATAATACGCGTCCTCTTTTGGCGTATAGACATCGAAAAGTGGATCAGCAGGGCGAATGACCCCCGGGGATATCGTGGCAGCCGCATTTGTCGCTCTCAGGGGCTGATCCAGGAGAAACCGTTTTACTGTTTTGTAACGTATGTCCTCAGCATCGTCGGGCGATACGATCGATCGGTGGTTAGCGTTGATTAAAACTGCCTTGTTGTCTCTACCTAAGTATGGTGAGGCACTCTCGCTGGGCACCACTCGGTCACTTCCACCTAAGATATATTTGACCGAAATGTTTTCTTCGATTTTCATCTGCTCCCAATCAACGTTGATTGCCGCGAGACCCTGTTCATCTTTACAGAGTGCTTTGAGCTGTCCGTGAGCAAATGACACCATCGCTCCCACGTTGGCCAATTGTGAGCCGGTACTCGGTGAAGCGAGGAGTGCGAGCTTGCTGATATTGGCTAGGTGACCTGATCGGAGAGCGCTGACTATCATCTGTCGAGCGATCACCCCTCCGAGGCTGTGCGCTATGATAAGTATCTTCTTTTTCGTGCAGTGACGTTCTTCAAGAAACGTGCGAAATCCGTCGGCAAGATCGCGAATGCCCGGCAATGGTGGAGTAAACGGCAGTCGGATAAGCCTTGTGGGATAGGTATAGTAATCCAATTCTATGTCGGCAAAATCGGTGTCCTCGGCGAAACATTTCGACATTGCGCGCCAAGTCGATATTGCCGACCCGGATAGGCCGTGCACGAATACGACAACGGTGTCGCTTTCTCGGCTGCTCTTGTTCTTAGGTAACTCGAACTGGCCTGGGCGCATCAGATGACGCCCGTAGCATTGTGTTCGATCGGACTTAGTTTTGGGGCGTTGTCCCGCCGTTCCACATTAATCATCTGATTTGATCGCGAGTTTACTTTCCGGCTCTCCAGAGTCGGTTACTTCACTGATATCAACTTCAAATAGAAACAGAATTCTAGCGTATTTCCTCGGTGAATCCGACATATAGATCCGCAGGGACTACTTACGCACAAAAAAATGCAATTTTGCATGGGTATGCGACGGCGTGGCCATTATGACCAGTCACAGTCCTAAAATAGAAGTCCTGTCCGGCCCTGAGCGCCGCCGTCGCTGGTCGACGACAGAGAAGCTTGCCATCATCCAGGAGACATACGAGCCGGACGCGACCGTCAGCATCGTTGCGCGGCGTTACGGCATTCAGCCGAACCAGTTGTTCACCTAGCGTAAGCTCGCCACTCAAGGGGCTCTGACGGCCACGGCTGCGGAGGAGGATGTTGTTCCGGCGTCCGAATATCGTACCCTTCAGAACCAGGTCAAAGAGTTGCAGCGCCTGCTCGGCAAGAAGACGATGGAAGGCGAGATTCTCAAAGAGGCGCTTGAGATCGCCACCGGCCCAAAAAAACAGCTGTTGCGCTCGCTGTCATTGCCGAAGGGAAGTTCCCGATGACGGCTGTGTGCGAGACTTTTGATCTTGCCCGGTCAAACATGGCTCAGCGTGTGAAACAGCGTCCCTCCAAAGCCCGTGGTCGGCCGCCGCTCGCCGATGATGATCTCATCGATGAAATCAAAGCGATCATCTCCGAGATGCCGACCTATGGATATCGCCGTGTTCATGCGATCTTACGCCGTAAGCCCGCAGCGAAAGCCGTCCATGGCCCAACGCCAAACGCGTTTATCGGGTGAGATGCCAAGACGACGACCGAGGCGTAATAGCGACGGCGGCCCCATCCCGAAGAACGTCCATCAGCCCGTGATCGAGATCGTCTGCATACCGTGTAACAATCGATGCCATTGTTTGATGTGCCGAAGCATTGCAGCTCGGACAATCTTCGCTAGCATACGAAAGCCTTGAGCGTCATTCACAAAAAAAGGCTGAAGACCCCGCAATCGTTTGGACCAGTAGGCTCCGGTCCAGATAGACGTTGCGTTGTTCACAACTTGTTTCAGCGATCAGCAAGCAACCGTGACACGCGGCACCATGGAGTGCTCGGTCCTCTGACGCCTTCAGCGGATCGTGGTCGGCACAAATCGGATCACCAGAGCACAGTTCCAACCGGCTCAGGGCGGACGCCAGCACGTTCGGGAAGCGGCGAGTAACTTCAACAAGTCCGCCAAGCGTTCCCTGATTGCCAGCACTGGCAGTGTAGATCAGTATAGCGCACTCCTTTGGCTGGCCTGGGAGACCGGGAATAAGATAAAGGCGCTCTTTCAAGGAGCTAGCAGGATAGCCGCAGTCAATTGCGACCTCGTTAATCAGAGCATGTGAGAGACTGTGCATCATTGTGTATTCAATGTGCTCTCCTTCCCATGCCATCTTGTCAGAAGCGCCGCGGTCGCGACGCGATTTCCTCCATGCTCTGAGACCGCCATCCAAGATGGATTTACGCTCCCTAACCCTTGACCGCGATGCCCATGCCATCAGTGCGCTAGGATCGAAGCGTATTAAAAAGCCTTCGCCATACTGTTCGATTGCTGGCAACCACTCCGGAACCTCACCCAGCGGTGCGCCGTTCACAGCAAGGCCAACGTCCTCCACTCCATCGTCAGCCAATGGCGCAGGTTCAAAACGCGTGAAACCATATAGGCAGGAAACCTCCCGAAGTCGGTGAACCGCCACAAGGTCCCTGATTCCGGCGAGCATGGGTTCACGTTTCGGATCCCAGAGGTTTCGATCGAGCGTTTCAGCGTGGAGTCTGGCGTCCGGGCGATTTTCGCCGATTAACGTCCGACCGCTCGTGAGTAGCTGGAACTCCGCGATCCTCGGGTTCATCTGATCACTCTGATCGGCGTTTCCAGCCACGGCACGAGATTCAATTCGAGCCAGAATTTCGGCGTCAGAGAAGGGACCAAGGTTGGCTGCGACAACAGGGTTGAATCGTTTTGCCATCGCAACCTCTGTTGCGGACGAACACGTACTTACGTTCGACCACACCGCGTCGAGCGCCTTGTCGAGTGCGTCGTTCGCTTCCGGCAGCGAGATCACCCTTACGATCTGCGGGAAGTATGTATTCGTCGCGCTACGGGTAAGGAGCCGCAAAGAGTTGTCACAGCCGTCGGGATCGTCCGGGCCTATCCAAGGTCGCTTGCCGCTACAGGCGCCAAGCCGACCGGGTTGAAACAATTCCTCCAGCGAAAGTTGCGCGCCGCATTCACAAACGATGCGAGTGTCGCGAGGATCTGCGCTGGTGCCCGAGTCCTCTAGCCACATCGCTCGTCGGCACGCACCGCCGTCGCCCCGTGCCTCCCCAAACCGCCCAGCGTGGACGACCCGCCGCCACTCGATGTCCTGCAAGTGTCCCTTTTCGCATCCACAGACGAAGCGGAGCGGCGATGCGTGGCGCTTCTTGCCGTCATCACCTTTCCAGTCGAGGCGCTTGGGTGCCTCTAGCTCACTGAAGCGGATGATCCGGCGTCGGTTCGGCGCATCGCCGGCGATGGAGTCACAGGCGAACCACTCCGGAAATACCTTCGCCTTGATGGCCGGCGACGGCAGGCGCGGATTTCCAGGATCGATCGGCGGCGTGCGGAAACTGAGCGGCTTCTCGGAGGACACTCGCTTGTCATTGCCGCCTGCAAGCCTGCGCTCCAACAATTGCGCGAGCCGCGGTTCCTCGATTGGCTCAAATGCTTGGGGACCGAAGGATTCCCAATGATCGAGTCCCATCACCAAGACGGAACGGTCGGGCAGGTCCATCATCGAGCCCGGACCGAAAAGTCCGACCACTTGTCCCGTACGGATCTGGTCTTTCGCCATAGTGGGCCTCAATTCAGTGTGTTGCCGAAATTGTCGATGATTTTCAGAGCCGAGGCATGTTCGACGTCGCGCATCGAACGGCCCGCCTTGAAGGCTTTAAGGTCTGGATCGAGGCCCGCGAGTAGCGGATCAAGGGGCTGATGTAGTAGCGCCTGGGTGCCTGGAAAGCCGTAGTAGAGTTTTTCCGCGTTTCCGCGTCGATCGTCGGCGATTCGCCTCCAGGTGTCGAGCAGCCCTTCCACGATCGCCCTTAGTGCGGCGTGCCCTCCGACAACCGCATCCGGAGGTGCGCGGGATAGGATAATGTCAATAATATCCTGCGCCTGCACATGATCGGAAATTTCGACGGCATTGCGCTCATCGGTAAGTTGCGGGTGCAGATGTCGCACGCATGCCACCACAACAGCGGCAAGTGCACGGTCTATAGCGCGTGCTGCCCAAGGCGTTACGCTGGTCGGTTCGACGACGCGGTAGAAGGCAGCGTGGAACTGCCGGAAACGTTCGAAATGCAAACGATCGCGCGGCTTCTGCGCGTTCAGAAGCGTCACTACAAGGCCAGGTTTGTCGGATTGTCGCCCCACGCGGCTGGACGCCTGGATGTATTCCGAAGCCGACTTTGGTTGCCCTTGCATAAGCATCAGCCCAAGCCTGGTGATGTCCAAACCAACGGAAATCATGTTAGTCGCCAGTGCAACGTCGACGCCCGCCTTATCAACAGCGGATATGCCAAGCGCGTCCTTCGCTGCAGCGACTTTGTCGGTGCTCTCACGAGAGGTGAGTTCGAGCACATCACGCAGTCGACGGCTTGCAAAGGGCAGATCGTGTGGTGTGATGCGCCGGCGCTTGTCGCCGTAGTCGGAAAGGTAGCTTCGGACCTCGTCTTCAACGATGCGGCGCGCTCCGCCAAGTTCGCGCAACGCGTTGAAGTAGCCGAGCGCCGTCATGTAGGGATCGGCATCATTGCCTTCGTCGGCCTCTTTCTGGGCGGCGGCGAGCAACGTGGTCAGCGTGCGGAGGAAGACGAGTTTCGGCCCTTTGCCGGGAGCGGCGAGCCCTAGATATAGCCGCGCCGGACGCTGACTCGGTGGTACGGTCTTCGCAAAGAAGCTGTCGCGTCGGTCCGGTCCCGGTGGCGGAAAAATTTCTGTGGCTTCGCGGTCGAAGAGCGCCTTGATCTGTGCCGAGGCGCGTCGGACGGTCGCTGTCGAGGCGACTATTTTCGGCCGAACACGGACGCCCATCATCTTTCGAGTAGCAAGCCGATCAAGAGCAACCTCGTAGAGCGCCGCGACAGTCCCGAGAGGCCCGCTGATCAGGTGTAGCTCATCCTGAATAATCAAGTCCGGCGGATCGAGGCTGAAGCCGTTGCCCAGCGGCTTTCCTTCTCCTGCCTTATCGTTCGCGCCGTAGAAGCCCCACTCGTCCGCGCGGTTTACATGGCCAAAGAAGGCGCCTGCCTCGCCAAGCCAGGGAAGTCCCGCGAACTTATCGACCGTGGCGATAACAAATGCTGGGAGCCGCCGATAGATCGCTTCGTCGACAGTAAGGATCGGCAATGGCTTTGCGCCGGTGAAGTCGCAGTCCGCGTTGCTACACCGAATTTCCATGTTTTTCGGCGCAATGGCGTTTGGCGTACAGGCGAAGCTGTCAGCCGTAAATGGCTCTGAGCACCAAGGGCATGCCTTGATCGGCGCTGGCGCTTCCCGTCCTGAAGTCTTAAAGCGCTTTACGCGGATGACTGCCGTGTCCGGATTTGGGTTCGCTTTGCCGCCTAGGCGGTTTGGCGAGGCGGCGGATCCCACCCAAAGGCCAATCTCGATCGGCCAATCACCAAGGAGACGTGACTTGCCGTCCATCCACGCGGGTTCCCCACGCATCAGCTCCAGTGCGCACACAACACCCGCCGCGCGCGTCAACTGGTCGAGCGTGAGTAGCCGCAAAGTGTAGCGCATCAGCACCGAAACACCCGCCCCAAGCTTGCCGCTTGCCGTCAGGCGGCGATGGGCGATTGTCCACGCGGCAAGGCCGAGATAGGCCTCCGTTTTGCCGCCACCTGTCGGAAAGAAAAGCAGGTCAACAATTTCTCTGTCGTGGTGCAGTTTGTCATTCAGGCCGGGCAAGTTGAGCAACACGAATGCAAGCTGAAATGGTCGCCAAATTGGCTGATTCTGCTCCGCCGGATTTCCATTGCGACCGGCAGTTCGCTGCCGTGCCGCGCGGGCGACAGCTTCATTCATCGCCAGAAAGGCAAGCCGCGCCCACTTGTCCTTCTTGAGGAGCTCGATGCCCGCCTCGATGCGGGTTTGTGCGCGGCGGGCAGCATCAAGAAGTCGCTCAGCAGTCTTCCGCCGCGGCTCTCCATCGATACTTCCGACGTTACCGCCCTCGTTATCAATCCAGCTTGCATATTCCTGCGGAAGGCCCGAGAGCGCGGCTACGAGTGCGTCCGCATCGCCGCCAGCGAGCTTCGCCAAGTCTTCCATGCCGAACGTTGCACCGATTCGTTCGTTGGGCTCAACGCGTTCGACCTCTGCCATGGGAAGGAAGTCGGTGTAAGCTGCACGCACAAAGTCATCGTCGTCTGGCATCCAGCCTGCTGACGTCGCATTGCCCACAGCAAATTCCGCTACGTCGTGATAGTGAAGGTCGGCCGTTGCGGCGTCAGGATCGTCGGAGCCAAACCCTGTCATATCGGTGCGCGCAAATAGGGGCAGCTCGCTGCGGACCTCCAGCTTGACCTGGAACGCGAAGGTCACGTCGGCAAAGCGGCGGCGAGTCGGGTCGCGACGGTTGACGAGCATCACCGTTAGCGCCACGACGTCTGCCTTGCTGCCGTCCGGCTGGGTCAAGCTGTAAGGCCTCGCAAAAGCTTCGACGACGAGTCCACCGCCCGGACGTTGCTTTCCGGCCGAGCCTTCAAGCGTTCGGGTTACGCGCTCGCCGGGTCTTGGCACGGCTATTGTAACGCGAGCCATACCGGGTATGCGCTGCCACGCAACATTGCGGTGTTTAGGGTCAAACGCGGCCGTATCATCAAGGAACACCTCAGGAGGCAGAGGCGGCTCAGTTACGTAGTCGCCCCACGTGGCGGTCACGTCGACGGTTTCTGCACGTGCATCGACCAACACGGTCAGCCCACACGCGGACGGTGCGAGCGGCCTTCTTGGGGCGGGGTCGTCGGGTGCTGTATCGTCAGCGGCTCGAGCGCTTCCCGTATCCGGATCCACTTGCTCGTCGCCGTCGGTTACCATATCGCCGGGTTCCTCCGGCTGGTCTACCTCCTCACCTCCATCTTTCGGAGCTGGAACCAGAAATCCTGTCAGGTACCAACGCGAAGGATTCGTATCGAGCTTCTCGGACGTGATATCGATGTCACGTAAGTCGGGCCCGATCAGATCGCGCCGCAGCGTCTCGACAAGACGTCCGCGGACGGCTGTCGGCAATTTCGGATCAATGCTCATTCTTCCCCCTTGGGTCTCGTCGCCGTCCGGCAGTACCCGCTGCCCCAACTTTTATTCGTAGATGGCTTCCCGTCCTTCCTTATAGTCGCCCACTACCCAGATGAAGCTCTGGATATCGATCCTGTCGAGCGGACGCATGTCGGCCAGTTCTTGCTCCGTCTTCCTGATAAGATCAAGTAAGCTCTCGTAGACCGGTAGGCTAAGTCGCGGTTCGTATTCCGAGACGAAGCGATGGCCGACGCGGGTAGCGAAATCCTTGGTAGCTTCCGGCTTCAGGAACATGTGGGTGTCGGGCCGCCAGAGATATGGCAGGTAGGTCGCAACAGTCCATTTCGCGTTGTCATGCGGCTTAAGAGCCTGCTCCATTGCGAGAAGATTTGACTTGCTGCCGTCCAGCGTGAAGCGAGCTGCGGCCCGGACGAAATCGTCAGCATGTGCACCACGCAGCACGTCCTGCAGCCGCGTCTTTTCGAACGGCGAGAGCATGTTCGTCGCCCGGAATACGGCAAGCACCGCTTCGCCAAATCCTGTCCCATCGACCGCCTTTTCTAGCGGCGCTGTCTCGTCCAGCTTAGTCTTTGCCGCAAGCTTGTAGTCGCGCTCCTGCGATCCGTATCCATCGGAATGGAAGCCATTCGGAAAGAAGATCAGGAAGCGCGTCCGGGCCCCGTGGAAACCAAAGTATTTCGGGTCGCTCTTCCCCGCCTCATCGTGCAATTGCCGCCAGACGTCATCGGCGTCCTCTCCCTCGGAGCAGCGAACGCCATCGGCGAGACCGAAGTAGCGGCTGTTCATCCTAACGAGGCGAAGCTCCTTTTTACCTAGCTTGGTAGAGCGAATTGTTTCAGCTTTATTCATCTTGATCTTCGTCCTCTCGATCAACATCAACCGCCAAAGCTGATCCTGCCTCCTTTTCCGCAGTTGCGCGCTCTGCATTCAGCGCAAGTAAGCGCGCCAAAACCTCATCTCGGAAATCGGATGGCCAAAAAAGGCGGCGCTGATAGGCGTGATCTTCTTCATTCGTGTCGTCGAGGAAGACTGGTTCGGCCAAGGCCGCAAGATCGTCCCAGCCGTAGGCAGAGAGCACTGCGCGGTCCATTTCGGCGTGTAGCTCACGCAGCCGGACGATGCTCTTTGCGCGTTCGACTGGATCGTCGAAACGGTTGTACGTCTTAGTCATCCCTATTTGTTCATCAATCATCAGCTGAGTACGGAACTCATAATAAAGTTGGCCGGACGCGAGTAACGAAATGGCCGATTGCTCGTCGAGAATGAAAGGGAATGTCTCAAAGCAGTCTGCGATGTTGTAGCGACTGTCATCTTTCATTGTAGCGCCGAGAAATCTAACCCAAACCTCGTGAACGCGAGATGTTAATATGCAAAATGTTGCGTCGCTATCTGAGGACCATATAATCAACGTTTGGTCATATACCTGTCCGGATCTTAAAAACGTGAACGTTGGGAAATTTGTGCTCGTTAGTGAGCGAACCAAAATTCTTTCCTGCGAAGCTATTTGGCTATACAATCGATCTCGACGGCGCAGAAAACGCCACCACGACACTTTCCCCACTTGGTCGTTGACCTTTAGTCTTCCCGGTTTAACCCGCTGCTCGACAACATCCAACAGATCGGGCCAGTCGGCTGCAACCTGCTTGGGGTAGTCCACAGGCACGATGCCGTTGCGTAGCCAATTCTCATGCTCGTGCGGCAGCGCCTTGTACCAAGACGGTAACGAAATATCGCGTCGCAGCGGATAGTCAGCAAAATCTATAATATACCGCTGGTGCGCATAGTTCAGAGAGTTGTTTACCTCCTCACCACCAATGTATGGAAAGATCCGCTCTGCATTTCTCGGATCTTTGGCGATCAGATCCTGCATAGCATTTAGGCTCTCGGCTTCGCCCTTCGCCGCCGCAACATCGTCGAACGTAAAGCCTTTCCCCAATACGATAGAACCTTGGAACGCCCTTCGAGCATTGGCCGCCAGCCGCGCGGGCGAACGGTCGAGATCACCCGAGACAACATAGGCAGAAATCCGTGGAACCTGCCTGCCGTCGAGTACCGGAAAGGGAGCGGAACCGCGCACCACGTGGACAACGCTCACCACCACCGCTGCTTCACCCGGCCACTTCAGCCGGCGCGTGGCGCGAGAAATCGCGCCGCCCGCCTCGAGAAGTGTCGCGAGGCCGGTGTCGCGGGTATCGCCTTGGCCGATGGTGTTGGTCGCGATGAGGCCAAAGGCCGCACCATCGCGGATCAGCGAGAACGCGCGGCGGAAAAAGTGCGCCACTAAGTCAGCATTGCCATGCGCGCCTTTATGTAGCGTTTGCAGCCAAGGCAAATAGTATGGACGGTTGCCAGCAATGATTGTGTTCTTGCCAGCGAACGGCGGATTACCGACAATCGCATCGAAGCCTGGATTATCTCGCCGGAACACCTCCGGAAACTCGATCTGCCAATGGAACGCCTCGATAGGATGCTTTCCAGCGCGAGGACCCTGCGCTGCAGCCTTAAGCATATCCCACTTTGCTTCGCCAAATCCTGAGATCCAGCTCTCAATCTCAACCCGGCGCTTTTCCCTTGCTTTCGGCTTATCCTCGGCGAAGAACGCCGAAAGGACTGCGTCACCCAGCGCGCGCACGTCGCCTGCGACTGTCTCCACTTCGCGATGCTTCGCCTCCAGGACTACCCGCGTCGTGTCGTCTGGCGCAGCCTGAATCTCTGCGCGCTTCTTAGCCAGTTCTTCTACGCGATCTGCGATGAATTTCCTGAACAGCGGCAGGCCGGGGATTGATGTGTCCCAGTGCATAGCAGCGATCTGCCGGTCATCAAGCCCGACGAGGCTGTCGCCACACTTCAATGCATGATCAAGAAAGGTGAACTCGTGATCACGGGCAAGCGTCGCAAGCCAGAGCGACAACTTAGCAAGGTCAACTGCCCGCGGGTTTTTGTCTACGCCGTAGAGGCAACGTTGCACAACAAGCCGACGCGCGTGAAGCGGCTCGTCCTCGTCCGGCGGAATAGTGGGGCGAGTGAGCGGCCAACGCGCCCAGGACAACACAAGACGATCGCCCAGCGCCCGACAGGCTTCCACGAGAAAGGCGCCCGAACCCATGGCTGGATCGCACACCTTCAGCGAGAGGACGTCCTCTGGGGTGGCGTCAAGACCAATGCGGTGAAAGGCTGGCTCCAGCGCGTGCTGTACGATGGGTGCAGTAAGCGAGCGCGGCGTATAATGGCTACCTGTCCGTCGCCGCTCGTCGGTCGGCTGCAGAAGTGGCGTGCCGGGAGCCGCCAAGGCAGCGCCCGGCGAGGCGCGTTCGTCAACGATGGGCGTCAGTGCCGCGGCGACCTCCTCGATCGTAGTGGCCCCCTTCAGTGCCTTGCCGACCTTGTCGGTCACTGTGCCGCGGTCCGCTTCCTCCTTAAGGAATTTCGTCCGATCGTTCGGCTTCGCTGCAAGCAGCTTGTTCAGATCCACGAAGACCGGGGTCTTATCATTCTTGCCCGCGCGGATGGCTACGGCAGGCCCGTCCATGGTTTCCACCGTAAAGCCCATCACGGTCTCGTAGACGCTTCCGATCTGCTCGACGTCTAACGTGCGGTAAGAGAGCTTCTCGCCGCCCAGCACCAGCAAGCGGTCAAGCACCTTCGCAATGCATTCATCCGATACCTCAGCCGGTTTCGGCAATTCCCCCGGATCTTCCTGCCCCTGCAGGAAAGGAAAGGCGGAGGGATCGAACAGCTTGCCTCCGCGCCCGCGGATCCATTCGCCGGTACGGTCCCCCTGATGAACGAGGCGGAACAACGTAAGCAGTCGCGACCAGGCGCCACGACGCAGGTGCATAGTCAGCTCGTGCCGCGCACGATCCTCCACCAGCCGCGCATGCAACGTCCGCACGCCGTAGCCCTGGTCGTAGAGCCGTCGCGCTTCGGCGTCTGTACGCGAGGGAATGAGTTCGCGATCCTCGGCGTACAGCAGGAACACTAAGCGAAGCAGCACGGTCAGTAGACCGTCATAGACATGCTCGGGCCGCTCGCGAGCCAACCGTTCCATACGCTCACGGTCAGCGTCGTGCAGGCCGCGCATCAGCTCGTGCAACGCGCCGAGCACTTGTGCGGCGAGTTTGGTCGAAACCTCGGCCTGTTCGTCGCGGCTCTTCTGAAGCAGCGCCGGCAGGCGGCGCTCTGGCGCGTCGTTGTGCAGCCGGAACGAGGAGAGGAGTAACTTTAGGCCGCCAAGCATTGGCCGACCACCCACCTCTCCAAGGGAGCGTAGCGGGAAGCGAAGCCAGCCGCTAGTCTCACCGCGGGGTGCGTGGATCAGGCGCAGCTCGCAATCTGTCACAAGGATTCCCGTGCGGATACCCCGGTCTTTACATAGCCGTTCCAGCCGCTGATGCGGCGTCGCCTCCCAGCCTTCCAGCGCGCCTCGTCCGTCTGGGTCGACGCCCGCCGCCTCGACACGCACCAGCATCTGCCAGCCGCCGTTGGGATCGGCGACCGCCCCAGTGTGGCGCAATCTCGATATCGCTTTCATCGATGCGCAAAATAAGATCGTCAGGAATCGGCGTGCCGCCGGGGCTGCCAGCCACCCGGCCGGGACGCCAGCCGAGAATGTTGGAGAAGAAGACCCAGGGATCGAGAAGCGCCGGTCCGGAGTCTTTTGGCGACAAATGCGGCTTGATCGCCTCAGGAATCAGAGCGTGTCTGCTGCTCAGGAACAAGCTCATAGGCCTTCAGCACCACCGGGGCGACGACGAGCCCGATCGGCTGGACATGGCCGAGCCATTCCTCGTTCGGATCGAATGATGCCATGCTTTAATTCCCCTCCGGCCAGAGGTAGACGAGTCCTATCGTCTCCAGGCGGTCCGCAACTATGCTATAGGACTCACGTACGCGGCTCGGCCCTGTCTCAATATCACTCGAGAGGCGGTCGATCTTCGCCTTCCAGTGCCGTCGATCGCGCCGCCGCTGCTCTACCTCCTCCACGATCTCGGGCAGGAAGCTCATCTGTTTGTCGTCCGGCTCGGCGTCGGCCTTGGCGATGCGCGCGCGTTGGTCCTCCAGCAGGCGCTTCAGCGAGGTCGCCTCCGCCTCGGCGATCCTGACTAGATCCTTCGCCGCCTCGGCATTGGCCTCATCGGCGCGAACGCGAAGCTCCGGTTCCAAGTCAGCGGCATCCTGGGCCGCGTACTGGCGGATGCGATCAACGATCTGGCGTGCGGGTACGCGAGCAGTCCTGAATGCTTCCTCGAGTTGGACAAGGGTCGCGGCCTCACGCGTCGGGCCGAATGGCTTCAGCGGTTTGCTGCCCCGCCCAGCTTCCGTCCATGCCGCTGTCACCAGGATGATCTCCTCGTGAAGGCGCGCAGCCCCCGGCCCATAGAGCGCCAGCCGACCGATCAACACGACACGCGGCTGGGCACCGGGACCAATCACCACGCTTGCCCGTGACAAGCCAGATGCAGATCCTTGCGCCACGAAGCGCGCCAGCAGGCGCCTTACGAGTCTATGCTCCAGATGCACCTGAACCACGCCCTCGGCATCAACGCCCGCCGTGGTTATGGCAGGCTTAAAGCTAAAGGAGCGAACCGGGGCATCTCGGCGCCAGTCCTTCAGGGTCTCACCGCGTTTGCGGCGGCGAATACGCAGATCGTCCAGTGCTTCCGCCCAACCCGACGTCTGGAAAGCCGGCTCCGACGGGTCGAGATGGAAGGTCGCAGTCTCTCCGACCGCGCCGTCACGGTGAGCGTCTAGCGAGGAACCTGTGCGCTTGAGGGCCACCGACATTACCGCCTTGAGGTCGTTCGGATCAACACCGACGCGCGCACGCGAGTTCTCTAGCGCGGATCGGAGGTCGTCGAGTTCCTTAGCCTGGCGAGCACGGCGCGCAACAGTCGAGTCGTCCATCTCCTCGACGGCCGTCTGGGTTTGCTGGTCGGGTGTCTCGCCGTCGCCATCGATCTCGTGGGCGAGCCCTTGGGCACCGCGTATGCCATCCTGCATGAGACGCCGGTTGATACGCTCGGTAATGACCTGACCAGCAGAGCCTAGTTCGTCATGGATCTTCTCTGTCTTCCGAACCAGCGCCTGTAGAACGACGTCTTCTTCACGCTGCTCGTAGACGAAATATCGGCAGTACACGACAGGAGAAGGCTGCAACTTTCGGTCGATACGGCCATTACGCTGCTCAAGCCGCGCGGGATTCCAAGGCAGATCGACGTGGACTAGGTCGTGGCAACGCATCTGCAGATTGATGCCCTCGCGGGCGGCATCGGTGCAGATAAGGATCCGCAGCGGGTCTGCCGTCGGATCGGCGTTGAACCGGCGCTTCAGTTCCTCGCGGCTGTCTGTCGAAGTCGCGCCGGTGAAGCACGCGATGCGCTCGTCCGGCAAAAGATCGTCGAGCGCTTCTTGGAGACGCTTCTCCAGCCAACGCCTGGTGTCCTCGTACTCGGTGAAGAGAATGAGACGGCGCTCGTTCCAGCGCCCGGCTGGCACCATGTTCTCACGAATCCACTGAGCAAGTCGAACGACACGTGCATCCGGCTCATGCGCATACCGGCGCGCTATCTTGAGCATATCATCGACCATTGCCACGTCGGAGACGGCGGCTGTGGCCATGCCTGCGGCTTCGGCTGCGGCGTTCTCATCCAGATCAAGCAACTGTTCTGCGGCGGCCTCGTCTTGCGGCTCTTCCTCCACTTCGGCAGCCCGGCCGATCTCGCTCGCTGAGAAGTTTACCGTCTCACCTTCAGCCGCCCGAAGGAGTCCTTTGCGATGGACCTCCAACGTTTGTGCGAACGCCGCAATGGAGGAAAGGAGCCGCTGCTGCAAACCTACAAGGGTCAGCCGCACGTATCCAGCCTGCCGCTGCGGCAGTCCCTCCGCCTTCGCCCGGACCGTGTCGGCGTAGGCACGCAGCATAGAGGCTAGCACGAGTTCGGGCGCACTCTGCGGCAAATCAGCAATCCGAATAGGCTCAATCTTGCGCAGTGGGAAGCGCTCCCCGAAATGGCGCAGATCCGACTTCAGGCGTCGGACCATGATCGGTTCCAGATCCTTCGGGCGGACCGGCACCCCACGGGTAAAACGCTGTGGGTCGAGGATCTCGAGTAGCGCCGAGAACGAGTTCGAATGCCCGTTGTGCGGTGTCGCTGATAGGAACAGGCGATGTTCGAACCGATCTGCGAGACCGCGCACGACACGCGTGAACTGGCTCTCAATCGCATACTTCATACCGCTTGCTGGGGCGGCATGATGTGCCTCGTCAAGAATGAGTAGCGACCGCGGACGAAAGTCGCCAAGCAGGTCTCGAAGGCCGGCGACATACGTCTCGTCCGTCAACAGCGAATGAGAGAGGATAAATCGCGAACCCGAAGACCAAGGTTCAGCGCTGTATCCTCGTTCCCGCCGCAGAACGTTCAAATACTCGCGTTCGATGATTGGGAACGAAAGGCCGAACTTGGTTTCCAACTCATCCTGCCATTGGCGCACGGTGCCAGGAGGGGCGGCAACAAGAACGAAATCGATCCGGTGACGAAGCAGCAATTCGCGGAGGACGAGACCGGCCTCGATTGTCTTGCCTGCACCAACGTCGTCGGCAATCAGGAGGTTAACGCGCGGGAGTTTCAACGCTTTGCGCAAGGGCAAAAGCTGAAAGGCGTCCAAATGGATTCCAGCGCGGAAGGGCGCCTGAAACAGATCACGATCAGACGACGTTGCAGTGTTCCATCGAAGCGTCTTGAGATAAGCGGAGAAGGTCGCCGGGTCGTCGGTGCCTTGCTTGGCAATCTTTCCCCAGCCTTCGTTGGCAAGCACCTCGGCGTCGAGTTCGGCGTCCCAAAGAACGTCAACGACCTCACCTGCCGCATCATCGTCTACGCATGCTAATCGGACAATTGGGAAAAGTGCGTTCGATGGCCCACGCTCGACAAGCCAACAGCGCGCGCGAACGCGAACGAACTGTCCAGCAGATGGCACCATTACTTCTCCTAACAAGAAACGAACTAACTTAAGTTATAAAGGGCTAATTACACTTAACGTAGTAAATACGTCACCCAATTTGACCAACAGGCATTCGGAAGTTTGAACAGATTTGTGAAACCATTTGCGACTGTCCCTGATGTGGACTTGAAGAATGCGCACCGCCGGTCGCTAGGGCTCTCGTCCCCGTGGCCATCTGAAGCAAAATTTTGCTGATTGCACATGTGTTAAGCAGCAAGCCTCAGCAGAATCGATGCGCGACCTGTTGGTGTTGAGTAAAAGCCTACAGCAACAAAGTGAGCAGCGCCGCGGGCGTTGGCCGATTGACTACAACGTGAAGGTGTGTAATTTCCCAGTAGGGGCTGGGGGCATCTCTTGATATACACCAAGCATGAAATAACTGTCGACGAGATCCACCGATGGGCCGTCGTGCGTGAAACTTGTGACCCTGAAAATGGAGATGATCCTTTCCTCCAGCACGTTGCTCAAGCGATCAGGCGTATCTACGGACAGGAAAAATTCAGGCAAATGGCGGAGGCCCTGCCGCCGATCCCGGCGCCTGCTGACGGCGTAGATGCGAACTTCCATACCGAACGATTAATTAAAATGTTCCGTGCAGGGCTGCCGAATCCTGATAAGGAGGGCAATAAACCTGAGCATCTAAAGAACTTCAGATCGGAAACTGCCGAGATCATAGCCAGAGAGGCGCTAAGCGTCGTATTCGGCTTCGCGACTCCGCCGGCTCTCCATGCGACGAAAGGAAATCGCAACCAGCCCGCGCTAGGCTTCGATGGCTGGAGCTTGGTAACAAATGAGGAGGAGCAAGTCTCGCTCGTGCTCATACAGGTTAAGGGCACCGATGACGAGCGCCGGCCGCCGGGTGAATGACAAGGCGCTCTTTGCCGATCTGATCGGACCAATACAGCCGGGCACAGCAGAGACTGGCGACGGCGTGCAGGGTGCTCCATGAAGCGATTGCGACTTGCCCGCGACGCATTCAAAAACATGATGCGAGCCGCCGCGCGTGATCCGCTTTGGGCATTTCTGGTTTTGATTTCCATGCCCTTCCGGATCTGGAAACGGCTTCTTGGATTTATGTTCATCCTGTTCATCGTCACGTTTGTGATCGGCATGGGTGGCGCTCACTTCCTTGATCAAATGGGTTTCGGGCACGGCTCGCCTGTCGACATTGTCCCAGGTCTCTTAACCCTGCTGGCGCTCGCCGTTATCACCTTTTGGTTCATCACCAGTGCGCTGATTTTGCATTTCGGGGATAATGACGATGAGACCCATGGCTCCGCCCGCTTCGCGACACACAAGGAGATAGCCGCTCTCACCTCATCCGGTTCCGGCCTCTTGATCGGGCGTGATACGAAAACGGCCAGGCCTCTGCGCTATGATGGCCCGGCCCATCTGCTTACGATGGCGCCGACCCGTACCGGCAAGGGTGTTGGCACGATCATCCCGAACCTGCTGACCTCCGACCGTTCCGTGATCTGCGTTGATCCGAAAGGTGAGAATGCAAGGATCACCGGCCGTGCTCGCCAGAAATTCGGGCCGGTTCATGTGCTCGATCCTTTCGGGGTCACCGGCAGATCCTCGGCAGCCTTCAATCCCCTGGCCCTGCTTGATCCCCACAGCCTCGATGTCGCGGACGATGCCAACACCCTTGCCGACGCTCTCGTGTTCGACGAACCGGGAATGGCAGGCGAGGCGCATTGGAACGAGGAGGCAAAAGCTCTTATCGGCGGATTGTTGCTCGAGATCGTTGCATCTGAGCCTTTGAGACGCAGGCACCTCGCAACACTCCGCGACTATCTCACCCTTGCTCCGGAACAATTCGCAGCACTGCTCAAGCGTATGCAGGACAGCGATGCGGTGAGAGGTCTTGTCGCGCGTGCCGCAAACCGCCACCTCGGAAAATCCGATCGCGAAGCTGCAGGCGTTCTCTCCGCAGCCCTACGCCATACGCATTTTCTGGATTCACCGCGCATGACGGCCGTCCTCAGTCACTCGGATTTCCGGTTTGCCGATCTCAAGCACAGCAACGTGACGGTGTTCCTCGTGCTTCCTCCTGATCGCCTCTCGACCTATTCACGCTGGCTGCGCCTGCTTGTCTCACAAAGCCTGATCGAAATGGCACGCGATCCGACAAAGCCGGCGACACCGGTTCTCTATCTGCTCGATGAGTTCGCATCCCTTGGGCATTTGGCTCCAGTCGAACGCGCGATGGGTCTGATGGCGGGTTATGGTGTCCAGCTTTGGCCCATCCTCCAGGACATCCATCAGCTGCGTGCCACTTACGGTCACCGCGCCGGAACTTTCCTGTCAAACGCCGGCGTGCTGCAGGTTTTCGGCGTCAACGATCATGACAGCGCCCGCCTCATCTCTGATTTGCTCGGACAGGAAACGGTCGTGTTCCAGACGATGGCGAGGGCCCTCGATTCCGATAAGACGGGGATCTCCTACAGCCAACAGCATACCGGTCGGCCGCTACTCACCCCTGATGAAGTGCGCAATCTTCCGGCGAGCGGACAATTGCTGTTTCTGGCCGGACAGCGGCCAATTTTTGCTGAGAAGCTTGCCTACTTTGCCGATCCGGAGTTCAGGGAGATGTTCGACCCAGTCTGACGGGAAGACTAAGCCGCGAGTATTCCGCCAGGTTTCAGATGATGAACGCCGTGGCGACGGCCTGCTTGATAATTCGCTTGGTCGACAGGTCTGGCGCCAACG